>CAJTEY010000032.1:0-4266 GCA_910575775.1 Lachnospiraceae bacterium | reverse complement strand
CCTTTCTTCGTCATAGGGCGTTTATAAGGCAGGGAGGGGAGCCGTCCGTCATCTATGATACGCTTGCAGATCCACGGGGTTTTATATCCCGCATCCATGGTGACTGTCCTGATCTGGGGAAACCTTCTGGTCACCTTCTCATAATTCCCCGGGCTCCCCGCCGCCGGAATTCCCGTCAAAAGGCTTTTTTCCATGTGCCCTGCGGTTCTCATTGATCTCTTTCAAAAGCTGCTCCTCATAGACTTTCGCCGCAGAAGGGATCGCTTTTTTCATTTTCTTATTGATGTTCGCGTTTGCTTTGATATGGGTCCCGTCCATAAACACTACTTCCGGGGAAAGATAACCGCTCTTTTGCGCCTCAAAAAGGATCCAGGTAAACACCTTTTCTATGGTATCTTCACTGAACCGGTGCCTGAAGTTATAACTGACGGTGGCAAAATGAGGGACCGGTTCATTGAGCAGATATCCAGGAAACCACCGATATGCAATGTTCATATTGATTTCCTCCACGGTGCGCCGCAGGGATGGGATTCCGTACAGGTGCTGGATGAGAACCATCTTGAACAGAACCACAGGGTCAACGCTGGGACGCCCGTTATCCGCACAATAAAGGTCTTCCACGAAATCATAAATACGGGTAAAATCCACAGCGCAGTCAATTTTCCGCAGCAGATGATCCTGCGGAACAAGCCCTTCGAGACTGACCATTTCCAGTGTATTTCTTTCCGACTTTTCTTTTATCAGCATTTCCTCACCTCTAATTTTATTGTATCAAAAAAAGCCAGCTTTTGCTGACCTTTTTTGACAGTCTGACCTGCCCTGATGGACAGGCCTTTCTTGGTTTATAGATATAAAAAAACATGTTCCATATACATTGTTCATTCAGATATATGTAGAGTTCTTTTATTAACAACATGATAAGTACCACCGGGTATAAGGGAAAAGAAAGATGGTTACGGATATTCCCCGGATAGCTGAATAAAGACGGCTGGTATCTCTCAGGGGTGGCGGGCGGGTTCAGACCAGTATGGAGTGTGAGGCGACGCGGCCAGCGTCATGTAGCGCGTCTTTGGAAGTTCTCTGGCACAGACGGTTATGATGGGTTGCTCTGGGGTACTAAGTTTTGCCAGTTGCTTTGTGCCAGACTCAGGGGTACTTGCTTTTGCCAGTTGCTTTGTGTCGGTCTCTGGGGTACTGAGTTTTACCGAATGCTTCCATGTGTGAAAAAACCATGTGCTTCCAAAGGCCATCCAGTCTCTTTGGCTCATCCGTCGGATGAATGCCGATGTCCATGAATCTCTGGTGAGATGGCAGTAAAACAGGTAGGCAGTTCCCACATCTTCAAGGACTGTCCGTTTCCGCTTCGGGGGTAGCATTTTGTCTGGAGAAATGCGCCATATGGCTTTTGACAGGAGGCAGTATCCCTTGTCACGACTTTCCCTGCCTTGTATTGAGTGGCACTTATGCAACGCGAGGCCTTACGGGGGCAGCGTTCTGTGTGGAAAAATGCGCCATATGGGATATGACGGGAGGCGGCTTCCCTTGTCATGACTTTCCCTGCCTTGTATTGAATGGCACTTATGTAACGTAAGGTCTTCCGGGGTAGCACACTGAGTTGATTACCGTTTTTTGGGGGCAAGAAAGAATTGATTAAAAATTTGATTACCGTTTGCCCCTAAAAATAATCTTATTTTTTAATCAAATGTAGGAAAGCGCGTATTTGCGCCATTTTCTTCCGGGGGTACGGGAAAAGGAAAAGCCGTCCGTTGATTAATAATTTTTGATGGCAGGGGTATGCCTGAAAACTGAGGTGGTAGCGGCATGTGTTCAGTTGTCGTTGTCGTTCAGTACGTTGTTTTGCTCAGAGAAGTTTTATTTGCTAACAAGTTTTTATCGGGGTATAATATAAATATAATAATTTGTGAAACGGTAAGGCAGGCGATGGTATGCTGGCAAAGTATGAAGGCCTTAGTTTGCGGGAGCAGAAGAAAGCAGTGTGGGAGGTCATGATTTGAGGATTTATCTTGATATGTGTTGCTATAACAGGCCATACGATGACCAGTCGCAGCTAAAAGTTGCTATGGAAGCCCAGTCTAAATTGTATATTCAATCTTTGATAAAAGATAAAAAATTGGAGTTAATTGTATCATATATGCTCAGGTATGAGTGCAGTAAAAATCCGTTTGAAATGCGGCGTAATACAATTTTTGACTTTATGAGGGAGAATGCCTTTGGATATGTAGGCGATGAACGAAAAGAAGCAGTGGAGGCAAAAGCCGCTGAGATTATGAAAACAGGGGTTAAATTTAAAGATGCCTGTCATGTTGCTTCGGCAATTTATGCGAGATGTGAATATTTTATAACTACTGATGTACGACTATTAAAGTATCGTACAGAAGAGATAAAAATGGTGACACCGATAGAGTTTATTACAGATATGGAAGGGGATGAATAAATGGCGATAAGTACTGCTGAGATTTTGAACCGGGGAATGAGATGCTTAACGGAACAGATGGGTATTGTTGAAGCGGAGCATTTTATTTCTGCAATTATTCGGGAAAAATTTGATTATACAAAATGGCAGAGGGATTATTTTGATGCTAAGACACCAGAAGAAATCAGTGCGGAGGCATCTCATTTTGAGGCGGCACAGCCTTTTGCTGGTAAAGCAGTAAGGCTTTAATATGTGAAAGTGCCGCCTTTCAATCAGTTACACCTTTGTTACACTCATCGAGGGAAGATGGCGCAACCTCCTTTCTTTACTGGGCTTTTGGGCATTTGAGGTTAGCTTCGAATCCTCTAGCGCACGGGACTTTTTTGAGAGGCGGAAATGCTAAAGGAGGCGTTTTCGCTTTTTTTGACCATTTCCCATTACGGCAAATCTGTCTGGCGGCACTTGAGTTTCTATTGGGAATCAAGTATAATTAATCTGTTGTTGTAAACAAAAAGATAAAGCATGAGGGAGAGAAAAAATGAACGAAAACAATTATGCAAACGGGAATGAACCTGGAAAGGGCGCGGCAGTTGCCAGTCTGGTGTTGGGTATTGTCTCTATCGTTACGTGGTTTTTTAGCATGGGAGCGCTGATCGGTCTTGTTACAGGCGTGATCGGTCTGATCTGTGCGTCCAATGCGAAGAAGGCAGGTTTTGTCGGCGGAATGAGGACGGCAGGCTTTGTGTGCTCTCTGATCGGCGTGATCGGCAGCACGCTTGTTTTTGTGGCTTGTGTGGCCTGTGTGGGTATTTTAGGAACTGCGGCTGCATTGAGTTAAGATTGTGCGAAAGGTCGCCTGAGTTGAAAGAAATACTTATCGGATTAAACGCTATAAGCGCCTACGGTCTGTGCGGAGTGGCAGGTTTTCTGCTGGGAATCGGATATCTTTTCTTTATTACAAGAGTGAAATCCGGGGATTTTGATGATTTTGTTTATATCTATGTCTGGGCTGCGCTTGGGGCGGTCGTGGGGGCAAAGGTTCTCTACATTCTGATCGGGATTCCGAACATCGCGCGGACCGCTGGAAGCGGGGAAGTGGCTCTGTGGCCGTATCTCGGAAGCATGGTAAGCGGCGGATTTGTTTTTTACGGCGGACTGCTCGGTGCGGTTTGCGCCATAAAAACGGCATCCCGGTACTTTTCACTTGATTATGTCAAAACGCTGTCCCTGATGACGCCCGCTATGCCGCTGGCACATGCGCTTGGGAGAGTGGGATGCGCGCTCGTCGGCTGCTGCTACGGGAGGGAAACCGGATTGTGTATAGGGATAAGCTATGCAGATTCCTTGTACGCGCCGAACGGTGTCCGCCTGTTTCCGGTTCAGGTGATGGAAGCGATTGCCGATCTGGTGATTTTTGGAGCGCTTGTACATGTTCTTCTAAAGAGGGCGGACGACTATGAGAAGGCCGGAGTTTTTGAAAAATATCTGGTGATGTATGCCTGCGTCAGATTCCTGCTGGAATTTCTCAGAGGCGATTTGGTCAGAGGACATTTGGGAGCGCTGTCGACATCACAGTGGATCAGCATTATCATTTTGTTATTTGTATGGATTCATAACGGATTAAAAAAGAAACGGTTAGAGCGGGAATGATAATCCTGCTCTTTTTTTGTCCTTTTTTAGGAAACAGATGTTGACAAACTGTTCATACTGTATATAATCCCATCTTTGACAGTTGAGAAAAGGTAAAAACCTCACATCCAGCATAAATACGCTGTTTGTGGGGTTTTCTTGGTTGAAAAGTATGTAGCTATTTTTGCTTCTTCTTGGTCTGG
>CAJTEY010000031.1 GCA_910575775.1 Lachnospiraceae bacterium | reverse complement strand
GACTGCACTATCATGTTTGACACCCGGAATGGTACAGAGTAACTGGACGGCATTTTCATAATCAGGATCAGAAGAAATCAGATTTTCTATCATAGAGTCAACATCATTGATCTCAGCTGTGATATAATCCATATGTGCGCGGACGAGGCGCATACGGTATTTTTGGGCATCAGTCATCTGATATCCTTCGATGGATTCAATAACAGCATCTTCTTTGGATTTGAGGCTCCTTAGAAGTTTGGATGCGATTTCTTTGTGGTTGATGGACGTACCTGATTGTTGAAGCAGATAGTCGATAATGGATGTGGATGACTTCCCAAAGATATCGGAAACTACAGAATCTAAAGCTACATTACAGACAGTAAGCGCATTCTGATATCTGTTTTTTTCACTGGAGCGGCAGGAAACAAGCTTATAACGGTATCTTGTATATTCCCTTAAAATGCGGATTGGCCTGCTGGGAATGTAGCTGCCTTTCACAAGTCCCAGACGGAATAAATCCCCAATCCATTTGGAATCCTTTTCATCATCTTTGTTGCCCTTTACAGCTTTGACCCATTTGGGATTAGCAATGGTGACATTGATTTCGTCTTCCAGAAGATTAAAGACAGGGATCCAGTATTTGCCAGTGGATTCCATACAGACATCATGGCAGTTGTTATCCAACAGCCACTGCTTGAAAAGAAGAATAGAATTGTTAAAGGTGGAAAATCGTTTCTTTTGATAAGAAGGTTCAATCCCGCCAGTTGTTTTGATGATTGTGGCGACGAGAAAAGATTTGTGGACATCGACACCACAACAGGTTTGATAAGTAACTCTCATGAGTCTGACTCCTTTCGTAAAAGATAAGAAGCCATTGACTGAACTGCCACACAATTAAACTAAGGCGCTTAAACAATTCTTAGTGTACGGACTCGGAGTACCACTTATTTGTGCTTGAAAAGGCAGAACTTACACTGACTTTTATGCTGTCTAAAACGAGAAGGTTTTTACAACTCCTCCTCCCGTGCTTTGTAGTATAGCTTCTTACAAGATATTTTACGGCACAACGTGGAGAGTTGAAATACTTTCATTGCTATTTGTGCCGCCAGCCAAAGGCGGCGGAATGGAGATTTTTATGTTCTTAGGTTTAGCGTGGTACTGGTGGCTGGTGATTATGGCGGTGCTGATTATCTCCATCCCTTTCAAGGTCAAGTTTATGAAGTGGTGGAGCAAACGCCAGCGGGAGAAGAAAGGCCCGCGCGGGAAGTGGGGTGATGACGAATGATCGAGGTTAAAAACCTGACGTTCTCCTACGGCAAAGACAAGCAGGCCCTCCACGGCCTGGACTTCACCGTGGAGGACGGGGAGATTTTCGGCTTCCTGGGGCCGAATGGCTCCGGGAAGTCCACAACACAAAAGATACTCACCGGGATACTAAGAGGCCATGGCGGTAAGGTTTCCCTGTTCGGGCAGGACATTTCCGCCGCCCACGGGCAGGAACTTTTTCAGAAGATCGGCGTCCTGTTTGAGTTTCCCTACCTATACGCCAATTTGAGCGCCGTAGACAATCTGAACTACTTCGCCTCTTTCTACCCAAGGGAGCAGCGGCGGAATGTGGGGGAACTGCTGGATGCGCTGGAATTTAAGCCGGACTTTCTGAAAAAGCCGGTATCCTCCTACTCCAAGGGGATGCGGCAGAGGGTAAGCATGGCGCGGGCGCTGGTAAGCAACCCACGGTTGCTGTTCCTGGACGAACCCACCAGCGGGCTTGACCCCTCCGGCGCGGTGCTGTTCCGAACAATCATTGAGCAGGAGCGCAAAAAGGGAACGACGGTTTTTGTCACCACCCATAACATGGTGGACGCCGATTTACTGTGTGACCGAGTGGCCTTTATTTCCAATGGAAATTTGGTAGCCCTGGATACGCCTAAACGTCTAAAAGAGAAAAACAGCAATCATCGGGTCGTGATTGACTATCTGTATCAAGGACAACGGGAAACAAAAACCATAGAGGCACCGGAGCTGGAGGCGGGCATTCCCTTTGCCCACGACGAGATCATCAGCATCCACTCCAAGGAGCCGACCTTGGAGGATATGTTCATCCAGTACACAGGGAGGGGGCTGTCGTGATGGGAAAAGGCTTTTGCGTCCTGTTCAAAAAAGACTGCCGGATGCTGGTATCAGGGAAATTTTTCCTGATGGCGGTAGGTTTTCTGGCTCTTTATACGGTGTATGTGAATCTGGGCTATATCCGTTTCATGCAGATGCCGCCCTACAATGTATATCTGTACGACCCTGCAGGGACGCAGACGGAAAAATCCTCTCTGGTGCAGGTCGTTCCGTCCATGGAGGCTATGGATGCCGCCCTGTTCTCCGACGCCAACGGGGTAGGACTGGATGCCAGCGCCGGGGACGTGCGGGTGGTACTCTATAAGGGAGCGGAACACGTTGACTGCCACCGGGCTGACTATGCCCTGTCCCTGCTGCGGCCCTTCACCGGCAGCGCCCCGGAGATCATTGGGACAAATACGCCGGAACAAAAGGCGCGGAAAGAGATCACCTGTGAGCTGCTGTTTTTTGAACTGGCCGCTGTGGGATTCCTGGGAATCGCCGCTGTGCTGTTCAAGGAAAAGGGGATGGGGGTCATTTGTGTCCACGCCATCCTCCCGTTGCGCAAAGAGCTGTTTCTTCTGTCCAAGCTGGCGGTGTTTCTGCTCTCCGATCTGGCCTTTGCGGTGCCGCTCACCCTGCTGAATGTGGGGGTCACGGACGGAGCGGCGATACTGCCCGCCGTCTTGCTACAGACGACCATCCTGTCACTGATTATGGCCTTGGTGGGTTTGCTCTGCGCCCTGCTGCTGAAAGATTTTCGGCAATTTACGCTGGTCTATCTGATGATTGCCATTTTCGCTGCGACCCCCGTATTTTTATCCGCCAATACATCAATCAAATTTGACTGGATTGGCTATCATCCGTTCTATCATGTCTATATGGGCCTGAAAAATGCCTATTTCGGAACGGACATTTCCCCTGCCTATTATGCTGGCGCCGTCGGTATAATCGTGCTGTTGTTCCTAATGGTGCGGCTTGCGTTTCAGCGGGAAATCGGAAAGGAGGGGTGAGGCGTGAAAGGCTTAAAATATCAACTGAAAAGTGTCCTGCGGGATAAATTCTGCCTAATGACCTTTCTGCTGCCCATCCTGGTCGCCGTGGCATTGAATTTTATGGGTTCCATTGATCTGTCCAGTCTGGGAGAACTTCACTTCAGTATACTGGAAAACGACCTGCCCCCACAGACAATCACATGGCTGGAGCGGTACGGCCCGGTGACAGCTTATGGGACACAGGAAGAACTGGCTGCGGCCATCAAGGAACCGTCTACCAATGTG
Organism: Lachnospiraceae bacterium; assembly: GCA_910575775.1. Classification (GTDB taxonomy): domain Bacteria; phylum Bacillota; class Clostridia; order Lachnospirales; family Lachnospiraceae; genus UBA3282. Next base: position 46,776 of record CAJTEY010000031.1, on the reverse strand, counting down.
ATCGGCGTAAAAGCAGACGGGGACAGCCTCAAAACTGCAGTCAGTGGGGACGAGCTGGATATTTTTCGGCAGGCGGCGGCAACCCTTCCGGCCCTCTATGAACAACGGAAAAACGCTGAACAGGCAGAAGTCCAGGTGTTGGAGCGGCCCGATATTTTGGGAAACTTTCAAGGAATTTTTATTTCTGCTGTGCTGATTGTCGCTATGTTCATGGGCTGCACGTTCAACGCTATGAACATCATCTCCGAAAAAGAGGACGGCGTAGCTTTCATCAACGAAATTCTTCCTATGACACCCAGTCAGTACATTTTTCAGAAAGTCGTGGTGGGCTTCCTCTTTGGCAGCCTGTCCTCTCTTGTAACGGCGTGTATCTGTTTCCGATTGTCCTGGCAAAATTTCGGGCTGTTGCTGGCACTGATTGTGCTGTCGTCCTTTGTGGCTGCACTGATTGGCCTGTTTATCGGTAAGCTCTCCGAGGGTCTGATGATTGGCGTGGTCTATATCAAGATTGTCATGCTCGTGTTTATTGCAGTACCCATTGTATGCGCTCTAATCGGGATGAGCGGGTTACTGACGGTTATTTGCAATATCGTTCCATCCCAGCCCGCTTTTGATGGCATTATGGCACTGTCCACCGGGAATATAAAAGCGGCGGTAAAGGACATTGGTATTCTGGCTGTTCATGGTATCGCGTGGTTTGTGTTGTATGTTTTATGGCATAAAAGGCACGCAACTCAATAATCAGAAAAATCTCGTCGTCACCCATACATTCTTTCGGAAAAGTGGAGAACTGGTGAAAGTTTAGCCAGAGGGATTGACAAATTTATTTGGTAACACATGGAATAGCCAGTCTGCTTGCTGATAATGCAATGGTTTATGATGAAGCATACTATATAAAGATATTGTCTAATGCCTATTTTGGCGCAATGTATCTGCTAAAAGAAGCGGCGATTTTGGCTATGGCGGTTTCGATGTACTCCAAAAAGGTTTTTGCAGTTCTTGAAATGGAATCCGCTGTAAAATTCTTGGGAAAAACATAAAATATTACAAAAAGCAGAAAAATCTGACGCAGGAACAGATGGCAGAAAGTCTGGAATTGTCGGTCGGTTTCACCAGTCAGGTAGAGCGGGGCATTGCAAAGATGAGTCTTGACACACTGATTGATTTATGCGATATTTTGAATTGTTCCGCAGGAGATATTATATGCTAAAGGCATATGTAGACCATTTATAACGGTAAATGATCTGGTGCGGAAGAAATTAAGCGCTGCGTCAGATCTGGGTCAATTTCGGTTCGGCGTTTCGGAATGGAGGAAATCATGAGTAAGAATTATCAGAAATTTGCAGAAGGTTTATTACAATATCTGAACGACAGCCCCACCGCTTTTCACGCTGTGGAAAATGCGGCGGCCATTCTTACAGAGAGCGGTTTTAGGGAACTAAAGGAAACAGAAGCCTGGTCACTGGAAAGAGGCGGCAGATATTTTGTAGTAAAAAATAGCTCGGCGATGATTGCCTTTACAGTGGGAAAGGGCGATCCGGCGAAGGAAGGTTTTCACATCATCGGTGCGCACACGGATTCACCGGGGCTTAAGATCAAACCGGGTGCCTGTACCGTTACGCCGGACGGCTATGTGAAGATGAATGTGGAGGTATACGGCGGAGCGATTCTGCAGACATGGTTTGACAGACCGCTGGCGCTGGCCGGGCGGTTGATTGTCAGAGAAGAGGGCGTGTTGCGAGAAAAGCTGGTGCAGATTGATAAGCCTGTTTTTATGATTCCGAATCTCTGCATTCATTTCAACAGGGACAAGAATGAAAAAGGATCCTGCAATAGACAGACCGAAATTCTGCCGCTCTTTTCCATGAAGAAGGAGGGCGTGGAAAAGGAAGAGTATCTGTCCGCATTGCTGCAGGAGGAGACAGGCATAGAAGTGGCGGATCTTGTAGATTATGAGCTGTTTTTGTATGAGTATCAGAAAGGTATTTTTACTGGGCAGGGGCAGGAGTTTATCTCGGCATCCCGGATTGACGATCTGTCGATGGTCTACGCGGGATTGACTGCACTGACGGAAGCGGAGGCAGGAGCAGGCTGTCAGGTGCTTGCGGCCTTTGACAATGAGGAGGTGGGGAGCACCACCGCGCAGGGAGCCAATTCCGGGCTTTTGCTGCATGTTTTAAACCGCATCTGCAAGAATCTGGGGATGACGGATGAGGGGTATTTTCAGGCGGTTGCCAATTCGACTTCCATTTCAGCGGATCTGGCGCACGCGGTGCACCCGAATTACAGTGACAAGCATGATACGGAAAGCCGTCCTGTGTTAGGGGGCGGTCCTGTGATTAAATATTCCGCGTCCCAGCGGTACGCCACGACTGCGCTGAGCGCCGCCTATTTTGTGGAAGCCTGTGAGCGGGCGGGCGTTCCTTATCAGAAGTTTGTAAACAGGAATGATATCGCGGGTGGCTCTACGATCGGCCCCGCGCTTTCCGGGCTGACCACAATTCCTGCGGTGGACATGGGCGCGCCGATTCTGGCAATGCACTCCATCCGGGAGTTTGGGGCAGTGGCAGATATGGAATATACGCGGCGGGCTTTTCTGGCTTACTATGAAGGCGGACGGCTTTGACGCTGGCCGTTTGTTCCTGCGAGTAGCGAGCCGGAGAACTGCATACAAAAATTTGAGGATGTGATCCGGCAAGCAAAAACCGCCCCGCATTAGGGACGGTTTTACTATCGGTTTCGTTATAGTATGCAGGGAATTAACCCTTCGTGACAGGCACCCATAATTCGCAGAACAGACCCTTTTCACCTTTTTCAAAGTAGATTTCAAAGTCCGTGTCGTCCGTCTGCACATAGCCCGTCTGCGGGGAAAATTCTTTGTGGAACTTGCCCCAGACTTCACCGATGCAGTCTCCGTCATCGCCAAGGCATTTGAATACGGCATAGTCTGCGGGTTCGGTATTCCAAATGGTATAACCGCTTTTTAAGAGGGCATCTAACCCGGCGCGGTCCGTATCGTCGTCAACGATAATGCCAATACCGTAATTAAAGTGCGTTTCGTTTTCTTTCGTGGGGCTGCATAAGCCGTATACGTCCCGCTTCCCTTCCTTCCGAAGCTGCTTCATGGGCTCGACCAGATTTTTGTCAAAGCATTCCGTCCAGAAATCGGGAATGCTGTGGTCGCTATCATCATTGATGATTTCGTTGGAAAAAGCCCTCACCATTGCAAGAAACTGCTGCGATTCTTTGTGTTCCATTCTGTAATCCATAATACTACCACCTTCCGTTATGATTTTTATCACAAGGGGATTGAACAGATGAAGCTTTGCGCCCGGCTTTTTTGCCTGCTTCGGCGTGGAGCCGTGGAAGCGCAGAAAAGCCTTGGAAAAGCTCTCCGGCGATTCATAGCCGTACTTGTAGGCGGCGTCAATGACGGACAGATCCGTTGTCTGCAGCTCCTGCGCAGCGAGCGTGAGACGGCGGCTTCTGAGATATTCATTGGCGGTCATTCCGGCGATAAAGCTGAATGTCCGATGGAAGTTATAGTTGGACATGTGTATGCTGGCTGCCACGTCGGTATAGTTAATGTCCTCATAAATGTGTTCTTCCATATAGTATATTGCCTGTTGAATCAGCTGTATTGACATATCGTTTTCTTCCTTTCCTGCCGCGCGGGCCTGATCTTTAATTGCTCTCCTTGTGTAAAATCATTGTACAGAATTGCTGAAGGTAAATCCTGTTCCTGCTTGCGCAAGTTTGTTCCGTTCGAACCATAAATCATTTTCTAATATTTTGAAACCAAAAGTCAATATCTGACGTCTAATGACCGTAAAACAAATGGAAGGAGGCTTGTATTTGTTTTACAATCATACGCGCGTAGGAGAAAACGAATGAAAAGCATTGATACAAAGTCTTGTGTAAAGAAGGCGCAGAGGCATGATAAAGATGCATTTACCGAACTAATGCAGTTATATCTGAAAGATATGTATAGAACGGCCATTGCAATTCTGATGAATGAAGAAGATGCCGCAGATGCACTTCAGGATACCATTCTCACTTGTTGGGAAAAGTTATATACACTTAAAAAACCGGAGTTCTTTAAGACATGGATGACAAGAATACTTATCAACCATTGCTATGATATCATAAGAGCGAATGCAGTTTACAGGAATGCAGAAGCCTATGAGGAACCGTCAAAATGCGATGAGTATAATCTTGAATTGAAGGAGGCATATGCCTCTATAGACGAACGATACCGATTGCCCATGGAATTGTATTATAGTCAGGGATTCAAGATGAGAGAGATTGCAGAAATGTTGTCATTACCATTAAATACCGTAAAGACGTGGATTTCAAGAGGAAGAAAACAAGTGGAAAAGTATTATAGCGATTGTCAGGAGGATAGAAATGGCAAATAAGAAAACTATACTTTCTGAAGAAATAGAATTATCGGAAATTGTGTTGAAAAAAACAAATCAGGCCTTTGAAATGATTAAGCAGGAGGATATTGTTTCTATGAAAAAAACACATAAAAGAAGAAAAAAAATGTTTAAAACACAGGCTGCCGCTGCAGCAGGCGTCTGCATATTGGCAGTTAGCGGCATAAGCGCCGCTGCGGCAGTTCATCACTATTGGGGGAGAGGCATGAACGGAAATATTCAGGCATCCGATGAGCAGCAGCAAGCGCTTACAGAAAAGAATATAGCAAAAGTGTATCGTGAAGAGCCGGACAGTCCGTCGCCTGCCGTGACAATTAACGGTGTTACAATAGAACCGGATACCGTAATTGCGGATGAGAGATTTGTATATATGGCATTTCGCATTTCCGGCTACAGCGTGGCGGATCGGACGGAGCCGGGATTCGATATGGTAAATGTGTACCAGGGAGATCATCCTGAGGATGAAAGTGCATGGGTTAATATGAGCGGAACCATGTACGATGGAATTGTCCTTGATGAAAACGGCGCATCGGTATATGAAGATGGAACGTCTGTGGAAAGTTATGAAGATGGAAGCGTTATTTCTCATTATACTGATGATAACGGAAATATGGAATACATTATTCAGGCAAGTGCTGCGGACAAGAACGATTCACTTCTCGGCAAAACACTGCATGTTGCATTCAAAGATTTGGGAACCTTTTCAAAAGCGGCATTTATTCCAGCAGTGGAGGGGGTCTGGAATTTTGAATTAAATCTTTCCGATGTCAGTTCAACCCGGAATATTAAGGTAGGGAAAAAAGTGGAAGGAACGGGTTTCACGATGGAAGATATTAGTATCTCGCCGATTTCCATCCAGGTAAATTATTCTGTCAGTGAAGCTCCGACGGAACATGAAGACGATCTTGGTATTCCCGAAGTCAAAGGAGTTGTATTAAAAGACGGAACAAGAATTTCATACTTAGCGAATCCCGGCAGATTGGGATATACGGACAACAATAAGTCAAATGCGTATCAGATAGCAGGTTTTGCCCGGGTTGTTGATGTTGACGAGATAGCTGCGCTAATCGTTTTAACATCGCATGAAAACGAAAAAGTCGAGATACCGCTTTCAGAATAAAGTATAGATGTTTTTCGATTCTGCTTCCGGCTCCTGCCAAAGCCAGATATAGGAGCTTTTGCAGAATCGAAAACTTAAAGGAAGGTTTGTATTGACAAAGTTTGTTTACACGTGTAGACTATATGTAGAAAGTCTACACGTGTAAACATTAGGAAAACAAGAGAAAGAATGCAAGGGGGATGATTATGAAAGAAACAAAGATATCCGACGCGGAACTGGAAATACTGGAAACACTCTGGGCGGCGGGGGAAGCATTAAACGCCAACGAGATCCGCGCGCGGCTAAATGAGAAAAAGGACTGGGAGCGCACCACGGTGCTGACGCTGATCCGCAGACTGCTTGACAAGGGGGTGATCGGGCAGGAGAAGCGGGAGGTTTATTATTACGCCCCTCTTGTAGAGAGAAACGATTATGTGAAAGAGGAGACGAAAAGTTTTCTGAATAAATTTTTTAAGGGAGACGCAAAAAATTTGGCGGCGGCTCTCATTGCGGATGAGGATTTGAGCCGGGAAGACATTGAGGAACTGAGGGATTATTTTCGCGCTAGCTTTCGTTAAGGCAGATGGAATTAAGGAATAGATTGTCTGGCAACTTATTCGCGTAGTCTATCATTTGGAGAATTTGAGGTGGAGGGAATTATGACACGATTATTTTCTGTTATTTTGTCGTTATCGGTATCCGGCGGGCTGGTTGGACTTTTGGTTCTGGCGTTTCGCCCGGCAGCCAGTCGGTTTTTTGCAAAGCGGTGGACATACTGCCTCTGGCTTCTGGTGATTGCGAGACTGCTTGTGCCTGTGCACGGGGACATCAATCTGATGGCATATTTGTCGGCGAAGCTGCCGGGGGCAGGGAGCAGTCCGAGCCAAGCGGGCAGCGAGGCGGAACTGGACGGACGCGCGGCAACGGCATGGGAAGGTTTGCAGGATGAATCGGAGAGCGCGGATGGCGCGGAGGTAACGGATCGGACTTTGCGTGAGGATGGAGATGTTGAGGCGGAAGCAGACGCAGAGAGGGTTGAGGGAGCGGTTGGCAAGGATCGAGCAGAGAGTTTGACAGAGAGCACAGTATCTGCCAGTGGCGTGACTGACGGGACAGTGGGCAGCGTTTGGAAACAGATATTGCAGGTTGCCGCAGTTGTCTGGTTGATCGGCGTGCTCTTTACGGCGCTGCGGAAACTTTGGATTTACCGTCGGTTTGTAAAGGAAATCAGTGCGTGTGGCATGGAGAATGCGAACCGAAGGGGGCTAAGTCAGGGCGGAATGTCGGGCGCGGCGTGCGCGCCTGTAAGCGACCGGCAGATTCTTGGGCAGTATGCGGAAATACAGAAACGGCTCGACGTGCGAAAGATCGTGCCGCTTTATGAGAGTGTGGTCATTGACAGCCCGATGCTGGTCGGACTTTGCAGCCCCTGCATATATTTGCCCTCCGGGTTATTGAGGGAGATGAGGGGGAAGGAAAACGATATCGGTCTGATGCTGCACCATGAACTGGTTCACTACAAAAGGCACGACATTTGGTACAAATGGCTGTTTCAGGCGGCGCTGTGCGTACACTGGTTCAACCCGCTTGTGTATATATTTAACCGCAAGTTTCACATAGACTGCGAACTTGCCTGTGATGAGACGGTCTTGAAACTTCTCTCAGAGGAAGGACGCAAGGCATATGGGAATGTGCTGTTGGATGTGGCGCAGAAAAACTGGTTTGAGGGCGCGTTTTCGGGGAAAGGTATGGGAATGTACAGAAACATGCCGACTATGACGCTTCTGGAGGAAAAGAGTACATTGAAGGAGAGGCTGCGGGGAATCGCGCGGTATCATAAAACGGGATTGACAGTCGGGATCTGTTCGGCGGTGGTGCTGGTTCTGTTTCTGGGACTGGCGTTCGTCTGCGGCGCGGCAGGTGTCCGTGGTGGTTCGGGGGAAACTTTTTCTATGCGCAATTATGGAAACCCTGCGGTGAATTTTGTGGAGCATTTCTGGGAAAAATCGATGTGGTCAGAAATGTGGGGGGATTCTTTCGAACTGAATCAGCCGATTTTGGTAAGCAGTAACGGAAAGGCTTATCGGATGTACGACGATGACGCCCTGATTGCAGAGGACAGCACGAACGACTGCTGGCGCGCATGGGTATATTCCGGGGGCGACAGAAGCGTGAATGCGCAGAAGTTTATGTTTAACGGCTCCGATACCTTATGGATTTTGTATGCCAATAAGGAAACGACGCTGGAGATATCTTCTGTATTCCGTCTCTATGACGGCCGCTTTAAGATTGTCTGTGTCAGACCGGACCAGACTGTGCAGACACTCAATGAAAGTGGGGAGGAGAACACGGTTAAAGTCACGCTGCCCCAGGGCAGAAACGTGATCAAGATGGTGGGGCAGAAAGCGAAGCTGGAAGATTTAGGCGTAGCATACGGAAAGATAAAACAGGGGGATTTTGACGGCATCTATGAAGATGAAACCAGTGAGTATGCTTATCAGGTGCTGGATGGAAAACAGCGGCTTGATCCTGCCCGGCTGAAAAATGTCTGTCCGTATCTGAAAGAGAAAGAGGTGAGCGAGTTAGGTCGCAGAGCATGGGAGGACGGCGTGCTATTATCGAAGGAAAACTGGCAGGATTTGTTTATCTATTCCGACGAGAAGATGACGGCGCAGTATCTTCTGGAGGGACTGCAGGCGGGCAGAGCCGGGGAATTTGACAGCAGCATACTTGTCGGGATTGCGCCGTATATGGTGGCGGAGGATGTGAGTGAATGTTTTCGGTATCTTTTAGAGCGGGACGCAGTGTCCGATTCCGACTGGGAAAGTATATTTGTGTATTCCGATGCTAACATGTCGGCAAAATATCTGGCGGAGGCGCTGCGGATAGGAAAAGCAGACGGTTTCAATGACGAGGCGCTTGAGCAGATCTGTTACCGGGTGTCCGTGAAAGAGCTGACGGATGTTGTGGCGGCAATGGATGAATTGTCTTTTGAGGGTCTGGAACATGTGCTGGCGTTCGTGCAGCAGACGGATGAGGCAGTCGACTGCATCTTTCATTACATTGACCTGGGGAATGCGCTGACAGATGCACAGCTGCGGGAGATAAAGGCTTATTTGAGTGAGGAGGACTTTTACCGGATTGTGGAGTATAACGGGGGAAAGAAATAAGAAAGTGTGCGCTATGCGGGGGATCGTCTGTAAATGGACGGTCCTTTTGTTTTGACACTGTTTTGTGCACGGTATATAATGGAATGTAATTTGTGGGAATTTGGACCGCGCGGGGGCATAACGCTCGACAGTGAGGGATGGCTGGAAGCGATCCGTAAGTTTTGGGAAAAAATCAAAGTGTCGAAAACAGGGATTTTATGGCGGGCTACTGCGCGCATCTTTTGACGGACTGGGAGAATACGTTTGAATTATAATATGTATGTAAGGGGTAGATTATGAACACACAGGAAAGTACAAGAAACTACAAATCCGGGGAATTACTGAAACGGTTTCTTCCTTATTATAAAAAGTATTGGAAAATTGTTGTGATTGACCTGCTCTGTGCGGGGCTTACGACGATCTGTGAGCTGGTGCTGCCGATGATTATCCGCTATATCACCAATGCGGGGATGAACGATTTGGCGTCGTTGACTATATCAGTCATCGCTCGGCTGGGCATATTGTACTTGTGTCTGCGCATTGTTGACACGGTGGCGAATTTTTATATGGCCTACACGGGGCATGTGATGGGCACGCGGATTGAGACAGACATGCGGCGGGATGCATATGCCCATTTGCAGAAGCTGTCGGACACCTATTATAATAATACGAAAGTCGGTCAGATTATGGGACGCATCACCAACGACCTCTTTGACGTGACGGAGTTTTCCCACCATTGCCCGGAGGAATTTTTCATTGCGGGCATCAAGGCGGTCATTTCCTTTATTATTCTGGCACAGATCAGTCTGGGACTGACGCTTATTATTTTCATCGTGGTGCCGATTATGGCTGTGACCTGTACAGCGATCAATTTGCGGATGCGGGAGGCGTTTCGGAAACAGCGCGTGCAGATCGGCGAGCTGAACGCGCGCATTGAGGACAGTCTTCTCGGGCAGAAAGTGGTGAAGGCATTCACCAACGAGGAGAAGGAAAAGGAGAAATTCGAGCAGGACAATCAGAGCTTTTTCCGCATTAAAAAAGAGACATACAAGTTTATGGCAGCGTTTCAGACGACCACGAGGGCTTTCGACGGTTTGATGTATCTGGTGCTTCTTACGGCGGGCGGCATTTTTATGGTGAAAGGGAAAATCGAGCCCGGCGATCTGGTGGCGTATGTGATGTATGTGACAACGCTGATTGCGACCATCCGCCGCATTATTGAGTTCGCGGAGCAGTTTCAGCGGGGCATGACGGGGATTGAGCGCTTTGTACAAATTATGGACAGTGATATTGAAATTTTTGACGAGCCGGGCGCGGCGGCGTGCGTAAATCCGAAGGGTAATATTTCTTTCCGCAATGTCAGCTTTGAGTATCCCGATGATCACAATGTGGTGTTCCGGGGGTTAAATCTGGAGATTCATCAAGGCGAGAAGATTGCCATTGTGGGTCCTTCCGGGGGCGGAAAGACGACGTTGTGCAATCTGATTCCCCGGTTTTATGATATTGATCAAGGGGAGATTTTGCTGGACGGGAAAAATATCCATGGGTATACGATTAAGAGCCTGCGGCAGAATATCGGTATGGTACAGCAGGACGTTTATCTTTTTTCCGGCACGGTCTATGAAAATATCGCTTACGGCAGGGAGAATGCCACGAGGGATGAAGTGGTGGAGGCGGCGAAGCAGGCGGGCGCGCATGAGTTTATTGCGGCATTGAAGGATGGGTATGACACCTATGTGGGAGAGCGCGGTGTGAAGCTTTCCGGCGGGCAGAAACAGCGTATCAGCATTGCCCGGGTATTTTTGAAAAATCCGCCGATTCTTATTATGGATGAAGCCACTTCCGCTCTGGACAACGAGAGTGAATTTCAGGTGGCAAAATCGCTGGAAGCGCTGGCGAAGGGAAGAACGACGATCACCATTGCGCACCGGCTGTCCAGCATCCGCAATTCTGACCGAATTCTGGTGCTGACGGAGGAGGGTATCGTGGAGGAGGGAACCCATGAGAGCCTGCTCGCGCAGAATGGGATTTATCATCATTTCTATGTGACGGCGAATGAGTTGAAGTAGAGGAAAGAAAGTATGGGTGCAGATAAAAAACAGCGGATTTTGATCGTGGAGGATGACCGTCCGCTTGCGGGCGGTCTATGCCGTGCCCTGCAAAATGAGAAGACTGTGACAGTGAGCTGTCATACCCTGCGGGAGGCGGAGAAGCTGCTTGTCGGGGGAGAAAGCGTATCGGTGGCATTGAATCAGACAACAGCATCAGGAGCAAACGCGCGGACGGAGTTCGATCTTGTGGTGCTGGATGTGAATCTGCCCGACGGAAACGGTTTGGACTTCCTACAGCAAATAAAGGCAAAGTATGACATATGCGTGATCATGTTGACTGCAAACGACATGGAAACAGATATCGTGGCAGGTCTGGAAGCCGGGGCGGACGATTATATTACGAAACCTTTCAGTCTGGCGGTACTCCGGGCGCGGGTGGCGACCCAGCTTCGGCGGGTGAAGCAGAGCAGACAGACGGGCAGTATGGCGTTGGACACGGAGAGCAGACCGGGGATAGGTGCCGGATATATGGCGGCGCACAGTGTGGAGAATGGGACAGCGGCGGATGCCATGGTGCAGGGTGTTATATCGGGTGCAGACGCATTTTCACACGAAGAAGGATGGATTACTGACGGTGACTACCGGTTTCATTTTGCGAAAATGTTGTTTTACCGTTGGGAGGAACAGATCGAGCTCAGCAAGGGAGAGCAGAAGCTGCTTCGCCTTCTTATAGAGAATAGGGGTATCACTTTGACGAGAGACCGGCTGCTTGAATGTATCTGGTCAGTGGATGCGGCGTTTGTGGATGAAAATACGCTGTCTGTCACGGTGAAACGACTGCGGGACAAGCTGGGTGCGCAGGAGCGGATTAAAACGGTGTACGGTATTGGATACCGATGGGAGTAGGTGAAAGGGGGTGCTTTCGTGACAGTAGATGAACTGAGAGAATTGATTCATTCGGGGGAGAAAATGGATGTTGAATTTAAAAAATCAGAGAATGGACTAAATAAGGATATTTATGAATCGGTCTGTTCTTTCAACAATAGAAATGGAGGGCACTTGATTCTGGGAATTGCAGACACGACAAAGGAAATTGTCGGGGTTAACCCACAGAAAGTTGATAAAATACTGAAAGATTTTACCACATCCGTAAATAATGCGAATAAGATTAACCCTTCTATGTATCTTGTGCCGGAAGTTTATGAAATTGATGGGAAAAAAATTATTTATATATGGGTTCCGGAAGGAATGCAGGTCAGGCGTCTGAACGGGCGTATTTTAGATAGAACATATGAGGGGGATATTGATATCACAGATAATGCGGAGCTGGTGTACAAAATGTATGCCAGAAAGCAGAGCACATATTTTGTAAATAAAGTGTATTCCAAACTTGGGATGGAGTTTTTGGATTATGATGTGATTCGAAGGGCAAAGAAAATGGCAGTATCGCGAGTAGACAGTCATGCATGGGAAAATATGAATGAGGAAGAAGTTCTCAGAAGTTCTGGCCTTATATTGACGGACCCCGATACGGGCCGGGAAGGCATTACGCTTGCGGCTATATTGCTGTTTGGCAAAGACAGCACCATTATGTCAGTGCTGCCACAGTATAAAACCGATGCCATATATCGGGTGAAAAATATGGATCGCTATGACGACAGAGAAGTGATTATCACGAATTTGATTGACAGTTACCGCAGACTGATGGATTTTGGTAAGAAACACTTAAATGATACTTTCGTGCTTGATGGCGACCAGAGTGTCAGTGCAAGAGATAAAATTTTGCGGGAAGTTATTTCTAATATTTTGGCGCACAGAGATTTTGCAAACGCATATACGGCACAGTTTGTTATTGAAAAGGAAAGGGTATTTACGAAGAACAGCAACTTGCCGCATGGACATGGAGAGCTGCAGCTCAATAAATTTGAACCATTTCCAAAGAATCCGCCTATTTCAAAAGTGTTTCGGGAGATTGGCTATGCGGACGAATTGGGTTCAGGTATGAGAAATACTTACAAATATACAAAACTTTATTCAGGAGAATCCCCTGTTTTTGTGGAAGGCGAAGTGTTTGAGATTCTGATTCCAATGGGACATGTTGCGGGATTGCAGACAGGTCCGGAAAAAATATTAGAAGAAAACAGCAAAGAAAACAGCAAAGAAAACAGCAAAGAAAACAGCAAAGAAAGCAGCAAAGAAAACAACAATGAGATAAGCGGCAAAATTATAGACATTTTACAGGCCGAACCAGAATTATCTATTGAAAAGATTGCGAAAAGACTGCAAGTGACAAACGGGACAGTAAGATATTCCATCGAAATGCTAAAGCGCACCGGCGTTCTCGAACATATTGGCCCTACCAAAAAAGGAAAATGGGTTATACACCATGGAAAATAAAACAGGGGTTGTTTTGTTCGCTGTCGGTCTTATTTGTCTGTTAGCCGCTATTTTGATTGTGGCTGTAGATTTCTATTTTCGAAGACGAAGCCTTCGCCGTATGCATAACATGATACAGTCAGCTATAGACGGCACTTTCCGGGCTGACAATTTTGATGAGTCCCTGCTTGCGGCCATGGAGAATAAGCTGGAAGAGTATTTGGCCGTATCGGAAACCAGAATGGAAAAAGCGGCGGCGGAACAGGCGAAGACGAAAACGTTGATTGCGGATATTTCACATCAGACGAAAACGCCGATAGCAAATCTGCTTCTTTACACAGAGCTGTTAAAGGAGGAGGAAGAGGTCAAAGGCAATGAAACCGTTGCACGGCTGGAAAGTCAGGTGGAAAGGTTGGATTTTCTGATCCAGTCATTGGTGAAACTGTCGAGGCTGGAGACGGGAATCCTTGTACTTCATCCCAGAAAAAATACATTTACAGGGCTTTTGGAGGAGGCGGAAAAGCAATATGCGGACTGCGCGCGGGAAAAAGGCCTGTATCTGCATGTACTGATTGAGGAGGCGAAAGGAGTCACTGCCTGTTTTGATCCGAAATGGACGCTGGAAGCGTTAAATAACCTGATAGATAACGCCATAAAATATACGCAGACAGGGGGCGTTACCGTAAGTGTGAAACCCTACAAACTTTTTGTCTGTATTGAGGTGGCGGACACGGGGATTGGAATTGCAGAAGAAGAACATGCCAAAATATTTGGACGGTTTTACCGTGCGATGGCGGTTTCTAATGAGAAGGGCGTGGGGATCGGCTTGTATTTGGTCAGGGAAATCCTGAGACAACAGTCCGGTTATATAAAACTTGATTCCGAGGTTGGAAAAGGAACGGTATTTTCCATGTATTTTCCTACGGACTCAGATACAGGTTCCGGGTGATGTGACGCGAAAAGAACGGCTGCACGGATGGTCATATCAGTTTGAAGTTTTAATTCTTACAAAACTGTCACATTTTATTTTATTCGTGAAAGAATGTGGAAAGAATGCTGTGAGATAATCTGTATTGTGGAGAACAGTGTATGGTGTGCTTCACAATACAGATTATTTTTGATAAAAGCAAAGCCCAAATGAGCAGGCCGGGAGTCAGTGCGGACTGCGGATGTGGGTGGCGGCTGTGAGTAAGCACAGCGCTAAGCAATCGGCTTTTATCACATAAAAAGGAGGAAAAAGTATGGCGATTTTGTCGACAAAAGACTTAAAAAAGGTATACGGGTCAGGTGAGAATGAGGTGCACGCGCTGGCCGGGGTAAATTTTCAGGTGGAAAAAGGGGAATTTGTGGCCATTGTGGGCACATCCGGCAGCGGGAAGAGCACGCTCCTTCACATGCTGGGCGGGCTTGACCGTCCGACTTCCGGCGGCGTCACGGTGGACGGCAAGGAAATCTTTACCTTAAAGGACGAAGAATTGACTATATTTCGTCGCCGAAAGATTGGGTTTGTGTTCCAGAATTATAATCTGGTACCGGTGTTAAACGTCTACGAAAACATTCTTCTTTCGGTGCAGCTCGACGGGGGCAGTCCCGACCAGGGATATATCAAAGAAATCATTGACACGCTGGGGTTGGCATCGAAGTTGAACAATCTGCCCAACAACCTCTCCGGCGGGCAGCAACAGAGAGTGGCTATCGCCCGCGCGTTGGCATCGAAGCCCGCCATTATTCTGGCTGACGAGCCGACGGGCAATCTGGACTCGAAGACCAGCCAGGATGTATTAAGCCTGCTGAAAGTGACAGGGCAGAAATTCTCGCAGACCATTGTGATGATTACGCACAATGAGGTGATTGCGCAGATGGCGGACCGGGTGATTCGCATAGAGGATGGGAAAATCGCGTGAAAATTACTTCTAGCCGCTCATGCCAGAGGGCATTTCGCGGAGAAGTACTAAGTTTCACACCAGAGAATGCCCAAAATACGGGCATTTTCCGTGCAGGAAAACGGAGAGGAGAGAAGAACAGCATGAATGTTTCCAACAGAAAAATCATCCGCCGTCTCAGCATAGCAAGCTTCAAGGCGGCGAAAATCAGAAATATGATCACGGTGGCGGCGATTGCGCTGACTACGATACTGTTTACAGTACTTTTTACGGTGGGCATGTCCATGAAGCACGGCTTTGAGCAGTCGAATTTCCGGCAGGCGGGCGGTTACAGCCACGGCGGGTTTAAGTATCTGACGAAGGAGCAGTTTGATGAATTAAAAGATGATCCGCTGATTAAGGAATACGGAAATCGGATATTCTGTGGTATGCCGGAGAAGGAGCCTTTCCATAAAAGCCATGTGGAGGTCAGTTACTGCGACGAAAACACGGCAAAATGGATGTTTTTGGAACCAATCGAAGGGCGGCTCCCCAAAGAGGGTACCAACGAGGCGGCTACGGATTTGAGAGTCCTCTCCCTGTTGGGGGTGGAGCCTGTCATCGGCAATGAGTTCACCATGACGTTTCTGGTGGATGGGGAGGAGACGACGGAAACCTTTACGCTGTGCGGCTATTGGGATTATGATGAAATAATTGTGGCAAACCATGTACTCATTCCCGAAAGCCGGACGCAGGAGATTTTTGAGAAGCTGGGTACGCAGGGTGAGGATGGCATGACCGGTTTCAGGAATTTGGACGTGATGTTCAAAAACGCCTCCAACATAGAGGAAAATATGAACACCATTCTGGAGCGACATGGCTATCAGTCGGAAGGGTTGGATCAAGGGGATAACTATATCCGAACTGGCGTTAACTGGGGTTATATGTCGGCACAGTTTGAGGATTCCCTTGATATTTCTACGGTGCTTGCCCTGGCTGCGGTGATGCTGCTGATTATTTTTACGGGCTATCTGATTATCTACAATATTTTTCAGATATCGGTGTCAAACGACGTGCGGTTTTACGGGCTGTTAAAGACCATCGGTACCACGGGGCGGCAGATTAAGCGGATTATTTCCATGCAGGCGTTTCTGCTTTCGGCGCTGGGGATTCCGATCGGTCTGGCGCTGGGCTACGGTGTGGGCGTATTTATGACGGGCGTTGTGGTGTCCCGGCTGGATGGTATAGAATTGACTTATTCGGTCAGCCCTGTAATCTTTTTGGGTGCGGCGGCTTTTTCATTTGTGACGGTCTGGCTGTCCTGCCGGAAGCCCCGCAGGATGGCGGCGAAGATTTCCCCTGTGGAGGCGGTGCGCTACACGGAAGGAGCCGGGACGAAAAAGAAGAGCAGGAAAGGGGAGAAGGGCGCGTCCATCCTGCGCATGGCGATGGCGAACCTTGGCAGAAATAAGAGCAAGACCGCGATTACGGTCATTTCCATGTCCTTTGCGGTGGTGATTCTGAATATTACTTTTATTCTGGCAAACGGCTTTGATATGGATAAATACTTAAAACGGGTGGTAGCAGATTTTATCATTGCACAAGCGCCTTATTTTCAGGCGTCTACCTTTGACAAGACAGGAATTTTGCCGGAGGAAGTTGTTTCGCAGATTGAGGCGCTTGACGGGGTGAAAGGCGGCAGGACTTATCAGAAAACATTTGATGCGCAGGAGTTTGTCTCAGAGGAGTGGGTACGGAAGCAGAATGGAAAATATGGAAGTCCGGAGCAGGTGGACAGCTATGTGGAGATGCTGGAAAAGGTAGGCGACATGCGCGCCGACCGGGTGCAGCTTTACGGGATGGAAGACTTTGTGCTGGATAAGCTTCCTGTGATTGAAGGCGACCTCAGTAAGTTAAAAGAGGGCGGCAATTATGTGGCTGCTGTTTACAGTGACGATGACTACGGCAATCTCCATGAGGATTCCCACTGGGCGAAGCTGGGGGACAAAATAACCATCCGCTATGTGAAGGAGTATGAGTATTTTAACCCGGAAACCGGAGAGATTTACGGGGAGGACGAGGACCTAAGCGAAAGCAATAAGCCGTATCGGACGAGAGCCAAGATATATGAGGATAAGGCATATGAGGTAGCGGCTCTGGTGACTGTGCCGGGAAAGATTTCTTACCGCTATTATGGGGCGGATGAGTTCGTGATGGGCGCGGACACTTTTAAACGGGATTCCGGTACATCGGATATTCTCTATTACGCCTTTGACTGCGAGGACGACAAGGTGGCGCAGGTGGAACAGTGGATGCAGGACTTTGCGGGCGGGGACGACTCCATGTACGACTACGAGAGCAGGAAGAGTGAGGAGGAAGAGTTTTACGGTTTCCGCAATATGTTTGTGATGGTGGGCAGCGGCGCGGCGCTGATCGTAGGCATGGTCGGTATCCTGAATTTCTTAAATGCGATACTCACGGGCATTATGGCGAGGAAACGGGAGTTCGCGGTGCTGCAGTCTGTGGGCATGACAGGAAAACAGCTCAATCAGATGCTGATTACGGAGGGTATGGTGTTCGCGGGCAGTTCCATTGTGATTACCTTGATTCTGACCGTTGTCATGGGACCGCTGGCCAGTGACGTATTGGAGGGGATGTTCTGGTTTTTCAGCTATCATCTGACCGTGACGCCAATCCTTGTGGTAGCGCCTGTGTTCCTCGCGATCGGAGCGGTGATTCCCTTATTTTCCTATCATTATGTGGCAAAACGGTCCGTGGTGGAGAGACTCAGGGAGGCGGAATAAAAACAGATATTATTTTTCCCTACATTTTCCAAATAAGAGGTTGCACTAAGGGATAAAAATGAGGTATAGTATAATAGAACGACTAGCATCGGGATAGTGCAATTATTTATGAGAAGGATGTAGCAGACATGGGACAACTAGAACCACTGGATCAAGATAAGATGGCGGAGGTAGCGCATATTTGTATGTCGCACTCCGCAACTTCGCTGAATACACTTACAAGGCAGGTCATCACTGTCAGCCCGCCCTCGGTTAAGGTCGTGAACAGGGCGGATATTAAAAATATTCTGATGGCATTTGGTATTGGCAGCGTTACGGTTCAGATTGATTACAAGGACGATTTTCATGGCAATAATCTCTTGATGCTTAAAGAAAATGATGTCAAGATAATCATGGATCTGATGATGGGAGGAGCCGGAACTGCAATTCCCGGCGAGCTCAATGAGATGCACTTGTCCTGTGTGTCTGAGGTGATGAATCAGATGATGGGGGCTTCCGCCATCTCGCTCACAGAGATGATTCACAAGACGGTGGACATTAATCCGCCAAAGGCAACGCTGGTTAACGCGAAGGAGGATGTGGAAAGCATAGATATGCTTCCGTTCCCCGGGGATGAAATGGTGATTATCCTTTCCCGCTTTGAAGCTGCGAAGCTGTTGAAAGGCATTATGATCCGTATTTTCCCGATGACGGAGACGAGATTTATCTGTGATAATTTTAAGACGCGTTAACGGCCGGTCAGAGAAATACCGGCGTTAGTCAGAGTTAAAAACAAAAATGTAAGGGGCATTTTTCAGGAATCGCTTTTTCAGACATCTTTTATTAGCAAATTTTCACAACAGAAGAGACGGCTTATGTCATAAAATGTGCCGAAAATGGTTTTCTATTCCGAAAGTACTTACGAAGGAAGTTTTGAAGTGTTACAATGAAAGCAGGGGTACTGCGGTCCGGCGCATGTTTTAAGTTTGTATAAGCCGCCGTAATTGGAGCTGTCAACGGACGAGGGTTAGAAAATTTGGAGGGCGTTATGTTTGGGAAGGGTGAACTGATCATGTGCGGCGGACATGGAGTCTGTCGTGTTATTGACATTACGGGGAATCCGATCGAGCGGTCGGATCGGAACAAAAAGTACTATGTGCTGGAACCTGTTTTCGAGAAGGCGAGCACGATCTATACGCCTGTCGATAACGATAAGATTGTTATGCGCAGGATTATGAACAGGGAAGAAGCGGAGAAGCTGATTGCGCAGATCACAGAGATTGATACTGTGTGGATTCAGGAAGAGAAGCGCAGGGAGCAGACGTATAAGGATGCGATCCGCACTTACGATTCCAGAAGTCTGGTGCAGATTATAAAGACGCTGTATAAGCGGAAAAGAAGCCGCATTAACGAGGGAAAGAAAGTTCTTTCTTCCGACGAGCAGTATCTGCATAAGGCGGAGGAGCTTCTTTACAGTGAGATGTCTCTGGCGCTCTCCATACCTAAGGACGAGGTGGAAGCCTATATTGCCAGAGAGGTGGACAAGCAGAAAGTTACCGTATAAAGATAGGAAGCAGAAGGGCAGAAGACGAAAGTTTTCTGCTCTTTCTTTATACAATAGGAAATTGCGAGACCGCGAAGCCGGTTCCGGGAGTTAATTCCGCAGGCATTTACTCCGTGGCACCTTTTGGCGGGCGGCAGCGTGTTATAAGTAGAAGCTTCAAAAACGATCCATGGATTGGGAAAGGTGAAAATTTATGACAATAGAGGAAGCAGTGACAAAATACAGTCCCATGCTCTACAGGATCTGTGTGGTTATGCTCGGCAACGAGGCGGACGCGCAGGATGCGGTGCAGGATACGATCTGCAGATATCTGGAATGCAGAAAGGAATTTCGGGACGGGGAACATGAAAAGGCATGGCTGATTAAAGTGGCGCAGAACCGCTGCCGCGATATGCGGCGGTTTCAGATGAGGCATCCGCAGGTGGCGATTGACGAGATCACGGCAAGCTATGAAAACCCCGAATACAGCCAGGCGCTGGCGGAACTGGCTGCCTTGCCGCTTCCTGTGAAGGCGGCGGTGTATCTGCATTATATAGAAGGATATAAAACCGCAGAGGCAGCGCAAATACTCGGCATCTCTGTCAATGCAGTGAAAAAGCGTTTGCAGAGAGGGCGGAAACTGTTGCGCCTGCGGCTGGAGGAAGAGTGACGTGCGCTGCGGAGGGAAAGGGACAGGGTCAAGTGCAAAGAAAGGATGAGAACATATGAATATAACAGATTTGAGGAATGCCGTGAACGGGATAGATTTTGACAAAGAAAAACAGGAGCAGATGATTTTGGAAATACGGGCGAAGAAAAAGACACACAGATATGCGGAAATTCTGCGGCCGGCCGCAGCTGTGGCCGTCTGCATTGTGACAGTAGGGATTCTCAGCGTGCCCGTGCGTGCGGTGGTAAATTCCCTGCTGCAGGAGCGGATGGAGAGTCTGCCGAAGGATGAGGTTGCCCGGATTACCAATCAGATACAGGAACAGCAGACCGAGGCGAACAGTTCCTCAAGAGAGTACACAGAGGGGGAAAAGGAACGCAGGGGCAGCCTCTATGCGAAGTATATGAACGGCCTTTTTCCGACAGGCGAGCTGACACTGGTGGACAGCGAGGAGGAGGCAAAAGAGCATGAGTTTTGTTTTCTGACGACTACGGGCGTCTTTTATCTGCCGGCGAACAGGGAATTGACGGACGAAGAGATTCTTCAAAAGATTGATTTTGAGAGAAAGCAGGATTATGCTCTGCAGGAGCAGCGTGCCGAAGAAATAGCCGAGAGAGAGGCGGCGGAGAAAGGGCAGATCAAAGAGGTGGTTGCATCCGGCGGCATTACGGAAGAGCAGGCGGTGGAGACTGCGACAGGATATTTGCAGCAGGTGTTCGGGCTTGACGGGAGCGGCATGGAGTTAAATCACTATTATAATGAGTCTGCTGTGGAACCGGTAATCGATGCAAACACATACTGTGTGAACTGGAGCGATTATGGAAATTACCGATATTATTATTTCCATATTGACGCGCTGGACGGCACATTGCGTTCCCTGTCGTACAGCCACGATATCCAGGAAGCCGAGGCGGTCAGACCCGCTGTTTCAGAGGCGTCGGGAAAAATTGCCAATATCAAGAGGCAGGCGCAGGACTTTTTGGAGGAAAAGCTGAAAATCCGGGAAAGCTATAAAGAAGTGAAGAGTTATTATAGGGTGAACGTTACGGATGAAATGGTGAGCAGGCTGGTTGATGTACTGTTTGTCGGGGAGGACGGTGCGTCGTATCTGGTGGCGTGCAGATGGAACGGGGAAGTGGACGATTTCTCAGTGACGACGAAGGAGGACTATGAGGAGCGGCTTCGGGAAGAGGTGGAACTAAGTATTTATTATTATGAAACAAGGGAAGAAAGAGAAGTAGAAATTGAGATCGTGGAAAACTAAAGGATAGATGGCATAAAGAAACCGGGTGCTTGTACACCCGGTTTTGACTTATGGGCCAGATCAAATCAGTCATGCTGCGGATGTGAGCCGATTTTATTGATCGCGGACATCACGGTAGTCAGAATCTCTACCTCAGCCTGTGGTTGATAGTTGTTTAATTTCTGGAAAAGTGCGCCGGTATCTGTACGCACATACTGGGGCGAAAGTCTGTTCAAGGCATAGGACATCATGTCCAACTTGCAGTTATCACAGGAACAAACTTCGGGCATCGTGGGCAGCAGTTTATTCAACTGGTATTCCACGGCATCCTCCATGATATTTTTTAAGCCTTCCATTCCGAACCTCCCTCATTAAAATACACAATTCTATACTAGTACATTTTCTCCAAAGAATCAATTACTATTTCGCGGAAATTTGGTGAAAAGAGAAGAAATTGTGGTTTTTGTGCAAAATTACCCGCACTTGCTTTTTTTTCAAAGAATGGTATTATAAACTCGGTAACTTTCGCTATGCTTTTGAAGTGCGGTATAAACAATATGGAGGAAAAAGCAAAAATGATTTTGGATGTGCTATATGATACCTATATAGATGGTCTCAGGCTTTTGCCGTTTCTGTTTCTGACCTATCTGGCAATGGAGTGTCTGGAGCATTGGACAGGAGGGAAAATGCAGGCGGTTGTCAGAAAATCGGGAAAGGCCGGTCCTGCAATCGGCGGTATTCTTGGCGTTTTTCCGCAGTGCGGGTTTTCTGCGGCTGCCGCGAATCTCTATGCGGGCAGGATTGTGACGGTGGGAACGCTGACGGCGGTGTTTCTATCTACTTCCGACGAAATGCTGCCTATTATGATTTCCGAAAATGTGGGCGTTTCCATGATCGGAAAGATTCTTCTGCTCAAAGTGCTTTTCGCGATTGCGGCCGGGTTTCTTGTGGACGCGCTGCTTCAGCGTAAGGAGGAACCGCAGATCGAGCACCTGTGCGAGCGGCAGCACTGCCACTGTGAAAGAGGAATCTGGTGGTCGGCTTTCAATCATACATGGAAAATCTTCCTGTATATAATACTGGTCTCGCTCGTTCTGAACTTTGTGATCGCGCTGACCGGGGAGGAGACGCTTGCGGCTGTGGTTTTGAATAAGCCTGCACTCAGTCTGTTTGTTTCGGCTCTTGTGGGTATGATTCCGAACTGTGCGTCCTCCGTGGTGCTCACCCAGCTTTACCTGGGCGGTGTGCTGGGTGCGGGTGCGCTGATGGCCGGCCTGCTGTCGGGTTCGGGCGTGGGATTTCTGGTGCTGCTGAGAGTGAACGAGGACAGGATGGAAAGTCTGCGCATATTCGGGCTTTTGTATGTGCTCGGCGTGGCCGGCGGCGCGCTGATACAGCTTTTAGGGGTGCACTTCTGATGCGGCGCCCCTGTGCAGTGTGAACCCCGGTTCGGCGCGGATCACGCGGAAAGGAGTGCCGTGTCCGCGCACGGATTTGTGCAATGTGTCTCTCAAAATTGTAATATTCATTAAGTTCCTGTGCAATACTTCTTGTCTAAATTCTTCATTTTTATCCGAAATACTAAAATTGCATAAAAAAACCCCCACAAAACGAAAATCCCCCACCCTTTTGTAAAAACGGGATTCTGCTATACTGATAACATAGAAGGGAACAGGGGGTTAGAGCATGAATGAAGTAATCGTCTCTATGGAAAACATATGTAAAACATTTCCAGGCGTAAAAGCGTTGGATCATGTTAACTTTGAATTGCGCTCAGGGGAAGTTATGGCGCTGCTTGGAGAAAACGGGGCGGGAAAATCAACATTGATGAAAGTCCTGAGCGGCGTTTATACGAGAGATGACGGTTCCCTGAAGATTTTCGGAAAAGAGTACGGGGATCTGACGCCGAAACAGGCCCAGGAAGTGGGAGTTGCGATCATCCACCAGGAGCTTAACATGTGCCGGCACCTTTCTGTGGCGGAAAACATGTTTCTGGGACGTGAGATCAGCGGCCGCTTTGCGCTGAACAATACGAAGATGGAGCAGGAGGCAAAACGGATTCTGGATGATCTGAAGATTGATATTGATCCGAAAGAAACCGTGGGAGAGCTTCCCGTGTCGAAACAGCAGATGGTGGAGATTGCAAAAGCGCTCTCGATCAATGCTAAGATCCTGATCATGGATGAACCGACTTCTTCCCTGACAGCCAGAGAGATAGAGGATCTTTTCCGTATCATCAGGAAGCTGAAATCCGAGGGAAAAGGCATCGTATACATATCACACCGTCTGGAGGAACTGCAGCATATTGTGGACAGGGTGACCATCATGCGGGACGGTCAGTATATTACCAGCATGAATTTCGGGGACGTTTCTATGGAGCAGATCATCAGCCACATGGTAGGCCGTGAAATCAAGGAAAAATTCCCCCGAGTGGAGTGCAAGAAGGGGAAGAAAGTGTTTGAGGTGAAACATCTGAACGCCGGAAGGATGGTGCGGGACATTAACTTTACGGTTTATGAAGGTGAAATCGTAGGTTTTGCCGGGCTGATGGGAGCGGGACGGACGGAGACCACACGGGTGATCTTCGGGGTAGATCCGAAGGAGAGCGGTGAAATATATGTGGATGATAAGAAGGTCGAGATCAAATGCCCTATGGATGCCATCAGAAACGGGGTTGTGCTTGCGCCGGAGGATCGGAAAAAGGACGGCCTGTGTACGAAACTCAGCATCCGGCATAATCTGACGCTGCCGAATCTGGATATTGTCTGCAATAAGCTTGGCGTGGTGAACGGCAGAAAGGAAGATGCGCTGTGCGAAAAAGCGGTGGCGGATCTGAAGATAAAAACCCCGGACGTGGAAGTGGATTCCGGCAATCTCTCCGGCGGAAACCAGCAGAAGGTCGTGGTTGGCAAATGGCTGGCCAGAGATTCCAGGGTGGTCATCTTTGATGAGCCGACAAGAGGGATTGATGTGGGCGCCAAGGTGGAAATTTATAACCTGATGAATGAGCTGAAAAAGCAGGGGATTGCCGTGATGTTTGTCTCCTCGGAGATGCCTGAGGTCATGGGCATTGCGGATCGGATCATTGTAATGTGCGACGGCAGAATTACGGGGGAGGTTATGGCGAGGAATACGACACAGAACGAGATTCTGACGCTGGCAACCACCTTTGAGGATAAGAAAATAAACAGCCGCAGCGGCAAGGAGGAAGTATAAGATGAATAACAAAAGTCCTATCAAAAAGCTTTTGGCGGTCAAGGGCATGGGCGCGGCGCTCACTGCTTTCGTCGGGCTGATTATCATTTATGTGGCGTTCGGATTGATTAACCCGGCCGTCTTTTCCAGCAACAATATTCTGAACCTGCTGCGTTCCATGTCAAAATATCTGCTCATCGGTATCGCACAGAGTTATGTGCTGATTACGGGAAATATTGACCTCTCCATCGGTTCTATGGTGGCGATGAGCGCGATGATCTCGGCAACGCTGATGACATTTGGCGTAAACCCGTTTGCGGCGGTCCTGGTTGCCCTGCTCTGCTGTCTGGTGATCGGTGTGATTAACGGCATACTGGTAGGTAAGTTCAAACTGCCGCCCTTCATTGCAACGCTGGGCACCATGTTCGTCGGCCGCGGCATCGCCTATATGGTGAATAACAACCGCAACACGGATGCCATTGCTACCGGCGTCGGTAAGGAGACCGGCGATGCGTTCCAGAACTTCTTCTACTATGGAACTACCGCAGGTATTTATAACACCTTCTGGATTGCGATTATCATGTTTGTCATCTTCTTCTTCCTGCTGTCAAAGACAAGGACGGGAAGGCATATATACGCCATCGGCTCCAATATTGACGCGGCGAAACTCTCCGGCGTCAACGTGGTGGCGACCACGACAAAGACCTATCTGGTCAGCGCGGTGTGCTCCTGGGTGGTAGGACTGATCCTTTGTGCACAGGCGGGCATGGGTAATATGGAAGCCGGAAACATGTATGAGATGTATGGCGTGGCTGCAGGTGTAATCGGCGGCGTATCACCTCTGGGCGGCACAGGTATTCTGCTCGGCACGCTGGCGGGTTCTGCAGTATGGCAGACGCTGGAGAATGGTCTTAACATGATCGGCGCACAGGTAGGTATCCAGCGTCTTGTGATCGGTATCATCGTAGTGGTGGCAGTGCTTTTGGATATCGTGCTCAGAAGCGGACAGTTTACAAAGAAGAAAAAAGGCTGATACCGCGTAAGCGGATAGCGATAGATCAAAAAGGAGGATAAAGTATGAAAAAGAAATTATTGGCTATGCTCTGCTGTATGACACTGGCAGCGGCTTCCTTAACAGGATGTGGTGGCAACGCGAAAGAGACAGGTGCGGAGACAACAGGAACGGATGCACCGGCAGAAGAAGCTCCTGCAGCTTCCGGCGGTGATGTAAAAGTAGCTCTGATCACGATGGATTCCATCGACCAGCACTGGGTGACCTTGAATGAGGGCGCACAGCAGGCGGCATCTGAGCTTGGCGTGACTGTGGATTTTCTTGCCCCCAACACAAAGGACGACGCACAGCAGATCGAATGCGTGAACAATGCGGTGGCAGGCGGCTACAAGGCAATCATCGTAGCAGCCAACGGTCCTGACGCGATTTCTTCCGCTCTGAAGGAAGCAGCTTCCGCAGGCGTGAAGCTCGTGTATGTGGATTCTCCGGCAAACGTGGACGCGGAGGCGACCTTCTCCACAGATAACAAAGCGGCCGGTACAACGGCGGGTCAGGAGATGATCAAGGCCCTGGAGGCGGCAGGCGTGACATCCGGTGACATCGGTATCGTTAACGTAAATGCGGCAACCGACTCCTGCGTGATGCGTGAAGAAGGCTTCCGCGCAGCATTTGAGGGCAGCGGCTTCAACCTCTTAGAGACGCAGTACGGCGAAGGCGATGCTGCGAAATCTCAGAGTATCGCAGAGAATTATATTACCCAGGGTGTGGTAGGAATCTTCGGCTGTAACGAAGGCTCCACAACCGGTACAGGAAATGCGATCAAGGCAGCAGGTAATTCCGGCATTGTCGGCGTAGGTTTCGACAAGTCTGATGCGATCCAGAATCTGATCAAAGACGGTCATCTGCTTTGCACGATGGCACAGAATCCCGATGTGATGGGATATGAAGGCGTGAAAGCGGCAGTTGCGGCAGTAAACGGCGAGAGCCTTGGCGGTAAGGTGACAGATACAGGTGTATCCGTAATTAATGTGGCGGCTCTTGGCGCAGGCGGAGCGGATCCCGCAATGAACAAAGGCGCGGCGGCAAGCCAGGAGTGGAAGATTGCACTGATCACAATGGACTCTATCGACCAGCACTGGGTAACCCTGAACGAGGGTGCACAGGCAAAAGCAGCGGAGCTTGGCGTGAGCGTGACCTTCATGGCTCCCAACACGAAGGATGACGCACAGCAGATTGAGTGTGTAAACAATGCAGTGGCAGGCGGCTACCATGCAATCATGGTAGCGGCAAACGGTCCCGACGCAATTTCTTCCGCATTGAACGAGGCGGCGGCAGCAGGCGTGAAGATTGTATATGTGGATTCTCCGGCTAATGTGGATGCAGAGGCAACGTTCTCCACGGACAATAAGGCGGCGGGCAAGACTGCAGGCGAGGAGATGATCAAGGCGCTTGAGGCGGCAGGAACTACTTCCGGCGACATCGGTATCATCAACGTAAATGCAGCGACAGACTCCTGCGTAATGCGTGAGGAAGGCTTCCGTTCCGCATTTGAGGGAACCGGATTTACCCTTATGGAGACCCAGTATGGCGAAGGCGATGCGGCGAAGTCCCAGAGCATTGCGGAAAACTATATCACTCAGGGCGTAGTTGGCATTTTCGGATGTAACGAAGGTTCTACCACGGGTGCCGGCAATGCCATCAAAGCGGGCGGAAACGCAGATATCATCGGCGTAGGCTTCGATAAGTCCGATGCGATTATGAACCTGATCAGTGACGGCCACCTGCTCTGCACGATGGCGCAGAACCCAGATCAGATGGGCGCTATGGGCGTAGAAGCGTGCGTGAAAGCGTTGGAAGGTGAAAGCCTTGGCGGGGCTGTACAGGACACGGGCGTATCTGTACTCACAAAATAAAACGCAAAGAAAACAATTCACAACTGACTTCGTCATATGAAAGCAGACATGATTGTGATACAATATCACAGAGAAAACCGTCGGAGTTTCCGGCGGTTTTCTTGGCAGTATGATGCGGGAAGGAATAGGAGATGGGGATAGAAACGTTAAAAGTTATGATCGCGGACGATGAGGAGCGCATCTGTCAGCTCATTGAGGCGCTGATAGACTGTGATGCGCTTCAGATGAAGGTTGTGGGGGTTGCCCACAACGGATTGGAAGCCTGCGAACTTGTAAAAAGCTTAAGGCCCGATATTCTGATCACTGACATCAGAATGCCGGGCTACAGCGGTCTGGAACTGATAGAGAAGGTAAAAGAAAGCGAAGAAAACCTGGAAATTATCATTATCAGCGGGTACGCCCATTTTGCCTACGCGCAGACGGCCATCAAATTCGGCGTGGGGGACTATTTGCTAAAACCGATCAACAAGGAAGAGCTGACAGGCACACTGCGGAAGCTGGGAGAGAAGATACGCAGCAGGAGAAGGATGGAGGAGGATCAGCAGCGGATATGGCAGAAAAGTGAAGCCGACATCCGCCTTTTCCGTATGAATTTCTTAAGCCGTCTGACGGAGGAAAGTGCATGGAACCCCTCCCTGGAAGAGCTGCGGGAGAAATATTATCTTCATGCGGGGGAGGGCATTTTTCAAGGGTTTCTCGTAAAGGTGGACTGTGAGGGGGAGATCAGCAGGGCCGGCATGGATCTCATTCTTGGGAAAGTGCAGGGCCTTTTGGAGAACAGTTTCCGTTCCAGGTGTATCGAGTTTGTGGCAGGGATCAAGGGAACGGGATGCATCGGTTTTTTAAATTATGAAAGTGAGAGGACGGAAGAGATACGACGGATTTTCCGGGACTGTCTGAATCAGCTCGAAAGCGAAAAAGGGATCTTTGGGCCGGTCATGTTTACGGCGGCTCTGGCGAGCGCGGCGAAAGATCCGGGCGGGCTGCCGGAGTCTGTCTCGCAGGCGTCTCTTATCATAGAAGACAGGCTCCTTAAAGGGACGGGAAAGCTTCTGGAGCGTGTGCCGGCAGCGTCTGCGATCCATGAACAGAATATTTTGGAGAAATATGTGAGACAGATTGTTCATGCCATTGAGGTGATGAGTGTGGAGGAGTCGGAGGAAGCGGCCGCACAGATGCGGCAGACGATACTGGAAGTGCGGGACGTCAAGGGTTTTGAGGTGAGGGAGCTGATTTATTCCGCAGCGCGTCTCTTTTTGAGCCAGGTGGACGTCAAAAACAGGGCGGAGACACTTAAGGATTTTGAGGAGCGGAGCTCTGTGTGCGGCAGTATGGATGAACTGCTTGCCAGACTGACTTCTTTGCAGAAGGAGTATGTGGAGGAAATGAGCCGGAAGCATGAGGCGGACACGGTGCGCCCCATCCGAATGGCGAAGCAGTATATCCAGAACCATTACAGCGAACCCATCACTCAGGAGGAAGTGAGCGGCGCAGTGGGCCTGAGCGCGGCCTATTTCAGCGTGCTTTTCAAGAAAGTGGAGGGAGAGGGATTCGCCAAGTATCTGATTGGTGTCCGCATGGAACAGGCGAAAATCCTGCTGCGGGAGACCAATATCCCGGTGTCGAAAATCTGCCAGCAGGTAGGTTATAATGACCTGAAGCACTTTACCCACACTTTTGAGAAGACAACGGGGGTTAAGCCCACGGTTTATCGGAAGATGTACGGATAGGAGAAACGCCGGATGAGAGAAGAGTATCGGTTAAAGTATATATCAAACAGGATTTTTCTGATTGCGGTCATCATATTCCTCTACTTTGCGGAGGAAGCCGTTCGGAACGTGCTGCTTGAGCTGCGCGGGGAAGAAACCATGTTCCGGGCGTGCATTCATGTGCTGATTGCACTGTTGTATTTTCTGGTCGTGTGGTTTGGCGTGGTCTTGCCTTACAGGCGTTCTGAGCTTCTGGTGCGGCGTTTTCTGGAAGGGTATCTGACGGAGAGCCGGGATTTCGCGGAAGTGTTTCAAAGCCCGTCCATGAAAAGACAGATGGACGAGATCGAAAAAATCCTACGTTCTCCAAAGATGATTGACTTGAATAAAAGACAGGCGCAGTATCTGGCGCTGCAGAACCAGATCAACCCCCATTTTCTCTATAATACGCTGGAGAGCATCCGGGGAGAGGCTTTGATTGCGGGCCTTTCCGGCGTGGCTGACATGACGGAAGCGCTGGCCAAGTTTTTCCGCTACACGATTACCAACGTGGAGAACCTGGTGACCGTGCAGGATGAACTGGACAACTGCGAGACTTATTTTCTGATCCAGAAATACAGGTTCGGCGAGCGTCTGCAGCTTCATGTTGACTATGATTCGGAAGACTGGGAGGATATCATGGGCTGCAGGATTCCCAAACTGACCTTGCAGCCGATTCTGGAGAACAGCATCATTCACGGGACGGAGCTGAAAGTGGACACCGGCAATCTCAGAATCCAGTTTGAGCGGACTCAGGACAGGCTTCTGATCAGGATTTCCGATGACGGGGTGGGTATGGATGAGGAAACGCTGGCGAAGCTGAACCGCAAGCTGGGGCGTGACGGGAACGAGCTGATTCATGGGGAGGAGCGCAAGGGCGGTATCGCGCTTGCAAATGTGAACAGCAGAATCCATCTGCTTTTCGGGGAGGAATATGGGCTGCATGTGTATTCTGTACCGCAGAAGGGGACGGACGTGGAGGTTACCATTCCGTTCCAGATGGATTAAAGGAAACTGGAAGTTTGGGAGTTCTGTAGTGCAGACGCTTCGGAATGGAGAGGGATATGAGACAGGAAGTGTTCCGCATGGAGCGGGTAACTTATTTGGATAAGGGAAGTAAACAGCTCGAGGATTTTAACCTGCAGATTTACAGAGGCGAGATTATGGGGATGGTTCCCATAAGGGCGCACGGCCTGCAGGCGTTTTTGCAGCTCATGCAGACCAACATGCCCCTCTATGACGGCCATGTATATTATTGCGGCGAGCGCGTCAATTCCTGGAAGAGCACGCGCAGATCGGTGAACAGGATCGGCGTGATCGACGCCCACAGCAGACTTGTGGAGCACATGACGGTTTCCGACAATATTTTCGTGCTCCGGCAGGGTTTCCGTCAGAATTTGATCAAAAACAGACTGTTGCAGAGACAGCTTGCGCCTTTTATGGAAGATATCGGCGTGCACATTCCGGCGGATGCCTATGTGGACAGGCTGTCCGCCTTTGAGCGGGTGACGGTGGAGCTTCTGCGGGCGGTGGTGGCAGGATACCGTCTGATTGTGCTGCATGAGATCGGTACGGTCATAAACGGCAGCGAGCTTGGGAAACTCTATGAGATCATGCACCACTATGCGGGACAGGGTTTTTCCTTTCTCTATATCAGCCTGCATCTGGAGGAGATCATGGAGGTCTGCGACCGGGTTGCTCTTTTTTCCAGCGGCAGAATCCAGAAGGTGGCCGGCCGGGCGGAGATGAAGAGTGAAATCGTGCAGAGCTACACGATTGAGTTCGATAAGATGATACGATATCATATGGGACGGCGAAGCGCTGCGGGGAAGAATAAAAAGGCGGTTTTGTCCCTTTCCCACATTTCGGGGGAAGTGCTTACAGATTTTACAATGGAAGTATATGAGGGAGAGTGCCTGGTGGTTCAGAATCTGGACGAGCAGGTGCTTAGGGATATTTTGTCTGTGCTCTATGGCGACAGGAAACCGAAGGAAGGGAAACTTTGTATGGGAGGCAGGCCGATTCGCCCCGCTTCCTGCAGGGATCTTGCGCTGATTTCCGCCGATCCTACCAGAACGATGGTGTTTCAGGGGATGAGCTGCCTTGATAACCTGTGTATGGGCCTGTCGCGCCGGGTGCCAGGCATATGGAAAAATACACGCATGAAAAACAGCGTAAAAAGAGAATACGCGGAAATATTGGGAGAGGATGTGTTTGTGACCCCGGTGGAGGCGCTTGGGGACAGGCAGAGATACCAGCTCGTGTATACGAGAGTTTTGCTGCAAAAGCCAAAAGTGGTAGTGTGCGTGCAGCCTTTTCGGGGCGCGGATCTGGCGCACCGCGTATTTATATGGAAGATGATGGAAATGCTGCTGGACAGGGGAATGGCGGTGGTAATTCTGACGATCAATCTGGCGGATTCCATGTCTCTTGCGGACCGGCTGATCCGTGTTGGCAAAGAGGGGATTGTACAGGAGGTGGAGAAGGAAGCGTTCGGATCGCTCTCGATTGCTGCGCCGTGGATGGATCTGTATCGCTGAGAACTTGCCGGATATGCACCGTTCGGGCGCCCGGGGTTTGGCCGGAAACGTAAAAAGAACCGTCCCCAGAGCTCTTACGTCTCCAAAAACAGTTCTTCAAACTGCACCGCCAGGGGCTCGAACCCTGGACACCCTGATTAAGAGTCAGGTGCTCTACCAACTGAGCTAGCGGTGCATACCTTCTTTGGTAACACATCGAATGAGTGGTACTCAACCAACGCAAGAGTTATTATAGTATAATGTTTTCCGTAATGCAAGTCTTTTTTTAAAGAAATTTTAAGAAAATTTCAAAATTTTTTAGTATTTGCATTTGGCGGGTCAAAATGATACATTATTCACAGATTTAAGTGGTGGAGGAATGGTCTTATGATTTTTGAAAGTCATGCACACTATGACGACGAGGCGTTTGACAAAGACAGGGAGGAGCTGCTTGCCTCTTTTGAGGGACACGGGATCGGGACGGTGATCAATATAGGCGCCAGTCTTTCCGGGAGCGAGGCTACTGTGAAACTGGCGGAGCAGTATCCTTTTATATACGGAGCGGCAGGCGTGCACCCGAGCGAGGTGGAAGAGCTTTCGGAGGAAGGCATGGAGCGGCTGCGTGTGCTGTGCGGCCATGAAAAGGTTGTGGCGGTCGGCGAGACAGGGCTTGACTACCATTACCCGGAGCCGGCGGTGTCCTTGCAGAAGGAATGGTTTGCCAGACAGCTTGTGCTGGCAAGGGAGGTAAAGCTCCCTGTGATCGTCCATTCCAGAGAGGCGGCGAAAGACACGCTCGATATCATGCAGGCACATCACGCTGGGGAAATTGGCGGCGTGGTGCACTGCTTTTCCTATGCGAAGGAGATGGCCAGGGAGTATCTGAACATGGATTTCTATTTTGGCATCGGCGGCGTTATCACCTTTAAAAATGCGAAGAAACTCAAAGAGGCTGTGCAGTATATTCCTATGGACAAGATACTTCTGGAGACGGACAGCCCGTATCTTTCGCCGGATCCCCACCGGGGAGAACGCAATTCTTCATTGAATCTTCCCTATGTGGCGGAAGCGATCGCAGAACTTAAGGGGATTTCAAGTGAGGAAGTGGTGGAGACGACAGAGCGCAACGCGAGAAAACTGTTCGGACTCTAAGAGAGGAGCCTGCGCGGCCTTTGTGTCGAAACATGGCACAGCGGCTGGCGGAGGGAGAGAAAGAGGCATCTTTATGGCTGATTTGGGAAACTTTACAAATACTTCGGAAATACTCAGAAAATATCAGTTCCGTATGCAGAAAAAATATGGGCAGAATTTTCTGATTGACGCCAATATTCTGGCAAAGATCGTGGAGGCGGCGCAAATCACGAAAGAAGACCATGTTTTGGAGATCGGGCCGGGGATCGGCACCATGACACAGTATCTCGCGGAGGCAGCCGGCCGGGTGACGGCGGTGGAGATCGACAGGGACTTGATCCCGATTCTGGAAGAGACCCTGTCATCTTACGATAATGTCAAAGTCCTGTGCGGGGATATTCTGAAAGTGGATCTTTCCGCGCTGGCAAAGGAACATGGCGGGCGTCCCATAAAGGTGGTGGCGAATCTTCCCTATTATATAACGACACCGATTATTATGGCGCTTTTTGAGAGCCGGATTCCGCTTGCGAGTATAACGGTCATGGTGCAGAGTGAGGTGGCGGACCGTATGCAGACCGGGCCGGGTTCCAAGGATTACGGGGCGTTGTCGCTGGCGGTGCAGTATTATGCAAAGCCGGAGATCGTTGCGAGAGTGCCGGCGTCCTGTTTTCTGCCGCGTCCCAACGTGGACAGCACCGTGGTGCGGCTGACGAAGTATGAGAAGCCGCCTGTGGAGGCGGATGACGAAGCTTTTCTGTTTGCCGTGATCCGGGCGTCCTTCAACCAGCGGCGCAAGACACTGGTAAACGGCCTTGCCAATGCGGGCGGCCTTGGGATCACCAGAGGACAGGTGGAGACAGTTCTGGAGGAGATGGGGATTTCTGCGATGGTGCGCGGAGAAACATTTACTTTAGAACGGTTTGCCGAATTGTCGGATCGGCTGCTGCGGCTGCGGAAGTGAGCCGGCTATTTCTGAAAAATACAAGATAAGGTAATTAGATACAAAATTCATGCCATATATTGGGAGACAGGGGACTTTTTTCGACGGATTTTGTTTACATTGATAAGGGACTATGGTAAACTGAAACAGATAATAGGGTCATTGTGTAGACGGATAAAATAGCGAAAGTACGTTGATGAGGTGAGTACCTTGGATAAGTTTGAATACAAAGCCAGCGCGGATGAGATCAAGGCGCTGATAGCAGAGGGAGAGTACGCGGAGGCAGCGAAGATTGCGGATAAAATTGACTGGCGCAGGGTCAGAAGCGTGATGATGCTGTGTACAATCAGCGATCTTTATAAAATTAACAGACGCTTTCAGGAGAGCAAGGATATTCTTCTTCTGGCTTATGAAAAGCACCCGACGGGCAGACTGATCATCTACTCTTTGTGTGAGCTTTGTATCAAGATGGGGGAGTACGACCAGGCAAGTGAATACTATAAGGAATTTGTACAGATTGCGCCGAGAGACACAGGGCGCTATGTTTTGCAATACAGGCTCTATGAGGCGCTGGATGTCAGCATAGAGGAGCGGATAGCGATTCTGGAGGAGTTTAAGAAGCGGGAACCGAGAGAGAAGTGGGTGTATGAGCTCGCTTATCTGTATCACCGTATCGGACTGACCACGAAGTGCGTGGAGGAATGTGACGAGATGTTTCTCTGGTTCGGAGAGGGAAGGTATGTGATCAAGGCGCTGGAGTTAAAGGCGCTGCATCAGCCGCTCTCCCAGGAGCAGCAGGAAAAGTATGATACTTACATAGAAGGAAGAAGTGCGGGAGAAAACGTAGACGATGAGCCTGTGGTGGAAGAAGAGCCCGATGAGGTTCCGGAAGATACACAGGTTGCGGATGAGATCAGCCGCGGAGAGGCCGAGATTTACGGGGACGAGGAAGAGGTGCTGGCGGCACCCACCACAGAACTGCCCGAAGTCAAAACTGTGGATGTGGGGCAGTATAACACCATCAATCTGCAGATGGCATTGGCGGAGAGCATGAAAGAGGTTCTGTCCGACGGGGATGATGATCCGGCTGACATGCCGGAGTCAGAAGACCTGACTGACATGCCGGAGGAGATGGAGGAGTCTGACGCAGATGCTCCGGCGTTCCAAGATACTTATGAAACACAGGAGGAAGCGTTTGAGGATGCCGGAGGGAGCCTGGCCGATGAGGAGACGGCAGAGCCGGAGATCTCGGAAACAAAGGATCCCATACCTTTTGAGAGACCAAAAGAGCGGGAGCAGAAGTCGGCTATCACGGATACGATCATTGCGCCGCTTCTGGAGGAAACGGCAAAACTGCCTAATCTCAACACATTAGATGAGGAAGAACTCCAGACGGTCAGTGAAGAGATTATGCGGGAAGACACAGCCGTCTTTGACGCGCAGAAAATTATAGAGGAAATGACGAGGGAGGCCGAGAGGCTGCAGGCCAGAGCGCTCAGGGAGCAGGCGCTTGCGGCTTCCAAGCCTACAGAATATGACAAGTATCTGGCGCAGGAGTACGACGGACAGATCAGCTTTGTACTGCCTGACGCGGAAAAGGTGGAAAAGCAGATCACCGGGCAGCTCAGCATTGACGACATTATGGCTGAGTGGGAACAGATGAAAAAGAATAACCAGGAGAAGCGGATGGAGGATGTCCGTCAGCATATCATGGCGCAGACGGGCAGTCTGTTTGCGAACTTTGACGAGGCGACGAAGAACGGCCTTCTGGAAGAGCTGGAAAAAGCCTTTGTGGCGGCTATTATGAAGGAATCCAGCAGGAATCCTCATGTGAAAAGGGTGGTTTTCCCTGACGACATGCCAGAGGAGAAAACGCCCCCTGCAAGAGAAAAGCAGGCGGCAGTCCGGGAAATAGAAGAAGAGCAGACGGCAGAGCAGGAGCCGGAAGATACAGAAATTTCTGCAGACACAGGAGTTGCAGAAACAGAGGGCAAGACATCTTTGAAAAAGCCGAGGAAGCCTGTGAAAGAAGATGCTCCGGCGCAGGAAGCGGAGGAGCCCGATTTAGAAGAAGGAAGCGCGAGGGGCAGAGAACTCAGCCCGGAGGAACAGGAGCTTTTCGGAAAATTTGTCCACCAGCGCAAATCCAGGAAACAGCTGATCCATGTGCTGGATAATATGAGTCTGGCGTCCTGTACGGGCAATATCATTATCACCGGGGAGGAAGAAGATACGGCGATGTCCCTGGCAAAAGCGCTCATCCGGGAAATGCAGTATACTGACAGCAATTTCTCCGGGAAAGTGGCGAAGATTGAAGGACATGTCCTGAATAAGAAGGATGTGGAGGCGACGTTTTCCAAACTGGATAACGGCGCGTTGATAATTGTGGAGGCAGCCAGACTGAAAACAGCTACCGTGGCATCCATGATTAAGGTGCTTGAGAAGGAAAACATGGGACTTCTGGCGCTGCTTGTAGGAACGAAGACGGAAGTGGGTGATCTGCTCGCGAAAAACGGCGCGCTTACAAACAGCTTTAACCTGAGGGTGGATATTGAGCCTCTGGACAATGAGGCGCTGGTGGCCTATGCGAAGCAGTATGCGGAAGATATGGAGTACTCTATCGACGAATTTGGCATTCTGGCGCTGCATACGAGAATTGCGGACAGACAGACAAGTGATCATGAGGTGACGGTTGCCGAGGTGCGGGATCTTGTGGATGAGGCGATTGAATACGCCAATAAGAAAACGCCGAAACATTTTATGGATATTTTGCTTGCAAAGAGGTATGATGAAGAGGACATGATTATACTGCGCGAGAAGGACTTCATGCATTACTAAAAGAAGGCAGCTTATCATGAACTCTTAATGTATTTTAAAACAGGGGGTTAGGTTATGGCAGTAAAGAAAGCGGCTAAGTCATCCGGAGGGCAGAAAAAACAGGAGAAGACGACGCAAAAAAAAGTAGAAAAGCAGACGCTGGAGGAAGTATTTATTTCCGAGGCCGACCAGTATGTGTTTGCACAGGGAACGCACTATGATATCTACAAAAAACTGGGTGCGCATCCTTCCGTGGAAAATGGAAAAAAGGGTATATTCTTCGCCGTGTGGGCGCCCAATGCCGCCAGCGTTCATGTGATAGGAACCTTTAACGGCTGGGATGAGGAAAAGCATGAGATGGAGAAGCTGGGGCCCGGCGGGATCTACAAGCTTTTCATTCCGGGTGTGGGAGAAAATGAGCTTTACAAGTATCTGATTCGGACGCCCGCAGGTGAAAAGCTTTACAAGGCGGATCCCTTTGCCAATTATGCGGAGATGCGTCCCGGCAATGCGTCCAGAACCTTTGATATCAGCAAGTTTAAATGGTCGGACAGCGCATGGATGGCGGACAGAGACGGCAAAGACTACAATCAGGAACCTATGGCGATTTACGAGTGCCATATCGGCTCCTGGATGAAGCACCCGGACGGGACAGAAGAGGGATTTTATAATTACCGTGAATTTGCGGACAGGATCGTGGATTATATGAAGGAGATGCACTATACCCATATCGAGCTTATGGGTATCGCCGAATATCCCTTTGACGGTTCCTGGGGATATCAGGTGACAGGCTATTACGCACCTACTTCCAGACACGGCGATCCGTCCGATTTCATGTATCTGATCAATACGCTCCACAAAAATAAAATCGGTGTTATTCTGGACTGGGTTCCGGCTCATTTCGCGACTGATGCGCACGGGCTTGGCTGCTTTGACGGACAGTGTATTTTTGAGCATCCCGATCCGAGAATCGGCGAGCATCCCGACTGGGGCACAAAGATTTTCAATTACGCCAAGAATGAGGTCAGAAATTTCCTGATTGCCAATGTTCTCTATTGGATCAGAGAATACCATATCGACGGAATCAGAATTGACGCGGTGGCATCCATGCTCTATCTGGACTATAGTAAGCAGGAAGGCCAGTGGGTACCGAATAAGTACGGCGGAAACGAAAACCTGGATGCAATCGAGTTCTTTAAGCACTTAAATTCTGTGGTGCACGGGGCATATCCCGGGTTTCTCACCATTGCGGAGGAGTCTACGGCATGGCCGAAGGTGACAGGCAAGGTGGAGGAGGACGGCCTTGGCTTCAGCTTTAAGTGGAATATGGGATGGATGCATGACTTCTGCGAATATATGAAGCTCGATCCTTATTTCCGTAAGAATAACCACTACGCTATGACCTTCGCCATGAGCTACAACAACAGCGAAAACTACATTCTGCCCCTCTCCCACGATGAGGTCGTGCATCTGAAATGCTCTATGGTTAACAAGATGCCCGGATATCCCGTAGACAAATACGCAAATCTGCGCGTGGGTTACGGTTATATGATGGGACATTCCGGCAAGAAGCTGCTCTTTATGGGACAGGATTTCGGCCAGGAGAGAGAGTGGAGCGAGACCAGGGAGTTAGACTGGAATCTGCTCGGCGAAGAGCAGAATAAGGGTATGCACGAGTATGTGAAAGAACTGCTCGCTCTTTATCGGAAATATCCGGCTTTGTATACGATTGACAATGACTGGGCAGGGTTCGAGTGGCTGAACGCCGATGATGCGGATCGCAGTACATACAGTTTTTACCGCAAGGATAAGACGGGCAAAAACAATATTATGTTTGTACTCAATATGACCCCCATGAAATGGGAGAACTACAAACTTGGGGTACCTAAGAAGAAAAAGTATAAGTTGCTTTTGAACAGCGATGATAAGCGGTTTGGCGGAAACGGAAACGTGATTCCCGCTGAAATCACTGCCGTGAAAGAGCCTTGCAACTTTAAGGATTACAGTATCTCGTTTGACCTGCCGCCTTATACGGCTGCGGTGTTCCTTTTCTAAACTGAAACAAATAACCCGCACACTCTATATGACTGGGTGTGCGGGTTTTGAATTTTCACATTTATTCTGCCGTCCAGGAAGCAGTCAGCATCCGCCGGTCGGCAATAAACTGTTTGGCAGCTTTTACAGCATGTAATACAAACAAATCGAGGGTGTCATTGACTTTATATATTCTGCCATTGTTTTCTGAAATACCCGCCATAGCGTACATACCATGCCAGCCATTCATGGAATAAGAACCGCCGCCGTTTACCATGTGCCTGAATTCATCCATATTCAGGAAAGAACCGTCCAGTGTAATTGCCGCAGACCAGAATAAACCTTCCATAGCATTTCTGGAAAAAGTGACGTCTCTTCCTACCCGGTCACGAATACTTGTTTTTGACTGAATGCATCCAAACACATGAACGTCTCCGTGTATGGACTGGATCGCATATAAATCAAAATCTTTTCCCCAGGAATTTAGTCCTTTGATATCGTCTGGCGTATTGGTCAGAGAGCCATTTTTGATCATTTTTGTCAGATCAGACTGCAGAATAAATTGGATTTCGTTTTCCTGAAGACTGGCGCTGTCGATGCTGGCGATATAGCGTTCAAATGAATGCCCGCTTGACTTGTTCCAGCTTTGCTGGGCAGAGAGACAGCGCTCAAGAACATCTGCCTGCACACTTTCGGAGATATCAAAATCAGATAAACTGGCAACATGAAGTTTGTGGATCAGGGATATGCTTTTCCAGATTTCGTCCTCTGAAACAGTGCTTGCATAATGCAGCAGTGATTCCACAAGCGTTACATCAATGGCTTTTCTCTGGGCTGCCAGTTTTGCCGCCTGCGGATTTTTCTTCTGTCCCTCGATCAAATAAGCTTCATTCCACGTTCTGGTATAAGTATGTTTACAAAAAGCCAGATAATCCGAATTATTATTCATCGCAATACTCCATTAAAAGTTTACTTAGTTTTATCCCCCAGGCATAGGCTAAAAGTGGTGGGACTGCATCGCCGATCTGTTCATATTTATCCTGCACTTCGCGGTCGATATGCGGGACGAGATAAGGGCCGCCGGCAAAATCATAGGCATCGGGAAAGGACTGTAGTCTGGCGCATTCCCTGACGGTCAGCGCCCTGTCATATTTCGGATGGACAAACTCGTCCAGACAGTGGCTTGTAACGGTGGGGGAGGGAGCATTTGATTTTAGACGGTAATTGCGTTTGATGAACATTTTTTTGGGCAATACGCGTCTTTCCTGCAATTTCTCCCGCTCTGCACCGACATAGCGTTCAAACAAATTTTTTAAACTTTCACCCTGTTTCAGTAAAGCAAATCTCTCCAGCGTGCAGGCTCTGTGCCGCATTGGCATATGATAGCTAAGCGTATTGGCTGTATCGGTGTCAATTTTCCAGAATTCATTATTTCGCATCAGGTCTGCATAGTCTGATTTGGCACGGGTATAAGATTTCTTTTCCGCATCGGAATTTGGAACAACGTTTGGGAGCCCGCACAATGCTTCCTTTACGGTTACGGCCTTATCGCTTGTAGCCTCGGGGGGAGACAG
This sequence comes from Lachnospiraceae bacterium, assembly GCA_910575775.1. Classification (GTDB taxonomy): domain Bacteria; phylum Bacillota; class Clostridia; order Lachnospirales; family Lachnospiraceae; genus UBA3282. The sequence continues at coordinate 6,678 of CAJTEY010000031.1, read as the reverse complement.
CTTGAGATTTTGATCCTTTGTGGCAAGAATAAAAAAGCGGCTTCTTTTCTGGGGCACTCCATAATCTACAGCGTTTAAAATGAACTCTTCGTAATTGGTATAGCCGGATTCCTCCAATTCGTTTTTCAGTATGTCTACGATGAGCTGGCTTGAGTTTTTCTCCGCTGTTTTTGTTGTGATAGCTGGTACGTTTTCAAACAGGATCATTTTTGCATTGGCAATTTTGGCAATGCGGATACCTTCACGGAAAAGAAACTGCCTGTCATCATAAAAAGAGCGGGAGGTATTTCCGGCAGTGGAAAAGGTTTCACAGGGCATTCCGGATGTCACCAGATCAATCCCGCCTTCTGGAATATAAGGTAAAAGCTGCTCAGAGGTCACATTTCTTATGTCAGAGTGAATGATATGTACCGATGGGTGGTTGGCTGCATATGTATCTACACAACTTTTAATATATTCAATAGCTATTTTTGTATCAAATCCGGCTGCATGCAGCCCCGTACAGATTCCTCCAGGGCCGCTAAAACAGTCAATATGTGTAAATGCCATGATCCATCTTCCTCCAAGATTTATCGATGTTGCTTCAGCTTTGCAGCTTTCCATATTTTGTTTTATACATGGGGAATGCCAAAGCGAAGCCGGAATGACTTCCTACAAAAGATGATATCCCAAATATGTTAGATAAAGTGTAACAGAGGGAAAGGAAGGTGTCAATAGGAACGGAGAAATGTAATAAACGAAAAAACGAATATTAGACAGTGGAACGATCAATTTGTGTTGACGAGACTACATCGGCGTAGTACTATAGGAAAGAAGGAGGATCAAACTATGAATGAAATATTACTTTCAGACTCCGAAAAAGAGATTTTGGAGTGGATGTGGAAGGAAGACAAGGAGTATTCCTACAGGGATTTTGCGGCACAGTTTGGAGAGGAATCGGAAAAGGGGTGGAAAAAACAGACATTATCAACATTTTTAACACGTATGGAACAAAAAGGTGTCATATCTGTTCGGTGTGAAGGGGAAGAACGTTTCAAGAAAAGGCGGTATTTTAAGGCGGCGTTAAACAGACAGCAGTACGACCGGGAGCGGGCGAGGCATCTCCTGGATTCCTATTTTGACGGATCCTTGAATCTGTTTATGTCGGCATTCAGCGGAGGCGAAAAACTGAGCGGGAAAGAAGCGGACGAACTGAGAAAGTTTCTGGAGGACATGTAATGCTTATTCTGGCAATGTCACTTAGCGGAAGTCTGATATTCTTTGCCATTGTGCTGTGCGCTGTTTTGGGGAAAAGAGTGATTTCTCCTGGATGGGTGTACAGTATGCTCAGGCTTGACCTGCTTTTCTTCTGTCTGCCGTTTCCCAAGTACAACAGCGGGTATAAATATGGATTGCTCCGTATACTGGGCATTCGGCAGCAGTGGGACATGAATGACATTGCGACAATGAATTTCATTGGAATAGAAGAGGGCGGGAGACTTCATATAAACTTTCAGACATACATAATTGCCATGTGGTTTGTCTGGGTGTGCGGGCTGCTACTGGCAGGTGCCAAAAATTTGTGGAAGTATCGCGAGGCGAAGGCGGCAGTTGAAAACCCGCAGGTGAGCCAGTCGAATTATCTGGAGATATTTGAAAGGGTTAAAAGGGAAGTCGGTATCAAAAAAAGGATCGTATTACTGTGTGCCGATGAAGTTGAAACGGTCTGTACAATGGGAGTTTTCCGAAAATATGTCATCATACCAGAAAGAGGACTGACAGAGGAAGAGATTTATTACAGCCTTAAACATGAACTGATCCATGTAAAGAGGGCAGATGTAGCATGGCGGTATCTTAGTCTGCTTGCTGTTCTTCTGCATTGGTTTAACCCTTTGGTGTATCTTTTCTTTTATGCAATGTCTGTTTATTGTGAGCAGAGCTGTGATGCCATTTTGGTACAGGATCTTGATAAAGCGGCACGAAAGAGGTATGGAGAACTGATTATCAATATGGCACAGGATGATGGAGAGGGCAGATGGAAATACCGGACATATTTAGGTGGAAGCAAAAAAATGATTAAATGGAGGCTGATTAAAATGATGGAGAGCAGAAAAAGAAATAGGTTGGAGAGAATGGTGTCCCTGTTATTGGGAGTGGCTATTTTGTTTGGGGGATCTTTGAGCGTTTGCGCGTATGAGAATCCGCAGGTAATAAGGGATGCAGATGCTGTTATGTTTGAGGCACTGCAGGATGAGAAAGGAACATGGGGAGTTACCACGGAGGAGATACAGTTTTCGGAAGAAGAGGTATTGGATTTTGTGGAATTTTTGGGAGATGACGGTATATCTTATAACTTGTCAGAGTTGCAGAATGGTGGAACGGAAAGAGCGGGTTGCATACATTCTTATGTGAAGGGATATGTTACATATCATTATAAGTATTCTAGTGGAGGCTGTAAAATAGATTATTATTCCGCAGATGTGTGTGAAAGATGTGGAGAGGTGATAATGAAAGATTATTCCCATACAGTAACATCAACAAAATGCACACATTAAAATGAAAGTTATACGACATGAATAGTTGGAAAGTAAAAATGCGGTTTTTTACTTGACATCAGTATTCAAGAGAGCTATATTAGTGCTAGAACTACATACATGTAGTTCTAGCACTTTTTGATCTTCTTCTTAAATATTGGATTATACAGACTGGGAAGTAAGGAAGAGATGAATTTAATTCAAACTTTATATCGAAGGAAGGAAAATCTAATGCAGATAAATGGCATATCTTCATCAGCATATAAGCCAGAACCGTCGGAGAACATAAAAAATATGGGAAGCGGATGTTTCGCAGATACCCTGTTACGGAGGGCAAAAGCGGGGCTGGATTCCTATACCAGAGCGGAAAGAAATAAGATATCCGATTGCGGAGTATATGGAAGAATACTTCAGGTGAATATGCACAGGTATGATACACACGCCGCCAAAGAGGTTGAGACAGAGAGATATTCCATTACGTGGAAGCCGGGCGGGTATCTGTGCATTTATGACAAAGAACGCGGCGGTAATGAAGCCTTTCGCTGGAAACTGAATAAAGACGATGTCCAGGTAGATGAGAAAACAGGTCTTAAATTTCTAATTAATGATCTTGGGTGCGGACTTTTTAACATGGTTGTGGTGGATGAGGAACTGGAACAGGGGCTGAAGGAAGCACTGGACGTTTCGGAATTATACGAAAAGCCGCTCGTAAACTTCTCGGTCCAGCAGGATCAGAAGACAGGGATACGGTACATAACGCCAAACGGTTTTGAGAGCAGCGGCGGACAGATCATCATGGATAAAGAAGCCCGCGAAAAACTGGATTCCCTTGCCAAAGAGTATCTGTCCCAATATCCGAATCTTGTCCATTCCTATGAAGAGGCATGGTTCTATGCCACTTTTGAAGTCAGAGGACTGACAAAGCGAACCTCAGGGGGCATTATGCAGATCGGACCAAACAGCATTACATTTCTGAACAAAGATGGCATTAACAGCTGGGTATGCATCTTTGATCCCAAAAGGTGGAAGGAGGTGAAGGAGAAATTTGACAGGAACGATAATGCGGGAGAGGAATCATGGGAATTTTGGATGGATTTGTTTCAGGTATTAAAAATAGATGCCTCGCTTTTGACTTTTGACAGCAGGGATGGGAATTAGGACAAAAGTATTTACAATTATGATTTTAACAAACCTAAATGATAGGAGGAGAAACAAATGAAAATCAAAATGAAAAGTAAAAGACATCTGAGTACACTGCTGGCACTTGCACTGGTTTTATCAACAATGATGGGAACTACGGCATTTGCCAAAGAAAGTGTTACCTGTGAGGATGCAGTCGTGGTTGAAGCAGAACAAACAACGGCGGAAGCTAGAAGCATTGTCGGTCCGGATGGCAATACATATGAAAACTTGGGAACAGCGACGCGCGCATACCCGATCGAGGCATTACTCCGACGCACGGTTACAACGTCTGATGGGTATCATATCGTTTTTTACTGCCCCAATAATAACAAAAAAGATCTGGTACAGGGAACGCTTACGGCATCCCCCGTGCTTGGAGGTCTTGTGGAGGAATTTCCTTTTACAAATTTTGGAAACGAAATTCGTGACATTGACCTGTCAAATTTGTCGAATAACGGACCTTATATACTTAGGGTGAAGGCATATGTGTATGGAACTTCAAACAAGTGTGATGTTTATTACAGAACATATCAGACGAGATAAACAATCAAAATACTGTACGCATGGAGGAAAAGAGTATGAAAAGAAGAAAACGGATTATAAGTATCGCTTTGGTATGCAGCATGTTGTTTGGAATACCGGTAATGGCAGCAGAAGAGGATATTGAGAATGATTATGATGTCGAAGCGACAAGCTCGGAATGGCTGAAATCCGTCGATGCTAAAAAAATGGAGCCGATATATTTAAGCCCTGAGGAAATTGAAGAACTGTATACTGATGACGGAATAGAACCGCAAGTGACAGTGCCGGATGATTTTGAACCGAACAACACGCCGCAGACAGCATACCCATATGATCAGGTTCCAGTTCTCCAAAGTGAACTGACGAATAAATATGATCTATATTATTTGGGAATGCGGTCGGCAGGGTTACATTCGCCGAGTGATGAGGACTGGTATACAATTGATTTGACGGCAGGAGAAGAGTATTTTGTAGATTTAAGAAATGTCGGAAATACCAATTGGTATATTGAAGTATATAATTGGGAGGTGGCTGAACCTTATCGTTATTCAACTAATCCTGAGAAAAAACCGATATATGAGAAGAAATCGGAGAAATATTTCTATTTTAAAGCAGAAGACACAGGGACATTTCATATCAGAGTGACTAGTGGAGGCGACTGGACGGATCAGATGCACTATTTTTTCTATGTAGGACCGGCTATTCAAGAATTTGATATCGTGGATATGCCGACATACGGTTCTGTCAATATTTATGATAAAGACTATAAAACTTATACGTGTGATTTGGGTGGGACGGCAGTGCCAGCGGTTACAGCTATTATAAACATGAACATGACTGATAAGTTTCCACAGGGGAAAGAATGCTATGAAGTTGAAAAATATATGAGTGCGGGTGGAAAAACTTATTATAATAGTAGTGGAGGCGGATCGGGTATAATCAATAATATAAGAGGAGCATCACTAGGAACGGTGTGGACAATCGGGGGCAGGTGCGCAAAGGGGCGTCATGACACAACATGGAGCGGGGTGCTCAATGGAAGATTTATGTGTATAATGGCACCATATCCGGGCAACGAACTATGATTTAAAAATTTATATTTCGTGTAATGTGGTGAGAATCATTATCATTTTGTATCCATAATGATAATGATTCTCGCAAAAGAAAGGGCGGAATTACTATGAGCATTAGTGGAATAGGGAGTTTGAATACCTACATTTATAATTCACAGACAAAAAAGCTATCAACGAAAGACGGGTCGAAGGATGCCTTTGTGGATTACTTTAACGGGGATATATCGGGGGATGACAGCGATTCCTTAAATGGATTTGATATCGGCAGAAAGAATGGCATAGAAACTATGATTGAGATCTGGTCATCGGATCAAAAGGGTAATATTTTCAATGATCCTGCAAAAACCGAGTTTGAAATCACGACAGAAGTGGTCGATGCGGGAGAGAGTCGTTATTTTATAGATGGAAAGAAAGCGTTTACAGATTATGATTGCACTTTTTTCCAGTGCATAGATCAAGCTGAATTAACAAAAGCATTGCAGGAGAAATTCTTGGCTGAATTTAATGAAAAGTATAATGTAACGCCGGATCACGGATCGAATAGAAATGTGGAGTCAGATACGGCGCAAAATGCGGTGCCTGTAGAAGGAAATGGAGAGGAACACCGCCGATTTGTCATACCGGTCTGGCTGGAGAATAAGGCCCTCAAAGAGTATGAGGAATGGCTTTGCAAACCGCTCTCGGAAAGAACGTCTGCGGTAGACCGAAGACAATAGAGCGTATTGCATTATACGTTTATTAATTATGACATGGATTATGGGCTCTTCGGAGTCCGTTTTCTATTATGCGCAGGCCCGCGAGGTGATTTCTGAATACGATAATCCTATGGAAACTATTAGCAGGGTGATTGGGGGAATGCATTCTGATAAGAGTTTCTATTCTCATCGTTCGAGTGAGTATAAATATACGCTAAGGCTTGGTATGATAGAAAAATCGGAGCAGGCTGTTCGTGTTAGGAATGGATTGACTTGACATGTCATGCTGGTGTTATGGACGATGTTTTCAAATATAACAATTCCAAATCTGCTAACTCGCCCTGGAATACCATATATATTACCAATTTTAGAATTCGGTAGGAGAGGGAATTATGCAAATTAGTAATAACTATAATGCGTCATATATCAGCTCTGTGAATAAAGGAAAAAACCTGGCGAGTAATATGTAAAACTAGGAGTTTATAAGGACATGCATGTGAATGCAGATAAGCTGGCCAGTGAAACTTTTTGTTTCACTGGTCAGACTGTCAAAGAACCCCTGTTATGCAGCAGCACAGCAGAGGTTCTTTTTTAAAGCAGCAATACTCATCGCGACAAAAAACTGTCGGTGAGCTGCCTTCCATTTCCACATCGCCAGTTTCTTCAGGTTCATGGCAGCATATTTCAGCCTTA
>CAJTEY010000030.1 GCA_910575775.1 Lachnospiraceae bacterium | reverse complement strand
AAACCGCCTGCGGGTCGGGCTGCGCGCCTTCCGGCAGCCCGTTGCGGTAATGCAGCATCTCCCGGAACAGGGAGAGCATCTGCCCGTTCCATGTCAGTTCCGGCTCGTTCTGTATGCTCCCTGTCAGGTAGCGGATATCATGCTGTGTGCATTCCTGGTGGTCTGTGCCATAGCTGTAAAAGGTCTTGTCATGGTCATGCACGACCGTCCCCACATAGTCCGCAAGCGGGGTGCCAATGACCCCTGCATGCCCCTTTTTCTCCCTGCCGATATACAATGCGGCGTTCTCTGACGGGGATGCCAGTACAAGAACCTGCATCCCTTTCCCATTGACGGATGCGTTTGTGAAATCTGCGTTCATGACAGGGGAGGACAGCAGTTTCCTGACGATCTCTTTTTTCTCGTGTCCTGTTTTCGCACTGAATTCCCCACACAGCCCATTGATCATGCCGTCTGAGATCACGATCCTGCCGCCTGTCAGTTCCGAGAGGAGCCGCCGTATTTTTCCGTGGGAGACACAGCACTCGTTCGAAAGCAGGAATGCCAGTGCCTTTACTGTCCCGTCGTAATTGACTTCATTGACAAAGCCTTCCGGGAATGGGGCATGCACACGCGCCCCGCTCTTCCTGCTGCGGTATTCCCTTGCGGTATATTCAATGACTTCCACTCCAAGCCTGATGCAGACCTTCTGCTTGCGGATGACCTTTCCGGTCTCGTAATAATCCGGGCTTTCTGCGTACTCTGCCGGAGCCGGTATCTCACAGGTGATATCCGGCGTATGCTTTCTGCGTGGGTGTCCCTTGTGCCCCGGCTGCCCGCCCGGACGCCTTCCGGTTTTCTCCCTGCTGTTTGGTATCTTTTTCCTTCCTGCTCTCTGGAGGGAGGAGGGGAGGGAGGAATTCTCAAAATCCCGGTTTACCTGTGCCCTCAGCTTTTTATTTTTCCCCCGTTCCTCTTCCAGTTCGGAGGCAGCGGCATAGTACTGTCCTGTGCGCTCCCTGAGCTTATCTTTTGCCGCATCCCGCTGTCTGGCAAGTTCGAGGTTCTGTTTTTTCAGGCGTCCGATCTCTGCTTCAAGGCGGCGTATCTGCTCCCGGTATTCTTTTTCCAGGTCATCCATCACCCCGCCCCAGTACCTGCGCACGGTGACTGTCTCGCTGTGGGCTCTGGATAATTCGTATTCCAGCCGTTTCATTTCCCGGTGGTGGAAACGCAGGAGTTCTTTATAGTCCGCCGCCATCTGTATATATTTTTCGCCGGATTTAAAATCCGCCACCTGTTTTGTGAGGCTCCTGTTCCGGTACTGTAGTGTGGATACCGTTTCAAAATCCATATGCATAGCTGTAATGTCCTTTACGGATGAATATCCTTAAGCATCTGCCGCATGGTCTCCAGATATTTCCATGCCTGCTCCTGCAGCGTACGGTTTTCTTCTTCCAGCTTTTCGATCAGCTGTTTCTGCAGGCTGTTTTCTTTTTCCAGAAGGGAAATAACCTGTTCCATTTCCCGGATGCGTTCTTCCTGTAGTTTTTCTGTCTTTTCCTGTGATCTCCCCTGTTCCATAAGGCACCTTCCTTTAAGGGAAGTATAGCAGGATTTTCAAGGAAAGGCGAATGTGGATAACTTTTTGGACTGGTAAAAATGACGGTATGGAAAAGCTGTCCGCGAGTCATTCAGGCGGGAAAAGCAGATAAAAAACTGACCCCGGTATACAAAAAGACATGAGGGAAGAAAAGAAAACAGACAGAATGGCTGTTGGAGAGTAGTCTATCCACAATTCTGCACTTTCTGTCTGTTGGTGGTGTATAACATTTTTTTCAATTTCAGCATTATGCCTAAATCTGGCGTGGGTGTGAAAAGTAACNNNCGATAGCGTAAGTTTATTGTAGGAATAGGATAGACAGAATAGTCCCTTGATCTGGTCAGACTGATTGACCTTCTTTACTATACCTGTTCTTTTCTCTTCCTACAAGCCCCAGATATGATTCTTTAGCGCCGCGATCTTTCTGATCTGTGTATACGGTATCGTGTAGACAGGCAGCTCTGCCAGCGCTCCCTGTGCCTTTCGGTTCTTTCGCTCGCTCTTTAATACTTCTTCCGCTGAACAGATCACTTCTTCCATCCCCGCAGCCCTTGGCAGTTCCTGTTTCTGGTATCTTACGAGCGTCAGCATATCCCCGCCATTCTTTTTATACACCCTAAGGCGCGCCATCTTATCCGCTCCTGTCTTTGACCACCCAAGGGGTCTTGAACTCATCCTGTCCGCATAGATGTGGCTGATATGCCCTTCTGCGCTACAATGAATGTCATCCTCTTTGTTCCTCACCCCGTTCATGATCGCAGACCAGTGCCCCAGGATATAATCCCTGGATGCCCCTACCGCTTTCTGTTTGCTCTCTGTATCTGTGATGCCGATGATCCTCTCAAAGACCTCCGCCGCATCCTTTTTCCTCTTCCCGTTTATCGCACCCCATATCTCACTCCGGGCATCCTGCGCACTGTCCCCCAGATGGGAGGTCGCCGCCATGATGTACTTATGCATGTGGTATCTGTCAAGCACAAACTTCGCCTTGGCATGTACCTTCGCCCCTGTCTTGATCCATTCTGCCCCGTCCCCGTTCACATAGATGCGTTCCAGCACTTCTTCATCATAAGTCCCTGCTATATAGTCATATACCTCTCTCCATAACCGCTGCGTCCCCTCTGTCCCTTCACAGCCGCCGCCAAAGTATCTTACTCCAACAAGTTCATGTCTGTCTCCCTCTGCCCGTATGCCTTCGTAGACATACACCAGTTTTGGCATGAAGGTATGTTTCAGGGCGCTTTTTGTATCTCCCTTTTTCTCCAGATACTGCAATGCCACATGGTCTTCATCCGCATCTATGTAGAGCACCTTTACCTGTCTCTTTTCTTTTGTATCTTCTGCTTTGGGAAACTGTAGGCAGTGCAGCTTCTCCATCACGGTCTCCTTGCTCACTGCCACACCTGATATGCTGGCATTCATGCCGCCTTTCCTGTAACTGCTGTCCGCCGCCTCTTCGTAGATCCTTGCCACGGCATCCTCTGTCATGCGTTCCCCTGATCCTAATCCCATCAGCCTGTCTAACAGGTAGCATCTTTCCCCCGTCTGAGGATTATGAAAGTAAGTCTTTTTATAGGTCACTTCACCAAGGGATGTCAGTTTGGACACTTCATCCCTGCGCACCACCCGCCATCCCGGTCTCAGTTCTTTTCTGTCATGGAGTAGGGTATCATAGAACTCCCATTCCTCCGCAATCATGGACAGTCCCAATCCAATGACACTGTCCGTCACTCCCTGTACCATCTCCGCAACCTTTGTCATGTCTGATGCATAGCTGTTAAAAACTTTTTCTAACTTTTTTACCCCTTCTGCCTGAAACTGTTGTATACTGTTGATCATGGAAGCACCTCTTTCTTTGGATTTTTTCGCCAATCAAATCCTAACACAGAAAAAGGTGCTTTCCTATTTCTTTCTATTCTGTTTTCCTACAAAAACTTTACCCTAGCTTATCTTTCCTTGCGGATTTGCGCTGTTTTATTGCTATTATATTGTTTTGTCGATTATGCTAACTGCATAACCTCTTTTTCGATTTCTTCTACATCATCTGATGTCAATTCGGGAAAAAACCAGATATTTCTTCAATTGAGAGCCGGTCAGCATTCCTGCCAACCGGCCCTGTGTTGTTCATAAATCTTCTTGCCTAATTGTTTTTGTAAAATCCGTCTTTCGCGGATATTCTACGGATTACCAGGCTCTTCCGTCTCTGTTGGATCCGTTGGCTGTTCCGGTTCCGGCTCTGGAGACGGTTCCTGTGTGTTCGAAACCGTGATTGTGGCCTGCATGTCAGCCGAATCATTCCCATTCCTGGGATTAATATACACAATCTGCCCTGTAGTCAGTACAAGTTTGTCGGTTGTACAGGAATATTTGTTCCCCCCTTCTGACGACACTCCTGTGTCAGACCCTATCGCACTATCCATATTCTCCTGAAAAAGATCACTCAGACGATCATAGCAAAGCAGATTCATGTCGTTCAAATTCGATTCCATTCTGATCTGGTATGTGCCATCTTTGGTGACTGTATACTTGTAGGCTGCGTTCCGCTTCCCCTTTTCCAGGGTTATCTCTTCTTCAGATAGGTCGGGTATGGTAAGCTCCTCCGCCTTTACCGTGACCTCCATGTCATTCTCCCCGAAACCGCTGGTTATCTCGATACATACCGTATCGCCCTGCTGCAATACCCATCTGAAATCAAAATCTATGACCGCAACGGAATTTTGAAGAAATACCTCTTCTCCATTTACGGTTATCGTCACACAACCTTCCATATCAGACAACCCGCCGGTTACCGTCGCAAACTTGTAATTACCGTCCTGCGACACCTGATAAGTGAGGTAGCGGTGTCTTTCCCCTGTCGGAACGGATACCGCAATCGGGGTGTCGAGCGTCATTTTCTGATCCATCTTCGCAATGGTCAGATTACCTCCGGCCGTGCCGGAAAGTTTCGTGGATATCCAGACCGTCTCATCCGCCGACATCCTGTACTCCGCAAGGTTCTGCCAAACTTCTGCGTCCACGATCGCGTTCTCCCCGTTGTATGCGTCCGCCTCGCTTCCGTACAGATGCACCTCGTACGTTTCCATATCGTCCGATAAAGGCGACAGGAAAAATTCATAATTGCCTTCTGTCCCTGCGGTAAACTTGTATAATCCCCCGTTCTCCACCGAGACATCCGTATCCGTCGTCACTTCCGTAACGGTAAGCTCTGTCTGCCGGGCAGTGACTGTCAGCGCCGAAACGGTTGAACCATTATTTACCATGGTCAGGGATACCATATCGCTGGCCTGTAAATATACCTGAATCTCAAACACGGAGCCATTTTCGCTGTACTTCACTGCCCCATTGACTTTCAGTGTCACAAGCACATCACTGTCGCCTGCTGCCCTCGGCGCGAGACGGTAGTTTGCGCCCGCCGTGGAAGAAAATGTATAAAGGCCCTCATCCGCCACGGTAAAGGTCAGTTCCTGCGATTCCCCTGCCGCCACCTTCACGTCCTTCGGCGTGTCGAGAGACAGCTCGGGATCCACAGGCGTCTCACGTTTCTGTACCGAAAAGGTGTAGCTGTAATTGGAACGTAAATTCTGCGTTTTCAGCCATACGCTTTCACCCTGCGCCAAAGTCCGATTCATTGTAGTACCGGCATCATCATAATTATATCCGTCTTCTAACGCCGCATCCCTGCTCGTGTACAGATAGAAAAACTGCCAATTGCCATACCTCGTGTTCATAAAGGAGAACTCATAATCCGCACTCTCCGGCGCGGTAAACTCGAAGATCTTCTCCCCCTTATAGTTCGTGACGGTGGTATCCCCGACCGCACTGACCTTCTCCACAATCTCCGCTTCCGACTGGGTCATGGTCACTTCCACATAGTAGGAAACATCACCGGGTCTGTATGGCCATTCATTTGCTCTCGAGGAAAGACAGATCCTCTCTCCCGCTTTCATCAGCCCAAGATCCAGACTGGAAGACTGACTTGGAGAAGGCTTATCGTATTCTTCTCCCTTTCCAAGGATTATTCCACCGAATACATTTCCGGTACCGCTGAACCGGTATCTCCCGGTCTCAGGCGCCTGGAAATGGAAATACGCCGTCTGTCCGACCGTCACTTTCCGCCTGTCATCCACACCAAGCGGCAGATATGCCGGCGCACTGCTGCCTCCGTTATCTATGGACGGCTCACCGTATCCCGATTTCTCGTTATCCCCATAATAGTCATAGGCATTTCCGACTGCCACCACATGGATATCGTATCTCGCAATCACTTTATTGCCCCAGATCTTGGATTTCACTTCCAGGACTGTGCTTCCGGGCTTCAGACCTTTCAAGGTGACACAGTAGGTTCCTGCTGCCGCCTTGACGTTCGCCACTTTCGCGTCGCCGAGCGTCCACACAAGCGTATCGGAAACCCGCCCACGGTTAGAATCCACCTTGGCTGTCAGTGTGTAAGCATTCCCGGATAATACCTGCAGGGCTGTGTTGTAGTCACACAGTACCGTCCCGGAATCATCCTCCGATACCTGGATCTCCATGCCGCCTCTGCGCGGAATCTTGGGATCAGTGTCTATGTACTCATCATCCCCGATATATGTACTTACCGCCGGAATCTTCGTGGTCTTCACCTTGGCGGAAACCGCCTTCGACGCAACGGTATCATACTGTGCTTTTACGCTGACCGTGTATGCGCTCTCCCTGTTCAGACGGGCTATAATCTCCTCCGGCCTGATACGGTAGGCATCCTTCACAATCTCCCCGTCTTCCGTCTGCATCCTGTGCTCACTGGCGATATATCCCCTGCTGTAAATCAGTCTGTTGTTGTCGCTGATTTCCACAAGGAATCTCTCCGCGCCGCCCGTATGGGTAAAGGTCAGGCCAAAGCTGTCGTCGATCACATCATATGCCTTCAGGCTCTTGACCGGCTCCAGGTCTGCCGATGTAACCTTGACCGTCGCCGTCGCCTTATCCTTGTCAATCTTTGCCACGTTCTTATCCGTCAGCGCAAGCGTCAGGGCTCCTCCCGCTTTAACCGCTGTCAGATAACCGTTCTCATTCACTTTAAAGAAGCTTTCCTGTTTCTGGCTCGTAATCGCGCTTTGTACGGCGTCCAGATCCACACTGCCCGACGGATAGTAGGTCAGCTTTGTCCCGCCGAACTTGTAGGTGAGCAGATCCGGATTCTTCCCATTATCCACGACATAGATTTCACGGCGGTAGCCGTCCTTGGGAATGTCATAGTTCACGTCGGCGTAACTGCCGTGTGATGTCACCTTCACAGGCTTCGGCGCGGATAACTTCGTCACCGCGACCGCCACTGTGGCGCCTTTGGCATCCACACCTTTGGCGTCCTTGATCCGCTCCAGTTTTCCCTTAACCAGACGCACCGGGAACACTTCAATATTTGCCTTACCCTCTTTCAGGGCAGTCACATATCCGTTTTCGTTGACTTTCAGCACGCTCTCATCGCTGCTCCTGTAGCCGAGTTTAATGATGTCGCCCATCTGTGCCTTCGTGATCTTCACATCCAGCTGCTGGGACTCGCCCACCGCCATCTTTTTCTCCACGGCGTTAAATGCCAGGGATTTGGGCGCAACAGCTTCCTCCAGGTTGCCCAGCTTCACAGCCTCGTCAAACTTAAGCACATAGGTTTCCACGTAGTCGTCTTCCCAGCGGATTCTGAAAGTTTTCGTTCCCTCGGCTGCATTAAACACGACCCTGATCTTGTCATCATAAATTTCAGCAATGCCTTTCTGCTGTTTGATTTCATTTCTAAACATTGCCGTTTCCGGCACAGAATCACCATAGTACGCCGGAGGCGCGATGTCAAAGGCTGCCAGATTCCCTTCCATGATGATATCGTCATAGCCATCATAAAACTCCCCGCGAGAATAGCCGATTCCATCCAGAACCGTCACTTCCTGCCTCATGGGATCCTTCTCATCCATCTTGCTCACAACAGCAATCTCAGAAATACCCTCATAAGAAACCGATTCGATGTGGGAATTGCCCTTAACCGTATCAAATGCGGCCGCCACATCCGCCGATACCTTATAATTCCTGCGGAAATTAATCTCCCCAAACTCCTCTGTATAATAACCCTCTGACAGGCCGTCGCTCCAGAAGGCATAGCGCACCACGAAGCTCTGGTCCCACTTCAGGGATGTGTATTCATCAACCGGCGTCTTGCTGCCTTTCTCATATATCTCAAACACTGGCGACGCATGATCCCATGCCGGTATACCGTCATCCTCAGTAAACGCCCACTCCTGACCGGGTGCAAAGCCTTCCACCCTGACCTTTCCGGGGATATCACGTAAGATATCAGACACGAGAATGCCCGCTTCATAGGTCTTCGGCATATTGTCAATCTTCAGTGTGATCTCCCGCTGTGTGATTTCAAATATACCGATTTTTACACCATTCATCATAAAGGAATCAGGATTCTCAATCGGCGCATAGGCCGTACTGCCGTCAAAGCAGGCATACAGCTCATACACCCCTGCGTCTGTAGTCCAATCCAGACTTCTCGTTTCACCCTCATTCGGATCATAAGTTATGTAGGAAATCCCGGGGTCTTCAATTGTCGTCTCCGCGCCGTTTTCCACTTTCTTGGCTGTCACTACCCCATCGGTAATCAGCTCATTTTGTGCAAAGGGCTTTCCGTCGTAAACTTTGGTCTTCGAACCCCATTTGGATGCGTCCACCTCCAGCTTCATCGGAACCGTCCCCATCGGTTTTACGGTCAAGGGCACCGTGTCAGCCGACGCGACTGTATAGTTATCACTGAAATCCTCATATCCGTCATTGTCGAGCGTATGCACTTCCAGCCCCGCCGCCTGAATGGCATAGGCCGTACCGGCGTCACTCACAAAGGTATAGCCATAGTCATATTGTAAATAGGTATTGATCTTCTCCCCAACAGTTTCCTGCATCTGCCAGGTCACCTCTGCGTAATGTCCCTTCGGAAATGTAAGCGCTTTTTCTGTTTCCGCATCCAGAATCGAGCAGTCAATTTCGTTGTCATCGAAAAAGGATCCCACACTGCGCCCGGACAAAGTCTCATATGACTTCTCCTTGTTCGGTACAATCTTCACCTTCTGCCTGTCAATGGCATAATAGACATATTCCGAATTATCCGCATAGTAGAGCGTGCCATCCTCTGTCATGTCCTGATAGGTGATTTTCAGTCTGTAGATGCCTGCCCTGTCCGGCGAAATGGTAAAACCATATACCGGGCTCCAGTTATCTTCGTTTTCCAGATTTTCCTTATCCTGCAGATTCTCCGCAGCATCGTTTTTTTGCCACTCATAAGAAAACTCTTTCGCCAGCGTCTTAATCTTTGTGCCTTTGTCATCCGCCGTCTTCAAGCCTACCTTATTTTTGTACTGGCTCCGCGCACTGTAGATTTCCCTGCCGTCATATACCTTGGATTTCAATGTGGCAATCTGGTCAAGCGTCGCCGCGTTGTCATCCTTAACCAGTTCGCTGACATCGATCACCGCCCTGGTAGCCGCCGTAACCTCAACTGCCCGCGCCTGCGCGTCCGCCGTCCTGGTATCGTCGGTCTCGTAATTGTAATCGTACCCGTTAATGTTTCTGTCTTCATTAATAGATGTCCTGTGCCCGAAGGTGCCGTCCGCATTGTAGATCGCTTTCTGGCCGTCAAAAACAATACGGTACTCCTTCCCTCCCTCAAGCTCGTAGTCCGCGTCCAGGACAGCCTTAAATCCTGTCCCGTCCTTCACCTCCAGCGTGAGCAGGGGCTCATAGACCTGGCTCATATTGGAATCGTCGTAGGACGTACCCCAGATCTGTTTTTTCTTAACTTCCCCGGTGATGTCCTTACCCGCCTCATCCACTGCCGCATAGTCCGCCCTGGTCACTACCTCAGACATTGTGGTACCCTGCGGAAGAACCAGCTTCTTGTCCGCATCCCTGATCTGTATCTTTACAGCCGCTGGCTTGATTTCGACTTCCACGACATCAGAAGCCGCCTGATATTCGCCCTCGACTCCCTCATATCTCAGTCTGTAAAAATACCCGCCTGCATCTGCTGGCGCCTCCATTTCTGAGATTTCCTCTGCGTCCCAGCCTGTCACCCACTGCCCGGTAATCGCTGCGCCTTCCAGCTTCTTATAGTCGTTCGCCGCCTCATCCCAGTACTTCACTACAGCGGTATAATCATCCGGGGTTTTCGGCTCTGTGGCAGCTTTTCCGTCATATGACTTCAGCGTCACAATGCCGTTCTCCTTCCACTTTTCCGCCAGTGTAATCTCAATATATGTAGCAACCAGCTCCCCTGTCTCGATGTCCACGATAAAGGGCGTCAGATCATAGTTGGCCGAAATATCCTTCTTCGCCTGTGCCGCATCGGCCTTGATGGAAGGGGTGATCTGCAGCGCATAGTCACCGCCATGCAGCAGCTTCTCTTCCGCCGGGATTTCCTCTCCCGTCATGGTGTTTTTCACTGCTGTCGCCTTCAGGTCAAAATCTTCCGCATCAAGGTTGTTCCCTGCGCAATACACACGGTTGAGTGCCCCCGGTTTCACGTCCTTCGCCGCCGTACCCGGTTTTACATACACTCTCTCCGATTCAAAGTGAAACTCGACAGGCGCCTTTGTGATCTCACATTCCACCTTCTTTTCCGCGCCGTCGTGCGTTCCCTCTGCCTTCGGATAGGTCAGTGTGAGCTCATATTTTCCGGCATTCACCGGCTCGCCTGCCACCGCCGCTGTGTTCTGCCTCCCTGCGCCGGATATACTCTCCAATCCCCATCACCAGAAACACAAAGGGCGTACAGCACACCTGCTGGTAACAGAAAAAATTGTAGGCCATATAAGATACCACCGACGCCGCTGCACCCACCAGTAAATAATTGTGCTGCCATGCTCCCAGATACCTTCTGGCAGCCGTAACATAAATTCCTATATAGGATAACGCCCCGAAAACCCCCGTATTAATCAGCGTCGTCAGCCATTCATTATGGGCATTGGTCAGTACTTTATCCCCCCAGAGAAGCTTCGCCTCCTCCCCGTGGGCTGCAGCCACATAGCTGCTGAAGCAGTCAGGCCCCACACCAAAAAGCTTATGTAATAAACCCTCCCCGGCAAACACCCTGACGGCAAAGCTCCAGATCCGCCCTCTGCCATTTCCCCAGGCGTCATTCCAGTTAAAATAGGACACCGCGCTGAGCGCGCCGCCCAGTCTGTCCGGCAGCGCCCCCCTGCTATGCAGTACAATAAGTCCCACCAGAACGATCACGGCTGCCGCCGCCATAAATACGGCGGCCCGTCCTGCCCACTGCATGCGTACCGCCTGGTACGGTCTGTTCCTCCTTGTATACAGCAAAAGGCAGAGGAGCAGACAGATTCCCAGAAGTACCCATGCCGCCTTACTGTCCAGAATCAGCTCTGTTATGAAATCGTACTCTAAATCCGGGTTGGGATGAATCTGCATCAGAAAATGCATTACCTTACCCGCCGCAAAAAAGAGTGTGCATACCTCCACAAAGCGATTCAGCGTCTCCCGTCTTTTCACACAGACCCAAAAGAAAACCAGCATAAAAGCCGCCAGCGCAAAATACGCACTGTCGCTGTTCTGCGTCACCAGAGAGGCAAACCCCACCGCTGTATAAACGCCGCCAACAGCCCGCCACAAAGATTTCTCAGAAAAGAGAAACACTGCAACACCCACAGGAAGCGCCACCACAAGATAGCTGGCATACCATGTTGCCTGCCCCATCGTAGAGAGAAACTGCGCCATCTGATAACCCTGCAGCCCTTCGTAAAACCCAATCGGATCTATCAGCATACGGTGCAAAATCCCGATCAGAAACACAAACAGCGCCGACCCGCCAAAAATGATCAGAATGCTGCGATAATGTCGCCCAAAGCGGGACACTGCCAGATAAATCAGCACAAAACTAAGCTGGGACATCCATCCCATATTCCAGCCAAAACTCCCCCACAGCGCATCCTTGTAAAAGCCGCCGGAAACTACAGATATCGTTGAAAAAACAAGATAAGCCAGCACACAAAAGTCTGTCACAGACAGCCGCTCTTTTACGCGTCCGAAAAAGTCTGCCGCAGAAAACTTCTGCTCCCGCCCTGTTCCGTAAAGGCGCAGAAACAGAAGTGCCGCGCCGGATGCCAGAAAAAGCGAAAAACCAACCGTCATCACCGTCCTGTATGCCGCAAACTTCGCATTGCCGATCTGATGATACCCATCCTCCGCGTAAAAAGATACCGCCGCGCACATGGCCGCCATCGCCGCCGCCACAATATATTCCATAGCTGTCACTAACACTTTCTGCCCAGATATGCTTTTGGCCTGTTTCCTGTTCTGTGCTTTTTTCACTTTATTACTCATTTGCTGTGATTCCCTCTGCCCCGCTTTGCTTTCTTTTGCGCCTTCTATGTTAATACACATCGGCAGGTTCGTCAAACGCCTCCTTCCGGCTCTTCAAAATTTCGAAAATAACGATAAGCGCCAGCGGCCCCTTCACAATGCCGCCCACACCAAAAAGCTTCACGCCCGCATAAATAGAAAATAAAATCCAGACCGGCGACAGTCCAATCTTATTTCCAATCAGCCTCGGTTCCAAAAATTCCCTGGCCAGCGCACAAATTCCGTAAAGCGCCAGACATACCGCCATCTGTACATATGCCCCGTTCAGAAGCTGCCACACCGACAAGGGCACCAGCACAATACCTGTCCCCACAAAGGGCAGCATATCCAGAAATCCAGCCAGCATGCCAAGAAAGATACCGCCCTCTATCCCGGCAATCGTGAGAGTAACACTGCAGAGCACGGCAATAACCAAAAGAATCACGCCCTGTGCCTTAAAAAAAGTGACAAGGTAGGACAGCACCCCTTCCAGCACGGACCATAGAAACCGAAAACTTTCCTCTCTTTTCACCCATTCTACCATTTTCGTGTAATCCTTCTCGAACAGAAAAACCGCAATACAGGTAATCGCCAGAAACCCGGCTGCAGACACAATCCCCTTAAAACAACTGTAGGAGGACGAGAGCAGCTGGGGCACCACCTGAATCTGCACATTTTCCATAACCACGGTCATCTGCTCGATCACATAACTCTCAATCCGCTCTCCCTCCCATCCAAACCGCCCATCCAGCCGGCCGCAGCACTGATGGAAAAAGAACGCCGCCTGCTGCTCAACCTTTTCACAAAATGATGGCAGACCCTGCAGCTGCCCTATCCCAAAAGTCAAAACCGCCCAGAGCAAGGCGCATATGAGAAGCAGAATCGGCAGCACAATGCCCGCTGCAAGAAATTTTTTCTTGATCGGAATCCTTCTCTGCATTCGATCCAGCACAGGATACAGGAGGGTAATCAGCGCAAATGCCAAAAAGAAGGGAGCTGCCAGAGAAAACAGATAGCGAAAGAAAAACCAGACAAGCGCCGTGACAAGGCATCCCCTCGCCAGCTTATTTTTCCAAAGCCCATCGACCAGGCTGTTTTTTTCCCAAAATACCATGTAACCCTGCCTCCTCTGACTCTTCTATGAAACGCGCAAAAAGAAGCAGGGATGCTACCTGCTTCTTTACTCTGATGCTGCACTCTTATTATTTGATTTTTCTAAAATCTTATACTTCAAATTTCCTTGTAACAGTTACTCCGTTTCCTGCTTTATCCTGCGAAAGGCTGTCCCCTCCGGCTGAATTTCAAACTGCATGTGTTTTCCCGTTTTCGGGTGGGCAAAAGACAGGCGGTATGCGCAAAGCGCCGTCTCCCGGATCCCCAGTTTCTGCGCAAGCGCCCGGGCCGCCTCGTCAGCATACTTGCAATCCCCCAAAAGAGGCATTCCTGCATGCGCCATCTGCACCCGGATCTGGTGATGTCGTCCTGTGTACAGGCAGATCCTTGCGAGCGCACATTGCTGTCCCTTTCCCTCCAAAATTTCATAAGACAGCCTTGACTCCCTGGCGCCCTTCACCTCCGGCGGCACGACGCGGGAAGTGTTTGTCTTCCCGTCCTTTAACAGATAATCCGTCAGCTCTCCCTGCTCTTTTGTATTTTCTCCGCAGACCAGGGCAAGGTACTCCTTTTTCATTTCCTCTCCCGCCGCCTGCCTGCTTAACTCTGCAGCAGCCGCCCTGTTTTTGGCAAAAACCAGAATCCCTTCCACAGGCTGATCCAGTCGGTGGATCACTCCTACATAAGGGGATTTGCCGCAGGCGCCTTTCCTCGATGCCAGATAGTTGGAAATCTCACTCACCATATCGGCCTGCCCGACTCTCGCCGTCTGGGTGGCAATCCCGGCAGGCTTGCGGCAGACGATTATATCATGATCCTCATAGAGGATTCTGTTTACATGCATCACTGTCCCTATCCCCTCATCCGCTGTCTGCGCACTGCTCTTTGCTTTCGCGTCAGATCTTGAACCGATATCCGATGCCCCAGATCGTCTCAATATACTGCGGTTTTGCGGTGTCAAACTCGATCTTCTCACGAATCTTTTTGATATGCACGGTGACGGTGGCAATGTCCCCGATGGAATCCATATCCCAGATTTCGCGGAACAGCTCTTCCTTGGAATATACATGGTTCGGATTCTCCGCAAGGAAAGTCAGAAGGTCAAACTCCTTGGTGGTGAAAATCCTCTCGTCTCCATCTACATAAACCCTTCTGGCCGTCTTATCAATTTTAAGTCCCCGGATCTCTATGATATCATTGACTTTCTGGTTGCTGCCCACCAGTCTGTCGTAGCGGGCCATATGCGCTTTCACCCTGGCTACCAGCTCGGATGGGCTGAAAGGCTTCGTCATATAATCGTCCGCACCAAGACCAAGGCCTCTGATTTTATCTATGTCATCCTTTTTCGCAGACACCATGATAATGGGAATATTTTTTTCTTCACGAATCTGTTTGCAGACCTCAAATCCGTCCATACCGGGCAGCATGAGATCCAGAATCACAAGATCAAAGTTACCCGAGAGAGCCGCCTCCAGCCCTTTATCCCCCGTATTTTCGATCGTCACCTCAAAATCACTCAGTTCCAGATAATCCTTCTCCAGATCTGCGATTGCCTCCTCGTCTTCCACAATTAAAATTTTACTCACTGTCCTGTCCTTTCTCCCAGCTTTTTTCCGGCTCGCTTAACCATTTCCGTATCACAAAATGCATACAGGTGCCTTCGTTCTCCTTACTCGTAGCCCATATATAGCCGCCGTGGTCTTCTATAATCTTCTTTACAATGGACAACCCGATTCCGCTGCCTCCCTGGGAGGAATTGCGGGACGCGTCCGTCCTGTAAAACCGCTCAAATATATTCGGCAGATCCTTGGCCGCAATGCCCTTTCCGTTGTCCTCGATCTCCACCCGGATGGAATCCACTTCATCCAGAATACGGATGTCGATGACGCCTCTCTCCTTATCCAGATATTTGATGCTGTTGCTGATAATGTTGCTGATAACCCGTTTGAGCTGCTCCGGGTCTGCAATAATCTGCGTGGATGGCTCCACCAGATCCTCGTAGTTTAACTGAATATTTTTAGACTCCAGATCAAGCCCCACTTCCTCCACGCAGTCCCCGAAATACTCCGCCACATTGATGCGGTGGAAATTGTAGGGAATCCGATTGTTGTCAATGCCGGAATAAGTAGTCAGCTCGTTAATCAGGCGGTCCATGTCGTTAGCCTTATTATAGATGGTTTTGATATATTTATCCATCTTCTCCGGCGTGTCCGCAACCCCGTCCATAATACCCTCCACATACCCTTTTACGGCAGTGATAGGCGTTTTCAGATCATGGGAAATATTGCTGATCAGTTCCCTGTTCTTTTTTTCATGCTCAAACTTTTCATCCAGAGATTCTTTCAACCGCAGTCTCATATCCTCGTAGTTGCGGTAAAGTTCACCGATTTCACCCTTTTCCTCCGTAGTCAGCATATATTCCAGATTGCCCTCGGCGATATTCTGCATCGCTGTGTTCAGCTGGTTGATCGGGGTGAAAATGCCTCTCTGTATGCCATGCGTCAGAAGTATACTTGTAAAGACAAGCACCAGAATAAAGGCAAGCGTCATCCTGTAGAGTGTCTTTCGGGAAAGCAGGGAATTTATGCTGGTAACAACGAAAAAGCTTCCCTCGCTGCCGTCTGAAAAGCGGAAATCCACTTCTTTTACAAGCTTTTTAATATCGCTGTAGTAATAGCCCGCCTCTGAACCCGGCATTTCATTGCCGTGCTCCGGCAATGCCGGAAATATTTTCCTGGCGGCGCTGCTGTTACCGGTATAATAAATCTCATTGTCTTTTCTAACTATGATATAGGAGGATTTATCTTTCAGATCCAATGTCATCTCATCCAGATAATCCGTATCCTCCAGCCGGGAAGGATCTTCCTTGATCTGCTGTCTTACTTTCTCCAGCACTTCCTCCGAAATGCGGCTGTAATTTTCTATCGTGTATATATAGGATGCGTTATCGCGGTCAAAAAACCCGTAAGGCGTTTCTGTATCCTCTATATGGCTGCCCACCACCAAAAGCGCAACACTTGTGAGCAGAAACGGCAGCAGCACCATCGTCAATGATGTGATCAGAAGCCTTGTTCTGAATTTCACTTAAAAACCTTCTTTCTTCGTTCCGCCTATACATGTATGGTTCATAACATGTGCGGAGAATGTCCGTATTTTGGGCATTCTCCTGTGTGAGACTTAGTACTTCTCCGCGAAACAGCCTCTGCTGTGAGCGGCTAGAAGTACTTCTCACACTATGATACCACAATTTACAAAGTTGAAAATAAAACATCTACGATAATCTTATAAAATATTTATAAATTTAAAAATCCGATTGACATGTCCGTTTCATTTGCTATAATGGGTATATAAACAGTAATGATTCCTAGTTTTGTGTTTTATAATGAGATCTGACGGATCAGGGGGAATTGCCATGACGGTGAAATATAGTCGGCAGCGGCAGCTTATCTATAACTTTCTGATGAACCGCAAGGATCATCCCACCGCTGACGTGGTGTATCAGAATGTCAGGCAGGAATACCCGAATATCAGTCTGGGAACCGTCTACCGCAATTTAACGCTGCTCGCTGACAGAGGTGAAATTTTAAGATTACAGGTAGGCGACGGCGCTGACCACTTCGATGCGGATACTTCGCGGCACTGCCACTTTGTCTGCTCGGAGTGCGGCAGTGTGACCGATATGCGAATTGCCTGTATAGACGAGATACTGGCAAAAGCCCGGCAGGGTTTTGAGGGCAGAATTGAGCGGCAGTCCACCTGCTTTTACGGGCTTTGCGAAAAATGTCTGGATAAAACTTCCAAAAACCGGGAATAAATTTATCAATGGATGTGCTGGCAAACCCATCTATCATGGGTTATAATATGAAAAAAGAAAAGGAGAGATCACATTATGAAATTTGTATGTCAGGTATGCGGTTATGTTCACGAAGGAGATGCTGCACCGGAGAAATGCCCTCAGTGTAATGCACCTGCTGAGAAATTCACAGCACAGAGCGGCACAATGGAATGGGCTGCTGAGCATGTAGTAGGCGTAGCAAAGGGTGTCAGCGAGGATATCATGGCTGATCTGAGAGCTAACTTCAACGGCGAGTGCACCGAGGTTGGTATGTACCTTGCTATGGCGAGAGTTGCTCACAGAGAGGGCTATCCCGAGATCGGCCTGTACTGGGAAAAGGCTGCATGGGAAGAGGCAGAGCATGCTGCTAAATTTGCAGAGCTGCTCGGTGAGGTAGTAACCGATTCCACCAAGAAAAATCTGGAGATGAGAGTGGAAGCTGAGAACGGCGCGACCGCCGGCAAATTCGATCTCGCAAAGCGTGCAAAAGCTGCCAATCTTGACGCAATCCATGATACCGTTCACGAGATGGCACGCGATGAGGCTAGACACGGCAAGGCATTTGAAGGTCTGTTAAAGAGATATTTCGGTTAATAACCACATATCTATAAAGTACAAAGGAGGAATGTGATATGAAAAAATATTTTTGCAATCCCTGCGGCTATACTTATGATCCCGAGAAGGGTGATCCGGAGCACGGCATTAAACCCGGCACGGCATTTGAGGATCTTCCGGCAGACTGGTGCTGCCCTCTCTGCGGTGTGACTAAGGATATGTTCCAGCCCTGCATTGACAATTACAACTAAATATCACATGACAAAGGGCGTCCTCTAGCTGGACGTCCTTTCTATATTCTCTGTTTTATCTCCCTTTTTCTGGGCATACTGTATAATATATTCCCTAAAAGTTTGTTGAATCCGCCTATTTACAATTTGAAAGCTGACAGATATTATATTCTCACGAAATATCAATTATTTGTTTCGCGGAGAAAGGAGGCTCACACGAAAAACAAACGACAAACTAACAGATGTGTTGTCAGAGGATTCTGCATATAGGGGAATTGCTGTTAATCGGATTGATTTGTAAATCATTGATTATTCTATTTTTCAGTCACCAATAATGATTAAGGAGGACACGAGATTATGCAGCAGGTAAATGTTAAATTCAATGATGTGAATCAGATCAGAAAGTTTGTAGATGTAATTGATAAGATTGATTCGTGCTTTAATCTGGGGGAAGGCCGAAGAGTCGTAGATGCCAAATCCATCCTTGGTGTGATGGCGCTTGATCTGACCCGTCCGCTCCAACTCACTTATGATTCGGACGACGAGGGAATCAGGGAGAAACTTACTCCCTTCATATATGGCTAACCATGCAGGGCAGGCTGTTTCGGCCTGCCCTTCTTACGTGCAGATCTGCCGCCGGCCATATACCGGCCAGAGTCTTTCCTGGCCGATTTCCACACCGCCTCACAGATATCCGTTATCCCCAAGCCACTTTACAGACTGCCGCAGCGCCTCGATCGTTTTTGTCTCCACCACGCACCGGCAGCCGTTCGTCTCTGCCAGGCCGATCCGCTGTGCCAGATCGATCTCCCCGGATCCAAGCGTCTTATGATTCCCGGTTCCTTTCGCATCGTGGATATGGAAATGATGCAGCCTGCCTCTGCGCTGCATAAGAAAATCCTCGTCCACATTGCCACAGGCATGCGAATGGCCGATATCCCAGGTCAGCGCAAACATTGCACTCTCCAATAAATAGTCAATCGCCTCTTTCTCGAACTCCTGATAGCCGTCTGTATTTTCGATACATACCTTCACACCCGAATCCCCTGCCGTCCTCTCACACATTTCCCGAAATCTATGTATCGCCGCCATATACGGTTCCCGGTACTCTCCGAACAGCCGCACCTTCCTGTCGGGCAGCGTGACATAGATGCCATGATTCATGTGCATATTCAAAAGCGGCGCACCAAGCGCAACAGCCGCCTTAAGCGCCCGCTCTGTCGTCTCCATATACGCCTCCGCCACAAGCGGGTTAAAATCGCAGACATTCAGGTTTTCATCCAGATGGATGGTAAAATAAATCCCGTTATCCCGCGCCAGTTTTTTCAAATGTGCCGTTTCCTCCAGCTGCGGAATCTGGTACATCGGAAAATTCATGTTCAGTTCCACAAACTGCAGATCCAGCTCCTTACAGAGAGCAATATTCTCACCCAGATCCTTATTCTCAATTAATGTCGGCATTCCAAAATCCATATGAATCTCCCTTCTCACGAAAAACTCCTCTGCTTTTTATCTTCATTATACGCTTCCGGCCGCCCTGCCGCCAGTTTATAATCTCTTTATAAACAGTTTATATTTCTATCATTGATTATCTGTTATAGTTGATGTATAACATATATAAACAAATAAACAACTGCCGATTATGAATCGAATTTCTCAATCCGGTCATACTGGTAGTATAATATAAAGAAGGAGTGATTTCTATGTTAAGACCTGCATTATTCAACAACCGTAACTACAAACCCGCATTCTATGAGGATCCCTTCGACAGAATGTTTGACGACGCCTTTAAGAATTTCTGGGGAAACAGCGAGCTGGCCACCTTCGACGCCTTTAAGACGGATGTGATCGACCAGGGTGACAGTTACCTTTTACAGGCAGAGCTGCCGGGCTTCGACAAGTCGGATATCAACATCGACTTAAAGGATAACCTCTTAACCATCTCCGCATCCCACAAGGAAGAGAAAAACGAGGACACCAAGGACAAATACATCCGCAGGGAGCGGTATTACAGTTCCTACTCCCGGAGTTTCCGCGTAAACGATGTGGAACCGGGTGACATCGACGCCTCCTACAACAACGGCATTCTGGAAGTAAAATTTCCCAAGAGGGAGCTTGCCGCCAAGGAAGAACTGCGCAGGATCGAAGTAAAATAGAGACAAATCCAAACGGCAGGACGGTATTTTGACACGTCCTGCCGTTTCTGTGAGTCGTTTTACGAAAATCCGCCGCCGGCACAGTTTCTACTGCACTTCTTCCACCAGCTCCAAAAATTCTATTTTGTAATTGTCATGTAAATCCAGCTTTTTCACTGTTCTTGTCACATTTTCCAAAGACGCGCCTCCAGGATACTCACTGTGAGAGGCAAGCAGGCCAAATTCCGCCACCGCCGCCGCAAACTGAAAATCATCGGAAGGATTTTCGCAGTAGCTGTCATATCCGATCGGATACTCTAAAAGCTCGCTTTTGTTTCCTGCGGGCTTCTTATAACGGATGCTGACTGTCAGCCACTCCTTATATTTCTGAGCGGCCGCAGACGTCTCATCCACTCTCTTTTTATACTCGCTTCCGTATTTCAAATCCTCAATTTCACGCGACGTCATACCGTGATGCAGCGGCTCCCGCAATATGATCTCGTAGAGCGCCGTCACACTGTGCCCGGCTCCGATTTCTCCACCGTCCTTCGTATCGTCGTGAAAATCCTCTCTGTCCAGCACTCTGTTATCGTAGCCCAGAAGCCGGTACGCCTCCACCAGCTCTGGATTAAATTCTATCTGGAGCTTCACATCCTTGCAGACTGTCAGAAGTGTGGCCGTCATCTCCTCCGAGAGCACCTTTTTCGCCTCCTGCATACAGTCTATGTAGGCATAATTGCCATTTCCCTTATCCGCTAACGTCTCCATCTTATTGTCTTTGATATTGCCCGTTCCAAAGCCCAGCACCGAAAGAAAGATTCCCGATTCCTTTTTCTCGCTGATCAGTTCTTCCAATTCTTCCTCGGTAGTCATGCCGACGTTCAGATCGCCGTCCGTTGCCAGAATAATGCGGTTGTTTCCGCCTTTAATCAAGTTTTCCTCTGCCAGCGCATAAGCCGTCTCAATTCCCCTGCTGCCCCAGGTGCCTCCGCCTGCTTTCAATCCATTGACCGCCTTCTTGATTTTACGCTTTTCGCTTCCGTCTGCTCCCTCCAATATCACCCGATCCTCCGAAGCGTAGGTAACAATGGAGATTCGATCCTTCTCGGTAAGGTTTTCCGTAAGCTGTAAAAAAGATTCCTGCAAAAGAGGCAGCTTGTCAGGCTCGCCCATAGAACCGGAGACGTCCAACAGAAACACCAGATTGGACGCAGGCGCCTGCTCATAGCTGATATCCTCTGTCTTAAGGCCGATCATCAGAAGCTCCGCCTCCTCATTCCACGGACAGCGGCCGATCTGTGTCGTCACACCGAAGGGCTCCTGCCCCGCTGGCTCCTCATAGTCATAGGAAAAATAATTGAGCATCTCCTCAATCCGAACAGCTCCCTCCGGCAGGCTCTCCAAGTCGTATCCCTCACGGATCAGTCTGCGTAAATTACTGTAAGAAGCCGTGTCAACGTCCGCAGAAAAAGTAGACTGCGGCTGCGCCATCACCGAAAAGAAACCCTGTTCTTCCCACTTGCTGTACTCCTCCAGATTATCCCTGCTGCCGGTTTCCTCATCAAACTCATAGCAGGAGCCGAGATATCCGTCCGGGACATCCCCTTTTGCATACAGTTTCTCAGGCAGATCCCGGATGTCCGCATCCTCCGTTTTCGATTCCTTTTTATTCGATGCGCTCTCTGTCCGGCTTGCAGCACCCAATGTACTATCTTCCGCCATATCTGCCGCTTCAGACGGTGCTTCCACAACGCTGGCCGCATCCTCTGCCGCCCCGGAATCCGTCTCCGGCAGTTGTTTTGTCCAGGGCGTTGTCTCTGTCTCCGTCGCTGGAAGTCCCTCCGTCCAAGGCGCTGTCCCTGCTGCCCCATCCGCTTTCCCGCCGCATCCTGTAAGCAGCAATATTCCCGTCATACCCAATACCATTGTTCTTTTCTGATACTTTTTCATCCCTTTTCCTCCATCTCCAGGCTTTTGTGCTCTGATCCTCCCCGGGCATTTGTTTTATGCCATTCTACTTCTAATACCTTTCATGGAAGAAATGGGTTGCAACGTTATCCCAAAAATTTCAAAAAATCATCCGTCCTTTTCCATCTGTTCCACCAGTTTCCGATAGCCTGCTTCCAAAAACGCCTCCAAGTCTTGCGCCTCTCCGCAGATCACATACTTTTCTCTGTTTTCAACCTCCACATAGGCGGCCCATCCGCTTTCTTCCTCCGCTACATGAAAAATTTCCCCCTCAAAGATATGCGCTTCCACATCAGAACGTCTGCAGAAGTCCGGCTTTTCTGCCACCTTTTCTATCGTGATATTCGTCGCGTCTGCCGCTGTGCTTCCCTGGGTTACGTCTTCTGCCGGAGCCTCTGCTGCTTCCCCGGCAAGGATCTCCTTCCTATTGCTGTGCTTTCTATGCTGCTCCCCGTCCTCTGTTTCTGTCCCCGCCCCGGACATACTTTCGGTTTCAGTCTCCGATGCAGGAGACACCGCCATATCCGCTTCGGCAGACATCGCCTCATCAGCATACGCTCTCTCTGTGATCCCCGCTGCCTTTTCCGGCTCCATCACCACACCGGCCTCTGCCATTCCTCCATCCAGATCTTCACCGACGGGCAGCTCCGATGCTTCCATAGCTGCTTCCATAGGCGCTTCCATAGGCGCTTCGCTCATGGACATATCCCTGGAATTTATCCCTTTCATCATCATGGATACGGACACCAAAATAAACAGTGCCGCTGCCGCAGTCAAAGGATACGCCCATTTTTGGATGCCGGAACGCTTCACATATTTTCTGTCACCGGCAGAAGCTGACGGCATCCCGGAATCCTCCCGAATCCCTTTTGTCTCCGCCTCTGCCATCTGCGATGCAGACATCTGGAGGATCCGCCTCTCTTCTTCGCGCATCTCCGCCTTTGTCCTTGCAATCAGTTCCGCAGGGGCATGTATCTGTTCTGTTTCTCTGTTGTACTGCTCTTTATACTGATCTATCATCATCTATGAGATTCCTCTTTATCAACCGCTCTGTCTGTATCTCAGGCGGTCGTCCGTTTCATACCTTCATCCTGCGCCGGACAGCTATCCCGGCTCTTCCAGCATCTGCTTCAGCATCTCCCGTGCCCGGTGCAGCTGTGATTTGACGGTGCCTTCCTTCTGCCCGGTCTGTTCGGCAATCTCCGCCACCGAAAGTTCTTCATAATAAAAGAGGTGTACCGCCAGCCGGTATTTGGGCGGGAGCTTTGCCACCGCTCCCCTGACAGGCTCATCCCCCGGCGGTTCATAAGCCTCTTCTCCCCGGATCTGTTCCTCGTCTTCTATATAATCCACATTTTTGTTCCAGTACAGATCAAAATGTTTCTTCGCGCAGTTAATCGTTACCCGGATCAGCCACGCTTTCACATGCTCCCAGGATTCCAGCTTATCCACATGACTGACGAGACGGACAAAAACTTCCTGAAAAAGGTCATCCGCATCCGTCCTGTTTTTCATCTGCGACAACGCCAGACGATACACCATATCCGCATATCGGTTTATCGCAGCCTCCGCTGTTATCTGTTCCTCTTTTGTCATACACGGCCTCTTTACTGAAACCCGTCTGCACTGGGCAGACAAGGTTCTCTACTCTTAATACCTCTCATCTCAGAAATCGGTTTCATTTTTTAGCACAGCATTACGCCATATGGCAGAACTTTCCGACGGGGCGGACAAATGTCTCACTGTCCGCCGGAAGGCATGATCTCCCTGAGGTTTTCCACATCCCCGGTTTCCGTCGCCCAGCTTGTGGCAAACCGCACAACCGTATGCCCTTCGTCATATCTTTCCCAGATATCAAATTTCACCAGTTCCTGCAGGTGTGTCATCTCCCCGTCCTCCAGAATAAGAAACTGCTGGTTTGTCGGAGAGTCAAGGAAAAATCTTTTCCCCTTTTCCCGAAACATTTCCTTCATCTTTTCCGCCATCTCGATGGCATGGGCGCTGATCCGAAAATATAAATCGTCCGTAAAGAGCGTGTCAAACTGCACACCCAGAAGCCGTCCCTTCGCGAGGAGCGCACCTTTTTGTTTGGCCAGCGTCAGAAAATGGGCCGGCATGTTTTTCTTCGGAAATACCAGTGCCTCCCCGCAAAGCGCCCCCACCTTAGTGCCGCCGATATAAAACACATCACAGTATTGGGCGATCTTCGGGAGGGTCACATCCGTTTCCCGGCTCATCAGCCCATATCCAAGCCTTGCGCCGTCCAGATACAATGGAATGCTGTATTTTCTGCATATATCAGCGATAGATGCAAGCTCTGATTCAGTATACAACGTGCCGTACTCCGTGGGATGGGAAATATAAACCATGCCCGGGAATACCATATGTTCGTGGCTTGTGTCCTCCCAGTAAGCCTTCAGGTAAGCCACAAGTTCCTCCGCCTTTATTTTTCCCTCATGCCCCGGAATGGTAAGCACCTTGTGGCCGCTGTGCTCGATGGCTCCCGCCTCATGGACACTGACATGTCCTGTCTCGGCCGCAATCACACCCTCGTAAGATTTCAGCATGGAGCTGATTACAACCTGGTTGGTCTGGGTACCCCCTGTCAGAAAAAAGAGCTCCGCCTCCTCACAGCCGCATGCCCGTCTGATCTTTTCTTTTGCGCTCTCGCAGTATCTGTCATTGCCGTAGCCGGAAAGCGGCTCCCTGTTTGTTTCTGCAAGACGCTCTAAAATTTTTTCGTGTGCCCCCTGGATATAATCGCTCTCGAACGATAGCATGTCCTATTTCCCCCTTTTTCTTCTCGAATTCATTATAAAAATCTGAATATCATAATGGGAATGCCTTTCGGCACTCCCACTGTCACTTCTTCATATCCCACTCCGTAAGCCGGCTCATCAAGGAACCACATACCTTTGTCCCTCGCACTTTGGCAGATTCACCGATAGCTCCCGTCTCACATGGGTATCCGCATACATCTCATCTGTTTTGTTAAAATAATCGTACTGGCCGCCTTCCGTGTCATCCCATGTCACGTCCACGTTATAATAGCCGTCATCCAGCCCGACAATATTCCATGCGTGATCCTGTCCCGCGTACCCCGTACAGTAAAAGCAGGGAATCCCAGCCCGCTGCATCAGATACTGGTAAGCTCTGGCATATCCCGCGCACACGCTCTTTCCGTCCACCAATGCACTGTAAGCACTCTGGTTCTTATCCGCACCCTTATCGTACTCCACCCGCTCGATCAGAATATCGTGCAGCCGGCTCTCTTTCTCATAAGTACCAAGATTTTGTACCTGGGACAAAATTTCATTGGTGATATTATAAAACGTCTTTGAGGATGCGGTAAGCTCCTCCAGTGTCATGTTAAATTCCAATTCCAGCTCCGCACAGATTTTATTCTGGTCGTATCTGCATGTAAATATCGTATTCAGCCAAAAAAGTTCAGGATGGTCATTGTATACAGCCATAACCACATTCTTAAGTTCTGACACGGGTACTGCCTCAATGGGCACAAAAGCCGCGTTATACGCGGCTGCATTGGCATAGATCTGCCGGTAAAGGTGTTGTCCCTTCTGATCCAGCATCTGATAATAAGGATAAAAAATGGAATCAAAAGACAAGTTATCTCCCGTCTCGCCATAGCCCAAATCGCTTGTATATTCGCCACCCTCCGCGTCAGGCAGTTCTTCGGATTTCTCTGTGATGGGCTGATAGCCGGATTTTCCGCTTACTGCCTCGGGAACGTTCACCCCCGATTCCGCCGGCGGCTCATAACCGTTCATGCCTCTGACGCTCGCACCGCTGCTTTCCGGGTCAGATGTGCCCCGCTCCGGCTCCTCAGGCTGGCGCTGTACACTCAGCCTTGCCCCCATCTCCTCTTCCTCCTCGGGCAGAGCAGAATCGTCCTCCGGCTCCTCCCCTTCTTCCTCTGCTTCAGAGGGCGGATCAGACAGTTGATCGGAAAGCTCTGATGCCTCATCCTCAATAGATTCCTCAGATTTCTCCTCCTTTGACGGAATACCGTCGCCCGAAAGCAGGGATGAAAGAGTTTGTGTAATTCCGGGATTTGCAGCAGATAATATAATGAGCGCACACAACAGTGCTGCCAGAACCCCTATGCCCACTATGATATTTCTTAATATCTTCATTATCGTGCCCCTCAGAAAAACTTTAAAAATTTCCGTTCTCTTTGTTTCTCATGTCTCAAAATAATTGCCGATGTTGCCGGCAGCGTCACCTTCACCTTGCCAGAAATAACAGGATACTGCTTAGACTCCGTGGAATAACCTTCCGCCATCGTCAGTATCAGACAGGACAGCACACACTCTTTCGGAATGCCCAGATACCATACCGACACTTCCTTCGTAACCTCGTAATCATTATTATTGACCAAAATTACCGACTGACTCTCTCTGGTAAACCTGCCGTAACCGATCAAATTATAGTCGGCACACAGATATTTAAGAGAGCCTGTCAAAAACTCCTTGTGTGATTTATGAATACGGATAATCTCCTTATGGAAAGCAATCAGTTCCTGATCTTCGTGTCCCCAAGGATATGTCCGCCTGTTATCCGGATCCGTGAACCCGCAGACACCCGCCTCGTCCCCATAATAGATCGTGGGCGCGCCGGGCCATGTCATCTGGATCACTACCGCCTCGCGAAGCACCGCTTTATTCACGCCCGTGTCAGCCGCCTGCGGTCCGAGCGTATTCGTCCTTCCCACTTTATGGTTCGTTCTTGTAAGGAATCGGGAGTGATCGTGATTGGACAACTCGTTCATCGCCACCAGAAGAGACGGCATGGTAAAGGCAGCGCAGTGATGTCTCATGGCTCCCCAGAAATTGTCCGCATTACCCCGCATA
Organism: Lachnospiraceae bacterium; assembly: GCA_910575775.1. Classification (GTDB taxonomy): domain Bacteria; phylum Bacillota; class Clostridia; order Lachnospirales; family Lachnospiraceae; genus UBA3282. The sequence goes on along the minus strand of CAJTEY010000030.1, from coordinate 23,646 downwards.
TCTTCTCTGTAATCGTCGCTGTGTTTCTGCATCCCTGTCAGAAACCAGGTCACCGGCTCCATAAAGGCGTCATAATTCATGACCGTATCCCATTCCTGCCCCTGCAGCCAGTCTAACGGACTGCCATAATGCTCCGCCAAAATAATCGCATCCGGGTTCGCCATTTTTACCGCCCTGCGAAATTCTTTCCAGAACGTATGGTTAAACTCCGGGCTGTGGCCCAGATCCGCCGCCACGTCCAGCCGCCAGCCGTCCGCATTGTAAGGCGGGGATACCCATTTTCTGCCGATATAAAGCACATAATCCAGAAGCTGTCTGGAATTTTCATAGTTCAGCTTCGGCAGCGTGTCATGTCCCCACCAGCCGTCATAGGAACCATTGTAGGGGAATTTATATTCATCATGGAACTGAAAATAATTGTGGTAAGGGCTATCCTTATCAATATAGGCGCCCTTTTCATATCCGGGCGCATTCTCATAAATCCGTTCCCTGTCCAGCCATTTGTTAAAAGACCCGCAGTGATTGAACACGCCGTCCAGAATAACTCTCATGCCCCTTCTGTGCGCTTCTTTCACTACCTCGGCAAAAAGTTCGTTACTGGCCTCCAGATTTTCTTTGTTGGAGACACGGTCAATATACCGGGTAGCAAAACGGTTCTCCGTCTGCTCCGGCTTTAAAAGCTCCCCTTCATCATGCACAATCCTGCCAAAATGGGGATCAATATAGTCATAGTCCTGAATATCATACTTATGGTTGGAAGGCGACACAAACAGCGGATTGAAATAGATCACATCCACGCCCAGTTCCTGCAGATAATCCATCTTATCAAGAACGCCCTGCAGATCGCCGCCGTAAAATTCGCGCACGCCCATAGCTGCGGGATATTTATCCCAGTCCTCCACTCTGACCGTCTTATCCCCGATATACTGGTACTCGTTCGTCAGCACGTCATTGGTGGGATCACCGTTGTAGAAACGATCCACATAGATCTGATAAAACACCGCTCCCTTCGCCCAATCCGGCGTTTTAAAGCCCGGAATCACATGAAAATAATAGTACTCGTTTGTATCCTTCGTAACACCCCGCATGTCATAAAAACAGGAAAGTTTGCCTGCATGTATTTCAAAATAATAACTCACCTTCTCATCCTCAAGCTGGATCGTTATCGAATAGTAATCGAAATAATCGTCCGATTCTGTCTTGAACATGAGGTGTTTCACATTATTGTGTACAAAAAACACTTTATCAATATTATTTTTGGCAGACCGAAAACGCACGGTAATTTCACCGTAGGCGCTTGGCTCCATCGGTGATACATAGTCTTCGGACAAATCCGTGAATAAAGCTTTCCTGTTAAATACCGGGCGCATGCCCGCAAAGTACTGCTGATTCTTTTCTGCCTTCTGAAATTGGTTAATATCCATAATCAGCCCTTCCTTGATATGAAAAACGATATATAGGTATTTTATCCTATATGCTGTGGATGCGCAACCCACAATTCATGAACGCAGATGATCTGAACGCAGATGATTTGCGTTCAGATCACACCAAAAGTAAAAAAGACAGTCAAAAAACTGTCTTTTTTAGAGAAGGTATTTCTTTCTTATGGGGTATAGCAAAAAACTATATAATGTATTGGGGGGTTACAAGTAGTATATTAGCATACCCTCTGTCTGTCTACAATACTAAGGATTCACAAATATTACAATTTTATATATGTGTTTTTGTGCATTATGCATAATTATTGTTCTTCTCCCACTCTCTCCCCGGGTTCCTCCAGCTGGGGATAATAGGTATCAAAAAGCGCCTCAAACTCCGCACGGTTGATCTTCTCCTTCTCCAGCAGCAGCTTAGCACACCTGTGCAGCACATCCTCGTGCTCCATGATGATGTCTTTCGCTTTCTGATAGCAGTCATCTATGATCATTTTTACTTCCCTGTCGATCTCTCCGGAGACGAGCTCGCTGTGATTCTTCGCGTGAGCCAGATCTCTGCCGATAAACACTTCATCGTCATCGTCGTCATAATTAATCACACCAATGTTAGCAGACATACCATAACGGGTCACCATCCTGCGGGCCACTTTGGTGGCTTTCTTGATATCGCTGGACGCACCCGTCGTAATGTCGTCAAAGATAATCTCTTCCGCGATTCGGCCGCCCAGGGACACCATAATATCCTCAAACATCTTTCCTTTTGTGAGGAACATCTCGTCCTTCTCCGGGAGAGGCATGGTATAACCTGCTGCCCCAAGACCAGTCGGGATAATAGAAACAGTGTATACCGGCCCCACATCCGGCAGCACATGGAACAGAATCGCGTGGCCTGCCTCGTGATAGGCCGTAATCTTCTTTTCCTTCTCCGAAATGATGCGGCTTTTTTTCTCCGCGCCGATTCCCACCTTGATGAACGCCTTCTTGATATCCTCCTGCCGCACAAAAACCCGCTTATCCATCGCTGCATTGATGGCCGCCTCGTTTAACAGGTTCTCCAGATCCGCTCCCGTAAAGCCCGCCGTAGTCTGGGCAATCTGCTGCAGATCCACATCGTCACCGAGAGGTTTATTCTTGGCATGTACCTTCAAAATGTCTTCTCTGCCACGCACATCCGGGGAAGCCACTGTAATCTTTCTGTCAAAACGCCCGGGACGAAGGATTGCCGGATCCAGGATATCCACACGGTTTGTGGCCGCCATCACGATAATGCCCTCGTTTACGCCGAAACCGTCCATCTCCACCAGGAGCTGATTTAATGTCTGTTCTCTCTCGTCATGGCCGCCGCCCATGCCGGTACCGCGCCGTCTCGCCACTGCGTCAATCTCATCTATAAAAATAATACAGGGTGCATGGCGTTTCGCCTCCGCAAACATGTCACGCACACGGGACGCTCCCACACCGACAAACATCTCCACAAAATCCGAACCGGAAATACTGAAAAACGGCACATTCGCTTCGCCCGCAATGGCCTTGGCAAGAAGTGTCTTACCCGTACCCGGCGCACCTTCTAAAAGCACACCTTTGGGGATTCGTGCCCCCACCTTGGTGAACTTGCCCGGCTCTCTGAGAAACTCCACAATCTCCTGCAGCTCCTCTTTTTCCTCTTTTAAACCGGCCACATCTCCAAGCGTGATCTTATTTTCCGCTCCAATCGTCAATCTGGCGCGGCTCTTCCCAAAATTCATCATCTTGCCGCCGCCACCGCCGGCATTCTGGGCATTCATCATCACAAAGAAAAAGACGCAGACCACTACTACAATCAGAATCGGCAGGACGCTGTTTAAGAACCAGCTTTCCTCCGGCACGCTCTCCACGGAGCAGTCTATACCGTGCTCCCTGACAATGCGTTCCATCTCTGTCACGTCCGTCACATAGAGGATTCTCTCCTCACCGCTCTTGAGAACCACCTTCAGGGAACCCGTAGGTGTATCCCTATTCGGACACACCGTCACCACCGCGACCTCATTGTTCTCCATCTGCGTCTCAAATTCCCCTCTGGTATAGCCGCTGTTTGGCACCCGCAGCGTTCCTACCCAGACAGTAAACAGCAACAGACAGATAATGATTACAAAATACAGATAAAAACTTCTACCACTCTTGTTCATCCAGTAATTCCTCTACTCCAGTCTGTACTAAGACAGTTAATCAAATTTTACCATCCCGATATAAGGCAGATTGCGGTATTTCTGATCATAATCCAAGCCGTATCCCACCACAAACTCATCGGGAATCTCAAATCCTGTATAATCCACCTTCACATCCACCACACGCCGGTCCGGCTTGTCCAGAAGCGTGCAGAGCTTCACATCCGCCGGTCCTCTGCTTTCCAGCATATCCAGCAGATAACTCAGCGTCCGCCCGGAATCCACAATATCCTCAATCACAATCACATGCTTGTCTTTCAAAGGTTCATCCAGATCCTTCACAATCCTGACTACCCCGCTTGACTTGGTATCCCCGCCATAGCTGGACACCGACATGAAATCAAGGGACACCGGCACCGAAATCCTTTTGGCCAGTTCGCACATGAAAAAGCTGCCTCCCTTCAGCACGCACACCAGATGTACCTGCTTTCCCGCATAATCCTTGGAAATCTGATCACCAATCTCCTGAATCCGCTTATCCACTTCCGCCTCTGTCAGCAATACCTCTATTCGTTCCGCCATCATTTCCTCCTCTTAGCCGTACCTCAAGAATACGCCTCGTGTTTTTCTCCACCCGATACTGTCTGCTTACACGGTGTCCGGGCACCCAGAGAATATGGCTGCCATCCGCCAGCAGATACACATCGTCCCGTTTTGTCTTCGGAATTTTTTCGTTGATCATGTACTGCTTCACAGACTGCGTATGGAGTGCGTCGTCTATGGTAAGATAATCTCCCTGCCTTCTGGTCCGCAGGAATAAAGACGTAGTTATTTTATCATAATCAAACCATTTCGTATATCTATTTTCTGGAATATTTTGTTCCTTTCTGTAGAAAAAAGACGCTCCCGGCAGAAAAGCCGCCTCCCACAGAATAAAAGTAAAACTGCCCGTTCCCGGCACTTCATACTCCACCGCAGTACCAGGCGTGAGCGAAGACTCAGCAATACAGATTTCAGGCAGATCGTCTGAAGGTGCCGCCGACTGCCGCCCCGGTCTGTCCGCCTCCTGCGCCTGCTGACGTCCCAGATCGCCCTCCGTTTCTTCCTTCCGCCTTAAAAACAGCGTATCGTACTCCTTAACCGCCCTGATCCCATATGGGAGAGAAAACTCCTTGCTGCCTTCTTTTTCCGTAAGCTCCATCAGTCCCGCGATATGACGCGCGGTGATGTCTTTCCGATAGGGCGTCAGCCTTTCCAGCGCCCGCAAAAGTATGCGCTTTCGCATCACCACATCCTCTGCACAGAATTTGGTCAGCTCTATTTTTATTTCTCCGTACAGATTCCCGATTTCTCCGGCCGTTCCCACGGCGCTCTTCCCACCGGGTTTTCTTTCCGTATCCTCCCGCACACAGATATCATAAAGTCTTTCCGTTTCCCGGGCCAGATAATCCTCGGTCTGCGCCAGAATATCCGCCAGTTCTCCCATATGCGAAACTGCCCTGCCACAGATTTCCTGCTGTGCATAAGGCAGTATGTGATGTCTGATTTTGTTGCGGGCATAAGCATCCTCCCCGTTGCTCGCGTCCTCCCGCCAGCCAAGTCCCGCCGCCGCAAGATAAGTTTCAATCTGACCCCGGTCCACACATAAAAGAGGACGGATGACCGATTCCCTGACCGGACGTATCGATGACAATCCTTTCAATCCACTTCCCCGGAACATGTGAAAGAGCATGGTTTCCGCCCTGTCATCCGCATTGTGCGCCACCGCAATCCTGCTTCTGTCCCCTGCACTGATCTCCAAAAGTACCTCCTGGAATGCCCGATAGCGGAGCACGCGTCCTGCCTCCTCCAAAGACAGCCTGTGGGAAACCGCATAGCCCGCCATATCCACCTCCCGCAAATAAAAGGGAATGTCCCATTGTGCGCAAAGCTTTTTCACAAAAGCGGCGTCCTCCGCAGCCTCCGCGCGCATCCCGTGATTCACATGCACCACTGCCAGCCGGAACGGAATATCCTTTTGCAGCCGCACCAGTAAATGCAGCATACAGACAGAATCCGCACCCCCGGAAACCCCGGCCGCTATGCAGTCCCCCGGCTCTGCCATACCGTGTGCACCCATATATTTTTTTACGGTCTCATAAAATTTTTCCTTCATTTCCCGCCTGTCCGTCCGCCGCTCCAGTTACAGGGAAACCTCCTGATCCCAGATCCCCGTCACAAGCACCGTCATATCATCCCGGATATGCCCCCGGCTCTGCCCGATGGCGTAAGCCAGAATCTGGTTTGCGATCTCTCCCGGATTACTGTATTCCATCCTGCCGATAATCTCCGGCAACGCCTCTTCTCCGATACCTTCCGAAAGTGCGTCAAGCACGCCGTCCGAAAGCATAATTACATAATCGCCACTCTGCAGCGTCCTGTTCTGGATTTCCGGCGTCATTTTCCAAAAAACCCCCAGAGGCAGATTTCTCGAGGAAAGCCTGTCCACCAGCCGCCCTCTTTTAATATAGGTGCTGGCCGCCCCCACTTTCAAAAATTCACAGTTCCCCGTATAAAGGTCAATATCGCACACGTCAAGCGTGGACATCGCCTGCTCCTGACCCGCCGCTGCCATTGCCCCGTTCACCATCTGTACCGCAGGTTCTTTCCCGAATCCCGCCTCCAGAAGGCGCTCCATCATCTCAATCACCCGGCCGGATTCCCGGCGGGCTTCCTCCCCGGAGCCGACGCCGTCTGAAAGCAGTACCTGCAGTTTTCCCGTGTCCGATTCAAAAAAGGAATAGCTGTCCCCCGACACCTTTTCCGTCTCCTTCACCGCCTTGGCAAAGCCTGTCAGCAGATGGTAGGGCGGCTCTTCCAGAAAATAATATGTATTATACTCCGCCGCAAGATAGGCGGGTGTATTTTTCGCCGCACAGAGCCTGCGGTTCATAGCTACCGATATGTAATCCGCTACATCCTCCGTAGAAATATATTCAATCTCCCCGAAGTGGACACGCCTCCCGCTGTTCTGCCTCATGACAAGACTGATCTCTCTGTGACCGTCCTCATGTTCCAGCTCCAGAAAGTCCTTTAACATAATGCCGGATTCCTTGAGCAGTGCCGCCATCTGCTTATACCGCCGCTCTCCCATAGGCCGGCAGCGGCATGTTTCCCTGGCTGTTATCGCCAGAATATGCGCCATCTCCTTTAAATGTTCCGCCAGAAGTCCCTGGCTTTCCTGCAGACGCCTCCTGTAAAGATATTCCTGCCTGTCCGCAGGTTCTTCCCCTGCAGGTTCATCCTTCACCTGGGTGTCCTCAAACAAATCCGCCAGATCACGAAAAGATTCCGCATAAGACAAAAGCTTCTGCCTGCCATACTCCGGGATCATATCTATTCTGCCGTCTTCTTTTAAGCTTGTCCGTCTTTTCATCACACACCGCCTCCATATACGCCAATACTGCCTGTCCGGGAAAAGCGGAAAAGCCCGCAAAACCCGTCTTACACATATATATGAAAAGTTGATGTGTTTTATTCCAAAAATCGAGTAGAGGAAATTTTCCCCTACTCGACGTTAATTTACCTATTTTTCATCTTTAAAGATAATTTCGCCCTCGTACACCAGACCCAGTTTCTCCTTTGCCACTTCCTCAACGAATTTCTTAGTCTGCGTATACTTCCCATACTCTTCAATTTCCGCAGATCTCGCCTGTTCCGCCTCTATCTCGCTGATCAGCGCCTCTTCCCTTTCCATATAAAACTGACGCTTCTCCCTCAGCTCCACACTTTTAAAGGTAACCACGAGCATCATCATTAGCACTACGGTGGTAACTAAAAGCATGGCCAGCCTGTTCTGACGTCTTTTACGATATGCTGCTTTTCTTGCCATGCTTCGAACTTTTCCCCTCTCCCCCCGCCTGTTAGCGTTTACATAAAACCATTCTAATTGTTTTCAGCAAACCCGTCAACCGTTTTTTAATAAATTCTTTACACTTTTTCAATTTTTTTCCCATGTGAAGAACAAATGTTTTCCCAGTAAAATACAGGCTTTTCAAGGGTTTTAGCACAATTTGTAGGAGACGAAAAATGAACCACATGATCTTGTGTATGCATGTTGACATAACATTTATAAATGCATCCTGCACAACCAATTTATAAAAAAACATACCGATTGCGGCTCCGAGAATGGCAAACCAGCGTAGCGTCCCGTCGTTTTCTCTGTAGAGCATATAAAATACGCCGATCCCGCAGGCCAGCCAGAACAAAAGGTCTTCCACCGACGTCAGGACTGTCCCATGCTTGAAAAGCCTGCGCAGCACCCGGATCCAGTCATAGATAAAAGTGATGACCAGCCCCATAAGGACAGAATGTGTAAAAAAAGTAAGCTCCTGTACGATCTCCCGGCTCATACCTTTCCCATCCTCCACACTGTCACTTAAACAGTCTCGCCAGCAGAGACTCTCCTTTGGCTCCGTACCCTGCGGTTTCCGAGTAAGTAAAGCTGTCAATCCGCCCGTCGATATCCACTTCTCCCTTATCCAGAGAAAGTCTGCTGACATGCAGCTCTCCGCCGCGTATCATCAGCATACCCTGCTCTGTTTCCAACAAAATCTCATTTACATCAAAGGAAAGCACATCATTTACACCTGTCAGTGCGCAGGTTCTTCTGCCTGTAAGCATCAGTTTATGCGGCCGTTTACCGCTGTTGTTCAGATCTTCCATACACGCCTCCTATACCATAATTATGGTACTGGTTCAGTGTATGTCTGACTTTTCGGAAATATGCCTTTTCAGTCTTTATGTGAGGTAGCGGAACAATTCCTTGGCCTCCTCTTTGCGGACCGTCTCCTGTACATCGAGAACCTCCACTTTTACTTCTTTATTGCCAAACTGTATAGTGATCACATCCCCTGTCTTCACGTTGGCGGACGCCTTGGCGGGTCTGTCGTTAATAAATACCCTTCCCGCATCACATGCCTCGTTTGCCACCGTGCGGCGTTTGATCAGCCTTGAAACTTTTAAATATTTATCCAGTCGCATTTGAATCCTCCTCTGCTTTTCTACACTTCATACCCTGCTTATGTGCGGAAAAAGGCCCGTATGCAATGCATACAGGCCTTGTTTGTCACCAGAAATTTAATTATGCGTTAAGCATATCCTTTAAAGCCTTGCCAGCCTTAAACTTAGGAGCCTTGGATGCAGCGATCTTCATAACAGCGCCGCTCTGAGGATTTCTACCCTCTCTAGCTGCTCTCTTGGAAACTTCAAAGGTACCGAAACCAACTAACTGTACCTTGCCATCTTTCTTTAACTCATCAGCAATCACGTCTGTAAATGCCTTTAAAGCCTTTTCTGCATCTTTCTTAGATAATCCTGCCTGATCAGCCATTGCTGCAACTAACTCTGTTTTGTTCATTTGAACTCCTCCTCTTAAATGAGTTTTCGTATTATTATTTAGCTTCCCTCGGAAACCGTCTATACATATTTATATCTGCTTTTACCTGGCATGTCAAGCAAAAAATGCCTTTTTTACGGCATTTTTCGGGTGCACCCACGTTTCTTTCTCCTTGTTAAGACTTTATTTATAAAATTTATAGTTTATTGTCAGAAAACTTACTCGTATTTCTCTATTAAATCCTCTATTCGGTCCGCTAACGCCTGTTCCTGCGGGATTTTGGTAATTCTGGCCACATCGCTGATCCGCAAAAGCAGCTCGGATAAAAGCGCCTCAGTCTCTTTATTGTCCGCCTGCGGCTCGCAGTTTCTCAATGCCTCCGCCAGCTCACAAATGGCAGCCGTATCCTGATCAAATGTGTTCCCTTTCTCATAGTGCTTATCTATCTTTTTTAAAACTTTGACCGCTCTGGTCAATGATGGAAGCTCCTTCGGTATATCCTTCAAGGGTGATTGTACCCAATCCTTATCTTTCTTCTCCTCCTTTTTAATTTCCTCCCAGTTCACAAGCACCTCATCGGGTGTATCCGCACTTTCCGTGCCAAAAACATGAGGGTGCCGCCGCACCATTTTGCGGCTGACCTCGTTTATCACATCCTCCATCGTAAAAAGACCTTCCTCAGAAGCAATCTGCGCGTGCATCACAACCTGCAGAAGGACATCACCCAATTCCTCAATCATATTTTCGGGATTGCCGGTCTTATTGTAAATACGGATAGAGGCAAGCAGCTCCGCCGCCTCCTCCATCATGCAGGATTTTAAGCTGTCATGAGTCTGTACCTTATCCCAGGGGCAGCCGTTTTCACTGCGCAGCGCCGCAATGATTTGAAGAAATTCCTCATAGGTGTATTTTTTTTCAGACATATGCGCTCCTTTATATTACATTGTTTCAGTTGCCAGCAAAAATATCAATAATGACCCCGGCATGAAATAACATAAATCATATGGTTTTCCTCAAAATAGACAATCCGATTAACATCATCAATACGGCGACTCCAATATCCGCTCAAATTTCCTTTCAGCGGCTCTGGTTTTCCTCTTCCTTCGAAAGGAGTCCTTTTCATTTCCTCAATTAATACATTAATTCGCTTCAGTATCTTTTTGTCCTGTGCCTGCCAATAAAGATAGTCATCCCAGGCTCGGTCTTCCCAAAGCAGCCGCATTACTCTTCTTCCTCCACCAGTTCATGCTCAGCAAAATACGCCTGGCCTTGAGCAACATCTTGAGCAATCCTCTCCAAATAGCGCGTATTGGTCTCAGAAAAAAAAGGATCTACACTGACCTCAAAAGGAATTCTTCTTTCACGACTTACTTTTTTTGCAAAAATTGTAAAAGCTGTCGTCATCGACATTCCTAATTCTGAACATGCCTGCTCCATACTTTTTTTTAAATCCGCATCCATGCGAAAATTTACGTTTACTGCCTGTGCCATGTTTATCCTCCCTTCATTGCATTTCAGTAATTATACCTTACCGCAATGCAAAAATCAAGTATTTTCATTACATTATCATTACATATATAGAGAAATTAATTCATTGAAAATAGAAATAAAATGCGCCCTAATAAGGATAAATATCCTCACTTAGGGCGCTGAGTGCCTATTATGCAGATCAGTAATTATCTAAACAATGAGGAAAACCACTTTTTGATCGGATGTGCTTCTTTGGTGATCTCGACTCTTTCTGTAATCAATCCGTCATTGTTATTCTCTGTGTTGCTCTCCTCTTCCACTTTAGGAGCATCCTCATTTTCTTTCTCATCCTCATCAATTACCGATCCCGGCTCATTCTGATCAGATGGTGGATCCACTGTATCTTCGGGATCCGAATCAGTGTCCGTCACAGAATCAGAAATTTTCTCAAATTTAAGTTCAACTTCTTTCCTGTTTTCTGAAATTGTAACTACTTTCTCACATGTTTCATAACCATCCGCTTTTACTGTTATTTTATGTTCCTCACAGGACAGCTTTTCAGGAAAATCCGTCCCACACGACTTCCCATCCACAATAACTTCGCTAATTTTTTCCTCTGCCTCATCAGGTACAATCAAAAATGCAACCGCAACCTCCTCTGGCGTCTTCTTTTCAATAACCGTAACCGTCGCTTCTCCAGACAGAGTCTGTCCTGTTTCGCCATCCGAATATGTAGCCGTAACCGTAAGACTCTCCGCAGATTCATCTGAAGCTACCGTCAAAGTACTGGGTTCATCCCCTCCCTTAAACTTAGTTCCTTCTGATTTTTGTCCGACCAGCCCCCATGTAATACTGACATCATTCTGATCTGTGTCATTTAAACTGACTTGCGCTTCAAAAGCTACTTCCTGTCCTTTTTCAACGGTAACCGTACCAGGTTTAATTTCAACTTTCAACAAAGGTGCCGGTGCGGTCGTCCCGTTATTGGAATTATCATCGTCATCTTTCTTGTCGCCGTCAGTATTTATCTTTTCCAGGGCAGAAAAAGAGTAAGTCTCGTCCTTTTTCGTGTTTTCCAGATAAATTGTGTAGGTCTTTGTCTTATATCCAGTCTTTTTCAACGTGATTTCATGTCTTCCCACCGTTTTCGTAAATCTGACCGGCGAAAGTCCTATATAGTTTCCATCCAGATAAACTTCAACGTCTTTCGGGGAATCAATATACACTTTGTTATTGTTCGCACTTCCCAGCGCGTTATCGCTTACACTCGAAGAATTATTACCACTGACGCTGTCCGGCTTTTTGGCAGTATCCATCGTATCCTGCCATGGGATACGGTCAGTAGTTGTCGAATTGCCGCTGACAGAGTTTTCGCCGTCGTTTTTACGGCTCTCCTCCAGCTTAAAGGAAATGGTCGCATACTCTGATCCCACCTGAATGTGTTTGGTCAAGGTATCGTAACCGTTCGCCTCCGCCTGTATCTGGTGAATCCCGTACTTCAATTCCACAGCCTTGGTGATATCCACCGGCTTTCCGTCCACACTGACTTTCGCGCCCTCCGGCTCTACCGTGAAGAGAATCTTTCCAACTGCATCTTCCGCAACTTCCAGATCACCCACATCGAGCACCACTTCCTTGCCGCGCTCCACCGTTATCTCCTTCACGCAGCCCACGTTATTGTTGGAAAGCACTACCTGATAGGTACCCTCCGGCACCGTGAGAAGCATGTCCTCCGTGATCTGACGGATCACGCTGTTGCCCACTTCAATCCAGCCGCCCAGCAGAGGCTGCTCATTTTTCAAACGCAGATATCCATGCCCTCTTTCCACATTGACACTGTAAATTTTATGATTGATTCCCGAGATCGTAACCACATCCTGGGACACGACCTCGCCCGCTTCCACACGTCGGCCCTCCGATAAAACAACGGCGCTGTCCGGAAGAGAATATTTCTGGGAGCCGATCATGGCCGTCCTGTTCTCCCCCGTCAGATCATAATTGTACAAATCATCGTACACCCATGCCTCCGGGGATCGTTTGATGCTGGCAAGTTTTTTCTTACCTTTTAAGAAAGTGACATCAACTACATCCCCCGCTTTGATCTGGGAAATGGTCATAGGACCATCGTGCTTATCCTTCACGTAAGTGGTTCCGTCATAATAGAGGGTATACGATTTTCCTGTATTCATGTTGATGAAGGACACCGCTTTGTTGTTCAGATCCGTGGACAGAACGACAGCCGTATCCGCAGAATCAAAGCTGCCCACGGTAGAGAGCGTAAAGCCGGTATCCACCACATCCTCACTTCCGTTTTTATCCTTGGCCCTTCCGATGTTGCTGGCCTCTGAGGTGCAGCCCGTCAAGACAACCGCCATCAGTGCCAGCGCCGCAACAGCCATTGAAACTCTTCTGTGCATTCTGATCATTATATACTCCATTTCCGCATTGTCTTGTACAGGCTGTGCAAAAACAGCACATAATTTAATCTATGCCGGGAAATGCACTCTTTAAAAAGAGCTGCTTCTCCCTCTCCTGTGCAAACAATTTCTCTATTTTTTCCATATTCCGCCCGGGAATCCATGCTTTCCCACTATTATAGTAGAAGTTCACGATTTTCCAGAACTTCTCCGGATAAGCAAAGCGGAAATACAACTGCCTGTAATCCCGGTCACTCAAGGGTCTCACTCCATTATACCCCGAAAGCAGCATATCACCAAGCGCCTGCGGCCAGTTATTTTTTTCCAGAAGCTTGCGCATAAACAGATACAGGTCGCGGACAGGATAATCCCGGACACACTTCTCGAAATTGACAATCACACTGCCTCCCTCGGACTGTATGATATTATGATACTGGTAATCGCCGTGGCACACAACGGAGAACGGATGTGAATCCTCCTCATAGGCATAATAACTCAATTCCCCCGTAATTTGCAAGGCAATATCCATAAAATAATCATAATGTTTCATCAAATAAATCTCGAAATCGGTCTTCTGGCTTTTTTCCCGCAGAAATTTCCGCACCTTTTTCAGTTCCCGGTTATGCTTTTCATACTCATTTCCCACATGAAAAACAGGCTGATTCTCCAACATTTCACTGCCGGAAAGATCACAGACATCGTGAAGATGCGCCAGGGTATCCACCGCCTGGCGGCATTCCTGCGCATTTCGATGATCGCACTCCCTGCCCTCACAGTATGTCTTTACAATATAAGCCGTCCTGTCCTGATCCCGGACAATCAGCTCATCCTCCTTCGTCCGCAGAATGGACTCCGCCCGCACGACGCCGCTTTCCCGGATATGATTCAGCAGGTGCTCCTGAAAGCCGACCTTCTCCGCCGGGCCGCTGTATTCTTTCATAATGAGCAGACCACGGTCTGAATCGCACAAAATAGCCCCTCGGCCTTTCCATGTACGATGCACCTCTATCTCATAATTTTCTAATAAACTGACAGCTCTGTCATTCACAAAAATACCCCCCGCCTGACTCTGACTGTTACATCTTATGACCGGCAGGGGATTTTCATTACACTTCTTTATACAGTTTGAGAAGAATCTCTCTCGTATTCAGAGAAGGGTCGTCAAGCACCCGCTCCAAAAGCGCGGACAGCGTTTCCCCAATCTGCCTGCCGGGCGGCATTCCTTCGGCAATCAGATCATTTCCCGAAATCGCCAGATCCTTCAGGGTGACCGCATCCTTACGGGCCAGAATTTCGCTGTACAGCTTTTCTATGTAAGCAACTTTTGCAAGCTTTTCCTCCCGCATGTAGTCACTCTGCGCGGCAATATCCGCACGCCGCACGGTGAAGATCATGGCAAAAATATCTTCCCCCATGCGATTGATGGCCCGCCTCACACCCGCCTCTGTCGGTGCAATGTCGTAATCGTGGTACAGTACCAGCTTTGTCACTTTATCTGTGGTATCGTTGTCGAATTTTAAACGGCGCATCACTTTTCTGGTAATCTTTTCCCCCTCGAAGGGATGCCTTTTATTGTGGGTGGTTCCGTCCGGGTCGATGGTCAGAGTCTGGGGCTTGCCGATATCGTGGAATAACATGCCAAGCCGCAACACTTTGTCCGGCCCCACTTCGATCATGGAATGTAAGATGTGCTCTCCTACGTCATAACAGTGGTGCTTATGTCTCTGTGGCGTTTCCATACAGAGGTCAAATTCCGGCAGAATCTGCGCTGTGATGCCAAGCTCATAAGCCGTCCGCAGATAATCGGGGTTAGGAGAAGTGACCAGTTTTACCAGCTCCACCTGTATCCGCTCCGCACTGATTTTCTGCAGATTGGGGGCAAGCGCCTTCACCGCCTCCCCGGTCGCCTCCTCAATCCGAAAGCTGAGCTGGGCAGAAAAGCGCACCGCACGAAGCATGCGCAGAGCGTCCTCGTCAAATCTCTCTCCGGCAATCCCCACACAGCGTATCACCCGGTTTTCTATGTCCGCAAGACCGCCGTAAAGATCCACCAGACCGGTGCGCGCATTGTAAGCCATAGCGTTGATTGTAAAATCCCGTCTTTTCAGATCTTCTTTTAAGCTGGCGGTAAAAGTCACCTCGCTTGGATGTCTGCCGTCCTCGTAGACGCCGTCGACCCGATAGGTCGTTACTTCAAATCCCTCTCCTCCCAGAAGAACCGTGACGGTTCCGTGCTTAATTCCCGTGTCCACGGTTCTCGGGAAGAGACGTTTTATTTCCTCCGGCTTAGCCGACGTGGTAATATCCCAGTCATCCGGCTTTCTGCCAAGTATGGAATCCCTGACACAGCCGCCTACTGCGTAAGCCTCATATCCCGCCTCCTCCAGCGTATTTATGATGTGATGCACTTTATCGGGCAACTGTATCTGCATAAAAAACTCCCTGCTTCCTTTTCCTTCGGGCCCTCATTTATCCGATTCCCGGCCCCTTAAATATCTGATTCACATCTTCGAGATGGAGATCCGGCTTTTCATCCTCCGTAAGAGAACCGACCAGACTGTCCATTTCCTTCCCGGACATCACGCCCCGGCTCCTCTCCACAAACTCTTTCTTCTCGTCATCGGACATGCCCGAAAAACGATCCATAGCTGCGCGGTTGTTCGCAAATGCCAGCCCAAGGCCGACAGGTAACGTATTATAATCCATGTTTTCATCCCTTTCCTGTACTCTGCTCCCTACTCAGCAGTGCACGCTCGAAAAACCTGCGTTTTTTCAAGCTTTCGGGCTTCGCCCTATCACTCCATAATTTGTCAAAACTGACTGCAAGCAGTCATTTTGTCATATTACGTCGTGGCACTGCTCATTGCCATCGTGTATAGCATGTACGCCGGGATGAAATGTTATGCAGTTTATATGGAAAAGTTCAACTGCCTGCTGCCCGCAGTTGAGCCGCTTTCCGCCTTAACTGAGCGTTGCAATGCCCCGCAGTCTGATATCTTCACAGGACGCGCCCACCAGAATCTCGTAATCGCCCGCATCTGCGATAAATTTGCGCAGCTGCACATCATAATACATAAAATCTTCCTGCTTCAAGGTCAAAGAAATTTTTTTGGATCGGCCCGCTCCAAGCTCCACTTTGCTAAACGCCTTCAATTCCTTGTCAGGCCTGTCCACCTGCGCGGCGATGGGCGCAATATAAATCTGCACAGCCTCCGCTCCCGCCAGCTTTCCAGTATTTTTGACTGAGAAAGTCAATTTCACGTCCTTTCCCTTTTCCGCTTTCATGGTAAGGCCGCTGTATTCAAAGCTGGTGTAAGACAATCCATGCCCAAAGCAGAAGGCCGGTTTGATCCGCTGTCTGTCAAAATGACGATAGCCGCAGTACAGCCCTTCCTCCAAAACAATATTTCCCCACTTGCCAAACTGTCCGTTCTTTGCGGCAGCGCAGTCCTCATATCTGACAGGAAAAGTTTCCGCCAGCTTACCAGAAGGATTTACTTCACCAAAAATAATCTGCGCCAACGCATTTCCTGTCTCCATGCCTGCGTAATAACTCCACAATATGGTCTGCGCCTGCTCCCGCCAGGGCATCTCCACGGGAGAACCGCCCACAAAGGTCAGTATCACATCCTTTCTGACCTTTAAAAGCGCCTCAATCAACATATCCTGCTCATAAGGCAGTTTCATATCCGGCCGGTCACAGCCCTCGACATCGTATTCATGATTCAGACCTCCCACAAAAATAACGGCATCCGCATCCTTTGCCGTCTCAAGCGCCTCGGCGAACAGCTTCTCATTTTTTTCATGAGCCTCCGCCTTTTCCCGCTCCAGTTTCGCAAGCCGCTCTTCCTCTCCCCTGCGGCGGTTTTCGCTGTCACTGACTTCGTCCCGGCCAGCTTTTCCCATATCCGGGTTTCTATCCTCATCCACACTTGCCACCTGCCAGTTCTCTCCCTCTTCTGCCTTGTTCTGCGGCACATAGTAGCCCTGCGCATAGGAGACCCTGACATTGCCGCCCAGATACATCCTGAGCCCGGCCAGCGGACAGATCTCGTAAAGCGCTTTAATCTCCGCGCTGCCGCCGCCGTAAGAGTGCTGTGTCACGGCATTTGCACCGATCACTGCCAGTTTTTTTATTTTTTTCGCATCCAGAGGGAGAATGCGGTTCTCATTTTTTAATAAAATCATGGACTCCTGCGCGCCGCGAAGGACTGCCTCCCGGTGTTCCGGCTTATTGTATGCGCCGGCTTTGCGGTCGTCCTTTTTCGAGCCGATCATCTTCAGCCGGTACATCATGCGCAGAAGGTTCCTCACTTTGGCGTCCACCGTATCCACGGAAATTTCACCCTTTTCAATCAGCGCCTTTAACGGATTGGCCAGCTTGTAATCGTCAAAATCCGGGAAGATGGACATTTCCAGATCCATAGAACATTCTGCCGCCTCTTTGGTTTTATGCACGCCTCCCCAGTCGCTGATTACCGCGCCGTCAAAACCCCATTCCTTCCTCAGAATTTCATCCAGCAGTTTTTTGTTCTCACAGCAGTGAACACCGTTGACTTTGTTGTAGGCGCCCATGACTGAGTAGGCCCCGGCCTCCTGTACTGCCGCCTTAAAGGCAGGCAGATAGAGTTCATAGAGCGTCCGCTCATCAATCTCCTCATCCACCATCAGGCGGTCCGTCTCCTGCCCGTTCGCCGCAAAATGTTTCACACAGGCCGCCACATCATTTTCCTGCACTGCCTGTATAAACGGTACCGCGAACGCTTTTGTGAGAACCGGATCCTCACTCATATATTCAAAATTCCGGCCGCACAGCGGGTCTCTCTTGATATTGATGCCCGGCGCCAGAATCACGTCCTTACCGCGCCCTCTGGCCTCCGCTCCGAGCACATGCCCCATTTCGCGGGCAAGGTCCGTATTCCAGGATGAAGCGAGCGCACTGTTGCTCGGAAGATAGGTAACCATATCATCCTGATTTCCCACGAGAATCCATCTGTCATCAAGAAATTCCGCACGCACGCCCATAGGCCCGTCCGAAGTTTCAATTGCGGGAATCCCCAGCCTCGCCACTTCGCCGGAGCGAAACAGGGAAGCCCCGTGAATCATCGCAATTTTCTCATCCAGCGTCAGTTTTTTTATCAGTTTATCAATTTCTTTTTCCCTCTTTTTTTCGATCTTTTTCTCGTCCTTTTTTAACATATTGACACCCTCCGTAAAAAGACGGCGGCACATCCATATGGACATACCGCCTGTTTGCTCCAATTCCATATTAAGGTAAGTATAACGGGAATTTCTCTCAGATACAATTCCCTTTTTATACTTTATTTGGACAAGCTTTTATGCTAATCCCTCTCGGGCATCCATACCCGCATCTGGTTCAGCCCCCTGTTTCCCCAGGTATAATAAGGCACCAGCGTCACCTGGCACGGCTGCACCTCCTGCCTCTCAAAACTGTACAGCTCCTCGTTTACCGTCTCCCGGTACCCATGTGCAACAAGTTTCTGAATCCCGAACAATTCATCCGACAGATACGCTCCTACCGTCACTTCTCCGTCTCTTTTCAGACTTAAGGAGAGGATATCATTCTCGTTATCCACGCCCTCCGCGCAGTAAATCAGCGGTCCACGCTGCAAAGAGACTTTTCCTGTATTCGCGGAAACGCGGCTGCTGGTATACACACGCCTTACCGTCATATCAAGCTCCACCGTAATCACATCGTCCGCCGTATACTCACCCCGCAGATAAGCAAACCCGTCCCGGATTTCACATTCCGCCTCTTTTCCGTTTAAAAGAATTTTTGTCTGCCTGCTCCACGCGGGAATGCGGACTGCCAACGGCACCTCCATGCCCGCTCTTCCCTCCTGCGGTTCGAAACGGTACTCCAGTACATGATCATAAGGATAATTTGTCCGCAAAACCACCTTGCCTCCGAAACGATCACTCACATCCAGAGTGCCCGCAATGTACAAGTTGGAGAACAAAGTGCCCGGTATCACATGCCAGGCGTATTCCGCCACAGATCCTAAAAGCCTTGCCACATTCGGCGGGCAGCAGGCACAGGCAAACCACTTGGGCCTGACAGGCAGCGCGTGCTTGTGCGTCTGGGCCTCCCCGGAAATACCCGGCAGCGCCTCCAATGGATTCACGTAGAAAAACCTCGTGCCGTCAAGCTGCATCCCTGCCAGCACACAATTATATAAAGCCCGCTCCATCACATCCGCATACTTGCCGTTATGTTCCAGATACAGCATTTTATTGGAGAAAAAGATCAGGCCAATGGCCGCACACGTCTCCGCATAAGCCGTATCGTTGGGCAGATGGTCATCCTTCGTGAAGGCTTCCCCCTCATAGGCGGAACCGATGGCTCCCGTCACATACATCCTGTGCTGTGTGATATTGTTCCAGAGCGTTTTGCAGGCTTCCGCAAGTTCTGTATCTCCCGTCTCCATAGCTGCATCGGCCATACCTGTGTAGAGATATACCGCCCGGACCGCATGTCCCACTGCCTTGTCCTGCTGCCGCACCGGCGCATAATTCTGGGCATACTCCGTATCCTCGGGATGATTTCCCCAGACGCGCCAGGGATTTTTCTTCATCTCCTTTTTGTAATAATCGGGGTCAACGCCGCGCACATTGATAAAATGCATCGCAAGCTCCTTGTACCTCTCCTCTTTGGTGCTTCGGTACAGCCGCATCAAGGCAAGCTCAATCTCGGGATGCCCCGGATATCCTTCCGCGCCCTCCTCAATAAAATGACGGTAAATATGGTCTGCCATATCACACATAATTTCCAGAAGCTTCGCCTTTCCCGTGCACTCCGTATAGGCCACCGCCGCCTCGATCATATGTCCCGCGCAGTATAACTCGTGTGCCTCGTGAAGGTTCGTCCACCGTTTCTCCGGCTCCTTCACCGTGAAGTAGGTATTCAGATACCCGTCCTTCTGCTGTGCCTCACCGATCAGCTCAATGATCTCATCACACCGCTTCTCCAGCGCCTCATCGGGATTTTGCGCAAGGGAATAGGCTGCACCCTCCAGCCATTTGGCCACATCGCTGTCCTGAAACACCATACCGTAAAACTCTCCGTCACAGCTCCCGGTTTTCAGCTTCTTCGCCGCCATACGGAAATTTTCAATACAATGGCTCTTTTCCGCGCCTTCAATCTGATCGTTCAACGCCCGCTCCTGATAAGGAAGCACCACATCCTTTACCAGCTTCTCATATCTGCCAAAAAACCCTTCCTCCACCTTAAAATCCTTGACTAACCTCAAATCACCCATTCTTTTACCCTCCATGTCAGCTTCCATCGCCCGGCACACAGACACCTTTCCGACTTCCTCTGTCCTGCGCCTCAATATATGTATTATATTCGGAAATATGCGGCAATAAAATGGATTAAATTCTTATTTATTTGTATTATTTTCCGATTCTGTATGCCGATGGCGTGCTCCCATAGACCTCCTTGAAGGATTTGGCAAAATAACTCATCTCCTGGAATCCGCAGCTTTCCGCAATCGCCGATATCTTATCGGTGGTGAGCTGCAGCTTGAGCGCCGCCTGCTGGAGACGGTAAGATTTGAGATAGGCAATGGGCGTTGTGTTAATCGTTGCGCGGAAACAGCGGATGCACTCGCTCGTACTGACCGCACAGGCAGAGGCGATCTCTTCTATCGTAATTTCCCTGCTGTAATTGGCCTGGATAAAAGTCAGCATTTCCTTAATTCTGGCATTGTCCCTCTGGGCCTTTCCGAAAGATTTCCTGTTCACAACCGGCTGAAACTCCGAAACCAGCGCCACAATTGTGGAAAGCTCATTGCGGATCTGTATTTCATAGCCGAAAGACTCCTCCTGCGCCGACCGCCAAAGAGAAGTCAGAGAGTCCAGAATTTTCTTCTGCCAGTCTACATCCGGTGTCAGATAAAACCCGGGACACGCTTGATTTTCCATCAGAGGTTTCAGATATTTCTGCCAGATTATATTGTCCGTACTGCCGCTGACAGCCCGCGGATGAAACACCACGGAATGAATTTCACAGGAATCATCCTCAAACAAAGAGGCGGCATGCAAAATATTGCTGTTGAAGAAAAATCCCTCCCCGGCCCGGAGCAGACGGGAAGAAGAGCCCATCTCCACAATGGCGCTTCCATCGGCAACCAGTCCCAGCTCCAATTCATTGTGCCAATGCCAGGAAATTTCATCCCGGGGCATCAGATCCAGATAACATGCCACGGGAAACTGATGCGTCCCATGCTTGCGCAGTTCCTCCCCCTGCATATTCGTCTGTACACTGCACGGCAATATCATACCTTTGTCCTCCTGTTGAAACATTCACACGAATATCTGCCTGTTCTTTCCTCATCCTTCAATAATTCATTTTTGGAAATATAGTTATATAAAGTGCGTATTTATTCCTAACATTATTTTTTAATATGATGATATTATCATATCACAAGGTAACACAAAAGAAAAGACAAAAGGAAAACCCATATAAGAATGCAGGAAGGAGAGAATTTATGTATAAGGTAAATATCAGAACAATCAAAAACACAGAAAAATTTATTCAGATGGTAGAAAACAGCTGCGGCCGTGTCTTTCTGGAACTGCCCAACGAAACGCTCTGTGACTTAAAGCAGAACACGGCGGTTCTGCAGATGCTTCGGATGATTAATCCGGGGGAATTATGGCTGGATCTTTTCCTGACGGATGCGCAGGACAGTTACAATTTCATGGCTTACATGATCGGCGCGGGGGCATAAAAACCCCCGCTTTTTTTCACAGAACTTTCAAACCTGGTTTTCTCCGGCACATCCTCTTCATCGAATTTCCGCTATCAGCCCATGCTCCACACAGTAATGATAAACCCCGTCCTGTGCCGCATGGCCGCATATATCATCCGCCACTGCTTTAAGCGCATCCGATCCATTTGCCATAGCAACACCGATACCCACTGCCTGCAGCATATCTATATCGTTGTTGCCGTCGCCAAAAGCGAGCGCATCCTCCTTTTTCAGACCATAATGTGCAAGTACCTTTTCGATCCCGACCCCTTTCCCGCTGTCCGCCGGGATGATGTCCACCGCCCGATCCCACCAGGCCGCTATTTTCGCATTTTTCGTGTCACGCAAAAGCGACGGATATTCCTCTTCACGTCCTCCGCACATAATCTGGTAGACTTCATCCTTCTCTATCATCTCGTCAAACCCGCTGGAAACATTCACATCCAGCTTGGCAAGAGAAAAATAATCCACCAGGTCTTTATCCTTGCCATTCGCTGCCAGCTTGTTCGGCGTAGCGGCCGATACCCGCCTGTTGATCGAGGCGGCATTCTTCACAATTACTTTTGCGTCTTCAGTCGAAATCGGATTTTTGTAAATAATCTGTTGCCTGTTATAGCAGTATGAGCCGTTAAAAGTAAGAAATACATCGGGTTCCCAGCCTTCGAAATGGGGGACTGTCAGCGGCGCCCTTCCCGTCGAAAGACAAAGAAGGATATTACGCTCCTTCAATCGGATTAATGTCTCCAGCGTTTTTTCCGATATCTTCCTGCTGTTGATATCAATCAGTGTACCGTCAATATCAAAAAAGATAATTTTAATCATATCCAGTCTCATATTCCATATCCTCCTCAATAAAGCTTTTCATGTTTCTTTCTTTTCAAGACAATTCACCCTTTAGCGATCTGTCAGATCCCCGGAATATACGTCCTGCGGTATTCGCTCGGCGGACATCCCTGCTGCGCACGAAAAACCCTGCTGAAATAAAACACATCCGAAAATCCCGTAAGCTGTGCGATATCCGTAATCGGTTTGTCCGTCTCCTTCAATAGCTGCTTTGCCCTGCGTACCCGCAGCATACGCTGATACTCGTGGATTGTCTGTCCCGTTTCCTCCTTAAAAAGCGTACCTGCATATTTATAGGAAAGCCCGCAGATTGTTTCCACCTCTTTTGCATCGAAATTCTCTGTGTAATGTGCCTGTATGTATTCCCGCAGTTTTTTAACATAACCGTTTTCCACAACATCTCCGGGTGCATTTTTCGCACATTCCAGAAAAATCTGCCACAATCTGACCGAAGCCTGCGGAATATTGCCATGAATATGAGCCTCTATCATTTTTTCAAAATCCTTCTGAATCTGCCGCATACGTCCGCAGTCCGTCAGCTTTGGGAGCGTGATATATTTTTCGCTGTCCCGCAAGGTTAAGCAGACTTTTGTATCATAGTACACATTTTTGGGAAGTTCCTCCATATGCTCTTTTGGTTCTCCGCAGTAAAAATGTGCATAATACCAGGCCGAACCTTCCTCAAAAGGGTTCTCTCCCCAATGATGCACACCGCTTTTTAAGAAAAAGAGCCGGTGCGGCAGTAACTCATAACGGAAACCGTCCTCGATGATCTCCATCGAACCCCTGAGCAGATAAATCGCCACATGAAACGGCGCCGTTCGGTCTGCATGGATCATTTTCCCAAGCGACACGCTGTAATCAGCTTCACAGATAAAAGGCATGGCGTTACATGGAATTTTAAGCGCGTGTTTCTCCACCGGCTTCCTTCTCCCTAAAATCAAGTTTCGCGCAGAAAACAAGGCGATCCTTTCACTGTCTGCAGCGAAAAAAGGTAATCATATACAGTCTATCATAACATAAAGGATTATAAATGGGGGTTACTTTTCACACCCACGCCAGGATTCCAGCCAAACATGAAATAAGCCGGTGCTATAGTATTACGCCATAACACCGGTTTCCTCTTTTGCTTTTTCTCTGGGAGGTCGTTTCCGCCCATATATTTCAGCTGTCTTCTGGTAT
>CAJTEY010000029.1 GCA_910575775.1 Lachnospiraceae bacterium | reverse complement strand
AAAAAAGATATCGGCAGTTAATTGCGAAGCAATTTACTGCGAGTATCGACATCCGAGGTCTGTGACCATGGGAGGAAGCAGCGGGAAGGCTGTGGAAGAGGCCATGGGAACAGATAAGAAATGCGTAGAAACAGGAAAGTTAAGTAAGAAATACCCGCCGGAGGCGTAACGCTATACGGTGAAGGCGGAGAAGAGAACTGCGTAAGCAGTTCGTGCAGTTACCGCGAAGCGGTTACTGCGTGGTTAAGCAAGAAAGAGCACAGGGCGGATGCCTTGGCACTGAGAGCCGATGAAAGACGTGATAAGCTGCGAAAAGCCGTGGGGAGGAGCAAATATCCCGGGATCCACGGATATCTGAATGGGGAAACCCACATGGAAAGACTCCATGTATCCATGTCTGAATCCATAGGGCATGGAGGGGAACCCGGTGAACTGAAACATCTAAGTAGCCGGAGGAAGAGAAAGAAACATCGATTCCGGGAGTAGCGGCGAGCGGAACCGGAAGAGCCCAAACCGAGATGCGTGCATTTCGGGGTTCGGACTGCACAGGCGACTTACAAAGACAGGGGAACGGACCTGGAAAGACCGGCCGGAGAGGGTGAAAGCCCCGTAGCCGAAGTCTGAGTAAGCGCGGCAGGATCCAGAGTACCACGGGACACGAGAAACCCTGTGGGAATGAGCGGGGACCACCCCGTAAGGCTAAATACTCCTCAGTGACCGATAGAGNAGTACTGTGAAGGAAAGGTGAAAAGGACCCCGGGAGGGGAGTGAAAGAGAACCTGAAACCCTGTGTTTACAAGCTGTGGAACACCGACATGGTGGACCGCGTACTTTTTGTAGAACGGTCCGGCGAGTTGCGGGTGGTGGCGAGGTTAAGTGCTTCAGGCACGGAGCCGGAGGGAAACCAAGTCTTAAGAGGGCGTGAAGTCATCATCTGCAGACCCGAAACCGGGTGACCTACCCATGTCCAGGATGAAGCTGCCGTAAGAGGCAGTGGAGGTCCGGACCCACATCCGTTGAAAAGGGTGGGGATGAGGTGTGGGTAGGGGAGAAATTCCAATCGAACCCGGAGATAGCTGGTTCTCCTCGAAATAGCTTTAGGGCTAGCCTCATAGTGAGCCAGATGGAGGTAGAGCACTGAATACCCTAGGGGGCGTCAAAGCCTACCGAAGGTTATCAAACTCCGAATGCCATGCTGGTATATATGGGAGTCAGACTGCACGAGATAAGTTGGGCAGTCAAAAGGGAAAGAGCCCGGACCCGCGGCTAAGGTCCCAGAGTGCGTGTTAAGTGGAAAAGGATGTGGGATTTCGAAGACAGCTAGGATGTTGGCTCAGAAGCAGCCACACATTCAAAGAGTGCGTAATAGCTCACTAGTCGAGAGGTCCTGCGCCGAAAATGTCCGGGGCTGAAACACGACACCGAAGCCCGGGGATGTATGTAAATACATCGGTAGAGGAGCATTGCTGACACGGAGAAGCCGTACCGTAAGGGGCGGTGGAGAGTCAGGAAGAGAGAATGCCGGAATGAGTAGCGAGAGTAAGGTGAGAATCCTTACGGCCGGATATCCNAGGTTTCCAGGGTAAAGCTGATCTGCCCTGGGTAAGTCGGGACCTAAGGCGAGGCCTGGCGGCGTAGCCGATGGACAGCAGGTGGAGATTCCTGCACTGCTGTATGACAGAACTGTGGGGACGCATGGGGGAAGCATGGGCCGGGAGAGGAAAGACCGGTGCAAGCGCAGCAGGAGGTGTAAAGGCAAACCCGTACACCAGTCCGAGGGCGTGAAGCGGAGCGAAAGGAAGTAGCGAAGCATGCGATACCCGTGCCGAGAAAAGCCGCTATTGTTCATACAGTACCCGTACCGCAGACCGACACAGGTGGATGGGGAGAGAATCCCAAGGCCGGCGGGAGAAGCATTGTCAAGGAACTCGGCAAAATGACCCCGTAACTTCGGGAGAAGGGGTGCCACGGAAAAACGTGGCCGCAGAGAATAGGCTCAGGCAACTGTTTAGCAAAAACACAGGTCTATGCGAAACCGAAAGGTGAGGTATATGGGCTGACGCCTGCCCGGTGCCGGAAGGTTAAGAGGAGAGGTCAGCGCAAGCGAAGCCTTGAACCCAAGCCCCGGTAAACGGCGGCCGTAACTATAACGGTCCTAAGGTAGCGAAATTCCTTGTCGGGTAAGTTCCGACCCGCACGAAAGGCGTAATGATCTGAGCGCTGTCTCGACAATGCACCCGGTGAAATTGAAGTGCCAGTGAAGATGCTGGCTACCTGCGCCAGGACGGAAAGACCCCATGGAGCTTTACTCCAGCTTGATACTGGGATCCGGTGCTGTATGTACAGGATAGGTGGGAGGCTAAGAGATACGGACGCCAGTCCGTAAGGAGCCGCTGTTGGGATACCACCCCTGCAGTACTGGGTTTCTAACCTGCAGCCGTGACCCGGCTGGGGGACAATGTCTGGCGGGGAGTTTGACTGGGGCGGTCGCCTCCGAAAGGGTATCGGAGGCGCTCAAAGGTTCCCTCAGAATGGACGGAAACCATTCGGAGAGTGCAAAGGCAGAAGGGAGCCTGACTGCGACACCGACGGGTGGGGCAGGTACGAAAGTAGGACTTAGTGATCCGGTGGTATGAAAGTGGGATTGCCATCGCTCAACGGATAAAAGCTACCCTGGGGATAACAGGCTTATCACTCCCAAGAGTTCACATCGACGGAGTGGTTTGGCACCTCGATGTCGGCTCATCGCATCCTGGGGCTGGAGCAGGTCCCAAGGGTTGGGCTGTTCGCCCATTAAAGCGGTACGCGAGCTGGGTTCAGAACGTCGTGAGACAGTTCGGTCCCTATCCGGCGCAGGCGCAGGATATCTGAGAGGAGCTGTCCTNACCTGTTGGAGACCAACTCCACGGCAGGGTAGCCGAGTCCGGCAGGGATAAACGCTGAAGGCATCTAAGCGTGAAGCCCCCCTCAAGATGAGATATCCCAGGAGAAATCCGAAGACCCCCTGGAGAGTACGGGGTAGATAGGCATGAGGTGGAAGCGCAGCAATGTGTGGAGCTGACATGTACTAATAGGTCGACGGCTTAACCAGAACAAAAGGAGATTCAGTATTTGGTTTTGAGGGTATGATACCTGATATTGGCCCGGTGGCTCAGTTGGTTAGAGCGCCGCCCTGTCACGGCGGAGGTCGTGGGTTCGAGTCCCATCCGGGTCGTTTTTTATGAAAGGTATATGCGAGTCTGGAAACAGTTGCTATACTATTTCATATACATGGGATCTTAGCTCAGCTGGGAGAGCATCTGCCTTACAAGCAGAGGGTCATAGGTTCGAGCCCTATAGGTCCCATTTAAGCCTGTTAGACGAATTTCGATTTATGTGCCGATATGGCTCAATTGGCAGAGCAGCTGATTTGTAATCAGCAGGTTAACGGTTCGAGTCCGTTTATCGGCTTTTGGTGTTTAACATCATATGGACGGATTCCCGAGTGGCCAAAGGGGACAGACTGTAAATCTGCTGCAAATTGCTTCGGTGGTTCGAATCCACCTCCGTCCATTGACGTAAATTCTTTTGGAAGAAACGTCAGAAGTGTCACTTTGTGATTCTTCAGTAAAGTGATATAATTTCATAGCGCGGGGTGGAGCAGTCTGGAAGCTCGTCGGGCTCATAACCCGAAGGTCATAGGTTCAAATCCTGTCCCCGCTACTCAATGCCCAGATAGCTCAGTTGGTAGAGCAGAGGACTGAAAATCCTCGTGTCACTGGTTCGATTCCGGTTCTGGGCATTAACTTATGGAAAGCCTTGTAATTGCTGCATTTGTGGTGGTTACAAGGTTTTCTGCTTTTACAGGATTTATGTGCCGCTGGAAAACGGAAAATTTTTAAGGTATAATGATAAAAAAGCTTGTGGAGGATTGATGTGTTATGGCCCTTATTAAATGCCCTGAATGTGGTAAGGAAAATGTATCTGATAGTGCTGAAATGTGTCCTGAGTGCGGATATGGAATAAAGGCGCACTTTGATTTGGTTAAACAGAGACAACTGAATCAGGAAATACGTCAAAGAAAATTAGAAAGTGTTAGAATGCCGGAAAGACCAAAAAGAATGAATTTTGCATATGGCTTGGCAATATTTTTCGGAGTTGGGGGATTATTTGCATATACCGTCTTACCCGGAATGGTAATTATATGGATTTTGTTTGTTTGCTGGATGTGTTATGAAGGTTCTAAACAATATAATAGGGAAATGGAAAAGTATAATCTGGCATTAACAAATTTTGAAAAATACCAGCAGGAGACCGTTCGGGAACAGGAATATAAGGCAAGAATCGAATCAATGAAACCGAAATGCCCGGCATGTGGATCAACTGATATTCAAAAGATTACAACTATGGATAGAGCTGTATCAATATCAGTAGTTGGCGCGGCATCCGGGAAAATTGGGAAACAATATAAATGCAGAAGGTGCAAACATATGTGGTAGCAGCTAGGGATAATCAATGGCTTACAATTTAGAAGGCGGCATTGCAGATAAATTGTGAAGAGTGGAGGAAGCGTTGTATATATCGGCGTTTCCTCTATATTTTTGCCTTGTTTTATCGGATTCCGGAATAGAAATTTCTATGGGAGTATGATACGATGATTAGGCAAGTGATATTTTGTGTTTTGTTCAAATGAAAAAATGGGTGGTGGAAGGATATGAGTAAGTTAAAAAAGGGCATTCTGGCGGCGTTTGATCATGTGACGGAGTGTATGATGCCGATCATACCGATTCTTTTGGCGGGCGGCATCCTGAAAATTATTGTGATGCTTTTGACGGCGGTACATATTTTGACTGGGACGACAGAGGTGATTATGTCGGCGCTGGCGACAACGCCGTTTTATTTCCTGCCGGTATTTGTGGCCTATTCCGCCGCGAAACATTTTGATACGGATCCGCTGATTGCGCTCAGCAGCGTATGTGTTATGCTGCTTCCGGACTTTGCATCCCTGATGGAGGGCGGCGAGCGCGTTACTTTTGCGGGGATACCTGTGGTAGCGGCGACTTATGCCTATAATGTGATTCCGATCATTTTGCTGATTTATTGTATGTCACATATTGTAAAGTGGCTGAAAAAACTGATTAGGGAGAGCCTTCAGCCGTATTTTCTGGCTGTGTGCGCGATTTTTGCCACTTCGCTTCTGGGCATTCTCGTCATTGAGCCGATTGTCAGCCTGCTGAGCGGTCTGCTGGCGGATGGGCTTGAGATGATGCAGATGAGGGCGCCTATGATAGCATGGGCCTTGTTTGCGGGGCTGACAACGCTGCTGGTGTCCACGGGAATGCACTGGATCTTTATCACGCTTGCGATTACCCAGATCGGGGTGACGGGTGTGGATTATGGCATTATGGTGGCATTTCTGATCTCCAATATATCGCTCGCAGGCTGTGACCTCGCGGTGTTTGTCAAGTCAAAAACAGCAGATAAAAAGGCGATGTCGATCAGTGCAATGATAACGGAATTTGTTTCCGGGATTGCGGAGCCGTCCATATTTGGCGTGTGCTTTAAGGAGAAGACACCGCTGCTTGGCAATATTTTCGGCTGTATGATTGCGGGAGCTGTACAGGGGCTTCTGACGGTACACTGTTATACTTTTGCGTTCCCGTGCGTTTCGACGATTTTAATGTTTTACAGTGTGGACGATCCGGCTAACTTATGGAAGGCGGCTGTGGTGGCTGTTGTGTCCTTTGTGGCAAGCTTTGTTATCACTGCATTTGTGTACCACGATACTAAAAGGGCTTCAGAGAATTGATGTTTGTCAGTTTCTAGCAGAGTTTTGACTGTAGGGCGAGCGGTTTTGCAGAGGATGTGTTATACTGAAAGGAAAGGATTTGCCGCAGGACAGCACAGAATGCGGGGCGGCTCGATCTCAGGGGACTGCCCTGTACAGGAATCGTGAAATACA
The DNA here is from genome assembly GCA_910575775.1 of Lachnospiraceae bacterium. GTDB lineage: Bacteria > Bacillota > Clostridia > Lachnospirales > Lachnospiraceae > UBA3282. Next base: position 44,706 of record CAJTEY010000029.1, on the reverse strand, counting down.
GCCGATATAAGAAGTAGTTGACGGCACAACAAAAAGGAGTGCGGTGATGAAAAAGCTGTTGTTTTTTATTGGAGATATTGAGACGCAGGGATATTTTTCCCTGCAGATCGCGGAAGCGATGAAAGAGCTCGGGCATGAAATTTTTATTTTTGACCTGAGCAAGCCGTGGGAGAGTACGGAGAAGTTTTTCCGATTTTTTGAAGAGGGAAATACGGCGCTCATCAATTTTAATTTTCATGGGATGAGCGGGGAACATTATTTTCTGGACGAGAATGATACGACGATGTGGGAAGCGCTGCACATTCCAAGCTACAATATTGTGGTGGATCATCCTATGTATTATCATCATTTTCTGGAAAGGGTTCCTTCAAACTATCATCATATCAGCATTGACAAAAATCATGAGGCTTACATGCGCAGGTTTTTTCCGGAAATTAAAAACGGTCCTTTTCTGCCGCTTGCGGGCACGAAACTGTACCCCGGAAAAGCGAATGTACCGATTGCTTTTCGGAGGTATGATGTGACGATGGTTGGAAACTATTGCAAACCATCTACTTTTGATAAATATATTACAAGGATTGACGACGAGTACACAGCCTTTTATCATAGAATGATAGAGGATCTTTTGACGCACCCGGATCTGACGGTAGAGGAAGTGGCACAGTCCCATCTTCTCGCGGAGCTTTCCGAGGTGCCGGAGGAGGAGATGAAAAAAACCATGGCAGCGCTCACCTTTATTGACTTGTATGTGCGCTATACGTTCAGGGGACGGGCGGTGCAGGAGCTGGTGGACGCAGGCATTACGGTGCACGTTTTTGGTGATGGATGGAATCTTATGGAATGCAGGCACCCGGAGAACCTGCGGATTATGAACAGTCTGAACTCCGAGGGATGTCTGAAAAAGCTGTGTCAGACGAAGCTGTCCCTGAATGTGATGCCTTGGTTTAAAAACGGCGCTCACGACAGAATATTTAATACCATGCTGAATGGATCGGTATGTCTGACGGACAGCAGTATCTATCTGGACGAAATTTTACATGACGGCAAAGACTGCCGCCTGTATTCCCTCAAGGAGATGGAGCGGCTGCCGGAAATAGCAAAGGAACTGCTGGCGGATCCGGATCGTATGCAGGCGGTTGCAGATGGCGGGTATGAGCTTGCAAAGGCGGGACATACCTGGGCACATCGGGCAAAGGAGCTGCATAATCTGGTGGAAGAGGAGTAGTAAAGTAACTGGTAAACATCACCCGCAGGAATGGAGGAAAGGGAAGTATGGAACTGTTTAAGAACCATCAAAGAAGACGCAGGGAGCGTTTGCAGAGGCTTTACGAACGCCATAAGAGAATCCATAAGCTGCTTCGGGAGCACGGCGAGGATATTCTGAAATCTGAAAATTTTATAAGAACCAGGAAGCATATCCAGCATGGCACCATGACAGTGCACAATCACTGCATGGATGTGGCGCGTTACAGTCTTCTGATCAATAATAAGCTGGGAATTGGCTGTAACAAGCATGACCTGATCCGGGGTGCGCTGCTCCATGATTATTTCCTATACGACTGGCACGATAAAGCGTATCTGTCCCAGAGAAAGCGTCTGCACGGTTTTCATCATCCGATGACAGCGCTTCGAAATGCGGAGAAAGAGTATTATCTGAACGACGTTCAAAGGGAAATTATAAAGAAACATATGTGGCCTTTGTCGGTGGTGCCGCCTACCTGCAGAGAGGCTTGGGTTGTGACGGCCGCAGATAAATACTGCTCGTTGATGGAAACTGTGGGCGCTCACCGGGGACATGGGGCCAAAGCGTCATGACGGCGGGAAAGAGCCTGTATCAGGCATTATCAGACTATGCGGCAAGTGATTTCTACCCCTATCACATGCCTGGGCACAAAAGGAATCCGGCAGGCGGCGAGATGGCGGATTATCACAAAATAGATATAACGGAGATAGATGACTTTGACAATCTGCATCAGGCGGAAGGTATTCTGAAAGAGGCCCAGATTCGGGCAAATCGCCTTTACGGGGCGGACGAAACTTTCTTTCTTGTTAACGGCGGTTCTGGCGGCGTGCTCGCGGCTGTTATGGCGGCGTGCGAACCGCTGGATGAGATTCTGATAGCCAGAAATTGTCATAAGTCGGTATACCATGCAGCGATTCTGCATGGACTGATCGTGCGGTATTATTATCCGAAGGTGATTTCGGAGTACGACATTTTTGACGGGGCTTCTGCGGAAGAGATTGGTAATCTTCTGGACATGTATCCTGAGGTAAGGGCGGTGGTCGTTACTTCTCCGACTTACGAGGGCGTCCTTTCAGATGTTCCCGGGATTGCCGCTGCCGTACATGAGCGGGGGAAGGTATTGATCGTGGATGAGGCACACGGATCGCATTTCGGCCTGTCGTCGCATCTGCCAGAGGGAGCCATCAGGGGAGGCGCGGATCTGGTGATCCACAGCCTGCATAAAACGCTGCCGGCCATGACACAGACGGCGCTGCTGCATGTGAAAGGCGACAGGGTGGACAGGGAGAAACTACGCAAGTACCTTTCTATGCTGCAAAGCAGCAGTCCATCCTATGTACTGATGGCGAGCATGGATGCCTGCATGAGATTTCTGGAAGAACAGGGTCAGGAACGATTTGCCGCCATGAGGGGACATTATGAGAGTTTTTGCGAAAGGACTACGGCCCTTGAGCATATCCGTATTGGAAAAATGACAAAAGTGTCACAAAAGAGACATGAGCTGAAGGGCTGGGATCTCGGTAAAATGGTGATTTCTGTCAAGGGAACAAATATGACAGGAAAGGAACTTTGTGACATTCTTCGGGAAACCTATCATCTGGAGATGGAGATGACGGCGGAAACTTATGTGCTGGCGATTATGACGCTGATGGACGAGGCGGCAGGCTGGCAGAGATTGGCTGATGCGCTCTGTGAAATAGATGATAGGATAGAGGAGAGCACAGATGAAGCGAATTCTGCGCCAGGGAAAAGAACGGCCTATTTGAGCAGGCCACTGAAAAGCTGTATGACGCTTGCACGGGCATTTCACAGCGAATGGGAGACGATTGCGATGCAGAAGGCCGTTGGAAGGATCGCAGCCGGCTTTATCAACCTTTATCCGCCGGGCAGTCCGATTGTGGCACCGGGGGAACTGCTGGATGAGGCGGTGTTAAAGCGGATCGAAGAATGCCGCAGAGCAGGCTTGCACATACAGGGTGTGTCTGAGAAGGGCGAGATTGTTGTAGTGGCGCTGTAGCGGTTGAAATTCTTATTATATTAAGGTAAGATAATGACATGGGGAAAATAGTATGCCTGATGGGGAAGAGCTCATCGGGGAAAGACACCATATATAAGAGGTTACTGGCGCAAAAAACCGTTCCTTTAAGGACGATAGTACCCTATACGACCCGCCCCATCAGGGCAGGGGAACAGGACGGTGTGGAATACCATTTTACGGATGAGGAGGGCTTTCAGAAGTTTCTGAGACAGGGCAGTGTGGTGGAGGCGAGAGCCTATGACACCTGTTACGGCATCTGGAGGTATTTTACCGTGGCGGATGCGGAGATTGATCTTTCTGCGCACTCCTATGTGCTGATCGGCACACTGGAGGCTTACGACCAGCTTCGCGGGTTTTACGGCACTGACAAAGTGCTGCCGGTCATGATTGAACTGGATGACGGCGTACGCCTGCAGCGCGCGCTGGACAGGGAAAAGGCACAGGATCATCCGAAGTATGAGGAGCTGTGCAGGCGCTATCTGGCCGATGCGCAGGACTTTTCCGAGGAGAAGCTGGCGCTCTCCAAAATAGACAGAACCTTTTATAACGACCGGCTGGAAAGCTGTTTGAACGAGATTACGGATTATTTGCGGGAACGTTTGCAATAGGACGTTGATGATGCGGGGAGGCGATGGGAGTGGACATTAAGGTAAATCAGATACAACAGGCGCCGCAGATTGAGCAGCCGCAGCAGGCACAGGAGACGGACGGTACTTTTAAGTTTACTCTGGTCAGCAGAATCGAGGAGCAGGATCTGCAAAACGCTCTGACCGGCATGATGGAGGAGATTACCAGACAGGGAAATAAGCTCGCAAAGCACAGGGATATCAAGGATATGAAGCGCTACCGCGCGCTGGTGAAGGACTTTCTGAACGAGATTGTCAACCGCTCTCACGCATTTTCGAGAGAAAATTTTCTGGACAGAAGAGGCCGGCACAGAGTTTACGGGATCGTTCGCCTGATTGACCAGAATCTGGACGCACTGGCGCAGGAGCTGGTGAAGGATGAGCAGGACAATCTGGCGATTTTGGAAAAAATTGGAGAAATCCGGGGGTTACTGCTGGATATCTTTACGTAGCCGTTGCATGGCGGTTGGGAACTTACGGGGGGATAAATGTATGGCAAAGTTTTCGGATATTGTCGGGCAGGAAGAACTGAAACAGCATATACGGAACGCAATTGAGATGGACAAGGTTTCCCACGCTTATATTATTAACGGTGAACGCAATGCGGGCAAAGAGTTTATCGCCCGTCTTTTTGCGATGACTTTACAGTGTGAAAAGGGCGGAACGGAGCCCTGCGGGGAATGTCATTCCTGTAAACAGGCGATAAGCCGCAACCAGCCAGATATTATTTACGTCAGCCATGAGAAGCCCAACACCATTGGAGTGGAGGATATCAGGGGACAGATTAACAATGATATCGGAATCAAACCTTACAGCAGCCCGCGCAAGATTTATATTATGAACGAGGGTGAAAAAATGACGCCGCAGGCGCAGAATGCGCTCTTAAAGACGCTGGAGGAGCCGCCGGCTTACGCGGTGATTCTGGTTCTTACCTCCAATGTGGAGGAGCTATTACCAACGATTATCAGCCGTTGTGTGGTGTTAAATATGAAGCCGGTGCCGGATGCGCTGGTAAAAAAATATCTGATGGAAGATCTGGCGGTGCCTGACTATAAGGCGAACATCTGCGTTGCTTTTGCGAGGGGGAATGTAGGTAAAGCGAAACATCTGGCGGGCAGCGAGGAGTTTGAAAAGGTTAAGGAGGAAGCCATTTCGCTGGTAAAATATATCAACGATATGGAGATCAACGAGATCGTCAAGGCGATCAAAAAGATTACGGAGTACAATCTGGATATCAATGACTATCTGGACATTTTGACGGTTTGGTACAGGGATGTGCTTCTGTTTAAGGCAACGAAGGACATGAACAGTCTGGTTTTCCGCAATGAGATCCAGCAGATTCGGAGAGTGGCGGACAGGAGTACTTACGAGGGGATCGAGATTATTGTGAATGCGCTCCAGCAGGCGAAGAGAAGGCTGGATGCCAATGTCAATTTTGACTTGACGATGGAGCTTTTATTGCTCACGATTAAGGAAAATTAAATAGGGAATGAAGTAATACTGCGCTTGCTTTTTCGGAAAGGTATGCAGCAGGTAATGTGGAGGTTGATAGATTATGACTAAGGTAATAGGCGTGCGGTTTCGTACCGCCGGTAAAGTATATTTTTTTGATCCGGGAAAGTTCGAGGTCAGGCAGGGGGATCATGTGATCGTGGAGACTGCCAGAGGGATTGAATATGGCACAGTGATCGGGGCGCCCAGAGAGGTGGAGGACGATAAGGTGGTACAGCCATTAAAATCGGTTCTCCGGATAGCAAACAAGAAAGACGATGAACAGGACGCTTCGAATAAACAGAGAGAAAAGGACGCCTTCAAAATTTGTCTGGAAAAAATAAGGAAACACGGCTTACAGATGAAGCTGATCGACGCGGAATACACGTTCGACAACAACAAAGTTCTCTTTTACTTTACAGCGGACGGCCGTATTGATTTCCGGGAACTAGTGAAGGATCTTGCGGCTGTGTTTAAGACAAGAATTGAGCTGCGCCAGATCGGTGTGAGGGATGAGACGAAGATTCTTGGCGGAATCGGTATCTGCGGACGGCCTCTCTGCTGTCATACGCATTTATCGGAATTTGCACCAGTATCCATCAAGATGGCGAAAGAACAGAACCTGTCCTTAAATCCTACGAAGATTTCCGGCGTCTGCGGCAGACTGATGTGCTGTCTGAAAAATGAGGAAGAGACCTATGAGGAGCTGAATAGAAAGCTGCCGAATGTGGGTGACTTTGTGACCACAGATAATGGGCTGAAGGGCGAGGTGCAGAGTGTGAATGTACTGAGGCAGCTTGTGAAGGTTATCGTGGATGTAGGTGATGAGAAGGAGATCCAGGAGTTCCGGGCGGATCAGCTTCGGTTTAAGAGAAGGCACGGAAAAAACCGCAGGGCGGAGGCGAACGATGCGGAATTGAAAGAACTGGAAAAGCTGGAAAAGAAAGACGAAGCAAGAAAATAAATCGGAGAATGGACGGTGCTGAAGCGGGATATACCTTTGAAAGAGAATGAGCGGATCGATGATTTGCAGAGAAACGGGTATCGTATCATACAGGATCCGGATCGTTTCTGCTTCGGGATGGATGCGGTGCTCCTGTCAGGTTTTGCGGCGGTGAAGGATGGGGCGCGGGTGCTCGACCTGGGAACAGGGACGGGGATCATTCCCATTCTGCTGGAAGCGAAAACGCAGGCTGCGCATCTGACGGGGCTGGAGATCCAGACGGACAGTGCTGAGATGGCAGGGCGGAGCGTAGCCTTAAACGGGCTGGAAGAAAAGATAGATATTATTACCGGGGATATTAAGGAGGCAGATAAGCTGTTTAACGCTGCTTCCTTTGACGTTATTACCTGTAATCCGCCTTATATGATCGGGCAGCACGGTCTGCAGAATCCTTCGGATGCAAAGGCCATAGCAAGGCATGAGATTCTCTGCACGCTGGAAGACGTGATATCGCAGGCGGCCAGACTTCTCGTGCCGGGCGGCAGGTTTTTTCTCGTGCACAGGCCGTTCCGTCTGGCGGAAATTATCGTGATGCTGACTAAATATAAGCTGGAGCCGAAGCGCATGCGGCTGGTATATCCGTTTGCGGACAAGGAGCCGAACATGGTTCTTCTGGAGGCGGTACGGGGCGGCAGGCCGCGGTTGACGGTGGAGAAGCCGCTGATTGTGTACCGGGAACCAGGGGTGTATATGCCGGAGATTTATGAGGTGTATGGCTATTAACGCAAAAAGTACTTCTAACAGACGTCCCGCCATTGGACAGGAACAAAGTCAGCATAGCTGACTTGGAAGTACTATATTTTGCGTAAGAGAATGCCGGAAAGGCGGCATTCTCTGCGTGGATTTGAAAGGATAAAAAGATGCCGGGAATGTTATATCTGTGCGCGACGCCGATTGGGAATCTGGGGGATATGACGCCCCGTGCTGTGGAGACGTTACAGAACGTGGATCTGATTGCGGCGGAGGATACGAGAAACAGCATTAAGCTTCTGAATCATTTCGGAATCAGAACTTCTATGACAAGCTACCATGAATATAATAAAGTAGAAAAAGCAGACTATCTTGTGGAACAGATACAGCAGGGAAAGAATGTGGCTCTGATTTCAGACGCGGGAACCCCGGCCATTTCCGATCCGGGAGAGGTGCTTGTACAAAAGTGCCAGGAGAGGGGCATTACGGTCACTTCTCTGCCCGGCCCGGCAGCCTGCATCACGGCGCTTACGCTTTCGGGGCTTTCCTCCAGACGATTTTGCTTCGAGGGTTTTCTGCCTTCGGATAAAAAAGAAAAGGCGCAGATTCTTGCGGAGCTTAAGGAGGAATCACGCACGATTGTGATTTATGAGGCGCCCCACCATCTGGTGCGGACGCTTGGTGAGCTGTATGAGGCTCTGGGTGAGCGCAGGATCACTCTTTGCAGGGAGCTGACAAAAAAGTTTGAGACCATACTGCCTACCACCATCGGAGAGGCCCTTTCCCTCTATGAGCGGGAGGAGCCGCGCGGGGAGTATGTACTTGTCGTGGAGGGAAAAAGTCTGCGGCAGAAGGAAGAGGAACGGCAGGATTCCTGGCAGAGCATGACGGTGGAGGAACACATGGCTCTTTACGAGAAGGGAGGGATGGATCAGAAAACAGCCATGAAACAGGTTGCAAAAGACCGGGGCGTGCCGAAAAGGGAAATCTATGCGGTCATTCATGGCCCGGGAATGCACTGATTTACGCATTCCGCGAGAATATGACTAATTTTCTTAATATTTATGGTCAAAGTAATTGACAAAAAGCCCAGAATCCGTAAAATTAGGATTGACAAATGTTGGGACAGATAATATACTTTGAATGTCAAACTATTTTAATGACGAAAAGGAGAACAAGAAAATGTTAGAGAGAGTGGTTGAGATTATTCAGGAACAGTTAAACTTGGACGGGGTAGAAATTACCGAGGATTCTTCTTTCAAGGACGATCTTGGTGCGGATTCTCTGGATTTATTTGAGCTTGTTATGGCTTTCGAGGAGGAGTACGGCGTGGAGATTCCTTCCGAGGACTTGGAGCAGATCACGACAGTAGGCGCTGTAGTTGAGTATATGAAGAGCAAGGGCGTAGAGGCGTAAGCCGGGCGGCAGTTTGTGGTTCGGGAAATTGCCACAGCGTAAAACATGGAAGGAGAATGCGGAGCATTCTCTGAATCGAGCGTGTGCGCTCGATTTGGGATTTGAGGTTTATAGAATGAAGACAAAAATAACAGAACTTCTGGGGATTGAATATCCGATCTTTCAGGGCGGAATGGCCTGGGTTGCAGAATATCATCTGGCAGCCGCTGTATCGGAAGCGGGCGCACTCGGCATTATCGGCGCCGGCGGCGCGCCGGCGGCTTTCGTGAGAGAACAGATCCAGAAAGCGAAAGAACTGACGAAGAAGCCTTTTGGCGTGAATGTAATGCTGATGAACCCGGAGGCAGACGAAATTGCAAAGGTGATCGTGGAGGAAGGCGTTAAGGTAGTGACCACAGGCGCAGGGAATCCCGGTAAGTATATGGCCATGTGGAAAGAGGCGGGGATCAAAGTGATTCCTGTAGTTGCCAGCGTGGCTCTTGCAAAAATGATGGAGCGCGCGGGTGCGGACGCCGTGATCGCTGAAGGCACGGAGTCCGGCGGACATATCGGCGAGGCGACCACAATGACCCTCGTACCGCAGGTAGTGGATGCGGTCAGCATCCCTGTGGTGGCGGCAGGCGGCATTGCGGACGGCAGGGGCTTTGCGGCGGCTATGATGCTTGGCGCAGATGCAGTCCAGATGGGTACACGTTTCCTGGTGGCGGCAGAGTGTACCGTACATGAGAATTATAAAAAGAAGGTGATTGCTGCGAAGGATATTGATTCCGAGGTCACCGGCAGGGCAAACGGCCACCCTGTCCGTCAGATCCGCAATAAGCTGACAAGAGAATATCTGCAGATGGAAAAGGACGGCGCATCTTTGGAAGAAATGGAAAAACTCACACTCGGTTCCCTGCGCAAAGCAGTAGTGGAAGGCGATGTGGTGACTGGAACCCTTATGGCTGGGCAGATTGCAGGCATGGTCAGCAAGGAGCAGACTTGTGCAGAGATGTTGGCGGAAATCATGGATCAGGCGGAAATTCTGTTAAAGTTAAAATAAAAGAATCGTCGCTGCAGGGCGGCGATTTTTTTCAGATAAATACTTTGAAATTCAAAATATTTATGGCAGCACGGGGAATCGTACAGGAAAGGAAAGGTATTCAGTTATGGGAAAGACAGCGTTTATGTTCCCGGGACAGGGAGCACAGTATGTGGGAATGGGAAAAGATTTCTATGAACAGATTCCGATCTGTAAAGAGATGTTTGAGCTTGCGGGTAAAGCCGGTGGCCTGGATGTGGCGGCGCTCTGCTTCGAGGAGAACGAGCAGATCAATATTACGGAATATACGCAGATCGCCATGCTGGCAACAGAGGTGGCTATGCTGAAGGCCGTGGAGGAAAAGGGTGTGAAACCTGATGTGGCAGGCGGCCTGAGCCTTGGCGAGTATGGCGCGCTTGTGGCAAGCGGTGTGATGAGCCCGGAGGATGTGTTTAAAATTGTGCGCAAGCGCGGTATTTATATGCAGGAAGCGGTACCTCAGGGCGGCGCGATGGTGGCTGTGCTCGGCCTGGATACGGCTGTGATAGAAAAGATCTGTGAGGAGACGGACGGCTGTGTGACGATCGCAAACTATAACTGCCCGGGACAGATTGTAATTACGGGTGAGGAAGGCGCGGCACAGGCGGCGGTGGAGAAGCTTACGGCGGCAGGCGCAAAGCGGTGCATTACATTAAACGTCAGCGGCCCTTTCCACTCTCCTTTATTGGCGGGTGCGGGCGAGAAGCTGGCCAAAGAGCTGGAGACAGTGGAAATCCGTGATATTGTCGTTCCCTATATCGCCAATGTGACGGCGGACTATGTGAGGGATAAGGCGGATGTAAAGCCTCTGTTGGAGAAGCAGGTTTCCTCTTCCGTGAAGTGGCAGCAGAGCGTGGAGCGGATGATTGCGGACGGCGTGGACACATTCATTGAGATCGGACCGGGCAAGACGCTTTCCGGGTTTATGAGGAAGATCAGCCGGGATGTGAAAGTGATCAATATAGAGAAAACAGAGGATCTGGAGAAGCTGTCCTAAACGGCTGGGATGGCTGGGCATCGGGAAATGCGTCTGCTCCGAAAAGATTCGGACGGAGACTTGGAATGAAAGGGAGGATCGGAGAATGCTGACTGGTAAAGTAGCTCTTGTGACAGGCGCGGGGCGCGGGATCGGGAGAGAGATTGCACTTACGCTTGCATCGTATGGCGCAGATGTGGCTGTGAATTATAATGGCTCAAAGGAGAAGGCGGAGGAAGTCGTTTCACAGATTGAGGCGATGGGAAGAAAAGCGGCAGCCGTGCAGTGCAGCGTGGCGGATTTTGAGGCGTGCGGACAGATGATTACGGCTGTGCTCGCTGAATTTGGGCACATTGACATTCTGGTAAACAACGCGGGCATCACAAAGGATAATCTGGTGATCAAGATGACGGAGGCAGATTTTGACGCGGTCATTGACACCAATCTGAAAGGGACATTCAACACCATAAAGCATATGTACCGTCCTTTCTTAAAGCAGAAAGCGGGCAGGGTCATCAATCTGTCCTCTGTCAGCGGCGTGCTGGGCAATGCGGGACAGGCTAACTATGCGGCGTCCAAGGCAGGTGTGATCGGTCTCACCAAATCTATGGCGAGGGAGCTTGCCAGCAGAAACATTACGGTAAATGCGGTTGCCCCCGGTTTTATTGACACGGATATGACCCAGGCTATGACGGACAGTGCCAAGGAGGCGACCCTTGCACAGATTCCGTTAAAGCGCGTGGGCACACCGAAGGACATCGCAGAGACGGTAGCTTTTCTGGCGAGCGATAAGGCGGGGTATATTACGGGACAGGTGATTTCCGTGGATGGCGGAATGGCCATGTAAAAGTGGCAAGAACATGGCAGTACAGCGTTTGGACATCAATCGGAAATTTGTGACGTTTCTGAATGGAAGAAAAGACGACAATTTAGTCAAGAGGATAAACAGAGAAGGAGTTTGAGTATGAGCAGACGAGTGGTTGTAACAGGAATGGGGGCTATCACCCCGATTGGTTTGAGCGTAGATGAATTTTGGGCAGGCGTGAAGGAAGGCAGGACTGGTTTTGCGCCCATCACAAAGTTTGATACGACAGATTTTAAGTGTAAGCTTGCGGCTGAGGTCAAAGACTTTGACGGCAAAAATTACATGGATTTTAAGGCGGCGAAGAGAATGGAGGCTTTTTCCCAGTATGCGGTGGCGGCGACCAAAGAAGCGCTGGAGGATGCGGGCATTGACATGGAGAAGGAAGATCCTTACCGCGTGGGTGTGGCGGTAGGCTCCGGTACCGGTTCCTTGCAGGCAATGGAGCGTTCGCACACAAGACTTGTGGAAAAAGGGCCGGGAAGAATCGAGCCGCTGTTCGTACCGCTTACGATTTCCAACATGGCGGCGGGCAATGTGTCGATTCAGTTCGGTTTGAAGGGCAAGAGCATCAACGTGGTGACAGCCTGCGCGACAGGCACAAATTCCATCGGTGAGGCGTTCCGTGCGATTCAGTACGGAGATGCGGAGGTGATGGTGGCAGGAGGCACGGAGGGCAGTGTGTGTCCCATCGGCGTAGGCGGTTTTTCCGCATTGACAGCGCTTTCTACCTGTGAAGATCCGACAAGATGCTCCATTCCGTTTGACAAGGAAAGAAGCGGCTTTGTTATGGGCGAAGGCGCGGGCGTGGTCGTGCTGGAGGAGCTGGAGCATGCGAAGGCGAGAGGGGCGAAAATATACGCGGAGGTAGCGGGATACGGCTGTACTTCTGACGCTTATCACATCACTTCCCCGGCGGAGGACGGCGCGGGCGCGGCCAAGGCTATGGAGTATGCGGTGAAGGACGCAGGACTAAACCTGGAAGACATCACCTATATCAATGCCCATGGAACAGCAACGCACCATAACGACCTTTTCGAGACGCGGGCCATCAAGCTCCTTTTTGGTGATCACGCGAAAGACATTAAGATCAATTCCACCAAGTCTTTGGTAGGCCATCTTCTGGGCGCGGCGGGCGCGATTGAGTTTGTTACCTGCGTGAAGGAGCTGCAGGACGGTTATATTCACAGAACGGTGGGCTACCAGGTGCCTGATGAGGAGTGCGATCTGAACTACTGTAAAGAGGCTTATGAGGAGAACTTCGAGTACGCACTGTCCAACTCTCTTGGGTTCGGCGGACACAACGCAAGCCTGTTAGTCAAAAAGTATCACGAATAGGAAGGAGACTCGGTATGTCATTGATGGGTGCAAAGGAAATCATGGAGATTATTCCCCACAGACAGCCCTTTATGCTGATTGACACCATAGAGGAGATGGAGGAGGGAAAACGGGTAGTCGCTAAGAAATGTGTGAGCTACAATGAGCCTTTTTTTGCAGGGCATTTTCCCAAGGAGCCGGTGATGCCGGGTGTGCTGATCGTGGAGGCACTGGCGCAGACAGGTGCGGTGGCGATCTTAAGCCAGCCGGAGTTTAAGGGAAAGACTGCTTATTTCGCGGCGATCAACAACGCGAAGTTTAAGGGAAAGGTAGTTCCCGGCGATGTGCTGACGCTGGAGACTGAAATTATCAAGATAAAAGGCCCGATCGGCGTGGGCGCGGGAAAGGCCTATGTGGATGGGAAACTGGTGACGCAGGCGGAATTGACTTTTGCAATCGGTGAGGCGTAAGGCCTGAACGGTTCCAACATCGCGCAGGGTATTGGATGAAGTTGGTGCAGTAACTTTTGCGGAGCGCAGCAGCAGCGGATATTGGGCGAGTATCGGAAGGACAGGGAAAAATAGATGGGAAATGTGAAACCGTTAAAAATAGGTGATTTGCTAGCCCGTGTGCCGGTGATTCAGGGAGGCATGGGCGTGGGGGTCAGCCTTTCCTCACTGGCCGGAAATGTGGCGAAAGAGGGAGGAATCGGCGTGATTTCCACAGCACAGATCGGTTACCGGGAACCAGATTTTGACACGGATCCGATTGGCGCGAATCTGCGGGCAGTCGGCACAGAGATTGCGAAAGCCAGAGAGATCGCAAAGGGCGGGATTCTGGGCGTCAATATTATGGTTGCGACCAGAAAGTATGAAGAGTATGTAAAGGCGGCGGTAGCGGCGGGCATCGATCTGATCATCTCCGGCGCGGGGCTGCCTATGGATCTGCCGAAGATTGTGGGGGCTGCCAGGACAAAGCTTGCGCCCATTGTGTCCAGTGTGAAATCAGCGCAGGTGATCATGCGCTACTGGTGGAAAAAGTATAACAGGCTGCCCGATGCGGTGGTGATTGAGGGGCCTTTGGCCGGCGGCCATCTGGGTTTCCACAAAGAGCAGCTTGCAGATATCGAAAGCCTGCATTATGATGAGGAAGTGGAAGCAATCATTGCGCAGGTCAATGAGACGGCAGCGGAGCACGGAACGGAGATTCCCGTTGTCATGGCGGGCGGTATCTATACCCGTGATGATATGGAACACTATCTGGAGATGGGCGCTTCCGGCGTGCAGATGGCGACGCGTTTTGTAACGACTTACGAGTGCGATGCGGATCCGGCTTACAAGCAGAGCTATATTGACGCGAAGGAAGAGGATATTGTCATCGTGCAGAGCCCTGTGGGTATGCCGGGGCGGGCGATTCTGAATCCCTTTATGAAGCGGGCGAAGGAAGGACAGATTCCGCACGAGAAATGCCATCTGTGTATCAGCACCTGCAAGGGGGTGGAAACGCCTTACTGTATCACGGATGCGCTTGTCAATGCCGTGAAGGGAAAGGTGGATGAGGCGCTGCTTTTCTGCGGTGCGAACGCATACCGCGCAACGCATTTAGAACATGTCAAAGACATTCTCGGAGAGTTTGCGTGACAGCATTGAGCAGTGCGCAGACAGAGGAATAGGCGGAGCGGAGAGCGTGCTCGCCGAAACGTCTATTCAGATGGATGCATAGGGCGAAAGCCCGCGAGCGAGGGAAACCGAAGGTTTCAGGAGCGGCACTGCGTGATGAAGGGAAGCAGACAGAGGAATAGGCGGAGCGGAGAGCGTGCTCGCCGAAACGTCTATTCAGATGGATGCATAGGGCGAAAGCCCGCGAGCGAGGGAAACCGAAGGTTTCAGGAGCGGCACTGCGTGATGAAGGGAAGCAGACAGAGGAACAGGCGGAGCGGCACTGCGGGATAAAAGGAAGCATAAATTATGGGAGAAACGGTGTGAAAACAAGAATCATAGGAACAGGGAGCTGTCTGCCAGGGACAGTGGTGACAAATGATGATCTGTCCAAGGTGATGGACACTTCTGACGAGTGGATTAGCAGCAGGACAGGAATCCGGGAACGGCATCTGGTGAAGGAGGAGACAACTGCCAGCATGTCTGTGGAGGCGGCGAAGCGCGCCATGAAAGACGCAGGGGTGACTGCGGAGGAGATAGATCTGATCATCCTGGGCACAGTGTCGGCGGACTTTGTGACGCCTGCCTGCGCCTGTGAAGTGCAGGCGGCAATCGGTGCGACAAATGCGGTTGCTTTTGATATCAACGCGGCTTGTGCCGGATTTATGTTCGCCCTGAATATTGCCAATGCGTATATACAGGCAGGCATTTATCGGACGGCCTTGATTCTGGGGGCGGAGACGCTTTCAAAGATCGTGGACTGGGAAGACAGGAGCACCTGTGTGCTCTTTGGAGACGGCGCCGGTGCGGCAGTTGTACGGGGAGATGAGCAGTATGGGCTGCTTGCCTTTGATCAGGGTTCCGATGGAACGAAGGGAGATGTGCTTGCCTGTCCCGGCCGTACGAACAACAATCCCCTGATCCAGACGGATCAGAGGCTCGGCTTTGTGCATATGGACGGACAGGAAGTTTATAAGTTTGCCGTAACGACGGTGCCCGCTTCCTTACAGAAAACGATTGAGACGGCAGGACTGATGCCGAAGGACATAGATTACTTCGCGCTGCATCAGGCGAACATACGAATCCTTCAGTCGGTGTCAAAGAGGCTTCATATTGGGGAAGATAAATTTCCCATCAGCCTTGACCACTGCGGAAATATTTCAGCGGCCAGTGTGCCGATTCTGTTGGATGAGATGAACCGCAAGGGCCTGTTAAAGCCCGGTATGAAGGTTGCGCTCAGTGGTTTTGGCGGCGGCCTGACCTGGGCATCCGCAGTGCTTGAGTGGTAAGATTTGCGGTAAATAAAACGCAGACCAATGTTGGCCTGCGTTTTTTGCGTACATTCTGTTGTATCAGTGTCTATTCCTGATTTCTGATGCGGTCAATCAGACTCTCCTTTTTCATTTTCCTGCTGATAAACAGTGTAATTGCAATCTGGCCGATCAATAATACCAGAGCAAGCCCCACGGTTTCCCAGAGGGGATAGTGGTAACGGCTGATGCTCATAAGGTGTTCCTTTTTCGCCCAGAGGAACAGCAGATATCCGGCTGCGTTGCCGAGAGTGAGGCTGATAAAGAGCGTGCCCGCAGTGAAGACAAGCCCCTCCCCGGAGAGCATGCGCACAAGCTGCCTGTCGGAGAGACCGAGAGCCTGCAGAATGCCCAGCTCCTTTTTGCGCGTAACAATACTGGTGATCATCGTGTTGATCAGATTGATAAAACCGATCACGGCGATCAGGATCAGGAGCAGATAGAGCGGATTCTTCGTCAGGTCTATGGAAGAGTGTCCGATCGCCAGTTCTACATCCATGGCATAGAGTGTAAAATGTTCATTTTCCGCTACAATTTCCGTGAGCGCTTCCTTTACGCTGTCATAGTGCGCGTCGTCCACATGCAGGTAGATGGATGTGGTGGGATCGCAGGTCAGTCCCAGACTGTTCCATGTATCTTCTGTCATAATCAGGTAGGTATAGTTAGCGTCCGGCTCTGTCAGGGCACCCAGTGTTACCGTCAGGGGAATTTCCCGGCTGCCGTCGTGGAGGGTGATCGGGAGGACATCGCCTATGGAAAGACCGTACTGGTTAAAGGAGTAAGCATGGGTGCAGACGATCTCATTGTTGGCCGTCATGCGGTCGTAGTCGATGCTGCCCTGTACCAGATAGGCGTTTAGTTCCGCCACATCGTCTCTGGTAAAGTAGGAGAGCGGCAGGTGATTCTCGTAGTCCTCGTACATGGGCGACTCCATATCGGTGGAGGAAATGATCTTACCGGGCGCACGCTCCACGGATTCCACGCCCTCTATGGAGGACAGTCTGGAAAGAAATGTCTCGCTAAAGTATTCCTGCTGTACCAGATTTTCCAGATTGTTTTCGGGATACTCCTTATCATTATAGAGGGCATAGTCCAGAGCAATGCGGAAATCGCCCTTGGGGATGTTCCTTCTCGCCAAGTCTTCGGCGCTGACGCTGCATAGTACGGCGGATACACATATAAAGAGCACACAGCTTAAGCCCATGGTGAGGATGGTGACGGCGGTACGTCTTCTGTTGCGCGTCAGGTTGGCAAGGGTCAGCGTGGACACCTTCACCTCGGTGTGTCCCTTGCGGCTCTTGCGGTCGCTTGTGTTTTCCTGATAGCGGATTGCTTCCACCGGGGAAACCTTTTTCGCCATCCGTATGGGCTTACGCAGGGAAATAGCCACAGTAATCAGCGATGCCACCGCTGCAGTGAGCAGCATAGGCAGAGAAAACATGTGTATTTGCCCGATAACTGCCTCCGCCGCGTCGCGGGAGTAGGAACTGATGGCGGAACCGCTGCTGTATGCCCACAAAGCCAGCGGAAACAGCAGGTAAGGCAGCAGGAATCCAAGTAACAGCCCCACGGGAACCGCAAAGGCGGAAATGATGGCACCCTGCCAGTAAAATAATCTGGCAATCTGGCGTCCCGATGCACCCAGCGCCTTTAACTTGCCGATCTCCTGCACGTCAGTGATCACGCCCACATAGTAGATACTGTAGATCACCAGCGAGGAAAAGAAGATCACGATCAGACCGATGACTGCCATGATCGCCATGGCTTCCGTACCCGGGTCAGTCGCGGTGAAAAGATACTCTTTGTTTATATTTACCTGTCCCTCGTCCAGTCCGATATCCGCAGCGACAGCGTTGATTCGGTCTGTCATTTCATCAAAGGTCAGCACTTCCTCCCCGTAGACGCGAAGGGTGGCATACGGCTCGGATTCGTAAAGCCCGTCCGCCTTGTAGCTGTCTAACAGGGCTTTGGAGACACGGGCAGTCCACATCAGGCGGCTGTCGTCGATTTTATCGGAGATTTCCACGTCCGGTTCCAAGCCGCTGATGGTAAATTCTTTGGTCACAATTTCCCCTTTGCCGTCTACACGAAAAGAGAGCGTTACCTTGCCGCCGATGACAGGCTCTGCGCCGACACGGCGGAAAAAGGCGGGGGAGGAGCAGATTTCGTTTTCCGCTTCGGGATAATGCCCGGAGGCAAGCGTCACAGAGTGCAAGGAGGCGCCGCCGTCTGCGGACTGTTCATCCTTCAGGGTCTCCTGATAGGAAAGGGCGCCGTTCATCTTTCCATTTTCAATATCCGCGAAGCCTTCCGTGGTGGATAGCGCTTCCACCTGAATATGATTTGACAGGACATTTACCTGATCGGGCGTTAAGCCGCCAAAGCGGGCATGATAGTCCGCCAGAGCGTATATCTGCCGGTTCATATCCAGTGCGCCGGTGCCGACCGTGCCGATTGCCATGAGCAGCATGGTGGTGAGCATGATGGCAATGCCGGTGAGCATGGTGCGGCTTTTATTGTAGCGCAGCTTACTCAGTGCAAGGCTCCTTACCGTATTAGTTCTCTTCATCGGAATCCACCTCGCTTTCCCCGGAGGAGAGGATGCGTCCGTCCGCCAGAATGATCGTGCGCTCCGCCATCTGTGCAACTTCCTCATTGTGGGTGATGACCACGAGGGTCTGTCCGTATTTCGTGGCGGATGCCTTTAAGAGAGCCATCGTCTCATCGCCGGTACGGGTGTCCAGATTGCCGGTGGGCTCGTCGGCGAGTATGATGGAAGGCTTTGCCGCAATGGCTCTGGCGATGGCGCATCTCTGCTGCTGACCGCCAGACAGGGTGTTGGGGAGATGTTTTACTCTGTCCGAAAGCCCAAGCGTCTTTATAATATCGTTTATAAACGATTCGTCTATGGGTTTGCCATCCAGTCCGAGGGGAAGGACGATGTTCTCCCATACGTTGAGGGAGGGGATGAGATTGTAAGCCTGAAAAATAAAGCCGATTTTGCGGCGGCGGATTTTTGAGAGCTTTTCTTCCTTGAAGGAGGCGATGTTTTCCCCATCGATAAAGACCTTGCCGGAGGTGGGATTGTCCAGCCCGCCCAGCATGTGAAGCAGCGTGGACTTGCCGCTGCCCGATTTGCCGACGATGGAGACAAACTCGCCCTGCCGGATTTCCAGATTGACGTGATCAACGGCTTTGACCTGATTGTCGCCTGTGCCGTAATATTTGCATAAGTCCTCAGTTTTTAAGATAATGTCCATGTGCTTTTTCATATACGATCCTGCCTTTCTCTTCGTTTATAAATATAGATTACGGCAGTAACCTTACATGAGACTTACAAAATGCAAAAAATAGAAAACTTATGAAATCGGCCTGCCGGTTTCCATTACATATATTCCGGCAGGGGGAGATGCAAGGTGAAAATGCTTCCTTTTTCCGCTGCCGGTTTCACGCTTATGGTGCCGCCCTGCGCTTCCAAAATGCGTCTGGCCAGATAAAGCCCAACGCCGGAGCCTTCGGTCTGTTTGACGACCGGGTGGCTGCCCCGGTAGAAACGCTGAAAGATCCGGTTGGCATCCACCGGGGAGACACCGATGCCCTCGTCCTCAATTTCCAGACGGATATAGCTGTAAAACCGGTGGAGCCGCAGGGTTACCGTGCTGTCTGCCGGGGAATATTTGACCGCATTGTCCAGAAGGTTTGCTACCGCCTCGGCAGTCCAGCGTCTGTCCAAAAACAGTGGGATGCGGGAACCGGTTTCTCCGTCGGGCTCGAGCAGCTCTACGGTGATATTTTTAGGCAGCGTTTTTTCATATACCATATTCACAGCGTCGGCGAGCAGGTCGGACAAAAGAACGTGCTCCTGCTTCAGTGTAACCATATCGGTTTCCAGGCGGGAGATATTGACTAATTCAGTTATCAAATTTTCCAGATGTGATAACTGTTCGGCGCACCTTTCTAAGAAATCGGCGCGTTCCGTCTCGGAATCGGCTTCCATACACATAGTAAAACAGCTCTTCAAAGCGCTGACAGGTGTTTTCAACTGATGGGAGATATCGGTGACAAGCGTTTTTGTGTGGTCACGCTCTTTGTCCAGCGCCCGCGTTTTTGCCTTCAGTTTATGCCCAAGTTTGAGGAGGGTGTCGGTGAAGGACTCGCTAAAAACAGGCTTCCGATTTTTCTGGTCCACAAGGGGCGAATAGTTGTCTGCAAGATAGGATTCCAGTATTTCATGCAGACGCCATTCCTGTTGTCTCCGGCTTTTATAAAAGAAAAAGAAACAGAGCGCGATGAGGAGGAGATCAATGAGGAGGACGACAGCCAGAAGGGGAAAGAAGGACAGGAGGGCGGAATGGTAGTAAGGGTCATCGGTTATCAGCATGTTTTCCCGATAACCGTATTTGGTAAGGATGGAAAATCCCTTGTCAAGATAGTCGTAATCTGTGTCCTGCATGGCGGCGATCAGTGTCTGTTCCGCCTCGGGATATTCGGAGAGAATCGCGCCCGCGATATTCCCGTATTGTTTCTGCTCCAATGTATACTGCGCGTTCAGAAGGGAAAATCCCCAGAAGCCGTATATGCAGACAAAAAGCACGGAGAGGCACGAAATAAGCGCGCAGGTTTTCCATGCAAACCCGGATGTTTTCAAAGTGGTTGTCATCGTTTTTCACATTTCCTTTCCCAGATATAGCCCAGTCCCCGGATATTTTTCAAGATGGCGGGGGCGGAAGGATTGTCCTCTATTTTTTCCCGCAGTCTTCTGATATTGACGGAGAGGGTATTCTCATCGACAAAATTGCCCTCGATGTCCCAGATGGATTCCAGGAGCTGCCCGCGTGACAGAACTTTCATGGGATTTTCCATAAAGAAGGCGAGCAGGGAATATTCTCTGGCGGTGAGAACCAGATTTTCACCGTTCTTTGCAGCCCGCTTTTCTTCCGGGTAGAGCGCAATATTTCCTGAGACAACCGTTTTCGGCTGTTCTGACGGAAAACGCTTTAAGAGAGCGCCTACTTTGGACACAAGGGCGGCCAGGGAAAAGGGCTTCGTGATATAATCGTCGGCGCCCTGCCCGTAACCGGCCATAATGTCCTCCTCCCGGTCCAGGGCGGTCAGAAACAGGAAAAGGACATCGCTCTCCTGCCGGACGCGGGAACAGAAATCCAGGCCGCTTCCGTCCGGCAGGGTGATATCACAGATAATCAGGGAGGGTGAAAATTGGCGAAAAAGTAAAAGGGCCTCCTTTATTGTGAAAGCGCTGCGGACCGTATACCCTTCCCTTTCTAATTTCAGACGGACAGAATGGTTGAGGCTGTCATCATCCTCTAAAAGTAAAATTTCCTGTTGCATTTCAGAAGTCCTCCCGTAGTATATATGATTTGGAAGAGCGACATCCCCACAAGGCAGATAAGCAGATTATAGCATGGCGCGGTACGCGCGTAAAGCGGAGGACGGGCTGCGTCATTGAGAACCATGGATTTAAATGCTATAATAGCATTACCACAGGAGTGTAGGAAAAAAGACTGCAGAGGGCGTCGATATGCGTATTTTAATTGCGGAAGATGAAGCGGAACTGGCAAAGGGGCTGAAGTTTCTGCTGGAAAAGAATAAATTTACCGTAGATGTGGTGCATGATGGCGAGGAGGCTCTTGCGTATTTTCGGTGCAGGGACTATGATGTGGTAATTCTGGATATTATGATGCCAAAGGCGGACGGCCTGGAGGTTTTGAGACAGATCCGCGAGGTGGGTTCCGGGGTTCCCGTGTTGATGCTGACGGCGAAGGCGGAGATTGAGGACCGGGTGGCAGGCCTGGAGGCGGGAGCGGACGATTATCTGTCGAAGCCCTTTGCCAGCCCGGAATTTATCGCCAGAGTGAAAGCTCTTTCACGGAGGAATGCAGGATATACGGAGCTGTGCCTGTCCTTTGGCAGCGTGGAGCTTGACTGTAACCGCTACGAGATGGCATGCAAAGGAAAGTCGGTGCGCCTGAACAATAAGGAATTTCAGGTGATGGAGCTTTTTATGCGCAACCCACGGTTTGTGTTTTCCACGGCACATCTGATGGATAAGATATGGGGACAGGACTCGGAGGCGGATGTCAGTGTGGTATGGACTTATGTGGGATTTCTTCGGAAAAAACTGAAGGAGCTGGGGGCTGATATTGAGATTCGGACGGCCCGGGGCGCAGGGTATTTTCTTGATTTGTAAAATGGAGGCTTGAAAGGGAGAGCAGATGCTGAAAAAAATACAGAGGCGTTTTATTCTGGCGGCGATGGTGGCGTTTGGCACGGTGACGCTGCTAATTATTGCCGGAATCAACGCGGCAAATTATTACAGGACAACTGCCATGCAGGATGGCCTGGCAGAAGCGCTTCTTTCGCATGAGCAGGCGGTTCCGGCGAAGCGTCAGGCGCCGCCGCCTCCTCTCGGGGAGATGGAGGGGAGAGACCCGGAGGAAGCGTTTATGACCCGGTTTTTTACGGTTCACTGCGATACGGACGGAAGGATCAGGGCGGCCTCAAGGGACTATATCTCTTCTGTGGATGAGGTGACTGCGGAGGCATACGCACAGGCTGTTTTGTCTAAAGGCAGGGAAAAAGGGTACTATGAAGGCTATCGTTACCGCGTAAAGCGGGAAGAAAATGGAATCTCGGTTCTCTTCCTCAATTCCACAATCCAAATACAATCCATGCGTTCCCTGTTTTTTGTGTCTCTGTTGATAGGAGCCGTCAGCCTTTTGATGGTATTTTTTTTGACCGTTTTCTTTTCAAGGCGTGCGGTCAGGCCATACATAAAAAATATAGAGCGGCAGAGACAGTTTATCACGAATGCGGGGCACGAGCTGAAGACGCCGATCACTTCCATTGCAACCAGTGCGGACATCGCGGCAATGGAACATGAGGGGGACGAATGGATTGACAATATCCGCAGGCAGACCGCACGGCTCACAAAGCTGGTGGGGGATATGGTTGCGCTGTCAAGACTGGATGAGGAGACGCCGTTCCCGGATAAGGGCAGATTTTCCTTGAGCGAGGCGGCGTGGGAAATCGCCGAGCCTTTTGCGGTTCTTGCGAAGGCAAAGGGGAAAAGCTACAGCCAGCACATTGCGGAAGACATGACATTATACGGGGACAGAAATTCCATTCAGCGGATGATATCTATTCTGCTGGATAATGCAGTCAGATATTCTGACGATGGCGGCGAAATCCAGATGCGGATTTACCGCAGGCGGGGCAGAATCTGCGTAGAGGTGGCTAACACCTGTGATCTGGCGGATATCTCCGATCTGGACAGGCTGTTTGATCGGTTTTACCGCATGGATGAATCCCGGTCTGCCGCCACGGGCGGCACCGGAATTGGCCTTTCTCTGGTGCGGGCGATTGCGGAAACACATGGAGGGAAGGCGGCGGTACAAAGCGCCAATGGAAAGGAGATATGCTTTCGGGTGATATTTTAGGGCAGAATCATTGTTCATCAAAAAATCACAACTGATTTTAAGTACATTTTAGGAAACCCTTCTATACTTTACCCATGCTTTCAGCTGAGCAGAAAATGCCTTTCTGTTCATTTCAGAAAGGTGCAAAGCAGTGATAAGACAGCAGGGAAAGGAGAGGAGCGGGTGAAGCAGGAATATCAATTCCGGCATGAATTGAAGTATCGGATCAGCTATGCGCAGTATATCGAGTTGAGAAACCGCCTGCGGACAGTGATGCAGAGCGATATACATACAGGCGTAGACGGCAGATATCTGATACGGAGTATTTATTTCGATAATTATATGGACAAAGCGCTGTATGAAAAGAGGGACGGCGTTCCTGTACGGGAGAAATTCAGAATCAGATATTATAACGATGATTTTTCCTATCTGACGCTGGAAAAGAAAATTAAGGACGATGATCTCTGCATGAAAGTGGATGCGCAGATTTCGGAAGAGGAGTGCAGAGAATTACTGACGGGAAGAACGGACTGGATGGAGGAGCATCCTTCGCCGCTTGTGCAGGAACTTTACGCGAAAATGCGTTACCAGATGCTTCGGCCGAGGGTACTCGTATCTTATAGGAGAGAACCTTACATTTATCAGGCGGGAAATGTGAGGATTACCTTTGATTCCGATATCCGCACAACTCTGTTTCATAGGGACTTCCTGGAAGAGCGGGTATTGGATATTGACACGGCACAGACGCCGCAGGACATGATTCTGGAGGTTAAGTATGATGCCTTTCTTCCGGCAATTGTTCGCAGGCTTGTCCAAATAGACACACTGCGGCAGACGGCGTTTTCAAAATATGAGGCATGCAGACGGTTTGGTTAAAGAAGGAGGAAATATGACTTTTAATGATATCTTTAAATCCAGCTTTTTGGAAAATGTAACGCAGTTTTCACCGATAGACACGTTGATCGGTATGCTGTTCGCACTTGTCATCGGTCTGTTTATTTTCGTGGTCTACAAGAAGACTTTTAACGGTGTGATGTACTCGTCCGGGTTTGCCCTGACACTGGTGGGACTTTCCCTTGTGACAACGCTGGTGATCATGGCGGTGACATCCAATGTGGTGCTCTCCCTTGGCATGGTGGGCGCGCTTTCCATCGTCCGCTTCCGGGCAGCAATCAAGGAACCGATTGAGATTGTGTATCTGTTCTGGTCGATTGCTTCGGGCATTGTCATCGGTGCGGGCATGATTCCGCTGGCGGTGATCGGCTCTGCAATCATCGGTGTGATCCTGATTCTCTTTGCGAATCGGAAGACACATGAAAATCCCTATATCCTCATTCTGAACTGTAAGGATGAACAGGCGGAGGATACGGCGGTAAAGATAGCGCGGACGGCATTGAAACGGTTTCTGGTGAAATCAAAAACGGTAAGCGGCGGGGGCGTCGAGCTGACAGCGGAAGTGCGTCTGATGGATGCGGCAACATCCTTTGTGAACAAACTGTATGATATAGAGGGGGTGCATAACGTTACCCTTGTAAGCTATAACGGTGAGTATATGTCGTGACAGCGGGAGTTATGCCGGCACGCCGTCTGCTGCGGGCTCTGTCATGTATAGTCTCAGCAGGGCTGCTGTCGGGGAAGCGCAAAAGTGAGGTGAATTATGATTTCATACAAGCATATGGCAAAGCTGGTCAGTATAATCATGGCGGCCGCTGTCGTGTTCTGTCTTTGGATGACAGCTTTTTCCCGGCAGGCGGTGGAGGCGCTCGGTGGGATGAGTGTACCGATGGCGTATGAAGAAGCATTGTTTGATACGGAAGAAATGATGCGGATTGATATTCAGATGAAACAGGAAGAGTGGGAGGAAATGCTGGAGAATGCCGCAGCGAAGGAATACTACGCCTGTGATGTGCAGATTAATGACCAGAAACTTGGCAATGTGGGACTCCGCACAAAGGGCAATACGAGTCTGTCAGCAATTGCCGGGAATCCCGATACGGACAGGTTCAGTTTCAAGCTGGAGTTTGACCATTATGTGGAAGGGCAGACCTGCCTTGGGCTTGATAAACTGATTCTGAATAACAACTATGCGGACGCCACCAGCATGAAGGAGGCTGTTGTCTATGATATGTACCGATATCTGGGAGTGGATGCATCCCTGTACAATTATGCAGAACTTTCTTTGAACGGAGAATATCTGGGCGTATACCTGGCTCTGGAGGCTGTGGAGGATAGCTTTCTTCTGCGAAATTACGGAACCGGGGACGGCAAACTGTATAAGCCCGACAGCATGAAGATGGGAGGCGGCGAAAAAGGAGAATTTGGGGGACAACCGCCCCGGCCAGGAGAAAAGGATGCAGACGCATGGAAGGAAGAGCGGCGGGATCAAGGCGGCGAAAATTTTGACCTGGAGGAAGGGGATGAAAGGCAAAAGACAGCACGGGGAAAAATGCCAGGAGGCAGCCCTTCTATGGGAGGCGGAAACGGCGCAAACCTCAACTACACCGATGAGGAGCTTTCCAGTTATTCCGACATCTGGGATGGCGAGGTGACAGATACAGACAAAGCAGATCACAGCAGGGTAGTTACAGCTCTCAAAAATATTGGCGGTGGAACAGACCTTGAAAAATATCTGGATGTGGACAATCTGTTAAAGTATATGGCGGTGCATGCGTTTTCCGTAAATCTGGACAGTCTTTCTGGAAACATGGCGCACAATTATTATCTGTATGAATACAATGGAATGCTGAATATTCTCCCGTGGGATTATAACCTTGCTTTTGGCGGAATGAATATGGGGCCTGAGAACGATGCATCAGAGACCGTGAATGATGCGGTAGACAGCCCCTTTCCGGGGACGACATTTTTTGACGCCCTGCTGGAGGATGAGACATATCTTTCCCGCTACCATGAGTACCTAAACCGGTTGGCACAGGAGTATGTTCTGGGCGGAAGGTTTCGGGAAGTCTACGAAGGAATCCGGGAACGAATTGACACACTGGTGGAAACGGATCCAACTGCGCTCTATTCCTATGAGGAGTATGAGGCAGGCGCGGAAATGCTGTATCAGACGGTGATGCTCCGGGCGGAAAGCGTCAAGGGACAGATTGCAGGCACCATACCGGCTACGGACGAGGAACAGCGGGAAGACGCCGCAAACCTTGTAGATGCATCAGAAATCGACATCTCTGTTATGGGGGTGATGGATATGGGAGGAGGCGCAGAGCAGAAAGCGCGAGGCCGGCAGACAGGCGGTAAACATATTATGTCGGGAAATTCATAGAATGGTAGTAAGAACATTATTTTCTATCGGAGTTTCCATGTTAAATTATATCTGGGCTTTAATGATTCTGATTGGCGTTGTTTACGGTGCGTTCACGGGGAAAATGGCGGAGGTGACAAACGCGGCGCTCGACTCCGCCGGGGACGCGGTGTCTCTGTGCGTCACCATGATCGGCGTGATGGCGCTGTGGGTGGGACTTATGGAGATCGCGCAGAAATCGGGCCTGATTGCAAAGCTGACGAGAGGGATACAACCCTTCATCAGCTTTCTTTTTCCGCGCATCCCGAAAGGCCATCCGGCCAGGGAGTATATTGCTGCAAATCTGATTGCCAATGTGCTGGGGCTTGGCTGGGCTTGCACGCCTGCCGGGCTTTGAGTTATTATAATGACAGGTTGAAAAATCTATTGAGAAATCAAGGGTTTCCACCGATTTAGTCCTAATGAAAAAATGTAGTTTTGCATCAAAGCATTTCTGATTTTTCATTTGGGCGGCGCCGATTCAAAAGAAAATTGAGAAGAAATGTCAGTAGTGTAACTCAAAGTGCCTAAAAGCAATGAGTTACTGGTTTTAGTATAGCATAAGGAGGGTAGAAGGTAAACAATTTCATATTGATGATTTAGATAGGACTAAATTAGTGAATGGCAGAAATGCTGTTAAAACTAGCTTAGTCCTATTTCTTTTTACAAATTCAAAATAATAGGAGGAATGAATTTATGAAGAACAATACAGCGTTAAGTGCAGAGAAAGCGATTACTTTTATCAGCGATGCACATGAAAAATTCTACTACGAGAAATTGAAAGAGGTCAGGTATCAGGACGTGTACCACAAAGCGCTTGTATATTGTCTTGGTATCAGCGATGACACAAGAAGAAATATCAACAGCATTTATAACTTTAAGACAGGCTGTGTAAAAACGGAGTGTCTGCATGAGGGCTGGCAGACCAGCGGGAGCTTAAAAGTAGTCAGGATGGCGTTTAACCTTTACTGCAATGGTACGCCGAGTGTCCTTGACTATGATGATGCGGAGGAACAGGTGGACGAGTGCAGACGGTACACAGTGGAAGAACTGTTCTGCTGTGCCTATGCGCCTTATTTTTGGCAGGCGGTACAAATTCGTTATCCGGAATATGTAACATATAACCACAACTTGTACGCCATGCTTGGAGGACGGGATTGATGTTAAAAGTCAGGCTTATGGGAACGAAGAACGATATTAAGTGGTTCGGGAAGATTTTACAGCGTAACCCGAAAATCGAGGTGACGGAGTTTTCCGATATGTTCCCAAACAAAGGGACAAAGAAATATTACAGGACTTATGTGGAAGTCAGGAAAAGCAACGTAAAAGAAAATTAGTAGAAGCAAAGGAGAATTATCATGTGTAAAATAATCGCAATCGCAAACCAGAAAGGCGGTGTGGGCAAGACCACCACCACAAGCAATTTAGGAATCGGGCTGGCAAAACAGGGAAAGAAAGTGCTTTTGATTGATGCGGACGCACAGGGCAGTCTGACCGCAAGTTTAGGCTTTACAGAGCCGGACAGTCTGGAAGTCACGCTTGCAACCATTATGGGGAACTTAATCAATGACGGGGAAGTAGAGCCGGGAGAAGGCATTCTCCACCATGAGGAAGGGATAGACTTAATGCCGGGGAACATTGAGCTTTCCGGTCTGGAGGTTTCCCTTGTGAATGTGATGAGCCGGGAAACGGTGTTGAGGTCATACATAGAGATTGTCAGGGAGAATTACGATTACATTTTAATTGATTGTATGCCTTCCCTCGGCATGATTACCATAAACGCCTTTGCCAGCGCCGACAGCATCTTGATACCCGTACAGGCGGCATATCTGCCCGTCAAAGGCTTGCAGCAGCTTATTAAGACAGTCGGCAAGGTAAAGCGGCAGATTAACCCGAAACTGGAGATTGAGGGGATTCTGCTTACAATGGTAGACAGCCGGACGAATTACGCAAAGGACATCAGCGCCATGCTGAAGGAGGCATACGGAAGCCGGGTGAGGATATTTGCCAATGTCATTCCTATTTCCGTCCGGGCGGCGGAGATTTCAGCGGAGGGTGTCAGCATCTACAAGCATGATCCAAAGGGGAAAGTAGCGTCAGCCTATGATTCTCTGACAAAGGAGGTAATCACCTCTGCTCGTCAGGATGACTCGCACTTTGCTCCGCAAAGCAAGGAGGTGAGCGCAGATGGGCAGTAACGCAAAACCAAGAAGCGCATCAAAGGTTGCTCTGGAAAGTTTTGATGATCTGTTCGGCGGGAGTGCTGCACAGGAAAGCGGCGTTGAGCAGATTATCAATGCGCCGCTGGCAGAGCTTTATACCTTCAAAGACCACCCTTTCCGGGTGGAGGACGATGAGAAGATGGAGGAAACAACGGAGAGTATCCGCCAGTACGGGGTGCTTGTGCCGGGGATTGCAAGACCGAGGGCAGGCGGCGGTTATGAAATCATAGCCGGACACCGCCGCAAACGTGGCTCGGAACTTGCCGGAAAGACGGAAATGCCTGTGATTGTCCGCAATTACACCGATGATGAAGCTACAATTATCATGGTGGATTCCAATATCCAGCGGGAGGACATCTTGCCAAGCGAAAAGGCGAAAGCCTACAAGATGAAATATGAAGCCATGAAGCATCAGGGGAAGAAGTCAGGGAAGAACACCCTTGATGAAGTGGGCGAAGCTGCCGGGGAGAACGCCAAAAAGGTTCAGCGGTATATCTGGCTCTCCCGCCTGTCCGATGAACTCCTTGTTAT
Organism: Lachnospiraceae bacterium; assembly: GCA_910575775.1. GTDB lineage: Bacteria > Bacillota > Clostridia > Lachnospirales > Lachnospiraceae > UBA3282. The sequence continues at coordinate 15,529 of CAJTEY010000029.1, read as the reverse complement.
GGTGGATAATAAAAAGCTCGGCTTCTCACAGGGCGTGGATATTTCCTTTCTGACGGAAGAAGCGCAGCAGTGGGTACAGGTTACTATTGAGGAAAAGGGCTGTAACGTCAGCATGGTGCAGTCGGCAAAAATCAAGGAATATGGCAAGACCGGGGAGCTTACCCTTGCGATGGTGCGCCTGATACTGACGGAGGAAAAGCCGAAGGAACGGAAAGTGACACTGAAAGCGGATAAAATCAGCGAATATTTTGCGGAGGACTGCAGCAGTGAGGAAATAGAGGGCATCATCATTCAGCTATTGGATGAATGGAAGAAAAGACAATAGGAAGGAGGTCGGGCAGAATGGATGGCGGTTTGAAATTCGATTACTATTACGGTGCGGAAGCGGAACAGTTTTCCTTTTACAGAGTGCCGAGGCTGCTGATTAAAGACAGGCGTTTCAAAGGCTTATCCAGTGATGCGAAACTCCTTTACGGTCTGATGCTTGACAGGATGGCATTATCCATGAAAAACGGCTGGTTTGATGATGAGAACAGGGCGTATATCCATTATACGGTTGAGAACATCATGGAAGATTTGGGGTGCGCCAGAGCCACCTGTGCAAAGGTGCTTGCGGAGCTTGACAGCAAAAAAGGGATTGGTCTGATTGAGAAGAAAAGGCAGGGATTGGGAAAGCCGGACATCATATATGTCAAGAACTTCGTCCTTTCAGAGCCGCCCGCAGGTGGGGAAGGCACAGCGGCAGAACCCGCAGGCACTGATGTTTCCACAGAAGTTCAAAAACTGAACTTCAAGAAGTACAAGAATCAGGATTCCAGAAGTTCAGAAATTGAACTTCTGGAAGTTCAAAAAACAGACTTCAAGAGTTTCAAAAAGCAGACTTCTGGAAGTTCAGAAAACGAACCTCTGGAAGTTCAAAAATCGAACCCTAATTATAACAATACTAATTATACTGATCTGAGTTATACCAATCCTATCAATCAATCGGATAGAGGAATAGAAAAACAAGAACCGGGCAAGCCGGATAATGGTATGATTGATGTGATGGATAATGCCACTGCCTACATGGAAATTATTCGTGACAATATTGAATACGAGCATCACATGAAATATGGGGACTGGCAGGATAAGGGGCTGTATGAGGAACTGTATGAGGTTATCTGCGAGATTGTGTGCGTGAAGCGTAAGACGGTAAAGGTCAACGGGGAAGATTACCCTTATGAGCTTGTAAAATCAAAGTTCCTGAAGCTGAACAGCTCCCATTTGGAGTATGTTATCGGGTGCATGAGGGAAACCACAACCAAGATAGCCAACATCAGGGCGTACATGGTGACTGCCCTCTACAATGCGCCTAACACCATGAACCACTATTACCAGCAGTTGGTGCAGCATGATATGTATGGCGGCGGTTGGGAAGAAAAAGGGATGTTCCAGCCCAAAGTGGAAGGAGATGGATAAATGGAATCCATGAGGGATATTGACCGGGTAATGGAACGGGAGATTGCAAAGGGGAGCTGCCCGTTAAGGTTTGTGAGGATAGAATTTGGCAGTTCCCCTTATCAGGAGATTGCGTCAAGGGAAAAGCTGCTGGAGGTGCTGTCCTATCTGCTGCGGATTGGCGATTATGGCAGGTTTGCCGGGAAAGGGACAGGGAATAATGTTTACATGGACTTAAAAGGCAGGAAACCAGCTTTTAAGCGTACCCGATCCTTTATTGACCGGAATACCCTCTTTTCCACAATCCGCAGGTACGGAAAGAAAATAAAGCCGGATTTTGATGGGCATACTTATCTGGAAACAGTGCAGTGCTTCTTTGAACTGCCGGAAGGGGAACAGGATAAATACAGGGTAACATATGACGGGCAGGAAACATTTGCTTTCCCTATGTCGGATAAATATATACTCGGACTTTACACGCACTGTATCTCCGCAAGGCGGGCGGCATCGGCGGATGTGGGTATTCCCGGCACAGGCTTTTCAGAAAAAGAACAGGGGATTGCAAGCCTTGAGGGTGTGCGTGACGTGCTGTTCCAGTGCCTTTTGTTTGACACGATAAAATGCGGGGAGGGCGTATTATATGCTGACCTCTGCACGATTTACTGTTTAAAAGAGAATAAATAACTTTTGGACTTTTTGTCCAGAAGTGGATCAGGAGGGTGCGCTATGGCAGAAATATTTATTACGGAAGAACAGCAGGCGAAGTGCCGGAAGGTGGCGGATGCGTTTGCGGAGCTGTATGAGATGACGGATGTGATGGTGGCGGATGCCGGGAGATTCGGCTTTGTCCGTCTGCAATGGTTCAGTGAGGGAGATGGTTTTGATTCAGCGATGGCATTTTCAGACAGTAAAGAACTGTTTGAGGAACTCTGGCGGATATGGTATGAGCATGAAGTCTTAACGCCTGTGCTTGGTACGCCGCTTGCGGAGCTTGACTATGACGAGATATTCCAGACGCTTTCCAAAGACAGGCAGGAGGAAATACTGGAGAAAAAGAAATATTTTGTAGCCCTGTGTAAAGACGCTTTCGATTAAATTGCATATAATTTACAATTCCGGCGATAAATCTGGTAAAATGGCATCAGTATAAAAGTACAGGAGATGGTCTGAATGAAACCGGAAACAGCGAAAGTAAAGCAGAAAGGCAGGAGCAAAAAGGTATGCCCGAACTGCGGAAGGAAAATGAAACAGCAGTTTATTGGTTTGCAGCATTGTAAATGCGGCATGAGCTGGAAGAAGGACATAGGGTATTTTGAGCGTACCGGGGATATGGTTTTCGCTCTGGAACGTAGGAATATAGGGAAAAAGACGAAGCAGTGTCCGGTGATCCGGTACAGATAATGAAATATGGCAGACAGCGTAAGGGCAGTTATAGACCGTAAACAGCGGTTTGTAGCTGCTCTTTTTGCATTTATAAAACTTTTGGACTTTTTGTCCAGAAGTGGGAAGGAGGTCAGGATGAAAAAGACTGATTATACAGGGAAAAAGGTTGGCTGGCTGACTGTTCTGAAGGAACTTCCGAAGCAAAAAAAGAATGATGTGGTCTGGCTGTGTCAGTGCGATTGTGGAAAAATGATAAACAGGACGTCGGCATATCTTAGGACGGTTGGCACTGCAAGCTGCGGGTGCTATGCGGCGGAGCATCATAAAATGCAGAGGAAGGACATAACCGGGAAAAGGTTTGGGAAACTGGTTGCGGTAGAGCCGACAGGAAATATGTCAGAGCGCAGACAATGTATCTGGAGATTCCGATGTGACTGCGGGAACATTATTGAAAGACCGGCTCCGGAAATAACCAAGAGGAATAACCCTACCCATTCCTGCGGATGCAGTAAAACCGGATATATCGGAAATTCTGAACATGGAAAACAGCATTACCATAACATTGAAAAAAATTATGTCATGGGAACAAACATAGAGCGTATCCGGCGTGGAGATGCAAGCCCGATGAAAAACAACACCAGCGGCTATCAGGGGGTAAGTTTTATCAGCACCCGGAATGTATGGGTTGCCGCAATGCGGTTTCAAGGTTCGCTTGTTTCCAAGACGTGCCATTCTTTAGAGGATGCCATAGCAGCAAGAAAGCAGATGAGGGAGATACGGGATGAATTTGTGGCATGGTATGATTCCCTGTCAGAAGAAGAAAAAAAACAGGCGGTTATCCAGTATGACAATAACCGGGCATTTTTTAAGGCATTTTACAGAAATAAATTAATGGAGATAGCACAGCGTTAGGGCGGTTACAGATTATGCAGATTTGTAACCGTCTTTTTGCGTTAATAAAACTTTTGGACTTTTTGTCCAGAAGCGGAAAGGAGAAATCAGGGAAATGAAACACAAAAAAATAGCAGCAGCCCTCTCTGCGGCTGTGGCGGGAGCAGCGGTATTTGGAAGAATCCGTTATGCGGCAGGGAAAAGGAAACCCAAAGCGGAGAGGGAAAATGACGTACAGAAGGAGAGATTAACAGAGGGGGAGGTGCGTGAGTATCTCCTTCGGCTTTTCCGTTTGTATGAGGATAGTGAGTTTGATGATTTTGCAGAGTTTTCAGGCGAAGGAAGCGAACCGGGGGAATATGCGGCGGACAACTATGCCAGCCAGTTATTCCCTTATATCAAAGAGAACATGAAAGACGTGATGATGCTGGAAGGGGATGATGGTACGGGAAATGAACCGTTTGACATGACGGATGAGCTTTTCTGTTATCCAGCCTGTCTGATAGGCTGCGAAATAAAAGAGCTGTTTTCAGACAGGTTTGTCCTGTGCCTTGAAAATGAGATATGGATGCTGGAAAACGGGGAGTTTGCCTCTGTTTACTGCGTCAGCATTGGAAAGGATGGCGGGCGGCTTTCTTACCGCTTTCTGGATACCTATATCAGAAATCCGGGGGATATTCCAATCTGCTTTGCTGACTTGGAAAGTGGGTTTACGAGGATAATCGAAGCACTGAAAGAAGGGTGGAAGCCGGAGCTGCCATAATCCGGTCAGAAAGGAGAACTTATGAAATATTTAATTCACAGGCTGTACGTCCCACCCTGACGGGGGTATAGCAATCTAAGAAAGAAGGAGGAAAACCATGCAGGAGGAAGTGACACAGAAAACCATTGCCCTTGTGTTCAAATCTTCCCGATTGACTGCCGACGTGCTGAAAAAGGCTATGAAGATGTATCTGGAACACCGGAAACAGGGAAAGCAGATGCCGCATGGGAAAATATCAGTGAAAGAGCTGGTCGGTCAGGGTATGGGTGCTTCGAGCATTGAGGTGACGGATAACAATATCAAGTCCTTTGAGAGAGTGGCAAAGAAATATAATGTGCAGTTTGCTGTGAAGAAGGACAAGACGGAAAAGCCGCCGAAGCACATCGTATTATTCAAGGGCAAAGATGCCGACGTAATAACGCAGGCATTTAAGGAGTTTGTAAAAGTTAATGAGAAAAAGCATAACCGCATCTCTGTAAAGGAGAAGCTGGCGGAGTTCCGGGAGCAGTTAGGCAAGGGCAAGAACCGGGAGAGGGCAAGGGAACACTTAAAGGACAGGGGGCAGTCATTATGAGTAAAATCGTAGAGGGCATTGCCAAAGACTTAAAATCAATTCCCGAAAAGCTAAAGGCAAAGACGGGGAATATTGACAAAAAGAAACTTATCCTTATGAACCTCCCCTATGCGCTTGCCGGGTATTTCTGTGACAAAATAGCGTGGCTGTGGCGGGTATCGCCGGGGCAGGACGCTTCCGCAAAGATGATGGCGGTCATGGCGGGGATGGAGGATTTATTTTCCAATCCGTTACCGAGTTTTCACCCAAAGGATTTGCTGATAGGGGCAGGCTGCGGCATTGCGCTCCGCCTTATAGTGTATTTCAAAGCCAAGAACGCCAAGAAGTTCCGGCATGGCATGGAGTACGGTTCTGCAAGGTGGGGTGCATAATCTTAACTGTAAGCAACACCTATATTGACGCAGGAGGGTATGCACATGAATGATTACAGCAAAATCACAGCCCTTTACTCCCGCCTATCCGTGGGGGACGAGGACAGGGACGGCGGCGAAAGCAACTCCATACAGAACCAGAAGAAATTTCTGGAAAGCTATGCCAGACAGCTAAAATTAACCAATATCCGGCACTACATTGACGATGACGAAAGCGGCAGATTTTTTGACCGTTCTGCCTACTCCCGCATGATTGAGGACGTGGAAAACGGCAAAATCGGCGTGTGCATTATGAAAGACATGACCCGCTGGGGGCGCGACTATCTCCAAGTGGGAAACGCTATGGAGATTTTCCGCAGAAACAACGTGCGCTTTATCGCGGTAAACAACGGGATAGACAGCGAAAAGCCCGACACGTTGGAGTTTGCCCCCTTTATCAATATCATGTCAGAGTGGTACGCCCGCGACATCAGCAAGAAAGTAAAAACGGGTATCCGCACAAAGGGGACGAGCGGCAAGCCAATCGCAACCGAAGCCCCCTACGGATATGTCAAAGACCCCGACAACAAAGATTTTTGGATAATTGATGAAGAAGCAGCCAAAGTTGTCCGCTTGATTTTCCGCCTGTTTCTGAACGGGAAGAACCGAAACCAGATCGCCGTATATCTGAAAAATGAGCAAATCCCAACGCCCACATTCTATATGAAAGACCGAGGGCGGGGAACCTGCAAAAATAAGGCGCTTAACGAGGAAAACCGTTGCAAATGGAACAAAGCCACGCTGACCCATATCCTCACGCGGCAGGAGTATTGCGGCGACATTGTAAACTTCAAGACCGCAAAACATTTCCGTGACAAGCGAAACCACTATGTAGACAGAAGCCAGTGGCAGATTACGGAAAATGTGCATGAACCGGTTATCGACCGCGCCGACTTTGAGAATGTACAGCGGATTTTGGAAAATGCCCCCGTCAAGCGACCAAACGGGGACGGGGAAATCCACCCTTTGTCGGGCTTGCTTTTCTGTAAGGACTGCGGCGCAAAAATGCACATACGGATAGATTACAGGAACGGCGGCAAACGGCATATCGCCTATTGCAGTGAGTACCACAAGGGGAAAGCCAAAAATCCGAAGTGCCATTCCCCGCACATCATGGACGCGGATTTACTCATGCAGACCGTTTCGGACGTGCTGAAAAAAATCGCGGAATACTCTATCAGCAACCGGGCAGACTTTGAAGCCTTAGTGAAAAAGAGCCTTGCCGTACAGCAGACCGACCAGACAAAGAAACAGCAAAAGCGCGTACCGCAAATCACAACGCGGCTTGAACAGATTGAAAAGGTTCTGGATAAGCTGTATGAGGATAACGCCCTCGGCACGATTGAGCAAGACCGTTACGAGCAGATGTCGCGGAAGTATTCGGAAGAATATTATAAGCTGAAAGAGGAACTTGCGGAAATTAAGGAGCAATTATCCGCTTTTGAAAACGCGGGAGGGCGGGCGCAAAGGTTTGTGAAGCTGACAGAACGCTATGCCGACTTTTCCGAACTCACCCCCGCCATTCTCAACGAGTTTATCAGCAAAATCGAAGTGCATGAGCGCGACCAGAAGCGGGCAAGATACGCCATACAGCATATCGGGATATACTTCAACCATATCGGTAAATTTGAGAACGAACTGACACAGCTTGCAGAGCCGGCAGAGCAGGAAATCAGACAAATGCGGGAGGAAATCGAAGAAGCGAAAAAGGAAAAGAGCCGCGCCTACCACCGGGAATATTCCAGAGCCTACCGCGCTAAAAATAATGAAAAGCAACGGGAGTATGACCGTATCAAAGCGCGGGAATACAGAGCGAGAAAAAAGGCGCAAGCCGCCGCCACCGCACAGTAAAACCGAATAACCGACAGCCGAGAGGGATTTTCCGATTACGGGAAATCCCTTTTCCGCGCCCAAAGAAAGGAGCGACCCATTGACAGAAAAGAACGAAACGCCCGCCCCGCCCCGAAAGCCGGACGGTATCATCACGACACACAGGAACGGGCAGACCATTGTTGCGGAGTTGTTTTTCAACCACAGCGGCACAGAAACATTCCGCGACAAGCTGCTGAAAATGATACTAGCCGATAAGCAGGAATAAAACGGGAAACCGATTGTCTGTAAAAATCCATTCCATTCCTATCCTATCCATTCCACACAAAAATCGAAAGGAGCGATTGACGCATGGCAAAGACCAAAGCCGAAAAAATCACGAGCATTGAGGAAGAAATCCGACAGCTTGAAAACAGGCGCAGACAGCTTGTGCAGGAGCAAAAGGCGCAGGAGCGCAAGGACAGGACAAAACGCCTATGCCGCCGCATGGGGCTTTTTGAAAGCCTTGTCCCCGACAGCATACCGCTGACAGAGGAACAATTCAAGACCTTTCTTGAAAAGACCGTAGCCGCCGACCACGCCCGCCGCATACTGGACGAATTGACCGCCCAGTATGCCCCCACAGCCCCCGCACAGGGCGCGGAAACGGCGGCACAGGGTAACACGCCGTCCGCCGCCAGAACCACCCATACAGCCCGCGAGGGCGGCGCAGACGCGGACGCGGACGGGGGCGCGGCACAAGGGTAACGGCTTACGCCCCTACCCTTGCCAAAAAGCAAGGGCGCACTTATATACCACATAAATGTGGTATGTGCGGTCTTGCAGACGGCGTTTTGTGCCTGTCGGCACAAAAGGAAACGGCGGGAGTTACCCGCAGAAAGGAGCGCGGCGCGTGGCAATCTACCATTGCAGTATCAAAGTCATATCCCGCGGCAAGGGCAAGTCCGCTGTTGCCGCCGCCGCTTACCGGGCGGGGGAAAAAATCACAAATGAGTTTGACGGAATGACCCACGACTACACCCACAAGGGCGGTGTCGTCCACACTGAGATTTTATTACCCGACCACGCCCCCGCTGAATATACGGACAGGGCGGTTTTATGGAACGAAGTGGAGAAAATCGAGAAAGCGAAGAACGCCCAACTTGCACGGGAGATTGAAATTGCCTTGCCCCGCGAACTGACGAGGGAGCAAGGCATTTCCCTTGTCCGCGAGTATGTGGAACGGCATTTTGTGGCGGCGGGAATGTGCGCCGACGTATGCCTACACGACACAGGCGGCGGCAACCCCCACGCCCATATCATGCTGACAATGCGCCCTTTTGACGAGCGCGGCGAGTGGGGAGCGAAGCAGAAAAAGGAGTACATTCTTGACAGGGACGGGAATAAAATCTATGACCCCAAAAAGCGGCAGTACAAATGCAAATCCATTCCCGCTACCGACTGGAACGAACAGACCAAAGCGGAGGAATGGCGGGCGGCATGGGCGGAACTCTGCAATCAGGCATTGGAGCAGAACGGACACGCGGAGCGCGTAGACCATCGCAGTTATGAACGGCAGGGGATAGACCAGATACCCACCGTCCATTTAGGCGTTGCCGCTTCCGCTATGGAGAAGCGCGGCATCCGCACCGAGCGCGGCGACCTTAACCGCGAAATCGAAGTGACTAACCAGAAGTTACGGCAGTTAAAGGCGCGTATCTCCAAACTGCAAAACTGGTTAAAGGAAGAAGCCGAGAACACCGAGCCGCCCACCCTTGCCGACTATATTCAAGGCATACTGTCACGCAAGGTACAGACGGGAAAACCGGGATATTCCCAATCCCTCTATAACCTCAAAGACGCGGCAAAAATGCTGAACTTCCTGCAAACCAACAACATCATGGATATGACGGGGCTTGATGAAAAATTCAAGTCCATGATAGGGGAACAACTGGATATTCAAGGGAAACTGAAACCCGTTGAACGGCGGTTAGGCACTCTGAAAAAGCACTTAGAGCAAGCCGACATTTATTTCAAGTGTAAGGGAAAGAAGCCGCTGACCGAAGCCGAGCAAATCTTATTCACAACAGCGAAAGATTATCTCAAAGGCATAATGAACGGCAAGACCACAATCCCGACAAAGACATGGAAAGAAGAATACACCAAGCTGACCGCCGAGAGGAAAACGCTTAATCAGCGGTATCTTGCATTGAAAGAGGAAGTGAAAGAAGCGGAGAAAATCAGAAAGAGTGTTTACAGTATCTTGCGGCAGGAACAGCGGGAACAACAGCCCCACAGAAAGCAGGATATGGAGCGATAACAGACAGGGCGGCGGGATTGTCAATGCTTGCCACCGCTGCCCTGTTTTGGACTTTTATTAGACCGATAAACTGGAATTTATCTTCGTACTCCCTCTTCAGTAAACGTTCTTTTTAAGGCGTATTCTGTTGGGAAAATAGCTAATACTAAAATCAGACATTGTGTTGTACATAGAATCGCCGCAACCGTTCCAATTATATTCTCTGAACTATGATAAAAAGGAAAATGGATAACAACTGATGGTATCAAAATAACCCAACCAATTTTCCGCCATAAGCGGCCACAATGCGCCTGTGCAAATTTCCATGTGTCTATATTTTTCATAGAACGTGCTGTTCGATAACCGATTATTCCATTGATTTTTTTAGGAGCATGTTTCCACATCATATTACCAGCAATAATCATTGTGATTGGAATAAGTAAATCGCAAACAAATATGAACCACCAAAACCACATATATTTCCCTCACTTTCATAAATCCCAATTTATCGGTTTGTACTGGGGGAAATTATAGCATACCCAATTACGAAAAGCAATCCCCCGTTCTACGTCCGTTCCGACTATCCAGACCGTCAAGGGACGAGTAGTATTTTTTCGCAAAGAGCGCGAAAAAATCTCCACTCTTAAACCCTTGACCGTCTGGATTTTTGCCGTTGCCATTTCGCCGCCGAAAACGGGGAACAGGATAAAAAAATCCTGCCCCTGTTTTCGTCTGCTCCATTCTAACGGCAAAACCGTCTGCACTACTTCGGCGGCGGGCGGTAGGTTATGCGGTGGCTCTGCCCCCGCGCCCCCGACCTCTCCCAAAGAACAGAATGGAGTGTTACGCAATAGGGCTTGAAAAGGCTTGATTTTTAAGGCGTTTCAGACACGAAAACCCACCGGGCAAGGGTTTTATACTACCCACCCGCGAAAACGGCTTCTAAATGTCCACAGGCGCGTTTTGCGCCCTTTTTCCTGCCCCGTTTCCCACCGCACTAACAAGGGCTTGCGTCAATAACTCAAAAAAGCACTTGACAAAACGCTTCATGGGGGAACGCAAAGGATATTGAGCCTTATGTCGATCCGGTATTTGAGAACAATGTGCTACTCACAGAAACGGAAAGGCTGATGATGTCCGGCAGACCAAAACAGCCGAAGTATGCGAGGAATAAAAATATCCTTGTCATCGGCGGCTCCGGTTCGGGCAAGACGAGGTTTTTTGTAAAACCGAACCTTATGCAGATGCACTCATCGTATGTTGTCACTGATCCGAACAGATAAGTATAATAGGGTTATAGGGAAGCGCGCACCCTCAAAGAAAGGAGGTTACACACCATGAAGAAGCAGACAGAGAAAGACAAACTCACCGCCCTATACGAAAGGCTCTCCCATGACGACGAGCGAGCCGGGGAATCCGTAAGCATTGAGAACCAGAAGCGGATTTTGGAGGACTACGCAAGAAAGAACGGTTTTACCAACATCCGGCATTTTACTGATGACGGAATCCGGGGGACTACGTTCAAGCGTCCGGGGCTTGACGCTATGTTAGACGAAATCCGGGCGGGGAACGTGGCGACTGTTATCATCAAAGACCAGAGCCGAATCGGGCGTGACGTGGTTGAAGTGGGGCTTTTGAAGCGCACCTTTGATGAATACCATGTGCGTTTTATCGCCGCCAATGACAATCTTGACACCGCCAACGGCTTTGATATTATGTCGATTTTCCGTGATGTGATAAACGAGTGGTACGTTGCCGACACCAGCCGCAAAATCAAAGCTGTTTTCAAGTCCAGAATGGAAAAGGGCTTGCGCTGCTCTGGTAGTGTCTGCTATGGCTACCGCGCTTCCAAAGAAGAAAAAGGCGAATGGGTGATTGATGAAGAAGCCGCCGCCGTTGTGCGCCGTATCTTCCAGAGCGTCCTTGCCGGGGAAACCATAGCCAGCATAGCAAAGGCACTCCGCGCCGAGAAAATCCCTATCCCGTCCGAGCATTGGAAACGGGCAGGCGAGCCAGTCCGGGCGGCAAAATACACCGACCCCTACGCATGGTCAGCGACCACTATTGGCTACATACTGAAACGCCCGGAATACACAGGGCGCAAGGTATTAGGGAAAACTGTATGCGAGAACTACAAGACCAAGAGCAGCCGCAAGACCGCGCCGGAGGAGCAGTATATTTTTGAGGGCGCAATCCCCGCCATTGTGGACGTGGAAACGTGGCAGACCGTACAGAAGATACGGGAAACCGTGCGCCGCGCCCCCAAGCGGCAGAACGCCCCGAACCGTTTGACCGGGCTTTTATACTGCGCCGACTGCGGCTCAAAACTCACACACCGCTACAACCTTGTGCAAGGGAAATGGATAGAGGACGCTTTTATCTGCTCCGGCTACCGCCACTTAGTCCATGACTGCACCATGCACCATATCCCCACGGCGAAGATTGAAGCCACTATCCTTGCCGTTATCCAGCGCGTGAGCTGGTATGTGCGGCACAACGAAAAGGAGTTTACAGAGCGTGTCCGGGAAGCATCCGACCAGAACCAAGAAAAGACCGTCAAGGAATGTCAGCAGAAAATCAACAAGGCACAGAAGCGGCACAAGGAGCTTGACGGGCTTGTGAAAAAGCTGTACGAGGGCAACGCCACGGGCAAGATACCCGACAAACATTTTACCCGTCTGTTGAATGAGTATGACGAGGAACAGACCGGGCTGGAAACGTCCATAGCGGAATGGCAGAGGCAGATTGAGAACTGGAACGCCGACAAGCTGAAAACAGACCAGTTTATCCAGCTTGTGAAACGCTACACTGATTTCTCTGAATTGACAACACCCATGCTCAACGAGTTTATCGAGAAAGTGATTGTGCATGAGGGCGAGGGGCGGGGGAATGACCGCCGCCAGCGGATAGACATATACCTAAACTTTATCGGGGCTTTTGAAGTACCCGCCCATATCGTCACCCCGGCAGAGGTGGAGGAACAACGCCGCCAGCAGGAGGAACAGGCGGCAAAGGAAGCCCGGTCAAAGGAGCTTAAAAAGGCGCGGTATGAGAAGCGCAAGGCAGAGAAACGGGAATTTACCGCAAGGAAAAAAGCGGGGCTTCTCACGCCGGAGGAACTGGAAGCCGAGGAAAAGCGGCTTGCACACAACCGGGAGCGACAAAAGGAATGGCGGGAGAAACGCAAAGCCGCAGAGCCGCCCAAGCCGCCTAAGAAAAAATCCATAAAGAAGCTTATGGAACTGGAAAAGACCGGGGCGGAGCTTACGCCGGAGGAATCGGAACGGCTTGCAGAACACCGCCGGAAAAAAGCCGCACAGCATAAGGCGTGGCGCGAAAGGCAGAAAGCCGGACAGCCAAAGACAAAGACGCTCAAAGAGCTTGCTGCCGCCCAGAAAGAGGGGGAAGCCCTAACGCCGGAGGAATCGGAACGTCTGGAAGCCCACAAGAGCCGGAAGAAAATCGCAAGGGAAAAGCTGGTACAGCAAGCCGAAACCGACCCGGCAGCGGCGGCAGAACTGGCAAAGAAACGGGCGTATCAATCCGAAGCCACCAAGAAATCCCGGCAGAAAATGTATGAGGAAGCCGCCACTGGAAACCCGGAAGCGGTGGAACGCTATGAGAATTACCTTGCCACAAGGAGGGAAGCATACCACAGGAAAAAACAGGAAACGGAACGAAGCGCATAAGGACTGAAAAACAAAAGGCGCATTGTGGAAATGTGCATAACAGGCTATGGAATCATGGATAACTCTATTCACAGCACATGGAAAAGCTAAAGAGCAGCTTTCCCACGTCCTGCAAACAGAGTTACCCACAATTCCATAAGACAGCCAGTTATACACATTACCAGCAATGCCGACTACTACGGAATCCATCTCATACCGATTTTTCGCATATATCATTTATAATTATGGGTTGCACTTATAGGTTGCGAAAAAGAACGAGAAAGTTGATAGTCTTAATTATTTATATTTGTTATAATCTACGAGAACGCAAGGAGGTGTTTCTATGAAACTGTCTGAAAAAATCCAGTTACTTAGAAAAGAAAATAGTTACTCACAGGAAGAACTAGCAGCTATCTGTAATGTGAGCCGACAATCTATTTCTAAATGGGAAGCTGATATTGCGCTTCCAGAAACAGAAAAATTGATTATATTGAGCAATTTGTTTCAAGTAACAGTTGATGTCCTGTTAAAAGATGAACTTTCAATCAATGGAACAAGAGAAGTCTATACCTGTGGGAATAATGCTATCAGAAAAGAGAGAGCAAAATTATATGAGGGTGCGTTGATTAAAGAAAGCATAGAAGATGAAACACTTTTGGATTATATTCGGGTTCATAAAGTTGAATTATGGAATACTGGTGGAGTACCCAAATATTGGACTGTTATTTTTTTTACATCCAGCGTTCCAAATTTCCCGGAATTAGCTTCAAGAGCTTTAATAGCAGACCATGAAAAAGGTGTAAATTGGTTTGTTGACTTCAAATGCAATAATACAAAATATATCGTTTTCAAAAACAAAATATTGAAATATACCATTGGGAATAAAGAAGAAAAAGCTATTGTTTGTAATGAATGTAGAATACAAGGAATTTCAGATAATGAAATGAATTGGAGTGAATAAAACAGTTTAATATGAGGGAAAAAATATGTCACGCTATTATGGAGAAGTAATCAATCTAAGCCTTAGAGATATTTCTATGCTCAAAAAGTTTAAAATAGTTGATATAAAAAAGCGTTTCTTAGGGTTAGTTAAAATTTATACTGTAGAACTTCCAAGTAAAAAAATTGAGGAAATAGCAAAGGATTTTCAATCTAATATGAGTACAAGTCTAAAAAAAGAATGGTATATTACCTTTCACAATAGGGAAAGGGTTATTGTCATTTTCCGTACAAGAATATTTGACTTATCTGGAAAAGGTATTACACCTATTCATGGAAAAATGCTTGATATATCCCATGCAGAAGATAAAGAAAATTGGAATGAACTGATTAGCTATGCAAAAAAATTAGGTGTTCCCAATAGTCAATGCGATTTTTTACCAGAAGATTTTTCCAAGAGAACATATTAGGTATTGCAAGCAATGCGTTTGATATATTCAAAAGTAATCCTAAGACCATAAATTTGTGAGATTTTACAAATAAGCGTAGAGGGAGGTAATAGTTCAATGAGAGTTTTACAGTGGATATGTTGTCCTGTTTGTGGAAATAAAACACGATTGCAGATACAAGCAGATACAGAATTAAAAAATTTTCCTCTTTATTGCCCTAAGTGCAAGCAAGAAAGTTTAATTGACGCAAAGAACTTTCAGATAACAGTTATTAGAGGGTTAAATGTTAAGGGGAAGAATTTATTAACAGAGTACCCTGTTTGAATTATTCAATCAAGACAGTATATCATTAAAGAGCCAGACGCAGAGCCGACAGATTTGTGAGAAATCACAGTTTGTCGGCTATTTTTCTTGAAAATGAAATACCAAAAGTATGCCAGAAGATAATCATAGGGTAGCAGTCTAAAGTGCTGTCCTTTGTATTATATAAAGCAACTGTAAACCATGCACCGCCCTTTGTGGGAGAAAGGGGGAATTTCTATGGCTTGTACAGAAGCATACAAGGAACACATCATGTATTCTTTCAATGGCTTTTGCAAAGTCGTCATACGCTATGCTGCTATCATGTTGTCCTGCAAATTAGATGCACCAGCTCCATGCAGATTAGATGCGCCTGATTTTAGCTTTGTGTGTTGAGTATTAGCAGATTGCCTGCACCAACATTGGCAAGCTATTTGATCGTCATAAAGATTGAGCCAAATTAAGAGATCAGAGAAAAGCAGCAAAAGCAGGTTGCCCTGCTTTTGCTGCTAAATCTCATTATTGTTGATTGCCTGCATGACGATTTCTGCTGTGATCATATTACTCTTCCTGGAGTCTCCGATCAGAAGACAACTGTTGCATAGAT
>CAJTEY010000028.1 GCA_910575775.1 Lachnospiraceae bacterium | reverse complement strand
AAGAATCATATCTGGGGCTTGTAGGAAGAGAAAAGAACAGGTATAGTAAAGAAGGTCAATCAGTCTGACCAGATCAAGGGACTATTCTGTCTATCCTATTCCTACAATAAACTTACGCTATCGAAAGATAATATATAGTTGACAAAACCAGTTCATGCGTCTAAAATAGATGAAAATACAGCCGATCAGGGCTGATGTTATAGTAAAAACGTGGCGAAGAAGAGAATAGTACGGATGGGAAACGTTGCAGAGAGAGAGCTGATGGTGGGAAGCTTTTACGCGAACTGTTCGGAACCGGCCTCGGAGCCCTGCGTGAGGAGCGCAGCGTAACACCGGCGATAACGGTAAGAGAAGCAGAATGCATACAAATGCATTAATCAGGGTGGTACCGCCGAGATTTCGGTCCCTTAGGGATAGAAGTTTTGGCGGTTTTTTTGCGCGCATAGGCAGAGTCAGAAGCAGGAGAAGGAGGAAAATATGGCAGACAAAAAGTTAGTGGAAGCGATCACAGCGATGGAGGATGATTTCGCACAGTGGTACACGGATGTGGTCAAGAAGGCGGAGCTTCTGGATTACACAAGCATCAAGGGATGTATGGTGTTTAAGCCTGCGGGTTATGCGATCTGGGAGTTGATTCAGCGGCAGATGGACGACCGTTTTAAGGCAACGGGGGTAGAGAACGTGTATCTGCCTATGTTTATCCCGGAAAGTCTGTTAAATAAGGAGAAGGATCATGTGGAGGGCTTTGCGCCGGAGGTGGCATGGGTGACGCATGGCGGGTTGCAGCCTCTGCAGGAAAGACTCTGTGTCAGACCTACCTCTGAAACACTGTTTTGCGATTACTATAAGAATGCGGTACAGTCATACCGTGATCTGCCGCAGATTTGCAATCAGTGGTGTTCAGTGGTGCGCTGGGAGAAGGAGACAAGGCCGTTTCTACGAAGCCGCGAATTTTTATGGCAGGAAGGGCATACGGCTCACGCCACGGTTGAGGAGGCTGAAGAGCGGACGATTCAGATGTTAAATGTTTACGCTGATTTCTGTGAGGAAGTATTGGCGATTCCTGTTATCAAAGGCCGGAAGACGGACAAGGAAAAATTTGCGGGAGCGACTGCTACCTACACGATTGAGGCGCTGATGCATGACGGCAAGGCATTACAGTCCGGCACCAGCCACAATTTTGGCGATGGCTTTGCGAAGGCTTTTGGGATACAGTTTACGGATAAGGATAATACTCTGAAATATGTGCATCAGACTTCCTGGGGAACGACGACCCGCTTGATCGGCGCGGTGATTATGGTGCACGGTGACAATTCCGGGCTGGTACTGCCTCCCAGAATTGCGCCTACCCAGATTATGGTCATTCCGATTCAGCAGAAAAAAGAGGGTGTTCTGGACAAAGCCTATGAGCTGAAGGATAGACTTGGTGCATTCCGGGTAAAGGTGGACGACACGGACAAGAGTCCCGGCTGGAAGTTTTCTGAGCAGGAAATGCGGGGTATTCCCATCCGCGTGGAAATTGGGCCTAAAGACATAGAGGCCGGCAAATGTGTGATCTGCCGCCGTGATACCAGGGAAAAGATAGAAGTTTCTCTGGATGAAATTGAGACAAAAGCCGGAGAAATTCTGGATCTGATGCAGAAGGAAATGCTGGAACATGCCAGAGAGCACAGAGAAGAGCACACTTACGAGGCGAAGGATATGGAGACCTTCCGCAAGCTCTTTGCGGAAAAGTCCGGCTTTGTGAAGGCTATGTGGTGTGGAGAACAGGCATGTGAAGACCAGATCAAGGAGGAAATGGCAGTTACCAGCCGTTGTATGCCTTTTGAGCAGGAGCAGATCGGAGAAACCTGCGTGTGCTGTGGTAAGCCCGCGAAAAAGATGGTTTACTGGGGCCGGGCATATTAAAGGAAAGCCATCGCATTTTGCGGCGATGGGACGGTAAGTGCGCAGAGCTGTTGCAAAAAGTGCGTGGATGTTTTTGGAAGGGAGTCATTTATGAGCAGGAGAAGAAAGAAGAAAAGGGGACTTATCCCGGTGATCTTTCTGGGGCTTTTTCTGGGAGTCTGTCTTGTTGTGGCGATAGGTTTTGCCAGCGGGTCACTGGCCGGGACAGGGGAGCATGCGGTGACTCAAAAACTTTCTGAAACCGTCAGACATGCGGTGACAAAAAAAGTTTCCGAAACCGTGATGGAACAGGCGGTAAAACAGGCGCTGGAGAGCGCCGGCGATCCGCAGGCGGCCGAGAAAGCCCAGGAAATTGTGAATAATATGGACGAAACTGACAAACAGAAAGCCGAAGAAATTATCGACCGCTATGCGGACGGCGACACGATCTCTGATGTAATGGAAATTGTGGGGGATGGCGTGGACAGCGAGTCTTTGTCGGAGGTGCAGGAGTATCTGCAGGAAAATGTATCTGAACAGGATCAGGCAGACTTGGAGGAGCTGTATCGGAAATACAGTGAAGCCTATTGAGTGATGCGGGATTGAAAATCTGGCGGCGCACAGGACAATGTTGATAAAGAAAGAGAAAGCAGGAAATCCAGTTGATGGGTTTCCTGTTTTATGTTTGAGCGCGGCTATAAAAAGTAAGAGTACAAAGAGAATTGAAAAAGTACACCCTACTGGTAATAGATTTTCAGAATAACAGAGGGTTGACAGGCGTATACCCTTGCGTGTATGATACTATCATAAGGTATACGTCCGTATACCAAAATATACCAAAAAGACTGGAAGGATGCGGAAAGACGCAGGGGAAGGAGAACAGAGTGGTCAGTTTATCGGATGGGGAATGGAAAATTATGAATCAGCTCTGGGAGCGGGAGAGCACGATCACAGAGCTTAAAAACCAGCTGGGCAGGGACACGGGATGGGATAAGCATATTGTGATTACCATGCTCTCCCGCATGGAAAAAAAGGGCGCGGTTTCCCACAGGGAAGGCGGACGGGCAAAAATATTTTATCCGCTTGTGACGAGGGAGGAAGTGTCCATGCGGGAGACCCGGGGATTTTTGCAGAAGGTTTACAGGGGCAGTCTGGGAATGATGGTCAACGCTATGGTGGAGGATCAGGCGTTGTCTGAGGAGGAAATACAGGAATTGTACGGCATTCTGGAACAGGCAAAGAAAAAAAGGACGGGAAATAGTCCGCAGGGAGAAGAGAAGGAACGGTAATTTATATGTGTGGATGGACATTTCGCAATCATGGAGGGCAATGATGAGAGAGATATTGATAACGGCAACCGTTCTGATACTGTGTATTTTGTTGATCCGGCGGATTTTCCGCAGAAAAATCGGCAGCAGGATGCAGTATGCGCTCTGGCTTCTGGCAGCGCTCCGGCTGGTGATTCCGGTTTCGGCAGAATTTGATTTGGGATCGTTTTCCGATTTCCGTCTGATGGATCTGGTGGGGGAAGATGAAAGCGGTATCGGAGAGCGGCTGGAAGAGACGATTCGGCTGGAGGAACCCATCCAGATGACGGTGAATTCGCGCAGTATCCTGTTTCGTCTGTTTACCACGGATGAGATCAGGGAAACGCTGGAAGCGATGCCAAAAGACGGGCCGACATCCGTGTTTATGGCGGGAAAGCTGGGCTTTTCCAGATTGGATGTGCTCTTGTTTTTCTGGGGGATTGGCGGGTTTATCATAGGCGCGTGGATCATAATTACCAATGTGGTATTCAGCCATCGGTTAAAGAAGCGCCGAAAGCCTTTTGATCTGCCTGAAGAAGTGAAAACAGCAGTTTTCGGAGAAAAGAACAGCGGCCTTTTTAGAAAGAAGGGACGTATGCCCGCTTTTTATGCGGTGGAAGGCATTTCTTCTCCCTGTCTGTACGGATTCCCTGGGTGCGAAGCGGTTTATCTGACGGCAGATGTGATCGGTGATACGGACAAACTGCGCCATGTCATTGTCCATGAGCTTGTTCATAAGAAGCATGGGGACAGCCTTTGGGCGGTTCTCCGGGGCGTATTGGTAACGGTATACTGGTTTCATCCATTGGTATGGGCCGCTGCGGTCTGTTCCAAATGGGATTGCGAGCTGGCCTGCGATGAGGGAGCGCTGGCGGCGCTTGGTGAGAAGGAACGGGTTCCATACGGGGAGACACTGCTGTCCATTATTACCCAAAAGGGGCATATGTCTGATTTGGTGTGCACGGCGACAACCATGACCGGCAGTGGAAAGAGCGTGAAAGAGCGGATACGTTTTATCGCAGAGAAACCGAAGGTTTTCTATGCAGCGGCGGCCGGCGTGCTGTTTCTGATTGCGGTTGTGTGTCTCTTTGTCTTTACCAGGGATACGCAGTTTCATGGGACAGTGGTGGATGCGCAGGAAGGTCTTCTGGTCACGGGCGGGGATATGCAGATACCGCTGCCTGCAAGCATCGGCGGCATAAGTGGCTGTGTGGTAGAAAAAGAAAGTGACGAGGCTGTCATTTATCATCTTGCGGCGCAGGAGGAGGTGGGCAGATTTGCCAGAATGCCGCTCAAGGATGCGCTGGGACTGGTCGATGAAGGGCGGGAAGTTACGCCGATCGGGGATTACGGCTATAATTATCTGCTCAGAGCCTATCTGGGAGAACCGCTGTCGAGAACAGAGCATACTTATACGCCTGCAAAGGAAGCGGCCACAGACTATCAGCCCGGGATGGATGAGGCGGGGACAGCCGGGGAGACGGCAGGTGTGCCGGGCACAGACACGAACGACGATACCACCTATATGATAGATGACAGCGGTTATCGCACAGAGGAAGTGCAGGAGGTGTATGAGGGCAAAACAGATTACCTGCCAAATGAGCAGATTGTAGAGACAACTTACGAGCCGGACGAAGTCAATGTGGATGAGCTGTACTCGGGGTGCTATGTTTACGTCAAGGCGGACTTTGACGGAAAGGTGCGGGATAAATATCAGGAAGAAATGGCGTATATTGACGAAGAATTAAAAACAGTGGTATATCAGGTGATTGTTTTAAGCTTGAACCGGGAGAACCGGGACGCCCTGTTTGACAGTCTGGCGGCGAATCGGACGCCCTACGTCGGGGATCACTCCAAGGTGGGCGCACTGCTGGAGGCCCTGCCCCTGCCGCCAACACTGAACCGGGAAGCCGGGTTTTCCTTGCAGACGCTGGAAAGCCCCTACGCCCTGCGTTTCGATTATAAAATGTGCATGGACCATTTCACAAAAGACGATCAGGATATGCTGTATTTTAATGCGGCTATGTTGTTTTATGCCATTGGGAATTTGGAGCAGATTGCCGTGGAAGTCAAGTATCCTTCCGGGGGAGGATCGGATATGATGATTTATCGCCGGGAGGAATTGGAAAAGGATCTTCCGATGCTGGAAAAGGCAGATTACGAGGACGATCAGATTTTCCGTGACGGATTAGCTGAACTGCAGACGGCGGTGGAGACATACCTTTTACAGACGGATGCCGGATAAAAATAAAAAATTATTAAGAATTATGTAACCTTTTTCTTAAGTTCCCCTCTCTAATATATAAAGGTAGGAAAATCTTTATTTATTTTAGAGAAAATTTAAAGATTAACATACTACAATTATGTGTAACAGTACAAAAGAGGGGGAACATCATGGGGCAGGCACAACGGAGCAGGACAAGAGACAGTATAAGCGTCATATCGGGCAGCAGCTCACGGAGCAGAACGGGAAACAGCGCACAGAGGAGAAGAGGCGGCGGTGGAGAGCGGGTAAGACAGCGTAGCAAAAACAGCGGGGGTCTGGAAAATCTGGAACTGTGGGAAATATCCAGACAACCCGGCAGCTCCCGCATGATGCGCCTTGCAGATCAGGAACAGGTTCGTTACGGGCAGAGGCGCGCTTGCGCAAACCTGCGTACCCAGCGCCGGGGAGAGGATAATCCGCGTCCGATCAGTTCCGCAAGACGGCGTAAGGCAAGAAAGCGCAGACTTAATCTTTACCGTCTTTCCGTTTTTTTTGTCATTGGAGTGTGCCTGATTTTGATTTATCAGACAACGGGGGCGGTTTACCGCATGATGCACGATACAAAAGAGGGAAAAGGCAGGGGCATCGTGGAGGTTGTTTCCGAAAAAATAGAGGAGAACCGCATCCAGCCGCCGCCGATTACCGTGGATTATCTGGAACCAAACGATTTTTCCAGGCCCGGTACGGAGCTGAAAAAGATTAAAAGCGTTTTTGTGCACTATACCGCAAATCCGGGAACCTCTGCGGCACAGAACCGCAGTTATTTTGCCAACCTTGCAGAGACAAAAGAGCGGTCCGCAAGTGCACATTTTATTATCGGTTATGAGGGAGAACTGATCCAGTGCATTCCTCTGGAAGAGCAGGCCTATGCGGTAGCTACCAGAAACGAGGATTCCGTTTCCATAGAATGCTGCTACCTGGATGAGGACGGGATGTTTACACAGGAAACCTATGACACACTGATACATACACTGGCATGGCTGAAACAGGAATATCATCTGTCTGCAGACGATATTCTGCGGCATTATGACTGCGGCGGCAAAAAGTGCCCGCTCTATTATGTAGAGCACGAGGATGCATGGGAAAAGCTGCTGGCGGATGTGGAGCGCTATAAGCCGGAAAAAACGGAGGAAGCGGAATGATTTTCTTTGACAGACGTTTTCCCGGTGTGTTATGATCGAATTGACGGCATTATTGACTACATGGAAACGCGCACGGCAATATAGCGCGGCGGCAGGGAAGAAGAGAAATGGAAAAAGCATACAAACTGGAATTTGCGGGGGAGCAGACAGGCAGTCTGTATATGAATTGTTGCGGTTTGTCGCGGACGGAACCGATGCACAGTTTTGGACCGGCCTTAAAACCTCATTATCTGATCCATTATATTTTAAGCGGCAAAGGGAAATTTACAATTGGCGGGGAAGAGTATCTGTTGGAGGCGGGATACGGATTTCTGATTATGCCCGATGAGCTGGCATTTTACCAGTCTGATGAGGAGGAGCCGTGGACGTATGTGTGGGTCGGCTTCAGCGGTACGCAGGCGGCGGAGTATGTGGGGAATATCGGTCTGTCGGTACGGCAGCCGATTTTTAAATCCGAAGCTTCGGAGGAGCTTTACCGAATTGTGAAGGATATGATGGAGCATAATACTTATGGTCTTTCCCACGATCTGCGCAGGAACGGGCAGCTTGGGATTTTTCTGTCTGTCATAGCCGAGGGCAGCAGGGTGGAAAAGCGGGGAGAAGACGACAGGGCAAATGTTTATGTTCGGAAAGCCGTATCATTTATCCAGAATAATTACTGCAATCCCATCAAAGTGACGGATGTGGCGGATTATGTATGCATCAACAGGAGCTATCTCTACACTCTGTTTCAAAATTCTATGGGGATGTCGCCCCAGCAGTTTCTGACCACGTTTCGTATCACGAAGGCAGCGGAGCTTCTGCAGCTTACTTCACTGCCCATTGAGAGCATCGCCTTATCCTGCGGTTATCACGATCCGCTGGTATTTACGAAAGCATTCCGGCAGATGAAGCAGATGTCCCCCACCAGCTTCAGGAAGGAGATGCAGAAAGGGGAAACCAGGCGCAACAGAGAGTATTTGCGGCAGGTGGAAGAGTTTATCGGCCAGATCAACAGTCTGAATCACATGTAACATTTTGACAGGTTTCAGTAACAAAGGACTATGTAAGGATGGTCCTTTTTTGCTATAATAGAGTGAGAAGTACTTCTAAAGACGTTCCGCCATAGGACGGGACGCCAAGAAGTACTAAATCTCACTTAAAAATATGGCATTTTCTGTATGGCTTGCGAGTAAAGGGCTGTGAAAAAGGGAAGGAGAGAGGGTATGAAAGAAAAGGTTTTAAAGAAGTTTGAGGAGCTTTACGGGGCCACTGAAGGGGCGGGCGTGTACTTTGCGCCGGGCCGGGTGAACATGATCGGCGAGCACACGGACTATAACGGGGGGCATGTGTTTCCTTGTGCGCTGACAATCGGCACATACGCGGCAGTGAAAAAGAGAGCTGACAGGAAACTGCGGTTTTATTCGATGAATTTTGAAAAAATGGGTGTGGTGGAGAGCAGTCTGGATGATTTGAAGCCTTCCGATGCGGCGGGCTGGACGAATTACCCGAAGGGAGTTATATGGGCTTTCGCTGAACGGGGCATGAAGATGGACTGTGGTCTGGATATTGTGTTATACGGGGATATTCCGGGTGGTTCCGGCTTGTCATCTTCCGCATCTTTGGAAGTGCTGACAGGTTTTTATCTTCGGGATCTGTTTGGATTTGATGTGACCAATGTGGATCTGGCCCTGATCGGTCAGTATTCGGAAAACAATTTTAACGGCATGAACTGTGGGATTATGGATCAGTTTGCCTCTGCAATGGGAAAGAAGGACAATGCGATCTTCCTGGATACGTCGGATCTGTCCTATCAGTATGCGCCCCTTGTGCTGGAAGGTGCAAAGATTATCGTCACCAACAGCAATGTGAAGCACTCCCTTGTAAACTCCGGCTACAATACGAGAAGAAAAGAGAGCGAGCAGGCGCTGGCTGATTTACAAAAGGTGATAAAGATAGAGACACTCGGCGATCTGACGGAGGAGGAATTTGAGGCGAATAAGTCCGCCATTGCCGATGCGGTTTGCGCGAAACGTGCAAAACATGCGGTATATGAGAACCGCCGGACAATCCGTGCGGTGGAGGCTCTGAAGAACAACGATCTGAAGGCTTTTGGCGAGCTGATGAATGCCTCCCACGTTTCCCTGCGCGATGACTATGAGGTTTCCTGCGATGAGATTGACGTGCTTGTAGAGGAGGCCTGGAAGGTGGACGGTGTGATCGGTTCCCGCATTACAGGCGGCGGTTTTGGAGGCTGTACAGTGAGCATCGTGAAGGATGAGGCTGTGGAGGCCTTCAAGGAAAAGGTGGGCGCGGCTTATATGGAGCGTGTCGGTAAGAAGGCGGATTTCTATGTGGTTGAGATTGGAGACGGACCGTCTAAACTCTAGGGGAGGTTGAAAAATGATTCGGCAAAATATCAGAAAACTTGTGAAGTATGGCCTGCTTACCGGGCTGATTGAGAAAGAGGATGAGATATATACGGTCAACCGTCTGCTGGAGCTTTTTGAACTGGATGAACCGGGGGAAGACGGCGATGCTGCAATGACTGTGGAGGAGCTGGAGGCAGTCCTGAAAGAGATGCTGGACTATGCCAGTGAAAAAGGAATGATAGAGGACAGCATTGTATACCGGGATCTTTTTGACACGAAGATCATGGGATTACTGACACCGAGGCCCAGTGATGTGATCAGGACATTCCGCGAAAAGTATGACAAAGACCCGGCGGAAGCGACAGATTACTTTTATAAACTGAGCCGGGATACGGATTACATCAGACGTTACCGCATTGAGAAAGACCAGAAATGGATTTCATCTACGAAATATGGCGATCTGGATATCACGATCAACCTCTCCAAGCCGGAGAAGGATCCGAAGGCGATTGCGGCAGCGAAAAGCGCGAAGCAGAGCGGTTACCCGAAGTGCCTTCTTTGCCGGGAGAACGAGGGTTACGCGGGGCGGGTGAACCATCCCGCGAGACAGAACCACAGGATCATTCCCGTTACCATCAACGGCAGCGAATGGGGCTTTCAGTATTCGCCGTATGTGTATTACAACGAGCATTGTATCGTGTTCAATTCACAGCATATTCCCATGAAGATCGAACACGACACGTTCTGTAAGCTGTTTGATTTTGTGAAACAGTTTCCGCATTATTTTGTGGGTTCCAACGCGGATCTGCCGATTGTGGGCGGTTCCATTTTAAGCCATGACCATTTTCAGGGCGGACATTATGAGTTTGCGATGGCGAAAGCGCCGGTGGAGCGTATTTTTACGGTGCAGGGCTTTATGGATGTGGAGGCAGGCGTGGTGAACTGGCCGATGTCCGTGATCCGCATTTCCCATGAGGATTCAGACAGGCTGGTGGCTCTTGCGGACTTGATTCTGGAGAAATGGCGGGGGTACACTGACGAGGAGGCGTTTATATTTGCCGAGACGGAAGGCGAGCCGCACAATACGATCACGCCGATTGCAAGAAAGCGGGACGATAAATTTGAACTGGATCTGGTACTGCGTAACAACATTACGACAGAGGAACATCCGCTGGGCGTGTATCACCCCCATGCCAGGCTGCATCATATCAAGAAAGAAAATATTGGCCTGATTGAGGTTATGGGACTGGCGGTGCTGCCGGCCAGACTAAAAGGGGAGATGGAGCGTCTCGCCGAGGCGATTGTGTCAGGCGCGGATATCCGCAAGGACGAGGAACTTGCGAAACATGCCGACTGGGTGGAAGAATTTCTGCCGGCTTATCCGAATGTGGACAGGGAACATATCATGGATATCCTTCATAAGGAGATCGGCAATGTATTTATGGAAGTGCTTGAGGATTCTGGCGTGTACAAGAGAGATGCGCAGGGACAGGTGGCCTTTGACAAATTTCTTTCGATCCTTTGACCATGTGAGAGGCGCTGCGAAATCTCACACAGGACAAGAAATGAGGCGGGATTTTGCAATCCCGCCTTTTCATAGAAGCGTTATATAACGCATAGATCAGATGTGACAGCATAGGGGTTTAAGCGTTACAGGGCGCTGACAATCTGACTAGAAATGCTGTGTGAGACAAAAGTTATATATTGAAAGGCCAAGCGTCACCTGCGGGTGACAGATTCCGTATTACAAATCATCGCTCATGCCTAACATGCTGCATAAGAAATTGTAAAAGTCTCCCTGCTGTTTCTGGGTCATTTTCTGATAAATGGCGATAAGGTGCTGGTATTTTTTGAGATTGCTCATATTATCTGCCAATAGGGAATCTGCTGCCAGACGTTCTTCGGAGAGTAATAGAATATAGTCTGTTGTGACATGAAAGAAACGTGAAAGATCGGCCAAAAGCAGAGCGTCAGGGGTACTGGCTCCACATTCGATTTTGCTCAGACTTGTTTGATTAATGCCAAGTTTTTTAGCAAGAGCTTGCTGTGTCAGTTTTTTTTCCAGTCGGAGTTCCTTTATCCTTGTCTTCATTTGTAATCCCTTTTTGTTATTGTAGTTTATCTGGCGCCAAAAAATATTCCAATTTTTAATAAGGATATTCAATGCAGAATATTTTTGTGGAAAGACCCCCTTTTTATGATTAAATCGCCATCGGACTACAAGATGTAGTGTGCGGCTTTGGAAGCAGACATAGATATAGAAGTATGGGAAACGTTAATTCTGGGCGGGGAAAAGTCGATATAATTTATGCTATATAGAATAGGATCTTATCAGGGATACTTGAAGGATACTGCCGCGTTATCTTTTATCGGGCAGAGGAGTGACAAGGAGGGGAAATGACAGATTCCTATGTGTGTGTCGATCTGGAGACGACCGGGCTTGACCCCAAACGGGATAAAATCATAGAGATCGGTGCGGTCAGGGTAGAGCGGGGCGAGATGATCGAAGAGTGGAAAAGCTTTGTTAATCCCGGACAGAAGCTTTCGGAACGGATTGTAGAGCTTACAGGAATCCACGACGAGGAGCTTGCCGGGGAAAGGCCGATCGGGGAGATTTTACCGTCGTTTTTTTCTTTTTTGAGGGAAGATGTGCTTCTGGGACACAGCGTACTTTTTGATTTTTCCTTTTTGAAGAAGGCGGCTGTGAATGAAAAGCTCCTCTTTGAGAGACGGGGAATAGACACGTTAAAAATTGCGCGGAAATATTTAAAGAATCTGGAAAGCCGCAGTCTGACAGCGCTGTGCAGGTACTATGGCATTTCCCACAGCGCGCATAGGGCATTGGGCGATGCCCGTGCCACGGTTGCTTTATATCGGAAACTTGCAGAAGAATTTTATGAAAAGGAAGAAGAGGCGGGAGAAAAGAGCTTGTTTTTGCCAAAACCGCTTTTGTATCGGGCGAAGCGCGATACCCCGCTTACGACTGCACAAAAAGAGCAGTTATATAAACTGATGGACAGGCATAAACTGATAGTAGACTATCAGATCGAAAATCTGACCCGCAGCGAGGCTAGTCGGAAGATTGATCAAATTCTTGCAGCATACGGACGATAGGCTTCTGCATGGCGGATGTCAGTGACTGTGCCACAGGATAGAGCGCGTCGATTTTTTCCGGTGTGCCATTTTCCTGATAAATGCGGCACAGAAGGCGGTAAGTTGCACTTACATCCGTATGAGTGGATACAGCAAATTCCAGAAGCTGACAAGCCTCCCTGGAAAAGCCGTTGTCGTAGAGTGCCTGGGCCCACTGCTGCAGGGTGCGCGCCAGAAGTGTGTAATTCTGGTCATAGGTGGTCAGCAGGGTAATATTGGGCGCTCCGTAGCGCAGTTTCAGTTCTGTATTGGAAAGCCCTGTGAAGTTGACAATAGGCTGATCCTTCAAGGTAAGTATGATCTGCCTGTAATCTTCGATTTTTGGGATGTCCTGTAAAAGTTCCATGGGAAAGATTTCCATTGGCACTTTGATATAGTCCAGATTGTCCAGCGGTTTACGCCTTGTGCTGTTTGCGGCCCGTTCTCTTTTCCAATATTCCTGTTCCATGGCAGCCGCACTTTTCTGGCTTTTGGAGGAGGCTATGGCGATGGCTGCGGCCAGGATCAGGGTGCTTGCAATAATTAAAAAATTCATATATAATTCCTTTATGCCAAAAGAAAGCATTCCTTATTTCTATAGTGTAGCAAAAAGATGGTTGAGGTGATATCA
Source organism: Lachnospiraceae bacterium (assembly GCA_910575775.1). Classification (GTDB taxonomy): domain Bacteria; phylum Bacillota; class Clostridia; order Lachnospirales; family Lachnospiraceae; genus UBA3282. Next base: position 39,723 of record CAJTEY010000028.1, on the reverse strand, counting down.
TGAAGTTCAACAGAAAAACCAAAAAAATCATTTCATCAGTTATCATTATTATCGTCGTTTTGGCGATGATCATTCCGATGCTGGCTTCTGCTTTCTATTCATTTTAGCATAAGAAATGTTTTTTGTGAATGGCATAGGGTTGACAGAGGAGCGGGTAATGGTTATGAAAAAAATATTTGTGGCGGTATTGACAGCGTTTATTGCAGCGGGATTTGCTTTTATACCGGCGCAGGCAAAAGAAGGAAAAATTGAGACAGGAATCTACGTGGAGGAAGTAGATATCTCTGGAATGACACAGAGCGAGGCGAGCAAGGCGATCGAGGCATATGTCGCTGCCTTTGGGGATGCGCAGATTACGCTGCATGCCCCCGGGCAGGGTGAGATCACAGCCTCTGCCGCAGATCTGGGCTTAACATGGGGAAACCGGGAGATTCTGGAGGAAGCGGCAAACTTCGGCAGGGATGGAGATGTTCTGCAGTGCTATAAGGAGCTGCGGGATCTGGAATATAAAAATAAAGTTTACCGGGTAAGCTTTGACTTCGATAAGAGCAAAATCCGTAAGCTGATTGAGGAAAATGCGGATCAGTACGACCAGGAGGCAGTGAATGCAAGTCTGAAAAAGACGGAGGATGGCTTTGAAGTCACCGAAGGACAGATTGGCCGTGTGGTAGACCGTGACGGTACGACAGAGAGCGTATATGCGTATCTGACAGACGAGTGGGAGGGCGGCGCCTGCGATCTGGATATGCAGGTTGAGACGCAGGAACCGCAGAACAGTGCGGAAGATCTGGAAAAGGTGAAGGATATTCTGGGAACCTTTACTACCAGTTATTCCACTTCCGGCGGAGCGAGAAGCGCAAATGTGGAAAACGGCTGCAGGCTGCTCAGTGGAATTACCCTGTATCCTGGAGATGAGATTTCGACGCTGGAGACCATAACGCCTTTTTCGGAAGAAAACGGTTATTATATGGCGGCTTCCTACTTAAACGGGCAGGTGGTTGACAGTCTGGGCGGGGGAATCTGCCAGGTATCGACCACGCTTTATAATGCAGTGCTCCAAGCGGAACTGGAGGTGACGGAGCGTTACAATCATTCCATGATTGTCACCTATGTGGATCCTTCTGCGGATGCTGCCATTGCGGAATCTTCCGGGAAAGACTTTAAATTTAAGAATAATCTGGATTACCCCGTATATATAGACGGCTACACGACTCCTGAGAAAGAGATTACATTCACAATCTATGGACTGGAAACCAGAGACAGCGGCCGGGAAGTGATCTACGAGAGCGAAGTTCTGGAGAGAACCGTGCCGGATACAGAAGTGATCTACACGGACGCATCCATGCCGGTAGGATACTGCAGTGTGCAGTCCGCGCATGTGGGTTATAAGGCAAGGCTGTGGAAGGTTGTAAAAGAGAACGGTGAGGAAGTGAGCCGTGAACAGGTGAACAGCAGCAGTTATATGAAAGCGCCCAGAAGCGCGACCGTGGGAGTGGCTACCGAAGATCCGGGCGCATATAACGCTATCATGGCGGCTGTGGCATCTGGCAGCGTGGATCAGGTAAAAGCGGTATCCAGCGCATACCGTGGCGGAGATCCAGCGGCAATACAGGCAGCGGCGCAGGCGGCACAGCAGGCGGCGGAGGCCAAAGCAGCGGCGGATCAGGAAGCGGCAGCGCAGGCGGCTGCAGAACAGGCAGCCGCAGAACAGGCAGCTGCGGAGCAGGCGGCACAGCAGCAGCCGGAAGCACCGCCCCCGGCGGAGTGATCAATCCTACGAAGAGTAAGGCGAACGGCATGAGACAGGAAAAAATATCGAAGAATGTGTCTGAGTATTCTTCGTTTCAATACACCGATCTGAATATACAGGAAATGAAAAATGGCGCAGGGCTGGGGAAAGACTGCGCCGTTTTATGCACAGAGCCGCAGATGGCAGCTGTGGATCAGGATATTGTGGTGAGCAAATGGATTGGTCTGGAGGGAACGGCGAAACTCGCCGGAGAAAACTATGAGAGACTGCGGGAGCGGCTTCCGGCGCGCATGATTGAGGAGGCCGCTGCTTTTGACAGATATCTGTCGGTGATACCGGAGGCCGCCACCGCCATGAAGTCCGGCGTCTGCGGCATACAGCCTGTTTCCCGGGGCGGCATTTTTGCGGGTCTTTGGGAGATGGCGGAGGAAGCCGGCGTCGGACTGGAAGCGGATTTAAGAAAAATACCTGTCAGACAGGAAACCATAGAAATATGTGAGATTTTTGGAGAAAATCCCTATGAGCTTTTGTCGGGCGGATGCCTCATTATGACAGCCGGGGACGGAAACGGTCTTGTGACGGCGCTGCAGCGGGAAGGGATACCGGCAGTGGTGATCGGACGCACGACGCGAGGCAACGACCGGGTGCTCTACAATGGAGGGAGAAAGCAGTTTCTGAATAAACCAAGATAGAAATCATGATGGAGGAGGAAAATATGAGAGAAGAACTGTTAAAAATTATAGAGAGGAACAGCCGCATTGACCTGAAGGAACTGGCGGTCATCCTTGGCGTGGAAGAGATGGATGTGGTGAATGAACTGCAGGCGTTGGAGGAACAGGGGATTATCTGCGGTTACCATACCATGATCGACTGGGAGAAGACTTCTATAGAAAAGGTGTCGGCGCTGATTGAGGTGCGGGTGACACCCCAGAGGGGACAGGGCTTTGACAATATTGCAGAGCGCGTTTACAAGTACCCGGAAGTGACCTCTGTTTATCTGATTTCCGGCGGATATGATCTGCTTGTCACGTTGGAAGGAAAGTCCTTAAAGGAGATTTCCGGCTTTGTGTCCGATAAGCTTTCCACACTGGATTCCGTACTGAGTACGGCGACCCACTTTATTCTGAAAAAATATAAGGATCATGGCACGATTCTGACGAAAAAGTATGAAGATACAAGAGAGAAGGTGTCACCGTGAGAGATATGTTATCAAAGCAGGCCGTTGGCCTGAAGCCTTCGGGTATTCGGAAATTTTTTGATATCGTCAGCGAGATGGACGACGCCATCTCCCTCGGCGTGGGAGAGCCGGATTTTGACACACCGTGGCATATCCGGGACGAGGGTATTTATTCGCTGGAAAAAGGGCGCACATTCTACACTTCTAACAGCGGACTGATGGAGCTGCGGCAGGAGATCTGCAATTACATAAAGAGAAAGCAGGGTGTGACTTATGATCCGCAGCATGAGGTGCTGATCACGGTGGGAGGTTCCGAGGCGATTGATATCGGTCTGCGCGCCGTGGTGAATCCCGGAGATGAGGTGCTGATCCCGCAGCCAAGTTTTGTGTCCTATGAGCCCTGTGCCATTATGGCGGGCGCTGTGCCGGTCATTATTGAACTGAAGGAAGAAAATGAGTTCCGCCTGACGGCGAAGGAACTGGAAGACGCCATAACGGAAAAGACAAAGATATTGATTCTGCCCTTCCCGAATAATCCGACGGGGGCCATTATGGAGCGGAAGGATCTGGAGGAGATCGCGGAGGTCATCAGAAAACATGACATACTTGTCATGTCGGATGAGATTTATGCGGAGCTTACTTATAAGGAAAAGCATGTATCCATTGTGGAAATGGAGGGTATGCGGGAGAGGACGATCCTGATTAACGGATTTTCCAAGGCTTACGCTATGACAGGCTGGAGACTCGGCTATGCCTGCGGCCCGAGAGAAATTCTGGAGCAGATGACAAAATTGCATCAGTTTGCGATCATGTGTGCACCTACTACCAGCCAGTATGCGGCGGTGGAAGCGCTGCGAAACGGGGATGAGGACGTGCGGGAAATGAGCATGGCCTACAATCAGAGAAGAAGGTATCTGTTGAATGCTTTCCGCGAAATGAAACTGTCCTGTTTTGAGCCGTTTGGCGCGTTCTATGTGTTCCCCTGCATTAAGGAGTTTGGTATGACCAGCGAGGAATTTGCGGAGCGTTTTCTGGCAGAGGAGAAGGTGGCTGTGGTGCCGGGGACGGCATTCGGGGACTGTGGTGAAGGATATCTGAGAATTTCTTATGCCTACTCTCTGGATAATCTGAAGCTGGCGATTGGGAAACTGGCGGATTTTGTGGAGAGGCTGCGGCAGCAGGATAAGAAACACGAATAATCACGACAGAGGCTGCTTTTCAAAAGGCCTCCGTGCCGCGTGTGAGAGAATGTGCAATGGCGTATTCTCTGTGGAGGATGAGATGCATATTATCTTACATCAGCCGGAGATTCCGGCAAATACGGGAAATATCGGCCGTACCTGTGTGGCGACAGGTACGGCGCTCCATTTGATTGAGCCCTTGGGGTTCCGGCTGGATGAGAAATCCATCAGACGGGCGGGCATGGACTACTGGGAACATCTGGATGTGACCCGCTATATCAATTTTCAGGAATTTCGGGAGAGGCATCCCGATGCAAAAATCTGGTACGCCACCACAAAGGCAAAACGCCTCTATACGGAGGCGGTTTTCAGGCAGGATGATTTTATTATGTTTGGCAAGGAGAGCGCCGGGATTCCCGAGGAGCTTCTGGTGGAGAATGAGGAAACCTGCATCCGCATTCCGATGATGGACGAGATCCGATCTCTGAATCTGTCCAATTCCGTGGCAGTTGTGCTGTATGAGGCGCTGCGGCAGAACGGGTTTGCGGGAATGCAGAGGGAAGGAGAACTGCACAGACTGTCGTGGGAAAGTTAGTCGTCGTCCTCCACATCAGACTTAGGCAGGGAGAAGATAAACTCTGTTCCTACACCCTCGGTGCTGATCACATTGATGTTTTCCCCGTGCGCCTGAATGATTTCCTTTGTGATTGACAGGCCGAGTCCCGTTCCTTTCTTATCCTTTCCTCTGGAGAGGTCAGATTTGTAGAAACGATCCCAGATCAGCTTCAAGTCGTCTTTCGGGATGCCGATGCCGGTGTCTTTTATACTGATAAAAATTTTATTATGCTTTTCGGTCGTCTCGATTTTGATGAGGGAATCGTGATGACTGAATTTAATCGCGTTGTCCAGGAGGTTGTAGAGAACCTGCTGGATTTTATCTATGTCCGCGACCACATACATCTCATCGCCCGTGAGCACCAGCTCGATGCCGATCATCTTCTGCCGGCAGGTGCCCTCGAAGGTGGCCGCCACATTGCGGATGACGGCGTTGATCTCGAAGTCCGTTTTGTTCAGCATGATTCCCTTGGTGTTGAGGTTATTCAAGGTCAGAAGGCTGTTTGTCAGTTTCGTCAGACGCCCGGTTTCGTTCAGAACAATGGTTAAGTATTTTTCGTACATTTCCGGGGGGATCGTGCCATCCAGCATGGCTTTCAGATACCCCTCGATGGAAGTCAGGGGCGAGCGGAAGTCATGGGAGACATTGGCCACGAACTTTTTCTGGTCATCCTCCGACCGGGCGATTTCGCTGGCCATATAGGACAGTGTGGCGGCCAGATAGCCCATCTCATCCTCACTCTCCACACTGAATTCATAGTGCATGTTGCCGCTGGCGTACTGTTCCGTTGCTTCCGTGATTTTCCGCAGGGGAATATAGACCATCTCTGTGAAAAAGATCAGGATGATCAGGGACAGCAAAAAGAGAATGAGCAGCATAATGTAGGAAATGTTTAAAAGCTTGTTTGCTTCGGTCTGTATGCTGCTCTGGGAGGCGTGGATTACTACATAGCCCTTCACCTTATAGCCGGAAGTGATGGGTGCGAAGACACTCAGCATTTCCTCGTCAAACGTCTGGAAAAAGTCACCGACTGTATAGTAGGAGCCGGCGGTGATGGTGGGATCGAAATTTTCCACGACCACCTCGTTTTCCACATCCACCGGGGCGGAGGAATCTAAAACCATACGCCCGGAAGGGTTGATGATCCAGATAGTGGCGTTTAAGTAGGTGTCCAGCGCATCCAGCTGCGTCTTCACCGTTTCCAGAGACACCTCGGTATTGTACAGATCCGTGGCGTAGGTGTTGGCGATCAGCGTGGCTTCCCGGTAGAGGGCGTCCGCCTTCTCCTTGGTGAGATGGTTTATGGTCATATCGGACACGAAAGTTGCTACCACCACAAAACCAAACAGCCCAAAAATGATGTAAGCAAGTATTAACTTTAAATAGAGTGTCTTCCGCATATCAATGTCTCCATGCCTAGAACTTCTTTTCGCGGACTTCAAACTTGTAGCCTACGCCCCAGATCGTAGCAATTCGCCAGTTTTCATGGTCGTTAATTTTCTCACGAAGCCGTTTCACATGAACGTCTACCGTACGGCTGTCCCCGATATACTCATAGCCCCAGATCTGATCCAAAAGCTGTTCTCTGGAAAAGACGTGATTCGGTGAGGAGGCCAGGAAGTAAAGAAGCTCCAGCTCCTTGGGAGGCATTTCAATGGTTTTTCCCATATAAATTACGGAATAATTGGTCTGGTTGATGATCAGATCCGGGTATTCCACGCTCTTGACGTCGGAGGATTTCGGTTCTGCCACGGCCGGCTTGTAACGGCGCAGCACCGCCTTGACCCGGGCCACAAGTTCCTTGGAGTCAAAGGGTTTTTCCATGTAGTCGTCCGCACCGAGCTCAAGCCCCAGCACTTTGTCAAAGACCTCGCCTTTGGCGGAAAGCATGATAATGGGGAGTGAGGATTTCGAACGCACCTCCCGGCAGACCTGATAGCCGTCAATGCCCGGCAGCATCAGATCCAGAAGCATCAGGTTTGGTTCGAAACTGTCCACCGCCGTCAAAGCTGACTCCCCATCGCCTGCAATCATGGTTTCAAAGCACTCTTTTGTCAGATAAAGGGAGATCAGTTCCGCAATGTTGTTGTCATCGTCTACAATTAAAATTTTTTGTCTGTTTACCATGATAACCTCCTCAGTCCTTAAACTCGGCTATGGTTACGCCGGCGTCGCCTTCCCCAAACTCACCCAGACGGAAACTTTTTATGACCCGGTTTTTGCGCAGATATCCGTGTACTGCTTTGCGCAGAGCCCCGGTTCCTTTGCCGTGTACAATGCGTACACTGGGCAGATGGGCCAGGTAGGCGTCGTCCAGATATTTGTCCAGCTCGGAGAGTGCCTCGTCCACCGTCCTGCCGAGGAGATTGATTTCGGTAGAGACAGAGTAGGATTTGGACATTTTCAATTTGCCGGAAGAGCTGCGCTGCATTTTTTCGGTTTTCACCGTCTCCTCCTCGAGCAGAACCAGATCCGACAGGGAAACCTGGGAACGGATGATGCCGCACTGGACAAACAGCCTGCCGTTTTTGTCGGGAAGGGAGCTGACGCTGCCCTTTAATCCCATAGATACGATCTTTACGCTGTCGCCCAGCCTGATCTGGTTCGGTTTGAGTATCTTGTGGGTTGTTCTTTCGCTTTTCAGAGCGAGCTTCTCGTTTTTCTCAGAAATCTTGTCGTGTACCTTGCGGCGGGACTTCTCCAGATCCTTTATGGAAGAGGCGGCGCCGGCTTTCTGGAAGGTGCGGATCGTTTCGTCTGCCAGCTCCTTCGCGTTCTGTAAGATTTCCCGGGCCTCCTCGTTGGCTTCCCGGATAATGCGGTCGCGGGACTGGTCAATTTTCTCCTGTTTGGATTCCAGACGCTCTTTTAAAGCCTGCACTTCCCGCTTGTAGGCTTCGATTTCCGCCTGTTCCTTCTCGATGGTCAGACGGCTGTTCTCCAGATTGGCGAGCAGATCCTCGAAACTCTCTTTGTCCTGTGTAATGTGCCGCCTGGCGTCCTCTATGATATGATCCGGCAGACCCAGACGGGAAGAGATGGCAAAGGCGTTGCTCTTGCCGGGTATGCCGATCAGAAGACGGTAGGTGGGCCGGAGTGTTTCCACATTAAATTCACAGCAGGCATTTTCCACAAAAGGCGTGGAGAGCGCGTAGACTTTCAGTTCGCTGTAGTGTGTGGTGGCCATCGTGCGGATGCCCCTGCCGTGCAGATGATCCAGAACCGAGATGGCCAGAGCGGCGCCTTCGGTGGGATCTGTCCCTGCGCCCAGCTCGTCAAAAAGACAGAGAGACTCCGTATCCGCCTCCTGCAGAATGGACACAATGCTTGTCATGTGGGAGGAGAAAGTGGAGAGACTCTGCTCAATGCTCTGCTCGTCCCCGATATCCGCATACACTTCCCGGAAAACGGAGAGCTCCGAGCGGTCAAGGGCGGGAATATGCAGTCCGGCCTGCCCCATCAGGGTCAGAAGCCCCACTGTCTTTAAAGCCACTGTTTTACCACCCGTATTCGGGCCTGTGATGATGAGCAGGTCAAAGTCAATCCCGAGAAGAATGTCCACAGGCACGACTGCCTTTTTATCAATCAGCGGATGCCGCCCTTTGCGGATGCGGATCTGCTGATCCGTATTGAAAAGCGGCATGGTTGCGTTCTGATCCATAGCAAGGGATGCCTTTGCAAAGATAAAGTCCAGCATGGTCATGGATTTCTGATCTGTGGCAAGAGCATCCGTGTGAGCGGCGGCCAGTGCGCTTAAGGCGGCCATCACCGCCTCAATTTCTTCCTGCTCCTTTATGGATAATTCCTTCAATTCGTTGTTCAGATTGACAATCGCCGCAGGCTCAATAAAAAAGGTGGAGCCGGTGGAGGACTGGTCGTGCACCATACCGGGTACCTGTCCCTTATACTCGGATTTCACGGGAATGCAGTAGCGGTTGTCACGCATGGTTACCACGGCGTCCTGCAGATAGGTGCGCAGGGAGCCGTTAATCATGGAATTTAACTGGGAATGAATCCGATCGTTGGTGATCGCCATACTGCGGCGGATGCGCTTTAATGCAGGGCTCGCGTCATCTGCGATTTCCTCCTCGGAGAGAATGCAGCGGTTGATCTCGTTTGCCAGGGGCGTGAGCGGTTCCAGACTGTCAAAATACACGTCCAGAGAATCGCCTGGAATATCGTCCCGCTCCCTGCGCCCGTAGGCTTTGATGCGGTTCACGTTTTCCAGAAAAGAAGCGATGCGCAAAAGCTCTGCGATGGAAAGCGCGCTTCCAACCTCAAGGGATTTTATGCTCATTCCCAGATCTTTGTTATTGCCAAAAGACGTGGAGCCTTTGGCGAAAAGACGCCCAAGAGCGTCCGCAGTCTGGATCTGTGCTGTCCTGATTTCCTCCAGATCTGTCATGGGAACAAGCGCCTGCGCGAGCCGCCTGCCCGGTTCCGAGGATGCCTTTTCCGTCAGATGGCTGATAATTTTATGGTATTCTAATACCCGTAATACTTTACTGTTCATGCTTACCTCTGTATGTCTATATTTTTGTTTATCTTTTTTGCTGTTCTTCTATGATACAGCAGATGTGCTCCCCGTAAAAATCCCCCTAAGCAGACGGATATATGCCTGCTTAACAATCATCTTACCACATGCCTTTTCAAATCACCACAAATTTTCTGCAGTTGCTAAAATTACAGAGTGGTAAACTGGCAGGCAGTCTTTATCATAAAAGTGTAGGAGTTTAAAAATACAAAAAGGCGGAGGTATTGAAAATGCAAGAACTGTATTCAATTATGAGAGAATTGCTGGAAGTAGAGTATAATCAGGAGTCCCTGCGGTATATTATAAAAATGCTGGAGGCGGCTTACGGGCAGGAGGAGGATCAGGGGAAAGAAAATCTGATCGTCAGCGGGGTCGGTTACTACCTTGCGGTTTTACACCGGGATCTGGGAACTGCAATCAACAGGCTGGACAGCTACATAGCGGAGACGGCAAAAAAGGAATCATAGATATAATAAAAACAGGCAGCGGCTTTTCTGAGATGGAATGGGAAAGCTGCTGCCTATTTTACAGGATATTTTGTTTGGAGATTGCTCGCTCCCGTGATGTAATCCATGGAAACGTCATAATATTTGGCCAGTATCAAAAGGCTGTCAACAGGTATTCTTGTCTTACCGCTCTCATAGTCTGCGTAAGTACGCTGTCCTATGTGGAGCAGGTCTGCAATTTTCTGTTGCGTTATGGAATGATCTTCGCGGATTTCTCGTATTCGCTCGTAATATCTCATTCTTATATTCTCCGCCTTTATATTTGTACTACAATTTAAGTGAGATCCATTCGGTACGTTTAGTATAAGTGATGAGAAGAAAAGTATTGACAAATAGAGTTATAAACTCTAAACTGAGTGTGTTAAGGGTTAGAGTTTATAACTCTTAGACGGCAATTGGAAAAATTTTTATTTAGTATTTGCGTATATGAACGGTTTATACATATATGAGTTGCGGTGCAGGATCAGAGAGAGGAAACGCGATGTTATCCGAGTATGCAATCGTTATAGTTACATATAATAGGGAGCGGTTGCTGCGTGAGTGTGTTTCTCATGCGATTAACCAGACAAGTCAGCCGACATGGATAATTATAGTAGATAACGCGTCGACGGACGGAACTGGGGAGTATCTGGGCAGACTGGATTCGCAGAACAATATTGAAGTGATAAGGCTTCCTCAAAATATTGGAGGCGCGGGTGGTTTTGCAGCAGGCATGGAGCGGGCGCTGCACAAGAATGTTAAATGTGTGCTGATGATAGATGACGACGCTATACTTGCTGAGGATTATATGGAAAAAATTCTATCAGCCAGAGCTGAATATCCAAAATACAAAGCATTTGCGGGGACGGTGGAGACGGGAGGAAAAATAGATACATTTCATCGAAAAGATCTGCGAAAGATCGGATTGCGGATGAAAAACGTGCAGGAAGAAAGATATAAGCAAGTATATTTTACATGCGATATTGTGTCGTTTTGCGGAATGGTAGTAGACACCGGGCTGATCAGAGAGATGGGACTTCCGCATGCAGAATACTTTATTTTTTTTGATGATACGGAATACTCATTGCGTATCAACAAGGTTAGTAAGTTTTTGGTTGTTACCAATGCAAAATTAGACCATAAAAGTGAAAACAAGTGTCAGGATCGTCCAAGACGGTACAATTGGAAAGATTATTACGATATCAGAAACAGAATATGGATGATAAATGAGCATGGGAATTTGTTTGATAAGGCGGTCAATTTCTCGGATATTTTTTTGAGAATGGTATTTAGAAACTGGCTGTTCGGAGCTATCAAGCGTGAGCATTATGATTGGAAATATGAGCGCAGACTTACGCGGGCGGCAATCAGGGATTCCAGAGCGACAAAGTATGCATATGTGTCTGGTAATGATGTTGAGCGGCTGACGCATGCAGCAGAGAAGGTGTCTGAGAGTGTATATGTTAAATAGTCTGATTATGATAATTCCCACATTGACGGGTCTGTTTATGCACAGTTATTTCTGCCATGGAAAGCTGACAATAATTAAAAAAACAGGTCTTTTCTTTTTGTATGGAATAATGGTCAGTTTCATTATGTATGGAGCCGCATGGACAAGAGGAATTAAAGGTGACGGCATAGCTTATATGACGCTGTCGCATAAAATAGAGTTTACCATTTTAGGCTGCGTCATGTCTTTTTGCATGGCGCTGGGCGTGTGTCTGTGTATAGAACGTGATGTCACTTTAGAAAAGTTCAAGATGTATCTGATCAGGTTTGCAGGAGATGTATGGAAGTATTATAAATATGCGATCAGATCGGCCAGGGCAGATCTTCGCTCGGAAGTGGCAAATGCGTATCTGGACTGGCTCTGGTGGCTGATAGAGCCCTTTTGCATGATGCTGATCTACACTCTGATTTTTGGTGTTGTTTTTCATGCTTCCGAGGAATACTTTCCGGTCTTTATTTTCTCGGGTCTGAGTATGTGGACCTTTTTTTCAAGAGGGATGAATGTCAGCGTCAACATCGTCAGAAGTAATAAAGGCATTATTTCCAAGGTATATCTGCCTAAGTTTATTTTATATTTTGCCCGTATGCTGGTAAATGGATTCAAAATGCTGGTTTCTTTTGCGGTGGTTGCGGGTATGCTGATTGTATTTCGGGTTCCAGTTACATGGAGAATATTATATCTGATTCCCGTTATGATCGTTTTTTTTCTGTTTACCTTTGGGTTGGGCACCATCTTGATGCATTTTGGCGTATATGTCAATGATCTGTCTTACATCGTTGGAATTATTTTAAGTATGCTCATGTATTTTACAGGAACGTTTTATGCGGTAGGGAAGCGCATACCAGAGCCGTTTGGAGAACTGTTGGAGCAGTTCAATCCAGTGGCATACTGTATAGCAGCCATGAGAAACGCCGCGCTGTACAGCACAAGTCCGCAGATCGATCTGCTGGTTATGTGGGGACTGGTATCCGTTGTACTTTCAGCTATCGGGGTATATACGATATACCGTAATGAAAATGCCTATGTGAAGGTGATCTGATGAAACAGAAGGAACTGGCGATTGAAGCGAAAAATGTATGTATTAATTATCGAATTATGAAGAATGTTACGGTGCGGCATAACTTATTTAAAAAGCGCTCGCATGAAGAGACGTTCGAAGCCGTCAAAAATGTGTCATTTACCGTAGAAAAAGGCGGCATACTTGGAATAATAGGAAGAAACGGAAGCGGGAAGTCCACTCTGTTGCGTGCAATTGCGGGCGTTTTTTCACCAAACAGTGGAAGTATTGATCTGAAAGGTCATACGGTTTCCTTGATGGCCCTGGGAGTGGGGTTTAAGGAAAATCTGACGGGACGGGATAACATCGCCCTGTCGGGTATGCTTTTGGGATTCAGCGAACATCAGATACGGGACAAGATGCAGGAAATCGTGGATTTTGCGGAAATCGGCGAATTTATTGACAGACCAGTCAGAACATATTCCAGTGGTATGCATTCCAAGCTGGCTTTTGCGATTACAGCCATGCTGGAAACAGATATCATGCTGGTGGATGAAGTACTCAGCGTGGGGGATGAACGTTTTAAAAAGAAAAGTCTTAGTAAGATGAAGGAATTAATAACGGATAAAAATAGAACCGTTATTATCGTGTCCCATAGTATTGATACATTAAAAAGCCTGTGTGATGAAGTTATGTGGATTCATGATGGAGAGCTGCGGGAAATAGGGGAACCGAAGGAAGTACTGGAGCATTATGTGGAGTTTATGAAGTGATGAACGGGACAACGAAATGTTGCGTGTCAGTTATTGTGCCAGTATATCGGGTTGAGGGATATCTGGAACGATGTATCAGAAGTCTTCGGAAGCAAACTCTTACAGAGATTGAGATTCTATGTGTCTGTGAGAAAGAAGATCCTTCTTATCAAAAACTTCTTCTCTATGAAAAAACAGATTCTCGCATACGTGTCATAGAAAAAACAAACACGGGTGTTTCTGCTGCGAGGAATACAGGAATGCGGGCGGCACAGGGGAAATATATCGCGTTTGTGGATGCAGATGACTGGCTGGAATGGCATGCTCTGGAACTTTTGTATAATACAGCCGAACAGCACGGCGCAGAAATTACGACCTACGGATTATGGCCATCCAGAGAACCTGGACGGGAGGGAAGATGGATTTTCCGATGTACCCCGAGCCGGGATGTGTTGTATTGCGGGCATGGGATGGAAGCACTTTTTTATGAATGTGGAAGTCGCCCTTTTACTGTTAATAAATTTTATAGTATGGGGTTTCTCCGTAAGAATGGTTTGTTTTTTGAGGAGTCTCTGGATATCGGAGAAGATCAGTTCTTCCAGTTTATGGCTTTTCAACTTGCAGAGACTATCTGTTTCGTTGGAGATCGCTTGTATCATTATGAGACGGGAAGGCCGGACTCTGCCATGAGCCGGTGTAAACAGCAGAAAAATCTACAGGAAAAGAATTTTCTGCTGTTGCAAAAAATTATAACATGGAAAAAAGAACAGAAAAATAATCAGTGTGACAAGGGCTATGTATGGTGGATTCTCTTAGACTATGCATGGGTTGTAAACCAAAAGAAACAGCAGATGACATTAGAGAGAAAAAAACAGATATTTGCTATACAGGAGTGGCTTGAAGAATTGTCTGCTGAGAAGTATATAAGAGATTTACCTGGAGATTTCCAACAGATATGCAGACGCTTTCTGGATTATGTTGGAGAGTCGCAAACAGGGATATACCTGCGGTTGCCCTACGAAGAGTTTTATGCCTGTATGATAAGGGAGACAGACGGGCTATGCAGCCCTGTGATTCTGCCGCAAAAGAAACACGCATGGGAAAGACGCATTTATGAAATAGTAGTATTCCATGAATACAGTCATCTGGTGATGGAAGTACTTGTGTGGTTTGCAAAAAAATACAGAGATTTACGTGCAGGGAAAAATATATGACAGAACAGAAGCGGTATAAGATTTCAGTTGTGACGGCGGTATATAATGTGAGGCCATATCTGAAAGAGATGATCCAAAGTATTCTCAGTCAGACAATCGGTCTGGAAAATATCCAGTTGATCCTCATAGATGACGGCTCTTCTGATGGCTCCGATGCTATATGTGATTACTACACATTACAGTATCCAGATAATATTTTGACAATCCACAAAGAGAATGGCGGGGTTTCTTCGGCCAGAAATGAAGGATTACGGCATGCGCTGGGGGACTATGTAAATTTTACGGACGCGGATGATCTGTTGGATGAGAATGCATTGGAAAAAATGTACCATTTTCTTGAAAGAAACCGCCACCAGATTGATTTGGTTGTTATCCCGCTACAATGCCTTGGAATGAATGAACGCCATCCCCTGGACTATAAATTCACAAAGACACGCGTGGTAGATCTGGATAAAGAATATAGTAGTATACAATTATCCATAAGCTCCGCTTTAGTAAAAAGTGAATGTTTCAAGAACCGATGCTTTGATTCTACGTTGTCCTATGCTGAAGACGCACAGCTGTTGACAGATCTTTTGCTGGACAAAATGCGTTATGGAGTTGTCTGCGGCACCTGTTATCAATACCGAAAACGGGTTTCTTGTGATTCGGCAACTGACCGGGGACGAATGGCAAAGGAATATTATATTCCGTACATGAGAAACTTTATTCTTCATTCCTTGGAAAATGCAGAAAGGAAGAAAGGCAGTGCGCCTTTGTTCGTACAATACGTTTGTATGTATGATTTGCAATGGAGACTGACGTCCCCTTTGACAGAGCCGGGAGTTTTGAATCGACAGGAACAAAAAGAATATGAAGCACTGTTTCTGCAAGTATTACATCGAATTGCAGACCGAATCATATGGGAACAGAAAAGTATAGGATATGGTGAAAAAATGAGGCTGCTTTCTTTGAAAAAGGAAGGAGAACCAGATGCAGCCATTTTCCTGGAATTCCTTACAATCACGCAAGAAGAGATACAGATCGAAGGGTATGTCAGAAATGTTTTATATATTTCATGGACAGATCTCATTTGTCGGTTGATTTCAGAAAAAGAACAACCTATTACCTATAAGGTTAGGCTTAGTGAAAAAAAGGATGAGAGACGTTTTGATGAAGATATGGGTGTGGTAGGGGCATTTTGTCTGCACATAGACCGGGCTTCTCTGCAAAATCAGACAGATTTGAGCTTCGCTCTGTATAGAGAGGAGGAAGTACCCTGTACAGATATTGGATTTGAAAGGTTTTTTCCATTATCAGAACAATTTAAAAATAGTTATTTGTATGAAGAAGGTCTGTTAATTTTTTGCATTTCAGGCCGGTTACGTATAGTAAGTAGTCCCAAACGGTGTCAGATACGAAGACAGGAACGAAAGTTGTCCAGGGATTTATTATCGGTAAAAGATCCACAGGCATTTCGCGGGTGGGCTGCCAGAAGAATTTATTTTTTTTTGAAATTCTTTAAAAAGAAAGAATTGTGGCTGATTAGTGACAGGATCACAAAAGCTGATGATAATGGAGAGGCCTTCTTTACTTATATGAATACGGAAGGAAGAAACTCTAAAATAGAGACTTATTTTGTGCTGGATAAGTGTTCAAAAGATTATGAGCGCCTTAGAGCTATTGGACGGGTGGTGCCATATCATTCCCTGCTACATAAGATTCTATCACTTTTATGTGAAAAGAAAATATCTTCACAGGCAGATGAGTACGCGTTTAACCGCTTTTTTGATATGGCCTGTATGCTTAAAGACATACAGCACCGGCAGTTGTTTATTTTCCTACAGCATGGTGTTACAAAAGATGATTCCAGTACATGGCTGAAAAGATCTGATGTGGATATCCGCTTGTTTATCACTGCAACTCATATGGAATATCGGTCTATACTGGATTTTCCCTATGGCTATAATGAGAACAACGTACAGTGTACTGGATTTCCGAGATATGATTACTTGTATGATGCTCAGGTTCAGAAACAAATCATTACTTTCATGCCCACATGGCGGCTTTATCTGACTGGAGGATATGATGATTATACAGATACAAGGAAAGTAAAGAGCAAATTTCAAGATAGTTCATACTGCAGAATGTATCGTGAGGTGTTTTCAAATTCCCGGCTTTTGGAAATGGCGAAAAGCTATGGCTATGTCATACAAGTTATGCCTCATCCGGCAATGCCCGAGGAATGCTTTGAGCACTTGATATGTGGTGATCAGATCAGAATATTGAAGCGACATATCCGATATAAGGAAGTATTTGCAGAATCAAGTATGGTTATTACGGATTATTCGTCAGCTGTTTTTGATTTTGCCTATCTAAGAAAACCGGTGTTGTACTATCAGCCAGATGGAGAAGAGTTCTTTTCGGGGAAACATGTATATCGGAAGGGATATTTTGATTATGAGAAGGACGGATTTGGGGAGGTGTCTTATACGTCATCTGAATTGATAGAGCGGATCATAGATTATATGCAGAATGGCTGCCGGATGAAGGATTTGTATCGTGAAAGAGTAGAGCGTACTTTCCCCTATAATGACTGTAGGAATTGTATGCGCGTATATGAAGAGATAAAGAAACTGTGAGAATATTAGGATAAGGAGCAAGCTAAAAGCTACGAGGGAGAATAGTGATCGCTATGGAAATACCAAAAATAAAAGTTTCTATCATTTTGCCAGTATACAATGTGGAAGAGTATCTGACTCAAACATTAGAGTCTTTTAAAGAACAGACATTGGATGAATTTGAAGTGATTATGATTGATGATGGAAGTCCAGATTCATCTGCGGAGATTATGAAAAAATTTGCTGCGGATGATGAGAGGTTTCAATGTGTTTTTCAAAAAAACAGGGGCGTGTCAGCGGCGAGAAACAGGGGAATTGAAATGGCAAGAGGAGAATACCTTGCTTTTTATGATTCCGATGACTGGATTCGCCCCACTGTTTTGGAAAAAATGTATGCAACGGCTAAAGTACAGGACGCAGATATCGTTGTTGGGAGAATGCGAGAGTTTTCTGTAACGAAAGAATGGATTTATCCAGAGACGAAAGGGTTATCAAAAAAACAGGAAATAGAAAAATATGATTTGGGATTAGTCTGGAATCTTTCATTGGCCAATAAATTGTTTAAAAAAGATCTGATTAAGGAAAATACTCTTACTTTCGCGCCTATCGCATACTCTGAAGACGGTCTTTTTCTAATGCAGTGTGTAGTAAAAGCCCAAAAAATTTCTGGTTGTAGTGTTGTTGCATATGAATACAGGAAACGTCCTCTCTGGAAAGGGCGTAGTGTTACACAGCGGACTGAAGAAGGGCTGTTTGATGATTTTGTATATGCGCATGAGAATATTATTAAAGTCATGGATATGAGTTTGGATAATTACACTGAGCAGCTTCGAAGTGAGGGCGCGACTGAAGGGCTACAAAATGAATTCTCCGTGATTAAATTGAATTACATGGCAGAGTTATACTATAAATTTGTGGTCAGTATCATTAATGCATTTTATCGACAGTTGTGGCAGGCTGATGATCGCCTGGAAGAAAAGATAATCAGTAAGTTTGAAGAGTATAAAAACAAAATATTTCATAGACAATTAGAACGTCTGATAAAGAATAATAAAGATTTGTCAATAGAAGAAGGACTTTGTCCCAAAAAACAACTTGTCCAAATGCCGCTCGTTACTGTTGCGATAACAGCTAATGTCTTGCCAGAGCGGATTAATAGCATCCTGTTTTCCATATATAATCAAACTTTGGTTTCATTTGAAGTTTTTGTGCAGAGAGAACTGGAAAAATATATGGATGCTGCGTATAGAGATATGCTTAATTTAAAAATTCTTGAAGCGGATTCTGTCACCGAATATAAAAATTTGGTTTTGAAATCAGCAGGCAGCAATTTTGTTAATATAATTGATGAAGATATTCTGCTTCCAGAAAATACCTTAAAAAATATGTATTTTTCAGCAATAAATAATAATTGCGGTTTTGTAACAGTACCTATTCGAAAAATAGATGATGAAAATGCAAAGTATATGAAATGTAATACCGTATTATACAGTGGAAGATATGTAAACAGGAAACTTCCATTTGATATCAGTTTGCTTGATAACATACTTGGCAATAAGCTTTTGTCTGCTACAGAGCTGCAAGAAAGAGAGTTCTCTTTTTCAGATGCTGTGATTATGGATATTCAATGGTTATATCAGAATTTGAGCTGTAAAAAAAGGTCTGATTTATGTGTTTATTCTGAGTTTGATGAAAAATTTCTATTATCTAGAGTAAATAAACCCACACCCAGGTTTCTTTATCTGATTGTAAGAGATCTGGAACTACTGAGAGTAAAAAGTAGCCGCAATAATTTTAAGAAAAGATTACAGATGAAATGTTCTCGGGCGGGCAGGGCTCTGAGAGATCTTATACAGAAATATCTTATTGTGCGCAGGCGTGTGTTTTTCTTCAGCCCTCGTAGTAACAACATATTGTTAGAAAACAGCAGAGCTGTTTATGATGCTCTGAATTGTAAAAAAGTAGTGTTCGCCAAGCAGGGAAAGCATAGCAAGCTGGAACAATGGAAAATAAAATATTATTTGTTCACAAGCAAAGTAATTGTAACAGATGATTATTGCGACTATCTGGGACGGGTAGAGTTGAAGCCGGAACAAAAGCTTATACAGATCTGGCATGCATGTGGGGCCTTTAAAAAGTTTGGACTGGATTATCTGCTAAACGACCGCCAAAAAGAAAAGGGTATACATGGTCAGTATGACATAGTATGTGTAAGCTCTGAAAATATTCGCGCTGATTATGCAGGGGCTTTTGGAATTGATATTGATAAGGTACAGGCTTTAGGAGTGCCAAGAACGGATGCCTTTTTCGATACACAGCGGATACAAAACCTGAAAGATCAGTTTTATAAAGATCATCCGGAATATATGCGGAAAAGAATTCTTTTATACTGCCCCACATTTCGGGAAAAGAGAGGGATAAAAGTAGCCAATGATCCGCAGATTGACTGGGATATTTTTTCAAATTCGTTACCGAAAGATACGATCCTGCTCATCAAAAATCATCCGAGGGTAAAGAAGGATCTGCTGGATGGCGGGCAGTATGCCAATATTATGAATACAGATGAAAACACCAATACACTTATGATGGTAGCGGATATCATGATTACGGATTATTCATCGGTTATATTTGAATGTTGCCTACTAAATATGCCGGTTATTTTCTATTGTCCTGACTATGAGGAATATGAAAGAGATTTTTACCTGGAATTTCCTCAAGATACATATGGAGATTTTGCCATTAATCAGGATGAACTTCAAGAGGCGGTTTTGAGAAATTTAAAAATCCCAAATCTGGAAAAACTGGCTGAGTTCAGAAAAAAGACAATGGGCGCATGTGACGGCCATTCTACGGAGCGTATTGCAAATCTGATTAAAAAGCTTGTTGAGGAAAGGTAGAAAAATGATATATGCAGTGATTTTAGCCGGAGGAACCGGTGCGAGGATGGGAAATATGGACAAGCCCAAACAATATTTATTGTTGAATGGGAAACCGATCATTATTCATACAATAGAGAAGTTCTGCGTTAATCCCAGGTTTGAAAAGATTATTGTACTCTGCCCGCAAAACTGGATGTTACACACGCAGAATCTGGTTAACCGTTATCTGAGTGACCCTGGGCAGATTGAAGTGATTGAGGGAGGGAACACGAGAAACGATACAATCATGAATGCAATCAGACATATAAAGAACACATATGAGTTAAATGATGAAACAATAATTGTGACGCATGATTCTGTAAGACCTTTTGTAACACACAGGATTATTGAAGAAAATATAGACGGCGCAATCCGATATGGCGCGTGCGATACGGTAGTTGCCGCATCTGATACAATCGTTGAAAGCCGTGATGGCGTTGTGATCAGTAATATCCCGGACCGGATGCAGATGTATCAAGGCCAGACGCCGCAATCTTTCAAAGCCGAAAAGCTAATGAATATTTTTGATAGTCTGTTGCCAGAGGAAAAAGAGATTCTGACAGATGCTGCCAAAATATTTGTGATGAAGGGAGAACCGGTCCATCTGGTAAAGGGAGAGGTATTTAACACAAAGATAACTTATTCTTATGATCTTGAAGTGGCGGAAGCTATGATTCGGAGAAAAGACAATGCTGAACACAGTGTATAGACTCGTGTCACCCAAAAGAATAGAAGCCAGCTTTACAGATATTACGCTAAAGGAAAACAATGTGCTTGTCCGGCCGACATATCTGTCTATCTGTCATGCAGACCAGCGATATTATCAAGGTAAAAGAGAGGGAGATATTCTTAGGAAAAAACTTCCGATGGCTCTGATACACGAGGCAGTCGGGAGGGTTATGTATGACCCTAAAGGGGAACTGCAGGCAGGAGAAAGCGTCATACTGATACCGAACCAGCCATCTGAAAAGGATGTGGTTATAGCAGAAAATTATCTGGAAAGCAGTAAGTTCAGAGCCAGCTCTTGTGACGGGTTTATGCAGGAATATGTAAAAACAGACAGGAGCAGGCTGCTCAGAGTTCCGACAGATTTATCGGATGAAATGGGAGCATTTACTGAGATGGTATCTGTCTGCACTCATACGGTGATGAGATTTGAAAGATTTTCTCATGACAGGAGAAAACGGATCGGTATATGGGGAGATGGAAATCTGAGTTATATACTTTCTGCAATACTCAGTGAGTTATATAAAAATTGTCAGTTATATGTCATGGGGATACATGAAGAAAAACTTGCTACATTTACCTTTGCCGATCAGACTTTTCATGTGGATCATATTCCGTATGATTTGAAGCTTGATCACGCATTTGAATGTGTTGGCGGAAGTGCTGCGCAGAGTGTCATAGAACAGATTATTGAACATATTCGTCCGGAAGGATCTGTTGCGCTTATGGGTGTATCGGAAAACGCCGTCCCTGTCAATACGCGGATGGTTCTGGAAAAAGGGTTACATGTATTTGGCAGCAGTCGTAGTGGAAAAAAAGATTTTGAGAAAGTGATCGAGTTATATGAAACATATCCGCGGTTGAAAAAATATTTTCTGAATTTAATCGGGGGTGTAGTGAATGTAAAAAGTATACAGGATATGTCAAACGCATTTGAATATGATTTGAACAGTTCATTTGGAAAAACGATTATGCGATGGGACGTGTAATTGAGTATAGAGGGGAGGCAAAAGAATGATTCTCCTTTTTGGGGTTGTATTGTTATTT
The DNA here is from genome assembly GCA_910575775.1 of Lachnospiraceae bacterium. GTDB lineage: Bacteria > Bacillota > Clostridia > Lachnospirales > Lachnospiraceae > UBA3282. Next base: position 18,216 of record CAJTEY010000028.1, on the reverse strand, counting down.
GCAATAACGGGACTGAAAAAAACAAATGACAATCAAACCGACTATATGTCAGTAAATATGACGAACAGCATAAAGGGTATTTTTCTGTGCATGGTCTTTTTCTCACATATTTGGACATATGCGGATTTTGTGCATCCATATTTGGATGCTCCATATCAACTGGTCAGAAGAGTGACAGGACAGTGTATTGTAGCGATGTTTCTGTTTTATTCTGGATATGGAATTATGGAATCCATAAAAAAGAAGGGGAAAAATTATGTAAGGAAGATTCCCGTACATAGATTTTTAAAAGTATTATTGCTGTTTGACAGCGCACTTGCTTTTTACTTTGGATACCGTTATTTAACAGGCTCACAATTTGGGGTTAAAAAGATAATTCTGACATTGGTCGGATGGGATTCGATAGGTAACAGCAATTGGTATATTTTTTGCGTTTTATGGTTGTACATATTTACTTTTATTACTTTTACGGTATTTGGCCTGAATCATAGGAAAGCAGTATTTGGTATTTTTGTTTTATCGTTATTATATATGGCAATTGTCTGCGCATTAGGAAAAGAATATTGGTGGTATGATACCATTCTATGCTATTTCTGGGGAATGCTTTTTTCCTTGTATCGTGGCAAGGCTGAACACTTTATTAATGAAAATTTTTGGTCATGGCTATTTTTTGTTTTGGTGTTTGCAACTGGATTTATATCATTGCATTTTTACAAAAATTTCAGTTGGGTTGTATATCAACTCTGGGTATTCTGTTTCCTTGCTTTTGTTATAACATTTACGATGCGATATATGATAGATAGTCGTTTTTTTGAGAGGGGGGGGGGCAAATCTGTTTGAGTTATACATATTACAAAGACTGCCAATGATGATATTGCAGCCACGTTTGCTATCAGATAAACCGACGGCATTAACAAAATATATATATGTCATTTCCTGCATTATAATTACGGTGCTGCTTTCCGTTGCATTTCGGGAAACTATTGACAGATTGATTACAAAACTGATTAACTGGTTGTCAAAGTTTTTTGAAGATGTGTGAGGTGTATTTTCTGAGGAGGTTAGACGTATGTCTAAATTAATTCGATTAGGAAACTGGATATTTGTACTGTTTTTCTATCTGGTTTGTATAGTGGCATTGAAAAATATGATTTCTGAATCGTATCTGGCGGCGGTTTTCCTGTTTCCTGTATTATATATTTTATGGTTCTTGTATAGGAAATATAAAGATAAAAAGATGGATTCGCGGGTGGATAAAATACTGATGAAATACAAGGTTCCGATTTGGTGTGGACTTCAGTTTTTTTCGGCAGTCTTAATGGTTGTTATGACGGTTAAGCTTCGCGAAAATTTCACTTGGGATTGGGGAAAACTGATTTCAACTGCGGTGACTAAGGTATTAACTGGGGAATGGGAAGCTATGGAATATTATAGCAGGTATCCTAATAATCAAGCGTGGCTGCTTTGTTTGACAGTATATTTCAAACTTGTTCAGTGGATAATTCCTGTAGTAAAGGAAGGAACATTTTATACGGCAGCAATTCTTTTGAGTATCTTTTTTATGCAAATAACACTTTTACTGGTGTATCAGACAGCCAGACTGCTCTTTAGTGAAGGCCGGGCATTTTTAGTCGGTGTGATAGGTATCATATGCCTTCCGTTTTATTTATACGCGCAATTTGCATATACAGATACAGTCAGTTTAATGATGGTAATTTTGTTAACGTATATTTATTTAAAAATGAAAGGGGGGGGGGTAAAAAGAAAAGGACACTGCATCCTGTTTGGTTTATTGCTTATAGTATTGTCTGTATTTATTTTCCATATAAAGATACTGTGCTTTATCGTGGTGATTGCTATGATTTTAGACAGCATTCTGGATTGTAATGACTATAGAAAGATTATCTTTGTACTAATAGGTTGTTTTGCATTATGGGGAGCGGGAACTAAAATAACGGATGCTCTGATAGAAAGGGAGCTGTCTGTTACAGATGAACTGGCTTACCAGCTTGAGTTTCCTTGGACGCACTGGATCATGATGGGAATGAACCATTATGGGGGATACTTACAGGAAGATGTTGATTTTTCGATGGCAGCCGGAAACTATGAAGAAAAGAGAACGGCAGAGATACAGCAACTGAAACAGAGAATTATAGATTATGGGATGAGAGGAACACTGAATCATCTTTTTTATACGAAACTTTCAAGAACATGGGGAAACAGCTGCTTGGCCGGAGACGATTATTGTCATAGAAAACCAATTCATGAGGACAGTTTATGGGAAAGGCTGTTTGGGGTGGGTGAAGATTTACATTGGATTGTTCTGCCTTATACGTGGTTTTTTCATATTCTGATGATTTTTGGAATGTTCTTTGAGGGCGTTTATTCTTTGATGGATGAGGCAAATAGCCGGAAATATATTATACTGCGGTATACGATGATAGGCGTAGGTATTTTTCTTACGATATGGGAGTGTAATAGCCGGTATCTTCTGCCGTTTTTGCCAATAATGATTTTGCTGTCAGCCAGAGGGTGGGAAACACTATTGGTGAAAATATCTGATAAGAGACGATTGAGGTAGCAACAAAAAAGCATAAATTTAGGAAAGGTATGCGCAAGATGTGGGTAGAAAGATGTCGCGACAGATATTCTATGTTATGGGAAGAGTTGACGGGATGGAAGCTTTTTCTTTTTTATATCGTACATTATACAATTCTGTTCATTTTTCTCGCGCAATTCATTTTTTTACCCTTTTTTAGTGCAGAAAAGGGATTTATATGGAGAGAAGACGGATTGCCACAACATTTTATGCGGCTTTTGTATATCAGCAGGACGTTCCGTGAGAGTCTGCAGTCTTTTCTGGCTGGAAGTGGATGGAATATTCCGATTTATGATTTTCATTCTGGTTTGGTTGCGCAGGATATGCAGATCGGATTTCCGCAAATTTTGGCAGCTTTTTGTCCGGAAGATAAGGTAAATATTTTCTATTATATTTATGTGGTTATCAATTACTATATGGCGGGGGTTTCTTTTTCGGTTTTTGGTTTCTTTTTCCGCCAGAAACCGGTTTCTGTGATGACAGGAGCGGTGGCATATGCTTTTTGCGGATATGCGCTCAATGCGGGTGTAAGGCATCCCTTTTATTTGATGCCAATGATAGTGCTCCCATTGCTGCTGGTTGGGGCAGAGAAAGCTTTGCATAAAGAGATGGCGTGGCTGCTGACAGGAGTAGTTTTTTTATCTTTAATAGCTCAGTTCGGACTATATTTTTCATGTATGCAGGTGGTGTTTGTCACGATTTATGTTTGTATACGTTTTTTTGATATATATAAAAAAGAGCGGATACGGGAATTTCTAAGTATGATTGGAAGGATGCTGGTCTGGGGCGGGACGGGTATACTGTTGGCATGTTTTTCGGTAATTCCCACATTATTGCAGATAGCAGGATCGGGACGGGTCGGTAGGGATGTCGCGAGTTATGCTGGTATGCTGCATTATAAAGCGGACTATTATAAAAGGTTTATGTTGGAGTTTATGGTGCTTCCGAATGGGTTTGGTGTCTGGACCATACTGGGATTCTGTGTACTTGCGCTTCCGGCAGTGCTGCTGCTTTTTCTAAGAAGAGAGAAAAATGAAAGGAGCTTAAGGATTTTCTTTATTATTTTTACTATTATGCTGTGTGTTCCTGCAGTTGCGTATGTAATGTCCGGCTTTAGCAATATTTCATCAAGATATTGTTTTGGATATGCGTTTCTGGTATCGGCAATTTTGATGTTTATGGTTCCGCATTTTGCAGATATGGAACGCAGCATGATGGCTGTCATGGGTATTTTATTAGTGATTTATTTTATGGTCTGCTATTTTGTATTCAAACATGAGGCATATCAAATGCGGCCGTTTATTATGCTGCTGATGGCCGTGCTTATTTTTGCATGTTGTAAATTTACGGGAATACGGGGTCAGAAATGGATATCGGCGGGCTGCTTGTTGATGACATGCTTCTCCGTATGGTACACATCCTATTTGAGATACAGTCCTGATGAGGGAAACTATGTAAAAGAATTTGTGAGTGGCCCATATACAGAATTAGGGCGAGGACAGTATGCATCTCTTGCATCAAGTAATGCGGTTAGGGAAGATGATACATTTTATCGTGTTACAGGGGATAATATTTCGACAGACGAATTGAATGCATCCTTTTATTATGAATTGAACGGCTTATCCATGTATCCTTATTATGGGTTTAGTAACGGTTATATGGAGTGGATGGATGAAATGGAAGTTGCCAGAAACACAATGCGGGCCAGGGTCTATGATCTGGACGCGCGCTCTGCGCTGGTTTCTCTTGCCGGAGTGAAGTATTATGCAGAACGTCAGACAGATTTTTCTTTTGCACCTTATGGATTTGAGAAAATAGGAGAAATACAGAAAGGAAATAATAAAGATGTGATTTGGAAAAATGAATGCAATTTACCGTTGGGATATACATATGAAAATTATATTGGACGGCAGGAATACAGTGAACTGAATGCGCTAGGGAAACAGGAGGTGCAGCTACAGGCTGTTCTATTGGAAGAAGAACCGGTTGGCAATTTGCCAGAAAAAAGTGATATTGCTGTTACAGCGGTAAAAATACCGTATGAAATTGCGGATATAAAGAATCTGACTTGGGAAAATGGGAAAATAACGGTAAAAGAACCGGGAGCTGCTATGACGCTGGCTTTTGCAGGATCTCCGAAGACGGAAACATATTTGAGGATTGTTAATCTGGATCTGACGGAGGGTGACAGTTCGAGAAGTTGGTTGTTAACTGCAGATACAGATGCGACTTCTGCAGATGCAGGGTTTTGTGCAGATGCATTTGTCTATACACATGGACAAAAGACACAGATGTTGAATCTGGGATATTCGGAAGAAGGATATCACACGGTCACAGTTACTTTTCCTGCACGAGGTACATTTCTTCTGGATGATGTAGAAATCTGGTGTCAGCCGATGGAAAGTTATGCAAGGGAAGTCGATAATTTGCGGAAAGAAACGCTGGAAAACGTTAAATTTAGTGCGGGGGGGGGGGGGGGGGGGGGTGACTGGAACAGTATCTGTATCAAAGGATAAATTTTTATGTCTTTCGATCCCGTATATGGACGGATGGAAAGCCTATATAGATGGGGAGGAGGCAAAACTCTATCGGGCGAATACAGCTTTTATGGGTGTGGAAGTACCGACAGGCGAGCATGAAATTGAACTGCGGTATTGGATTCCGGGATTGACGATTGGTTTACTTATGAGCGGGGCAGGCATCATATGCCTGATTACAATCATAGTGTTCCCTCATATAACGAAAAGATTCTATAGGCAGGGTATGGAGAGGTAAGAGATGATTAATAAGTTTTTCCTAATGGGCTGTTTGGTCTGGGGGGGGGGTATTTTACTTGTTCTGTTAGCTGTAAGAAAAAAGTCGTATTTTCATAATGTGGCTTTGGATCTTACATCCAACGTGCAAAAATATATTGTTATTTTTGTAATTACAGGCATCATTACTGTTTGTGTTTGGCCAATGGGGTTAAATCCGCATTATAATGGGGAATTCTCAAATTGGAGGAATATATATGAGGTTATGACGGATTCTGTCTTAGAGGGACATTTATATATTGATTATGGTGACATGGATTCACGGCTTTTGGAAATGGAAAATCCTTATGATCCTGATATGAGAAAGGAATTGGGTGTAAATTTTCATTGGGATCACGCTTTATATAAAGGGCGCTATTATATGTACTACGGAATCGTACCTGTTTTCCTTGTGTTCCTTCCTTATCGGATTATAACAGGGACAAGTCTGACGACTTATCATGCCACCCAGATATTTGTGGGTATATTTATCATTGGAATTTTTACATTGTTTCATTTTGCAGCAAAAAGGTTTTTTAATAGAATGCCTTTTGGCATGTATTTATTTTTATCTTCAGCGATTTCGATTATGAGCGTATGGTACAGCGTGGATGCACCGGCATTATATTGTACGGCTATTTCTGCCGGTATGTGTCTGGAGATATGGAGCATATATTTTTTCACAAGAGCTGTCTGGGGTGAGGTGAATGATAGAAGATGTATTTTATATGCGTTTGCCGGAAGTATTTTAGGGGCATTGGTTTTTGGGTGCAGGCCGTCTATTGCTTTGGCCAATATACTTGTTATTCCCATGCTGGCAGAATATTTAAGAAGAAGGAATATCACACCGATATTGGTCAGGCAGTTAATTTTTGCGGCGTCCCCGTATGTGTTAGTTGCTGTTTTATTAATGGCATATAATTATGTCAGGTTTGATAATCCGTTTGAATTTGGACAAACCTGGCAGTTAACGAGTGCTGACCAGAGCAATTATGGAAGTATATTTTCACGGATAGATCTGGTTGATATATTCAATGGAATTTTAAAAAACTTTATCAGTTATGTGCCGCTAAAAAAAGAGTTTCCCTACATTTCTTTCAATGGTGCATTTATTAATTTTCCGATTCTTCTGTTCCCGTTTATTGCTGTGACAGGGGAAGGGGTAAGGAAAAGATTCAAAGAAATGCATCTATGGGGGTTTGTGGCTGTACTTTGTTTTTTGCCACTGCTTATTACGGTTGTAACTGTAATAGAAGTACCTTGGCTGCTTGAGCGGTATCGCATGGATATCTATTGGCTTATGGGTCTTTTCTGCTATATGGCAGCCGGCTGTTATTATATGAATACTACGGAGACAGCAGGGAAGAAATTCAGTCGTAATATGATGTTATGGGCGGCGGGAAGTATATTTATGTGCTTTTTCCTGTATTTGGTGCCTTGGGATTTTAATTTGACAGCGTATGATCCGGAGGTTTTGGAGACTGTTGAGAAGGTACTGACGCTGGGACTAAGATGAGGGAGTTGAAATGAGAGATTTCAAAAAATATTTATTTTGGGCATTTCTTTTCTTATTAATTTTGACTCTACGCTGGCAACACAATAGTTATGATTTTGACGCGGTTTCATTTTTTACAGGCGGCGGTGATGGCAATGTGCCTTGTAGGGATTTCCTACCTGCGTATTTACAGAGCGCTATAAGAACAAGCATCAGTTAGTTATAAAATCTATATTGCTATTTTTATTTGGGTATCTTAGTGTAACGATTGCAGAATATATTACAATTACGCCAGTGCGGAAAGAGATGGAAAGGCGGAAGTATTTATACAGGTCTTTACACTGTGCCCGTTTAATTGATATATGGGAAGAGCGGTATAAATTGTTCTATGGTATATCGCCTGACTTGTAGATCAAGTATAACTCATGGTGGGTTCATAATACATAAAGAAGAGGAAGCCAAATAATAAATAAGCTTTTATCAGCAATCATACCTGCTTATAATAAAAAATAGAATATGTTTCGTACAGCGGAGACAATTGGCCGGATTTTGTCGGAAGCAGCTATTGAATACGAAATAATTTTTGTTGAGGACGGTTCAAAGGGTGGTACCTGGCTAAAATGTATGATGAAATAAAAGGAAGACTTAAATATATTGTGGCTAAAAACTTCTTTCTGGTTACAGACAGAAAGTACAGGATAACGGAGCAATGCTTGCCGGAATGTGCCTGTTTGTTATTTTAAATTATTTGGGTCAGAGATTTTTGCATTTGGAGGAAAAATAAAGGATGTTGCATAAATTTTTAGGGGGGGGGGGTGGAACATAAATCTCATCCCCGTAATGATCGGATTTTTCTTTATGAAAATGTGCGTTTTATCTTAATCGTATTAGTTGTCGTCGGGCATGCCATTGACTTGAATACAGCACAGTCAAAGGTGTATAAAAGCCTGTTTCTATGGATTTATTCTTTTCATATGCCCTTATTTCTGTTTTTGTCAGGACTATTTCATAAAAACAAAAATATTACGGCAAAAGTGTTGGGATATATATGCATAGGTTTTTTGTGGAAAATAGTTTATTTTATAGAAAAAATGCTTATTTACGGGGAGGCTTCTTTTTCGCTTCTTTTGGATGGAGGAATACCATGGTATATGTTTGTTCTTGCGATATATATTGTAGTGTCGTATAGTTTAAGAAACATGAATAAAAGGTTTCTTCTTTTATTTTCTGTTATGATAGCCTGTTTTGTCGGGTATGATACGGGTATAGGAGACTTCCTGTACCTCTCGCGGGCAGTTGTGTTTTATCCTTTCTTCTTATTGGGAGAAATGATAAATGCTGAGACGTTGGCAAAAGCCGCAGAAAATAAGCGGATAAAGGGAATGGCTTTTGCGGTGCTGGCCATCTGGGGTGTGGCATGTCTGGCTGGGCTGGATCAGTTATACTTTTTGAGACCGCTGTTTACCGGGCGTAATCCTTTCAGTGTGAATGAAATATTCAACAGGTGGGGTTGTGTATTTCGGATGGTATGCTATATAATCAGTGTGATCACTGGATTTTCTGTGATTGGTATTGTACCAAACCGATCTGTTCCCGCGATCACTTTGTTCGGGAGGCGTACGCTGCAGGTTTATTTCTGGCATTACTTTGTTATCACAATTTTAGACAAGCTGGAAGTAAATGATCTTCTTATGGCAACTACGGGGGGAAGACTGATATGGATACTGTCTGCCGTTTTCCTTGCGGTTGTTTTGAGTTTAAAGCCGTTTGCATTTCCGACGAAGAATATTTTGAAAGCGTGTAAGAGCTGTAATGATTGAAGAGTATAGATATTTTTAAATGGATATGATTGGTTGCAAACATCGGAAAATGGAACAGGTCATTTCCCTTCTGGAAGAGGAAAATAGCCTGCAGAAACAGGCAGTCACAAGTAACGGTCTTATAAATTTCGCCTGTAAGAACTATAAGCCTTTCTTTACACGCATCAAACTGGGTGTTAGAATGAGTTAAGCAGAGATAATTAATTCATCTGGCAAATGCCGATTATTATATGGAGGAACCGTAATGCGGTATTTCAATACGGAAGGATGCTGTAAACCAAACGAACATTATATGGTATGTCTTGATGACAGATTAAGAACGATCAGGGAAGAGTTTGTAGAAAAAGGTAAATACTTTATTATCAACAGAGGAAGACAGTACGGCAAGACAACGACACTTATGGCATTGGCGGAATATTTAATTGCCGATTATGTTGTGATTCATATGGATTTTCAGATGATGAGTACCGCAAGTTTTGCAGATGAGCAGACCTTTGCAGCGAAATTTATCAGACAGATTGAACGATATTTTTCCCGGAAGCAGAAGAGAATGGAGGGGGTCGATGCAGAAACCTTTCAGATGTTACTTGCCTTAAAAAACGAAGAAAAGCTTTCTCTGGATCTACTGTTTGAGGGATTGAGCGAAATGTGTGAAACAGCGGAAAAGCCTGTCGTTCTGATGATCGATGAGGTAGACAGTGCGTCGAATAATCAAGTGTTTATTGATTTTCTTGCGCAGTTGCGGGGATATTATCTGAACAGAGATGAGTTTGCGGCGTTTCAGTCGGTGATTCTGGCAGGTGTGTATGATATCAAAAATTTGAAATCAAAGATACGGCCGGATGAAGAACACCAGTATAACAGCCCTTGGAATATTGCGGCAAACTTTTATGTGGCTATGAATTTTCCGGCGGAGCAGATTGCTGATATGTTGTGTGAGTATGAGGAAGATCATCATACGGGAATGAACGTGGAGGCGGTTGCAGAAGAGATTTATCAATACACATCCGGCTATCCGTATCTGGTGTCTGCGATCTGTAAAATTATGGATGAAAAGACAAATGGTGTAGACGATTCGACGGCATGGAAAAGGGAGGGAATCCTGCAGGCTGTAAATTATATTTTAAAAGCGGATTTACCATTGTTCGGAAGTATGATAAAGCATGTCAACGAATATCCGGCGATAAAGAAGATGCTGTATGATATTTTGTTTTGGGGCGAGTCAATAGTGTATAATTTGAATAATCGCGCTGTAGGATTGGCTGGGATGTTTGGGTACGTAAAGGAACAGGAAGGATGTGTTCGAATTGCGAATCGTATTTTTGAGACATGTTTGTATGATTATTTCCTCTCAGAGGAAGAACTGGCAAATGAAATAAGTGATTTTTCCAGGCAGAACAAAAATCATTTTGTCAAAGGTAAAAAGCTGGACATGGATCGGATACTTGAAAGATTTGTGGAGCATTTTACAGATATTTATGGAGACAATGACGAGAAGTTTATTGAAACTTATGGCCGTAAATTTTTTTTGTTGTATCTGAAGCCGATTATTAACGGAACAGGAAATTATTATATAGAGGCGCAGACGAGAGATGCCAGGCGAACAGATGTAATAGTAGATTATTTAGGAGAGCAGTTTGTAATAGAGCTTAAAATATGGCATGGTAATGAGTATAATGAGCGGGGAGAGCAACAGCTCACGGAATATCTGGACTATTATCATCTGGATAAGGGATATTTGCTCAGCTTCAATTTTAACCAAAAGAAGGAAGTGGGGGTTAAGGAACTGCGGATTGGGGATAAGATCGTTGTGGAGGCAGTGGTGTGACTGCCTAAAGTTTCTGTAGAAACATGATATTTTAAAGCTTGTACAGGGTATGAAAAATCCGCATTGTTAAAATGCGGATTTTTTTGTATACTTATTTATGAAACTGAGATATTTGTCTGTTTTCCGTAAAAGAGGAATTGGTATTCATGATGAAACAGGAAAAAGAACAGAGCGGTATAGGGCAAAACTTTGAGGGGAAAGAGCCGGTCAAAGAACAGGCGGAGTACACACCTTCTGTGCAGACGGAGTTTATGCGGGAAAAAATCAAACAAAAGCCCGTGAATAAGAAAAAGCTTCTTCGCAGAACAGTAATAACTGCGGTTATGGCTGTGGTATTTGGTCTGGTGGCATGTTTTACATTTTTAGTGCTTGAGCCGGTGATCAGCAACCGCCTTTACCCGGAGGAAGAGCCGAAAGAGGTGGCATTTCCCGAGGAGACACCGATCGAGGAAATGAAGCCGGAGGACATGCTGGTTAAGGAGGAGGATGTCGAAGCGCAGACACCTGATCCGGTGGATCTGGAAATGGTAGATGAGCAGATTCAGGAAGTACTGTCCCAGGTAGACACGGAGTTTACGCTCGAAGATTACCAGTCGGTTTATGAAGAGATGAGAAAGCTGACGGAGGAAGTGAACCGTGAGATGGTCACTGTGGCGGGTGTTACTTCCGATGTCGACTGGTTTAATAATATCTATGAAAATGTTGCGTCGGCTTCCGGTGTGATTGTGGCCAACAACGAGAAAGCCCTGCTTATTTTAGTCAGTGCGGGAAGCTTAAACGGGGCGGACAGTATTGAGGTGACTTTCTGTGACCAGACGCAGGTGGAGGCGGATCTTGTGCAGAAGGATGAGAACACAGGACTGGCGATTTTGTCGGTGCCGCTCTCTGCGATCAGCAGTGGAACGATGGAGCAGATCGATATCGCGGAGTTGGGCAGTTCCAACATCAATCTGCTGGGAACGCCGGTGGTGGCGCTGGGAAGTCCTCTGGGTACCGGCGGTTCCATCAGCTATGGCATGGTGACTTCCACTGGAACAGTGATTGACCGTCCAGACTCTGCCTATAAGCGGATTACCACGGACATTTACGGGAGCCGCAATGCAACGGGTGTATTGATTAATTTAAAAGGCATGGTGATCGGTATTATAGATAATGTCAATACCGGAAATGATATGAGCAATCTGCTCACCGCCTATGGCATCACGGAGTTAAAGCGCACGATCGAGCAGATGTCCAACAATAAAGAGCGCGCATATCTGGGCGTGCATGGGGCGGATGTGCCAAAGGCGGCCATTGAAGATGCACAAATTAACACGCCGGCCGGCACATATATCCGAGAGATTGAAATTGATTCACCAGCCATGGTGGCCGGAATCCAGAGCGGTGATGTGGTTACCAGAGTGGGGAATACGGAGATAACGACTTACAGTGAGCTTCTGGGAATTTTGCAGTCGTCGAAACCGGGCGATGTTCTCACTGTCACGCTGACAAGGCAGGGACATGAGATGAGCGTGGATGTAACGTTGGGGAGCTGGTGATCTCTGGCCGGGTTGAATTTTATAATTTGAGGTGAGCAGGAAAGGATGGGAAGAAAAATGAAATATATCAAGGATTACAAGGAAAGTGACAGAATGTTTGAGGTTTACCTTTGTAAGCATAAGCAGTCGGCGGTAACAAAAAACGGGAAGCCTTATGACAATGTGATTTTGCAGGACAAGACGGGCACCATAGACGCGAAGATATGGGATCCAAACAATGCGGGGATAGAAGATTTTGACAGTATGGATTACATAGAAGTGTATGGTGATGTGACCAGTTTCCAGGGAGCCTTGCAGGTAAATGTGAAACGTGTGCGTAAATGCAGGGAGGGAGAATATGATCCGTCGGAGTATCTTCCCGTCAGCAAGTTCAAAGTGGAAGATATGATGAAAGAGCTTCTGGAATTGGTGGCAAGTGTCAAAAATCCCTATCTGCATCAGCTTCTGGAGGCATTTTTCGTAAAGGATGAAGCATTTATAAAAGCTTTCCGGCTGTCTTCAGCGGCTAAGACGGTGCATCACGGGTTTGTGGGCGGCCTGCTGCAGCATACGCTGGCAGTGGCGAAGCTTAGCGATTATTTTTGTACACAGTACCCTGTGCTAAACAGGGATCTGCTGATCACGGCAGCGATCTGTCATGATATTGGAAAAACAAAGGAGCTGTCGCTGTTCCCGCAAAATGATTATACGGATGATGGGCAGTTTCTTGGACATATTGTGATTGGCAGTGAGATGATCGGAGAGAAAGTAAGGGAGATAGATGGTTTTCCGCCGCTGCTTGCCAATGAATTGAAACACTGTATTCTCTCCCATCACGGAGAGTACGAGTTCGGTTCGCCAAAGAAGCCGGCAATTGTGGAGGCAGTGGCACTAAATTTTGCTGACAATGTAGATGCCAAGATGGAAACCTTTGCGGAAATCCTGGAAAACAGCAAGGAGACGGGATGGCTTGGATTTAACAGGCTGTTTGAGTCGAATCTGCGCGGAACGAGTCTGGAATAAAGGGGCAATTTATGCAGGGTGATAATTATAAAAAGAATGATATTGTGACAGTCACGATAGAAGATATTGGGAATGACGGCGAAGGCATCGGCAAAGCGGATGGTTATACTTTGTTTGTAAAAGACGCTGTGATCGGGGACATCATTGAAGCGCGGATTACCAAATGTAAGAAAAACTATGGTTATGCGAGAGTAGAGAAGGTGGTGACGCCTTCTCCTTTTCGTGTGGATCCGAAATGCCCCTTTCACAGACAATGTGGCGGCTGTCAGATTCAGGCCATGAGTTATGAGAGGCAGCTTGCCTATAAACAGAATAAAGTACGCAATCATTTGCAGCGGATCGGCGGGTTTTCACCCGAGCAGATCAGCGCTGTCATGGAACCGATTGTCGGGATGGAGGAACCGTGGCATTACCGAAATAAGGCGCAGTATCCCGTGGGATATGACAGAGCCGGAAACCTTGTCGCCGGCTTTTATGCAGGCAGGACCCACAATATTATTGCCAACACGGACTGTCCGCTGGGGCCGCCTGAAAACCAGGTGGTTTTGGAGGCGGTTCTCTCTTATATGAAAGAAAATGGTGTAAGTGCTTACCGGGAAAATACAGGAGAAGGACTGGTGCGGCATGTACTGATCCGCACGGGGTTTGCATCCGGGGAAATCATGGTGTGCCTTGTGATTAACGGGAAGAAGCTGCCCGAGGAAGACAGGCTGGTGGAAAAGCTGACGGGAGAGCGATTAGAGGCGGCTTTTACAGATGACGGCAGGCCGTTTGCGGCCGGAGAAGGGAACATGCCGGAGAAAAGAATTGCCAGTATTTCTATCAATATGAATTGCGAAAAGACAAATGTAATTATGGGGAAGGAAACACGGGTACTTTGGGGCGGCGGCTGGATCGAGGACAGCCTCAGAGTGCTGGATACGGCAGAGCTCAGAGAGGCCGTCAACGCAGAAGACAGGAGCGTGCACGGCAAAGAGAAAGTCACGTTTCGGATTTCACCGCTGTCTTTTTATCAGGTGAATCCACGGCAGACCGAGAAACTTTACGGGCTTGCGCTGGAATATGCGGGACTGACCGGGGAGGAGACTGTGTGGGATTTGTACTGCGGTATCGGGACGATCTCTCTCTTTATGGCAAAACGTGCGAAACAGGTATACGGCGTGGAGATTGTGCCCCAGGCAATCGAGGATGCGAAAGAGAACGCCCGCAGGAACCAGATTACCAATGCGGAATTTTTAGTAGGGAAGGCGGAAGAAGTGCTGCCTGCGTTTTATAACGGGCAGGGAACATGGAGGCAGGGCGGCCCCGTCGGCCTAAAGACCGCGGAGGAAGGCGGAGAGCCAGAAATCGAAGGGCGCCAGGTGCTGGAACAGATGCGCCATCCGGATGTGATTGTAGTGGATCCCCCCCGGAAAGGCTGCGACGAAAAGTGTCTGGAAACCATGTTGGCAATGCAGCCAGAGCGGATTGTCTATGTGAGCTGTGCCCCGGCAACGCTGGCGAGGGATCTGAAGGTGCTGTGTGGGGGAGGGTATGAGCTTAAGAGGGTGAGGGCTGTAGACCAGTTTGGGCATACAGGGCATGTGGAAGTCGCATGTTGTCTACAAAGGAAGGATTTGTAGAAATCCTTGAATTTACGCACTTTGCGAGGATTTTTAAGTTTAACCGAACACCTGAAATTGGAAAGAAAAAAGAGATTTCTCACGAGATTAAAGTGTCCGTAGTTATGGAACTCGTATGAGTGGACACAAAAATGTATAGTTCACAAACTCAATCATTACAGAAAAATTTTATCAACAACTGAATAATAGGTAAGTCATGCGAATGTTTGGTTCGCATTTAGACCGCTTGTTTTCTATATCCTTATGGTGTGGAGCAGGCGGTCTTTTTGATTTAAAATTGCCAGCATTCATCAGACACCTTAATAATCAAATTAAAAAGTAGGAGGACAAACAGATGGAGCAGACAAGTAAAAAGAGTATATGTGGGATTTTCGACCACAATGTACAGACGGAAAATGTAAAGATCAGCGAACTGCATGATTTTCAGGGGCATCCGTTCAAGGTAGAGCATGATATGCACCTTTTTGAATTATCAAAGAGTATTGAGGATAAGGGAGTGCTTGTGCCCTTGATTGTAAGACCAAACCCAATTGGATCAGGGTATGAAATCATCGCAGGGCACAGAAGAAAAGCGGCCAGCGAATGGGCAGGCATAGATACGGTTCCTGTGATGATTGTGCAGATGGATGATGTAGAAGCGACAATCGCGATGGTGGACAGTAATTTACAGCGGGAGCATATCAAGCCCAGTGAGAAAGCTTATGCCTATAAAATGAAGCTGGAAGCCATGAAGCAGCAGGGAAAGAAATTCACTGATACTTTGTCCCAAGTTGGGACGAAGCTGTCAAAGGATGTGGGAGAAAACGGAAAGCCCATACTTCGTTCGGATGAGCTTTTAGCAAAACAGGTTGGGGAGAGCCGGAACCAGATCGCAAGGTATATCCGTCTGACAAATCTTATTCCAAAAATCCTTGATATGGTGGATGAAGGGAAAATAGCGTTTACTATAGCGGTAGAACTTTCTTATTTGAAAGAAGAGGAACAGTATGAACTTCATGCGGTAATGGATTTGGAGCAGTGTACACCGTCTCTTTCACAGGCAAACCGGATGAAACGCCTGAGTCAGTCAGAGGGGATTGATATGGATAAAATGTATGATATTTTGGGAGAGGAAAAAGCAAATCAGAGAGAACAGATTAAAATTAGGGCAGATTCATTATCGCAATATTTTCCCGCAGATTTCACACCAAAGCAAAAAGTGGAACTGATAGAAAAGCTGGTCAGGGATTGGCATGAAAAACAGACAGGTATTCATAACTGTTCAGCTAAAAGAGCGGAAAAATCATGATAGAAACAGAAGATTGGAGGATAAAGTTATGGGTAGGAAAAAAGAAGAATTATCGATATTTGAACAAATGGGTGGCACTTACACAGAAAAAGACGGTATCTTATATCCCAATATCCGTATTGGCGAAGAAGAAACAGAAACAATACAGGATACTTTTTCAGGAAAATACGGAGATTTATGGAAAAAGTATCTGAAAGAAAACCAGTCGGATAGATATTATCATCTGGTTCGTTTAGGGCAGCTGAAACAAAAAGCGGAAGAAATCAATGAAGAAGCAAATGAATTGTTGGACAGGATTATGCAGCAGTATTTACAGAAGCATAAACCGGAGAATCCAGATTCTACAATGGAAATGTGGCAGCTTCGGGAACAGGCTAAGGCAATGGCAGAGGAAGTGGTTCTTCAAGATATTGTCTACTGTTATCACTAAATATTGATGCACACGATTTTTGTAAGGTAGATTCTGCGTTTACACGCAGCAAAAATCGGCGCAAAAAACATTATAAAAAAGAGAGGGAAAAATTATGGCGAATATAAGAGAATATAACATGAATGGAACATTGATCTTAGGAATTGATCATGGATATGGAAATATCAAAACAGCACACAGGGTATTTCCAACCGCACTGATTAAGAGTGAGAAAGCGCCAACTTTCAGTAAGGATTATCTGGAGTATGACGGATATTTCTACATTATCGGGGAAGGTCATAAGAGCTTTATCGCTGAAAAGCAGTCAGATGATGATAATTATATCCTGACGCTTGCGGCAATAGCAAAAGAACTGAATGCAAGGGAATTAACCTCTGCCAGAGTGCATCTTGCCGCAGGACTTCCGTTGAAGTGGGTGCAGGCGCAGAGAGAATCCTTCCGCCAATATCTGATGCAGAACAAGATTGTGCAGTTTCGTTATAAAGACAGACAGTACGAGGTTGAGATTGCCGGATGTACAGTCATGCCACAGTGCTATTCCGCGGTGGCGGAAAACTTGAAAGATTTTAAAGGGATGAATTTACTTGCCGACATTGGCAACGGAACAATGAATATCATGTATTTAAACAATGGCAGGGCGATGGAGAGTAAATCATGGACAGAGAAGCTCGGTGTTTTCCAGTGCATACAGCGTATCCGCAATAAGGTGTTGGACGAAACGGGGACAAACCTGATGAACGAGGTCATTGAAAATTATCTGAGAACAGGGGAAACGGATATTGCAGAGCCTTATGCCTCACTTATGAAAGAAGCAGCAGTTTCCTATGTACAGGAGATCTTTCAGAAGCTGAAGGATTATGAGTACAATGAAAGCCTTATGCAGCTTCACTTTATGGGCGGCGGTGCAAGAATCGTGGAAGCTGTTGGGGAATATAATCGGGAGAGGACGCATTTTAATCACGATATTTGTGCGACTGCAAAGGGATATGAATATTACTGTTACATGATTTTGCGGCACAGTCAAATACCAAAAAGGCGGGGTATTTGACTCTCGCGGCATTCGCCAAATGCCCATGCAAGCATGGTCGGTTGGCTCATTGCTCGCGGAAATAAAAAGTGCAGTTAGAAAGAAGGTGCAGGAATGACAGGAAATATCCGTAACCGCAATGTGCGGTTTTATGAGGAAAAGGAGGCTGACAGACGGGCATGGGAAATACTTCATTCAGAAGCTGTCAGTGCATTTCCCTCGCAGAATGACTTTATCATTCAGGCAGTCAATGATTTTTATGACAGGCATTTGGCAATATCGGATGATCCGTATCTGGAAACAAGGGAAAAAGAGGATGCCTTTGCGGACAGGATCGTGGAAAAGGTGGAACAGAAAGTGCTTGGCAACCTGCCACAGCTTATCGGGATTTACCTTTTGCAGCAGCAGAATATCTTGGCGATGGGAAATAGTGCGCAGATGGAGAGCTATATGAAAGGCAATGGAGAGACACAGGCATTATATTCCGGCGATGGTATTTTGCAAAAAGGCGGGGAGGCTGAAACAGAGGAACCGGAGGAGAATGAGTTCCTCGATTTCAGTTTTGGCGGATAGCCGGAATGGGGGTTCTTAGGGGGCAACAATGTCGTCAACTTAAGCCATAGTTACTCCTTCTTACACAGCAGAAAAAAATTCAAAAAATTTAATAAAAACACTTGACAGGTACGCCGAAAAATGTTGCCCCGCAATTAATTATCTTATTGATTGCGAGGTATCCATATGTTCAAGAAAAACAGCATCTGTAAGCTTATTAAAA
>CAJTEY010000027.1 GCA_910575775.1 Lachnospiraceae bacterium | reverse complement strand
CCGTAATGGTGAGGAACTGCCATTTGACTGAGTTTCATACAATAAATACGGCGGTCAATTAAGACCGCCGAAAAAAATCAAATTAATTTACACACTTTACTTGACAAACCCCGTAAAATCTAATTAACCTAATTGTTTGACGTACAAACGGTCTATCCCATTGCCATAGTTTACAATAAATTTACTAACCCGAAATACCGCTCTACTTTGTCTGCCGTTTCCTTAACTGTGCTCTGCGGTGTTCTTTCAAGCCAAAAATAACCGCTTTCTTTGATATCCCAATAATATTTCTCATTGAGACTCCTCAAAGTCGCATTACATGTTTCTTTTGCCTTTTCAACATCAGACGCGCTATTAATAAAATCACAAAAACCTTGATGATCCGGGCGGTTGCAATAATCATCAATGATATTAGATGGTTCCGTTAACAAAAAAACAATTCTGGATGGTTCCGTAATCCGTTCCGCCTGCTCCATAGTTAAATGGCTATCACATAGCACAATTTGATTTTGAGAAAAACGTATCAAATCCAATAATACAAAGTCTAATTGTTCTCGTGTATTATCAAGCAACCACTTTTTATAATCATCCACAGTACGCAAAAAGAATTCATCCGCATCTTTAAACTTCTTATTCATTGCTGGTTGAAAAGCAGCGTTTGAAACTTGTTGATGTTTCTCAAATTGCTCGTCAATATCGTAGACTAATATATTGTGTCGGTTTGCTAACTCTCTTGAAATCGTTGTCTTTCCTCCACAAGGTGTTCCTGTTACAAAATAAACATTTTTTAAATACTCTTTCAGTACATTGTCTTGAAATATCATTACAAAATCTCCTTTATTAAATAGTTTTTTAGTATTCTGATTGTACATAAAACTATTTAACACAGCCTTATGTATTTAGATATTTCTTAATCTTAAACACCCTGACATATTTGCCACCTCCTAATTTCGATTGTCGATAGCTTTATTATAGTACTTATTCCCTAAACATGGAATAGATTTTTGCGCTTGATAAAGCAAAATCGGATAGATATATGCATGGGATTCCGTAATAGTCGGCATTGTGGAAAAGTCCAAAAGTTTTGATTTTCCCACAATACTTGTCTTTTACTCCTTCTTTTCTAACATTTCAAGTTCGTTCTCAATTCTTATTTCTTCTTTTCCCAGTTCATCCTTATATTGCGGATCAGACGCCATTTCATACATCCTTTCACCCTCCTTGCAGACAGTTATACATTTATGTTCTTTCGAAGCTTCTATATATGGAGGGATTTGAGGAAGGTGTAAAGTCTTATTTGTTTGTCAAGGGACGGATAAACATACGATAAAACGTTTACAAAGAAAAATAAGGCATCTGCCGCCTCATTGTGATTCAGACAGTGATGTGGTATAATAACAGCGTTGCCCACGGCAGCATATAAAATAAAAATGGAAAAAAGATATGATGAACCATGATTTGACAAAAGGTAATGTGACAAAATCGCTGCTTCTCTTTGCAGCGCCTATGATTTTAGGGAATCTGCTGCAGCAGTGCTACAATATAGCGGACACATGGGTGGTGGGAAAATTCGTGGGCGCGGACGCGCTGGCGGCGGTCGGCTCCTCCTACGCATTGATGACGTTTTTAAATTCTCTGCTGATCGGTCTTTGTATGGGGAGCGGCGCTGTCTTTTCCTATTATATAGGGAAAGGAGACAGGGAAAGGGTGCGTATCTGTGCGCAGACGGCGTTCGTGATGATCGGCATGCTGGCGGTGGCGCTCACGGTATTTTCGCAGGCGATGGTACACCCGATCCTTATGCTGCTTCGCACGCCCTCAGAGCTTTATGAAATGACAAGGGAATATCTGACGGTTGTCTTCTGGGGAATTTTCTTTATCTTCCTATATAATTATTTCGCATTCCTGCTGCGTGCGCTTGGCAATTCGGTGGCGCCGCTGTACTTTCTGGGAGCGGCCTCGGTTTTGAATATCGTTCTGGATTTGTTCTTTGTGTGCAGTCTGGGGCGGGGACTTTCGGGCGCGGCGGAGGCGACGGTGATCGCGCAGGCGGTGTCCGGGCTGGGGCTTGGCTTGTATCTGTGGAAGAAGGAGCCGTACTATCGGTTTTCGCCGAAACGCTTTTTGCGGGAGGAGAAGCCGGTTGGGGAAATCTGCGGCTATTCTCTGATGACGGGGATGCAGCAGTCGGTGATGAACTTCGGCATTCTCATGGTGCAGAGCCTTGTCAACAGTTTCGGGCCTGCAGTGATGGCGGCTTTTGCGGCCACGGTGAAAATTGATACTTTTGCCTATATGCCGGCACAGGAGTTTGGCAACGCCTACTCCATTTTCATCTCGCAGAATTTTGGCGCGGAAAAGACGGAGCGGGTAAAGCAGGGGACAGGGAAGGCGATGACGGTTTCCGCTGTTTTCTGCGGATTGATTTCGGCGCTGGTATTTGCATTCGCAAGGTTTTTGATGCTTATTTTTGTGGACGCCGGGGAAACGGAGATCATAGAGATCGGTATGCAGTATCTGCGGATCGAGGGCGCCTTTTATATCGGTATTGGCATCTTGTTTCTGCTGTACGGATATTTCCGGGGCGTCAACAGGCCGGGCGTGTCCCTTGTGCTTACGGTGATCTCCCTTGGAACGCGCGTTGCGCTGGCATACATTCTGGCTGCAGTTCCGGGAATCGGCGTGCTCGGTATCTGGTGGGCGATTCCCATCGGCTGGGCGCTTGCGGATGTGACGGGAATTGTGCTGATGCGGCGGGGCAGGAAATGCGATGAAAAAATCTGACAAGGAAAGAGCTTATTGACAGTGCGCAACAGTTTGCAGAGGCATGAAATAGAAAGATTTGATATGTTATCATGTAGAAAAGTCAAATTGCATGGAAGCGTCTGTTAAAGAAAAGTAAAAAGGGAAGAATAAAAAAAGAAGAGGCGAAAGCCCCGGAACGGAGGAAAACATGAGCAGGACAGCAATTTTTTTTGCAACAGGTTATGAGGAGATCGAAGCATTGACGGTGGTGGACATCCTGCGGCGCGCGGGAGAGGAGATCACGATGGTGTCTGTCACGGACGAGCGCAGTGTCACAAGCTCCCACGGTGTGGAAGTGACGATGGACAAGGTTCTCTCAGAAGTGAATTTTGATGAGACGGATGTGATCGTTCTTCCGGGCGGTATGCCGGGCACGAAGAATCTTGAGGCATGCGCGGCTTTGATGGAGCAGGTGGATGCTTTCGTACAGGCGGGAAAGACTGTGGCGGCTGTCTGCGCGGCGCCTTCGATTCTGGGACACCGCGGACATTTAAATGGAAAGAAGGCATGCTCCTTCCCCGATATGGAGAGCCAGTTGGAAGGAGCCGAGGTACTCCGGGAGCCTGCCGTGATTGACGGCAATATCATCACGGGACGCGGCATGGGTGCGGCGATTCCTTTCGGGCTCGCCATTCTGGAAAAGCTGCAGGGAAAAGAAGCGGCTGAGGCGATGGGCAGAAAAATTGTCTATCTGTAAAAAGTTTCCATTATAATTTCATTCCATCCGAACATACTAACATCAAGATAAGCGACAAACAAAGTGTGCAGTCAATCGGCAAGGCCAACAGACAGGCGCACGGAGGATGCGCTTGTCTCAAATATAGATAAAGAATCAAAAAGATTCAAAGTATTTCGGAGGTGAAAAGAAATGGCAAGTAACAAGACCAATAGAGTAGAAGTTCCTGAGGCAAAGGCAGCTATGGATCGTTTCAAAACTGAGGTTGCGTCTGAGCTCGGTGTAAACCTGAAAGAGGGTTACAACGGTGACCTGACTTCCAAGGAGGCAGGTTCCATCGGCGGTGAGATGGTTCGTAGAATGATCAAGAAGCAGGAAGAGCAGATGAAGTAACGAAAAACAAAAGCGAAGGCGCCCCGTTTGTGAAGACACAGGCGGGGCGCCTTCCTGTTCTGCCGCTTTCTGCCTCTATTTTAGTCAGAGCGAATAAGCAGATTCGAGATGCTTCGCATCTCTCATTCGCGTTGCTCGTCATAAATCGCCACAGGCATATCTGCATGCAGGCATGCGCTAGCCTGCGCCGCTTTCTGACTCTGCTTTAGTCGGAGTGAATAAGCAGATTCGAGATGCTTCGCATCTCTCATTCGCGTTGCTCGCCATAAATCGTCACAGGCATATCTGCATGCAGGCATGCGCTATGCCTCTGCCGCTTTCTGTCTCTGCTTATTCGCGGAAAAAATTGTGGCATTTTCAATAACCCTGTGCTATAATGTGTGGGTGACTGTAGCTGGAAGCCCGTTTGGGCATTGTGATAGATGAAAAGAAAGTGACTGTGCAGGTACGAAACAGTTACGAAAGCAGACAGCGGAATTGAAGGAGGAACCCATAACATGAGTTTACAGGTGGAAAAATTAGAGAAGAACATGGCGAAGCTGACAATCGAGACCGGCGTCGAGGAATTTGAGAAGGCCATCGAGAAGGCTTATCAGAAACAGAAGAAGCAGATCAGCATCCCTGGTTTTCGCAAGGGCAAGGTGCCCCGGCAGATGGTTGAGAAGATGTACGGCAAAGAGGTCTTTTTCGAGGAGGCAGCGAATATACTGATTCCCGATGCATATGATAAGGCACTGGAGGAGTGTGAGGAGGAAATCGTTTCCTCTCCCCAGATCGAAGTGACCCAGATCGAGGCCGGGAAGCCTTTTGTTTTCACGGCTACGGTTGCGCTTAAGCCGGAGGTGAAGCTTGGCAAGTACAAGGGCGTAAAAGTGGATAAGGTTGATACCGCAGTGACAGATGAAGAGGTTGACGCGCAGCTTGAAAAAGAGCGGGAGAACAACGCAAGAAATATCACGGTGGAAGACCGCCCCGTGAAGGACGGCGATATGACCACACTTGATTTTGAAGGTTTTGTGGACGGAGAGGCTTTTGAGGGCGGAAAGGGAGAAAACTATCCCTTAACCATCGGTTCTGGCGCTTTCATTCCGGGCTTCGAGGAGCAGCTTGTAGGTGCAAAGATCGGCGAGGAGACGGAAGTGAAGGTTACCTTCCCGGAGGATTACCAGGCTGAGCATCTGCAGGGCAAAGAGGCAGTCTTCAAATGTACGGTGAAGGAGATCAAGGAGAGAGAACTTCCCGAATTGAACGATGAGTTTGCAAGTGACATTTCCGAGTTTGAAACGCTTGCGGAGTACCGCGAGGATGTGAAGAAAAATCTGGAAGAACAGAAGATCAAGGATGCAAAGAGAGCGAAGGAAGATGCTGCAGTGAAGGCAGCAGTGGACGCTTCTGAGATGGAGATTCCTGATGCGATGATCGAGACCCAGCAGAAACAGATGGTGGATGAGTTTGCACAGCGGATCACCATGCAGGGGCTTTCGATGGAGCAGTATCTCCAGTTTACCGGCACGAACTACCAGCAGATGGTAGAGCAGGTGAAACCGCAGGCGGAGGAGAGAATCCGCTCCAGGCTTGTGCTTGAGGCTGTGGCGAAAGCAGAAAAACTGGAGCCTACCGAAGAAGAGTACGAGGACGAGTTAAAGACCATGGCTGAAGTCTATCAGATGGAAGTGGATAAGGTCAGAGACCTTATGGGAGAGCGTGAGAAGAAGGGCATTATGCAGGATCTGGCTGTCAGAAAAGCGGCTGAGTTCATTGCGGAGAATGCCAAGGAGAGCAAGGCAAAATAAGCTATTTGGGCTAACGGAGGTGTAATACATGGCTTTGATACCTTATGTCATTGAACAGACATCTAAGGGCGAACGTTCCTACGATATTTATTCCAGGCTTTTAAAAGAGAGAATCATCTTTCTTGGCGAGGAAGTAAACGACGCGAGCGCCAGCGTGATCGTGGCGCAGCTCCTTTTTCTGGAGTCTGAGGACCCGGAAAAAGATATCAACCTTTATATTAACAGCCCCGGCGGTGTGATTACAGCGGGGATGGCAATTTACGACACGATGCAGTTTATCAAATGCGATGTATCTACCGTCTGCATCGGCATGGCGGCGAGCATGGGCGCGTTCCTTCTGGCCGGCGGCACGAAGGGCAAGAGAATGGCTCTGCCCAATGCGGAGATCATGATTCATCAGCCGGCGGGCGGTGCACAGGGACAGGCCACCGAGATTGAGATCACGGCTAGACATATCCTGGCAACGAAAGAAAAGATGGCCAGAATCATGGCGCAGAATACGGGGCAGGATTTTGAAGTGATCATGGCAGACACGGAAAGAGATAACTGGAAGAGTGCGGAAGAAGCGCTTGCTTATGGACTGATTGACCGCATTATCACCAGTCATGCCAGCACAGAGGGGCAGCCGTAGGATTTTTAGTGGTGCGGGGAATAATTAGATTGAAAAGGGGTGCCGATGCACTCGTTTTTCAATCGGCAATTTGTGAAGGAGCATCACAAATATGTTTTGACGGCAGACACCAAGGTAAGATTTGTGCCGCAGCTGTCGCATAAATGCTCCGGAATGAGGACTAAAATGGCAGGAAAGATTTCTGAGGAAAAAGTAAGGTGTTCTTTTTGTAATAAGACGCAGGATCAGGTCAAGAAGATGATTGCCGGCCCCGGCGGCGTCTATATCTGTGATGAGTGCGTGGACATCTGCGCGGATATCATAGAAGAGGAATACGAGGACGAGGCGGAAGCGGAGGAGATGGAGATCAATCTCCTGAAGCCGGTGGAGATTAAGACATTCCTTGACGAGTATGTGATCGGACAGGAAGAAGCCAAAAAAGTGATGGCGGTTTCTGTGTACAATCACTATAAGAGGGTCATGGCGCCTAAGGACGATGACGATGAGGTGGAGCTTCAGAAGAGTAATATCATTATGGTTGGTCCTACAGGTTCCGGCAAGACGTATCTGGCGCAGACGCTGGCAAAGATCATAAACGTGCCCTTTGCGATTGCGGACGCGACGACTCTGACGGAAGCCGGATATGTCGGTGAGGATGTGGAAAACATCCTGCTCAAGCTGATCCAGGCGGCAGATTACGATATTGACCGTGCCCAGTACGGTATTGTCTATATTGATGAAATTGATAAGATCACGAAAAAAGGGGAAAACGTGTCTATTACCAGAGATGTATCGGGTGAGGGCGTCCAGCAGGCGCTTTTAAAGATCATCGAGGGAACGGTGGCCAGCGTGCCGCCGCAGGGAGGCAGAAAGCACCCGCATCAGGAGCTTTTGCAGATTGACACGTCGAATATTCTCTTTATCTGTGGAGGCGCCTTTGACGGACTCGACAAGATCGTGGAGGAGCGTCTGGATCGGCATTCTATCGGATTTAACGCGCAGGTGGCGGAGAAGAGCGGTAAGGAGATCGGCGCGATCTTAAAGGAGGTAACGCCGCAGGATCTTATGAAGTTCGGTCTGATCCCTGAGTTTATCGGCCGTGTGCCGGTGACGGTGGCGCTGGACGGACTGGATCAGGAGGCGCTGGTTCGCATTTTGAAGGAGCCGAAGAATGCGCTGATCAAGCAGTATAAGAAGCTTTTTGCATTCGATGAGGTGAAGCTTTCTGTGGAGGACGATGCGGTGGTTGAAATCGCGAAACTCGCCCATGACAGGAAGACAGGAGCGAGAGGACTGCGGTCTATCGTGGAGAAAGTGATGATGGATGTGATGTACGAAATCCCTTCGGACGACAGTATCGCAGAATGCATTCTTACGAAAAAGGCGGTGGACGGCGAGGAGAAACCGCTTGTCAGATACCGCGACAGATTGTTGCAGGCAAAATAACAGATTGAGCAGGCTCAATCGCGAGGACTGCTTCGCAGCCCCGGTCGGATGAGCTGAAACAGATAAGCGTCGCCAAAATTTTGGCGGCGTTTCTGACTCGATAGGAAATTGTGATAGCGTGAAACCAGAAATCAAGCCCGTTTGGGTTTGGTTTTTGACAAGCAGAGGGATAATTTTATGGATAACTGGAATCAACTGGAAAGCGGGAAGGGAAACATGGACGCGCTTTCCCTTCTGCGGGAGGATACCCTTCCTGCGGTGACTCTCAGAGGACTTACGATCCTGCCGGGAATGGTGATTCACTTTGATCTCAGCCGGAAGGCGTCCATGGCCTCCGTGGAACAGGCTATGCTGGGGGATCAGAGGCTTCTTGTAGTCACCCAGAAAGATCCGGGCAAAGAAGAGCCGGGCATGGAAGATATCTATGATGTGGGAACCGTTGTATTGATCAGACAGGTCAGTAAACTTCCCGAGCATGTTCTTCGTGTGCTGGTGGAAGGCGTGTCCCGAGCGCGCGTTCATGGCCTTTCTGAGACAGAAAGCGGAATAATGACGCAGGTGTCATACGAGCGGGATGACCGGGCGGATATGGATGAGATAACGGCCGAGGCTATGACCAGAACGGTCAAGGAAACGCTGGAGGCGTATAGCGCCTGTTTTCCCAAAGTGGGGAAGGCGGTGCAGGATCAGATCGAAGAGGGAATGGATCTTGGAAAGCTCTTAGACAGCATTACCATCAATATGCCGCTGACGGTGAGCGATAAGCAGAAAATTCTGGGCGCGATATCTGTGCGGGAGCGGTTTTCGATTCTGACAGGGATACTTACCAGAGAGGTGGAGGTTATCCGTATCAAGAATGATCTGGCCAAAGATATCAGGCAGCGGATTGATAAGAATCAGCGGGATTATATTCTGCGGGAACAGATGCATTATATCAAGCAGGAGCTGGGAGAAAACAACATTGACTCCGATGTGGATCAGTTTTTGGCGGAGGCGGAAAAGCTGAAGGCAGCGCCGGAGGTCAAAGAAAAAATCCGCAAGGAGATTAAACGCTATAAAAATGTGGCTGGCAGCGGTTCAGAGAGTGCGGTGGAACGGGCCTATATCGAGACGCTTCTGGAGCTTCCATGGGATAAGGCATCCCGGGACAGCAAGGATCTGGACGGAGCGGAGAAGATATTAAACGACCAGCATTACGGTCTGGAGAAGGTGAAGGAACGGATGCTGGAATTTCTGGCTGTCAGGATGTTGACCGGCAAAGCGGGGAGCCAGATCATTTGTCTGGTGGGGCCTCCGGGTACGGGCAAGACTTCCGTGGCAAAGAGTGTGGCCGAGGCGCTGGGGAGGAAGTATGTGAGGATCTGTCTCGGAGGCGTGCGCGATGAGGCGGAGATCAGAGGCCACCGCAAAACTTATGTGGGCGCCATGCCCGGGCGCGTTGTGGCGGCCATAAAGCAGGCGGGTGTCAAAAATCCGCTGATGCTTCTGGACGAGATTGACAAGCTGGGAAGCGATTACAAGGGAGATCCGGCTTCCGCACTGCTGGAGGTGCTGGACGGAGAGCAGAACTATGCGTTCCGGGATCATTATGTGGAGATTCCCATTGACTTGTCGGAGGTGTTCTTTATCGCCACGGCCAACAGCCGTGAAGGCATACCGCGTCCCCTTCTTGATCGGATGGAGATCATAGAGGTGAACAGCTACACCGCCAATGAAAAGTTTCATATCGCCAAAGAGCATCTGGTGAAGAAAGCGTTTCAAAAGAATGGGATTAAGAAGGGTGAGCTTGTTTTCTACGATGAGGCGATCCGCGATATCGTGCGGTTTTACACGAGAGAGGCGGGAGTCAGGGGACTGGAACGTCAGATCGGCGCTGTCTGCCGGAAGGAGGCAAGAGCCATCGTTGCGCGCCGGAAACAGAAATTGACTGAAGAAGTTAATGTATCACCCGAAAAGCTGGAACACTATCTTGGCAAGCCCAAATACAGACAGGATAAAATCAACGAAAAGCCGGAGGTCGGTATCGTGAGAGGCCTTGCATGGACCAGCGTGGGCGGGGATACCCTCCAGATTGAGGTCAATGTCATGCCTGGGGAAGGCAAGATTGACTTGACTGGTCAGATGGGGGATGTGATGAAAGAATCCGCGCGGACGGCGTTGAGTTATGTGCGCTCTGTCAGCGGAACGTACAAAGTGGCGGAAAACTTCTATAAGAAGAAAGATTTTCATATCCATATTCCAGAGGGAGCGGTGCCCAAGGACGGCCCCTCCGCAGGAATCACCATGGCGACGGCGCTTCTGTCGGCTGTGACCCATATGCCTGTGAGGGCGGATCTGGCAATGACCGGGGAAGTCACTCTGCGGGGCCGGGTACTCCCCATCGGCGGATTGAAGGAAAAGATACTGGCCGCGAAGATGGCGGAGGTGAAAACCGTCCTCGTGCCGAAAGAAAACGAGAAAGATATCGAGGAGATCTCGGAAGAAATCAAAGAAGGGCTGGAGATTCTTTTTGTGGAGACGATGGAGGAAGTGACCAGCCGTGCGTTACTCATGCAGAAGCCGGGGCCTGTCAAATGAGGAAAATGCTCAGGGCGCCTGTGTGTATGATATGAGACTGTACCAGGATAGAGGAGAAAAGGACTAATGGTGATTAAAAATGTAAATCTGGAGACTGTGTGCGGCGTTACCAGCACGCTTCCTCAAAACAGCCTGCCGGAGTTTGCTTTTGCGGGAAAGAGCAACGTGGGGAAGTCTTCTCTGATTAACGGTCTGATGAACCGCAAAGCGCTGGCCCGCACAAGTTCTTCACCGGGAAAGACACAGACCATCAATTATTACAATATCAATAACGAAATGTATTTTGTGGATCTGCCCGGTTACGGTTATGCTACCGCCAATGAAAAAGTGAAGGCGCAGTGGGGAAAGCTGATTGAGGATTATCTGCATCAGTCAAAGCAGATTCGCACAGTATTTCTTCTGGTGGACATCAGACATGCACCATCCGAGAATGACAGAATCATGTATGACTGGATTCTGGACAGAGGCTACCAGCCGGTTATCATTGCTACGAAACTGGATAAAATCAAGCGAAGCCAGGTGGCAAAGCAGTTAAAGCTTATTTGTGACACACTTGACGTAGTAGATGACACGATTGTCATACCTTATTCTTCCCTAAATAAGCAGGGTAGGGAAGAGATATACGAGCTGTTGGATGGGATGGTGGGGAACACGACACCATAAAGGACACGGGATTGCAGGGAACACGGCCCGGAGGAGAGCCTATGAGAAGAGCTTTGAAAATTTATCTGAAAGTGACCATGAATCTGTTTGCTGCGCTTGTGGCAGTGCTTATTTGTATTTTTCTTCTCCCCAGATGTATCTGGTTTTTTATGCCGTTTATTCTGGGCTGGCTGATCTCGCTGATCGCGTCCCCGGTGGTGCGGTTTTTCGAGGAGAAACTGAAGGTCAGGAGAAAGGCCATGTCGGCGGTGGTGATTGTGGCTGTGCTTGCCGTGGTGGTGCTTCTGGTTTATCTGCTGATTGTCAAACTGGTCAGGGAGGGCGTTACCTTTATCAATGAGCTGCCGGACATCTGGAACACCATTCTGGCTGAGTTTAATAAGGTGGGAGCAAACCTGCAGGGCGTCTATGACAGGATGCCGGCGGATATGCAGTCTACGATAGATCATATCATTCTGGAAATGGGAAATTATATGAGCAGCATGACGGGAAAAATGGAGCTGCCCTCTTTTGAGGCGGTGGGAAATGCGGCGAAGCAGATCCCGGATATTTTTCTCGCCGTGGTGATGTGTCTGCTCTCCGCCTACTTTTTTGTGGCGGATAAGGGATATATGGCGGCAGCGGCGGAAAAATTTATTCCGGCCTCGGTGCGGCATTACCTGGATCTGATCCGCAGAAGCTTCCGAAACGCAGTGGGGGGATATTTTAAGGCGCAGTTTAAAATTGAGTGCTGGATTTATATTCTTCTTGTGATCGGGCTGATGATTCTGGGTGTGGATTATGCCTTTCTGGTGGCTTTCGGAATCGCTGTTTTGGATTTCCTCCCGGTATTTGGGACGGGGACGGTGATGGTTCCGTGGGCAGTCATAGAGCTGCTGTCGGAAAATTACAGGATGATGTTTGGTCTGATTGCCATCTGGCTGATCGGCCAGCTTGTGCGGCAGGTGATTCAGCCGAAAATTGTGGGGGACTCTATCGGCATGGATGCCATACCGACTTTGTTCCTGCTCTATATCGGATACCGCGTGGCGGGTGTGCTGGGGATGATTCTGGCAGTGCCGATCGGTATTATTCTCGTCAATCTTTATGAGGAGGGCGCATTTGACACGACCAGACAGAGCCTGCGGATTCTGGTGGCGGGTTTTAACCATTTCCGCAGGATCCGTCCCGACGATATGGCGGTTGTGGAGGAGTACGAGCGGGAGACAAAAGATAGTTACAGACAGAAGACACAGGAGGAAAAAGCGGCAAGGGAGCAGTTTTATGAGGCCTCTCAGATCAGGCTGGAGGAGCCGCTTATTATCAAAAAGCTGAAAGATAAGAAAAAGTCAAATGGTAAGTAGACATTAGGGAGAACATGTGTGCAAAAAAGAAACGGATGGAAACTCTTTTTTGCTATTTACATTTTGGTTGTCATTAAGGTTATCATCTTCAAATATCCCTATGAGGAGCTTCTGAGAATTGCAGCTTCCTGGCGCAGAGGCGTCATATTTGAGGGATTGGGCACGGCGAATTTCACGCCTTTGAAAACAATAAAAATGTATATAGACTACTCCTATAAACTGAACAGTGTGGAGAATCTGGCGGGCAATCTGCTTGTGTTTGTGCCCTTCGGATTTCTCTTTCCCTATGTGGCAAGGGAAGGGGAGCATTTTTTTGTGATGCTCTTAAACGCCTTTGTGTTCGTTTTAGGAATTGAGATGTTTCAGCTTTTCAGCGCCTTTGGCGCTTTTGATGTGGATGATATTCTGTTAAACTGCCTGGGTGCCTCTCTCGGTTTTGGCGTGTATCGTCTGGTGCAGTGGTGGAAGAGGAAGAGAAAGGGGTGTTTGTGATGGAAGGTTTACTGAAAAAGATCAAGACGAATGTGATAATCTCGTCCGCCTTGTGCGTGATTCTCGGTCTGGTACTCGTGTTCCGGCCGGGACTGTCCATGCGCATCGTGTGCACGGCTGTCGGTGCGGTGCTGATCGTGTCTGGCATTATGCGGATGGCAGACTACTTTACCGCAAGGGATGGCGGTCTGTATTCACAGGCCAGTCTGATTTTCGGTATCGTGCTGGCAGTAGTTGGTGTCTGGATTGTGATAAAGCCGGATAAAGTGATGGCAATTATTCCGATTATTGTCGGCATTGTAATTGCCATACATGGTTTACATAATTTGCAGCAGGCAGCCGAGCTCTGGCGGGATAAGTATGAAAAATGGTGGGTGGCACTCATTTTGGGCGTGCTGACAGTAGGATTCGGTGTGCTGCTGGTATGCAGACCTTTTGCGGCTATTGATACGGTGGTCATGCTGATCGGCTTTTTTCTTATTTATGATGGAATTTCCAATGTCTGGATTGTCTCGAGAATGCAAAAGAACGCCAAAATTCTGAGGCAGGAGATGGAGGCTGTGGATGTGGAGATTGTGAACCGGGAACGGTGATGCCCGTATGTGCTATGGTTGTGAAGCCGGAAGTTTTTGGCAGTCAGATGGTGTGAATTTTGTAAATTCGGGCTTGTATATTTGTGCAAGAAGTTTTATGATAAGTCTTAGGAAGCGGGAGCGATCCCGGATGTGATGAAACGAAAATGGTATCGGCAAAGAGGGAATGAATGATGATGATCGGAGCAGTCAGTTTTCAGCCTTATGTATACAATGTAAATGCCATTGGCCCGGGCAGCATGAACAAGCTGTCCAGAATTTCGGACAATGTGCTGGACAAAAAGACCGATTTCAGTGGTCTCGCAGAGGCAGAAAACGAGAATCCTTTAAAGAAGGGTCAGACCTTGAATTTCCAGGATATGCTGGAGATGCAGATGCAGAGAGGCAGAAGCACTGCGGCGAGAGTGATGAAGCCGGCGGAAGAGGCGCAGAGTGAGAGTGCTGTATTGCAGGAGACCGGGCAGACGCAGAGCGCGACAGTAAAATTTGACAGGGAGCAGGCAGATCAGGGCGTACAGCTTGAGAGAGAAGCTGTGGAGACTGTGCAAAATATGCAGACAGCGGCATTTGACGGAAGCACTCAGGGAAATGACGTCAGCAGCTTCCGCATGCAGCAGGCGATCAGCGCATATGAGATGTTCATGACGGCGTAGCGGGATTTCGGAAATGGAATGATCCCATCGCGCAGTGGAGAGAGGGAAGAAAAGTTCCCTGCCCGATTGGAGAATAGGAAAACAAAACCCCCATCTGTCAGACAGGTGGGGGTCATTTATATCGTGCGCCCTGCGGTGCACGTTTTTAACGGATGAAAGCCGTGTCGGAAAATGCCGTCCGGCGGTTTATGACAGTGCCATTTTTTTGACGGCGGCGATGCCGTTGCTCACGGCCGGCACAAGGAGAACTGCTGTGGTGATGGCGCCTTCCGCAAAGATGTAGATGCCGTTATACACCAGCGAGTAGGGCAGCACAGGCCAGCCTTCCCAGGCGTATTCCGCAAAGAAAATCCAGCCGGACAGCACGGTAAATACATAGCGGCCAAGAATACCGACGAGATACCCCTTGAGCAGCCCTCTTTTGGCGCCGGCGAACAGACCCGATAATCCAAGCGCGCCGAAGGCGAGAAGATAGTCCAGCACAAGCTGCATGGGGAACAACACATAAGGGTTGATCAAAAGCTGCAGCACGCCGTAGGCAACACTGGTCATCAGTCCGGCTCCAAGTCCGAACAGGTATCCCGGAAGACAGATGACGAGCATGGAAAGCAGCGTGGCGGAACCGCCCCAGGGAAAGTCGATGATTTTGATTTCCGAGAGTATGGTGCCCAGTGCGATCGACATGGCGCAGAAGACGAGCTGCTTGGCTGTCAGCTTTCCGCCTTTTTTGGCGGGTTCTTCGGGCTGTAGCTTCTGTCCGGCCGCATACCGTCTGGCAAAGATGACGGCGCCGGCGAGCAGGACTGCCAGAAGTACCATTAACAGCACATTGCCCAGTGTGGTGGGGGTATAAGTGGTTTGGCCCCCGTCATTGACAACAACATCATAGAACATAAAAAAATCCTCCTTTGTCTTAGAATAAGCAAGGAGGGGAACGGTAAATACGGCAGGACATAGAACTGCTGTGTCAGGCTGTATTTATAGTGCTTCCCTACGG
The DNA here is from genome assembly GCA_910575775.1 of Lachnospiraceae bacterium. Classification (GTDB taxonomy): domain Bacteria; phylum Bacillota; class Clostridia; order Lachnospirales; family Lachnospiraceae; genus UBA3282. Next base: position 44,284 of record CAJTEY010000027.1, on the reverse strand, counting down.
CGGTGCTAACCGCATCAGGTGATGAGGGTTAGAGTCCTGCGTATGCAGGCTCAATCTCAGCAAAAGCTCCCCTAGCAAGTTATTCGGTTATGCGGCTTTTGCCGCAGCAGATGACATCTGCTTTTTTCACTATAGGAGTTTGCCGGGAAAATGTCAAGAAAATTTTATGGAAGAATGGTACAGAGACCTATGACTGAAAACGATAATACCAGGCGGCAGACGCTTTTGCAAAAGGTTTGGGAGGTATTCTTTCCCTATCTGTTATACTATCTGGCATACAATGCGGCCTATCTGATTCTGCTCTTTGTGTACCAGGCGGTAATGCAGTGGGTCGGCGCAGAAGGCAGACAGGTTATGTCGGCATATGCCGCCGACGCCGCAGGGGTAATGGGAGGACTGGGTATGCTGGCCGGCATCCTGCCCCTTGTGCCGATGCTCGGAAGGGAGCTTGGCGGCCGTGGGGAGACACTGCGTTTTATGGCAGGGACAGCGGGGGGGAGATCGGAATCAGATGAGGGGACAGAGGAGCGGAGACAGGCGGAAGATGCCGCACCGGGGATGACCAAATTGGTCGATACGAAGCCGCAAAGACGGGCAGTCACCGCTCTGTTAACAGGGCTTCTCGCTTTCAGTGTATCTCTGGGGCTCAATGCCCTGTTTGAACTGACCGGGTTTGCGGGCAGTTCCCAGACATACCAGGAGGTGGCGGACAGACAGTACGGGGTGGTCTTCGCGGCAGGGCTGGTTCTCTACGGCCTGATCTCTCCGTTGGCGGAGGAGGTGGTCTTCCGAGGTGTGATCCATAACCGTCTGCGCCGTTTATACAATCCGGCTATCGGGATTTTGGCGTCGGGACTTCTCTTCGGCGCGTTTCACGGCAACCTGGTGCAGGGGGTGTACGGTGCGTGCCTGGGAATGCTGATGGCATGGCTGTACGAGAGGAGCGGGAGATTTGGAACCCCTCTTCTTTTTCATGCGGTGGCGAATCTGACCGTGTATACCACGGCGCGGCTGGAGGGCGTGCAGGAGATTTTGTTTACACCAGCGGGGTGTGCGGCTTTGCTTGTGGTTTCGGCGGGGTGTGTGCTGGCTGTGCACTTTGGAGGCAGAGAGGAATGAGTATGGCTGTTAAAATATTACTTGCAAAATTCTCACAGTCGGCTTTATAATAAAAAGCACATCGGCAGATTTCTTGTCTGCCTGTGCAGAGATCCTTCTGGCAAAGGATTTCTGTCTTACGATTCTTTCCGGCGATCGGAAACAATCCCTTACTTGTAAACGGACTGGAGCAGAGAAAGACCGTATTCCTCTTGTATTCAGTCATAAAAAACTGTATAATGGAGGAAAAACTATGGTAAAACGAAACGCCCAAAAGTGGTTCCGGCATGGCAGCTGGTGGAGGCGGCTTAGAAACAACCGAAAGTACAGGGATGTGCTTTTCAGACGTCTGTTTCGGGATAAAAAGGATCTTCTTGATCTTTACAATGCCTTAAATGGCAGTACATACACAAATCCTGAGGAACTTGAAATAGTCACAATGGAGGATGTGATCTTTATGAAGATGAAGAACGATCTGTCCTTTATGATTGGAAACACTTTAAATCTCTATGAGCACCAGAGTACCTGGAACCCGAATATGCCCTTGCGGGGCCTGCTCTATTTTGCGCAGCAGTTTGAGGGACTGCTGGCCTCCAGCGATGATGACATTTACGGTACGAAACGTGTGGAACTGCCAACACCCGTATACATTGTATTTTATAACGGCACAGGTATGCAGAGCGATAATCTGCTGTTGTATCTGTCGGATTCGTTTTCTGCAGGACGGGGGAGCGGCTGTATGGAATGAACCTGCGAGGTACTAAACATCAACCGCGGCTACAATCAGGCGCTTATGGAAAAATGCCACAGGTTATGGGAGTATTCGGAATTTTCCTCCGAGATCGAGGAGAACATAAAAAAGGGAATGCGCCGGGAGGAAGCCGTCCACACGGCCATTGACACCTGCATTGAGAAGGGGATACTTAAGGATATCCTGATAAAACAGAAAGCGGAGGTGCTGCATATGATTCTGACAGAATATGACGAGAAAAAGCATTTCAGGACACTCTTTCGAGAGGGGAAGGAAGAGGGTCGAGAGGAACTCTTGCGGGAACTGGTTAAAAAGAAACTGGACAAGGGCAAGACGATTGCTGAAATTGCGGAAGACTTGGAGGAGGAAATTTCCGTGATAGAGAGAATGATGCCATGAATATCACAGACGAAAATATAGACGGCGGCAAAGCTTTTGACTGGGGAAAAACCTCGGCGGATTATGCCAGATTCCGGGACATCTACCCACAGGAGTTTTATGACAGGATCATCGGACGGCACCTGTGCGTGGAGGGACAGCGCGTCCTTGATCTGGGCACGGGGACGGGCGTGCTTCCCAGAAACATGTACCGCTACGGGGCAAAATGGACGGGAACGGACATCTCCGAAGAGCAGATCGTGCAGGCCAGACGACTGTCGGAGGGGATGGACATTGCATACCGTGCTGTGTCTGCGGAAGAGCTCGATTTCCCGGATGGTTCTTTTGATGTGGTAACGGCCTGTCAGTGTTTCTGGTATTTTGACCATGAAAAGCTGGAGCCGGAGCTTGTGCGGATCCTAAAGCCGGGCGGACGCATTCTCCTCCTGTACATGGCGTGGCTGCCCTTTGAGGACAGGATTGCCGGCGCCAGTGAGACGCTTGCCCTGCGGTATAATCCGGCATGGAGCGGTGCGGGAGAGAGGATGCATCCGATTGTGGTTCCTGATGTTTACTGGCAAAGCTTTGAGCTGGCTTATCATGAGGAATATCTTCTGCATGTGCCTTTTACAAGAGAGAGCTGGCACGGGAGAATGAAGACATGCCGGGGAATCGGCGCGTCTCTTGGGGAAGAAGAAATTGCACTGTGGGAGCAGGAGCATATCAGACTGCTTTCTGAAATAGCTCCTGCAGAATTTACAGTGTTACATTACGGGGCGGCGGCGGAGTTGAAAGCCGTCTGATTATTTCTTTCGCGTACCCTTCAGCAGAAGGAGTGAAAGTATCAGCACCAGCGGGAAAACGCATCCCACAAGCATTCCTTTTCGCAGATCATTGCCCGCATTCTGGGTGATATTGCCCACCAGACTGGGACCGAATGCGCCGCCCAGATCGCCTGCCATGGCGAGCAGGGCGAACATGGCGGTTCCTCCTTCCGGGAGTCTCCCGGAACAGATGCTGATTGTGCCGGGCCACATAATGCCCACGGAAAAGCCGCACAGGATGCAGCCAATCAGGCCGATCACCGGGTTGTTCGAGAGGGAGGCCGCTATGTAACAGCTCAGACAAAGCACACCCGATCCCATCATAAACCGCATCAGATCCAGTCTGTCACCGTACTTGCCGAAGATTATGCGGCTGATTCCCATAGTGATAGCAAACATACATGGTCCGGCCAGATCCCCCATTGCCTTTGAGAAACCGAGAGCCGATTCGGTGTAAGCGGACGCCCACTGTGCCATAGACAGCTCGGAAGCGCCTGCGCACACCATGAGAATGATGGAAACCCAGAATAACGGCACCCGGAGCAGGCGTCCTGTCCCCATGCCTTTGCCATCGTCGGTCGTATGCTCAATCGGGCAGGTGGCAAAGTTGTAGATGTTATAGAGAGGAATGACAGCCCAGACACAGGCCAGCCATTTCCAGCTGTCTATACCGAAAACGGCAAAAAAGATGGTGGATAAAAGGATAACGCCCACAGAGCCCCAGCAGTAAAAAGAGTGCAGCAGGCTCATTACTGCCTCCTTGTTGTCGAAGGGACATGCTTCCACAATAGGGCTGCACAGCACTTCGATCAGTCCGCTGCCGATGGCGTAGACAATGACGCTTGCGATGATCCCGGTCAGCGGATTCGGGAGAAGGTCCGGCAGAAAGGCAAGACCGATTAGTCCTGCCGCCGCGCACAATTCCGAGGCTACAACGCAGTTGCGGTATCCGATTTTGTCTGCGAAGTAGGAACAGAGGATATCCACGATGAGCTGGGTCAGAAAAAATACGGTGGAAATCAGCGCAATCTGCCCTAACGGGATCTGATAAACATTGTGAAACATTAAAAATAGCAGCGGTGCAAAGTTGGCACAGATCGCCTGGGTGATAAAACCGAGATAGCAGGCGGTCAGTGTTTTTTTATAATTTTTCGTCATGTCAGTGATTGCTCCTTTCTGTAATGAGTTGTATTATATAGTAGAAAGGTGGGGATATCAATATAATATATCCCAATATTATTACACAATCTCACAAATGGAGAGGAGGAGGGGGGAATCATGCAGGCACATGAAGGACACACCAGGATCGTAACCGATGAATTCCTGAGGGAAACCATTCCCCATGGAAGCGAGGAGTATCCGTTCCGATATTATCTGGAGGATATCTGGCAGTTTGATTTTCACTGCATCGAATGGCACTGGCATCCAGAAGTAGAATTTGTCCTGATTCAGAAGGGGACAGCGGATTTTCTGATCGGAAGTGAGAGATATGCCCTTGGAGCCGGAACGGGTCTCTTTATCAATTCTCAGGTGATTCACAGATTTGAGGCGGCGGAGAGCGTCATTATTCCTAACATTGTGTTTTCCCCTTCCCTGATTGCCCCGGAGGACAGCCTGATCTATCGGAAGTATGTGCAGCCCGTTCTTGACGCAACGGCAGAGTGCCAGATCTTTTCTGCCGCGGACCCGGTACAGGGAGAGATTTTGCGCACGCTTTTGTCCGTGTTTGACGTGCAGGAAAACGGGAATGGATGTGAGATCCAGACGGCGGAGCTGCTTTTGAAATTGTGGCGTCTGCTGTATGGGAATACGGATTTTGCAGAAAAAAATGCTTCCCCACAGACGTCGGTGCGGACGCAGGCACAGCTTCAGATTATGCTGCAATACATTCACAAAAATTATCCGTATCAGATCTCGCTTGATGATATCGCGGAAACGGTGGCTCTCAGCAAAAGCAGTGTGCTTGGCATTTTTCATAAAAATATTCACACCTCGCCCGTCAGCTATCTGGTGAATTACAGACTGAAACGAGCGGCAAAGCTGCTCACGACAACACAGGACAGTATCTCGGCAATAGCCCGGAAAACCGGGTTTGACAATGTCGGTTACTTTTGCCGGAAATTCAAAGAGGTGTTTCAGATGACACCCGGTGAATACAGGAAAGCGGATCGGGGAGTCATTCATCCAGAGAATTGCAGACGCGGCATTGTAAATTAATGTCCTGTCCGCAATTTTTTGCCTGGCTCTTTTTTCAGGCTGTGCTATGTATGAAAAGAAGAACATAGAAAAAATAGCAAACTGTATGACTAAGTGATATAATTGTGCAAACATTGATCAATTGATCGTTAGAAAGAGACAGCGGAGAGAAGAAAAGGGTCATGATATATGAACTGGCAGCTCTTTGCTGACAGAGCAGTGAGGTTATGAGGATAACATGAGTGAAGAATGTTTGATCTGCAGCGCACCGCTGGCATATTTGGAGAAGGATACGCCTATGGAATGCGCCATTTGTCATAAGAAAGAAAACAGCAAGACCAGATGTGTGAAGGGGCATTATGTCTGCAATGCATGTCATACAAAAGGTATGGATCATATGATCGGCCTATGTCTAGAGGAGACATCCAAAGATCCGATCTGCATTATGGAAAAGCTGATGTCCCAGCCATTTTGCCATATGCATGGGCCGGAACATCATGTCATGGCAGGCGCCGCGACTCTGACGGCATATAAAAATGCCGGAGGGGATCTGGATCTCCCGGATGCCCTGCTTGAAATGAGTAACCGTGGGAAAAGTGTTCCGGGCGGCGCCTGCGGTTTTTGGGGCGCCTGCGGGGCGGGGATCAGTTCGGGCATGTTCGTTTCCATCCTGTCGAAATCCACCCCTCTTGCGGAGGAACCTTATGCCTTATCCCATAAGATGACATCGGCATCGCTTGGCAGAATTGGGGAAATCGGAGGCCCCAGATGCTGTAAATTAAAAAACAGTCATAAATGACTGGATTGATCGTGGAGGAATACGATGGAGCGTTTAGGACAGCAGAGTGGAATACAGAGCGTTCAAAATCTGGAAACCATCATCAATGAAGGGCTTCGTGTCGCCCTGCTGGAGGAAACCCCTGACCAGTCTCTGGAAGTGCTGATAGAGCATCTGGGAAAAGCGCTGAACGGGGAAAGGATTTATATATTTGAGCGGAACGAGTCCGGCGGCGACGACAATACATATGAGTGGGTGGCCGAAGGCGTGGAGCCGGAAAAGGAAAATCTTCAAAATGTGCCTGCTGAGGTTTGCGCAAGCTGGTATCGGAAATTCAGCATTGGCAAACATATTGTCATCAGAGATCTGGAAGAAATCCGGGAAACGGATCCGCTCCAATATGAGAGCCTGAAAGAACAGAACGTGCATTCTCTTGTGGTGGTTCCACTGTATGACGGAAAAAAGTTTATCGGCTTTTACGGGGTGGACAATCCGCCTGTGAAATTGTTGGAATATGCGTCGAATATGCTCCAGACGGCGGCATATTTTATTGTGTCTTCCCTGAAAAGGCGCAATCTGTTCCGCGAACTCCAAAAGCGGAGTTATAATGTGCTCCATGCACTCAGTGTGGACTATCTGGGCATATATCAGGTGAACTTTGACACTGGCGAATGCGAGGTATACCGGGACAGCGAAAAGACGGATATGGATTGGGGCGCAAGCTTTGAGGACGGTTATCAGACGGCTATGGAACGCTACATTTCCAGATGTGTGGTTCCCAGAGATCAAAAAAAGCTGACCGCTTCGACAAAAAAGGAGTATGTGCTGGCACAGCTTCGGACGAAGAAAAAGTTCTATGTGCGTTATCAGGTGAACGACAGCGCTTTTGGTTTGAGACATATGGAGATCCATTTTTCTGCCACAGAGAATCAGGGGGAAGAAAACCGCGCTATTTTTGCGCTGCGGGATGTGAATGCCGTGGTGGAGCAGGAAGAGAAGTATAAACTGGAGGCAAGACAGAATCTGGAGGATATTCTGGAGGGGGCCAGAACCGGCATCTGGACGATTGAGCTGGAGGATGGCTGTGAGCCAAGGATGTATACCAACCGGATTATGCGGATGCTGCTTGGCGTATCGGAGGAGATCGAGCCTGAGGAGTGCTACCGGCACTGGTTCCAGAACATTGAGCTGGACTATGTGGAGATGGTGCAGGATGCTGTGAAGGAGATTTTGAAAACCGGCCGTGCTGAGGTGATTTATCCGTGGAAACATCCGGAGCTTGGCAAAATATATGTCCGCTGCGGCGGTGTGCCGGACAAGACATTCAAGAAACCGGGCGTCTGTCTGAACGGATATCATCAGGATATCACGGAGACGATGGTGATGCAGAAAAAGCAGGACAGAGCCATTATGGAGCTGTTAGAGAAGGTAAGACGGGCAAACTCGGCAAAGAGCGAATTTCTTTCCCACATGTCCCATGATCTGCGCACACCCATCAACGGTATTCTGGGGATGCTGGCTATCATAGAAAAGAGTCAGGATGATCCTGAGCGGCAGAGGGAATGCCGGAAGAAAATACGTGTGTCGACAGAGCATTTGCTTTCTCTGGTCAATGATGTTTTGCAGATCAGCAAGATGGAGAGCGGCATACGTGTGGAGGCGGAGGAGTCGTTTGAAATCCGGGAAGTACTGGATAACAGCATTATGCTTTTGTCCGAAAGAGCGGAGGAGCGGGGGATCCGGCTGACATTGAAGGAAGCGGATATAGAGCACGGCAGAGTGATTGGAAATCCGTTGCATTTACAGCAGATTCTGATGAACATTATCGACAATGCCATCAAATATAACCATCCGCAGGGATCCGTTTTCGTTACGGCAAAGGAGACTGCCGGCAAGGGTGGCGACGCAGAATATGAGTTTGTGGTAGAAGACACCGGAATCGGCATTGGAGAGGATTTTAAAAAGCATATTTTTGAGCCGTTTACCCAGGAGCATAAAAGTGCGAGGACGCACTATAACGGCGTTGGGCTTGGCATGTCTATCGTGAAGCAGTTGGTAGACCAGATGAAGGGGCATATTGCGGTGGAAAGCCAGATCGGGAAGGGGAGCATGTTTCGGATTACCCTGTCCATGCAGACAGACGGGACGTGGAATACGCAGCCTTCGGAGGAGGAGCAGAACGGGCTGGATTCCATTGCCGGGATGCGCGTTCTTCTGGTGGAAGATAATGAGATAAACTGTGAAATCATTGAGTTTATGCTTACGGATGCGGGCGCGGAGGTGGTGACTGCGGTTGACGGAAAGGCGGCCGTGGATGCGTTTGCGGCGTCCGGACCGGGAACTTTTGACTGCGTGCTTATGGATTTGATGATGCCTGTTATGAGCGGTTATGAGGCGACGCGCGTGATCCGCAGTATGGACAGACCGGATGCAAAATCCGTTCCCATTATAGCATTGTCGGCGAACGCGTTTGACGAGGATGTCGCCATGGCCAAGGATGCCGGAATGAACGAACATCTGGCGAAGCCGGTGGACATGGGAAAAATGTTCCATGTGATGAGCGGGCTGAGCTGCCGGACGACATAAAATTTCGGGGCAGTGCAGGATAGACTTTGTAAGAACGGACTGAAAAAATAAGGATGCCGGAATCTTTGTGCAGGCATCAGACTGGAAGCATGAGGGAAGCATGAAAAATCACATGGAAATAAATTTAGTCAGGGCGGATCTTGACGACGCGAAGGAAATCCACGCCATGCAGATAGCGGCATTTAGGGAGCTGCTGGAGAAATATCAGGATTTTGAAACGAGTCCCGCAAGTGAAAGCGTGGAAAAAGTGGAGGCGCGTCTGAGGCAGGACGTTACCTCTTATTATTTTATCTGTGTTGGACAGACAAAGGTGGGGGCCGTCCGTGTGGTCGACTGGAAAGAATACGGAAAAAATAAAAGAATTTCTCCCATTTTTATCATGCCGGAATTTCAGGGAAGAGGCATTGCACAGAAAGCGTTACGGCTCTGTGAAGAAGCGCATGGAAGCGGAAACTGGGAGCTGGACACCATTTTGCAGGAGCCGAAAAACTGTCATCTGTATGAGAAGATGGGGTACCGGCGGACGGGCAAAACAGAGGTCGTAAACGACAGACTTACTTTGGTGTTTTACGAAAAAAGAGAGACGGGCGAAAGGCCGTAACCGTATTTTGTCGGAGGATGGGACGATGGAAAATGAGTTGTTTGAAAAAGCGCCTGTGCCGAAAGCATACTTTACATTAGCCCTGCCGGTGGTGTTTAGCATGGTTGTCTCACTGGTTTACAATATGGTAGACACCTATTTTATTGCGCAGACGGGCAACACAAATCTGGTGGCGGGGGTATCTTTGAGCGCGCCGGTTTTTACCCTGATGATTGCGCTCGGCGATATTTTTGGGTTGGGAGGAAGCTCCGTCATTTCCCGGCTGTTCGGTGAGAAGAAGGATGAGGATGGAAAACGCCTCAGTGTGTTTTGTTTTTATGCGGCGATTTTATGCGGGATTGTGGTGACGATAGTGATGATGATGCTTCGTGAGCCGATTCTTTATGTGCTGGGAGCGGATCAGGACACAATTTCCTATGCGTCCGGCTATTTTACTTATATCGTGCTGGGCGCGCCGTTTATTATCTTATCTTTTACGCCGTCCAATCTGCTGCGGACGGAAGGATTTGCGACAGCGGCTATGACGGGTAATATATTGGGCGCAGTTGTCAATATGATTTTGGATCCTGTCTTTATTTCCGTATTGGGGCTTGGTGCGGCAGGCGCGGCCATTGCGACCGTGATCGGAAATATCTTTGCGGATCTCTTTTATGTCTGGTTTCTTTTAAAGAAAAGCCGGCGGCTTTCCATCAACCCGGCGGGATTTCATATTCATATCGCCGAGGTTGGGCAGATTCTGGCAATCGGGATTCCGGCGTCCATTACGAATCTGATGCAGAGTATCGGGATCGCGCTGACGAACCGGTCTTTGCTGCCATACGGAAACGACAGGGTTGCGGCTAGGGGGATTGTGATGAAGGTGAACCTGATTGCGGTTCTGATTCTGGTGGGTTTTGCGTTTGGAGCGCAGCCGCTGATCGGCTACAATTACGGGGCAAAAAACCATGCGCGCCTCAAGGAAATTCTACGGTTCTGCTACGAATTTGAATGTGGTGCGGCGGCAGTGCTGGCAGGAGCGCTTTCCCTTGCGGCGCCTGCCATGATCGGGCTGTTTATGCAGGACGCATCCATTATTGAAATCGGCGTTCCCATGCTCCGCATGCAGCAGATGGGAATGGTGTTTACGGCGGTTGTGCTGGTGACGACCTGTACGTTTCAATCGGCGGGAAAAGCCGTTGGCGCGTTTCTTCTGTCTGTCAGCAGGCAGGGGGTGGTGTTTGCGGCCGTCCTGTTCATTGCTTCAAAAACATTTGCCTATTCCGGCGTTCTGATGGCGCAGGCTGTCTCCGATCTGTTGACGGCCATATTGGCAGTTATTCTGCTTCATATTCTGATTCGGAAGCCTGCTTCCATTTCATTGCAAAAAGGATGATAAGAACAGCCGAATTATCTGACAATTCGATGAAAAGTCTTTATTTACAAACTGTCTAAGTGGGTGTATTATTGTATACATGTAGAACGCAAAGGAGCGCTAGATGTCTCTTTTGCGTTTTTTCTTATCTGAAAGATACCTATAGAAAGTCAGGAGAAAAGCTTATGTTTGATGTAAAGACAACCACCCCGAAATCCCCTCTCTATCGGGAGGAATTTGAACATGACAACTGCGGGATCGGCGCATGTGTGAATATCAAGGGCAAAAAAAGCCGCGCCATCGTGGAAAATGCCCTTAAAATTGTGGAGAATCTGGAACACAGGGCCGGCAAGGATGCGGACGGCGAGACGGGAGACGGCGTGGGGATTCTCACGCAGATGCCCCACAAGTTCATGCGGAAGGTGACGAAAGAACTGGGCTTCGACATCGGCGGAGAGAGGGAGTACGGTGTGGGAACGTTCTTTTTCCCGCAGGATGAGCTGCAGCGCAGCCAGGCGAAGAAAATGTTTGAGATCATCGCGCAGAAAGAGGGTCTGCCGCTTTTGGGCTGGCGCACTGTGCCTACGGTCCCGTCTGTACTGGGACACAAGGCGGTGGAATGTATGCCGTGCATCATGCAGGCGTTTATCAGAAAGCCGGCGGACGTGGAGAAAGGCCCTGCCTTTGACAGAAAGCTCTATATCCTGCGGAGGACCTTTGAGCAGTCCACGGATTTGACTTATGTGGTCAGTCTCTCCAGCCGGACGATTGTGTACAAGGGCATGTTTCTGGTGGGACAGCTTCGCACGTTCTTTACGGACTTGCAGGATAAGGACTATGAGTCGGCCATTGCTATGGTGCACTCTCGGTTTTCCACCAATACAAATCCGAGCTGGGAGAGGGCCCATCCGAACCGCTTCATTGTGCACAACGGGGAGATCAACACGATCCGGGGCAACGCGGACAAAATGCAGGCCAGGGAGGAGAACATGGAGTCCGAACATCTAAAAGGGCAGATGCATAAGATCCTTCCTGCCATTAACGCCTCCGGCTCCGACTCGGCCATGCTTGACAATACGCTGGAATTTCTCGTGATGAGCGGGATGCCGCTGCCTCTTGCGGTGATGATTACCATTCCGGAGCCGTGGGAAAACAACAAGACGATGTCACAGAAGAAAAAGGACTTCTACCAGTATTATGCCACCATGATGGAGCCGTGGGACGGTCCGGCGTCTATTCTGTTCAGTGACGGGGATATCATGGGGGCAGTGCTTGACCGAAATGGTCTGCGGCCTTCCCGCTATATGATTACGGACGACGACACGCTGATTCTCTCCTCGGAAGTCGGAGTGCTGGACATTGACCCATCGAAGATTGTGGTGAAAGAAAGACTCCATCCCGGCAAGATGCTCCTGGTGGATACGGTGCAGGGAAGAGTCATTGATGACGATGAACTGAAGGAAAAATATGCGTCTGCACAGCCTTACGGCGAGTGGCTCGACAGCAAACTGGTGACTTTGAAGGAGCTAAAGATTCCCAACCAGCGCGTGCCGGAATTTACGGACGAAGAAAGGCAGCGGATGCAGAAGGCGTTCGGCTACACTTACGAGGATTTAAAGACGAGCATCCTGCCGATGGCGGAAAACGGCGGGGAGGCGGTTGCGGCTATGGGTGTGGACACACCAATTCCCGTGCTGTCGAAAGCGCATCATCCGTTGTTCCACTACTTCAAACAGCTTTTTGCCCAGGTGACGAACCCGCCCATCGACGCGATTCGTGAAGAGGTAGTTACTTCCACCACGGTCTATCTGGGGCAGGACGGCAATCTCCTGGAGGAGACACCGGAAAACTGTAACATGCTCCAGGTGCATAATCCGATTCTCACAAGTACCGATCTGCTCAAGATCAAGGCCATGAAGGCGGAAGGGTTTCGGGTGGAGGTGATTCCCATCACCTACTATAAGAATACCAGACTGGAAAAGGCCATCGAGCGGCTTTTTGTGGAGGTGGACAGGGCATACCGGGACGGGGCGAATATTCTGATCCTGTCAGACAGAGGTGTGGATGAGAACCGGGTGGCGATTCCGTCCCTGCTGGCTGTGTCGGCCCTGCAGCAGCATCTGGTCAGCACGGGGAAGAGAACAAGTGTGGACATCATCTTAGAATCCGCAGAGCCGAGGGAGGTACACCATTTTGCAACCCTGCTCGGTTTCGGCGCATCGGCAGTCAACCCCTATCTGGCACAGGAGAGCATCCGTGAGCTGATCGACAACCGCATGCTGGATAAGGACTACTATGCGGCTGTCAATGACTACAATGACGCGGTTTTACATGGGATTGTAAAGATCGCCTCCAAGATGGGTATTTCTACCATCCAGTCTTATCAGGGCTCCAAGATTTTTGAGGCCATCGGCATAGACAAAGAGGTGATTAACAGATATTTTACCAATACGGTCTGCCGGGTGGGCGGCATCAGCTTGAAAGATATCGAGGAGGAGGTGGATGCCCTGCATTCGATGGCGTTTGACCCACTTGGTCTATCTACAGATCTGACGCTGGACAGCACGGGACATCACGAAATGAGGAGCGGTGCGGATGAACACCTGTACAACCCGGAAACCATTCATTTACTGCAAGAGTCAACCAGACGGGGTGACTATGAATTATTTAAGAAATATACCAGGGCGGTCAACAATGAGGAGAGCATCAGAAATCTGCGGGGGCTGATGGACTTCCGTTTTGCGAAGAAACCCGTGCCGATAGAGGAAGTGGAGAGTGTTGACACGATTGTCACAAGGTTTAAGACGGGAGCCATGTCCTACGGCTCCATTTCCAGGGAGGCGCACGAGACGCTGGCCATCGCCATGAACCGTCTGCACGGCAAATCCAATTCCGGCGAGGGCGGGGAGGATCGGGAGAGGCTGACGGTGGGGCCGGACGGCTTAAACCGCTGTTCCGCTATCAAACAGGTGGCAAGCGGAAGGTTCGGCGTCACAAGCGAATACTTGAACAGCGCCCAGGAAATTCAGATCAAGATGGCGCAGGGGGCGAAGCCCGGCGAGGGCGGGCACCTTCCCGGCGGCAAGGTATATCCGTGGATTGCAAAGACGAGACATTCCACGCCCGGCGTGGGGCTGATTTCCCCGCCGCCGCACCACGACATTTATTCCATCGAGGATCTGGCGCAGTTGATTTACGATTTGAAAAATGCCAATACCAGGGCGCGGATTTCGGTGAAGCTCGTTTCCGAGGCGGGTGTTGGAACGGTGGCAGCAGGTGTGGCGAAAGCGGGGGCACAGGTGATACTGGTAAGCGGCTATGACGGCGGCACGGGGGCTGCGCCCCGCAATTCCATCCATAACGCGGGACTGCCCTGGGAGCTTGGACTGGCGGAGACCCACCAGACGCTGATCCAGAACGGTCTTAGAAACAAAGTCCGCGTCGAGACGGACGGGAAGCTGATGAGCGGACGGGATGTGGCCATCGCTGCGATTCTCGGAGCGGAGGAGTTTGGCTTTGCCACTGCGCCTCTTGTGACCCTGGGATGTCTGATGATGCGTGTCTGCAATCTGGACACCTGCCCTGTGGGCGTGGCAACCCAGAACCCGGAACTTCGCAGACGCTTTACGGGAAAGCCCGAATATGTGGAGAACTTTATGCGGTTCATCGCCCAGGAGCTGCGGGAGTATATGGCGAAGCTGGGTGTGCGCAGGGTAGATGAGCTGGTGGGCAGGACAGAATTTTTGAAGGTGAAGGAGAACCTGACAGACCGCCAGCGCAAAGTGGATCTTACCTTGATTCTGAAGAATCCTTATGAGGGGAGCAGGGAGAAAGTTATCTTTGATCCGAAGCAGGTGTACGACTTCCACCTGGAAAAGACACTTGACGAGAGGGTGCTATTAAAGCAGCTTTCCAAGTCAATTGAGAGCGGACAGAAACGGAGCCTGGAAGTGGACGTGTCCAACACGGACCGCACCTTCGGCACTATCTTCGGTTCGGAGATCACGAGAAGATTCGGTGACACGCTGGAGGAGGACACCTATCATATCCTGTGCAGGGGTTCCGGCGGACAGAGTTTCGGCGCGTTCATCCCGAAAGGGCTCACACTGGAACTGGCGGGTGATTCCAATGATTACTTCGGAAAGGGCTTGTCGGGAGGAAAGCTGGTGGTTTATCCGCCCAAGGGATCCACGTTCAGGCAGGACGAAAATATCATCATCGGCAACGTGGCATTCTACGGAGCTACTTCCGGCAAGGCCTTCATCAATGGCGCGGCCGGTGAGCGGTTCTGTGTCAGGAACTCCGGCGCCGCAACGGTGGTGGAGGGTGTGGGCGACCACGGCTGTGAATATATGACAGGAGGCTGTGTGGTGATTATCGGCTCCGTGGGCAAAAACTTTGCGGCGGGCATGAGCGGCGGCATCGCCTATGTGCTGGATGAGAACAACGATCTTTACACGAAAACCAACAAAGAAATGGTTTCCTCCTATGAAATCACCTCGAAATATGATGTTCTTGCGCTGAAAGAGATGATCGGGGAACATGTGGCTTGTACCAATTCCGCCAAGGGAAAGGAGATTCTGGACAATTTCGGGGAATATCTGCCGAAGTTTAAGAAGATCATTCCCCACGATTACGAGATCATGCTAAAGTCCATCGCCCAGATGGAGGAGAAGGGCCTGAGTGCAGAGCAGGCACAGATCGAGGCGTTTTATAAGAAGGATAAGGAGAAGATATAAACATGGGAAAACCGACAGGATTTATGGAATATGAGCGCAGGGTTTCGGCGGATGTGAGCCCGGAGAAGCGCATTCGGAACTTTAATGAATTTCATGTGCATCTGACTGTGGAGGAACAGCGGGAACAGGGCGCGCGCTGTATGGACTGCGGTGTGCCGTTCTGCCAGTCCGGCATGACGCTGGGCGGCATGACTTCAGGATGTCCGCTGCACAATCTCGTGCCGGAGTGGAACGATCTGGTTTATACGGGTAACTGGGAACAGGCCTACTACCGTCTGCACAAGACCAACAATTTCCCGGAATTTACGTCGAGAGTCTGTCCTGCGCTGTGCGAGGCGGCCTGTACCTGCGGTCTGAACGGCGATGCGGTTTCCACGAGGGAAAACGAGTACGCCATCATTGAAAACGCTTATGAAAAGGGCTATGCGGCGGCCAGACCGCCCAAGGTGCGCACCGGCAAGAAGGTGGCGGTGGTGGGCAGCGGCCCTTCCGGCCTCGCGGTGGCGGACCAGCTCAACCGAAGAGGACATCTGGTGACGGTGTTTGAACGCTCCGATCGGATTGGCGGCCTGCTGATGTACGGTATTCCCAATATGAAGCTGGAGAAACACGTCATTGACCGCAAGATCAAAGTCATGGAAGAGGAAGGCGTGACCTTTGTGACAAACTGCGATATCGGTAAGGCGGTAAAGGCGGAGAAGCTGCTGCAGGAGTTTGACCGGGTGGCGCTGTGCTGCGGCTCCTCCCAGCCAAGGGACATCAGCGCGCCGGGCAGGGATGCCAAAGGCATTTATTTTGCGGTGGATTTTCTGGCGGCAAACACGAAGAGCCTGCTGGATTCGGATTTTGCGGATAAAAAGTATGTGGACACGAAGGACAAAAACGTGGTGGTCATCGGCGGCGGGGATACCGGGAACGACTGCGTGGGCACGGCCATCCGCCACGGGGCGAAGTCCGTGACGCAGATCGAGATGATGCCAAAGGCGCCTGATACGAGGGCAGATAACAATCCCTGGCCCCAGTGGCCAAAGATCTGTAAGACCGATTATGGGCAGGAGGAGGCAATCGCGGTTTACGGCCGTGATCCCCGGATTTACGAGTCCACGGTGAAGGAGTTTGTCAAAGACAAAAGCGGCAGTCTGAAAGCCGTGAAAATCATTTCGCTGGCATGGGAGAAAGACCGGGAGACAGGGCGCATGCGCATGCAGGAGGTGGAAGGGTCGGAAAAGACGCTGGATGCGGAGATTGTACTGATCGCGGCGGGTTTTCTTGGCAGTCAGAAATATGTGACGGATGCTTTCAAGGTGGAGGTGGACGACAGAACTAACGTAAAGACGGTTGCTGGGAGATTCGCGGCCAGCGTGGACAGGGTGTTTACTGCGGGCGATATGCACACCGGGCAGTCCCTTGTGGTGAAGGCCATCCGGCAGGGCAGAGAGTGCGCAAGGGAGATGGACGCGAGCCTGATGGGGTATACGAACCTGTATGTGCAATGATGTAATTTTTTGCGTAATTTTCCAGGAAAAAGAGGAGTGAAATCTCAGGAAAGGAATGTTATACTAATTTTGTATAGCATTCTTTTTTTGCGCGTATAAGCAGAGTCAGAAGACAGACGAAGGAAGCGCCATGCCGGCATGAGCGCAGACTTCGGAAGGCTTATGACGAGCAACGCGAGTGAGAAATGCGAAGCATTTCGAGCCTGCTTATACGCGCGGCACGGGAAGAAACGATTATTTCAGTAAAAGGAAAGCAGAGCAGATGAAGTTACAGATCGGACACCGGGAGAAAACACAGCAGAATACGGAACAGACAGGAAAAAGGCGCAAAGCTCTGATTTTGTCGGCTTTTATTCTGACACCCCTTCTTGCCCTGCTTGTGGTCTATATCGTGGGTCTTGGACGGTACCAGAGCTGTTTTTTAAACGGTACGATGATAGACGAGATGGACGTGTCGGGCATGACGATATCGGAGATGGAGGAGCAGATCGGGAAATATTCGCTCCGGGTGATAGAGCGTCAGGCAGACGGCACGGCCTTGGAGGAGGAAATACTGGGAAGCGAGATCGGCATTTCCTACGTTTCCACAGAGCAGTTTCAGGCTGTTTTGCAGGGACAGAACCGTTATCTGTGGTTTTTGAAGCAGAATGCGGATTACAGGACGGATGCGCCGCCCCTTTACGAGGAGTCGGCGCTGGAAGAAAAAGTCGATGCACTGCGGGGCTTCCAAAAGGATTTTATCAAAGATCCCACGGATGCGTACATAGGGGATTATGTTCCGGGGAGCGGCTATGAACTGGTAGCAGAAACCAGGGGAAACCGTCTGAACCGGGAAAAGACCATAGAAGTGGTGAAGGCGGCCGTAAACAGTCTGGAAAAACAGGTAGATCTGGAGGCGGCAGGGTGTTATGAGGAACCGAAGGTGACTTCGGAAGATGCGGCCCTCAGGAAGACATTTGAAAAGCTGCAGAACTATGTGAATACGGCCATAACCTATACATTTGGAACGGAGCGGGAAGTTCTGGACGCAGATACCGTTGCGGGCTGGATTGTGCGCAAGGGCACTCAGGTGTCGCTTGACCCGGAACCGGTCAAGGCATATGTCAATTCTCTGCGGAAAAAATACGATACCATTTTTCATAAGAGACAGTTCATGACCAGCTACGGGGAAGAGGTCACGATTGATCTGGGTGACTATGGCTGGTGGATGGATGTGGGGCAGGAGACACAGGAGCTGATCGGACAGCTTGAGCGGGGCGAGGGCGGAGAGCGGACGCCCGTCTACAGGCAGACGGCGGCCTCCCATGACGTGCCGGACTACGGAAATTCCTATGTGGAGATTAATCTGACGGCGCAGCATCTGTTTTTATACCAGAATGGAGAATGCGTTCTGGAATCGGACTTTGTGTCGGGTAATCCAGGAAGAGGAAACGCTACGCCGCCGGGGATTTACGGCATCACGTATAAGGAGCGGAACGCGACCTTGAACGGAGAAACGTACAGCACGCCGGTCAATTTCTGGATGCCCTTTAACAACAATGTGGGAATGCACGACGCCACATGGAGAAGTGAGTTTGGCAGAAACATCTACATGACAAACGGCTCTCACGGCTGCGTCAACCTGCCCTATGCGGTTGCGCAGGAAATTTACGGTATGGTGGAAAAGAATACGCCGGTTATCTGCTATCATCTGCCGGGGACGGAACCGGAGCCGCTGGAGGAGATACCTCTGGAGCCGGAGCCGGGTCTGGAGCCGCCTGCGGGGACACCGGGAGGAACGCCGGCTTTGCCGGATACAGGACAGCCGGAAGCCGCTTCGGCCGTACCGGGAGCAGGACAGCCGGAAGGAAACCCGGCTTTACCGGAGGCAGCGCCTCAGTCTGAATCGGCTCCTCAGCCGTAGGCAGCCACAGAGCAGCTTTCACAGGAGGGGCTGTAAAAAGGAAGGACTCGTCTGGAAGCGGAGATTTTCGCTTCGGTTCAGGCGGGTCTTTTCCCTTTCATAGAATCCTTTCTTCGTTTCCCTTATATTTTTCATCCTATCTTATAATTTTCCCGTTTTTTTCGGCCATATCCTTCTTATAATAAAAAGGGGAGGGACTGCCATGCGCGAAATCAGTTTTGACAGAAAGAGCATAAGGACAAGGCTGGTAACGGCCTTTGTTGTGACGTCGTTTTTGCCGATCGCCCTGGTGAATATCGTCGCCTACTATAATACATCCAAACTGGTCAGACAGAACGTGGAGAGCATGACAAATGCCAATCTGGAACAGATCAGGGTGAGCCTGGACGTATGGCTGGACTCCTATGCGGACATTCTGTTTCAGGTATACACGGACGATGACATTGTGGGGCTGGTGGATAAGATCAATGCCGGGGAGGATGTGGCCAGCAACAGGCAGATGCTTCGAAGGGCCCTGAGAGGCATGGTATATACGAAGGACTATGTAAAGTTCATTTCCGTCATCACGGACAGCGGGGAACTGGTGTTTTATAATCAACTGACCTCGGCCACCACACGCACCTCGTGGATGGACAGCATCTCCATGTCGCAGGAGGAGCTGTACCGTGCCATCAGCGGGGACAACATGCCGCACACGATTCCTACGGGAGAAAAAGTTGTATTTGGGAGCAATTCCTGCTACCTGTTTCACATGGGGCGGCGTATCATCGATTACCGTGACGTGGACAAGCGGTGCGGGATTGTTCTTGTCAGCATTGATGAAAAACTGCTGGAGGATATCTGCTCCACAACGGAGAACGGGCTGAATTTTATTGTGGACAGGGAAGGGATTCTGATTTCCTGTGCCGGTTCCGACAGAGTGGGAAAGGCTGTCTATGAAAAAGGAGCGGACGAAGCAGGAAGAAGGGCCGCCTACCGGCAGATCGCCAGAGAGACGGGACTGCTTGGGGAAACAGATCTTTCTATTTATTCGGTCCGGGATGAGAGGACAGGCTGGGAAATTGTCCGGGTAACCAGTCAGGAGGAGTTGATCCAGGCGCTCAGGCAGCAGCAGCAGCTTCGGATCTTTATTATCGTCCTGTCCCTGTGTGCAGTGATGGCCATTATGTTCAGCCAGGTGACGAAAATGACGGGTTCCATCAACAAAGTTGTGGAGACCATGAGAAAGGCGGGCAAGGGAGAGCTTGGCATCCATGTGGAAAAGGATCCCAAACGGCCCACAGAGATTGAGGTGATCGCGGAAGAGTTTAACTCCATGATGGATAAGCTCAAGCAGTCTACGCAGAAGCAGAAAGATGCGGAGATTGCGGCGCTGGAAGCGCAGATCAACCCGCATTTCCTCTACAATACGCTGGATACGATCAACTGGATGGCGATTGACAGGGACGAGTATGAGATCAGCAATATGATAGCGGCGCTGGCAGGAATTTTGCGGTACGGAATTTCCGACAGCAACGGGGTTGTAAAGATCAAGGATGAGGCGGACTGGCTGAAACAGTATATTTTTTTACAGCAGACGAAACTGAAAAATTCCTTTGACTGTCATATCAATGTGGAGCCGGAGATTATGGGGCTTCCTATTCACAAGCTGCTTTTGCAGCCCTTTGTTGAAAATGCGATTCTTCACGGATTTGAGGGGATAGACGGAACCCACAAACTGCAGATGGATATGGGACGGGAAGGGGAACGGATTACCATACGGATTCAGGACAATGGCTGCGGCATGCCGGCTGAGATGGTGCGGGAAATGAATGCCGGTATTTTCAGAAAGACAGACAACAAAAATCATATCGGCATGGAAAATGCCATTACAAGGATTCATATGTACTATGGCGGGAGCGCCGAAGTGAAGATAGAGAGTCAGACCGGGCAGGGGACGACGGTGCGGATCTGGATTCCTGTAGTCAACGGGTCTGACAGAGAGGAAGCGGACAGGGAAGAATGAGAGCGGTAGTGGTGGAAGATGAAATTTTAATCAGAGAAGGTCTGTGCAGACTGATGCAGAAGATGTTTCCCGACATCATCATAGAGGGCGTTGCGGGAAACGGACAGGAAGGTCTGCATCATATCATGGAAACCCGGCCCGATTTGGTCATTACCGATATCAAAATGCCTGTCATGGACGGGCTCGAGATGCTCGGAAAAGTGCAGGAGGCCGGCCTGTTTCCGAAAGTGATTGTGCTGACTGCCTACTCGGAGTTTGCCTATGCCAGACAGGCCGTGAAGCTTGGCGTGTGCGACTATATCATCAAACCTGTGGTAGTGCCGGAGTTTGTGCAGACGATCCGAAAGATACAGAATCTCTGCGAACAGGAGCAGAAAAGGACGCCAGAGACGATGGGGAGCCTGGAACATATCGTCTCCGGCCTGCTCTACGGCGTCTCCGCCCTGGATGCCGACGTGGAGGAGTTTTTGGAAAAGAAGTATCAGATTGCCGAAATGACGTCCTTTATCGAGCTGCTGATTTATATGGGGGACTGTTTCGAGTCGGGACGGGAGAAAAAGCGGCAGGAGATGTGCCGGATTTTGGAGCAGAAGGCGGTCAGCTACTGTCTGGTGGAGATGGAGTATGACCGGGCGGTTCTGGCCCTGATCTACGATTACCCTTCCAAACAGGAAATAGAGCGCTGGTATCAGAACCAGATCCTGTTTCAGAGACGGGAAGAACAGGAGAGACATGTCAGTCATGGCATGACAGAAGTTGTGGGGATCAAAGCGGTCAGGGAGGGGTATCACACGCTGCTTCCCTACATGGACTGGAATATTGTCCTGGGTGACGATGTCCTGATATCTTATCCCCAGATTGCGGACGTGCAGACGGAGATCTGTATTTACCCGGTGGAACTGGAGAATCAGATCAAGGCGGCGGTCTGTACGGGAGAAGAGGGAAAAATCCGAGACATTGCAAAGCGGTTTCACGATTATTTTCTCAATGGAAGAATGTATTCGCCAAAAGCGATCAAAGAATCTTACGTCCGCTTCCAGTGGGCAGTCCTGAACATTGCCAAGGAGGTGGGCTGTATCGAATACCAGCAGATCGACCAGAAAAACCTTCTGGACCGCATTATGGGCGCCAAGACGGAGAAAGAACTGCAGGGGAGCATGGAAGGGCTGTTTGCCTGCATGAGCATGACAGGCAGGGGGATGGAGGCTGTGAGCCTCGCGGTGAAAAAGGCGCAGAGCATCATCCATGAGTTTTATGCGGACGGTATCACTTTAAGCGAGATTGCCGACAGACTGAATCTGTCGCAGGAGTATCTTGGCACGCAGTTTCACAGGGAAGTGGGGGAGAATTTCAGCGCTTATATCCGAAACTACCGCCTGCTAAAGGCAAAGGAGCTGTTGATCGGAACCCAGCTCAAACAGTACGAGATCGCAGAGAAGGTGGGATATGCGGACGCCAAGTATTTTGCAAGAGTATTTAAAGAGTGCGTGGGGATGTCGCCTGCGGAGTACAGGAAGTCCAATCGGTAAAGATTAGCTTAGATATTTTATCCTTTTTCATTTTTCTCCCGTTTGAAGCGGGGCGGAAAGGCGGTATGATAAACCCATCAAAACAGAAAACGGAAATGCTTCGCAAGGGGTGTGGAACGTTTTCGGAATGGAGGGAACATGAAAAAGAAAAAATTGACGGCATTATTGACGGCTGTGGCGATGATGACCGGCATCCTGTCAGGGTGTGGGTCAAAAGGCGCGGAGAGCGCGCCGGCGGAGAAAACTCCCGCAGCGGACGAGGCTTCGTCAGAACAGGAGAGTGCAGGCGGGGAGAACGGCGGGACGGCCGCAGCCGGCGATGCGCAGCCGATTACCATCTGGTATTACTGGGAGAATGAGGGACATCAGGCAACGCTGGATCAGCTCATCCAGGAATACAACGGATCTCAGGATCAATATGCAGTGACGGCAAAATATGTGCCTTTTGCGGATTTCAAAAAGCAGCTGTCCATCGGCGCTTCTGCGGATGAACTTCCCGACATCGCAATTCTGGATTCCCCGGATCATGCGTCCTATGTGGACATGGGTATTTTCGAGGATCTGACAGGCAAGTTTGATGTGGACAATTACTATGAGGGAACCGTAAATTCCTGTACGGTAGACGGGAAACTTTACGGCGTGCCCTTCGGTGCGAACTGTCTGGCGCTGTACTATAATGAGGATATGCTGACTGCGGCCGGCGGCAGCGTTCCCACCACCTGGGATGAGCTGAAGGAGACGGCGAAGGCGCTGACGACAGACGCGGTGACCGGCCTTGCCTTCTGCAGCGTGCAGAATGAGGAGGGAACTTTCAACTTCGCGCCCTGGCTCTGGTCCACAGGGGCAACATCCTATGACATCAACAATGAGAACGGCGTCCGCGCTTTGACCTTTGTGCAGGAGCTGATCAACGAGGGTGTGATGAGCAAGGAGTGCATCAACTGGACGCAGGGCGATGTGATGAACCAGTTTATTGCCGGGAACGTGGCGATGATGGTGAACGGCCCCTGGCAGATTCCGACCATGCAGTCCGAGACGCCGGACTTAAACTGGAAGGTGACGCTGATTCCGAAGGATGCGCAGTACGCATCGGCTCTCGGCGGCGAGAACTATGCGGTGGTAACCGGCGGAAATGTGGACGGCGCTCTGGATTTCCTCACCTTTGCCACGAGCGAGGAGAAGGTCAAATTTATGATGAACCAGTTCGGTTACATCTCGGCGGATAAGACCATTGCCGAAAGCCAGTTCGCGCAAGACTCCCCGTATTATCCTTTCGTGGAGGAGCTGAATTACGCGATGGCGAGAGGCCCTCTGGCGGAGTGGCCGAGCGTATCGGACGCGATCTCCCTGGCATTTAACCAGGTCATAACAGGAACTGCCACCCCCGAAGAAGCGGCGGCGCAGGCACAGGCAACGATTGACGGTATTGTAAAATAAAGCATGTCAGACCGCTGCCGCACAGAGTGTTACATATGTAGAATCTGTGTGGCGGCGGTTTTTTGGGTCAAAAAGGAGGTTACCTCATGGCAAAGATAAAAAAGTTTTTCCGCTATGAAAACGTGGGAATCCTGTTCGTTCTTCCCGCTTTTCTCTATATGCTTGTTTTTGTCGGATATCCGATTATCCACAACTTGATTTTGAGTTTTCAGGATGTCAACGCGGGCAATCTGGTGCGGGGCACGAAGAACTTTATTCTGTTTGACAATTATCTGGAGCTTTTTCAGGACAGTGTATTTACCGCTTCCCTGTGGAATACGCTGCGCTTTACCGTTTTGTGCCTGGTGTTCCAGTTCATTGTGGGCTTTGCGCTGGCGCTCTTTTTCAGCAAACGGTTTTCTTTCGCAAAGCCGGTGCGCGGCATTCTTCTGGTACCCTGGATGATACCGATTACGGTCACCGCGCTGATGTTCAAGCTGCTGTTTGCCACAGATATCGGCATCATCAATTTTCTGCTGAGAAGCTTGCATCTGATAGAAAAGAACATCGAATGGCTGACCACGCCGGGAACGGCCATGTTTGCCCTGATCTGCGCCAATGTGTGGATCGGCATTCCCTTTAACATGATATTGATTTCCACCGGCCTGACGACCATTCCGAAGGAGCTTTACGAGAGCGCATCTATCGACGGCGCGGGAAAAGTGCAGACATTCTGGAGGATCACCCTGCCGCTTTTGAAGCCGACCATTGAATCGGTACTGATTCTGGGATTTATCTATACCTTTAAGGTGTACGATCTGGTCTATGTTATGACAAGCGGCGGCCCGGTAAACTCCACGCACATGCTGTCCACTTATTCCTATAAGCTGTCCTTTGAAATGTTTAAGTACAGCAAAGGATCTGCCGTAGCCAATGTGCTGCTTGTGATCCTGCTGTTTGTGGGCGTTTTCTACATCAGGGCAACAACAGAGGGGGAAAATGATTAAAACTGGAATCAGAAACCAGAGACTATGATACGGAGGGAAAACAATGGATGAGGAAAAGAGACTGTCAAGGAAAACGAATATTCTGTTCAGCGCGATTGCGGTGGCGCTTCTGTGTGTGCTACTGTTTCCGCTGTACTGGGCGCTTATCACGTCCTTAAAGACGGAGCAGGAAATATTTCAGAATCCCCCAACCTTTTATCCGCATATTCTGAACACGAAATCCTATGCGGCGCAGGTGGAGACGGGTGATTTCAACATGTTCCGCTCCTTTGCGAACAGCTTTTTAATTTCGATGGGGGCAACGGTCATCGCGGTTCTTCTGGCGGTGCCCGCCTCTTACGGGATTGCCAAGTATCATTTCAAAGCGAGAAAGGCGGTGCTGCTCTCCTTTCTGGTGACGCAGATGCTGCCGGTGTCGGTGCTCTTAACGCCCATGTTCATCATGTTTAAAAATATGCATGTGTATAATACCTGGGTGGCGGCAGTGCTGGCGGATGCCACCATCGGCATCCCCTTCTCGGTGCTGATATTGAAAAACTATTTTGCGTCCATACCGAAGGATCTGGAGGAGGCGGCTTATCTGGACGGATGTAATAAGTTCAGCGCTTTCGTGAGGATTCTGATTCCCATCGCTAAGCCGGGCGTCATGGTCTGCGCCATCTTCTCCTTCCTGTATGCATGGGGAGATCTGGCTTACGGGATGACTTTTATTCTGGATCAGGAGAAGCGGCCGATCACGGCGGGCATCTTTAACTTTATGGGGCAGTACGGCACGAAGTGGAGTTATCTGACGGCATTTGCTGTGGTTACGATAATTCCCGTTGCGATAATTTTTATCTTTATGCAAAAATATATAGTGAGCGGTATGACGAGCGGGGCGGTCAAAGGTTAACGCGAAAAGTACTTCTAAAGACGTCCCGCCATAGGACGGGACGTCAAGAAGTACTAAGTTTCGCGTGAGAGAATGCCTGAAAAACGGCATTCTCCGTAATAATTGGGGAAACTGGAAGAAATAGCAAAAGGAAGGTGAGGCGTATGCTGGATATTAGGGACAACAAATTGGTGTATCATTATGATGCGGAGGAGGTGTGGATTGAGGCCTGGGGGCCGAATGCGCTGCGGGTGCGGGCCACCAAGGAAAGCAGGATGCCGGAGGAGGACTGGGCGTTATGCTGTAAGGGGAAGGCGGATGTAGAACTTTCGTATACGGAACAGGGGGCAAGGATCGTCAACGGGAAGATCCGTGCGGAAATTACGAAGCTTGGCAAGATTATGATTTATCATGCAGACGGGCGGCTGCTTCTGGAAGAGTACTGCAGGAACCGCAGGGATCTGCTGGATGCAAAGTGCAGCGCCATCGAGGTGGAGGCCAGGGAGTTTAAGCCCATTCAGGGAGGGGACTACCACCTGACCATGCGGTTTGAATCGGTGGATAAGGACGAGAAAATCTATGGCATGGGGCAGTACCAGCAGCCTTATCTGGACTTGAAGGGGCTTGATCTGGAGCTGGCACACCGCAATTCCCAGGCGAGCGTGCCTTTTGCCCTCTCTTCCCTCGGATATGGTTTTCTCTGGAACAATCCCGGCGTCGGGCGGGTGGTGTTCGGGAAAAACATTATGAGCTTTGAGGCTTATTCCACCAAAGCCTTGGATTACTGGGTGACAGCGGGTGACACGCCTGCGGAAATAGAGGAGGCCTATGCGTCTGTGACCGGCACGGTTCCCATGATGCCGGAGTACGGGCTGGGGTTCTGGCAGTGCAAGCTCCGCTACCAGACCCAGGAGGAACTGCTGTCAGTGGCCAGGGAGTACAGGCGCAGGAATCTGCCCATAGACTTGATTGTCATTGACTTCTTCCACTGGCCAAAGCAGGGAGAGTGGAAGTTTGACCCGGTGTACTGGCCGGATCCGGCGGCTATGGTCCGGGAGCTTAAAGAGATGGGGATAGAGCTGATGGTTTCCATCTGGCCCACGGTGGACAAGGGCTGTGAAAACTATGAGGAGATGCTGGAGAAGGGATATCTGATCCGCACCGAAAGGGGAGTCCGTGTAGGACTGGATTTCCAGGGGGCGACCATCCACTATGATGCCACCAACCCGGAAGCAAGGGATTATGTGTGGAATAAGGCGAAGAAGAATTATTACGATCTGGGCATTAAGGTATTCTGGCTGGACGAGGCGGAGCCTGAGTACACGGCGTATGACTTTGACAACTACCGCTATTATCGTGGCACCGACTTACAGATCGGCAATACTTACCCGGTGGACTATGCCAGAACATTTTACGAAGGTATGGAGCGGGAAGGACAGAAAGATATCGTAAATCTTTTGCGCTGTGCCTGGGCGGGCAGTCAGAAATACGGCGCGCTTGTGTGGTCCGGGGACATTGCGTCCAGCTTTGAGAGTATGCGAAACCAGCTTGCAGCAGGGCTGAACATGGGTCTGGCGGGGATCCCCTGGTGGACTACGGATATCGGCGGCTTCCACGGCGGCAACCCGGATGACCCGGCGTTCCGGGAGCTTTTCGCCAGATGGTTTGCCTGGGGGACATTCTGCCCGGTGATGCGCCTGCACGGAGACAGGGAGCCGAGACAGCCGCAGGTAGGCACAACAGGAGGCGCCACATGCTGTTCCGGCGCGGCCAACGAGGTGTGGAGCTACGGGGAAGAGGTGTATGATATCTGTCAGAAATTTATGGAATACAGGGAGCGGATGCGTCCCTATACGAGAAAGCTGATGGAGGAGGCCCACGAAAAGGGAACCCCGGTGATGAGAACTCTCTTCTACATGTACCCGGAAGACTGTGCCTGCTGGGATGTGGAAGACGAGTATATGTACGGCCCGGATGTGCTGGTGGCGCCTGTTCTCTATGCGGGACAGACGAAGCGAAACGTTTATCTGCCCAAGGGAGACGACTGGGTGGAGACCGCCACAGGCAGAGAGTATCAGGGCGGACAGTGTGTGGAGGCAGATGCGCCGCTTGATGTCATTCCTGTGTTTGTGCGGAAAAAGAACGGATAACCGTGGAGACCTTGCACTATTCACGAATGCTGTTAAAATAGAGGAGACAGCGACAGCGTGAAAAAGGAGAAACGGAAATGGGTAAATATCAATTAATCGCCCTCGACATGGACGGCACACTTTTACGGTCAGATAAATCCCTCGATCCTGCTACGATCCGGGACATAGAGGAGGCGGCAGGAAAGGGGATTCAGGCCGTGTACGGTACCGGGCGTGCGATGATTGAACTGCTCGCCTATGTGAGACAGATCCCTTCTATGCGCTATGCCGTGTGTCTGAGCGGGGCGCTGGTGTATGATTTTAAGGAGCGGAAGAGTATTGTCTGCCATGAACTGCCCGGATCCTGTATCGGGGAGATTGTCAAAACGGCGCAGAAGTATGATGCTATGGCGCATTTTCTGACAGAAAAGGAGTCCATTGCCAGAACTGACCAAGTAAGTCATATGGCAGATTTTCATATGGGAATATACCAGCCGATGTTTTTGGAACTGACCAGAAAGGTTGAAGATATGGCGGCGGAGGCACTGCGGTATGGTTCGATTCCCAAAGTGAATGTGTATTTCCGCTCTGTGCAGGACAGGGCGGAGGCCTACGAGGCATTGAAACACCTGCCGCTGTCCTTTGCTTTTGCGGAAGGGGCATCCCTGGAGATGAATGCGGCGGGTGTGACGAAGGCAAGCGGCCTGCAGGCTCTGGCGTCACATCTTGGTATAGCAATGACTGAGACGGTCGCCATCGGGGATGCGGACAATGACAGGGCGATGCTGGAGGCAGCAGGACTGTCGGTGGCTATGGGAAACGCGGCCAAGGATATCCGGGAACTGTGCGACGCTGTCACAGCGGACAACGACCACAACGGTGTGGGGGAGGCGATCCGCAGATATTGTCTGTGAGAGGTCTGACAAGGCAGATGAAAAACTATTTTCTGTGAAAATATGATAGAATAAGGCATGGCCCCAAAGTCGTGCCATTTTTCTATTTTGTGTATATCTGTGCCTCAGTCCGAAGGAGCCGCTCAAATAAATAGGGAAAGTTTTTGCTTGCTTTTGCAATTTTAACCACCTTTTTCGGGCCTGCATAGAGAGTGATATGATTTTGTGTCTCTACTACTGCCGTAATCTGGCGTATTTCATAGGTTTTCACAAGGAAAGGGAATCTTCTGATGGATATGCTGTGATAATCCACGGTAACTTTCCAGAACAGATTGTGAAACAGATTCGGAACAAAGAAAAGTAGCATAATTACGGCAATGATCTGATAAAACAGTTCAAATTCGGTCTGGTTCCACAGAACATACACAGAGCAGAGGATAAGAAAAACAGAACTGATCACGGACGAGATCTGTTCCGTCCTTGTTTCGGACAGGGAAAAGCTTTCCCGTACCTGGATGCGCGCAGCGGGCTGTTTGGACGTCGAAGAAAACAGCGGGACTGGTATGTATTCCAATTTTTCGGATTCGTGAAGCAGACAGCATAGAATGGGAAAGCCGATGATATCTTCTTCGATGGAAAACAGCTTTTTTCCATGGTGATATCCCACCAGAGTCTTTTGACCGCTTAACCCGAAGGTAGTGCTGTCTGTGCAGTGCACGAAATCTATTTCGTAAAACTTTATTTTCTTTGCGGGAAGCAGGGGAGTATAAAAGGTAAGGGAATCTGCCTGGATCACACACCGCCACAGAAAGGTGGTAATGCAGAGATATATGCCAAGAAGTGTGAAACAGAAAAAGCAGACAAAAGCGATCAGGTAATTTTCCTGCAAAAAGAGAGAAGCGATAGTCAAAAGGGAAAAGAAAAGAGAAATAACTGTTCCAACAATCAGACGCCAGCGGGGCAGATACATCACAGAAAGGATCTCCTCCTGTGTGAATGAAGCACAATGCCTGTACCACCAGCAGGAAGCCAGAATGAGAATGAGTATGATTGTAATAGCGGTAACACTGATGATCAATTTTTCCATGGATGAATCACCTGATTTTTAAGAAATATTTTGGATGCCGATTGTTCTGTTACATTAATTTTACTGCAAATACCGTCTTTTTTCTACAGGTGGAGAAAAGAAAATGTTTACCGAAAATGTTTACAGAGCAGCGGATCGCGGACAGAAAGCAAAAATGACTGATAAAGTCAGTGATAGAAAAAGGATCAAGGAGGAAAATGCTATGAAATTCACGGAAGGGTACTGGCTACGAAGCGAGAATATGGCTCCGTCCTATGCGTCCCAGGGGTTTTATGCGGAAAAGACGGAGAGAGGCATGCGCATTGTGGCGCCGGAGAGAAAGATTTTAAACAGGGGAGACGCCCAGAACATCACGACGATCACCATTGACTTCATCGCGTTTGCCGAGAACAATATTCTGGTGAAAGCCAGGCATTACGAGGCATATGAGGACAAGGAGGCGAGGTTTGACTTGAAAGGTCAAAATGTGCCCTTCGACGTACAGATTACGGAGGATGAAGCCGTTATGACGAGTGGGGCGGTAACTGTACGGGTCAATAGGCAGGAAGGCACTTACCGCTTTGAGGCGGAGGGAAAGGTGATCACGGAGTGCGGTTTTCGGAATCTGGGCTATATCCGCTGGGCGAAGCAGCCAAGCACTATGTTTCCGAAAGAGAATTATCTCTCTGAGCGGCATGAGCCTTACATGGTCACGGAGCTTTCCCTGAAGGCGGGTGAGCGGGTCTACGGCCTTGGCGAGCAGTTTACGGCTTTCGTGAAAAACGGGCAGGCAGTGGAGATGTGGAACGAGGACGGAGGCACTTCTTCACAGGTTTCCTACAAGAGCGTGCCCTTCTATATGACGAACGAGGGTTACGGGATCTTTGTGGATCATTCCACCCCGGTTTCCTTCGAGGCAGCCAGCGAGAAGGTGGCTTATGTGGGTTTTTCCGTGCCGGGGGAGGAACTGAGGTATCACTTTATTTACGGACCAACGCCGAAGGAGGTGTTGGTCAGATATACGGATATGACGGGAAAACCGGCGCTGCCGCCGGCATGGAGCTTCGGGCTCTGGCTGACCACTTCTTTTACGACCGCATATGACGAGGAGACGACCGGCTCTTTTATCGACGGGATGGCAGAGAGGGACATTCCCCTTCGGGTATTCCATTTTGACAGCTATTGGATGAAAGCGCTGCACTGGTGCGATTTTGAGTGGGACGATGAGACCTTCTCCGATGTGAGGAATATGCTTGCACGGTATAAGAAAGAGAAGGGGTTGAAAATCTGCGTCTGGCTGAATCCCTATATAGCGCAGGGGACGCCCTTTTTCAGGGAAGGTATGGAGAACGGCTATTTTCTGATGCGCGCGGACGGCAGGGGAGCGAAGCAGATCGATTTCTGGAATCCGGGCATGGCGATTGTGGATTTCACCAATCCCGATGCGAAGGAATGGTATCTTGCCAAACTGAAAACCCTTCTTGATATGGGTGTGGACTGCTTCAAGACGGATTTCGGGGAGCGGATTCCCGTTGACGTGACGTACCATGACGGATCCGATCCTGTGAGTATGCACAACTACTATTCCTATCTCTACAACAAGGCAGTCTTTGAGATGCTGCAGGCAGTAAAAGGAGAGGGGGAGGCAGTGCTTTTTGCCAGAAGCGCGACCGCCTGTTGTCAGCAGTTCCCGGTGCACTGGGGCGGCGACTGTTCGGCGTCCTACCCTTCTATGGCGGAGACGCTGCGGGGCGGCTTAAGTTTTGCCATGAGCGGTTTTTCCTTCTGGAGCCACGATATTTCTGGCTTTGAGAAGACGGCTTCGCCGGATATTTACAAGAGGTGGGTGCAGTTTGGCATTCTGTCCTCCCACAGCAGACTGCACGGCTCTCAGAGCTACCGGGTGCCCTGGCTGTTTGACGAGGAGGCCTGTGATGTGCTTCGGTATTTTGTGAATCTCAAATGCCGTCTGATGCCCTATCTTTACAGGCAGGCGGCGCTCTCCCACGAGACGGGCATCCCTATGATGCGCCCGATGGTGCTGGAGTTTTCAGATGAACCCGGCGTAAAGGATCTGGATATGCAGTACATGCTCGGTGATTCTATTCTGACGGCGCCCGTTTTCCGGGAGGACGGCGTGGGAGAGTATTACCTGCCGGAAGGAAAGTGGACACACCTTCTGAGCGAGGAAGAGCGGGAGGGCGGCCGCTGGTACCGGGAGACTTACGACTATTTCTCCCTGCCCCTCTTTGTGCGTGAAAATACCCTGCTTGCCTGGGGCGGAAATGAAAAACTGCCCGATTACGATTACACGGAAGGGCTGGAGCTGCACCTGTACGCGCTGAAAGACGGTGCGGAAGCATCCTGTGAGATTACTGACTTGTCTGGTCAAACGGTGATGACGGCGAAGGCTTCCCGGAAGGGGGATCGGATATCCTTCGTGACGGACTGCCCGGAGAAGGAGCCCACACTTGTGATTCACGGCATGGAGGAAGTTTCCCTGGTGGAAAGCGGCGTGAAGGTTGTGAGAAAGCTGAGGACGGAGAGGATAGCAGGAGATAGAAGTTATGTAAACCTATAGAATGCCATCGGGCAGCGAAAACGGAAAAGAGGAGATTTTATGAACAGCAGGAATTTATCACAGTACTTTAAGAGTATCATAGACCAGGACAGGTGTGCGGTGGTGATCTGCAACCTGGCCCACGAGATCATTTATATGAACCCTGCAGCGGTGGAGCGGTATGCGAAGCGGGGCGGCGCAGCCCTCGTGGGGCAGAGCCTTTTGGACTGTCATAACGGGCAGTCTGTGGAACTGATCAGAAAGGTAACGGCATGGTTTGAGGAGAGCACAGAGCACAACATCGTCCACACGTTTTATAATGAGAAGGAAAACAAGGACGGCTATATGGTTGCCCTGCGGGATGAGAAGGGGACGCTGACCGGGTATTATGAGAAACATGAGTACAGGGATGCGGACACGAGTGCGTTTTATGATTTTTGAATGAGAGCATGGAAAGAGCGGATATTTTAAGCGGAAATGCCTTGTCAACTTTGGAAACAACAGAGTTGACAAGGCATTTTTTGCGTGTTAAGATAACGTTACTGAGTAAAAGGGAAATGGAGATGCACACAGTGAGGGAGGAAGCTTATGAACCGTGAAATGCGTGCAAAATCAGAAAGAATGCAGACGGGGGCAGCGAGCCGGAGAAAGACGTACGACATGGCATATATCGGTTTGTTTGTAGGTGTGATGACTGTCTGTTCCTGGATTTCCATTCCCACAGCAGTTCCATTTACCATGCAGACCTTTGCGATCTTTCTGGCAGTGACAATACTGGGAGGGAGGCGCGCTACCCTGGCGGTTGTCGTTTATCTGCTGATAGGTGCGGCGGGCGTTCCTGTTTTTGCGGAATTTTCCGCAGGGCTGAGAGTGCTCTTTGGCACCACGGGCGGTTATCTCATCGGATTCGTCTTTGCCACGCTGTTCATGTGGCTGATGGAGAGCCTGTTTGGCAGGAAGCATTGGGTGCAGATACTTTCCATGCTCCTTGGCATGGTCATATATGATATTGTGGGCACGATCTGGTTTATGATTGTGTATGGAAATACAAACGGGCCTGTGAGCCTTCTTACGGCCCTTGGATGGTGCGTGATCCCCTTTGTGCTGCCTGATCTGGTCAAGGCAGCGCTGGCGTTTGGCTTTGGCAATGCTTTGAGAAAGCCGCTGGCGGGAATCATGCAGGAACAGTACGGGAAGAATTCGTAATGCGCAAAAAGGAGAATACGGAATGAAAGTCAGGATCAGAGCACATCATGGCATGTGCTTTTCCTTTTTTCAAGGGAAAGGCTACAGCGGCGAATTTACGGAAAATATGTGGGAAATGAAGAGAAAGCTTGCACGCAATCCAGAGGTGATTCTGCTGGACAGAACGGATGATGTGTGCGCGCACTGCCCCAACAATCAAGAGGGGGTCTGTATCTCGGCGGGAAAAGCGGATGAGTACGACAGACAGGTGCTTGCCGGCTGCGGGCTTACCGCCGGCTGTCAGATCAGATGGGAGGATTTTACGCGCCTCGTGGAGGAGCACATCCTGTCCACCGGCCGCCGCGCAGAGATCTGCGGAGACTGCCAGTGGACGAAGCTTTGCGGTTTATAACAATTGTATGCCGTTTGTCAGCGCTTCCTTTGTCACTTTCTCCGGCCAGAGGGAACACTGTACTTCACCGATATGGGCCTTGCGCAGGAAGAACATGCAGATTCTTGACTGTCCGATGCCTCCGCCGATGGTGAAAGGAAGGGTTTCGTCGATGATCCCCTTCTGGAAAGGAAGAGAGGCCCGCTCCGGGCAGCCTGCCTTTTCAAGCTGGGACAGCAGCGCGTCCTTATCCACACGGATTCCCATAGAGGAGAGCTCCAGCGCGATGTCGAGCACAGGATAGTAGACCAGAATGTCCGCGTTTAAGCTCCAGTCATCATAGTCCGGTGCACGGCCGTCGTGTTTTTCGCCGGAAGCCAGAAGATCTCCGATCTGCATGAGACAGACGGCTCCCTTTTCTTTTGTAATCAGGTATTCCCGCTCTTTCGGCGTATTGCCCGGATAGAGATTCTCCAGCGCCTGGGTGGTGATGAAAAAGATGTCATGGGGCAGGATTTCGTCTATGTAATCATACTGGATGGCCATGTATTTCTCGGTCTTTCTCAGCGCCTTGTAGACCGTTTTAACCGTCTCTTTCAGATAATCCAGACAGCGCTCTTCCCGGGAAATGACTTTCTCCCAATCCCACTGATCCACATAGATGGAGTGGATGTTGTCCGTCTCCTCATCCCTGCGGATGGCGCTCATGTCCGTGTAGAGCCCTTCCCCGTGGACAAAACCGTATTTGCCAAGAGCCATACGTTTCCATTTTGCCAGAGAGTGCACGATCTCGGCGGGAGAGTCGTTCTGCTCCTTGATGCCGAAGGTGACGGGACGTTCCACACCGTTTAAGTTGTCGTTTAAGCCGGAGGACGGCTCCACGAAAAGGGGTGCGGACACCCGCAGAAGACGCAGTCTCTCTGCAAGCTGTACCTGAAAAAAGTCTTTCACTGTCTTAATGCCGATCTGGGTGTCATGCAGATTCAGCGCAGACCTGTAATCGTTTGGGATAATTAAGTGTTCCATAGCTTACCTCGCTTTTTTTGTGGGTTTTCCTCTATATATTTAACCGCTTTTTCGGCAGGAAAGCAAGGAAAATTTTTACCAGGTCTTTTCGAGAGTCGTATTCCAGTCCGGCGCAAAGGGATTGTCGGAGGATGATTTCAAGGTCAGGCGGCGCAAAATACAGGCGTGCTGATCAACCGTTCGACAGGCATCGTGAAGTCTGGAACCAAGTCCACGGGTGATCCGATGACGGCTTCCGGGATTTTTTATTACATAGGAAATTGTGGGTTTGCAGTCCTCTTTTTAGAATGTTACTTCTCGTCATGCCCTGTCTTACAGGGTAATGCCAAATGCCTGCAGCAACAGTAAAATCAGAAGCAGCGGGGCAATCACGGTAATCATGGCGATATACAGACGCTTTCTGCCGAACTTATATCTGCCAAGGGTCACCTCATCGATGATGGTTTTGGGCTTTACAACCCATCCGATCAGAATGCAGGTCAAAAGCGCCACAAGCGGCATCAGACAGTTGTTGCTGATATAATCCATCAAGTCCAGAAGCTGTCCTACAGAACCGTTTGGCAGCTCTAATTCAAAGTACAGGAAATTATAACCGAAGCAGACAATTGCCCCGACGATGATGCCGTAAGCTGTCACGAAAGTGGTGCTCTTCTTTCTGGATAAGTGGAACTTGTCCATCAGACTGGCAACGATCGCCTCCATGATGGATACAGCGGAGGTCACCGCCGCAAAGGCTACCATCACAAAGAACAGAACGCCGATGACAGTCCCGACCCATCCCATCGCGGCAAAAATTTTGGGCAGGGAGATAAACATAAGACCCGGTCCGGCGGACATGCCCTCGGTTCCCATGAAAACATAGACTGCCGGGACAATCATCATACCCGCAAGCAATGCCACTACGGTATCAAAAATCTCGATCTGGTTGATGGAAGGCATCAGGTTGACATCCTTTTTCACATAGGAGCCGTACGCGACCATGATGCCCATAGCAACGCTGATGGAGTAAAACAATTGCCCCAGCGCGTCCATAATCACAAGGAAGAAATCCTGCAGGGTGACGCCCTCAAAACTGGGAAGCAGATAAATTTTCAGTCCTTCCAGACCGGTTCTCTCCAGCCCCGATGCGTC
Organism: Lachnospiraceae bacterium; assembly: GCA_910575775.1. Lineage (GTDB taxonomy): Bacteria > Bacillota > Clostridia > Lachnospirales > Lachnospiraceae > UBA3282. The sequence goes on along the minus strand of CAJTEY010000027.1, from coordinate 8,374 downwards.
CGTGTGGCGCAGCGTCAGCGCATAAACGGAAATGCCAATGATCAGAATGAGAAGCAGGGGCATGATAAATTTGCTCGCCCGCTCAATGCCGTTGTCCACGCCGCCGAAGATGATAATCGCCGACAGGAGAGTAAAAATAACCAGAAAGACTACAGGGCTTACCTGTTCGGAGATAAATCCGGTAAAGTAGCCGTCTGTGGCAGCGGTGGTCATATTCCCGGTGAGGAAAACGGTAAGGTATTTCAGTACCCATCCGCCGATGGCGAGATAGTAAGGTAAAATAATAATCGGGACAAGGCTTGCCAGAATGCCGAGCCCTTTCCACTTCGGGTGGATCACGCCGTAGGCGGTCAGCGGACTCTGGGCGGTCTTACGCCCGATGGCGATCTCCGTGGTGAGCAGCGTGAAGCCGAAGGTCAGCGCCAGAATGATGTAGCAGAAAATGAACAGTCCGCCGCCATCCTTCGCGGCCAGATAGGGGAACCGCCAGATATTTCCGAGTCCCACTGCGCTTCCTGCCGCTGCAAGAACAAAACCAAGTTTGCCAGTAAAGTTTCCTCTTTTCTTGTTTGTTTCCATTTTTCCATCCTTTTCCTTTTTGCGTATAATAGCTTGATTATACTGTAACATGTCCCATTGTGCAATGCTTTTTTGATAATACTAGAACAAATGTTCTAAAAATGCTTGCAATGGGGAAGATACTATGTTAAGATAGGGACAGAAAAGAACGTACGTTCTGCGAGTTCCCGGAGGACAGGCGAGGAACCAGGAATATGGGGAAAGAGAAAGACAGCACGGAGGAGTGGCAGGATGGATATCAGAATTGCGCCGCAGATGTCGATTATGGATAAACTGAAAATACTTGGTGATGCAGCGAAATATGACGTGTCATGCAGTTCCAGCGGTTCCTCACGGAAAAATGACGGACAGGGCATTGGCAACACCGTGGCGGCAGGACTATGCCATAGTTTTGCGGCGGACGGCAGATGCATTTCCCTGCTGAAGATCCTTTTTACCAACGAATGTATTTATGATTGCAGATATTGTGTCAACCGCAGATCCAACGATGTGCCCCGGGCTTCTTTTACCCCGGACGAGGTCTGCGAGCTGACGATGGAATTTTACAGACGCAATTATATAGAAGGTTTGTTTCTGAGTTCGGGTATTTTATACAGTCCCAATTACACGATGGAGCTGATCTGCGAAACGGTGCACAGACTGCGCACCCTGCACCGTTTTCAAGGATATATCCATGTGAAGGCGATTCCCGGGGCGGATCCCCTTCTGATTCAGAGGCTTGGCTATCTGGCAGACCGTATGAGCGTGAATCTGGAGATGGCTACGGCGGAGGGGCTGCGGGCGATTGCGCCCAACAAACACCGCAAGAACATTTTGAAACCCATGCGTCAGATACAGAACGGCATCACCGAGAATAAAAATGAGCTTACCTTATATAAGCACGCACCCCATTTCTGTGAGGCGGGACAGTCCACCCAGATGGTCATAGGCGCCCTGCCGGAGAGTGATTACCAGATCATGTCGGTGGCGGAAAATCTCTATGACAAGTTTTCTTTGAAGCGGGTGTACTACTCGGCTTTTGTGAACGTGAACGAGGACAGGGATCTGCCCGCGCCGGCAGGCGGCCCGCCGCTGCTTCGGGAACACAGGCTGTATCAGGCAGACTGGCTTCTTCGGTTCTATGATTTTAAGGTGAATGAGCTGCTGACGGAGGACAGGCCGAATTTCAATACGGCCATTGACCCGAAAGCGGACTGGGCTGTCCGGCATCTGGAGTGCTTCCCGGTGGAGATTAACCGGGCGGATTACCATCTGCTGCTGCGGATTCCGGGTGTGGGCGTTAAAAGCGCCAGACGGATCGTGGCGGCCAGGCGTTTTGGCAGTCTGACCTTTGAGGATCTGAAGAAAATAGGTGTGGTGCTGAAGCGCGCACTCTATTTTATCACCTGTAACGGAAGGATGATGTACCCCACGAAGCTGGAGGAACAGTATATTGTGAGAAACCTCACCTACCAGAACCAGATGGGCAGGGGGGAGAGACTGCCTTTTATGACAGACGGCACCACTTACCGGCAGATGTCGCTGTTTGATACGGCCGGATTTGATGATATGCAGAGGGTGGCCAGTATATAATCCATATGGCAGGCAGGTCACAGAGCCGGTATTTTTGCGGGAAACGGGCAGGTGATCAGCCTTCGGGAGCATTTTGGAGGAGGAGAGTATAGCTATCTATGGAAGAAAAATATCTGATCTGCGAGGATTCTCTGGAAGGTATTTTCACCGGGATCTACGATGCCTATGCCTTAAGGGAGGGGCATGAGCATGTGCATATCCAGGTGGGAGAGGAGGAGAATCTGCGCCTGTTTGCCACCTATCTGCATATATTGCCGGATTCTGTGAAGACTGATAAGGTGGCGAATACGCTTAGAGCAAGACTAGGTGAGCATGCATACCATTCGATCTGCCGGGCGGCGGCATCCTGCTATCCCGACAAAGGGGAGGCCGTTTACAGGACTGTGGTGGATGCACTCACAGCGGGAAGCGGAAGCAGGGTGATGGATAACCTGCGAAATCCACATGTGGCAAGGTGTTTTGAGCTGGCGCGGTTTACGGCCAATGAGGCCCATTTTGAGACGGAGTTTCTGCGATTCCAGGAACTCGCGGGGACGGAAACCATGAAAGACAGTGTCCTCTTTTCCCGGATCGGGCCGAAAAATAATGTCATACCGTTTATCATGCCCCATTTTGCGGACAGACTGAGCGTTGAGAACTTTATGGTCTATGATGAAAACCGTAAACTTTTCGGGGTGCATCCGGCCAGGGGGGAATGGTATCTTGTGACGGCAGGGGAGACATTTGTTCTGCAGAATCCTGTATGGTCGGAAAAGGAGGAGGTGTATCAGGAACTGTTCCGGGCTTTCCATCAGACAATCGGGATCAAGAGCCGGGAAAACAAGAAGCTGCAGAGGCAGATGTGCGCTTATCGTTACCAAGATTATATGGTAGAATTTGCACAAAAAGGATAAATTGCAGTCGTGTGCGCGGGCACGATTCAGGGATAATAGGCAGATTCCACAAAATTTTGTTTGATCCTCAAAGTATTTGTGCTAAGTTGCAAAAATCTGGCAAAATTGTACAATTATAGGAACAAAATTAGCTCTTTACAAACAGATATAAAATAGTATAATCAACTCAAACGAGGAGCTTGAAAACGTTTTTCATGTGTGCTTTCCGCACGCTAAAGCGAAAAGGAAGGAGTAAACTATGCAACACAAAATCAAATTGAGACCGGATGAAGTAAAGGACTTTGTGTCCGCAGCAACCAGATGTGACTGCGACGTGGATATTTTTTACAACAGCTTTATTGTGGATGCAAAATCCATTATTGGCGTGTTGGGACTGAATTTCAATCAGATTTTAACCGTTGCGTATAACGGCTACGACGCAGACTTCGAGAGACATCTCAGAAAATGGGCGGTAGCGGTATAGATTCCGGCTGTATTGAACGAACACATTGACTCCCTATGTAAGATAACGTAAGATTATCTTACATAGGGAGTTTTTGTGTGCCTGAGTGATGCACAGCATCTCGAACCTGCCCATGCGGAATTGGAGGAAGTTTCTCATATGGAAGTGCGGATTTCCGTGCGGAGTCTGGTGGAATTTATTCTGCGCTCCGGTGATATAGACAACCGAAAAGCGGCTTCACCTGAAAATGCCATGCAGGAGGGAGGCAGGATTCACCGCATGATCCAGCGGCGGATGGGGCCTTCCTACCAGGCCGAGGTGTCTCTTTCCTATACCTATGACGCCGGGGAGTATGAAATTATTGTGGAGGGGCGTGCCGACGGCATCATCACGGAGACCGGGAGGGACGCGCTGCCGCAGACGGCGATTGAGGAGAAGGCGGCCGGCAGTGATGAGACGCGGCTGTCCGTGACGCCGGGGCAGGAGCAGTCGGTGCAGAATGTGGAGGTCACGATAGACGAGATCAAGGGAACCTACCATGATCTGAAAAAGATGAAAGGCCCTGTTCCCGTGCACCTGGCGCAGGCGAAATGCTACGCCTATATTTATGCCGCACAGAAGAACCTGTCGGAGATCCGTGTGCGCATGACTTACTGTCATATCGAGACGGAGGAGATCCGCTATTTTCATGAGGACTATCAGTACGGGGAACTGCGGGGGTGGTTCGAGGAGCTGATGGGACAGTACAGGAAATGGGCGGACTATCAGTATGCGTGGCAGAAGTGCAGGCAGGAATCCATCAGACACATGGAGTTCCCTTTTCCGTACCGGGAGGGGCAGAAGGAACTGGCATCTTACGTCTATCAGACGATTTACCACAAGAGAAAGCTCTTTATCGAGGCGCCTACGGGTGCAGGCAAGACCATTACCACCGTGTTTCCCGCTATAAAAGCGATGGGGGAGGGGCTGTGTGAGCGGCTTTTTTATCTGACGGCCAAAACCATCACCCGCACAGTGGCGGATGACACCATCACCCTGCTTCGAGAGCGGGGTCTGAAGCTGAAAAGTGTGATATTGACCGCCAAAGACAAGATCTGTTTTATCAACAGATCCGAAAGCGGAAGCCCGGGCGGGACGGAGTGTAACCCGGTGGCCTGTCCGTATGCAAAAGGGCACTATGACAGGGTGAATGAGGCCATGTACGATCTATTGACCCATGCGGACAATTTCACCAGGGAGCGGATTGAGGCGTATGCGGAGCAGTATCAGGTCTGTCCCTTTGAACTGTGTCTGGACATGAGCCTGTTCGCCGATGCGGTGATCTGCGATTACAATTACCTCTTTGATCCCCATGTGTATCTGCGCCGTTTTTTTGCCGACGGGGTCAGGGGAGAATATATTTTTCTTGTGGACGAGGCCCATAATCTGGTGGAGCGGGGCCGGGAGATGTACAGCGCCCTGCTCTGCAAGGAGACATTCCTGGAGCTGAAAAGGACGGTCAAGGCCTACGATGAGAAAATCGCCAGGAATCTGGATAAATGTAATAAGGAGATGCTTGCTCTGAAAAGGGAATGCGAGGACTGCCGGGTGGTGGAGCAGACCGACGGGCTGGTCCGCGCGCTGATGCGCCTTGGATCGTCGATGGAAGATTATCTGGAGGATCACGAAGACAGCCCCGTGAGGGCGGACATTCTCTCCTTCTATTTTGAGGTTTCGCATTTTCTGGAGATGTATGAGCTGGCGGACGAAAACTATGTGACCTACTCGGAGCTGCGGGAGGACGGCAGTTTTATCGTAAAACTTTTCTGCGTGAATCCGGCGGGTAATCTGATAAACTGCATGAGGCGGGGACGCAGCACGATTCTGTTTTCTGCAACGCTCCTGCCCATCGGGTATTATAAGACGCTTCTCGGGGCGGAGGAGGGAGACTATGAGGTTTATGCCCGGTCGGTTTTCAGGCCGGATAAGCTGGGGCTGTACATAGGCAGCGATGTGACAAGCCGTTATACCCGCAGGGGGGATGCAGAATATTACCGCATAGCCGCTTACATTCACCATGTCATAGAAAAGAGACAGGGCAACTATATGGCTTTTTTTCCTTCCCACTCCTTCTTACAGCAGGTTTTCGACAGTTACCAGAAATATTTTAACGCGGAGGGGACGGTGGAATGCATTCTGCAGGAAAGCCATATGAACGAGGCAGCCAGGGAGGCGTTCTTAAATCGGTTCCGGGGAAACGGGGAATGCGACCTGCAGAGCCTGATCCGGATGGATATTGAAATGGAGGAGGAGAGAAGCCTCTTGGGATTTTGCGTGATGGGCGGCATTTTCAGTGAAGGAATTGACCTAAAGAACGACAGTCTGATCGGCGCGATTATTGTGGGGACAGGTCTGCCCCAGGTGTGCAATGAGCGGGAGCTCTTAAAAAAGTATTTTGACAGATGGGGGGAGAACGGCTTCGATTATGCCTACCGTTATCCGGGCATGAATAAGGTGTTACAGGCGGCGGGACGGGTGATACGCACGGTGGATGATTTCGGGGTTGTTGCTCTTCTGGACGAACGGTTTCTCTCCCCTGCCTACCAGAGATTATTTCCGCGGGAATGGCAGGAGAGAGTGGTTGTTACAGTTGACCAGATAGGTCGGAAAGTGGAGCGGTTCTGGGATGAATGGCTTTAAACCGCCGTTTTTTTGTTATCCGGACAAGTCAATAAGGAAATAGACAAAAAATTTGTGGAAAAGACAGACCGTGTACATTGACTATGAGCGTCAAGAGACAAAATCCGATTGACTTTGTTCAGACAGGATATTACATGGCTGGTCAATCATTTCGGCAAAAAAGGAGGCGGCTCGACAAAAAGCTGATAGAAAAAACCGAAAATGACAGACAGGTTGCGAAGAATTGGTACCATATTCGACAGGAACTGACGGAACTGTCAATGTGGATAACTTTGTGGAAATTGGGGATTTCTCAGATATTTTTGGATAACTTTTAAAAATTTGGGGCGTAAAAATTGTGGAAAAGTGGATATACGGTTTTTGGTTTGTAAAAAGTAAACCCTTTTGGTCAATCGGTGGCGAGTGAGGGAGAAGAGTTCCGATTTGACGTTGAATGGCAAATAGTGGTATACTGATTATCGGTAAACTACAAGATATTGAGAATTTCGGAATGGAGGAAATTATGTGGGCATTTGAAAGTGTATTTTATCAGATATATCCGTTGGGGTTTTGCGGTGCACCCTTTGAGAACGACGGACAGCTTGTGCACCGTATCCTGAAGGTGAACGACTGGATTCCCCATATGAAGAAGCTGGGAATCAATGCAGTCTATTTTTCCCCGGTGTTCGAGTCGGACACCCACGGCTACAATACGAGGGACTATCACACCATCGACTGCCGTCTGGGAACCAACGAGGACTTTAAGAAAGTCTGTGAGAATCTGCATGAGAACGGCATCAAGGTTGTGCTGGACGGGGTGTTCAACCATGTGGGCAGAGGCTTCTGGGCGTTTCAGGACGTGCTGAGGAACAGGGAAAATTCCCCTTACCTGAGCTGGTTTCACATCAATCTCGGAGGAAACTCCAACTATAATGACGGTCTGTGGTACGAGGGCTGGGAAGGCAATTATGACCTGGTGAAGCTGAACCTGCGCCATGAGGATGTGATCAATCATATTCTGGACAGCGTGAAGGGCTGGGTGGAGGAGTTTGACATCGACGGCCTGCGGCTGGATGTGGCATACTGCTTAGACCACGACTTCGTGAGAAGGCTCCGGGCGTTTACGGACGGCCTCAAGTCAGAGTTTTATCTGCTGGGCGAGATGCTTCACGGAGATTACAACCAGATGGTGAATGACCAGATGCTGCACTCTTCCACCAATTATGAGTGTTACAAAGGGCTGTTCTCCAGCTTTAACAGCATGAATATGTTTGAGATCAATCATTCCCTGCAGCGGCAGTTTGGGCCGGAGAACTGGTGTCTTTACCGAGGCAAGCATCTGCTCTCCTTTGTGGATAACCATGATGTGAGCCGGATTGCCAGCAATCTGACCAATGAAAAGCATCTGCCGCTGATCTATGCGCTGTGTTTCGGCATGCCGGGAATTCCCTGCGTGTATTACGGCAGCGAGTGGGGGGCGAAGGCAAATAAGAGCGAGGGAGATCCTGCGCTGCGCGCCTGTTTCGATGAGCCTGAGTGGAATGAACTCAGTGAGTGGATCAGCAGGCTGGCTGAGGCCAAGAAAGGTTCTAAGGCTCTCAACTACGGCGATTTCCGTTCGGTGGTGCTGACCAACAGGCAGTGCATTTTCGAGCGCAAGTGTGAGGGAGAGAGGGTGCTCGTGGCCATCAATGCGGACGGGGAGGACTACACCGCACACTTTGATGCGGGCTGCGGCATGGCCGTGGATCTCATCACCGGGAAAGAACACGATTTCGGAGGCGGAAGCCTGCTTCCCGCCTATAGCGCATACTTCTGGAAGATGGAACGCTAAAAAATATCTTGACAACGGCCGTCCGATGTACTAAGATGACAAAAGTATCATATGGCACAAGTAACAAAAATTTTGGAAAGGAGGTAATCTTATGTTTTTAATCAGTATCAATTCTGCAGTCGATAACAAGTTACAACTGCATAGAGAAACATTGTATGAAATTACCTCCGCATATAGAAGAACCGGCAGGGACAGGGCATGTTGACCAGATTAGTCGGCAACTAGATATGCTGGGCTTTAAGCGTTTTTTGAGGCTGTGGTAATTTTATTACCACAGCCTTTTTGGTGTGCCCGGTGGGCACACGTTCTAACGGGTGAAAGTCCCCAATCCGCCCGGCAGTGGGAAGGATACAGCCGAAGCCAAGGGTGTCCATCGTGAGGTGGAATCTGAAGAAA
>CAJTEY010000026.1 GCA_910575775.1 Lachnospiraceae bacterium | reverse complement strand
CACAGAAGACGCAGGAAATCATCTACGATTTTCTGTTCCCAGTATGAGTTCGAGGAATGGTATGACCAACTTGGTGGCGATGCCAGTCCTTTGGCAGATGCAATCATTGACCGTATTGCCCATGACAGTTATCGTATCAATATCACAAGCATTGATGCCGAACATGACATCTCAATGCGTGAGGTATATGGCTTAGACAAAACATTACGCGAGTAAACTCGCACAAGTGGTTTCCGTTAGTCCGGACAGGCGGTTTCCTGCCTGCCGGACTTGCGGTGTTACCGCACGAGAATATTCACCTATCCGCTTCGCTTAGGTCAATTTCTATCTCAATCTTAGTGGATTTGCCACTTGATTTTTTACGCGACAAAAGGACGCATGTCTCCACGTTCCCCGTATACGGAAACATATCCACCGGCGTGATCTCCTGCACCCGGTAACGGCTCTTACCCGTCAAATATTTCAAATCCCTCGCCAGTGTTTCCGGCTCACAGGAAATGTAAACCACCCGCTTCGGACTGATCTGAATCAGCGCATCCAAAAACTCCTCTGTGCTGCCGCTCCTTGGCGGATCCAGAAAAACCACGTCCACCTGTTCACCTGCATCCGCCATCTGAGTCAGAAATCTACCCGCATCGTTCTGATAAAAATCCGCGTTATTGATCCGATTGATTCTGGCATTTGCAACGGCATCCCGCACCGCGTCCCTGTTCAACTCCACGCCAATCACCTTCCCTGCCTTCCCAGCTACCGCCAGGGCTATTGTACCAATACCGCAGTAAGCATCCACTACCGTTTCCCTGCCTGTAAGCTGCGCATACTCTGCCGCCTTTGCATAGAGCGCTTCCGTCTGCACAGAATTAACCTGATAGAAGGATTTCGCAGATATCTTAAACCGTCTGCCGCAGAGCTCATCCTCAATATAGCCCTTCCCGTAAATCACCTGCTCCTTCTCACCAAGCACCATGCTTGTTCTCTTGTTATTTACATTGATCAGAATGGTTGTTATTTCCGGGTGTAGTTTACATAACTCATTTACAAAATTTTTCTTGGAAGGAAGAATCGGTGATCCCAGCACAAGCACCACCATAATCTCCCCCGTGACATGGCCCACACGGACAAGCACATGCCGCAGCAGACCATATCCGCTGTCCTCATTGTAAGCCTTGATCTTAAAAGACTTTGCAAGCTCCCGCACAGACAGAATAATCTCTCCCGCTTTCTGGTCTTCCAGAAGGCAGCTCTGCACAGGCACGACCCGATGGCTCTTTTCCTGATAGATCCCGGAAACGATTCCCTTTCCCTTCTGGAAATCGAAGACTGCATGCACTTTATTCCGATAATGGGCCGGATGCTCCATTCCGATGATCGGCCTAACCTTTCCAAATTCTTTTAAAAGCTGCTCTGTCTGCCGCTGTTTCTTTTTTAGCTGTTCCTCATAAGGTACATCCACATACTGACAACCGCCGCATTTTTTTGAAACCGTGCAAAGACTCTGCCGTCTCTCTCCTGTCTCTCTTCCCGCCTCGCGGCTGAATGTTCTCTTCTTCTCCATTTTCAATTCCTTTCTCTGATCGTCCCGCAGTCCGTTCCCCTCTGCCTCACGCCAGCCCGGTCACAGACCACGCATAAAACCCCGGGAAAACTCCCAGGGTCATTTTATCATACTCTTTACTTTTATAACATCTGTACTATGCTGACGCAATCTGTATACTCTCGATCCCTTCTGCCAGATCTTTGGCGAGAGTGGTGTCCGCCTCGTTGATATGTATGGTGAATACTTTCTGTCTGCTTCCAATGCCTCCAAAGAAACGCTCCCAGAAGCTCTGTTCCGGCCACTCAATAAAAAAAGAAATACGATTGGAAACCAAAAGTTTTTCCAGCTGATCTTTACTCTCCGCATTATACACCTTGCAGAAAGATATCTCATGATTAAAAAATAACGCATTGAAATTCAGCGCTGCCATATCGCTACCTCCAAGCCCCTCATTCTCTTATGCCGCGATTAGCTTTATGTTAACTATCTTTACCCATTATATACCGTGTTTCTGCCAAAATGCAAGATTTTTCTACATTTTCCACAATATGACCAAATATTTATGTTAATCTTGTGGAAAATCACTCTTCTGTCCACGGTTTGTGCAGGTTTTCCAGCCAGTAGTCTTTTTTCGTCTCATACTGCTCGTTAATCCAGTCTGCCGCCTGTTCCACGCCCTCCGCTGTAAGGGGCACTTCCGTTGATGTTTTCTTTTCCTCGGACGTACGGAATATGCCGAGAGGTTCCGGCCAGACGGTCACACGGATCACATCCGCCTCACCGCTCTTCACCTTCTTTAACAGATAACGCATCCCCTCCATACTGCCAGAGTACTCTTCCTTTTTGATATAATTTAGGGGATGAAACGTTTGTTTATCAATCATTGCCTTATCTCCTGATCCTTGAAAAGTATCAAAAACAAATGCCCTGTGGAAATATATCTGTATCAAAATTTATATTAACATAGAAAATGTGAATCTTTTTACACTGTAATATTGTAGCTTTTTGTCAAAATATGCTCCGATCCCGTTCTAAAACAGGCTCATCTGCCGATACTCCCCTCCCCCGCTTTTCTGCCTCCGTAATTCCGCAAAGCAGCTGTCCAACAGTTTTTCCGCTTCCTCCCGCGAAAAGAGCCATGCCTCCCTGTCCGCTTCGCGAATGATCAGCGGCATCCGGCTGTGTATCCCGGTCATACACCCCTGCGCTTCTCTTGTGAGAATGGTAAAACGGTCACCCGCCGGGTCTTTGTGATAAATCCCTGCCAGATACAAAATCTCATCCGGCACAAAAAATTCATACTTCTCCTTTTTCTTTGCCCCGGTGTCCTTCCACTCATAAAACTTAGATGCCGGAATCAGACAGCGACGTGTTTCATAATCATAGCGGAACATAGGTCGCTCTCTCACGGTTTCGCTTCTGGCATTAAAAATCAGCGTATTTTTTCTGGCTGACTCATAGCCCCACTTAAGCGCCTCCGCCACCATGCTGTCCTGGTCTGCCCGCAATACCAAAGCCGGTTCCGAGGGATGTACTTCCCCTGTTTTGGCATTCTGACGGTCGATTATTCTTACGATCTTTTCGATCTCCCGCGCCGTCTCATCATCGATATAAAATCTTCCGCACATACCCTGCCCTGCATCCTTCCCATCCGTTTTTATCATCTCTGATCCAATCCGCTCAGAGATCCCTGACGTTTTCGCCATCAACGTCTATCCCTAATGTAACCCCGCTGCGCCTCTCTTTATTCAGTCCGCCGCTCATATGGGATACATTTCCTTTTAAGAAACTGGCACGGAAAATCGCGTCCTCTCCATATTTTCCGCGAATCTGATCCACCGCCCTGTCCAATTTTTCCAGTCTGTCACTTTTTTCCAGATCAAAAATACTGTACTGACGGCCTGCATTTTCCTGTACCCCTGTGGTGTGAACCCCCAACTGTCTGAGCGGCGTCTTTTTATCCCACAGCCTGCCAAAAAGGATGCTTGCCGCCTCATAGATTTCCTCCGTAATGTTCGTAGGAGAGTCTAACTGCATCTGCTTATTCATCCGCTTAAACTCACAGGTTGTCAGATGTACGCTGACCACGCCAATCATCACCCCGTCGCTCCTGAGTCTCGTGCCCACGGTCTCACTCAGGGAAAGCAGCAGATGTCTCGCATACTCCTCTGTCACAATATCCACCGGCGCTGTCATACTGTTTCCGTAGCCTTTATTTGCCTCGTGGGAAATCATCGCCGGTTCCAGGTCTCCTCCTCTGGCAAACCCCTGGATTGTCACCCCATGTTTTTTCAAATGCGCCCGGATCATTCCCTCATCGGCCCTGGCAAGTTCTCCGATTGTCTGTATGCCTACGCTGTGCAGCCTCTCGACCGTAGCCCGTCCTGCCAGAAACAGGTCTGCGACGGGGAGCGGCCACATTTTCTCCTCGACCTCCTCCGGGAAAAGGGTGTGTACTTTATCCGGCTTGGAAAAATCCCCTGCCATCTTGGACAGCAGAAAGTTTGTGGAAATGCCGACATTTACGGTAAATCCCAGCTCCTCCCTGATCCGATCCTTCAGTTCATAGGCCATATTCACCATCTGACCGCAGCCATACAGTTTTTCAAACCCCTCGAATACAACCCACGCCTCGTCAATGCTGTACTGAATCACATTGTCGCTGTACTCCTGCAGTATTTTTATGAAAGCGCGGGATGACCTGACATATAACCCGTAATCCGGCGGCACAATCACCAGGCCGGGGCATTTCTTCTGCGCCGCTGCCACCGGCTCCCCTGTCTTTATGCCGTATTTCTTCGCCGGGCTGCTTTTGGCAAGAACAATTCCGTGGCGCTTCTCCTGATCTCCGCCTACAATGCTCGGTATTTTTCTGATATCCTCCTTTTCGCCCAGCACATCCACCCGGTACGCCGCAGTCCAGGAAAGGAACGCGCTGTTGACGTCTATATGGAACACATATTTTCCCACCGCTACAGGAACTGGAAGATCCGCCATTTCTGGGTTTCCACGCTATAACGCATCTCCAGGGTTTTACAAGCCTTTCCCAACCTGGTTTTACAGATAAACTGTTTCTCCCTCACACCCACATACTTCTTCTCATCTCTTGACACGACCTGCTCAATCCGGCATGTCCTAACTTCATGCTCTTCCGTTTCCAGCCGGAACCACAGCGGCGTCATTCTGCCGTCACGATCTGTCAGCGTCATCATCTGGATCGGGATATTTTCCTGCCGGTCTTCCAGACGCCCCTCGAAAAGCCTCTCTTCCATTCCCTTCACCTCCTCCCCGCTGATGAATGTAATATTATGTTATCAAACATATGTTCTTATGTAAAGATGAAATATTTACCTGTTTTCCCATATCTATTCTGGTAACGCCCTTTCATACTCAGCGCGCTTTTCTTCCCTTGCTTTGCGGGCTTCCACGAATTCCGCTGATGACACTGACATTTTTTCACTTGTCACGCAGGCGTGCGCGATATCCCCATTTCCATCCAATGCAATCAGATAACCCTTCCGGGGATTTGGATTCATAATATCCTGCTCTGCAATAAACCCCTCAACCTTTGCCATGACACTCTTTGCCAGTTCCGGGTCATTCTTCATCTTTTCTTCCAGTTCCGGCGGTACAACAATCGCTTTCTTGCCTATGGTGGAATTGATTTTTGCCTGCACTTTAGGGTCAAGCATGGCAGGCTCCGCACCCGATGGTTTCCAGTCCAGAACCGAAGCATCCGCATTATTGCTGAAATACTTATCCCACGGATAATCATTCCTCCCCCATAAGGAACCGTCAATCTTGGATGTATCCATCACGTTGTAGCAGGCTCCGGGATACCTCGTCTGCCACATATCCTTAAAACTCATTACTGATACATTTGGCTGCCCCACCGCTTTCGCCGCTGCAAGCTCCGCAAAACTCACGCCTCCATTCTTATCAGCCGCCGCACTCTTCCGATACCGCTCCGCCAGATGGTTCCCTCCCAATTTATCTGTCACTCCGAAATCCATCTTCCTCTCTCCTTTCATTTTTCATCATCACCGGCAGGATGAAGACCCTGTCGTTTGTCTTAAAATCTACTACCCCCGCTTCTTTCGCTTTCAGCTTCCGACAGAATACAGCAGCAAGGCACTGACCAAATACTGGACAGCCGGCACAATTGCTGCCACCCTGTAGTCCTCATATCCCTTCGGGGAACACCACACCACGGCTGTCCGCAGAGCCACATATAAGCCCGCTACATACAGACCGTTCCATCTGCTTCTCATCCTTGTTTCCTGAAAGCTCCCCCATAGTATAACACATTTTACATCATTGTATCATCCCGCAAAACCTCAGCTAAGTCGATTTTACGTATATTGCGCCAGCCAAGATAATATGCAAATGCCACAATTCCCCAGATAGCCAGCATAAAAATCATAATCGGAATGAGTGGAGCTTCGGCAAGAAATGTCCCCACTTCAACATAGCTTATCTTCAGCATATACCCCACTGTAATAGCTGCAAGCGGAAGGGTGATTAAAATCGGACGCCCTGCAATGGTAAGCGCCTCCACGCAGAACATTTTTTTGATTTCACCCTGTGTCATTCCAACAGACATATACCTTGCAAATTCCCTTTTTCTCTGACGGACAAAGCCCAGTGTATTGGAAAACACATTTCCAATACCAATCATCGCAAGCAGGACACAGAAACCGCCAAAGATTGTCATCATTCCATGTATCTGTTTATCATTCACTTCTGCTTCCTGAATACGGTTTTCACTTTCTGTCTTATAGTTTCCCGCAATAAGGCTGTCTACCTGCCCCTGCAAAGCATCCAATTCCCCTGATGTCACATTTTCCCTGCCAAGCATACAGATATAGGAATCCTCCTCGCTGCCTCCAATCTGCCCCTTGATCTCTTTCCACAAAGATGCGGGAATAAAATGCACCAGTTCATAATAATCAAGCGTTGCGTACTCCTCTCTTAAAACAGGCACTTTCTCCGTATAGGACAAAACCGGGACCTCTGCTGTCATTTCTTCCTTGCCGGACTGTCTTAAAATACTTACTGCATTTTCCCCTTTCACATAGGGCATATATCGTGGATGCCTGAAATCCGGATTTGTAACATCACGTATCTGATTCCATATAACTGCCCCATTAAGCTGCGGCGTGATGCCAATCTGTTCACAGTACGCTAAAAAACTCGCATCATCCAGTATGACAATGGGAACATTTACGAGCCATCCTCCATCCGTCTTCCTCACATAATTATCCCCGGCTACAGCAAAACCACCGAAGGACTTCATATCTTCGCTTATTTCATCCTCTGCAATGATTCTTTTTGCCATTGCTTTCTGATATACAATGACACTTCTTATTTCGGAAATCTCCTGTAATTTTTGTGCCTCACTAAAAGAATCCACATCCGTATCCTTTACTGTAACCATAATGTCCCAAACACCCTGATAACGTTCAAAATAAGTTTCCCTTCTGCTGATTCCTGAAAGTGCAAAAAAGGACTGCATAATGGTAAAGGCAAGAAAAGAGAATATCAGACTGAGCGATGCTGTCCGTAAAGCTCTTTTCTGTGCTTTCAGTGCTCCACCTGCCAATTCTCCTTCCAATCCAAAAAGGCAGGTAAGCAGCGGAGATTTTTTCTTACGCTTTAACTGTAATTCTCCTGTATTTTTAATCGCTTCAAGCGGCGTCAGTCTGCTTAATTTTCTGGCTGGCATCCATGCGGAAATCCATATTGTCACCACTGTCAAAAGAAGTGTCGCCACTAAAACTAACGGGTGATAGCCAAAAACCGCTTCACGCCTGCCTGCCACATCACTCCCCAGTAAACTATTCACCATATGTATAATTCCCATACTGATTAGAATACCAAGCAGATTCCCAATTAAAATCGGCAGAATACATAATGCAGCCGCTTCCTGCAAAAGACATGCGCGTATCTGTTTTGGTGTGGCTCCGATGCTGGAAAAAATACCAAACTGATGGATTCTTGCATTCATAGACACTGCAAAAGAATTATGGATTACTATAATTAATGAAAAAGATGCAAGTCCGGTTATCAGTATAAACAACGGAAAAAGCAGTCTTGGCGCAGTATCCTGAGGATCACGTATCATGTACATTGCCAGAAGCTCATGGTTATAAATAACCTTTTCCGATGAAACACCCAAAACTCCGGCTATCTGCATCGTATCGTCGAGGACAGCCCCCATGTCATCAAAATAAATATCTATCACAGGTTCCGGAATCTGCGCTCCTTTCTCACTGATGACGACGTCTTTGACATTGGCAAAATTCTTTATGGATTCCATATCTTCCTGGGTAAATGCCCCGACAATCCTGCTCTGCCAGCCTCCTTCTTCCTGTTCAATGCTTTCAATTTCGTACTTCCATGCGTTATAAAATAACCCTAAGAGCAGCGATAACAGCAAAGCTGATATAAATGCCGCTATCATAACAGACATGCCCGATGAACGGTTATTTTTAATATAGCCTGATGAATAATCTTTCCACATAGCTCATTACCTCCGCTTCTCATCGCTTATGATATGCCCGTCCTCTATGGTTATGATACGGTCTGCTTCTAAAGCCACCTTCTCATCATGGGTAATCAACACAATCGTCTGTTCCAGATTACGATTCGATAATTTCAGCATATCAATAATTTCTTTGGAATTTTTCTGATCCAGATTTCCAGTCGGCTCATCCGCCAAAAGCAGAGCCGGGCGGTAAATCAATGAGCGCGCTATGGCAACCCTTTGCTGCTGCCCGCCTGATAACTGGTTGGGCAGGGCTTCAAGCCGTTCATCAATTCCAAGCGAACGGACGATCTTTTCAAAATACTCTTTATTTGGTTTCTTCTTATCAAGGGCAAGCGGCATAAGAATGTTTTTTTTCACGGTAAGTGTCGGAATCAGGTTATAGAACTGATACACCAACCCCACTTTTCTTCTGCGGAAAATCGCTGCCTGTGTCTGATTCAGTTTTGACAAATCCGTTCCGTCTATTGTAACTTTTCCGCTTGTAGGTTTATCCACGCTTCCCAGAATATGTAACAATGTGGATTTACCTGAACCGGACGCTCCGATAACCGCCACAAATTCTCCCTTGCCTACCGTCAGATCAATTCCATCCAGTGCAGTCACCTGATTATTGCCGGAGCCATACATTTTGCAGACTCCTTCGCATGTTAAGATATTCATTTTTGTTTCCTCCTTTGGATGTTTTGAATTTCTACACTTGCAGCAAAGCTGCCCGTTAGCTTGTAAACCTTGTTCCTGCAGGCAAACTGTTTACAAGCTATATTGTACCAAATGAAAGTTACAACTTAGTAACTGCAACAGAATTGATATTAAACTTATTGCTTATATAACCGGATTTCAAAACATGCACCGCCGTTCGGCAGATTTTTAGCCCTTATTGTCCCATTTTGATGTTCTATAATCTCTTTTGACAATGCTAAGCCTATCCCAATACCGCTTCCACGGATATTACCGCCCGCATCTGCATTCTTTCCGCGATAAAACCGTTTAAAAAGATGCGGAATATCTTCTTTGGCAAATCCGTCCCCCTCATCCCAGATCAGTATTTCTGTATATAGTGGATTCTGCCCATAAGAGCAATGGACTGTTCCACCCGCATTATGCTCCATACAGTTTTTCATTACATTTATAACTGCTTCCATAGTCCAGTTTAAATCAGCCGTCACTGCCATCTCCCCTGATTCCGGAATATCAATGAGAGTGCCGGAATCTGCAAATAATTCCTGCAAATTGTCTGCCGCAAGGACAAGCAAAGTAAAAACATCCACATCTTCTTTTTGAAACATCAATGTACCTGCATCAAGACGGGATAAAACAAGCAGGGATTCTTCTAAATGAATCAGTCTGTTTAACTGTTTCTTTATCTGTTCCATCCTGTCTTTTTCATATTCTTTTTTCATCGGCATTTCAGATAATGTCTGCAGTGATAAGGAAATGGCGGTAATAGGAGTTTTTATCTGATGTGCAATATTGGATAGATTCTCGGCAAAATCATTTTTGGCCTGTACCGCCGCATCCTTTGTCTGATAAAGAAATGTCACAGTCTTATATATTTCATCTTCCAGTTTGGAAAAAAGATCTTCTCCTGAAGCAGAGAGGACAACCGCTTTTCCCATATTAACCTGCTCCAGATAGTCTGACAGCTCTTCTATTCGTTTCGCTTCTGTTTTGTTACGGAATGCATAAGTAATAGCAAAGAGAAAAATTCCTGCCAGAAACCCTGTTGTTGCGAACATAATATCATATATAACGGAAGAATCAGAAAAATCAGATATGTCATATCCTAAAACGGACAATACATCCCCCATTGCCACACCATCGGCATTTCCACCCGTATATTCTTTCAATGCAGCAGAAACAATATGCTTCATTTCTGGCTCTTGTTCTAGCACCTCACCGCAAATCACATTTACCAAATCAAATTGAAGCCTGCTGTAACGGCTGGAAATTAGCATTACCGTAACCGCAGAAGAAATCAGGCTAACGGCTGCCACAAATCCAAAGAGAATCACTAAATTTTTTCGCCCGCTCATATGGTATCCTCCATGCGGTATCCCACACTTCTAATTGTTTTTAAACAGAAAGGTTGGTGCAGTTTGTTCCGCAGCCGTTTCATAGTAACTGTCAATGTATGATCATTCACGTAGTTTCCATTTACATCCCATACCTGTTCTAAGATTTTTTCCCTGGTAACAGTCTTTCCTTTATTCTGCAGGAGGCATAAAAGCAGCTCATACTCTGATACGCTTAAATCTATTTCTTCCGTGCCACAAGTAACTGTCCTGCGGTTTAAATCTATCTTGATCCCATCACAGGACAGGTACTGCACCGCCACATTGCCCGTTCTTCTAAGTACCGCCTGAATTCTTGAATACAATACGCTTAATTCAAAAGGCTTTACTACATAATCATCCGCACCATTTTGAAAACCCGAAACAATATCATGGGAATCATCCCGGACCGTAAGGAAAATAATCGGCAGTTCTTTCCATCTGCCACGTATCCATTGACAAAGACTATCCCCACGGCCATCCGGCATATTCCAATCCAGCAAAATAACCGTTGGCACATGAATTTCCAAAGCTCGTCTGACCTCTGAAATTGTATTATATATTACTACCTTAAAGTTTTTCTGTTCCAAATATTTTTTTACAACATCTGCAATATGAGCGTCATCCTCAGCATAAAATAATTCGACCATTTTCAATAAACCACCTATTTTTTTGTTTTTATTATACCAGCAAAATGTTATATCAAAATGTGTAACCTGGCAACCATGTTTTGCAAGAAGTTCACTTTTTAATCCCATAAATTGAAAAAGCCCCTGATAACCACTAACTACAGTGATTATCAGGGGTTTACCCTATCGGAGTGACAAGACTTGAACTTGCGGCCTCTACTTCCCTAAAGTAGCGCTCTACCACCTGAGCCACACCCCGAAAAACCTTTACTACTATAACAAATCTCGCAGAAAAATGCAAGCCCTATTACGCAACTTTTTTACAAATTATTGCTCTTTTATCAAATTTTCAAAAACTGCCTGCGGAATCGGTCTTGAAAAGTAAAATCCCTGCTGCATCTGGCAGCCCACTTCCTTCAGGTAATTACTCTGCTCCTGCGTCTCTACCCCTTCGCACAGAGAAGTGATCTTCAGTTTTTTGGCCATATCCACCACGCAGGAAATAATGATCCTGTCGCTCTCCTGCATCTCGCCTTCCTTTAGGAATACCCGATCCAATTTGATAATGTCTATGGGCAGTTTACTGAGCAGATTCAGAGATGAATACCCGGAACCAAAATCATCCATGGACACTTTGATTCCCAAACTATGCAGTCCTTTAATCAACTCCAGTGCCTGTTCCGTATTATCCAGATAAATACTCTCCGTCAGTTCAAACTCCACCAGCGAGCATGGAATCCGAAACTCCTCAAGCAGCTCCTGTATATACTGTAAAACATGCATTTTCTGCAGATGAACCCTGGACACGTTCAAGGAAATAGGAACTACTTTTTTCCCTTCCTTCAGCCTTTTGTCGAGAAAGCTGAAAACCTCCCTGTATACATAGTAATCCACATCCACGATCTGCCCGCTCCGCTCGATCAGCGGGATAAACTCATCGGGATAGACAAAACTGCCGTCCGGCTTCTGCCAGCGCACCAGAGCCTCCGCCCCGATCAGCTCAAGGGTATCTGTATCAATCTTCGGCTGGAAATATACCTGAAACTCTTTCTGCTCCAGTGCTCTGGGAATGGAGGAAGTGATTTCCACTTCACGTCTGATTCCCTCCATCATACTCTGGTCAAAGAGCACACAACTGTCGTGCTCCATCTCCTTTGCCACCTTTCTGGCAAGATTGGCATTGGAAACGGCTGTCTCCGCATCCAGACTGCGGCTGTTTTTATCCGTCACACTGATACCTGTACAAAACTGCAGTCTGCTGTTGAGATATTTCTCACGAAATTCTGTCTCACGCTTCATATTAGCCTGGTTAATGATATCTCGGAATTGCTCGTTGGTAAGACTGTCAGCGGATAATCTGCCAGCCACAACAAAATTATCGGAATAGACTCTGGCGGCACAGAGAATCAGTTCTTCGCTCTCCAGAAAGCCTGCAACAAAATCTCTCAGCAGTGCATCCCCCACTTTATAACCGTAGGTATCGTTGATATATTTAAAATGCTTAATATCCGTATATACGATGGCAATCCGGTCCTCGCCGATCTGCTCCATTTCCTTTTCCAGTTTCTCCAGAAAAACCTCATACTGGTCTAATCCCGTCAATATATCTCTCATAACCATTCTTCACCCTGCATCATATATTTGCCCTAAAATAATTCCTAACACCTATACTCTACGATTTTATCCAGTTTCTGTCAATATCTGTCAGCAATTCACCGTTTACTGTTTTAAAACCTCCAGAAGATAGTTCCAGACCCTTCCCACCGATTCGATATCCATGCTCTCTTCGGCCGTATGCACGTTCTGCAGATCCGGTCCGACACTGACACAGTCCAGGCCCGGAATCTTACCCGCCAGAATACCACACTCCAGTCCTGCGTGAATCGCCTCCAAAATCGGTTTCTTCCCGTACATTCTCTCATAAATCCGTACCATCTGCTCCCGAAGAGGCGAATCCTTCCGATACGCCCATCCGGGATATGCGTTTCTGACAACTGCCTTTGCACCGGCCTCTTCCGCAATCTGTATCATATGTCTGCAAAGCTCTGCTCTGTCCCCATCCACGCTGCTTCTGACTGCGTACTGCAGGCGCAGGCAATTCTCCCGCAGGGACAATACCCCCAGATTGAGAGAAGTTTCCACCAGTCCCTCCACGTCCTCACTCATAGCGACAACGCCGTTTGGCAGTTTACATAGACAGGCAAGCGCCGACTTCGTTGCCGCTCTTGTATATGCCGGAGCAGAAACTGTAACATCATGGCAGACTTTTTCCAGCGCAAATCCGGGGTCATTTTCCAGCAATGCCTCCCTGATCTTCTGTTCCTCTGCCTCCGCATAGGACAAAATTTCCGGCAAATCCGCTTCGCGCACAAAAAACGCAGCCTCCGCCTCCCGGGGAATCGCGTTATCCGCAAGCCCCCCTTTCATCTGTGCCAATCGGATATCATAGCGCAGGGAAATGCCACAGAGAAGAGAAGCGAGAAGCCAGTTGGCATTGCCGAGTCCTTTTCCGATCTCCATGCCCGAATGACCACCCACAAGCCCTGTGATCCGAAATTCTAAAAACCGATACGCCTTTCCCGGCGCCACTTCCCGCTCCATGGGTATTTCCACATCCACTCGTGCTCCACCGGCACAGCTTGTAATGAAAATGCCCTCCTCCTCCTGATCCAGATTGATCATGCGCCTGCCGCGCAGCATGGAAAGATCAATGTCTGTCGCACCCTCCATGCCCGTCTCCTCATCCACCGTCAGAATGACTTCCAGGCGTGGGAGGGAAACCGTCTGCTCATCCAGAACCGCCAGACAGTACGCTACGCCGATCCCGTCGTCACCGCCAAGGCTGGTGCCTTCAGCAAAGATTCTGCCATCCTCCACTTTCAGTCTGAGTGGCTCTTTTTTCATATCGATCTCCACACCTTGCGCACTCACCGCCACCATATCCACATGTGCCTGCAGAATATAAGGCTCCTCCTCTTTTCTGGCAGGGGAAGCCTCCCTGATGATAACGATATTGCCAAGTTCATCCTGCCTGCAAAACAGACCTCTTTCTTCTGCAAACGCTTTCAGATAATCACTGATCGCCCTGGTATTCCCGGAGCCATGGGGAATGCGGCTGATCTCCTCAAAAAAATGAAATACACGTTCCGGCTGTAAGCCCTCCAATACTCCCATAAACGCCTCCTGTCATCTGTTCTCTATTACTAATTATGAAGAGAAAGGACACGGCATATACGCCATGTCCTCATTTTTCACATTTATTTCAAGTTCGCTTTTGCAAGCTCTGCCAGGGTGGTAAAGCCTGCCGCATCGTTGACTGCCATCTCTGCAAGCATCTTCCTGTTCATGTCAACGCCTGCATTCTTCAGACCATACATAAATTTGCTGTAGGACAGACCGTTCATTCTTGCCGCTGCATTGATACGAGCGATCCAGAGCTGTCTGAACTGACGCTTTCTCTCTTTTCTGCCGGCATAGGATGATGCCAGCGCTCTCATTACGGACTGCTTTGCTACTCTATACTGCTTAGATCTTGCGCCTCTGTAACCCTTCGCAAGCTTTAACACTCTGTTATGTTTCTTTTTGGCGTTCATGCCGCCCTTTATTCTTGCCATGTCTTTTCCCTCCTAAATTTCAAACTCCCTCGTCTATGCCTGTCTTACAGATAGGGCAGAATCTTCTTCATGCTCTTTACGTTCGTCTTATCGGTCATCGCAGGCTTTCTGAGATTTCTCTTGTTCTTTCTTGTCTTCTTGGTCAAGATATGGCGCTTATACGCTTTATTTCTCTTTAATTTACCCGTTCCGGTTACCTTGAAACGTTTTGCAGCAGCTCTGCTGGTTTTCATTTTCGGCATTTTACTGTTCCTCCTGTATTTTTATTCCTGTTACGAGATATCTACCCGGGATATCATTTATTTTAACCGAGCGCTTAGCGCTTCTCAGCTAAAAACATGGTCATGCTTCTGCCTTCCACCTTCGGCGCCTTATCCATCACCGCAATGTCGGAAAGAGCCTGCGCAAAGTCATCCAGAATATGCTTACTGGTATTCATATGCGCCATCTCACGACCGCGGAAACGCAAAGTGACCTTCACTCTGTCACCCTTACTGATAAATTTCCTGGCAGCATTCACCTTCGTGTTCAAATCGTTGGTATCGATATTGGGAGAAAGACGAATCTCCTTGATCTCAACGATCTTCTGTTTCTTCTTTGCTTCCTTGTCTTTTCTGGCCTGTTCATACTTAAACTTGCCGTAGTCCACAATCTTGCACACAGGGGGCTTCGCCGTAGGCGCAATCTTCACCAGATCCACTCCTGCTTCTTCCGCAAGCTTCATCGCCTCTCTCGTCGGCATAACACCGAGCTGTTCTCCGTCTACACCGATCACTCGTACTTCTCTGTCTCTGATCTGCTCATTGATAAATAAGTCGCTAATCGTTTTACCCTCCCATAAGAAAACTTTCTTCTGACTCAGTTTCTTCACGCAAAAAAAGAGCGGACAGCCTCGCTATCCACCCGCTCATAAACGCCCGACAAAATCCGCCCTCCGGCGGTACAAAGGCTATGAACGCTTGCGAACTGAAATCGTTGCAAGGTGAGAGCGGATGCTCTGCTTGGTTGTCTGTGCTTTTACACGTTTTTGCACATTTGAAACTATATCATACGCCGCCGGCATATGTCAACCCCTTTTTTTATTGTTGCCAATCTACTTGCTGCAGCTCGCTCCGATAACCGTAAATCGGTACGGAATCCGACGTAGGTACAAATTGCTGCGTTCTATCCTGCCACTTACCCTCATTTGCCCGCCTACACAAAGAGCCGGTCACAAAAGACCGGCCCATATGCCCACACTTGTCATTCTTTTTATAATGTTAGGAATAATCATCCGCCCCGCTGCTGCGGGACATTTTTCCTGCCGTCTGATTACTTGATAACAGTGAAAATTCCCTCGGAATCAAACTTGATGGTAACAGTATTCTCTGCCACTGCTACAACGTCAACTGCTACCCACTCTCCCTTAACGCACTTAAATACAGAAACTGCATCACCTGCTGCAACGCCTTCGATGGTCAGAGCCACCTGGGCATCTACAAGGTTAACGCCAGGAGCGGAGAGTTTTGCAACTGCCAGCATAGCGCCGCCAACTGCTGCTGCCTTATCCTGTGCATATCTGATTGCGTTTACATCTACCTTGTCAACAATACAGGTAGCATTGGTCTGCGCACCCTCTGTCACCAGGTTGCTTGCGGAAGCAATGGCAGGGAGATCGCGGACACCGTCCATCTCAGCCACTGCGTTGGAAGTATACTCAGGAAGAGCCTTCACAGCAGTGTAAGACAGCGTGTCAATCTTAGAAAAATCCTTTTCCGGTACTACAGTCTCTGCTGCACAAACAGTGCTGGAGAAGGTAAGCGCCAGAGCTAAACTTAATGCAAAAAATTTTTTCATTTCTTTAAATCCTCCTTCATATTCAAGTGTGGCGTATATCAACACATATGTGTCGGTATCCTCAAAACTATATGGACAAGAATGTGGTGCCCTTATGTCAAATTGTAAATTTTGCCAATCATATTGTCAATAGGATTTTTATTCACCTCAAAATATGAGCCGGCACTGAAGACCGGCCCATACATCCGTACTTGTGATCCATTAGTAAAAATAATGGTTATCCTTTTCAGGCACCAGACATTTTAATAAATGCATAGATCCCTTTCTCCGGAAAGTCAATGGTGACGTTGTCATCAGCCACCGCTTTGACATCAACTGCAGTCCATTCACCCTTAACGCTTCTGTACGCGGTGACATTGTCACCGGCCTTTACGCCTTCGATGCGCAGCGCAACCTGTGCGTCTGCAAGGTTAACTCCAGGCGCGGTAAGCTTCACAACCGTCAGCATGGTGCCTCCGGTCTGCTCTGCCTTCTGCTGCGCATATCTGACTGCTCCTGCGTCCACCTTGTCTACAACACATGTAGCGTTGCTCTCCCTGCCCTCCGTAAACATGTCGCTGCCGGAAGCGATCTTCGCCTGGCCATGAACGCCTTCCAGCTTAGCAACCGCGTTGGAAGTATACTCAGGAAGTGTCTTCCCCACGCTGGATGCGAGTGTGTCAAGCCTGTCAAAATCTTTTTCGGGCACTACCGTCTCTGCCGCGCAGACAGTGCCGGAGAAAGTAAGCGCCATCGCCAAACTTAATGCAAAAAAATTCTTCATTTTTTTATCCTCCTTCATATTTCGAGCATGGTACATATCAGCGCATAGATGCTGATACTCATAGCATATCAAAGTCATATAGCTTTTATGACCTTATGAAGGATTGTAATATTTACCGTCACGGATACATCGGGACTTTATCCGTTTTCCAATAAATGTTTTTAAAATTCGAGATGAATCGTCTCCGCGCTGGCTTCATATTCTTCCATACGGTCATAGTCAGAAGTCTGGGAGTATGTAATCACATAACTCTTATCCGCATTGATCGCATATTCCAGTTGGGAAATCTGCGTATCCCCCACCTGATAGTGGCATAAAATGCGAAAAGCCGGACAGCCGTCAATCCTGATGCTCTCGAAACTGTCGATGGTCACCTCAATCTCTTCCCCGTACTCCTTGCGGAAATTTTCCTCCGCCTGCGCCTTAAAAGTTTCTTCCGTCATAAGCTGCAGCGCCACATCCCTGCCAAGAGCCACATAATAAATAGTAGAAGCGTCGATCGGATACCGTCTGGTCACATACATGCCTTCGATATCCTCTGACTCTGAAAATGCTTCCGGCAGGGTAAAACTGCAGCCCTTAGTAACAGGTGCGCTCTCAACCACTGAAATATCCATCTCGTTTTCCTGCAGCAGTTCCTCCGCAAGCTGATTTTTCAAAGTTTCGTCCATCTCCACCGGCGCCATAAAACTGGTTTCTGGAACAGGCCCCGCACTCTCTCCCGTATCTTCCTTTTCCCCTTCTTCCGTCTCTGCCTCTTCCCCGCCATCCTCAGCCGCTGCCTCCGTCTCCGAAAGCTCCGCAGCTGTATGTACAGCCTCTCCGTCTCCGCATCCGACAAATGCGGCTGCAGTTAATGCCAGCAGGAGGCATTTCACTTTTTTTCCATACATCATTATCATTTGCCTTTCCTGTATCGTCAGAGGACGCAAGCCAAACGGCCTGCGTCCAACATATCCATTATAATATAAAATTCTAAAACTGGCAACGCTATATTAGGCGCTCATTCGAAACCGGCATCCTATGCCTCCCGGAAGGTTGCACACTGAGTCTGTTTGCAGTCGCAGGCGCCGCACCCTCTGATATCTACATGTTCTGCATGACACTTATAATTGGAATTGTACACACACTTCTCCGCCTCACAGTCAATGCTGATCGTACGGCAGGGATGCTCCAGCGAACTTACATAAGCGTCATCACGCCTCTGGGAAAAGCTCTCACAGCAGGTGCCGTCGCAGTCGCACGCATGACTGCCTCCCACCATGATATCGCCCTTGCAGCAATAATTTTCCTGATTGTAACTACAATTCTCCACGCCACATTTTAATTCCGCCATAATTACCTCCTATCTGAGTGACTTGTCGCGAAGAGGCGACACAAATCTCACATCTGCGTCTGCCCACATCGACCTTCTCTAAGGTATTATGTCCGGCCTTATGAAATTTTATACAGATTAAACCAGTACCGTTCCAGCAGAAAACTCCCCATTTCCTCCACCTCAAGCCCCTCGCGCCGCCATCCGGCCACAATGTCGTCCCGGCTGTTAAAACTGCCGATAAACCAGAGGTTTTTCTCCTGCTTTTCCTGCTGTGTCTTTTCAAGCATTTCCCGAATCTCTTCCGTTGTTTCCACCTTGCCACAGGATGAGGTGATTTTCTGAATCAGCATCTCGCCTTCCGTCTGCCAGAGATACCGTTCCACCGTCTCCGGCAGGTAGTACCCCGTCACCGCCTGCACCTGATCGAAGTTGTAGAGAACACTGTCCTGCGGGCCGATCATGGCAAGCGCCGCTTCCGTCTCAGACATCAGACGTATTTTATATTCCTCCTCGCCCATAAAAGCGCGGTAATCACGCAGGCCGACCACTGTAACCAGAGCCGTCAGCACAATCCCCAGATAGCGGGCACGGGACAATTTTACCGAGTTTTGTTTACATAACCCGAATGCTGCATCACCGCCACCACTTCTGCTTTTACAGCCGCCCTCAGGTTTACATAATATCTCATTCAGGCAGAGGGCAAATCCAAGCCAGAAACAGCCCAGGGCGGGTATCATATACCGATATACAAAAATCGGACGGATTAAAAAGGAAGCCCCAAACCCGAACGCCACAAGCCCTGCCAGAACTCCGATGCCCGCCGCAGCCAGGAGCAGCCGCTTCTCCGCCCCATCTGTTTCTAAGTTTTCCGCTTCATTTGTGTGCTGAAATCCCCCTGCATTTTCCTTATCTTCTTTAATTACTCTGCCATTATGGTAAAGTTTTATCATCCACCGGCACCACAATCCGAGGTATGCGGTAAACAAAAGCACTGCCAGAACGGTATTCACCCTGTCGTCTGAAAAGGCAGGCTTCATCAGAAATTTCACACAGCCGCCAAGGGAACGCCAGGTCAGAGGCAGAATCCAGTAATTCTCTCTGACCGCGCCGAGTTGTCCCACCAGCGCAAAGAGCCACGGCACATAGCCGATCACCGAGACTGCCACATATAAAAGCCACTCTCTTACCCGTCTTCTGTCCCGGAGCAGGAAGACAAGCAGCAGACAAAGATAAACCATCACCACGGCCACACAGGCAAAATACTGGGTGTATGCTGCCGCCAGCCCGCATATGACGAGGGCTGCTCCGTGGAGACGGCGGCCCCGTACCTGCCGTCCGGCCTGCGGTTCCTCCGCATCACTCCTGCCATACGCCACGGTCTGCTCCGCAGCTCCTGTGCTGCCGTATGCCGCATCCGGCTCCGCTTTCTGGTTTACATAATTTTCAGCCAGTGCGTAGCCGTGCAAAAAGGCCGCCGTCACAAACAAAAGCGCCCAGCCGTACATCCGTACCTCCACCGTGTAGGCCGGAAGCTGCGGCATGGCCGTCACACAGAACAGAAACAGGCCGCCCACAAACAGACCGAACCGCTTACGCAGAAATGTGACCGCGTAAAACAGTAGCACAAAATACGGCAGTACCGACACCATTTTCGCCGGAATAACCGTTCCTACGCCCGGCATAATAAGTTTACATAAATCTGAAAACAACTTGACAATACAATAATACAGCGGCGGATGCACGTCTGCCGCTGTAAAGCGAACCAGTTCACGGTAGGAATGTTCCGCCATTCCCACAGTAAACAGCTCGTCATACCAGATATCGTTGCTAAAACAGAGAGAAAAACTCCTGCCAAGCATTACCAGGCTGAACACAAACAGGAAAAGTCCCGCTATATCCCTGCCTGTCATTTTTTTCCAGAAACTCATATGCGCGCACTCCGTCTCGCGCAGGACAGGCCCGCTGTCCCGCCGGCATCTTATCCTGACCTACGCTTTCTGCTCCTCCTGCACCGTTTCCTTACGAATCTCCTTCGTGCGGATCTCCTTGCAGATCTGGTCGATAAACTCCTGCAGAGGCTTCACGCCCTCATCGCCCGCGTAACGGCTTCTGACGGACACCGTCTTGTCCTCCGCCTCCTGGGCGCCAACCACGAGCATATAAGGCACCTTGGCCAGTCTCGCCTCACGGATCTTAAAGCCGATTTTCTCGGAGCGGTTGTCAGCGGTCACGTCGATATCGTTTCTCGCCAGCTCCTTTCTGATCTCCTCGGCATACGCCTCATACTTCTCCGAAATGGGCAGGATACGCACCTGCTCGGGGCAAAGCCATGTGGGGAACTTGCCGGCATATTTCTCGATCAGCCACGCCAGCGTCCGCTCATAGCATCCCATAGAAGTCCTGTGGATGATGCCGGGACGTACCTTGTCGCCGTTCTGGTCGATGTAATACATGTCAAACTGTTCCGCCAGAAGGGCATCCCACTGAACGGTAATCATGGTATCCTCTTTGCCGTACACGTTCTTCGCGTTGATATCCACCTTCGGCCCGTAGAATGCCGCCTCGCCCACATCTTCCGTAAAGGGAAGTTCCAGCTCAATCAGAATATCACGGATGTGCGCCTCCGTCTCATTCCACACCTCCGGCTCGCCGATATATTTTTCCGGGTTCTCTGGATCCCACTTGGAGAGATGCCATGTCACGTCCTCCAGCAGACCCAAGGTTGACATAATATGTTTCGCCAATGCGATACAGCCCTTGAACTCCTCCACCATCTGATCCGGCCTCATAATCAGATGCCCCTCAGAGATTGTGAACTGGCGCACACGGGTCAGTCCGTGCATTTCACCGGAGTCCTCGTTTCGGAAAAGGGTGGACGTCTCACCGTAGCGGATCGGCAGATCCCGGTAGGAATGCTGGGTATTCTTGTAGCAGTAATATTGGAACGGACAGGTCATGGGGCGGAGCGCAAACACTTCTTTATCCTTCTCCTCGTCTCCCAGCACAAACATGCCTTCCTTGTAATGATCCCAATGGCCGGACATTTTATACAGGTCGCTCTTTGCCATAAGCGGGGTCTTCGTCCGTACATAGCCCCACTCCTTGTCCTCCAGATCCTCAATCCAGCGTTGCAGCTTCATCACCATCTTCGTGCCCTTCGGCAAAAGCAGGGGCAGACCCTGTCCGATCACGTCAACCGTGGTAAACAGCTCCATCTCACGGCCCAGCTTATTGTGGTCGCGGCGTTTGATATCTTCCAGATGCTCCAGATATGCCGCCAGCTCCTCCTTCTTCGCAAAAGCGGTGCCGTAAATACGCTGTAACTGCGCCCTGTCCGAATCGCCCCGCCAGTATGCCATAGAGGAAGAAATCAGCTTGTACGCTTTGATGTTTTTCGTGCTCATCAGATGCGGCCCTGCGCACAGATCCACAAATCCGCCCTGATCGTAGAAGGAAATCTCCGCATC
This sequence comes from Lachnospiraceae bacterium, assembly GCA_910575775.1. Taxonomy (GTDB): domain Bacteria; phylum Bacillota; class Clostridia; order Lachnospirales; family Lachnospiraceae; genus UBA3282. Next base: position 37,631 of record CAJTEY010000026.1, on the reverse strand, counting down.
CTCCGGCAGATCCCGAATCAGTTCCACCTTGTATGGCTCGTTTCTCTCCTCCATAAACTTGACCGCTTCCGCCCTCGGCAGGGTAAACCGTTCCAGCTTATGTCCTTCTTTAATGATTTTCTTCATCTCCGCTTCCAGCTTATCCAGATCCTCCCTGGAAAAGGGCGCAGCGTCGAAATCATAATAGAAGCCTTCCTCGATGGCAGGACCAATGGTCACCTTCGCCTCCGGGAACAGGCGCTTCACCGCTTCCGCCAGCACATGAGACGCCGTATGTCTGATTACCTTAAGTCCTTCCGGGTCGCTGGCTGTCAAAATATTTAAACTGCAGTCCTGCCCGATCACGGTGCGCAGATCTACCACCCTGCCATCCACTTCACCGGCGCACGCCGCGCGTGCAAGCCCTTCCGAAATGTCCGCCGCAATATCGTAGACACGCATCGCCTGCACATATTCTTTCACAGAACCGTCTTTCAATGTAATTTTCATTTTTCCTCTTCCTTTCCGCTATCCCTTTCTCTGCCTTTTCCTCAAATTACCGATTCGTCTGTTTTACAGACTTTCTTCTGTAGAATCACCGTACTGATTCCCATGATTATTCCCGCTTTTGCTGCCGTTTCCGCTGCCGTTATTCCTATTGTTCGGAGTAAGCTCCCCTTTTATTGTGTCGAGCGCCTTTTCTTTCCATTCAGTCAGTTCCATTGTTTTCCTCCTTAAACGAAAGAATCCCCCGCACTGTCAATCAGACCGTGCAGAGGACGTATGTTTACGCGGTTCCACCTCGCTTGCTCCGTGCGCCTTTCGCGGCACGAAACCTCTCATTCGACTGTAACGTAAGTCAGCGGGCCGTATTAGGGCCACTCGGAGCCGGTTTTCAAATGTTTCCCGCAAAAGCGCTTTCAGCCCGGGGCGCCTCTCTCTGCTGCCTTCCACATTCTACTCTGCTCGTCAACGTGTTATCCTATCAGTTCTATTCCTATTCTATGCCAGATACTCTCAAAAGTAAAGGATAAAATTATCCTATGCGTTCTTCCCGCAGCACTTTTTATATTTCTTGCCGCTTCCGCAGGGACAGGGATCGTTGGGATAAATCTTCTTATCCTTATGGACTGTCGTGGACTCTTTCTGCTCCCGGTAAAGAGCCTTTCTCTTGTCCTCATCGAAGATCTCGTTCCACTCCTCCAGATTATAGAGCCAGTCTGCGCCTGCGCCCACCATATTCTTGTAGAGCAGTTCTTTGTCAAAGCCGAGGCTTACCTTGGTATCCTCCTCCATCTCCTCAATGGGGTTCGCTTTCTTTAAGCTGTCATTGATACCGTCCAGAAAGCCTACCATAGTCATCAGATCCACTTCGTATTTATCCGCAAGCTCCTTGACTGTGCCTTTTACCGCCTTGTCCGGGGTCTTTAAAAGCTGTGCATAGATTTCCTTTTCCTTCTGGAAATAGGCTGACCAGAGTCTCTGCAGATCTCCCTTGTTCGCCGTCTCCGAATACGCCATATCGCGCCACTGTTGTAATAATGCCATTGTACTATACCACCTTTATCCTGTAATTCTGACCTGCCTGTCCGTCTGTGACAGAGCAGACCAAATGATGCGTTTCCGCATTCGTTACTAAGTATATACCATTTCATTGAAAATGTAAATTTATATTTCCTTAAGATATGTGTGTTTAAAAGTTGTAAAAAAGTTGTAAAACTTTTTATAAAGTATGTATAACCCCCGCAAAACAGGCAACAATAATACCAAGCAAAAGATAAGAAATACTTATCCTCCCCTAAGATCAGAAAAGCCCCCGAAACTGCCGACGCCGTTTCGGGGGCTTTTCATCTCATATCCGTCTGTTCTACTTCAGAAGCACCGTCACAACCTCATAGGGCTTCAACACAACATCAATGCTGTTGCCTGACACAGCCGCCTCGCTCTCGGTCTCTTCCAGAAGATTACAGATATACGCTTTCTCAAATGCTGTATTTACCGTCAGCTTCGTCTTAGTAAGAGAATTCTCCGACTCATACATACGGATCACAACGCCGTCTCCATCTTCAGCCTGCTTGATTGTCTCCAGAACCACATTCCTGTGGGCCACGGACGCATAGGAGAAGTTTTTCCCGCCCTGCGTTCCCGTCAGCGCCGTCAGCGGCTGGTTCAGCTTATATGCCTCATCCATCGTAGCAGCTGTCCGCCAGCCTTCCGCATGGGGATAAATGGCGTAAGTGAAATCGTGCTCTTCCTGATCTGCCACCGGGTTTGGCTCCGTGCCGGACTTGATCAGCGTCAGCGCCATATTGGAGTCTTTCACAGAATGGCCATATTTACAGTCATTTAACAGCGAAACGCCGTAATGTCCTTCCGACAGATCCATCCACTTCTGCCCGCAGCTCTCGAAACGCGCCACATCCCAACTCGTATTCTGGTGGGTTTTTCTCGTCAGACTGCCGAACTGAATGTCAAAGGCCGCCTCATCCGTATGTACTGCCACCGGGAAATGCACCTTCAGCAAAGTCTGGTGTTCCTTCCAGTCCACATGGGTGACAAAGTCAATTCTGCGGCTGTTTGCGTAGAAGATCACTTTCTGGCTGAACGTGGAATTGGACGCTTTCCTGTCGATCTCAAGCACGGCGCGCACCGGCCCCATCTCCGTCCATTCCATGCGTTCCACCTGATCTACATCCCAGAACTTCTCGGTATAATAGATGTCAATATCCCAGTTGTCAAAGTAGATCGGTTTATCCTCGTACATCCGCAACAGATTGGCCTGTTTGCCGGCCTGTATGATCTCCCGGTCATTTTCCTTGTCGTAGATGCCCGTAAACATCCCCTTCTCATCAAGCCTTACCGTATAAAAAGGCGTTTCCAGCTCTCTGTTTCCATTCAGGATAAAGGATCTGACCTGTTCCCCGGCTTTGGCCGCCCGGAAAGAGCGGTACCCCTTGGAGGGCAGATCTTTCACAAAAGCGACGCTTCCCGTCTTCGTCCTCTGCACAGGATACACATTGCCCTCCTCATCCTCAAGGGCGTCTCCCTCAAATGCACCGAGTTCTACCACATCCTCACGCAGGCTGCCAACAGGATTGAAGATGGTAACCGCCTCTCCCTCACCTGCGATGGCGCGTCTGCGCTCCCCGCTCATCTCTGTAAGCTGCTCTGCAAGCTGTGCGTACTCCTTCTTCGTCACCTCGTACACTTCATGGATGGAGGATCCCGGCAGGATATCATGGAACTGGTTTAACAGCACCAGCTTCCACATGGCATCCAGCTCCTTTGCCGGATATGCCATCTCTTCCGCCGCCAATACACTCAAAAGCTCAAGCTCCATCAGGCCAAGCTCGGATTTGCGGTTGGAGCGTTTGTTTCTGGCCATAGAAGTGAGCGTCCCTCTGTGGTACTCGAAATAGAACTCTCCTTCCCACACAGGAAGCCTCTTATGATCCCCCACGCGCTCCTTCAGTTCATCAAAGTAGGTGCGTGCGAACTCCTGACGCACAGCGGGGATTCCCTTCACGCCCTTTTCCATACGGATAGACGTCTCAAGCATCTCTCTGGTAGGGCCGCCGCCGCCGTCCCCGTAGCCGTAGGACACCAGAATGTCGTTGTTGATGTCCTTATTCTGATAACGCATCCAGCCGCCCATGATCGAATCGGGGTGGAGCATGCCGTTGTAGGTGGTAAAGAAATCCTTGATGGGCTGGCTGACGCCCAGCGTGGTGATCAGGTGGGTCAGCACCTCGGAACCGTCAATGCCGCGCCACATCATCGTGTCGTAAGGTATCTTGTTGAACTGGTTCCACGCCAGTTTCGTCGTCATAAAATATTCGATGCCGCACTTTTTCATAATCTGCGGCAGTGCGCCGGAATAGCCGAACACATCCGGCAGCCACAGAATCTTGTTATCCACGCCAAACTCTTCCCGGAAGAAGCGCTTGCCATGCATAAACTGTCTCACAAGGGACTCGCCGGAAGTCAGGTTGCAGTCGGCTTCCAGCCACATGCCGCCTTCCGCTTCCCATCTGCCCTCTCTGATCCGCTCCCTCGCTTTCTCGTACAGCTCCGGGTAACGCTCCTTCAGGAAGGCGTAGAGCTGGGGCTGGCTGGACATAAACTTATAATTCGGGTATTCCTCCATCAGCTTGAGAACCGTGGCAAAGCTGCGTCCCACTTTCTCTCTCGTCTGTTCCACCGTCCACCACCATGCCACGTCGATGTGCGTATGGCCGATGCAGGTCGCAATCACATCCTTGTATCCTGCCATGTCAGAATACAGCGCCTGATCAATGTAGGCGGAGGCTTCCTCCAAAGTTCTGTAGAACGCATCCGAATAGGGCGTCCGAAGATCCAGAAAATTGACTGTCGTATTTAAGATCTCCTGAATATCCTTGCGGTTTTTGTCATCCTCCTCCATTCTGGAAAAGGCAGCTAACGGTACCCACAGATCATAATAAAGCTTCTCAATGTTCTGGTCGATTTCCCGCATCTGGGTGACCAGATTAAACTCGGTGTGCAGCGTTCCGCTGTAAGCCTGCAGCTCCAGTGCCAGCTCCTCCCCCGCCACGGCGGACGGGGACAGAAACACATCCCTATGGTTCATGTCGATGCCCTGCACCGCCTCCCCGTTCACAAACAGGAGAAACTGCGGGTTCTTGGCATCATCCCACTCATCAATCTGGGTGCCCACATGGAGCCACATCCGCTTACCGTTCAGCTCCTCCGGCACACGGTAGACCGTCTTAAACCAGTAATGGCGGTCCTTGCCGTACCAGTGCATATTCCGGCAGTCAAACGTCTCCCAGGGCGCACTGTCCGCCTCCGCGTCAGCCGGATGGAAGTAATTTCCCTCCTTAAACTGCCACTGCTCGATGTCAAACTTCTGCTTTATCTTTAACTTCTTCAATTCCTCACAGATGACATTCACTCTCTTATCCAAAAAATACATTTCAGCCTCCTTAATCGCTCCAGCAGCGTTTCATGGCATTTTGCTTATTCTGTCTCTTCCATACAATCCATCAGCCGGTCAACCGTTGTAAACGCCAGTCCCGTCACCGTGTCCGCACATCCGTAATAGATGGCAATTCTTCCCGTTTCCGCATCCGTCAGCGCCGCACAGGGAAATACGACATTGGGCACATCGCCCACGCACTCATACAGTTCGTGCGGCCCTAAGATATAGTTCTTCGTTCTCTTCTTCACCCTCCACGGCTCTTCCAGATCAAGCAGCGCACAGCCCATCCGGTAGACAAAGCCATTGCAGGTGTTGATAACGCCGTGATAGATCAGGAGCCACCCCTCATCCGTCTCGATCGGGACGCTGCCCGCGCCGATCTTCGTGGACTGCCATGCGGACTCGTCTCCCTTGATCGTTTTCATCACCAGACGATGCCGGCCCCAGTAAGTAAGATCCTGGCTCTCGCTTATGAAAATGTCCCCGAAAGGCGTGTGCCCGTTATCGCTCGGACGGCTCAGCATATAATACTTTCCCTGTATCTTGCGGGGAAACAGCACACCGTTTCTGTTAAATGGAAGAAATGCGTTTTCCCTCTGATAGAAAGTCTTAAAGTCAAACGTATATGCCAATCCTATGGTAGGATAGCCGCAGTAACCGTTACACCAGGTCACATAGTATCTGTCCTCTATGAAACACACTCTCGGATCATAGCGGAAATCCCGCTTCGCCACTTCCGGGCACGCACCCTGCAGTTCAATCGGCTCATCGGAGATCTCCCAGTGGATGCCGTCTTTGCTAAATCCCGCAAAGATATCCATGCTGATTGATCTGCTGTCACAGCGGAAGACTCCCGCAAAGCCATCCTCATAAGGAACCACCGCGCTGTTAAAAATGCTGTTGGAATTTTTCGTCGCAAACCGATCAATGATCGGATTGTCCTTATATCTCCAGATCGGAAGTTTCTCCGTCCCGTCCGGCTCCTGCCACGGAATGTTTGAAAGATATCTGCCAATGATTTTTGCCATAGTTGTCCTTTCTCCCTCTTTCTGTCGTCCATGATTTCCGATCCGTGCGGAGAATGCCCCGTTTTGGACATTCTCCGCACGAAACCTGATACTTCTTATTGTTTATTTGCCCATAAACTCGTCAACCTGCCTCTGCGCCTCGTCCATGACCTCCTGCCATCCGGCTTTCATCAGCTCGTCTTTGATCTCGGGTATCGTTTCTTTCGGGTCGCGCACACCGGTCATCACCTCACTCCGGTAACGAAGCCATATCTCACGGCAGTTCGCCAGCTTATCCGCCACCTGTGTGGAATCGAAGGTAAACCCGAGCATCACAGAAGATACCGCCGCCTCGTTTAACGCCCTGACCTCATCCCACTGGTTGGTCTCGTTCGTATCCTCCAGCGTTACCGTGAAGAACGTTCCCTGCGTGTATCCGGCCATTGCCCACTCGTTGTTGATCTTGTGCACCTTGCCGTCTTCCGTATAGTTGAAGTTCACGCCCTCTTCCCCGTAGAAGAACATATCGCGCAGCCTGGTGTCCGTATTAACCTTGTCGAGAAGCTGTAAGCATTTCTCCGGGTACTTCGTGTTGACGGAGATCATGTTTAACGATCCGCGCACGGTTTCGTTTGACAGAATCGTATCACCGATCTTCCGCACCGCAACTTCCTTGCCCATCTGGGGCCCCCACGCGGTGACGCCTGCGCTCTCCCAGCCCTGCGCTACACGCCACATGTTGTAGACACGCGCCTCGGATAAGGTGGAGGCGTCAGGATTGATAATCCCTTTCTGATACCATTCGTGAAGCGTCTCCAGCGCGGAATAGATTTCCGGCTCTTCCAGCGTAAAGCATACCTTCCCGTCCGCATCGTCATATCTCACGCCAAGAATCTGAGTTCCCGCACCGAGCTGGTCGTACACGTCGAAAATATAGTAAACGCCGTCGTTCTTGACATACACGGGATAATCGTTTTTATCCGCCTTCAATGTCTCAAAAGTTTCCGTCAGGGACTCAATCTCCGTCAGAGATGCCAGATCCAGATTGTACTCATCTACCAGTTCCTTATCCCACACCGCGTAGTTGGTGATGGAGCTGTCCTTATAGCTGGGAATCCCGTAAATTCTGCCTTTCACTTTCACGCCGTCCCAATACTTATCCGGCATCAGTTCCTTAAGCCCCGGCATGTTTTCGTCGATCATGTCGGTAATATCATAGCACGCGCCCAGATTGATGTCAGCAATATAATTATTCCCTGTACCGAAAATCATATCAAAAGGTTCGTTCGTGCTCACGATAATGCTGCGGCGCTTATCCCAATCGCCCCAAGGAATGACTTCCATCTCCAGATTCACACCGATTTCCGGCCCTATGTACTCGTTCACCTTCGCAATCCAGCTGTCATAGTTTTTCGGCATTCCGTTTCCGATGGTCACCCACTTTAAGTTGACAATTCCCCCTTCACCGACATCTTCCTTACCGCCGCCGCATCCCGCAAGCGTCCCCGCAGCCATCATAACTGCCACGCCAACCGCCGCTATTCTTTTCCACTTCATCATTTTTTCCTCTCCTTTTTCTGTGTTATTTTCCGAATCTCCACTTTTCAAAACCTTGCGATTCGCCATGCGGAGAATGCCGCTTTCCGGCATTCTCCCATGTGAGACGGAGTTGCTTTGCAACTCCTAGAAGTTCTTGGCGTCCCGTCCCATGGCGGGACGTCTTTAGAACTTCTTCTCACATTATTCTTTGACCGACCCCACCGTCAGTCCCGAGATAAAATACTTCTGGAAGAACGGGTAAGTGCATGCGATGGGCACGATGATAACGATTGCAATCGCCATACGCACACTCTCCGTCGGCATACCCAGCTTATACTCCTGCAAGGAGAGTCCGCCATACGGATTGTTCGCTATGTACTCGATGTTCTTCTGCATCTGGTTCAGCAAAGACTGTAACGTCTGCTTTTTCGTGTCCTGAATGTACAAGGATGCCTGAAACCAGTCGTTCCAGTAGCCAAATGCCGCAAACATACCGATTGTCGCCATCACCGGCTTGGAAATCGGCAGCACGATCTGCAACCAGATCCGAAATTGTCCCGCGCCGTCAATCTTCGCAGACTCGATGATGGAGTCCGGCACCGTCGTTCTGAAAAAGGTCCGGCATATGGTCACGCTGAATGCCGAGCAGGCCAGGGGCAGGATCAGCGCCCATATGTTGTTATTCAGTTTCAGAATATTGTTCACAACCACATAGCTGGCAAGCATACCGCCGTTAAATACCATCGGTATGAAAAGCATCCATGTATAAATCTTCTTCAGTTTAAAGTTACGTCTGGACACCACATATCCCATAGACGTGTTCAGGGCTATGGAAAGCATCGTACCGACCACAGTCACCAGCATGGACATGAATGCCGCCCGCAAAATTGTCAGCCGCTCATTCCACAAGAACTCATAGGCGGAAGTAGACAACACCTGCGGCACCATCTGGTATCCGTTGATGCGCAGCACCTCCTCGTCCGTGATGGATATCGAGAAAACAAACAGCAGCGGAATGACGCACATAACTGCCAGTATCAGAAACACCAGATTGAATACAAAGTTTGTTGACGCCTTAATCTGGTTCAGAGACTGGCCGCTTTTATCTTTCTTACTCACCTTCCCCACCTCCTTCTATATAATCCTGTTCTCATTGTCTATCTTGCTGACAATCCAGTTGGCCAGAAGAATCGTCGCGCAACTGCAGACCGCCTGGAAGAACGATGCCGCCGCCGTCTGCCCGATCGGCGCCGAGGACTGGATCGCATTATATATGTAAGTATCAAATGTGGACGCCGTCGTGTAAAGCGATGCCGGGAGCTGTCCTGTCACCTGATAGAACAGGCCGAAATCGGAATTGAAAATCTTACCGCAGTCTAAGATCAACATCATAATGAACACCGGCTTGATCGCAGGGAGCGTAATGTTCCTTGCCTGCTGTGCCTTCGTGGCGCCGTCCATCACCGCCGCCTCATAAAGGGAAGGATCTATGCCTGTAATACTCGCCAGATAGAGCACCATACCGTACCCCATGCCCTTCCATGTGTTTAGGAAGATAAGAATAAACGGCCAATACTTACTCTCCTGATACCACATGACCGGCTGTCCGCCCATCGCAGTGATGATGCCGTTAATGTAGCCTCTCTCCGGCGTGAGAAGCGCATAGACGAAATAGCTGATAACCACCCACGACATGAAATAGGGCAGAAACATCATCGTCTGGTACACTTTGGAAGCCTTCTTGCTGCGCATGCTGCTCAACATCAGTGCGCCGCCCACCGCAACACTGGCGCTGATAATGATGAACGCAATGTTGTAGAGAATCGTGTTGCGAAGGAGCATGGTAAATGAGTTGGATGTGAAGAAGTAGCTGAAATTCCCAAATCCGGCCCATTCGCTGTGCAGCAGGTTGTAGATAAATCCATGTCCGCCCGGCGACAGCCTGTACACCTTAAAGGCAATGATCACACCGAACATCGGCAGATAGGAAAAGATCAGGAACCACAGCAGGGTAGGCAGCGACAGTAGAAACAGCTCTGTATCGTCTTTGGACCAGCGCTTTTTCCGGGGCTTTCTGATGCGCGCTTTTTCTCCGCCCGACATCTCATTCGTTTTCATTACTTTTGCCTCCTTCGTTTATATTCTATTTATTTTTGTTAATAACATATTGATATTTATTTTAATATACGTCAACTAACATATACAAAACTGTTATTATTTCCAAAATTTTGTTTTCCATTTTGTGCATTTTTCTATTAACTTTCTTGTTTTTTACATTTTTCTGAGTTTTCTCTATTTACAAACATAAACCTTTTCATACGTCAATATGCAAAATCCACCTTTTTCAGAACATCATTATATATTAACATTTGTAAACGCACGAATTGTTTTTTCTTTCCCGCTGTGCTATACTAAATGTAAATTCTTCGGAAATGACTTTGATCCTTTCTCGGGAAATTACTTGCGCAGTTACCTTCAGTAAGGAGACACTATGGAAAAAGTTACGATGAAAGATATCGCGGACGCTCTGGATATTTCCAGGGTTACTGTCAGCAAAGCATTTAACAACCAGGCCGGTGTATCCGACTCGTTAAAGGAAATGATTTTTGACAAGGCACGGGAACTGGGATATGCCAAACTCCCTGCGCAGGCTGTATCTGCTGGCGGGTACACCGAGCACACAGTCGCTTTGATCGTGTCAAGGCCCGACTCCGCCTCCTTCTGGACGGGAATCATTCACCGTATGGCGCAGGAACTCTCCGAATATAACATCAATCTGATGTATATTTACGTTCCTTCCGCCTACACAAAGGACTTCACCCTCCCCTCGATCCTCTTAAAGGACAGCGTGGAGGGTATCGCCGTGGTAAACGTATATGATCCGACCATTCTCGGCATGGTGAACGAACTGCCCGGCCCAAAGGTCTTCCTCGACACCGTTCCCACCCTGACAGACCGAAAGCTGCACGGAGATCTGATCCTGATAGAAGGTTTTCGCACGGAAGCGGAAATTACGGAGCTTCTCATTCAGGATGGCCATAAAGACATCGGCTTTCTGGGTGACATCAATTATGCCCAGACCAACAAAGAACGTTATCTGGGCTACCGCGACAGCATGGATCGGTACGGTCTTGCGATCCGCCCGGAATACTGTCTGACGAAAAGCATAGACGTTTTCTCCTACGCGGAGGATATCAACCGGTTTCTGAACTCCCTGTCCGACTGGCCCACCGCCTTTGTATGCGCCAGCGACTATGTTGCTGACTTTGTGCAGAGATACATGGACGATAACCCGGAGAAAGTCCCCCACCCGGTCACCTTGACAGGTTTTGACGGCACCGATGAATACCAGCATGTCCGCGGACGCATCATCACCGCCTACGTCCCCACCGGGCTGCTCGGAAAGCGGATGGCGATGCAGCTTTTGTTCCGCACGAACCATGCCGATGCGCCTCACGAGCTGACTTTTATAAAGCCTTACATTATAAATACGGAGGATTCCGCTCTCTGAGTGGTACGGAAAACCGCAAGAATAGAGGAAATCAAAAAAGCAACCGCCCCGACCAGGGATAATGGTTGCTTTTTTATAAGTAACTGAAAATCAAGGCGAACCGTTTGCTTTACGGAGATCTACTTCGGCACCTGACCGATCCTCTCCTGCCTGCTGCCGTCGGCTTTCATCCGATAAAACGGATGGGGCTTTGGCGGTTCCGCTCCCAGAAACACCTCCACAACAATCTCGCCGCCGCTGATTTCATAGATCATGGATATGTATGGGATAAAATCTTCCATAACTTCCGATGCTGCGTCCAGATAACGGTACTCAAAAATCACTTCTTTCCCAGACCCGTCAGGCTCCATCCTGTTCAGTCTGACTCCTACGGTCTCCTCCTTTTGTTCGATTCTTTCGTTTCCGGTCACCGCCGCCGGGTATGTGACATTCTCCACAATCTCAGAAACATAATATATTTTCCCATCATGAAACATTGCAGCATCAATAGACGGCTCTCCTTGTGCCAGCACAGACAGCGCCTTGTCCTGCCAGCCGTACATGGCAAGGTAACAGGCGCTCTCTTCCGTATCCGAATCCACGCGAAAGGTGTAAAGCAGACAATTCTCATCACAATAATCCGTAAATGCCTCCTCCGGCGGCTTTATCTTGTCCGCTGTAATATCCACATCCGCTGCAACTACCGTTTCCTTTACTTCCCAGTCCGTCACGCGGTCGGGTGCAAGCCACCACCGTTTGCCCGCCTGTTCCAACGTCATCTGTGCATCCAGCGGCACTTCGTATTCCAGATCATAGGCGATCGGCTCCAAGTCACCGTTTTCCGTCATCGCCATATTCTCATCCATATCACTAAATTCCGAGCTTCTCCTTTTCCTGATTCCCACACCGTCTTCCCAGTCATTTTTCTCATAATCCGTGATATACTCGTAAAATCCGTAAGTGCTCTCTGATGACGCAAGCCACCATTCCCCCTCCCGGTATGTGTATGTATAGTGCTCCGACCATCTCCAAGCACTGCCTCCGTAAGCATGTGTGGTAAAAGACGTACCCTCTGCAGTCAGCGGCTGATAAGGGTCTCCATAGACACCCCCTTCATCTCTTGTGCGTATGACGTTCACATTCTGAAAATTCAGACAATAACCCGCCGTCCCGTCACTCGCTACCGCAAACAGAATCCGTGGATATTCCAGTTGAAATGTCTGGTCTCCGTCCTCATCTGTCAGTGCCGCCTGCAGCACACCCACATAATCGGGAATGCCGTCTTCATTGAAATCCAGTTCCACATTGTCCCACAGTTCCCAGCCTTCCGGCACGAAATCTGTAAGCCGACTGCCTGTCTCCGATAACTGCGGCGCCTCCTTCGGCATATCCTCCGTTTCGGTTTCGGATTCGTTCAGCTCCGACTTCTCTTCCTGCTCTGCGTCTTCCCTCTGCCCCGGCTCGGTCTGCCCGGCATCCTCTATCACTTCTTTCCGTTTTTCTTCCGACAGCACAAAGGGATCCGTTTCCGGCTCCGCCACGCCGCTTACCGCCTTGCCCGAATCCGTAACAGGAGCTTCCTCTTCCCGCTTCCCTGTCAAATCCCCATAACAACCTGTCAGAAGCAGAATACCCATGCCTATCATACCCGGTAAAATAGCATCTTTTCTTTTCATCCCCTGTCCCTTTCATCACAGAAAGTAAATTCTGACCTGCATTTCACATCTGTCTCTTTGTCCGCATCCGACAATGTAAGCGTATGACAAATATGCCCTGCCGTCAACATTCTGTTCAGCCAAAAACCCCGAACCTGCTTTACACAGGCCCGGGGCTTTCTCTTTCTTTCTCGTTCTTTCTATTCCTGCGCTCCCATCCGCCGGCCGGTAAGCGATGGCGTAAGCAGAGAAGGATTCTGTCTCAATCGTAATTGTCTCCGCCGTTTCCATTTCCGCCTGTACTGTCTCCGCTTCCGTCTGCGTTATCTCCGTTCGCTGCGCCGTCACTGTCCTTACCGCTATTATTCTTTAGATTATCTACATCCCAAATCACCGTTTTTACCCAGATTAGTTGAATCTACGGATGTATCCAGCCAGGCGGAGAATCCGTCACCTTCTTTACATCTGCGTTTTCTGTGTTATCATACCTTTGTGACCCGATTAAAAAAGCAGGAGCCCCAGCCGTCCAAAGTTAAGCTCCTGCCATCTTCTATTCGCGGCTTGCGCCGCTTTAGCTCCTACCTGCACCACTGGAAACAGCGTCTTCTTTCCTGCGGCATTCCCCTCTGTCCCTTAAAGGAACTCGTTTCCCTCTGTTTTTCCTCCTGCTGCCGCCCTGATGCGCTACGGGGCTGCTGCCCCTTTGACAAGCGGCACGAAGGATGATTTCCAGAGTCCTGACGATTACTACAGGGCGGCAGCCGGGAAGCCTTATCCGGCTCCGGACGGCTCCACAAAACATTTTTCCGCCGCTTCCATCGAAAGATGGTACCGCTCTTATTTAAAAACGGTTTTGACGCACTCATGCCAAAAAGCCGTTCTGATTCCGGCAGGAGCCGCTGCCCGGATGATGAACGCCAGAAATTTATCCGCCACATAAAGGAAAGCTGTCCCAGAATGCCCGCCTCCATGATCTGCCGCCCGCTCCTTGATAACGGCCCCATCTCAAAAACTTCCGTTTCCGAATCCTCCGTCAGCCGTTTCGTGAACCAGCTCATGGCTGAAAACAGGATGACGGACAATAAGGATATGCGCCGCTATGAACGCCCCCATGTCAATGAGGTCTGGTGCGGCGGTTCCAGCGTTGGCCCGAGGATGATCACGGAAAACGGAAAAAAGAAAGTTTACATCATTGCGCTGATGATGACGCAAGCCGTTTTATCACCGGCATTGACATTTTTTTCAGGACAGCTTTGTAAATCTTATGTCCGTCAAGCGCTCTGCCGTCTCCAGATACGGCAGGCCAAAGGTATTCAGCTTTGACAACGGCAGTTCCTATAAGAACAGGCAGATGGAACTGCTGTGCGCATGGATCGGCTCCACCCTCAATTACTTCCAGCCTTACACACCAACGGCAAAGGCAAAGACCGAACGATGGTTCCGCACCATGAAGGACCAGTGGATGGCTTCCGGCTCCGCTATTCCCCCGATCTGAAAGAGATATTTGTTGTGGAGCAGGATGCCTCCCTTACGCCTGTAAAGCTCCTGCACAATGGATTCCAGGAACCGCGCCGTCATCAGTATATGCGATGCCTGCCTGCCCATTGCTGACTCCAGGGAGCTTCATACAGTAACTGGCGAGACTGCCATGCAGGCCATCAATGATATCCAGCCTGGGTAAGCATTCGCAGATCCAACGTTTTACGAATAGTTAACATACAGCAGACAATTTAGCATCATCTGATGAAAACAGGGGATTCCAGAGTACAGGGAATGCCCTGTTTTCCTGAATTGCACCTGTAAGATGCCGATGAGCTCCTGTGATTTTCCATAGGCTCCGTTCCCTCCTTTCCGGGGCAGATAATCTTGTACCCCTTCACTGTCGTAATGACACTTTTTTGAAAACAGGCAATGAAAAATGAAACTTTTTTGAAAACCGTTCGACAAACATATCTTTTCCTGTCGAATAAGGGAAGAGCTACACATCAAACCCATGTTCCCGGAAAAAATGGCGCAGTTTCTCTATAACCTTGTTTTTGCGGAAATCCAGTGTCCGTCAGTTCCTCCATGCTCTCCGCAAAAAGTTCCGTCCGCATATCGTTCTCTTTCCATTCCTCGTAGGATTCTTCCGTATAACCGTTCTGCTCCATCGCCTCCCGGTTCCGCTACTCATGCTTTTTCTGCTGCCACCACGGTCTAAAGTAATTCCTGTATTCCTCTTCCGTTACATTCCTTGTGGTTTCTTTGTTCCCTGACTTGATCCTGATGATTTTTAGACATAAAAGCATTCCTTTCTTTACGCCTTCGTAAAGCCAGAAACGCTTCTATTTTTGATATGAAATTGATTTAAAATGGAAAAATGGCCGGAGTAAGCTAAGGCTCATTGTCTCTAGCTTCACTCCGGCCATTCGTGACTCGATGTCCCCTGATCCCACTCGCTCGGTAGTAAGTCCTATTTAGCTGTCTCCGTGACCTGTAGCAGCCATTCCAATTTGACTATCCTCCCGCATTCGGGGCATTTAACCTTTAAAACTACGCGCCCTCCTGCGGTGGCAATAATATCGCAGATCCGTCCTTTGCAAGCGGGGCATCTGACCATACATATACCGTATACCTCCACAGCCTGTTTTGGATGGCAAAGCCATGTTATGCACTCAGCATAAAATGTCCCATCGGTGGAAATTTCCAAAAATTTGATCTCAAGGATCGTCCACTCCGTCTCTGTTCCCTCATCGTCCAAAATGCGCCGCCTGCATTTGGGGTTGGGCATCTGATCACTTCCATCTGCCACCGCCTCCTTTACTCCACTCCAGCCAGTAACCGGCCTTATTTTCCGCCTCCCCGTACTGATATGTAACAAGGGAACCAGCCTGTCCCTGCCGGTTCCCTTTTATCATTTGTATATTATTAGTTTTCTCCCTTTTTGGAAATCCACTACACCAAAAACTCTAAGAACTTTTTATAGAACATCAATTCCTGCCCCGCAAAATCCGGGTTCGCCGCCGGGGTCAGCGGATTCTCCAGCCTATGTATAATCTTTTCAGCCATCGACTTTGCGGAACCTACGATGTCACCCAAGCAAGCGCCTTGTCCCATGCCTGCATCACTTCATCAGAACTCTCCGGCCGGAAAGTATTCGTTTCTTTCTTTGCTGCAGCTTTGTTTATTGCATCAGCAAAATTCCTTTCCGCCACATTCCTCTCTGTCTTTCTCGTTTCATACCCTGCCACAATGCCGACTACTACGAAATTCCCCCTATCTTTCATATCTTTTTATAAATTCTTAAATTTTCATTATGGTATTGCATCATCACCCACAAAGTGTTAAGATGTTTATATACCCACAAAATGTTAAGATAAGAGGAGGACAAAATGGCACAGCAAATTTCTGAATCCGAATTGGTACTAATGAAAATCATCTGGAAGAATGGAGGGGCAGCTTTATATTCCCTCATCATGGAGGAACTGGAAAAAGATAAAAACGAATGGAAGAACAACACCGTACTCACTCTGCTTTCCCGTCTGGGCGAAAAAAAGTTCTTGAAAGTCAAAAAAATCGGCAGGAAGAATGAGTATGTGGCTACGGTAACAGAAGCAGAATACCAGACCATGCAGACCCACAGCTTTCTTGATAAAGTCTACGGCGGGAATGTGAAGAACTTAGTATCAACCTTGTTGCGGCAGGATATTCTTTCGGCAGACGAATTGAAAGAGATTGAAACATTTTGGAGAGAAGAAAATGAGTGAATTTATAAAAATATTATTGTCGCTGTCTGTTTCCGGCGCACTGTTACTGTTTCTCATTTTGGGATTGAAGCCGCTGTATAAAAACAAATTCAGCAAGCGTTGGCAGTATTATATCTGGATAGTTGTTGCTTTGCGTTTTCTGCTTCCCTTTACTCCCGACACTACGATTATTGGAAGTCTGTTTGAAAAATTTGACACAACAGCAATAACAAATGAAATCCCTACACCCCCCAATGTACCCGTTCCCGCAGATACGGGTAACAGCAAAGCAGAGCCGATACAGACAAACCGGGAAATAACCACCGCTGCCATGCGTGAGCCAGTTGACAAATATGTCTGCCTGTTTTTTATCTGGTCAGCATTGACACTGGTTTTATTTGTCCGCAAAGTAACGGTTTATCAAGGCTTTATTCAATACATCAAAGCAGGAAATAAAGAAGTATCAGATATAAAAATCTTGAATCTGCTATCTGATTGTGAAGAAAAACTGAAAATTAAGACAAGGGTAGAATTATCCTGTAATCCGCTGCTTGCTTCCCCTATGCTGATTGGTTTCTTTCGACCAAGAATCATTTTGCCCGTTGGCGAATGGGAAGATAAAGAGTTGTCTTATATCTTTGTGCATGAGCTGGTTCACTACAAGCAGAGGGATATGTTTTATAAATGGCTGATACAGATTGTTGTGTGCGTCCATTGGTTCAATCCTTTTGTATATTTACTGGAAAAGGAAGTGAATAAATCCTGTGAATTGTCATGTGATGAAAAAGTCATATCTGTACTTGATGATACCGCAAGGCGTGAGTATGGAGATACACTAATTTCCTTTTTGAAGTCAAACAATCTCTACAAAAGTTCTTTAGCTTCCGTCACTTTGACAGAGGGAGCAGAACAGTTAAAAGAAAGGTTAGGTGCGATTATGAAATTTAGGGAAAAATCAAAAGTGATTATTGCTATTACTACTATTTTTACGGTTGCTGCTTGTGTTTGCTTTTTTGTAATCGGTGCATACGCCGCCCCTTCTGTTGCTAATGGTATGAAACCGTGGGTGAACAGCGAAATACTGAATGAAATATTAACAGAAGATGGAGTATACTATATCTTTTGTGATGGTGCAGGAGAAGATGACAAGCCCCTTGCTTCCGTTTCTGCGGGAAACATTATGTTTGTATTGGTACGAAAAGATAGTTATACCTCTGTCGGACCATTTGACAATATGGAAACACTTATGGAAGATGTCACAGAACAGTGTAAATATATGAAAAATCTTACAGAAGAAGAAAAGGGATTGATTATAGAAACTGCGTCAAGGATTGTTGAAGCAAATGAAGAAGTATGGATTAGTGGTATTACCCACAAAAATGAAATGACTATTTATCCTAAGTGTATTTTTCCCATGAACAAAGGTGATATTTTTCATATTAAGTACAATGATTCGGTATCTGGAACATTCAATGTAGGACTTATTGATGAAAATGGTGAAAAATCAGAATTAGAAACCACTATTTGGCAAGAGGGCGATACGGCTTCCATAGAAGTAGAGCAAGATGGGAGTTATTACTTCTATGTGGAGGGTTTCAATGATGATGCCGGGTGGTTAAATACAACTTTTAAGTTTATTGTGTCTTATGAGTAGAAACTGGGCGCAGGAACATTGAGTAGATTTTTTTATCAGTTAATATTTTATAGAGCTAACGCAACTAAGGGGAAATAGTCTAAAGTGCTGTTACCCCTTAATTTATAAAAACGTAACCGTAAACCATACACCGCCCTATGTGGGAGAAAGGGGAAATCATCTATGCCTTGCACAAAAGCATACAAGGAACACATCATGTATACGTTCAACGGCTTTTGTAAGACCGTCATACGCTTTGCGGCTATCAACGCATGGCGTGACAGGAGCAGGCGGCGGCAAAAAGAAATATCCCTTGAATATCTCACAGAAGAAAAGTTTTACCCTTTAGGCACAACATTTTTAACGAATGGCTGGTGAGGGATACGAGCAAGAAAATCCGGGCGGTAAAACGCTCAAAAGGCATGAGCGGGAAGCCTGTCACAAGCAAGCCCGTGTACGGCTACCTCATGGACGAGGACGAAAATTTCATCATTGACGAAGAAGCCGCCCCGTGGTGAAGCAGATATACAGCTTATGTCTTGCCGGGAACGGTCCGACCAAGATAGCCCGTATGCTCACGGAGCAGGAAATCCCCACGCCGGGAACGCTGGAATACCGCCGGACGGGAAGCACACGCCGCTACCACCCCGGCTATGAGTGCAAATGGGCGGCGAACACCGTTGTACATATCCTTGAAAACCGGGAATACACGGGCTGCCTTGTGAACTTCAAGACCACCACCCAATCCTACAAGTGCAGCAAGATTATCTACAACAGCGAGGACAAGCAAGCAATCTTTGAGAACCACCATGAGCAGATAATCGACAAGGACACATGGGAACGGGTGCAGGAGCTACGCAAGCAGCACAAACGCCCTAACCGCTATGATGAAGTGGGCTTGTTCTCCGGCATACTCTTTTGTGCGGACTGCGGCAGCGTCATGTACCAGCAGCGGTATCAGACCGAAAAACGGCGGCAGGACTGCTACATATGCGGCAGCTACAAGAAGCGCACGCCAGACTGTACGGCGCACTTTATCCGCACCGACCTGTTGACCGCCGGAGTGACCGAGAATTTACGGAAAGTCACCAGCTACGCCGCAAAACATGAAGCCCGGTTTATGAAGCTGTTGACCGAGCAGACCGAGGACGGGAGCAAACGCCGGAACGCCGCCAAGAAGAAAGAACTGGAAGCGGCAGAAAAGCGGGTTGCGGAACTCTCCGCTATCTTCAAGCGGCTGTATGAGGACAGCGTGGCGGGACGCATATCGGACGAGCGTTTCACGGAACTTTCGGCAGACTACGAAGCCGAGCAAAAGGAACTGAAAGAGCGTGCCGCCGTTCTGCAGGGCGAGCTTTCCAAGACGCTGGAAGCCACGGCAAACGCCGAGAAGTTTATGAAAGTAGTCCGCAAGTACACCAGCTTTGAGAAACTCACCCCTACCCTTTTACGGGAGTTTGTGGAGAAAATCGTTATCCACGAATCGGAAGCCCTTGACGGGAAACGGCGGGGGAAGCTCCGCAGACAGGAAATCGAAATCTATTACTCTTTTGTCGGCAAGGTAGAGTTGCCCGACTAACGCCCGACCCGTCCGGCAGTCAGCCGAACAGGGAACGGCAAAATTTTTTACACTTCTTTTACTTCTTTATCTCACACGAGCAAAGGTATCCTGCTTCTATTCCATTGACATTCATTTTCTCTCTTTTCCGAAAAGTGTTCCCAGTGCTTATTTAGAAAAAATTGGTGAATATTTATAAATTTTCATATTGTTTATGCAATTTAAGCAACTGTTTTTCTGGAACTGCATTTTCTAATTTTCCCCATTTAATATAGTGAGCCACACCACAAAATGAAAGTGTGGCTCACTTTCTGTAACTCTAAAAATAATTTTTGGTATCTATTGGAAATTCTCTGCTGTTTAGGCTCTCTATCGTGATTGGCAGCATTTTGGAACGTGAATCATTATCTATGCTGCCCGTCATAATGCTAAACAGCCTGCTTACTAAGTCTGCATTGCTTACGTCTTTATTCTTTTGCAACCACCAGAACATCATTAGATACAAGTCAAGATATTTTGTAGCTGGCTTACTTTCCAAATCTTTGCTTATGAATTTATCTAATGAGCTGTGCAGACTGTTGACTCTGCTTAGGCTGTAGGCACCCACAACATATGTACCACCCGGAATCTTTACGTGTTCTATCATTTCCTTACGTGTAAAATACTTATAACTGTGATGGTCATCGGTTACAAGAACAGCTTCTTTGGTTATCTTTCCTTGCAGTCTGTTGTAAACTTCTATGGAATCTGGCGTCCCCAATGAAACGGCTTCCAAATAAATGTTGTTGGTTCGGTCTACGGCTGTCAAGATACAAACATGTTGATGGTTTCGGTCTATGGTTCTGGTTCCATCCATTCGTTTTTGACTATGATAAATCATTTCCTTTAACAGGCTTGGGTTATTCTCAAATAGTTCCCTATACTTATTACAGCTGTCCAAGTATTCTATGCGTTCTTTTCTGCTTCTGTGGTGTCTTGGCATCCTTTTTAATTTGTCTATAAAGAATGTTTTGTCTTTACAGCCTTTGAACGATAGACGTTCATACTTGCCATCTGCTTCTACAATGTTATTGAATGTGTCACATTGCCCATAAATATTTTGTATGGTCTGGTATATCTTCATTCTGTATGACCATACTGTGCTTGTTGACACGTTGATGTTGTTGGCTATTTCTGTTATAGACAGCCTTGAAATTGTGCCGCGTACAATCTCTAGTAGCTGATGCCTTGACAGGTGTGAATAATGCGTTATTAAACCATAATTCTCCGTGAACGTTTTACCACAGTCTTTACAGATGTACCTTGTTATGCCGCCTTTGGTCTTACCATGTTTCTTAATGCGGACGCTGCCGCAATGGAGACAACATTCTATGGTGCTTGATGGTTTGTCTGCCATAATTCTTACTTTGGAAATTTCTTTTGTGGCAACAGTGTCCTCAATCTTTAAGCCGACTGTATTACTGGTTTTTTCTCTAGTGCCCTCCAGTTCAGATTTTAGTCTTTGGTAAAGGACTTCTTTCTGATCCTTGGTCAGCCTATCAATTCCTTTCAGCCAGTCGCAATAATTTTGACTGTCAGCAAGGAATCGAAGCAATATCTCAGCTAAAATTCCAGCTATCCAGAATCCTCAATTACTGTTGGCTTCTCTTTTTGGGTGTGGTTCTCCCTACCATTGTCTGCCAAACCTCCAGCTTGTATCGCTCTGTAAGCTGCTGCTTTTTGGATATCCAGCGCCTTCTGTCTTTCTTCTCTGGCTCTGCGCTCCATACTGTCTGCACTATCTAAATAAGATTGCGCCCTATCAAAATCTGCTTTGGTATCCATCAATAATTGTTCTGTCATAGAAATTTTTGACAGTGTGTTCCTATTTTCTGGAAGCGCATCAATCCATATGGTATCTTTTGTACAAAGGTATAGCAGCACTTTTAGGAATGTGCCATAACTTCCATATGGCGCTTTCCCTGTTGCTTTTGCCCGTATTACAATGTCTGCCTGTTCCTGCAAGAATAATTCAACCCCTAGCTCCTTTGCATACTGCATGGTCTCCTGTGACGCTCCACAGGTAGCTATTACTACAGGTATGCAGGAACCCCCAAAACCTTTTCTGACATGCATACCTGCATAAACTTCTGAAACCGCAGTCTTGATAAGGTCTCTGTTATGGCACTTGCATTGTATGTAAAATGTAAAATCCCTGCCCCCTTTTATGGACGTATGGAATTCTGCTATGATGTCTACACCACCATCAAAACCATGTTTATACCCTTTAGGGTCATGTATGTTGGTCTGATTGGTTCTGTATGCCTTTAATCCATATGTCTGCAAAGCCTCTAATACCTTTTTCTCATACTTAATCCCAATGTCTACCGCATTACGCATACGCATACCTCCATTTTTTCAAAAAAATTTCTGATTTGAATTTTTAAAGATACTGCATATACTCCAATGTCTGTTTTATACGTATGCTATACTTAAAAAAATCTCAGCGCCCTTACTTATCTGGCCATTGTTACAGCATAAAAATAGCCTGTCAGATAAATTTCTGACAGGCTCAACATAGGGCTATAATTTTGTTGGGAACTGATTTTTGGTGTCTAAAGTAATTTCTCTGTTTGTTATTTTATCCGTGGTTACAAGGTCAACCCTTTCTTTTGCATCTAAATCTGGTATTTCATCAATCATTATTTTGTATAATGCCTGTACTTTTTCTTCCGTGGAATAATCTTTATACTTAAACAGCCACCAGAACAACATAAGAGTAAGGTCTAAATATTTTGTTGTATAAACTCTGCCGCTGAATCTGTCCATATAAGCAGTCAGAGCACTATGTACACTGTTCACTTTTGCAAGATTATATTTTGATTTCTTATGCTCATTGGCTGGTACTACCTGATGCTTTACACCTGTTCCATACATGATTCTTTCATAGGCTTTATGGTCATCTGTAACCAATACATTGTTGTCTCCATTAAACTTTTGTTTCAGCTTTGATTTTGCCATTGCTTTTTCTAACCTTCCTACTGATACTGGTTCAAGGTATAATGTGTTATTCTGGTCAACCAGTGTCAGTATACAGATTTGCTCATTGCTGATTCCTCTTTTCATTTTGGTATCAGCAGATAATAATTCTTCTAAATAATCTGGTTCTTCTATCGAAAGCCTATCATATAAATTATTCTTTATTAGCCAGTCTATTTTTTCTTGTCTGTTTCTATGGTGTCGTGGCATTCTTCTCAATGTGTAAATGAAAAATTCTGCATCCCTTTTCCCTTTAAAGGCTGCCCGGCAGTAGTATTCATCAGCCTCGCCGACACCATTAAACAGGTCATTGTATCCATACATGTCTTTGATTGCGTTGCATACTTTCTGCCTGCACAGCCAGATTGTGCTTGCTACAAGTCCTGTATCCCTTGCTATTACTGTTGTGCTGTGGTTGTTGACAATACCTCTTAAAATCTCTAACCATGTATCTTTGTCAATATGGGTGTATCTTATGGCTGAACCATGGTTTTCTGTAAACGTCTTACCACAACTTTTACATATGTATCTTTGATTTCCAGCCGATGTTACACCATGAGACTTTAATCTGGCACTTCCACAATAAACACAACAGTGTATTCCATCATTTCCTTTTTGTGTAATCTTTTTCTGCGTAGGCTTGGTAGGTGGAGATAGTGGTTTCTCTCCTTTTACTGTATCTGTACTGTCAAACTGTTCTTTCAGTTGTGAAAATAGCTGCTGTCTTTCCTCTTGTGATAAATTTGATATTAGTTGTCTTAAATCTTCATTGGATAGCGCCATATGCAACCTCCCAAAAACAAAAAATTCTATTTACACTTATATTTAAGGGAATGCTTGATTTTAGGCATAATAAAAAGACCTCACCTTTTGGTGAAGCCTTGGTATGCACATATGCGTGCAAAGATTAATCATAGGTCAATCAGATAACACTGACCTGTTTAAAATAAATAAATGATACACTTATATGTGTAATTTTTTATATAGGGGTCACTTGATATGTGACCCCTATATAAAATTTGTTTATGTTTACTTTTAATAAAATCCTGATGTATCCACTTCTCCGCCGTATATCATATCATTAGCACCAGACTCATTTGTTCCCATGACATCCCCAACATTTAGATCGGGTTCATTATTTTGAGCAGGTGGTTGCTGGGTTTGTGCTGGTGGTGGAG
The DNA here is from genome assembly GCA_910575775.1 of Lachnospiraceae bacterium. Lineage (GTDB taxonomy): Bacteria > Bacillota > Clostridia > Lachnospirales > Lachnospiraceae > UBA3282. The sequence continues at coordinate 13,889 of CAJTEY010000026.1, read as the reverse complement.
TTGTTTCTGCTGGTTTTTGTGTCTCTGCTGGCTTTTGTGTTTCGGCTGGTTTCTCTGTTTCGGCTGGTGTTTCTGTGCTGGTTTCTGTTGGTGTTTCTTCTTCTGGCTCGGTGTATTCGGAGAGGAATTCTCCGTCTATAAACGATGTTATTATGTCATCTGTACCTCCACCTTGCTCTATTCGGAACCAATTGGTTCCGTCTATTTGACCTACAACATGCACTACTTCATCTTTTTGTGCTACACCTATCATTGTAGATTCATTGGTAGGATTTTCATATGTATATGCTTCTGTGTTTACTACCATTTGAATGTCCATTTCTGTGATGGTAAATTCTTCTGATGCTTCTCCCTCGTCTTGTGATACTTGATATCCATTTATTTCTGTTACTGGCTTCATTGTACCACCTGTTGTATCTACTGGGTAGCCGTTTTGCTTGGTGTATGCTTGCAAGGTGTCTAGGTATAGCTGGATTGCTTCTGACTTGGTTAAACCCTCATCCCAACGTGTATCGGAACTGATAATTCCTAACTCTTGAGCTGCTACCAGTGCTTGATACATTTTGTCTGGGCATCCGCTGTCTGGGTTATCAAGTGTGAATTTCAATTCAGCAGAATCATAGTAATCCTTGCTTGTATCTTCTTCACTTAACTTTTGCTGGCTGGCTATGTCTCCGGCGCTCTTGCAATCGTTAAACTGTGCTTTCTTGGTGTCTGCGCTGGTCATTCTGTCTGCTCCAAATACATTACTTACTAGCATGTATATGTACTCACCACGGGTTATGGTTCCATTGGCTGTTTTCTCATTGAGTGATTTGTCTGCTAAAGTAAGGTAACTGTCATTGGCTACAAGTGAGGCAAATTCAGAATATTTTACATTTCCTACTTGTGACTCAAAGGTGCTGTCTCCTATATTTTCTGTGACAGAAGTATTTGCTCTTGCCAACAATGTCATGGCTTCTATTCTTGTCAGAGTGCTTCCACCATTGAAATAATTTGGCTCTGCGTCTGGCAAGAGGTTCCAGTAGGCATTGATAGCTGCTGCCATGTAGTCGCCTTCGTCTGTATCTACATAAACTGAATCCATTATCTGTTGTGTTTTCAATGTTGCTGTGTCATTTTCTATGAAGTTTGCTATGAATTTACGATTCATCATAGCATTATAGAGGGTGTTGTTTCCCTCTTGCTGTCCGTCAAGATTGATATAGCAGATTCCATTTTTTGAACCATTACCAAAACTTGTTATCTGCATAATGTCGTCTAACTGTTTTCTGAAAGTGTCATATGTAGCCAGCTGGTCTAGCTGAATCCAGTCCAGCGTCTTTTCCTCTCCTTGTTCCTCTGAGATTGGAGTAGCTATCTCAATCTCTATCTGCTGACCTGTATCCAGCATTTTCAGTAACTCACTTTGACTGGTGGCTGCACAACCCATTAACTGGCTGGCAATGATTACCATAGTGAGTGTTGGCACTATTAAGCGCTTAATTCTCATAAATTTACCGCTCATAATATCCTCCTTTATTGATTGTTTATTTTAATACTCCCCGAGCCTCTAGTTCTTTACGAGCTGTTACTAATTTTTTCACTATTGACTCTGGTATTTTCTTATTATTATATATGCTGATATTGTCAATATTGGTTGACACTTTTTTTACAAGGATATCAATGCCTAAGCTGTAGCATTCAGAGATTCGTAATATTTCTGTCGCTTGACCATAGGAGGGAGCCCTTCATTGGCGGAGCATATCCTTCTATTGTTCCAATAGCTGATGAAGTATCTCCAGATAAGAGTTTTCACTTCCTCCACGGCCATTTCCTCCGTATCATGCCTCCCATAGATGAGTTCCTCCTTCATACGCGCCCACATGCTCTCACACCGCGCATTGTCATGGCAGCGTCCCCCTTCACTGTTCATGCTCTGGAGAATGTCATATTTTGCAATCCTCCTGCGGTAGCTTCCGCTGGTGTACTGTGAACCCCGGTCAGAATGAATGACAGCCCCCTTAAGTGCCGGATAGGATCGGACAGCGTTTTCGAGTGTGCGCCCGCACAATTCCGCTTTCATGTTTGTATCCATTGACAGTCCCAGAACTGCGGCATCAAAACAGTCAAATATGGCAGATACATACAGCTTTCCATCTTTTGCCCTGATTTCGGTTATGTCTGTAACGCATTTTTTGAACGGCTCTGCAGATGTAAAATCCCGTTTCAGCAGATCGTCGGATTTTCGTGCCTTACGGTCAGCTTTGGTGATCCCGTTGGGCTTGCGTTTTGGACGGTGGCTAAGCCCGATCTGCTCCATGACACGGTAAACCGTCCTCTCGCCGGGGATATGGAGGCCTTCGGGTTGTTTCAGGAGAAGCGCCTGATACATGCGGATCCGCCCATAGGTGTCGTTGCATTCGTCCTCTGATGCGACCGCCCGCATTGCGTCGGCTAAATTCTGATATTTCCACGGCCGGTCTTTGTTAGCCAGATATTTATAAAACCCCTGCCGTGTTACTTTCAGCATCCGACAGTAGAAAGAAATCTTTCCCTTGATAACGCCGTCCTCGGTTTTTATGGCAAGAAACATCATTCTCTGCCTTTTGCAGACTTCCGACGGCTGGCGGCGAAAAAAGCGCTTGCTTCCTCAAGAAATTCATTTTCTTCTTTCAGCCGGCGGATTTCTTTTTCCTGCTCCTTAACCTGCCTGCGCAGGAGAGCCAGTTCCTCCGCCAGATTCATAGCCGTTTGTGGCGTGTGTGAGCCGGAACCGATGTCCAGCCGTCCCTCCCTTGCGGCTTTCGTCCATGCATACATGGTGTTTTCAGGGATGCCTAATTCAGCAGCCGCTTTTGCCCCGCCAAATTCCTTTGCCAGCTTTACGGCCTGAACTTTATACTCCATATCGTATTTCCGTTGTTTTTTTGTCATGGTAGTTGCCTCCTTATTTCTCTTTGATTATACATCAAATCCTTGAGCAAAAGGTGTCAACTAAAATGATACAACATCAATCTGCCGGAAAACCGGGGAAGCCCTCCCTGTCCCTCTGTAGCCTATGGGGATATGCTACTGTAGAACCGTATGCATTTATTATCTTTGTGCCTTCTTTCTGATGATCATAGAAATCAGCATGGCCACTATCCCTAATACAAGATAGACCACCGCATACAGTATAAATGCCATTTCACCCATATCAAAAAATATCCATGTGCCAATCAGGAACAGAGCAGCCGAAACAATTGGAAGGCTCCACAGATGCTTCATATCTTTTCCTGCAAAAACGCCGAATATCACGGAGTATAACGGATTAAGTGCAAAAAACAAAAGAAAACATACGGCCATTCCTGCATCGCCTTTTACTAAAGTAACCGCAAGCCACGGCAATGTCAGCATGACTACCGCTGAAACCGCCAACCACAATATAATATTCTTTTTCATAATGCTGCAGAACCCCCATCATTTTTTTATATTGCAACTGCTTCCCTGCTGAAGCCTGTTCGTCCTCTGTGCCTTATTGGGGATATGTAGCCGTGGCAGACCTCCCCCGTTACTGTACCATCAATACCAAAACTTCGATGTCAGCTCCCGGTTTATGATAGATGATAGGAAATTGGGGTGATTACTCTGGAACATTTTCAGGCTTTCAAGGAAAGCCGCCATGCTTTCCGTTTTTATGTCCACAAAGGTTGCATCCAGCTCCCGGTCTTTCACGTTTTTCTCCACATATTCCTCCGACTGTTTTTCGTAAGTATCAACCATCGAAGGGTCTTTCTTTACTGCGCCCGCATACCAGTTTGTAAGGTATTTCAACGAACTAAGCCCGCCGTCATCTTTTTCCCCCATCTTCTGGTACTCTGCGTATGCGTCTTTGTCCATCGTTCGCATCATGTCAAGCGCGTTTGTGGTCTGGACAAGATTGCTCCCATGCCCAAGATACCTGCCTTTCGCCACACCGTAATCCATGTTTCCGTTACTGTCCGCTTTTCCCGCGCTTGCCAGTTTTGCAATGGACTCCATTGCTTCCAGAAATGCCTCCCTGCTTTCCTCCGGGATAAAGTTCTGTGCCGCATATTCTGCTTTCTTCATGCCGAGCGAGATGTTCGCCTGCCGCTCCTCCTCTGTCATGGAACCGCTGTTCCCGACAAGGAAATTCTGCCGGATGATGTCATACACAAATCCCTGCTCCTCTTTGCCGCAGTTCTCCAAAGCAGACGCAACCGCCTTATCTGCACCATACATCCCCGAATATGCCGGAAGGTCACTCAGGGAATTGTCAATCTGCACGATATCCTTTTGGAACGCCGCATTTTTCGCTTCCATTGCTTCCTTATCTTCCGGCACCATGCTGCCTTTCTTTCCTTCCACAAGAGCAGCCATGCCGTCTCCTGAAAATTCCACAATGACTGCATCCCCATACTGTGAACGGATGTCTTTCATTGCCTGCAGGGTTTCTTCCCTTGACATCTTATCCATGACCTTGTTGCCATGCTCATCCGTTGTGTTGAACTCATATTTTACAAGGGTGTCCTTCTTATACGCACCGCTTCCATATGATGGGATATTTGTTGTTCCTCTGTAAAACTGGCTGTAATCAATATTCATAATCTGCACTCTCCTTTACTTTGTTTTGATTAAATCCTTTATCATTTAGAGCTACCCCACACCTTCGCAAAGGCATAAATTTATGCACCTCTGTGGAATAAGGTGTAAAGATCATATCTTCATATCCAATGTGCTACCCGAAGATGATTTTTTCACAAATGTATTGCCACTTTTGACAAGCTGGCTTTCTACGGATTCCCTTGTAACGCTGTCCAGTATTCTGGAATCAAACGGCTGTCCCTGTTGCCAATTCGGATTAGCCGCCTTTACCGCATCATAAAAAGCCTTATTATACGCTTTTTCATATTGCCCAAGCGTCCATGTACCTTTCAATCGGTCATCAATCTTAATGCTTTTTTGATACGCCGTATACAGTGATGTTCTTTTGGTTGTATCCCCATTCGCAACACCATTTTCTTGTATGAACTCCCTTTTGACCATATCAAACATCTCTTGTCGCCAGTCTTCGGAAACATTTATAATCTGATTATATTCCGAAGGGCTTTTTCCATCTACGCACATTCCTGCTACGCCATAAGCATTAAGGAAATTTCCATTAGAGTCATATAATTTCATGTAATTTTTAATGATAGTATCCCGTCCGCCAAATGTTTCATAAATCAACCGCTCCTTTTCGGACATGCTTGCTTCATTTGCAATGATGGCACTCAAATGATCCCTTTCAACAGCTTTATACTGCGCACTGTTTTTGTTGATACTACTGTATCCTCCAGAACTCCCTGCATTGAAACTAATGTTCATTGATATCATCCTCCTTATTGAAAATATTTTTTGCCAACCTTGGCCTGCATATAAATAGGCAACTCTCTTATATACCTCTGCGGAATAGGGTTGAACATTATATCTTCAAATCCAGATTCGCACCCACCTGTGTCTGTTCTTTTACAATGGTTTTGCCCGCATCCTCTTCCTGGACAGCTTCGATGATTGTTTTCATATCTGTGTCATTCAGATAAATCGTGCCATCTTTGGAAGCAGCCATTTTTTCTTCTAAGAGCTGCTCTGCTTTGTTCGGAGTTGTTGTTCCATCTTCCGTTACCACTTTCTTTTCTTCCGACTTTTCGCTTCCCTTTGCTTCCTCTGCCTTTTCCTCTAATTTCTCCGCAAGCTGCTCCGCATTTTCACGGGCTTTTTCTCTTGACTTCTCAATCCGCTCTTCGGCGTTTTCCTGCGCTTCTTTACGGAGTTTTTCGTTTAACGCATCTTTTCTAACTGAAACAGTAAAATTACTGTAATTTCCATTCTCATCTAAATATGCATGACGGCATACAACTGTACTTCCAGTTGCTGCAAAAAAACTATCTACATACTTATGTGCAGCTTCCACATCTTTCAATCTCTGCGTATATTCTTTTGCTGCCTTTGGATCATTCTGCATCTTCTCTAAAAGTTTCGGGTTAATATTCAAAACATCTACTTTACCATCATTTTTTGTATTAACCCCATAGCCGACTTGCAACTTCATATTAGGAAACTGTTTCTGCAAATTATTAAGGTATTCCTCATTGCCGCCACTCTTTGCTACTTCGGCATTTTTCTCTGTAGCCGCTGTTTCCTTTGTTTCTTCTTTCTTTGCCGCTTCCTTCCTTGATGAAGCATATGTGTTTTCATAAACACTGCTATAATTTCCCACTCCTGTGATTGCCATAATCATATCCTCCTTAAAATTCAATTCCTTTTACCTATAATATTTTGAACAACGCCATCATCCAATTGTTCTCTTGCCTTATGTATGGAATCCGGACTACCTCATCCGTTGAATCAGTTTCATATAAACATGACTGCCCACCGCATAAAAAACCGGGAAGTTTATAAAATCCTCCAAAGACAATATATATCTGCCCCTCTGCATTGTTTTTTCCCAAAAATGCCTCAAATGCCTCCCTGTCCACATAAACATAACTGTCATCATAAGAAATCATCTGATCCAATCTGCTATCATGATTTGAAATGGTAACTCCATCTTCACCGACATACTCATATACCAGTATGCTTTCATCTTCCCTGAATTGGGCATAAGAACAGCTATGTATGACGAGTAATGCCGCACCTGTTACTGCTACCAGAACTGCTACCATGCACATACACAGTTTTTTCCGGTATGGGTGGAAACCTGCAATCTTCCCCATCCGCCTTTTCATGCCTATAAATTCACTTTCCCCTGCATAGGTAACAGCGGGCGGTACATTCTCCGATTCAGAGAGCAGCAGTTTTAGAGTTTTCAGCAATACCAGCCCATACTCATGTGCCGTCTTCCCACTGTTCTGTATGCACACCCTGTCGCAGATATCTTCCATATCCGCTCTGAAATGTTTCTGGAATACTGTCAGGAACGGATTAATCCACAAAAGGCACCTCAGCATATCCCACGCAAGCCCGAACCATAAATGCCCTAACCGGATATGTGTCTGCTCATGCTGTATAATGGCTTTTAATTCCTCCCGGCTGTAGCTGTCCGCCATTGTTTTTGGCAGGACAATCTTCGGTTTCAGCAGGCCGATTGTGAATGGCGTAATATTCATGTCAGTAACACTGATCCTGATGCCATCAAAAAAGACTTTTTCCATTCCGGCAACCAGCCTCCGAAGGCGCAGCCGCTTTCCAAAGACACAGATAACGGCTACCAGAATACCCATTGTATAAATACGGCCAACCCACAGGCAGGACATAGTTCCCTTTGTCATCCACCATGTCGCCTTACATATGGCTGCATTTTCATAAAACAGCTTCAGCTTCCCAAGAAATGGGGTGACCAGAAATACTGCCCATAGCATCCCTTTCAAAAAAATCCGTTCTGAAAAAAGCATTTTCCGGAGCAGCATCACAAGCCCGGTCAGTACAAGTGAAAAGGCGGCGCACCGCACAAGCTGTGTTGTCAGATATACTGCGCATAAATCCAGAAAGCTGCCAATCCTTGGCCAGTCGAGCATAGCCATCACTCCTTTTTATCTGAGGATTCCGCATTCTGCCCCTTGCTTTTCTCCAGAATCTCCTCCAGTTCCTTAATCTGCTCATCCGTCAGTGCGAAGCTCTGTAGCAGCGCCGCCATTGCATTTGTCCCGCTTCCGGAAAAATAACTGTCCACAAACTTCCTGCTTTTCTCCTTCACGCATTCCTCCTTTTGCTTCAGCACATAGTAGTGGTAAACCCTTGAATCATGCTCATCCACGGTGTATCCAAGGATATCCTTCTGGTTCAGGCGGTTCATCAGCACCCGCACCATCCTCATCGACATATCCACATTCCCATGCATCCTTTTGTAAACCTCGGAGGATGTCAACGGCATATCGCTCGCCCAGAGAACTTCCATGATCTGCCATTCGCTCGGTGTAATCTCTTCCTTTGCCATATCTCTGCCTTCCTTTCGTTTTATTTCGTCACTTTATTTATCGGTCAATTATTGTTAATTGTTAAGAGCCGTTGACGCTTTTGCATGATATGGGTATAGGCAGAGGGCTGATCATGGGAAATTACTTTCCCACTTTCCAAGTAATTTCCCTTATCAGGCCGCCCGGCCTGCCTGCGGAAATAGCAGACCGCCGCATATGGCGGATGAAGGCCATAGTACGGCGGTTGGCTTTTGTACATTCTATCATCCTAAAGATTTCAGGTTTCTGCGGTATTCCTCCATTTCCTTCTCACTTACCGTATCCATGATATGCTGCAGCTCACTGACCACGGAATCCCGCTCCTTCGGCAGATAGGCAGTGACCGGATAAAAGTTTGAACTGGAGTTGGCAAAAAGGTGCGTCCGTATCTGCAAATTCTGGATAAACACCTGCAGTTCCCGCAGGCGTTCTTTCTCCCCGGCGGGAACAAACCTGCCCTCCTGCTCCATGCGGTACAGTTCCGTGTCCGGGAACAGCGTAAGGGAATCTACCGAGATAAAATAAGGGTTTAACTGGCTGAACAGCTTTGCACTGTTTACCGCATTCCAGTATCCCCTGCCTTTCCCCGCAAGCCCGGTCATGTAGACAAAATAATATTCAATCCCCGCCTCGTCCAGCTTCCGGCACTGCTCTAAAATGTCAGCCGCCGTGTACCCCTTGGCCGCCAGTGTAAGCGTATCATCATCCCCGCTCTCCGTCCCGATGCTCAGACCGTTTATCCCCATTGCCCGGAGCTTCTTAAGCTGCCACACTTCCTTGTCCCTGATATCCCTTATGCTTGCGAACATGGCCATCGTCTGGCACTTGATGAGGTAATCCCTTACCGTGAGCGCCCGCAGCTTCAAATTCTCATAGCTCATGGCAAACGGGTTCGCCCCCGTCCAGAAGATGCGTCTTGCATATGGCTGGTAGCTTTTGATCTCTGCCAGATCTTCCTCGAACTCCTCCAATGGTGACATACGGAAACACTCGCCTTTATAAAGGCTGCAGAAACGGCATTTCCGGTATGTGCAGCCGGAAGTTGCCTGTATGATGACAGAATTCGCCTCGTAGGGCGGCCTCCACGTCCTTCCCGTAAAATGCAACTGAACCACCTCCCTACAGATGATGGACGCTCTCACGGTAACGCCGCAGTTCGTCCTCGCCCACATTCTCTATGACATCATCAAGGAAAGCCAGCAGTTTCTTCTTATCTTCCGGTAAAACACCATGAAGCTGAAAGGCATTGGAAGCGCCAAGCGCCGCAAACTCTGTGGGGATTTCCAACCCTTCCACCAATGCCCTGACTTCCCTGTACTTTTCTGTCTCACTTTCCTCTTTCCAGTTCCCACGCCGGATTTCCTGATAAAGCCCTGAATTGGGATATATCGTCAGCATATTTGCGCCGACCAGCAAAGGATGAAGTTTATTGCATACAGCGGCGGTGGCTTTTGCCCCGTCCTCCCCGCGCCCTGCGCCGGATATGCCCGTCAGATAGAAAAAGCTGTAGCGGATGCCTGCCTTATCCAGACGCCCGCACTGCTCCAGAATGTCTGCCGCAAGGTATCCTTTATCCATGAACCGCAGCGCCTCGTCATCCGCCGTCTCGATGCCGATTGTCAGCCCGTCATAACCGGCCCCATGCAGGGCTGCAAGCTCCTCATCTGATTTCAGGGTAATATCCGTCACCCTGGCAAAACTGCCGATGGTCTCCATCCCCGGAAAATATTTGTGTACCAGTCCCGCAATCTCCATCAGCCTGTCATATTTCAGCACAAACGGGTTCGCCCCTGTCAGGAAAGTCCGTGACACCTTCCTCCCCATAAAACGGCGGTACATTTTCTGTGCCTCTTTCAAGTCCGCCTCTATATCTTCCATCGGTGACATCCTGAACTGGAACGGCAGGTCTGCGTAAAGCGTACAGAATTTGCATCTGTGGTGCGTACAGCCTGCGGTGACTTCCAATAACAGGGAAGATGCCTCATAGGGCGGCCTCCATATGGTTCCTGTATAGTGCATCTTTCATTCCTCCTCGTGTCTTTCCTCTTTTGCACTAAATTACCTCTAAAACTCCATGAAATCAAGTACTGTCTTTTTTAGTCGGTAGTACACTTTTTCATACTATCTATTAGAAATGACCGTATCTTGATTTTTTCCCACTGCAGGAATATACTGGTGGGGAAAGAGGTGGAATGAAATGGCTGAGAATAAATTCAACAATGAGGAAACCATTGCCCGTTGCGTCCCTATGGGCAGGCTCCAGTCTGTGATCGGAGGCAAATGGAAAATCCTGATCTTATGGTATGTGTCCTTTTACAAAGTCCAGCGGTTCGGTGAACTGATGCGCCGCCTTGACGGTATCACGCAGTCCACGCTGACAAAGCAGCTCCGGGAACTGGAAAGTGACGGGTTCCTCCACCGGGAGATTTACAAGGAAATCCCTCCGAAAGTGGAATACTCACTTACTGAGTTTGGGAAGAGCTTCATCCCCGTCCTGCAGACCATGATGGCATGGAGCGAAACATACCTCTGCCCGGATTACCAGAATCCCTATGAAAAATAGCATAGAGGCAGGCTTGCCTGCAAAAACGGCAGACCGCCGCATTTCCCGTATTTTATTGGATTGCATGAAATGACTATTTTCCGGGTATGGAAAGCATAAAACAACCAAAAAAGAGCCTACACAGCCCTTATCATTTTCCCATTATATTTTTACCGTTTTACTCATATATCATTTGACGAAACCCCTATACTTTTCGGCAAAACCCTATACAATTTGGCGAAACTACCGGCTTTTGCCAGATTGTATAGGGTTTTGCCAGATTGTATGTGGGTTTTGCCAAAAGGTTTCACTTTTGCCAAATCGTATGAGGTTTTGCCAAAAGGTTTCACTTTCGCCAAATTGTATCCGACTTTCGCCAAATCGTTTATACTTTTTGGCAAAAGAACCCCAGAACAAAAGTTCGCCCACTCCCGAATGTAAAATTGCCCCTAAAAACACACGAAAATAATGTAAATTTCAGACCTATGTACTGCCAAGGATGCCGTATTTACGGGCTTTGTGAGGTTTCCGTAACTTTATCCACCGAGAACTAAGACACCGTTGGAAGTCAAGGTTATCGCTCCCATCTTTTAAGTTTCTTAATCTTTTCCTATCAATCTACTCAACCGATTTCCAAGATTCTAAAAAACTTTTATAGTTTTTCACCTCAACCGGTATGTCCAAAAATCTATATATTTCATTTGCCTTATCCTCTAATCGTTTATCATTGGTAATAAACAAATTACTTCTTGTTGCATATATTAAATGAGTTGTATCATGTAAATGACTTCTGTACTTTTTTACTGGTTCTGGATTATTATCCAGTATATCAAGTAAATAAACTAATCCTGTCAAGGATTCAAACAAAAAACTATAATTATTTTTATAGCGTTCCCAAAATATTCTCTTGCCAGACTCTTTCTTATACTCCTGATACCATGCGAATTGATTTAAAGCTTTTTCCGCAACAGTAGAAGACAGGACTCCGCTAATATTGTCTCCTCGCACTTTTAATGCATATTCATCTCTCATACTTTTTCTTTTTTCGAGAAATTCTTTCTCCATTTGTTCACTGAGAACCGTTCCATCAAAATCTTTAATCACTCTTCTAAGTGGTTCATCCGGAGACTCACGATTAATTGTAATCCCATTATTTGTATCCGGTAAAAACTCAACATTATCCGTCAATTTACTTAAATAATATAAATCCTGTTCTATAATCTCATTATATTGAAAGTCATTTTCTCTAATAGAATTTGCCAATTCCTCCAAATGTGCAGGGCTGTAAACATACTGATACTCCCTATTTATTTTATCTATTGGTATATACTTTTTTAAATATATATAAGTATTATTATCAAAATAAATTATGGGTTTATTTATTTTTTTTATTGGATATATTGTACTTGCATTAGAAAATTTTACCCTATCAATAAAATCTTCCGCCTTAATTCTATATACATATTCCTTAACTCTATTTTTATCAATTCTATTGTATATAAGATCTAATAATAGAATCCAATATTTTTCACATCTCAGAAAATTATAATTATCTTCCGGATCAACCTTTAATCCATAAGTTATATTATTTCTATATGTTTCTTCCTGATAATTTTTTAAATCATCCAAGGAAATTTCACCCTTTTGGAATTTATCAAAAATCTCCAAAATATCTTTTTCCATTTTTTCATAATATAGCATAGCCAAGTCCTCCTAAATATAAACACCTTAACCATATCATTTTTTTCACATCTTGTATATATCATCACGTACTAAATTTCAACAGCATTTTTCTACAAACAGGCGAAACTCCATACTATCACGGAAACTCTTATACTATCACGCAAAACTCGGATACTATCACGGAAACTTCTGACTTTTGCCTGATAGTACGATTTTTCCCCAATCGCCATCCTATCAGCGGCATCTAAAAACACGAAAAAATGAGGTTCACCAACCATTCCAGTGAACCCCACCAAGCCTCAAAATTCCTTGATTTTAAGCCATTCTTCAATACTTTTGCCTGTTAGTACCTAAATTCCTATGGCATTATTTTTGAATAGCCGCCTGTGCCGCTGTTAGATTATGATGACTTTTACCCCTCTTTACCCCATTTACCCCACCTAATTCGACATTCGCCAAACGGGATTCGACAAAATCCCCTTGCGCTTTCACCGCACCGATGCTATTTTACCCGGTACTGCTCGGCTTCCTCGTCCGTAAGTGGTCTACCTAACGCCTTTACCGCATCAATCATTTTGCGCCACTCATAACGCTTTCCGTCTGACAGTTCCGTCAACCTGCCGTCTTTCGCATAATCAACAATATCCTTTTCCATTCCAACACACCTGCTCCCTACAAATGTTTCTTCAATAACGGCTTAAGATAGTTCTTTTTAAAGTCGCGTACTGAGCAGAAGAATTCCTGCTCTGACCTCGAAAATGAGTTGGATTCTGCTTTTTCCGCAAGTAACTCCATCGTACAGATCAGGTCAGCCGCCTGAAACAATTTATAATCTACCGGCTTCACTTTGCGGAACTCTACATGGGCATAAAGCGTATTAAAAACAGAAGTCAGAATTTTGGTAAGTTCAATCTGGCCATTGTCATAATAGATTATAATGCGGTTAAACTGCTCCCAAAAATTCTGATGATCCTTAAGTATTCCTGCAATCGCTTTTGATATTCTCGCCGTTAACGTAATTACATCCGGGCATTCATCTTTTCTTATTTTTGCACAGACATAACGGAAATCCAATTTACGGGCAAAATTAAATAATGCATTAAAAAGTCGTTTTCGTTCTTCCATAAGGTCATTGGCATAAACGGATTCCCTGCGGATTAGTGGCCCCGTATGGATGGCGTGCTGCTTATATCCAATATTTGTCAAATGATTCTCCAAATCATCAATATTTTTGCTAATATCCACATCCTGATTATGTAAAACCATTGCAACCAGATAAAATGGCGCATGAAAATCATATGGCCCAAAATCGCCCGATTCATCTATAAAAACACTTAAAATCTTTTCAGTCATAGATTACTTCCTTCATCCCTCTCAGATTTCCCTAACAAAAATAGCGGGGAAATTCCCCGCCGTTCGGTGGACCAGGGTCTTTCGACCAGCCCAATCAGTGATATCACTGACTTATCTATATGTTAATATTAACGGAAATATACCTCACTGTCAATGATGTTCAGAAAAATGATAGCGTAAGTTTATTGTAGGGTTACTTTTCACACCCACGCCAGGATTCCAGCCAAACATGAAATAAGCCGGTGCTATAGTATTACGCCATAACACCGGTTTCCTCTTTTGCTTTTTCTCTGGGAGGTCGTTTCCGCCCATATATTTCAGCTGTCTTCTGGTAT
>CAJTEY010000025.1 GCA_910575775.1 Lachnospiraceae bacterium | reverse complement strand
CAAGGGAAAAGTGCGCCCTTTTTTCCACATTTATCTGATATCTTTCCAAAACTTCACAATATTCAGTTATCAAAATACAAATCTAAGCCAACTCATTATGAATCCGAGAGGCTATAATTTAGCCGCCTGCGGCGAAACAGGCGGCTATGTACGGGCATGGAAAAAGCCGTCTTTCCCATGCAGAAAAGACGGCTTATCCAGTAGGGCGATATGTGATTTTAGGGGGCTGTTCAAAGGGCGGTGCTGTACCGTATGTCCGCATTTCCCGGTGTTTCGTCGTATCAAAGCTCATCCCTTGGTAGTAAATTCGTAGTAATTGGGGTGGTCTGTTGTCAGGAAATGCGGCGTGATGCGCTGTTTCACAAGGTTTTGCCGGTTCTCACAAAATATTTATAATAATCTTTTATAATATCTGTCAGCTGCGAAGTTCCGGGGATAGAATCAACACTATATTTTTCATAGTATTCATATATCCATTTTCTTAACTGCACATATGGCGCAACGTTCGGATCTCTAAAGGTAAACTGTCTGACACCTTTTTCTATCATAAAGTCATCAAATTCTTCTGCACTTTTCTTATTTTCCTTGTAATTAGGATATCGATAGTCTAAATGCCAGAATTCCAGCCATTCTCCAAATTCATCGTTCCGATAACCCGAAAGTAACAGCATCAGCTCGTCTGTTATTTTTCTATTTCCAGGAAACATACCGATACAGACTATTATATTATCTAACTTTTCTTTGTCAGATGAGGCATTCTGCATCGTAGCCTCAAACAACATCTCTGCCTTCTTCTCGTCTAAAGGTACTATTTTTTCAAAAAAGTGGAGCTTTTTCAGTTCCGTAACCATACCATCATAAATTTCCAGTATACAAAAATATACACCACCGCAAATCTGCGCTCTATACTGCTGATAAACGCCATTGGCTTTCCCTTGTATAACCCGGTTATCCTGACTGGCTTTAGCAGCATCCCCAAACGAATGAAGAAAATCAGAACCCATATTCAAGGCGCCTGCTTGGACTGCTCCTTTAATAGCACCCTTCAGTCCAAATCCGCCTCCCTGCCATCTACCCCTGCTTGCTTTTTCTGCCACCCGGTATGCCTGCATTTCCCGTTTTTCATCCATGACAGACCTATACGCCTGTTCGGCATCCCTCGTATAATAGTCATAATCAATTTCATATCTGCCAATAAATTCAGAATTTGTCATGATGGCATGATGGTCATATAAAAATTTCACACTGGCCGTTACAGTACTGTCGATTATGGCCTCTGCATAGTTTCTCACCGAATTTAAGGCCGATTCAAACGAGTCCTCGCTATTATATCTCTGCAGTGCCTCCTCAAGTACACCATCTGCAAGTTTTCTGTAATCACCAAACATTGCAGCAAAATCAGCAGTTCTTACATCATAAAATATCCGTTTCTTACCTAAAGAAAAATAAATATTCTCGACAGTTTCCTCTTCTTCCTCCTCGGGTACTTCCTCTGGTTTCTCCTTATCTATCCGCTCCTCTTCTTTTGAATTTTCGCTTATATTTTCACCTTCCTGCGCAAAAAATTTGCTTGGGCATCCACAAAAAGGACAGTTCTCTACCCTAGGCGATACCATTTTCCCGCAATCGGGACATTTTAAAAGTGCCATGTAATACCTCACCTCCTCACTCTTGGTCAAGCAGTCTGCCTATGTGCCTGCTAATAGGCCTTCATTTCCTCAAAAGATACATTCCACAACCGCCTTATTACCCGCAGCACCGATATCTACATAAATGAATTCCTGCATTCCCATGATTTTATTATCCTCCTAGTATAATAATGATATAGCCACAAGAGCTATATAGTTAATAAGTTACAAAGTCATATCTGATGAATAACAGAAGGAGAATTCCATCTCCATCAGAAGTTATAAATATTTATCATGTCTGAGGTTTCCTTAATGCACCAGACAAAATATAGAGGTATAATCACTGAAGGCAGGATCATTGACGTATCCTCCTTGGGAACCGGCCTTCCGGCTGGTGAAACCTCCAATTAAGTCTGTCAGTCCATTCGGTGGTGATTTATGTTTTGGCTGGTTGGGAAGCCTCAGGCTATACCTGTATAAGCCGCTAGGTTGTGTATCCGCCTTTTGGAAATGGATACCTGCCAGAAAGGATAACATCATGCATTATCAAAAAGTACTTAAGATGCTGGAAAGCATTCCCTATCTCTCAGTCGGGCTTGATGTCGGGGCAGACTTCACATGGATGTCCATCTTGCTCCCTAACGGCACCCTTGTCGGGAAGCCTTTCAAGATCGTTCACTGCGATCCTGCTTCCCGGGAGCTTGCCGTCTCAAAAATAAAGGAAGCACAAGAGACGTATTCTCTCAAAAGCCGCTGCTTCCTTGAGTCCACCGGGATCTACCATATCCCGCTCCTGTGCTTCCTTCGTGATAAGGGTCTTGACTGCTCCGTCATTAATCCTATCATTACTAAGAATAGCACAAACATGAACGTAAGGAAACTGCATAATGATAAATTTGATTCAAAAAAAGCTGCCAAGGTCGGTCAGGATACCTCCCTTAAGACTTCCATCGTCCCAGAGGATGCAGTCATCGACCTGCGCAACCTCGTGCGTGACTACTATTATTTCAAAGATCTGCAGTCTGCCGTTGTGCTGAAGCTTCATGCGGAGCTCAAAGTGTCCTTCCCGGCATACCTGAATGTGTTCAGCAAGGTCACAGCCCAGACATCCTTAAAGCTTCTGGAAGCTTACCCACTTGCAGCGGACATGCTCGCAGCCCCAAGAGACGAACTTGTGGAAACCATACGCAATACAGCTCGTTTCGGCGAAAAATATGCCCTTTCCAAATATGATGCCATATGCGCCGCCGCAAAGGATGCTGCTGTTTTCGGCCGTGCCCTTCCGAGCAATGCCCTCCGGATCAGGCTGTACATAAAAACCTACCGGGAATACCAGGCGCATCTGGACAGTATACTGGAAGAGCTGCATAAGGCCGTGGATAACCTGCAGGGCGGTCCGGTCTATGACCGTATCTGTCTTCTCCAGTCTCTCCAGGGTGTCGGCTTCCTCAGCGCGGTTGTCCTGATCGCCGAAATGGGCTCCTTTGATCTGTTCTCTTCCCCAAAGAAGCTCTATGCCTACTTTGGGATGGATCCCGGTGTGAATGATTCAGGCAAGTTCCATGGCGACAGGGTCCATATGTCCAAGCGGGGCTCCAGCCTTGCGCGGCGCATCCTGCATATGATCGCCATAAACAACCTGAAAGTGGATAAAGCAGCAAAAGCACCTGTGAACCCAGTCATTTACGATTATTACATCCGTAAATGTGCCAACAAGAAAAAGATTGTTGCCGTCGGAGCCGTCATGCACAAAATCTGCAACATTATTTTCGCTATGCTCCGGGATAATAAGCCTTTTGAGCTTATTACGCCGAAAGAACACTGTGAACGTTATGCAGCAGAACACCCAGGATCCGTAAACATCGCTGCCTGATGGGAATTTGAATCAAATTTTAAAAATCCCGTGGCAATGGGCTTATTAAAGTTACCCTTTTTTACATCAACTGCTTGAAAAAATTTCTTGAGCATTTTTCATTTTACCTATTGACATTTCTTAGCTGGACTTTTCTTTTCTCGGAATTTCGATATCAAGTTTATTATTTGCATTCATATTTAAGTTCCCTCCCGTTTGATAAATTAGCCGACTTCGTTAAGATTAAACGCATGATCAAGTTTATAATAACCCTCAAATTCTTCGTTATATCCATCATACGTATCATCGGTAAGCCCTTTTACTTCAACTCCATCACCAGTGTATGTGACTTGAAATTCCACTTCATATTTGTCACAAAACACACCCGGGTTACCGCCTGTCTCCGAATATCCACTATAGTCATTGCAGAATTCACCATTTTCATCGTATACCTTGATATAAATATAGTCACCGGGATATTCTTCATCTGTATAGAACCCGATTTCAATTTCGTTATAGTTCCCATGAATATTAGGTGACATTGTATATATACCATAAATTACGTCATTGCCACCATTGCCGCTGACATCCTGCTCACCGAAGGTATATTTCCACTGTCCATCCTGTTTAATGCTAACTGTAAGTGAGGTATCAATAATCTCCATCTCTATATCATTTGCAGAATCGGCCGTCTCCTGATCTATCCATGAATAGAATGTAACTCTTCCTTTTCTTCCAGAGTTTATTTGACTTGATCCTTCAGTGAATTTTTCGCTCACCTGCAACAAAGCGTCTCCACTACTATCAGTATACTGATAGTCATCTGCATAGATGGATACAAACGCATTCGTTCCAACGGTCGTATCTTCAGATGTCTGATTTTCTACAGTCGTTTCAGCATACGGAATGTAATACCCTTTATATCCGAGACTGGCGTCTCCGGGAACAAACTCGATACCGACGCTATCTATTGTGACGATTAATTCTCCCTCTGAATCGTCGCTCACAAATTTGCTGGTACTGCCCACATCAGCATAACTCCTGGCAGGTTTTTCAGAATCTTCGCCAGTCGTTTCTTCCGCCTCTTCCGGAGTAGATTCTTCTTCCTCAACTTCAGTCTCGTTGGTATCAGCACTCTCCTCAACCTGCACTTTAGGCTTATCCTCTTCTGTATTTGCAACCAGCTCAGATGATCCACACGCTGTAGATATCGTCACCATAAGTGTCATCATGATTCCATAAACAATTCTTCTTACTTTCTTTTCCATCTCGTTACTCTCCTTTTTAAGATTTATATTTCTATTTTCTTTACCTCTTTCTTTATAAGACCAGTTTCAAGCATTTTTCTAATCCATATTTCCGTCCTTTCTTATTGCTCGACTTTAATCATTAAAAAATTCAATCTGGACATATTCTGTCATTATAAAATTTTTCCCTCCAATCACACTATTAATTGCCTAAAGTTTCTTACAACTATCTTATTTTACACTAAATTAATACAGTGCGCAAGAGCACCGTGCATAAAAGCACCAGTGCTCCTATGCAGCTTTTTTTCACGCACTCGTATTATTATAATCATAAAAAAGGAGCTGCAACATGACTATTCGGCTAAGAATCAAAGAAATACTTGAAGAAAGAGGGAAGTCCAACTACTGGCTCAGCCAGCAGCTTGGGATGTGCTATAGAAACTATCACAACATTGTCACCAATAAAACTTCCGCGATCCGCTTCGATACTATGGAAAGATTATGCGAAATACTTGAAATTCCAGTCGCCGAACTGTTTGAAGAGATTGACGATCCGATAGATACGGAACCATAGCATATGGCCATAAAAGAAAACGTGGAAACAATTTTCACCTTGATTGTCTCCACGTTTCGTAATCTATAACCTCATTTGGTTTTGGCTTACTGAATCTTTATCGAAAAGCCTTCATATATCCCTGCCGGTATCTCCGAACCAAAAGAATATTCATTCATGCTGTCTTTTTCAAAACTGTACACTGTCACAAGTTCCTTTTCAGGATCCACAACCCAGTATTCCCTAACGCCGGCAGTGCGGTATTTGAATAATTTCTTATAATAATCCATCTGTCTGCTGCTCTGCGAAACAATTTCAACAATCCAGTCAGGAGAACCCTCACACCCCCGGTCTGTAATCTTGTCCTTACTACATATGACAGATAAATCCGGTTCCACATAATTCCTGTCACCTTCATTCAAAAACACCGCAAACGGAGCCGGGAAGACTTCGCATTCACCATGATTTTTCTGAATATAATTTCCAATCTCCCTGTCAAGCAGATGCACAAGCCTTTGATGCTTTGTATTTGGCGGCGCCATATAATATATCTTTCCGTCAATCAGCTCTGCCCGTTCCCCATCCGGCAAAGCGTAAATATCTTCGATCGTATGAAGTTTTTCCTGTTTTAATATATCCATCACACATCCTCCGCTATTATTTCTATTATATCCGATGCTTACAGGAAAGACAATCACCTCACAAAAATAGCAGTTACCCCTCACTGTACAAAAACCTTTCCCACAAGCCGCAGATACCATGCTTTCCCCGCTTATTGGAAAATTTTTGCCATTTTATATCAGAAAAAATCGTAACGCTCTGGATTTTTTATTTCAAATTTTGTAAAAATTTTCCGATTTACGGGGATTATTAAAACACAAAGCCTCTGTTTGATTCCTGTCTCAAAACTTACTCACCAAGACAGCGCGTCTCAGACACAGCATATGGCAATATATCTATCTTCTTCAATACTGTGCTCAAAATCATACATCTCAATATAATTTTCATCTTCAATTACATAAGCGGCAGTTTCCAGCTCAACATGGTGATCACCTCAATTATTATCCTGTGTGCCATCGCCATGGTGTTTTATAAGCTGATACAGAGTGTGGAGCATTATTATAAGAAGAAATATTAGCAGCAAAACGCCCGCCACAGCTGTATGAAAACAGCGTATGGCGGGCGGTACTACGCGCATCTTATCTACACTTTATCATCAAAAAACTTCCTCCGCAGACCGCAGATATCTTTCGGCAGTCTTTTTAGTTCTCCCGTATCATACTTCTCCCGAAGCCACCCGTAAAACTCGTTCGCGACTGGCGTTGTCAGCATGGCTGTATTGGCGATAAATCCTTTCTTCGATACTTCCTTTACCACAGCGCGCATCTGTTTCCAGAAATTATAATAGTACAGTTTGACCTTAACCATATACCCGCTGCTATCTTCGATCACAAAGCCCTCTATCTTCTGTCCCCGGTACTCATAATCCTCTCTTCGTATCTCATGGTACCAGTCAAAAAAGGTCTGCCAGTCAGGCAGTTCGCAGGGTTTCTCCTTGTGCATCAGACCGAAACGATCTGCCACGTCACACATCTGATCATATCCATACTTAACAGATTCCATGCTGTTCTTCACAATATCCAGAAGTACCAGACGGCTCTCCGGGTATTCGATGACATGGGGATCGTGCTCCATATCCACACACTCAAAGATGAAAGAAACATCATTCTCTCTGATATAGTCTTTCATCTCTTCCAGATGCGCTTTGGAAACCTTCGCCGCCAGCATCTCTTTTAATCTCTCCACAAACAAACTGTCCAGGGTAAACTTGCAGGCAACAAGCAGGGCATCCTCCTTCTCATCATAGCTGACAATACCCAGATAACCATTTTCCTTCACATAGGCAGTCACCGGGAAACAGAGTCTGCGCTGCAACCTGTCCATGCGGGTCTCCTCCCTCTCCCCGATATTGAAAAACTTATCGTATGCCCTCGCCGCCACCTTTCCCCTGACCGTGTCCAGATAAAGCCCCCTCGCCCGCACAGTCTGGCTGTCCCATGCCTTGTCATAAAAAGCCTCGTCCGTAAAATTGAAGGAAGAAAGATTCCCATATTTCTTTTCCATGATATATTTATTATGGCGCATGGATATCAGCAGATCAGCAACGGAACTCTCCGCAAGACGGCTCTGCTCCTCCCTCTCCTCCGGCGTCCGGAACACCCTGTTTCTGATCTCTGCCGGGCGGATGCCATCGTGTCCAATCCTGAGACAGCGTAAAGAGCCGCCATACTCAACCTGCCCTTCCAGATTAAACACCCTGCCCTCCGCCGTAAGCGGAACCTGCTTTAAATTCCTGTGGCCATAAATCTGAAAACAATTTTCTGGCGTGCTCTTTCGGAAAGCCTCCGCTACCTCTTCCACATCCTCATACTTCCCCACGCCCATGACCATCTGCTCCGTGGCAACAAAGGACAGATTACCCGGAATCGCAGACAATCCCGCATGGGTGACCAGATAAATATTGCCGTCGTAACTGTAATATGCGCACTGGGCAAAACGGCGGTAGAGATTCCTCACAGCCTTCCTGTCAATACCTGCCTCCTCAAGCGCCGGTTTCGTCACCAGTTCAAACTCCCTGTCCGCAATCCCCTGTTCGTTTGCCCATAACCACAGATTCTTCTCATGGTTTCCTTCTAACAGCAGCACATTCTGCCTGTCCATAATGGAGAGAAGGAATTTCACCACTTCTGCATTCTCGGTTCCACGGTCTATGTAATCGCCCACAAAAATATAGAGCTCGTCATCCTTCATGCCGCCCTCACCCGCCAGATATTCCTGCAATGCCGTATGGCATCCATGGATATCCCCGATATGGTGAACCGCCCTGTAATGGGAAAAATCGCGTTTCGCAAGCCAGACTGTATCCAGCTCATCCTGGCGGATTACCTTGATCCCGGACGGCACTTTCTGCGTGGCAAAGCGGGCGTACATCGTATCGATCACCCGCTCCGGCACCCTGCGGAAGTCCTCACGCTCCGCATTCCGACGTTTTACCTCTTCTATCGGAACAGTCGTAAAATCCACACAGTAAACCCGGTACCGATACTCCGCGCACAGTTCCTTGTATCGGTTCAGCTCTGACGTCCTTGCGTTCGTGGCATCGACCGCCGTGAAATCACCCCGCTGCATCCTGCTGCGAAGAATACGGAACAGCGTTTTCCAGACCGCATCGTCGTTGTCCTGGCTGATCTTCATCTGCCCGTCTATGCCCATAACCGGGCTCTGGTACATGATACGGATATCGTCCGAAGATAAAGTATAGTTCTTGAGCCCGTTCTCTTCTACCCAGGTAGTCTTGCCACACCCCGGCGCTCCTCGTAACAGTAACAAGATACGCATGGTTTTCTTCTCTCCTTTCTACCCTGCCTAAGCCTCATCTATAGCACTCTGATATTATATTCTTTATATAATTCCTGCCGGTACTCTTTATTATCCTTGATTTTTGAGATATCATCAAAGCGGTTATTATCCACCAGTTTCTGAATCAGCATAAGCATCATCTCCTCCCCGACAGACTTCCCTTTTTCTATCCCTTTTTCTATCCCTTCTTCTATCCCTTTTTCTATGTTCTCCTGATCGCGCATCAATAGTGTCATATACTCATGCCTCCATTCCCTGTTCTTCTTCGCTTCCCGCACTGCCTCCGCCACTCTCTTTACAAAATCATCCTCTGATTCCACACCTGCCACATAATCCTGGAACGCCTTTAACTCTCTGCTCACATCATCCTGTCCGCCGCTGGCATTTAAGAATATCTTCACCGCCCTGTTATCCAGAAATACGCTATTATCCCAATATTTACGCATTTTTCTTCCGATTTCTCTGTATTACAGAACTCCTGAAAGCTTTATACATTGCCGGTGACAACTCCGGTGAATCCTCATCAAATAGAATCGGCTGTTTTTTTGCCTCGAGCACTTCCTGCAATTGTTCCTCTGTTGGTTTCTGTCCCTTCTCAATAATGAATGTTCTGGTCATAATATAATCTCCTCTCCGCTTCATT
Source organism: Lachnospiraceae bacterium (assembly GCA_910575775.1). GTDB lineage: Bacteria > Bacillota > Clostridia > Lachnospirales > Lachnospiraceae > UBA3282. The sequence goes on along the minus strand of CAJTEY010000025.1, from coordinate 55,120 downwards.
CGCCAATCTGGCTGAGATCAATCTGATATTTTCTTTTCTTTCCGTAAATACTACAAACAACACGTCTCCGACACAGCCAATTGCAATATATCTATCTTCTTCAATACTGTGCTCAAAATCATACATCTCAATATAATTTTCATCTTCAAATACATAGGCAGCAGTTTCAAATGATATTCCATGTTTCCTTTTATTAATTAGGTTCTTTTCCTCGTCCCACTCAAATTTCAATTTCTCGTCTCCTCCACTTATTCCTATTATACTGTCCATCCCAACTCCATACAACCCTATTTTCTTTCCTCCTTATGATCATCCTCCAAATCAGCCCCAATTACACCAAGAGGCTCCCATGCCTGTCCCTCTCTCCCACGTTCTGCATCTCTTCCAGCTCAATATGGTCATCACTTCCATCATTATCCTGTGCGCCATCGCCATGGTATTTTACAAGCTGATCCAGAGTGCGGAGCATTATTATAAGAAGAGATATTAGAAAATACTGAGAAAAAACACCCGCCATAGCTATATGAAAATAGCGTATGGCGGGCGGCGCTTCGCGCGTCTTATCTATACTTTACTCTCAACAAATTTCCGCAGCAAACCGCAGATATCCTTCGGCAGCTTTCTCAGTTCTCGCGCTGCATCCGACCGCGCAGGATACGGAACATCCTTTTCCATAGATTCTCTGAGTCCCATCACCCCGACCGTCAATATGCCAACACGCTGATCCCCATTTCTCTCCATGTAAAGTAAGAGTGGCAGCAAGAGTGGTCCTTGGTGAACAGATACCAGAAAAACGGATACAATGTCACGAATAAAATCATCCCTGCTGCCGGAAAAAGACTCCGCTCTATCCTGATATGTCTGGCTAATCTGAATATGGCAATACATACCGCCACACAAACAGCCGCAGGCAGGATAACCCTCGTATTACATACGCCAAGGTTCAGTTTTAATGTGTCTCTGTAAGAATGCTTTTCAATAAAATATCCACTGCGATAGGCAATCTGGGAAAACGCATCATAAATGATGTTTTCATCTGTCAAGACCGATGCGATCACCCACTTTGATGACCACATCCCCACATATCCGACGCCCCATGAAAAGCTATGCCAAAAAATATGTTTCCATCCATGTTTCTGCTCTGTCTGCCATCGTTTCCTATCAAATGCCAGACAGGCAATCAGCGGAACCCCTAACGTAATCAGCGGATACGTCAGGAAATCAAAATAAGCCGTCAGCACACCTGCCATAAGAAACAGATACTTCCGCCCTGTGTCGGTCAGCTTGTCCCTCCCTATAAACAGCGCGTACAGAGCAAGCATCATGATATAAAAACATGGAGAATACTGTAAGCAGCTGCACAGACTGATTGGAGAAAGGAAAATATACATGCCCAGGAAAGGAACCAGGAACACGCTCTCCTTTGTCTTTGCAAGAAGGTACACAAAGCCAAAAACGAGGATAAATTGTAAGATCATATTGATCTGCCGGATATCCGGATAGGAAAAGAAACATAATAGCGGCCGCAGCAAAACCTGATATCCATGCCAGTACCTGCCATAATTCTTTACAATATAATTGTCATTTGCCAAGGCGACCACCTCGAATAGAGAATCCACCGGGTTTCTGCCGTCCACCTCGACATTTGTACCCAGAAGGATATCCCTAATCCCGTCTTTCGTCACAGTGTATGACACGTTAATCATCAGCCCGTCCGTATAAATGTCCAGCTTTGTCTCCTCTACGCCCTGCCAGAGGTTCGCACCAAGCCCTTCTCTGTATAATGCAATGGAAGATTCCCTCACATTTTCCCGCATGCGGTCATTCGGCACGCAATAAGTAACCGCAAGCGCTGCGACACCCATTATCGCACAAAGAAAAACAAGACCCAGTTCTTTTAATGTCAATATTTATAAGATTTCATATACCCCGCCACTGGCTGGTATATGCTATATAATTTTGTAAACAAGGTGGTGGTATCATGTTTGAAGAATTTTTTGTGGAAAGACTGACTTCCCTGAGGAATCAGAAAAAGGTGTCCGCCAGAGAGATGAGTCTGGCCCTTGGACAGAATGAAAGTTATATCAACCGCATTGAAAACAGGCTTGCCTTTCCTTCCATGCAGGTTTTTTTCTATATCTGTGAATATTTTCAGATCACACCGCAGGAATTCTTCGACAAAAGAAATCCCGCGCCGGGAAAGATCAATCAGATTTCAGCAGAAATTAAGAACTTAGATGAATTGCAGCTTGATACGGTTATGGCCGTAGTGAAAGGATTACAGCACAAGACAAAGTAAACGGCAGGGTTTACTCCCTCCCGAGTTGACCACGCCGTAAACTCCTGCCTCCGCACACAGTTCCAGAATGCCCGCAACGTTTTCCGCCGTATCGTTGATAAAGGGCAGAATCGGAGACAGCCATACGACGGTGGGTATGCCTGCATCCCGCAGCTTTTTAAGCACCTCGAAACGTTCCCCAGTTGTACTGACATTGAGTTCAATCTTTCTACACATTTCCTCGTCACAGGTGGTCAGCGTCATCTGCACCACACATTTCGTATTTTCGTTTCGATGGCGTTCTCCTTGACCTCGATATCCTCGAAGTCGTGCTCCATATGGTAGCACCTGCTTCTGGAATCGCAGTAGATACACCCGTGGGAACAGCCCCGGTACAGATTCATTCCGTTTTGGGAGGACAAAATCCCTTTCGCCGTCACAAAATGCATCCGCCCGCTCCTCACTTCCCGGCACAATTTTTCTTATGCGCTTTCAGCTTCTTCATCGCCCAGTCATAGTGGCTCGAGGTGTTGCTGACAAAGTAGGAGCCAAGCGTGCTCCCGCCCACCCACGGAAAGGCGCCTTTAGAAAACAGCTCCTCATTGGAAAACGTCTCCGCCAACGCCATCACCTTAGCATGGGACTCCGCGAGCATGCTCTTTGCCTCGTCAAGCTGCGTCTCCTGATGCTTTTTCCAGAACGCCACATTCATGTCGCCGTAGGTTTTCCAGTTATAGGGCTTCGGAATAAAAGGCCAGTTGTCGCCCCTCTGATTTGCCTGCACCCAGGTCAGCAAAAGCTGGTGCCACTCGTAGAGATGCACGAGAACATCCCGGAGATTTTTGTCCCTTTTCCAGTGCGCTTCCTTTTTCGCGCCGGCTGAAAAATCAAAGAGCGTATTCAATTCTTCCTCCGTCAGTCCTTCGATCGTCTCATTCAATTTTTCGTAATTTTTTGTTGCTGCAGTCAATAAATCCGCTTTCGTCGTCGGTCTTGCCATGTTTTCCTTCCTTTCTGCACTCCATTCTGCATACTGCGATAACTCTTTGCCATTTTTCAGACATTTGCTGCCGTCCCGCCTTCACCTTCACTGCAATATCTGTTTTACTGCCGTCCACTCACTGCTCTAAAAAACTGCGGCGGCTTTTATATCTCTCATTATACTGACATAATGTTGACACCTAGTGTCATGCTTTATATTTTTCAACAATTTTTTCCGCCTGTCGCACAATCTCCTCTCGCAAATATGCCGGGGAAAGAATTTCCACTTGTGTCCCGAAGGACAAAAGAAAACTGATAAGCCACGCGCCCTCCGGCATTCTTGCCGCGGCAATCAGATCCCCGTTCTCCTGTCTCTCTATCTGGCTCCCGTCGAACTCATCATATACCCGGTACGCCATCTCTTTCGGAAAGCGGAGTGTTACCAGCGGATAGTTTCCCTCGTCGTCTTCCGATTCTTCCGGAAAGTTGCGCCGCACAAAGCTCTCCTCCAGAAGCGCCAGCTCCAGAATGCGGTTCAGCTTGAATGTCCGCATTTCCTGTTTCTCCATACAGAACGCTTTCAGATACCATGCTTTTGACCTGTAGACAAGCCTGTAAGGCTGCACCGTCCGTTCCCTCTCCGTCCCGTCAGACCCCGCGTACCGAATCCTGATCTGTCTGCAATGGATAACCGCCGTCTTCAGCAGTTCAAATTTTTCCTTGTCGAATCCCTGATTGCCCCATCTGGAAAAATCAATCTCCAGCCAGTTTTCCGAAGGAAGGGCAAACAGGGCGGAAAGCTTCTGCAAAGTCTGGCTTTCAGCGATATTCCGGGTGATATTGATGCTCTGTAACGCCGCGAGAATCTCCCGCTTTTCCTCCCCCGACAGCACGGCGTGATCCAGAACAAAGTCATGCATCAGCCGGATGCCGCCGTTTCTGCCCGCCTCCGCATAGATGGGAATGCCCGCCGCGCTCAGCGCGTCGATATCCCTGTAAATCGTCCGGACCGACACCTCGAAACGCTCTGCCAGCTCCGGGGCAGTCGCCTGTCCCCTGTCCAGCAGATAATATACAATTTTAAAGAGCCTGCTCTCCTGCACCGCCGTTCCCTCCTTCCCCATTAGAATAGCGTAAAAATATTGACAAGACATGTCGGGTTTTATTATACCCGTTTCTTTTTCCTATGGCAAACCCGTAACATCGTTACAATCCCCACCCACGCCAGACTTCGCATTCAGTATCAAAACATCAACCCATATATCGTAACTTCCCGATAAAACTTGACAAGTTCCTTCTATACTGTATAATACAGTATTGTATAATACAATTATGGAGGGCAATCATGTCAACGATTGATTTAATCCTTTTAGGATCGTTATGCCAAAGTCCCAAAAGCGCTTATGACTTACAAAAGCAAATTGAAGCCCGAAACTTATCCAGATGGATAAAAATCGGTTCCTTTACAGTTTACAAGAAAGTGGTGCAGTACGAAACCAAAGGATATGTTGTCAGTAAAACCATCAGGAACGGCAATATGCCTGAAAAAACCTTGTACACTATAACGCCAAGAGGAAAAGATACCGTCAAAGAGCTGATGACTCAGTTTTCTTTAGCCGAAACACGGGTTTTTTTAGATTTTAATGCGGTTATTGTGAATCTGGCATTGGCTGACGAGTCTTTTGCAAAGGAATGTATCGGCAATATAAAAAACAGTATTCAGCACACCAAAAAGCAGATTATGGAACAGCTCACCACGCACAAGGACATACCTCTTTTTGGACACACTATTCTGGAACAGCAGTTTATGCTATTGGAGACATTGGAAAAATGGGAAGACAGCTTTGAAAAAGAATGGGAAAAAGAAAGGACAGAAAAATGAGCATGACGAGTTTTGTTTTAATCAATTTAGCGATTTATCTGCCATTCCACTTATTTGAGGAAGCAGTCGGCGATTTCCCGAAATGGATGTATGAGCATAAATGGCTGCCCTATCATATGACGCATGGACACTGGATGGCAAACAACCTGTTTCTCTACTATCCCCCGCTTCTGCTATCCGTCCTTTTATTTGTATGCAGCGATAAACTTGCATGTTTTGGCATAGCCATACTGATCTGGGGAATGGTCAATTTCGGAGACCATTTTTTTTACACAGTCAAAGATAAAAGAGTATCGCCGGGTCTGATCACCGGGACACTCTTTCTCCTCAACTCCATTTGCGGACTGAGAATTTATGTTTTGTCAGATATCTTTTCCGCATATCAGCTGCTATTTGGAATTTTCATCGGCGGCGCACTGTTCGGGCTGCCCATTGGACTATGTGTTGTTTTTTATCCGCTATTCGATAAATATTTCAAGTAGTATTCCAACGGTTCCCCGCGAAGCAGCGTAAGCACCGCGATATAATCCGGCGAAAGCGCTTTCAGAATCTCTTCCGCCACCGCTCCCGTAAAGGCTGAAATCAATGTTCGTCTCCTCCCGCCACTCCTTGCAGGCATTATTCAGATACTGCATGACCTTCAACGCAAAAGCCGTCGCTTCCGAAACCGTATGGCTCTTCCCCGTCATATAGCGGGTGCACTCGCAAAGCCCCGCATAGCCCAGCGAAATGGTGGAATAGCCGCCGTTCCATATTCGTCAACTACTTTATCTACTTTTGAAAAATTTTGTCAAATTTCAATTTCTCGCCTCCCCACCTATTCATATTATACCGTCCATCATTATCCTGTGTGCCATCGCTATGGTATTTTATCAGCTGATCCAGAGTGCGGAGCATTGTTATTAAGAAAAAATACTGACTTTCCATATAATCGGACAGAAGGCAGATATTTATTTTATCTATCTCCTGCCCATCGAGCAAGTAAGAGGAATCCCACGAAGCATCCATCTTCCGGCAGTTGGAAGTTCATTTACAAACCGCCTTGCCATCCCCGTCATCATGCTCCAATGTAGTCCAAGATGGAGTGACATCAATACAGATCCACAATAGGCGGAAGCCATATGAATCTCTCTGGCAAACCCCCGCCCGTCTCCTATGACAATTTACTGAACGAAGCCTTTCTCTGTCAGCCATTCGATAATATCAGCTTCCGAAGCCTGGACCACATTGCGCAATATGGAAAGACCGTCTGCCACTACATCCGCATCCGGCTCCATCTCTTTGATGGTGTTAATCGCTTCCGGCATGGAAAAATATACAACCAGATTTTTAGCCGCAGTATTTGAATCCATATTTTCAGAATCCTCCATTTCGTTTGAAAGTGTCGCTTCTGTATTTTCCTCCGATTGCTGCTTGCCTGATCCAGCAGCAGGCTTATTGCTGGAAGGAGAAGCCCCACAGCCACTGAACATGGCAGCCACAAGCAGCAAAGATAAGCATAAACCAAATATTTTTTTCACACTCATTCCTCCCTAATACCAATCATGTTTTTCGCCCCGGTCAGGAGCATTGATCCGTTCCATTTCATCCTCGGTCATGCTGAAATGGTAAACTTCCGTATTTTCCCTGATATGATCGGGATTACTGGAACCGGGGATGACCACCGCGCCCTTTTGCAGATTCCATCATAAAATCACCTGTGCGGAAGACACGCCATGCGCCCCGGTTATTTCAGAAATCACGGAATCGCCATGAAGGCTGTACGTTCCAAGGCCGTTAATCGGCATCTCATATCCACTGCTTAACATGACTGTCCTTCTTTCAAAATCAAACTCTGCTCTTACAATGGTTTCTTCCTCTGTCTTGCTCTGCTCGCATGCTGTCATGGGAAATGCCAATAAGAAAACAAGTATAAAACTGAATATTTTACCCATTTCACAGCCTCCCATACCGCTATTTCAGATTTTTTCCGAAATTTCGGAGTTCTTTCAGCTTTGATGCCGAACCGTTCTCCATGCCGAAAGCTGTAAATACTCCCATATCTTCAAGGCCAAGGTATTCCAGAAAATCCCCTTTATAGGAGAACATTGCCCCATCATACATTTTAGGATCACCGGAGCTTAATATCATGGCCACTTTTTTCAGATTCACGGGCTTGCACGGATAAGCGGCAGAATAGAAGCGGTCAAGAGCACATTTTAACTGCCCTGAAACACCGTGATAATAAATCGGCGAGGCAATGACAAGCATATCCGCCTCCCCCAGCAGTGAATAGACTTCCTGCATATCATCCTTCTGCACGCAGGCTCCGTTTCCCTTTGTATGGCAGTATTCGCAGGCCAGACAGCCCGCAATCTTTTTCTTACATACATCGATCACATCCACCCGATGTCCTGCAGATTCCGCGCCTTCCCGAAACGCATCCACCATCTGTTTCGTATTGCCCTTTGGACGCGGGCTTCCGTTTAAAACTATAATGCGCATAACTGATACCTCCAGATTTTCACTTAGCTCATGCCTGACACCACAATATCTCTGTTAAAAAGGGATGCCGTATGTCAATTGGCATATGGCATCCCGCTGCCGCATTATATCGATTTGGCAGGTTAAGGATTTTATAAGCTGCTCTTAAAAATCTCCATTATTTCATCCTTATCCGGCACCTTATAGCCGCCATCCATAATCAGCGTGCTGTCAACGATTCCCGGAAGCATCTCCTCTGTTACCCCAAGCTCTTTCAGATGCATCGTAAGGCCCAGCTCCTCCATATAAGCCTCCATTTTCTGCAGGCCTTCCGCTGCAACTTGTTTATCACTTTTTCCTTCCGGGTTTACGTCCCATACGTTCATGGCAAACCGCTTAAACTTTGCCAGCCCAAACGGACAGACAAATCGGTAATAGGCCATAGATACCGCTGCAAGGGTCATGCCGTGGGTTGCATCCGTATGCGCCGCAACCGCCTGCCCCAGCATATGAACCATCCAGTCTGTGGATTTTCCCTTCGCCACCAGCGTGTTTAATGCCCATGTGGCAATCCACATGATGTTGCTCCTTGCTTCGTAATCCGTAGGATTCTTCACCGCAATCCTGCTGGAATGGATCAAAGACCGCAGCAGACCTTCCATGAGATAATCAGAAGTATTGTCATCCTCCCCGGAGAAATATTGCTCCGTAATATGATTCATGATGTCATAGATTCCTGCAACCATCTGGTACTGAGGCAGCGTATAGGTATATATCGGATTTAAGATGGAAAATTTCGGATACACCCTCTCATCAAATACATGGCCAATCTTCAATTTCTGCTCATGATTTGTTATGACCGCGCCGCCGTTCATTTCAGAGCCGGTGCCTACCATTGTCAAAACACATCCAACCGGGATGATCTCATTGTCCACATCTTTCATTTGAAGGTAATATTTTTCCCAGGGATCTTCCGTGCAGTATGCCGATACGGAAACCGCTTTTGCATAGTCACAGACAGAACCACCCCCAACTGCAAGAATCAGGTCTGCCTTACCCTCCTTGGCAATCCTGCAGCCTTCCTGCAGTTTCTGTACCGTAGGATTTGGCATGACCCCCGCATCTTCAAGTACATTTTTTCCATTTGCCTTCAAAATCTCCATGACTTTATCATAGATACCATTCTTTTTGATCGATCCGCCGCCATACACAAGCTGTATATTCTGTCCATATTTAGGCAGCTCCTCATTCAGGCTGGCAAGGGAATCCTCGCCAAAATAAAGTTTCGTCGGGTTACAATACATAAAATTGCCCAACATAGCCTTCCTCCTCGTATCATAAGTTTATAAATATCATTTCATATTTTCCGAAAAAAACTGCTCCTGCTTATTAAACGGAATCGCATCCTTTTCGCCGCCGTCATACAGATCCGTATGGACTGCATCGGGAATAATCAGCAGCTCCTTATTGTCTGAATAAAGGTTATCCTTCACCATTGCGGCATAAGCATCGCGGCTGAAATAGCAGGAATGTGCCTTCTCTCCGTGCATGATAAGAACTGCGCTGCGGATCTCATTGCTGTACTTTAAGATGGGCTGGTTCATAAAGGACATACAGCCGATCACATTCCAGCCGCCGTTGGAATTTAAGGAACGCTTATGATAGCCACGGTCTGTTTTATAATAACTGTGATAATCTGCCACAAAGAAAGGTGCATCCTCCGAAAGCGGATCGACAACGCCACCGCCCAGCGCATAGCTGCCATTTTTATAATCCACGAGTCTCTGGGCGTTCATGGATTTTTTCTTTGCATACCTCGCATCAGCAGAGTCATCTGCATCAAAATATCCGTTGGCATTGACGCGGGACATATCATACATGGTGGAGGCAACCGTCGCCTTGATGCGGGTATCCAGTGCCGCCACATTCAGGGCCAGGCCTCCCCAGCCGCAGATACCGATAATGCCGATACGCTCAGGGTCAACATTTTCCTGCACGGAAAGAAAATCAACCGCCGCCTGAAAATCCTCCGCGTTGATATCCGGCGAAGCCATGTAACGGGGTATGCCACCGCTTTCTCCGGTAAAGGAAGGGTCAAAGGCAATGGTGAGAAAGCCGCGCTCCGCCATAGTCTGCGCATACAGTCCGGCTGCCTGCTCCTTTACCGCGCCAAACGGCCCGCATACCGCAATCGCAGCCAGTTTGTTTTCAGCCCCCTTCGGCTCATAAAGGTCTGCCGCCAGCGTGATCCCGTAGCGGTTAGGGAATGTCACCTTGCGGTGGCTCACCTTTTCGCTTTTCGGGAAAGTCTTATCCCATTCCTTTGTTAATTCCAGTTTTGCAATATTTTCCATTTTGTAATACCTCTCTTTCTTTTCCTTATTTTTTAATGACTGCTTTTCCTTTTCCATCCGCCATACTAAAAAATCAAGACAGTCAACTCTCCACTGACTTTCATGCAGGCTGTCCATCAGAGTGCAGCGATGCTTGCGCAGCATTTTAATCGCATCCTCAACCTGACCGTTACCATACAGCCTGCAGACCTTTTCCATGGTCTGAGCGCCACAGCCTGCATCCTTTAGATTCTGAATAAAATCATCCGTATGACCGCCTCCCTGCCTTCTATGTCCGTATTATATCCTCTTGACTTTCACTTCGCTAATAGTTATGATTCATATCATAATATAACTTTTTGGAATATCACAGGAGGTCAGAATGGAACTGCGAACTATGAGATATTTTCTTGCCGCAGCACGGGAAGAAAACATGACCCGTGCGGCAGAACTGCTTCACGTTACCCAGCCCACTCTCTCCAAGCAGTTAAAAGCACTTGAAGATGAGCTTGGGAAAAAACTGTTCACACGCCATAGTTTCAGCATACAGCTGACTGAGGAAGGTGTTTTGCTTCGAAAGCGAGCAGAAGACTTGATAAAAATGGCCAACAAAATTACAACAGAATTTCTTGCTCTGGATGACGTTCTGGGCGGGGATGTTTACTTCGGTTTAGCGGAATCTTACCAGATCAGATGCCTCGCCGCCACAATCAGAAGATTCAAAGAGTCTTACCCTGATCTGCATTATCATATTACCAGCGGCGACACGGAACAGGTTACAGAAAAACTGGATAAAGGTATCATTGACTTTGCCGTACTGGCGCAGGAACCCAATACTGCAAAATATCATTATTTAACCTTTCCCCATGCTGATCTATGGGGTGTTGTCATGCCAAAGAACTGTCCGTTAGCAGAAAACGACTCCATCTGTGTGGATGACTTATTTGGACTCCCTCTTTTTTGTTCCGAACAGGGATGGAACAATGATATTTCCAAATGGTGCGGCAATAACATGGATAAATTACACCTTGAAGGGTCGTTTCGTCTATCATATAACGGATCGCTTTTTGTGAAAGAAGGGCTTGGTTATCTTTTAACTTTTGAACATTTGATTGATACAAGCCCCGACAGCGGGCTTGCTTTCCGACCTCTTACTCCTAAACTTGAAACAAAAATGTATCTAATATGGAAAAAATATCAAATCTTTACTCCTATTGCTGAACGATTGCTGGAAATGTGGAAAGCCGAGTTTGCAGAGTAGCGGTCAAAGAAATGCTTCCAAAACCGCATCTCATAAATCCCAGAGACTCATCTGTCTGCCAGCCCCCTTCTCCTCAAAGGTCTGCAGATATCGGAATATTTCCCCATTATCGTGGAGCATTCCACGCTCCGCACATTTTTGATGAAACAGTTTTGTCAGCCGGCCGCTGTCCGGGCTTTCGATCTCATACCGATTGCCGTAGGTCCGTATATACTTTTCTTTTAGTCCGGGAAACAGACGGTCAAGCTGCTTATAAAAGTATTCCCGGTTCCCCTCGCGCAGCGTCATTCCCGTGCCAAAGTGAATCACGCCACAGACGCCCGCCTCCGCACACATCCCCAGAATACCCTCAATATTCTCCTGCGTATCGTTGATAAAGGGCAGAATCGGTGTCAGCCACACGACGGTGGGAATGCCTGCGTCCCGAAACTTCTTAAGCGCCGCGAACCGTTCTCGCGTCGTACTGACATTTGGCTCGATCTTCCTGCACAGCGCCTCATCATAGGTAGTCAAAGTCATCTGCACCACACACTTTGTCTTTTCGTTTATTTTTTGAAGGAGATCCAGATCCCGCAGTATGCGGTCCGACTTTGTAATCACCGTAAATCCGAACCCATACATATCAATCAATGACAACGCCTTTCTGACAATTCCAAGCTCCAGCTCCAGCGGGATATAGGGATCGGTCATGGAACCCGTGCCGATCATGCATTTGTGCCGTTTATGCTTCAGAGCATATTCCAACAGCTCAATCGCATTCTCCTTGACTTCGATATCTTCAAAGGCGTGCTCCATATGGTAGCATCTGCTTCTGGAGTCGCAGTAGATACACCCGTGGGAGCACCCCCGGTACAGGTTCATCCCGTTCTTGGAAGATAAAATTCCTTTCGCCGTCACATAATGCATACCCCTGCTCCTCACTTTCCGGCACAGTTTTTCTTATGCGCTTTCAGTTTCTTCATGGCCCAGTCATAGTGGCTCGATGTATTGCTGGCAAAGCAGGACCCGAGCACGCTTCCGCCCACCCAGGAAAATCTCCTTCTTTTCCCCCTCAGACAGCACAGCCTGATCCAGAACGAAGCCATCCATCAGACGGATGCCGCCGTTTCTCCTTCCACAGGTCAAAAGGCAGGGAAATAACCCCTGCCTCATCGATTCCATCCCAATATTTATTCGCTCTCCCCGTCTTCCCACAGCACGGTTTTTCCCTGCTGTAAGGACGCATGCACATCAATGATCCGCTGGTTCTCCGAGCCCCGGAAACGCAGGCTGATGTTCTTTTCCGCCTGCACAAACTCCCCGTCCACAATCACATCCGCATAGGACAGAAACTCCTTCATTCCTTCCCACTGCGCACAAAAATTTTCCAGAATGTCCGTCTCAAAAAGGTATCCCGTATAACACCATACAGTTTTCTGCGGATATTTCTTTTTCACCGCCCGCAGAAGAGGTAAAAGCGCCTGTCTGTTCCCATCCTCCAGCGGCTCCCCGCCAAGCAGCGTAAGTCCTGCGATGTAATCCGGCGAAAGCGCCTCCATGATCTCATCCGCTGTCTCCCCCGTAAAAGGCGCCCCGTACTGAAAATTCCATGTTTCGGGGTTGAAACAGCCCTCACAGTGATGGGTGCATCCACTCACAAAGAGTGTCACCCTCACCCCCGGCCCATCCGCAATGTCACAATTTTTTATCACCGAATAGTACATGTCACACCTCAAACATCCGAGGCCGCGAAGCGGTTCTCGCAATCGAACTTGCTGGATTTTTCACCGCCCGATTTGTTATAAATGCAGCACCCTCTCCTTGATCTCCTGGGTGCGTCCCTGATTCCAGAACTGTGTTCCGATATAACCGCAGGTACGCCTTGCCACATTCATCTTATTCTGGTCGGTGTTGCCGCAGTTTGGACACTTCCAGACAAGTTTCCCGTCCGTATTTTCCACAATGCCAATTTCCCCGTGGTAATCACACACTTGACAGTAATCACTCTTGGTGTTCAATTCTGCATACATAATATTATCGTAAATATACTGCATCAAAGAAAGCACCGCATCCAGGTTGTTCTCCATGTTCGGCACCTCCACATAGCTGATCGCGCCGCCCGGCGAAAGCTCCTGGAACTGAGCCTCAAACTTCAGTTTTTTAAAAGCGTCAATTTCCTCCGTCACATGCACATGATAACTGTTTGTAATATAATTGCGGTCCGTCACACCTTCAATGATCCCAAAACGCTTCTGCAGGCACTTTGCAAACTTATAGGTGGTGGACTCCAGGGGCGTGCCGTAAAGACTGAAGTCAATGTTTGTCTCCTCCCGCCACTCCTTGCAGGCATGATTCAGATACTGCATAACTTTCAAGGCAAAGGCCGTCGCCTCTGGGTCGGTATGGCTCTTCCCTGTCATATAGCGGGTGCACTCGCACAGCCCGGCATACCCGAGTGATATGGTGGAATAGCCTCCGTAGAGCAGTTTATCGATCTTCTCTCCCTTTTTCAGTCTGGCAAGGGCCCCGTTCTGCCACAGGATCGGCGCCACGTCGGAAAGCGTCCCCTTAAGCCTGTTGTGCCGCGCCATAAGCGCCCGTCTGCACAGCTCCAGCCGCTCATCCATGATTTCCCAGAAACGCGATGCATTCCGACCGGACGAACAGGCCACATCCACCAGATTTAAAGTGACCACACCCTGGTTGAATCTGCCGTAAAACTTCGGCTGGTCATTCTCGTCGTGATACACGGTTAGGAAAGAGCGGCAGCCCATACAAGTATAACAGTTGCCGTCCTTTAACTGCTTCATAATCTTTTCAGAAATATAATCAGGCACCATCCGTTTGGCCGTACATTTCGCCGCCAGTCTCGTCAGATACCAGTATTTGTCACCCTCGTGGATATTATCCTCCTCCAGCACATAGATCAGCTTCGGAAACGCGGGCGTGATGTAAACGCCCTTTTCATTCTTGACGCCCCGAATCCGCTGGTTCAACATCTCCTCTATGATCATCGCCAGGTCGTCCCGCAGACGTCCCTCCGGCACCTCGTCGATATACATAAAAACCGTAATGAAGGGCGCCTGACCGTTGGTAGTCATCAGTGTAATCACCTGGTACTGGATAATCTGCACACCCTGTCTGATCTCGTCCTTTACGCGTCGCTCTGCAATGGCATTGATCTGCTCCTCGGTGGCGTTTACACCCATCTCCTCCATCTCCGTCCGCACCTTTTTGCGGAATTTCTCCCGGCTCACGTTCACAAAAGGTGCCAGATGGGACAGCGAGATACTCTGCCCGCCGTACTGGCAGCTTGCAATCTGCGCAATGCTCTGTGTCGCCACATTGCATGCCGTAGAAAAACTCTTCGGCCTGTCTATCATCGTCTCGCTGATGACCGTACCGTTCTGCAGCATATCCTCCAGATTGACCAGACAGCAGTTATGCATGTGCTGGGCGAAATAATCCGCGTCATGGAAATGGATCACACCCTGCTCATGCGCCTCCACAATATCCGGCGAAAGCAGGAAACGCTTCGTGATATCCTTGCTCACTTCCCCTGCCATATAATCCCGCTGTACGCTGTTGACGGTAGGATTTTTATTGGAATTTTCCTGTTTTACCTCCTCGTTATTGCACTCCAGAAGGCTTAAAATCTGCTCATCCGTGGAATTGGATTTTCGCACGAGCGCCCTCTTATAGCGATAAGTGATATAGTTTCTGGAAATGGTGTAGGCACGGTACTTCATAAGCTGGTTCTCCACCATATCCTGAATTTCTTCCACGCTGGGAGCCCTTCTCATCTCCTCGCAATGGTCAGCCACAACGGAAGCGATCTCATCAATCTCCTCCTCCGTCAGCCTGTCTTCTTCCTTCACGCTGCTGTTTGCCTTTTTGATAGCCGCTATGATCTTCTTCAGATCAAAATTGACCTCCACGCCGCTTCTCTTAATAATCTTCATTCAATAACTCCCCTTCTGTCCGAGACCCTATATCATGTATGTTCTTTCTGTCACCCCTAAACTACATGCACTATATATTGTATCACGGCAAAATATTATGTCAAGTTCTTGTGGTGTTTATTTCGATAAATCTCAAGTAACATGATATGACCAACCTGGTCAGTCAAAACCGTCAGCTGCCCTTTACTCCGCCTTCTTCTCTATAAGCCTGCAGTCATTCTCCGTTCCTCCGGTTCACCAAAAACAGGCACCAATCGTTTCTTATGCAAACATAGAACGACCAGTGCCTGTTTTTCACTTTACCTATACAGATAAGCAGATTCGAAACGCTCCGCATTTCTCATTCGCGTTGCTCATCAAAAACAGGCGGTAATTATTTCTAATGTAAACATAAAATAATCACCGCCTGTTCCTGACTCTGCTTATAAGCGCAAGCTGGAAAAGGGACTCGAACCCTCGACCTACTGATTACGAATCAGTTGCGCTACCGACTGCGCTATTCCAGCATAACCTTGCAACAATGATTATTATATGATGGAACGAGTCATTTTGCAAGATATTTTTTTAGAAATCTGTCAGAAATCTGTCAGTAAATTCTTTCAGCCCTTGTTTCTGTCAGTTCTCCCTCATATGCACATCTATCTGCGGGAACGGTATCCCGATACCAGCCTCGTCCAGCGCGTACTTTATCGTTTCCATAAGCCGCCATCTGGTCTCCCAGAAGTTTTCATTGGCGCTGTAACAGCGCACACACAGAATCACCGCACTGTCCGCCAGTTCTTCCACAAACACCCGCTTCTCTTCCTCCTGCAAAACCCCCGGATCCTCATCTAAAACCCTGAGGAGAACCTCCTTTGCCCTGCGGATATCCGACTCGTAGGAAATTCCCACCTTGATATCCATCCTGCGGTCACCCAGTGTACTCATATTTAAAATATTGCCGTTTGCCAGGTCTCCGTTGGGCACCACTACCATATGGCGGTCCGGCGTAATCATTCTGGTATAAAAAAGCTGTACCTCCTCCACCGTTCCCTCGTTGCCCGCAGCGTCCCTGACATAGTCTCCAACCTTGAAAGGCTTTAAAAGCAGGATCAGCACGCCGCCCGCAAAGTTTGACAGACTTCCCTGTACCGCCAGACCGATGGCCACGCCCGCAGAGCCGACCAGCGCCACCACGCTGGTTGCATCCAGCCCGAAGGAGGAGGCAATCATAAACAACAGCAACATGTAAAGCACTGTTTTGACAAGAGAATCCAGAAAACGGCTCACGCCCATATCCACATTCCGTCGCTCAAAAGATTTCCGAAGAATCCTGCGCACCAGCTTAATGAGCTGTACGCCGATAAAAAACACAACCAGCGCCAGAAGCACCCTGACCCCCAGACGGATCAGCTTATCCGGCAGTTCCTGCAGATAACGCTCGATCAGCCCTACATTCAGCTCATCCGATGCAATATACTCTATTTCCTTGATCTGCTCCTGTACAGCCTGATCTTCCATACTACCTCCGTACCGCCGCTATTTATTTTCTGCCGGATCCTCCGTCTGCTTACTGTCCGTCGGTTTTTCCCGCTTCGTTTTTCCCGGCGGCTGATTTCTTCGATGCCGTTCTCTTTGCGGACGGCTTAACCGCCGTTTTTGTATCGGCTGCCTTCTTCCTGCCTCTCTTAGCCCCAGCCTTCACGTCAGACTCCGCCTTCGTGTCAGATGCGGGCTTCTTCTCCGCTGTTTTCGGCCTCTGCGTCAGCTCCTGCAGCTTCTGCGCCGCCGCCTCTGCCGCCCTCTCCAGCACTTCTGCCGCTTTCGCGCTCTCTCTGGCTTCCGCAGCTGCCCGCTTCGCCAGTTCTTTCGCCTCTGCTGCCGCCCGTTTCGCCTGCTCCCTGGCTTCTGCAGCTGCCTGCGCCGTGCGCTCGGCCTCCTCTTCGGCCAGACGTCTCTCCTCCGCTTCCTTTGCCAGCCGCCTCTCCTCCGCGCGTCTGCGCTCGATTTTTTCTTTTTCCTCCTTCGTATAAGGCGTGTAGGAGAAAATGCTGATGCTCAAAGGCGCGCTCACCATATCAATCGCATAAGGCTTGCCGTCCCACTCCATTTCCAGCGCATCGCAGACTGCCGTATTTACTATGCCGCTCCCGCCATATTCAAGGTCGTCCGTGTTAAGGACCTCCTGGTACTTTCCCTCACAGGGAACGCCCACCCGGAATTCCTGTCTCGCATCGGCAAAATTAGCCACCACCACGAGCATATCCTTCACGTTGTCCGTCTTTCTGATATAAGACAGCATGCAGGCATTCGGCGTAATGCAGTTGATCCACTCAAAGCCCTCCCAGGAAGTGTCCTTCTCATAGAGCGCCGGACAGGTGACATAGAGTTTGTTTAACGCCGCCACCAGCTTGTTCAGTTTTTTGTGGTCCGCGTTCTCCAAAAGACCCCACTCCACAGCCCGCTTCTCATTAAATTCCTTATATTCTCCGATATCCTGCCCCATAAACAGAAGCTTTTTACCCGGATGGGTCATGTGGTAAGCATAGGTCAGCCGCAGATTGGCAAACTGCTTCTCCCGCTCTCCCGGCATCCTGCCAAGGAGCGTACCCTTTCCGTGCACCACCTCATCGTGGGACAGCACCAGCATAAACTTCTCGCTGTATGCATAAATCATGCTGAAAGTCAGATCATTGTGCCTTCCCGAACGGAAGAAAGGATCCGTTGTGATATATCCCAGATAATCGTTCATAAAGCCCATATTCCATTTCAAGTCAAAGCCCAGGCCGTCCTCATCCAGCGCCCCCGTAATCTTCGGCCATGCCGTGGATTCCTCCGCGATCATCAGTACGCCGGGATTTCGTTTTTTCATAATGGAGTTTAAGTGTTTGAGCAGCTCCACCGCCTCCAGGTTTTCATGTCCGCCGTAGATGTTTGCCACCCACTCCCCGTCGTTCTTTCCATAGTCCAGATAAAGCATGGAAGCAACCGCGTCTATGCGGATTGCGTCCGCGTGATATTTTTCCACCCAGTACAGCGCATTGGCAATCAGATAATTGCTCACCTGCGGCCGTCCGTAATTATAAATCAGTGTGCCCCAGTGAGGGTGGAATCCCTGTCTCGGATCCTGATGCTCATACAGGCAGGTACCGTCAAACCCGGACAGCCCGTAAGTATCCCTCGGGAAATGTGCAGGCACCCAGTCCAGAATCACACCGATCCCCGCCCTGTGCATCTCATCCATGAAATACATAAAATCTTCCGGCGTACCGTAACGTGAGGTCGGCGCATAATAGCCGATCACCTGGTACCCCCAGGATTCATCCAGCGGATGCTCCATCACCGGCATAAGCTCGATATGGGTATATCCCATCTTCTTCACATAGTCGATGATCTTCGGCGCAAGTTCCCTGTACGTGAAAAACTCCCTGCCGTCAGAAGGCTTCTCAAAGGAACCAAGGTACAGCTCGTACACGCTCATGGGTTTATCCTCCGCCTGCAGCGCGGCACGCTCCTTCATCCACTTCCCGTCCTTCCAGGAAAAGCCGTCGATGTCCCGCACCACGGAAGCGCTCTCCGGCCGCATCTGCGCCCCGAAGCCATACGGATCCGCCTTCATAAATACCAGACCGCTCTTAGCCTTTATCTCAAATTTATAGCAGTCTCCTTCCTTCACACCCGGAATAAAAATCTCAAAAATGCCGGAATCCCACAGCCGTCTCATCTGGTGGATCCTGCCATCCCAGCCGTTAAAATCGCCAACCACGCTGACCCGCATGGCATTAGGCGCCCAGACCGCAAAAGATGTGCCTTCGATCCCATCCGCCACAGCCGGATGCGCTCCCAGTTTCTCATAGATATTATAGTGGATTCCCGCATCAAACTTCTCCGTATCCTGTCTGGTAATCTGCGGCACGAAATTGTAGGCATCCCGACTCTTTTTCAGACTGCCGTTCGGAGCCTCCACCACATACTCATAGGCAGGAATGGTCTTTCCCGGCAAAAGCAGGGCAAAATACCCCTCCTCATCAGCTTCCTCCATCCGATAACTCTTATCCCCGTCCAAAAGCTGCAGACGCACACTCTTTGCTCCCGGCTGGAAGGTCTGCACCAAAACAGAACTTCCCGTTACATGCGCGCCAAGAATCTCGTGCGGGTTATCCGATTCCGAGTAGACAATCTCCTCTATTTTTGCCCAGTTCATCAACTTATATGTTTTTTTATTCATCTGCAGCCATTCCGCCTTTCTATCATTCCTATAGGTTTACAATTCCGCTTCCTCGATCTTGTGGATCAGAAGCCCGCTCCGAAGTTTTGGTTCAAACCAGGTAGATTTCGGAGGCATCAGCTTTCCGGCATCCGACACCGCAAACAGTTCATGGATATCTGTCGGAAACATGGCAAAAGCCGCCAGCGCATCCGTATGTACTCTGCGTTCCAGCTCCGCAAGCCCTCTGATGCCGCCAACAAAGTCGATCCGCTCATCCACTTTCGGATCCACAATACCAAACACAGGCTCCAGAAGCTGCTTTTGCAGAACCGCCACATCCAGATCCTCCACCGGGTCTCCCATATAGCACTTGTCATCAATCGTAAGCCGGTACCATTCATCCCGGTAATACATACCGATCTCGCCCTTCGTCTTAGGCTTATATGGCTCTTTCCCCATTTTTTCCAGCGCAAACGATTCTTTCACCCGATCCAGAAAGCTGCTTTCGTCAAAATCCGTTCCTGGTTTCACTATTCGGTTGTAATCCATAATCATAAGCTGGTCATCCGGGAACAGAACCGACAGAAAATAGTTAAATTCTTCTTTCCCCGTGTAGTCGGGAAATGCCGCCCTTCTTTTCTTGGAAACCCGCACCGCCGAAGCGCATCTGTGGTGGCCGTCAGCAATATAAATGGCATCCACCTGCAAAAAAGCATTTCTGATCCGCTCCACGGCCTCCGCCTCATCGATCACCCAGAGCCTGTGGGCAATGCCGTCCGCCTCCGTAAAATCATAGACAGGTTTTTCCGCCATAGCCCGCGAGACTTCGCGCTCAATCTCCTCCCTTCTGCGGTATGCCAGAAAAATCGGTCCGGTCTGGGCGCTGCACACGTCCACATGCCTGATGCGATCCGCTTCCTTATCCGCCCGGGTGTTCTCGTGTTTTTTAATCACCTGCGAATCGTAATCGTCCACGGAGGCACAGGCACCGATCCCCACCTGGGATCTGCCGTCCATAATCAGCTCATAAACATAGTATGCCGCTTTTTCCTCCTGTACAAAAAACCCGTCCTCAATCATCTGACCGAGCATTTCCCGCGCCTTCTCATAAACCTCCGGCGCATACATGTCATACCCTTCCGGGAACTGTGTCTCCGGCCTGTCTATCCGAAGAAATGTGTAATCGTCCCCCTTTACAGCCTCTCTGGCCTCTTTTCTATTGTAAACATCGTAAGGCAGCGCCGCGATCCTCTCTGCCAGATCTGCCCGCGGCCTGACTGCCCGAAATGGTATGATATTTGCCATAAATTTCTCCTTCTTTCCTGCATTTTGCAGGGTGCTACTATTTATTTTAACAAATAAAACTGGGCATCACAAGGGATTTGTGATATTATTGACAGGTAATGAGCAGTGCGCAGGCATTTCGAGTGTGCACTGCTATGAAAAGAAAGGCAAAATCTATCAAGAAAGGAAGACGCACATGACAAGCGAAGAACAGAAAATTCTGGACCGTATCAATGCCTACGCGGAAGAAGCCCTCGCGGACATCGATCCCCAGAAAACCAGAATTTCATTTCAGTTAGAAGCCTTAAAACCTATTATGCAGGAAATAGCGGATGAAACCGGGAAATCCGTGGAGGACATCTTCATCCTCTACATGGATCTCGCCAGCGAATCCGCCGTGGAGGCCGACAAAAAACTGCAGGCCACCCTGGATGAAGCGGAGAATGCTGATTTTTCGTCCATCGCCAACCGTCTGAATTAAGACGCCCCATACGCAGAATAAGGGTCTGTCGGATTTTACCGGCAGACCCTTTATGATTGTATGGCCTACTTCACCACTCTCACCCGGAACACACCTTCGATGGACTGGAGCTTTTCAATGATCTCTTCGGATGCAGGCGTCTCGATATCCAGCATCGTGTAAGCAACCTCTCCCCTTGACTTGTTCGTCATATCGGAGATATTGATATTGTTGTCGCCGAAGCAGGCGGTAAACTTGGTAATCATGTTGGCAATATTCTTGTGGAAAATAGCCACACGGCCTGCCTGCTCGCAGATGCCCATATCGCACTTCGGATAGTTCACGCTATTGGCAATGTTACCGTTCTCCAGATAATCCTTCATCTGCTTCACGGCCATCACCGCACAGTTATCCTCGGACTCTTCCGTGGAAGCTCCAAGATGGGGAATCACGATGCAGCCCTCCTGCCCCGCTGTGACAGGATTCGGGAAATCGGATACATACTTTCTCACCTTACCCGCCTTAATAGCGCCCAGAACAGCCTTTTCATCCACCAGAAGATCTCTCGCAAAGTTTAAGAGAATCACGCCGTCTTTCATCTGGTCGAGCGCTTCCTGATTGATCATTCCCTTCGTCGCATCCATCAGAGGCACATGAATCGTGATGATATCGCACTCCGCGTAGATCTCCTCCACATGGAGCACATGCTTTACGTCACGGCTCAGATTCCATGCCGCATCCACGGACACATAAGGGTCATAGCCGTACACTTCCATACCGAGATGCTTCGCCACATTGGCCACCTTCACGCCAATGGCTCCAAGACCGATGATTCCAAGCTTCTTGCCCTGAATCTCCGTCCCTGCGAAATTCTTTTTCGCCTTCTCCGCATCCTTCGCAATATTCTCATCGGCCACGTTCGCCTTCACCCACTCGATACCGCCGGCCACATCACGGGACGCTAAGAGCATGCCCGCAATCACCAGCTCCTTCACGCCGTTCGCATTGGCGCCGGGCGTGTTAAACACTACGATACCTTTCTCCGCGCATTTATCCAGCGGAATGTTGTTGACCCCTGCGCCCGCACGGGCGATGGCCAGAAGGTTTGCCGGCAGCTCCATGTCATGCATGGCCGCGCTTCTCACCAGAATGCCGTCCGCCTCCTCTATTGCATCTGTCTTTTCATACTGCCCGCTGAATTTCTCCAGACCCACCTGTGCGATGGGATTTAAGCAATGATATTTAAACATCGGACTTATCCTTTCTATACACTATAATTTCAAACATCTCCGAGTTTGCGGGACAACTCCCGCGAAGGGAATCTCGAAGAGATTACTTCTGCTCAAATTCTCTCATAAAGGCAACCAGCTTCTCCACGCCCTCTATCGGCATCGCATTGTAGATGCTGGCACGCATACCGCCCACGGTTCTGTGTCCCTTCAGATTCACAAACCCGGCCGCTGTCGCCTCCTTGATGAACCTGGCGTCCGTCTCCTCATTTCCCGTCACGAAAGGCACATTCATAAGAGATCTGTCCTCTTTTCTGACCGTGCCCTTAAAGAGACTGCTCTCATCAAGGAAGTTGTAGAGAATTTTCGCCTTTTTCTCGTTTAATGCCTTCATCGCCTCAAGGCCGCCGTTTTTCAAAAGCCACTTGAACACCTTACCACAAATATAAATGCCATAGCTTGGCGGCGTATTATACAGAGATTCATTATCCGCATGCACCTTAAACTTCATCATAGTCGGCGTGCCGGGCAGCGTCTCGTCCGTCAGCAGATCCTCTCTGATAATCACAACCTGTGTGCCCGCAGGGCCGACATTCTTCTGCACGCCCGCGTAAACCAGGCCATACTTCGTCACATCCATAGGCTCCGAAAGGAAACAGGAAGACACATCAGAAACCAGAATTTTACCCTTGGTATTCGGCAGCGTATGATATTTGGTGCCGTAAATCGTATTGTTCTCACAGATATAGACATAATCCATATCATCTGTTATTGGAAGATCGGAGCAATCGGGAATATAGGAGAAAGTCTCATCCGCAGAGGACGCCAGTTCCACGGCTTCCCCGTAAATCTTTGCCTCCGCAAAAGCCTTCTTTGCCCACTGCCCGGTCAGAATATAACCCGCCTTGCGGTTCTTCATCAGATTCATGGGCACCGACGCGAACAAAAGGCTTGCGCCGCCCTGTAAAAACAGTACCTTATAGTTATCGGGAATGTTCAGGAGCGTGCGCAGATCCGCCTCCGCCTCCTTGATGATCGTGTCATACACCTTAGACCGATGGCTCATCTCCATGACCGACATCCCTGATCCCTTGTAGTCAAGCATCTCCTCCGCCGCTTCTCTTAGCACCTCTTCCGGCAAAACTGCAGGCCCTGCTGAAAAATTATACACTCTGGACACTTTTCTCTCCTCCCGTCCTCATTCGTTTCCGTTAATAAAAACCAAAATTTATTTTACGCCCTTCTGGCACTTTAGTCAATTACTTTAATAAAACATCACCACAGGCGTGCCCACTTCAGCCATGTCGAAAAGCTGTTCCATCGCCGCGCGGGGGGTATTGATACAGCCGTGGGAACCGTTGGTCTGATAAATCGTACCGCCAAACGTTCCACGCCAGGAAGCGTCGTGAATGCCGATATTTCCCTTCACCGGCATCCAGAAGTCTACCGGGGAAGCGTAATCCCTTCCCCGTAAAACACGGTTTTTCTGCTTCGCATACACAAAATTCACCCCGGAGGGCGTTCCCATCCTGCGGGAAGTGTTTCCTGTCACAATGGGCGTGTCTATCGTCAATACACCGTCCATATAATAGTACATCTTCTGCTCGGACATATCCACTTCTATGTAAGTAGAACCGATATCCCGGCTGCCCTTTTCCCATGCCTCCTGCGTGTAAGCCGGCTCATGCAGCTCTCTCTTTTTATCATGAAACGCCTGTGTCAGATAGGCTTTCTCCGCCTCCTGATCTATTTTGTTGCCGTAGAGTCCGCCCTCCACCGTCACCACATCTCCCCTGGTAGCCCGGAACTGTCTTCTCGCGCCCACGGTGTCATACTTCGCCGCCAGATCTTCCACAAAATCATCTATCGCATGTTCCTTTAACTGAAACTCTCCCGATTCATCAAATAAAAAACGACCGTTATCGTCTACTGCGATCCAGTTGCAGACTACGGAGGCATCCACAGGAATCTTCTCTTCCCCCATCTGATAAACAATGCCGCAGTCCTGAAAGTTTTTCAACTTTTCCCAGATATCCAGTGTCTCCTGCATCTGTGCCGTCAGTTCCAGATCATGGTAACACCCCTCTTCCGGCAGAGAAACCTCACTCTTTGATTCCTCGATCGCGGAGAGCACCGCGCCTCTCGCCTGCTCGACAAAAAGAACATCCGTTCTTTCATTCACAAGCGTATATCCCTGCGGCGTCCGGGTGATCGCCACTCTGCGTTCCTTATCCGTCCGTTGATCCTGACAGATAGGCAGTGCATCAAAGCAGGACTCAAACGCCTCCCTGTCATAGGAAACCACCGGCAGCAGCTCCACCTGATGCCCGCCAATCAGACTGTCAATCCACATCCACGGATTCTGCCGTTTCTGATAGATCTCCAGTGCTTTCTTAAAATCAAACCGATAAGAAATTTCCTCCGCCGATATCACATAGGAGCCGCCGTCTTTATCCTTCACGGTGACACCCTCATATACAAAATGCTTTACCAACTCATCGTTTACCTCCTGAATACTCCTGCCGGTACAGTAAATCCCGTTGATCCAGGTACCGTAAGTAAACGCGTTATGGTAGTACACGGCAAGCCCCACATAGGTCACCATCAGACTGACCGCGACGATGCCCAGAATGACCGCCATATGCTTTAGTAATCTTTTCATACCTAAACCTTCAATTTCTTTTCACGCTATTTGAGATCACCCGCGTCAAAAGCCTCACTGATAGGCGCACCTGCGGGCACCATAGGAAATACCTTGTCATCCTCTGGTATCACGCAATTTAATAACACAGGTTTTTTTAAGGCAATGGCCTTCTCAACGGCAGGCGCCACATCTTCCTTCTTTGTCACGAGGATTGCCTCACAGCCGAGTCCCTCCGCCACTTTGCAGAAATCTACGCCATCATCCAGAACCGTCTGGGAATACCGTTTCCCGTAGAACAGTGTCTGCCACTGTCTCACCATTCCAAGCACATGGTTGTTGATCACAACTTGAATAATCGGTATATTGTACCGGCTTGCCGTGGCCAGTTCATTCATATTCATGCGGAAACATCCATCGCCTGCAATGTTGATACAGATTTTATCCGGCTTACCCATCTTTGCTCCGATGCAGGCGCCAAGACCATAGCCCATCGTGCCGAGGCCGCCGGATGTAAGAAGGGTGCGGGGGCTGGAATACTTGTAATACTGCGCCGCCCACATCTGATGCTGACCCACATCCGTGGTGATGATGGCGCTGCCGCCTGTCACCCGGTCGATCTCCTCCATAATGTAAGGGCAGGAAAGCGCCCCGTCGTCATAATTCAAGGGATATTTCCTTTTCAGCTCCGCAATATGCGCCATCCACTCCTGATGGGACTGCTGAGAAATCCTCTCATTCAGCCGGGAAAGCACTTCCTTCAAATCTCCTACCAAAGAAACATCCGTCTTGATGTTCTTGTTGATCTCCGCCGCATCCACATCAATGTGCAGTACCTTCGCATGCTCCGCAAATTTCTTCGGATTTCCCACCACACGATCGGAGAAACGCGCGCCGAGAGCAATCAGCAGGTCACACTCGCTGACGCCAAAATTGGAAGTCTTCGTGCCGTGCATACCGATCATGCCCGTGTATCTCTCGTCATGGCCGTCCACAACGCCCTTCCCCATCAGCGTATCGCACACCGGCGCATCCGCCAGTTCTGCAAAGGTTCTCACTTCCTCATAGGCCTCGGAGATGACTGCGCCGCCGCCCACATAGATAAAAGGCTTTTGGGCATTCTCCAGAAGGCGCACCGCCTCTGTGAGCGCTTCCTCTGTATAACTACCCGCCTTCTCCGCCCTTTCCGGCGTCTTTTTCTCATATTCACAAGTATTTGCCGTCACATCTTTTGTGATATCCACAAGTACCGGGCCTGGTCTGCCGCTCCTCGCGATGGCAAATGCCTTTCTGAGGGTATCTGCCAGAATTGTCACATCTTTTACTATATAATTATGTTTGGTAATGGGCATGGTGATTCCTGCGATATCCACTTCCTGAAAAGAATCCTTTCCCAGAAGGGGAAGGTTTACATTGCAGGTAATGGCCACCACGGGCACCGAATCCATATAAGCTGTTGCGATTCCCGTCACCAGATTGGTCGCACCCGGTCCGCTGGTTGCCAGACAGACGCCAACCCTGCCGGTGGCTCTGGCATACCCGTCTGCCGCATGTGCCGCCCCCTGCTCATGAGACGTCAGAATATGTTTGATTTCCTCACTGTGCTGATACAGCGCATCGTACACATTCAGAATCGTGCCGCCGGGATAGCCGAACACTGTGTCCACTCCCTGCTCTTTCAGACATTCCACTACAATCTGCGCACCTGTCAATACCATGTTTTCTCCTCCTGCCTGTTATTATAAAATCACGCTTGTTATTTTTCTTCAAATTGATGCGGAGCATGCTGCTTTTTGGCATTCTCCTGTGTGAAGCTTGAAAACACTTAGCGAGGTTCTTTCGAGCTTAGTGTTTTCCTTCACACGTTTCCAGAATCGCCCCTCTGTTGCCGCTTGTCACCATCTCCCGGTATCTGGCCAGATATCCGCTCGTCACCTTAGGCTCCCTGGGCTGCCAATTCTTTCTTCTCTCCGCCATCTCCTCATCAGATACCTTGACGTCCAACTTCATGTTCGGAATATCAATGCTGATGATATCGCCCTCCTTCACAAGCGCGATGGGGCCGCCCACCGCTGCCTCCGGCGAAACATGACCGATGGATGCGCCTCTGGATGCGCCGGAAAAACGGCCGTCCGTAATTAACGCCACGCTGGAGCCGAGTCCCATCCCTGCAATCGCCGAGGTAGGATTCAACATCTCCCGCATACCCGGGCCGCCCTTAGGCCCTTCATAACGGATCACAACCACATCGCCTGCCACGATCTTACCGCCCTTGATCGCCGCAATCGCGTCCTCCTCACACTCAAAGACGCGGGCAGGGCCTTCGTGCACCATCATCTCCTCCACCACGGCGGAACGCTTCACCACGCTGCCGTCCGGGGCAAGGTTTCCTTTCAGGACTGCGAGACCGCCGGTTTTGCTGTAAGGATTTTCAACCGTTTTAATAACTTCCGTATTTTTATTTACGGCATTTTTGATATTTTCGCCGATCGTCTCACCAGTCACAGTCATGCAGTCCGTGTGGAGCAGCCCGATATCCGCAAGCTCCTTCATCACCGCATAGACGCCGCCCGCCTCGTTCAGATCCTCCATATAAGTCGGGCCTGCCGGAGCCAGATGACACACATTGGGGGTCTTCTCGCTGATCTCGTTGGCGAAAGCGATGTCAAAGTCATACCCCACCTCATGGGCAATCGCCGGCAGATGCAGCATGGAATTGGTAGAACAGCCAAGCGCCATATCCACCGTAAGCGCATTTAAAATCGCGTCCTTCGTCATAATATCCCTGGGCCTGATATTCTTTTCCAGCAGATTCATAACTGCCATACCCGCATGCTTTGCCAGTTTGATGCGCTCAGAGTAAACCGCCGGTATCGTACCGTTGCCGCGAAGCCCCATACCCAGTGCCTCGGTAAGGCAGTTCATGGAATTGGCCGTGTACATGCCTGAGCAGGAACCGCAGGTAGGACAGGTCTTCTCCTCGAACTCCAGAAGATCCTCGTCCGTGATCGTTCCAGCCGCGTGAGAGCCAACCGCCTCAAACATGGAAGAAAGGCTTCTCTTCTGTCCCTTCACATGTCCCGCCAGCATCGGGCCGCCGGACACAAAGACAGTGGGCACATTGATGCGCGCCGCCGCCATCAGAAGCCCGGGTACATTCTTGTCGCAGTTGGGCACCATCACCAGAGCGTCAAACTGATGCGCCAGCGCCATACATTCCGTAGAGTCGGCGATCAGATCCCTTGTCACCAGGGAATACTTCATGCCGATATGCCCCATAGCAATACCGTCGCAGACTGCAATAGCCGGAAATACAACCGGCACGCCGCCGGCTTCAGCCACACCCAGTCTCACCGCGTCCACAATTTTATCCAGATTCATATGTCCGGGCACAATCTCGTTGTAGGAGCTGACGATGCCCACCATAGGCTTCTTCATCTCCTCCTGGGTAAACCCAAGGGCATTAAATAAACTTCTGTGGGGCGCCTGCTGGGTGCCCTCTTTCACGTTGTCACTTCTCATCGTTTTTCTCCTCTCTCTCATCGTGCTCCCTGTTTTTTTCGCTTTCCTGTTTGATGAAATCAAATGCTCACTCCGTTCGCGCTTGATTTCCTTCAAACAGGATAAATTGCCAGTTTTCATAAATTTGTGCCATGTTTTCTTCTATATAAGTCTGGCGGGCTTCCACATCCTCCCGGGTAAGGTAAAACTTCCATTCCTCCGGCGCCTCCCTGTAACCGTACGACAGCCCGAGAAGCGCCTTGTCCAGAAGAACCACGTCAGCCGCCGCCAGATCCCTTGTGACCTGCTCATCCTGCTTTCCGTAGAGGTACAAAAGCAGATACTCCTGATCGCAGTCTGTCACCGCCACAATATCCGTGTCTTCTATCTCAATCTGCCCAAAGGCATCCGCAATCAGTTCATCCCTCATGCTGTACGGCGTCATATCCGCCAGCACGAAAGCCCAGGAAACGCCTGCCGCTATATAAACAGCCAAACGACATCCTCGCCCTATCCTATTCTTTAAACGGACGTCAGGCAGTTTCTCCAAAAGCATCATCAGCCGCTGAACCAGCCACCCGATCAGCAGCGCCGCCCACACGCCGAGGAATGAAAACACTCTCTGATAGGGGAGCTTGCACTGTATCACAAGCGCAGCTGCCAGCAGAACGGCTGTCAGAACAAAATACCACTCCCAAAAAACCTTTTTCGGCCGTCTGACCAGGCAGACCACCGCCGCCAAAATCCCTGCCGGAAGCAGGAAACACATCAAATTCCCCCAGAGTCCTGCCCCGGGCGAAAGCTGCGATCCGAACAACGTCTCCAGCCAATGCCCTGCCTGCCAGTTAAATTCCTGTCTGCTCATGCTCTGGATATAAGGCGTGGCAAGCATATAATCGATGCCCTCCCGCAACGCCTGAAACGGCGCATGGAGAATAATATCTATATGTCCAGCCGTATAGAAAGGCCCGTCCGGCGTTTTGGAAAGCAGATTGGAACCGATGGCAAGCCACAGAATGCCGTAAAGTCCCGCTGTGCATACTGCACTGACCAAAGAAGCGGCAATCAGACGCAGGAGCCTACCATAATCCCCATCCAGAAGAAGGACAAAGCCCCCGATCATACAGACCGGCATCACCACATACAGACTGCTCGGAATCGCCCACAAGGCAATCACAAGCGCCGCCCCGAACAAAATAAAATTACGTTTGTTATTTTTCTTCTCCGCCACAATGGAGTAAAGGGCTGTCAATGCCGTCAGATAGCAGAACGTCACGAGCGCATAACCCCTGCCCTGCACCGCAAGCTGATTGACCATATACATACCCGCAAAAACAAACGTGGGAATAAGCGCAATCTCTTCCGCAAGATATTTCCGGGAGATACGGTACAGAAGAATAAGACTGCCCAGACTGCATAAATAGGATACACCACGCAGAGCGACAGGTTCGCTGCCAAATATCCCCAGACAGGCTGCCAAGGAGGAATACCCCACATGATTGTTGGGGAGCGGCCAGTGAATCGCCGCGTATACCGGCCCCCTGCTGATAAAGTAGTAATATGTGTACAGTTCATCATACCATGGCGTCAAAAGAAACATCCTTCTCCCGTAATATACCGCCATCACGGTAAAGAACAGGAGAAAGACTTTTGTCTGCGCAGTTATCTTCGGTTTTTTCCCCGCTACAAAATACGCCGTTCCCTTTGCCCCAAAACTCTTCACAAAATAACTCATGCTATTACTTGATTCTTTCCACAATCAAATCGCCCATCTTTTTACATCCTACCTTCTCACAGCCGTCAGACATGATGTCTCCGGTACGGTAGCCGTCCTTAAGCACCTGTTTTACGGCACTGTCAATGGCATCCGCCTCCTTGTCCAGATCAAAGCTGTAGCGCAGCATCATGGATGCTGAGAGAATGGTTGCGATTGGGTTTGCCAGATCCTTGCCTGCTATGTCGGGCGCCGAGCCGTGACTCGGCTCATACAGACCAAATTTCGTATCATTTAAGGAGGCTGACGCCAGCATGCCGATCGAGCCGGTTATCATGCTCGCCTCATCAGACAGGATGTCGCCGAACATATTCTCCGTCAGAATCACATCAAACTGAGCGGGATCTTTTACAAGCTGCATCGCACAGTTATCCACCAGCATATGTTCCAGGGTAACGTCAGGATAATCCTTTGCCACCTCTTCCACCACCGCTCTCCAGAGTCTGGAGGAATCAAGCACATTCGCCTTGTCCACGCTGGTCACTTTCTTTTTGCGTTTTCTGGCGATATCAAATCCCTTGACGGCAATCCTGCGGATCTCAGTTTCATCGTAAGTCAGCGTATCTACCGCTTTTCTTATGCCGTTCTCCTCCGTGGTCTTTCTCTCTCCGAAATAGAGACCGCCTGTCAGTTCGCGCATAATCAGCATATCAAAACCTTTTTCGGAAATTTCTGTTTTCAGAGGACATGCCCCGGCCAGCTCCTCATACAAAACCGCAGGGCGAAGATTGGCAAAAAGATTTAACGCCTTACGGATGGCCAAAAGTCCCGCCTCCGGCCGCAGATTCGGCGCAAGCTTATACCATGGAGAAGTGGTCGTGTCCCCGCCGATCGACCCCATCAGCACTGCATCCGCACTCCGCGCAGTCTCCACCGCCTCATCCGTCAACGGTACGCCGTGCACATCAATGGACGCGCCGCCCATCAGAATGTCCGTATACTGCATATGATGTCCGTATTTTTCCGCCACCGCATCCAGCGCTTTTTTTGCCTCCGCTACGATTTCCGGGCCAATCCCGTCTCCGGGTATACAAGTTATCTTTAACTCCATAAGTTCCTCCGTTCTGAGCTGTCTGCCAGACTTCGCTCGTCTTCTCAATCCCAAAATTGTTTTATCATAAAATAATACTTATATATTTTAGACTATTCGTGTGTAAATTTCAACAGCAAAAAACCGGGCAGCTTGCGCGCCCGGCTTCTTTCAAATATTTTGTAACCTTTTTATTCTGCTCTGAAACTTGCCTCTGCGAGAACATCACCGCTTGCATCACAGTATCTGACACCGTAAGACACGGTTCCTTTCTCTGCGCCGATCATGTCGTCAAGCGTACCTGCAAGCCCGGAGAACGCACTTCCCATCTGCTCCAGGGTAGCACTCAGCGTATCCGCCGTACCCTCCGGCAGCTCTACGTCCTCTTTAAAAGTAGCTACACAGATCACTTCGTTTCCCTTGATCTCGATGGACATATCCATCTGATCGTCACCCTGCGCTGCCGCCTGCTCCTGAAGCTGCTTCTCAGCTGTCGGATCTTCCTTCAGAAAATCTTCCAATGTCTTCTGGCTGCTGCTTTCTTCTTCTGCCGATGCCTCCTCTTCTACAGGAGCTTCCTCCTCTGCAGGTGCCTCCTCTTCTACAGGAGCTTCTTCCTCTGCAGGTGCTTCCTCTTCTGCAGGTGCTTCCTCTTCCGCAGCCGTATTAGCCGCTTCTTTAGATGCGCCACATGCGGTCGCAGACAAGCTTACTGCCATAATTGCTGCACAAACAAGTGCTTTTACCGTTCTTCTTTTCATCATAATCTCCTCCATCAATAAGAAATTTCTGTATCGTGCCATTGCACAAATCGAAATTTTACAACATTTATATGTCCTTGTCAACAAAAATATGAAAAAAGAATTCCAAAAAAGAAATCCATTCTATTTTTCTGTAACACACAAAAAGGGCCATGACGCTAAGCCACGGCCCTGCTCCGACTGCTATCCGTTACTACTCTGTCTCCGCCTTCTCAATCTGCGCAATCGCCGACTTCTGCATGGGAATGCGACAGTTCTTGTTACTGCCAAACTCTACGATCACCGTATCGTCGGTAATATCAATCACGATCCCGTAAAATCCGCTGTTAGTCAGCACGCAGTCACCCACTGCCATATCTGCCAGCATCGCCGCCATTCTTTTCTGTTCCTTCTTCTGCGGACGAATCATCACAAAATACATAAACGCCACAATAATGACGATATAAATGACCATGATCAGACCGCCGCCTGAAGCAGCCGCAGCTGCATCAGCCGATAATAATAATCTCATACCGTTTCCTCCGTTATTTCATTCAATAAAACACTAAAGCATATCATACACAACTTAGAGGGGAAAAACAAGCCCCTTCCTGAAATTTTCACAAACCCTTAATCATTAGCGCTGTCCGCGCCTGCCTTCTGCATTCCGGACAGCTTGTCTTTCTTATATTCCGCAAAACGCCCTGTGTCCAGCGCGTCCCGGATTTCCGTCATCATCGTATTATAAAAGTAAAGGTTATGCAGCACACAAAGCCGCATCCCCAGCATTTCCTTCGCCTTCAGAAGATGTCTGATGTAAGCTCTGGAATAGCGTCTGCAGGCCGGACAGGGACATCCTTCCTCAATGGGTCTGTCATCCAGCTCATATTTTGCATTAAAGAGATTGATCTTCCCGCAGTTTGTATACAGATGACCATGCCGCCCGTTTCTCGTGGGATATACGCAGTCAAAGAAGTCTACGCCGCGCTCCACCGCCTCCAGAATATTCGCCGGTGTCCCAACTCCCATTAGATAGGTAGGTTTGTCTGCCGGCAGATGTGGAACCGTTTCCTCGATCACATGATACATCTGCTCATGGCTCTCTCCCACCGCCAGGCCGCCCAGCGCATACCCGTCACAGTCGAGTTCCGAAATACGTTTTGCATGTTCCACGCGAATATCGTCGAAAACCGCACCCTGGTTGATTCCAAATAACAGCTGCTTTTTATTGATCGTATCCTCTAATCCGTTCAGACGCGCCATCTCCCGTTTACAGCGGACAAGCCATCTGGTCGTACGCGCCACGGAATCCTCCACATATTTCCTCTCCGCCATGCTGGGAGGGCACTCGTCAAAAGCCATAGCTATGGTGGACGCGAGATTGGACTGGATCTGCATGCTCTCCTCCGGTCCCATGAAAATCTTACGGCCGTCTATATGCGAGCGAAAGTACACGCCCTCCTCCTTAATCCGCCTAAGCCCTGCCAGAGAAAACACTTGAAATCCTCCCGAGTCCGTAAGAATCGGTTTGTTCCATGACATAAACTTGTGCAGGCCGCCCAGTTCTCTGATAATCTGGTCGCCCGGCCTCACATGCAGATGATAAGTGTTTGACAGTTCCACCTGCGTACCGATCTGTTCCAGATCTTCCGTGGAAACCGCACCTTTGATGGCAGCCGCCGTTCCTACATTCATAAAGACAGGGGTCTGGACCGTGCCGTGTACTGTCGTAAATTCGGCCCGCTTCGCCCTGCCTTCCTGCTTTAAAATCCGATACATAACACCTCATTTCCAGGCTTCTCCAGCCTGTTCCTTTCTATCAACCTTATATTTCAAACAAACAAAGAACTACAAATACTTATCCCAAAACTCTTCCAGACACAACTCTTCCTCTGTCATAATCGCAGCCGCCTCCCGGCCCACATACCGAAAATGCCACGGTTCATATTCTATGCCGGTAATGTACTCTTTTCCAGAAGGATAGCGCAGAATAAAACCGTACTCATAACTGTGCTCCTCCAGCCACTGCCCTTCCTCCGTATCCGCAAATCCCTGCAGCAACGATATGAAAGTATCGGAAGTAATGTCAAACGCCAGTCCCACTTCGTGTTCGCTGCATCCTGGAACCGTAATCACTCTGGAAGTAGCCTTATAAGCTTCCATATAAGATAATCCCTGTTTCATATAAGACCTGATTCTGTCGTTAAAATTATCTTCCTGATGATCTGAGGTTCTGTACGGAGATCTGACTACCAGGTTCAGGCCGTCCTTCTTAGCTGCCTGCATCATGAGAAGAAGGTCTTCGATCACACGGTCGTCGCAGCGCATGCCGGATGTAAAAGTACCCAACTTAAAATCATAGTCTTCGGGAATGGGATGCTGTTTATTAATAAGAACAAGCCGCCAGTCTGAGTTGTCAAAAGATATCTCCTGATCCATTCCAGCCTCTGCCTCCACATAATCTTCATGTGCATCAATATCATAATCATGCTCATGCTGCTCCAGCAGATCATCCAATGTATATGTTTCGGCTCCGTCGTCATGCTCTGAAGCAACCACACTTCCCTCTTCAAGCATCTCCTCCACTACCGGACTCACCGGCTCTACCACTGCCAGCGATACGTCAGAGGTTTCGACAATCGCGCTGTATGTTTCCTGTGCACTCGTAAACCCGGTTCGCTCCGCAAACACAGCAAACGAAAAACTACAACTGCTCATAAAAAAGACAACCACAAAAAACATGCTGGCATAGCGCTTTCCACTCATCAGAAAATGCGAACCTACATAATAGAAAACAAGCGCCGCCGACATCCCTGCCAAACAGGGATACTTCAACAGCTTATTTTTTTTTGCCACGCTGGTAAAGTATTCGATTATTTTTTGTCGAAATGTTTTTTCCATTCAGTCCTCAAATCTTGTCGCCTACAATTCTGTCATATATCATAACATATAAAATTTATTTGTACACCCCTTTTTTATGTAAATCTGTCATATTTCTCCCTTTTTTTTATTTCTTTTCCCCTTTGATTTGATTTTTTCTCTTAGCGACTTTTCCGCTTCCCTCTCTTCAACCCGTTTTCTCCACTCTATTTTCCTCTCATCGGTCTTGCTTTTTTAACAAAATATGATATGCTGAATACGGGCAAAAACGTACTTTTCTACATACCTACTAAGTGTTATGCTTTTTTTCGCACAGAATGAAAAGCACTGTTCCCACCCGCTCATCTTTAATTGTACATTTTACATTTCATGTGCAATTTAATTTTGCAGGAAATCCTGCAATTTATTTTCAGAAAACTTCACACCACTCGAGAAAGGATCAGACAATGGCAGGTTCAACACTTGGAATTATCTATCGAATCACTACCTGGGGCGAATCCCACGGCGCCGGACTCGGCGTTGTTGTGGACGGATGCCCAGCCGGATTACCGCTTACGGAAAACGATATTCAGTTATATCTTGACAGGCGCAAACCCGGACAGAGCCGGATTACCACCCCCCGCAAAGAGGCGGACGCCGTAGAAATTCTCTCCGGCATCTTTGAAGGAAAAACCACGGGAACCCCTATTTCCCTGCTTATTCGGAACACTTCACAGCGTTCCCGGGACTATTCAGAAATCGCTGCATGTTACCGTCCCGGACACGCCGATTACACGTTTGACCAGAAATACGGTTTTCGCGACTACCGGGGCGGCGGGCGCTCCTCCGGGCGGGAGACCATCGGACGTGTGGCTGCAGGCGCAATTGCGGCAAAGGTTCTCTCCGAGTTCGGCATCCGCCTTCAGGCCTACACAAAATCCATCGGCCCTATAAGCATTGACCCCGCAGCCTTTGATCCGGCCGCCATCCGCGAAACCCCTACATCCATGCCGGATCGGGATGCCTCTGCCCGCGCCGAAAAATATCTGGCGGACTGTATGAATAATTACGATTCAGCCGGAGGAGTCATTGAATGCGTGATCGACGGCGTGCCCGCCGGACTGGGGGATCCCGTTTTCGAAAAACTGGACGCCAATCTGGCAAAGGCAGTCATGTCCGTAGGCGCGGTCAAAGCCGTGGAAATCGGTGACGGCATCGAGGTTTCCACCCGAAACGGCTCTTTCAACAACGATCCCTTCCATATGGAAAACGGAAAAATCGTGAAGGCATCCAACCACGCCGGCGGTATACTCGGCGGCATCAGCGACGGTTCCCAGATCGTGCTTCGCGCCCATATAAAGCCTACGCCATCCATTTTTTCTCCCCAGGATACCGTAAACAGGCAGAACGAAGACGTGCGTATTTCCATCAAAGGACGGCACGATCCCGTGATCGTTCCCCGGGCAGTTGTTGTCGTGGAGTGCATGGCCGCCATTACTCTTTTGGACGCTCTTCTGGTAAATGCAGGAGCAAAAATGGATCATCTGAAAACCATCTACAAAAATTAAATCAGCGAGAAAAAGGAGTCATATATTAAAATATACTTTAATATATGACTCCTTTTTCTGTTTTTCTCGTCTGTCTTCCCTGAAACGCGTCAAGTTAAGTTAACCACTCATCCACTTTCTCTCCGCTCGCAATTCCACATGGTAACATTTGCTTTTTTCGTTCTATCACCCGTTATTTTCACGAATCAAAATTTTACCTGTACATTCCATAACGGGAGTTTCCTCTATAATCTCACCTACGCTGTCCACTGTAATGGTTCCGGATTTCGGGTTTTTGATGGAAATCACATGTCCTTTCACATCCGCCTCTACATCCGAATACTCAAAGGAAAGATCCGTATCTTCCATCGTACAGTTAACCAGTTTCAGATTTTTGCAGTAACATAACGGCTGGGTTCCGATAATCTTACAGTCAATTAAGGTCAGCCCATCGGAAAACCATGCCAGATATTCCCCCTTCACTACGGAATTTCTGACCGTCACATTCTCACTGTGCCAGAAAGCGTCCTTTGTATCCAGTATGCAGTCTGTAATCTCCAGGTTCTTCATATACTGAAAGGAATATTTTCCCTTCATGCTCACCCGCTCCAGCTTTACGTTCCTGCTGTCAAAAAACAGATATTCTGATTCGATCTGCGAATCCTTCAGCGTAATTTCCTCCGATTTCCATCCGAACTCCTGTGACACGATCTGACAGTCCTCAATCTGAATCCGTTCACACTCTCTGACAGCTTTGATGCCGCCCAGAGAACAACTGCGTATCACGCCGTCCGATGCATACCAGATTGCCGCTCTCGTCAGTTCATCCATGGATGAATGCTCCATCGTAAACTTTTTCACATGCCACAGAGGATATCTCAAAGAAAAGGTACAGTCCGTCAAATGCACATCTCTGGATTCCTTTAAAACAGACTCTCCGTCCGCCGGGCCGGCAAACACACAATTCTTCACATCCGCTTCCTGCAGATTATATAACGCCCGTTCTTCATCGAACTGCTCGTTTTCAACCATTGTTCTCATGTACTTCCTCCTTCTATCTATTTCCTGTTCGGCTGGCTGCGCACCGCAAATGAGTAGTGCACATTCGAAAAACCTGCGGTTTTTCTCATCGCGGGCTTCGCCCTATGCAGCCATCCGAATTTGCATTTCGGGAAGCTCGCTTCCCTCTCTGCCTTTTCGGCTGGCTGCGCACTACTCATTGCCTTCGCGCAGGTAGCTGCTGATGCAGTACAGCGTCTCTCCGTTATACTCCACCCGCGACCAGCCATACTCTTCATTAATTCCCGTTCTGGTGGCATATTCCCCGTTGTGCAGCACTGCCGCCACTGCTGCATCTGGATTGGTTACACTTGGCAGGCGACGCAGATTGACCTCAATCTTTGCCGTCACCTGTTCATTTCTTTCCGAAAATTTCGTCTTAAGGCCGTCTCCGCTGCCTGCGCCCTCCTGATTCTCCTGTTTTGGCGCCTGCGCACTTAAGTCTGTGGTCAAATAGCTGCTCACCGCATAGACCGTCTGCCCGTTATAAGTCAGTCTCGACCAGCCGCTGTCACTCACGCCTGTTCTCTTCGCTGTATCCCCGTTTTTCAAAGTATACAGCACCGTGCTTTCCTCCCCCTGACTGGGAATGCTTCGCAGGTTGGTTGCGTCCTTTGCCGTCACTTCCTCGTCTGCCGCAGTAAACGGCATGAGCGCCTCCACATCCGCACTGGCTTCCTCCGGCGTCTCCTCACTCTGTGCGCTGGCCGCTCCCTCATAGCCAAAGTAGGCAATATTCACGTCCACAGGCTGGCTGATGCCCACAACCGTTCCCCTGTTTGTGTACTGCCACATGGCATGCACGCCCTGATAGGAGGACTTTTCCGTCTGCGGATAGGGCACCGACGGATACTGGGAAACCCAGATCCGATAATTTTTTTCAATTCTGGAGGTCTCCCATTTCGCATCTCCCGTCATCTCATGCATGGAAGAATAGAACATCGGCGTATAGCCTCTCTCATAAATTCTATTCAGAAAAGCAATGGCTATGTCTGTTCTCTGGGATGCAGACAATCCGTACTGCGCGCTGTCCGCCCGTTCAAATCCCTCGCAGTCAAAGGCAACAGGATAGGTAATCTGGTACTGCGAAATATAATCAGCCGTCCAGTCCGCCTCCGCCTTCGCTTCCTCCTCGTTGACGGCAGTGGAAAAGAAATATGCGCCCAGCTTGATGCCGTTTTTCTGCGCCTCCTGCATATTGTATCTGGCATTGCTGTCGGCAACGATCTCCCGGCTTTTGTCCGTGCGGTAACCAACCCGCACCATCGCAAACTCAACGCCGGATGTCGCCACCTGCGCCCAGTCAATCGTTCCCTGGTATCTGGCCACATCAATTCCGAACGTGATCTCATCGGTCTCCGCCGCCGCTTCGGAAGAAAGAAGCTGACTCACATCTACTTCGGTGCCCTGCTCGGTACTCATAGTCTCCGTTTCCGGATCCGGCTCAGATTCTCCGCTCTCTGCGTCTGCCGCTCCTTGTCCTTCCGGGGCATCCGCATCCTCTGCCGCCTGCTGGGAAGCATCCGGGATCTCCTGTTCTTCTTCCGGCACGGCTTCTGTCCCATCTTCCTCCTGGGATTCAGAAAATTCCGCAGCCGCAGGAACAGCTTTGTCCTCCGTCTCCCCTCTTCCCCGGAGCAGAAAAACGGCAGCCACCACCACGACCACGGCCACAATCCCTATGACCGAGGGAAACAACACTCTGTGCACAAACCGAAGCGTCCGTTCATCAAACTGCTCGTCCTCATCGTCTTCTGTTTCCCCTGGCAGATCGTATCCCTCATCGTCCAGATCCACAAACTCCAGATCCTCATCTTCACGCAATTTCATAGCTCATCTCTCCAGTATGTTCACTAAAAGCTTTCCAGCAGTTCCAGATAAAACTCGTAATAGTCCTTTCTGTTCTCCTTCATAAACTGAATCGCCGACTTCGGATGCTGGTTCAAAAGCCCGGTCAGAAGATAGGGCACATCATATCCCCACGTCACGCCGGATTCCCTGAGCGGATTAATCTCCCGTTCAATAAAGCGCAGAATCGGATTGACATTGTACTTCGGGTTCTTTAAGAATCCCAGAAGCAGTTCACTCGGGCAGTTTCCACATCCACGGCCCATACCGTTCACCGTGGCATCCAGATAGCTCACACCCATGATCACCACCTCTGTCGTGTTGGCAAAGGCAAGCTGCTGGTTGTTATGCGCGTGGATGCCGACTTTTTTCCCATACCTGGCCGCCACCTCCAGATACTTATCCGCAAGCCGTCTTGCCTGCTCCGGGTACAGAGACCCGTAGCTGTCCACCAGATAAATCGTCCCCACACTGCTCGCGCCCAGCAGATCGAGCGCCGCGTCCAGATCCGTCTCACTGGCCTTGGAGATAGCCATGATGTTCACCGTCGTCTCATAGCCCTTCTTCGTACAGTCCTCGATCATTTCAATAGCAGCCGGTATGGTATTGATATACGTCGCAACCCGTACCAGATCCACGGGACTGTCCTTTTTGTTCAGAATGTCTTTTCTGAAATCACACCGCCCCACATCAGCCATCACGGCGATCTTCATATCCGTTTTGTTGTCGCCCACAACGGCGCGAATGTCCTTATCGTCACAGAATTTCCACTTGCCGAACTTATTCACATCAAACATCTCTTTGGAAGCCTTATAGCCGAACTCCATGTAGTCCACGCCAGCCTTGATATTCGCCCGGTACAGCCCTTTTACAAACTCATCCGTAAAATAAAAGTCATTTACCAGTCCGCCGTCCCGCAGCGTACAGTCCACCACCTTGATATCCGGCGCGTAGGACATGAGTGTTCTTCCCTTTGCTCTCTTTTCCATCTCTCATTCACCCTTTCTTTTCCAGGAACAGCCTTATATATAACAACTGCAATTTTATTTGTTCTGCCATTTCCTACTCCGCCAAAACTTTTTTAAAGCTCTTCTTTCCCTTCTTCACGATAAATTCCTCAGACGCAATATCCTCCTTCGTGTAGCAGGTCTTTAAATCCGTCACCTTCTCGCCCTTTACGGACACACCGCCCTGCTCCACAGCCCTGCGGGCCTCCGAGCGGGATGCCGCCAGACCGGCTGCCACCAGAATGCCCTGAATGTCTATGGTGCCGTCTTTGAAATCCGCCTCCGCCAAGGTCACTGTCGGCATGTTCTCAGAGCTTCCGCCGCCTGCAAAGAGCGCTTTCGATGCCTCCTTCGCCTTTCCGGCCTCCTCCTCGCCGTGCACCAGACTGGTCAGCTCATACGCCAGAATGTCCTTCGCCTCATTCAGCTGGCTGCCCTCCCAGCCGTCCATCTCATCAATTTTTTCTAACGGCAAAAAAGTAAGCATCCGCAGACATTTGAGTACATCCGCATCATCCACGTTGCGCCAGTATTGGTAAAACTCAAACGGCGTTGTCTTGTTGGGGTCAAGCCATACTGCACCCTTCTGGGTCTTGCCCATCTTTTTCCCCTCCGAGTTCATAAGGAGGGTGATCGTCATGGCATAGGCATCTTTGGAAAGTTTTCTGCGGATCAGATCCGTGCCACCCAGCATGTTGCTCCACTGGTCATCTCCGCCAAACTGCATGTTACAGCCATATCTCTTGTAAAGCTCCAGGAAATCGTAACTCTGCATGATCATATAGTTAAACTCGAGGAAACTCAGTCCCTTTTCCATCCTCTGCTTGTAACACTCCGCAC
Organism: Lachnospiraceae bacterium; assembly: GCA_910575775.1. Lineage (GTDB taxonomy): Bacteria > Bacillota > Clostridia > Lachnospirales > Lachnospiraceae > UBA3282. Next base: position 13,973 of record CAJTEY010000025.1, on the reverse strand, counting down.
GGAGCATATTGTTCACGGAAAAGCATGCGCCCACTTCCCGGATAAACTCCACATAGTTTAAGTCAAGCAGCCAGTCCGCGTTGTTCACCATCAACGCCTTACCCTCGGAAAAGTCGATAAAACGACTCATCTGTTTCTTAAAACACTCGCAGTTGTGCTCGATGGTTTCCTTCGTCATCATGGACCGCATGTCCGTCCGCCCGGAAGGATCGCCGATCATGGCCGTTCCGCCTCCGATCAGGGCGATCGGCTTATTGCCCGCCTCCTGCAATCTCTTCATCAGACATAAGGCCATGAAATGTCCCACATGCAGGCTGTCAGCCGTGGGATCGAAACCGATATAGAAGGTCGCCTTTCCGTTGTTGATCAGTTCTCGGATCTCCTCAGCATCTGTGAGCTGTGCAAGAAGTCCTCTCGCCTGTAATTCTTCGTAAATTCCCATTGTGATGATCTCCTTTCTTCTGACTCTGCTTCCTCATGCATAAGCAGATCGAGATGCTTCGCATCTCTCACTCGCGTTGCTCGTCATAAGATATCCTACGCATGTGCTCATGCAAGCATGGCACATTCTCCGCATATCTTCTGACTCTGCTTATGCGCGCACAACATGAAACCCCCGTCCTGTTATCAGGACGAGGGTTAAACTCGCGTTACCACCTAATTTCACAGACGGCTCACACCGGCTGCCTCACTGAGTACGATCATAAATAACATACGCTATCCTTCTGACGATACTCTCCTGCTGTAACGTGCATTCCTCCGTCACGGCCTACTAAGCTGCATTTTCGCCATTCTGCCGTGAAGCTCTGAGATGTATTCATGGAAAAGTTCCCGCGCGCCTCTCATCCGCCGGCTGCTTTCTGTCCGTTTCCTAATCCACTACTTGTTCTCTTCAACGCCTGTCATATTGTGTGATATGTTGTTTTACTGCCTTATAATTTAAACGAAAAGATTTTGTTTGTCAACTCTTTTTTCGAGGGATTTTGTGGGATTTTGCAATCCACGCGTCTCTCCCCTCAGTGAAGGCCCAGATCCTCCCCTGTCATCGTACCAATCCCGGCTTTGTCAAGCACTTCCGCCAGCCCGTCCGTATCTGATACGCGGAAGATCATGCATGCCTGCCCGTCCTTCTGCCCGAATACGGAATACATATACTCCACGTCCATTCCGGCATCGGAAATTACGCCAAGCACTTTGCTTAAGCCCCCGGGTGTATCGGGAACCGCCACGCCCACAACCGGCGTCATGGTGAGAATAAAACCTTGCTCCAGAAGAATGGCGGATGCCTTTGCGGCGTCATCCACGATCAGCCGCAGAACACCGTAGTCCGCAGTCTCCGCAATGTTGAGCGCCCGCATATTCACCTGATTCTCCGAGAGAATCCTTGTGATATCCGCAAGCTGCCCCGCTTTATTCTCCAAAAAAACAGAAATCTGAGGTATTGTCATAGTTTTCTCCATTTCTGCGCTGCTTTTTGCGCATATCGAGTTTGTGGCAAGCAACGCGCAGACACAAATCTCGCGATTGAAAATTTTAATTTTCAATCTTATCTCCTCTCTGACTTTTTAGTCACCCTTACACATCGTCGCCGATATCACTCTTAGATTTTCCGCTTATCAATCACGCGCACGGCCTTGCCTTCACTTCTCGTGATGGACTTTGGCGCCACCAGACGCACCTTGGCATAGATGCCAAGCATCGCCTTGAGAGCCGATACAAGCCCTTTCTCCATCTCTGTGATCTTACCGAGATTATCGGAGAAGTTTTCGGGCGTCATCTCCACCATCACCTCAATCGTATCGGAATTGTTGACACGATCCACAATAATCTGATAGTTTGCCGGATAGCCCTGCTCCAGAAGCACCGTCTCGATCTGGGACGGGAATACATTGACACCCTTCACAATCAGCATATCGTCACTTCTGCCCATAGGCTTGCTCATCTTCACATGGGTACGGCCGCAGGAACATTTCTCTCTCGTGAGAACACAGATGTCTCTGGTACGGTAGCGGAGCAGTGGAAACGCCTCCTTGGTAATGGCCGTAAATACCAGTTCGCCTTTGCTGCCCTCGGGAAGCACCTCCCCAGTATCCGGGTTGATAATCTCCGCGATAAAATGATCCTCATTGATATGCATTCCCGTCTGCTCACTGCATTCAAAAGCCACGCCTGGGCCGCTTGTCTCCGTGAGCCCGTAGATATCGTATGCCTTGATCCCAAGCTTATTCTGGATATCCTGGCGCATCTCCTCACTCCATGCCTCCGCGCCAAAGATACCCGCTTTCAGCTTAATCCGATCGCGCAGTCCCCGCTCATGGATGCTCTCCGCCAGAAAGGCTGCGTAGGAAGGAGTACAGCACAGAATCGTTGCCTCCAGATCCACCATAAACTGTAACTGCCTGTCCGTATTGCCGGAGGACATGGGAAGGGTCAGACACCCCACCTTATGACTGCCGCCGTTTAAGCCGGGGCCGCCTGTGAAAAGGCCGTAGCCGTAGCAGACATGACAGACATCCTCGTCTGTGCCGCCTGCCGCCATAATAGCTCTCGCACAGCAGTCCTCCCACAAATCAACGTCGTGCTGGGTATAAAACGCCACCACCCTGCGGCCGGTCGTGCCGGACGTAGACTGGATACGCACACATTCCTTGAGGGGTTTCGCCATAAGGCCGTAGGGATACGCCTCCCGCAGATCGTCCTTCGTCAGAAAAGGCAGTTTATGTAAGTCTTCCGTGCTCTGAATGTCCTCAGGCGTAACTCCCTTCTCCTCCATCTTTTTGCGGTAATAAGGCACATTGTCCCACACATGGCGCACCTGTTTCACCAGACGCTCATTCTGCCAGGCCAGAATCTGCTCCCTGTCCGCAGTTTCAATTTCTTTCTGGTAATACCGTTCCATATCTTTGTTCTCCTTCTCAGTTCTTATCCTCACACATTCTGGGCGTTCTTTCCAGATGCAAACGCTTTCTTGTTCATTTCCAGAAATCTCGGCGGTACACTGTGCTCAATCGCATCCATCCACTCCTCGTCCGTAAAGTCAAAATGTCTGGCAAGCCTTCCCATAAGCACCAGATTCACCGCCTTACTGCTCCCCGCCTCCTCTGCAAGCGTAAGCGCGTCAAAGGCGTCCACATTGACGTCCAGAGCCGACATCTTTTCCACCAGATTCTCCGGGTATGCCGCCGCGCCTGCAATGACGGGCATGGGATTGATCTGCTGGCTGTTCACGATGATCCTGCCGCCCGGCTTGACATACTCCGTATATCGGGCCGCCTCCAGCAGTTCAAAGGAAAGGATGCAGTCGGCCTGACCCTTGTCTATAATCGGGGAGCAGACCCTGTCACCCCAGCGCACATAAGTAACCACACTGCCGCCGCGCTGGCTCATGCCGTGCACTTCACTTACCTTGACATCATATCCCTTTCCAAGAAGCAGACGTCCCAGCAGTTTGCTTGCAAGCAGGGTTCCCTGTCCGCCCACTCCCACAATCATTATATTTTTTGTCTCCATACGTTCCTCCATATTACAGCTTCACCGTGCTTCAAATCCACGGACGAGCAAGCTCGCCCTGGAGAATGCCGCATTTCAGGCATTCTCCTGAGTGAAACATAGAACTTCCAAGTCAGCTATGCTGACATTGCGAGACAGCCTTTGCTGCTGAGCTTTAGAAGTTCTTTTCACCCTAGTGCCCCGAACTTGCAGAGCTGCTCACATACCCCGCAGCCCACGCAGAGCGTCTCGTCGATAACCGCCTTGCCGTCCACCATACTGATCGCAGGACAGCCGATATTCATGCAGGCCTTACAGCCCTTACACTTTTCAGGATCAGAGCAGATCGCTCCCGGATGTTTGACATACTTCAACAGCGCGCAGGGCCGGCGGGAAATGACAACGGAAGGCTCATTCGCCGCAAGCTCCTCTTTGATCACCGCCTGGCAGGTTTCCATATCGTAGGGATCAACCACCTTCACCCGTTTGATGCCGACGGCATGGCACAGGCTCTCCAGATCAATCTTCGTACATGGGTCACCCTTCAGGTTATAGCCGGTAGTAGGATTCTGCTGGTGCCCCGTCATACCCGTAATGGAATTATCCAGTATAATCACTGTAGAGTTGGATTCATTATAGGCAATGTTAATCAACCCCGTAACGCCGGAATGGATGAAGGTGGAGTCACCGATCACCGCCACGGTTTTTCCCGCACACTCCTCGCCGCCCGCCTTCACAAAACCGTGAAGGCCCGACACGGACGCTCCCATACAGATGGTCGTGTCAATCGCATTCAAAGGCGCAACCGCCCCAAGGGTATAGCACCCGATATCGCCAAGCACGGTCACGTTTAATTTTTTCAGCACATAGAAGAGACTTCTGTGCGGACATCCCGCACACATCACGGGCGGTCTTGCCGGAATGTCTTCCGCAAGTGTTTCTCCCGCCTGCACTGCCCCGCCAAGCTTCTTCTTCACCAGATTCTGGCTCAGTTCCCCGATTTCTGTAAACAGATCTTTTCCGGATACAGGGATCCCAAGGCTTCTGCAGTGCGTCTCGATAAAGCCGTCCAGTTCTTCCACCACCACCAGTTTATCTACCGTGGCTGCAAAGTCTCTGATCTTCTGTTCCGGCATAGGCCAGATCATACCAAGCTTTAAAATGGGATACTGATCCCCGAAGGCCTCTTTCACATACTGGTAACAGGTGGAAGACGTAAGAATGCCGCAGGACTGGTCGCTGCCCGTCTCAATCCGATTGATCCGGGACGTTTCCGCCCACGCAGTCAGCGCTTTCGTGCGCTCCTCCACCACCGGGTGGCGCCGCTTTGCATTGACCGGCATCATAATATATTTGGCAGGATTCTTTTCATACGGTTTCTGCGCCGGCTCTACCCGCTCCCCTGTCTCCACAACGCTCTGGGAATGGCTGACACGGGTACACATCTTGATCAGAACCGCTGTGTCAAACTGCTCGGAAAGTTCATAGGCAAGTTTGGCAAAAGCGAGCGCCTCCGCAGAATCGGAAGGCTCCAGCATCGGAATCTTCGCAGCCCGCGCATAATGGCGGGAATCCTGTTCATTCTGGGAGCTGTGCATTCCGGCGTCATCGGCCACGGCGATAAGCAGTCCCGCATTCACGCCGGTATAAGAAATCGTAAACAGCGGATCTGCCGCCACATTTAGTCCCACATGTTTCATGGCGCAGAAGCTGCGTTTCCCGCGCACGGAAGCGCCAAGCGCCGCCTCCAGGGCCACTTTCTCGTTGGGCGCCCACTCCGCATAAACTTCATCATATTTCGCCACGCACTCCGTAATCTCCGTGCTGGGCGTTCCCGGATAGCTGGACACAAAACTGCAGCCCGCCTCATACAAACCTCTGGCAACCGCCTCGTTGCCAAGCATTAATGTCTTCATCAAATTAACCACCCTTCTTCAGTTACGGAGAATGCCGTATTTTGCATTCTCTCGCTCGAAACGATAGAACTTCTTGGCGTCCCGTCCAATGGCGGGACGTCTTTAGAAGTTCTTTTCGAGCTAATCTCCGATGGAATCTTTCACGGAAACCGTCACTTTCTTATCATAGCAGGCGAATACTTCTTTCAGCTTTTTCTCCCCAGGCGCTTTCGTCACCACACTCACCACAGGCACAATCACTAGTCCGGCCAGCATACAGAATGCACCGGCATTGATCGGGGACTGTAAGTAAGCAGGGAACGACTGGCGAAAGAAAATGTTCGCAAGCATCACGATTGTGGAAAACAGAAAACTCACCCAGCATGCCGCCTTAGTTGTCCGTTTCCAGTATAAGCCATAGAGGAAAGGAGCCAGAAAAGCACCGGCAAGCGCACCCCAGCTCACACCCATGAGCTGTGCGATAAAAGTGACGTTGGAGCGGTACTGGATCAGTGCCAGTATCACGGAAATCACAATAAACACTACCAGAAGCCCCCGCATCCATCTGACCTGTTTTTTCTCATCCATCTCTTTCAATATATTACCTTTAATGAAGTCCAACGTCAAGGTAGAGCTTGATGCCAGAACAAGGGAAGACAGGGTGGACATGGAAGCGGAAAGCACCAGAATCACCACCACCGCAATCAGGATCGTGGGAAGACCGGAAAGCATGGTCGGCACCACAGAATCATATCCATTCGCCGCAATGTCGATCTTGTCGCCAAACAGACGGCCGAAACCGCCGAGAAAATAACAGCCGCCGGAGACAATCGTCGCAAAGACCGTGGAAATCACCATGCCCTTGTTGATTGCGCTCTCGCTCTTGATGGCATAAAACTTCTGCACCATCTGCGGCAGTCCCCAGGTACCAAGGCTGGTGAGAATGACCACGCCCAGAAGTCCTGCCGGATCCGGCCCGAAGAAGGAATTAAACACTCCGGGCGAAGCGGAAACCGTCTCATCGCTCACTGCGGACAGCTTATCGAGCGCCGCAAGGAACCCGCCCTGGCTGTGGAGCACCGCCAAAATAACAGCCACAATTCCAAAAATCATAATGATGCCCTGAATAAAGTCATTGATGGCAGTCGCCATATAGCCGCCCGCAATGACATAAATTCCTGTGAGCACCGCCATTACAACCACGCATACGCTGTAGTCAATGTCAAACGCCATGCCAAACAGCCGGCTCAAACCGTTGTAAAGGCTGGCTGTATAAGGAATCAGAAAGATGAAAATGATGGCCGAAGCCGCCAGCTTTAAAGGCTTGCTCTCAAACCGCTCCCCGAAAAATTCCGGCATGGTCGCACTGTTCAGGTGCTGCGTCATAATGCGGGTACGGCGTCCAAGCACCGCCCATGCAAGGAGCGAGCCGATAAAGGCATTTCCAAGCCCGGCCCAGGTCGCTGCAATGCCGTACTTCCAGCCAAACTGTCCTGCATATCCCACAAAAACCACCGCAGAAAAATAGCTGGTTCCGTAGGCGAATGCCGTCAGCCACGGCCCCACGTTTCTGCCGCCGAGCACAAACCCGTTCACGTCGGTGGCATGTTTGCGGCAGTAAAGGCCGATGCCGATCATTACTCCAAAGAAAATAACAAGCATGACTACTTTAATCATCAAATCCATCTTAAGTGTTCTCCTTTACCGTGTTTCTACAGAATATCTAGTTTCTGATCTGTGCCTCCACAAGACTGCCGTGGCAGTACCGTTCTCTGAGCACCGGCTTCTCGATCTTGCCAGTGGGGTTTCTGGGCACCTTATCAAAAATGACCGTTCTGGGCCGTTTGTATCGGGGCAGCTCCTTGCAGAATGTCTCAATCTCTTCTTCCGTACTGCTTTCACCCTCCTTGAGCTCAATGATGGCCGCCGCAATTTCACCAAGCCTCAGATCCGGCAGACCGATCACCGCCACATCCTTAATCTTATCGTTTCTGCGCAGGAAATCCTCGATCTGCACCGGATAGAGATTTTCTCCGCCGGAAATGATGACATCCTTCTTGCGGTCCACAAGATAGATAAAGCCGTCCTCGTCCATGCGGGCCATATCTCCCGTATACAGCCAGCCATCCTTTAGGATTTCCTCAGTCGCCTCAGGATTCTTATAATAGCAGAGCATAACACCGGGACCGTGAACAATCAGCTCTCCCACTTCACCGCTGAAAACTTCTCTTCCCTGCTCATCCACAATCTTTGCCTCCCAGTGATAACCCGGTTTCCCGATGGCTCCCACCTTATGTATGTTCTCCACACCCAGATGTACACATCCGGGACCTATGGACTCGCTCAGGCCGTAATTGGTATCGTACTGGTGGTGGGGAAAATGCTTTTTCCAGCGTTGGATCAGACTGGGCGGAACCGGCTGCGCCCCGATATGCATAAGCCGCCACTGTTCCAGCAGATAATGCGCCATGTCCACCTGCCCGGAGTCAATGGCATCCAGCAGATCCTGGGCCCAGGGCACCAGCAGCCACACGATGGTACATTGTTCCTCCGTCACTGCCCGGAGAATCCACTCCGGCTTCACACCGCGCAGAAGCACTGCCTTACCTGCCGTGAGCAGGGATCCGAACCAGTGCATTTTCGCTCCTGTGTGGTAAAGGGGCGGAATGCATAAGAACACGTCCTCCTTCGTCTGCCCGTGATGGTTCTGCTCCGTCTCACAGGAGGATCGAAGCGCCCGGTGGTTATGCAGGATCGCTTTCGGAAAGCCCGTTGTTCCCGATGAGAAATAAATTGCCGCATTGTCCTCCTCACACAGCGCCACCGGCGGTGCGCTGGAAGAACAAAAGCCCATCAGTTTCAGGCAGTCCTCCGTGTAATCCGGCCCGCCTGTTCCCGGGAAAAACATCATCCCCACGCCCGGCAGGTCATCCGCAATGCTGTCCATACGCTCGATAAACTCCGGGCCGAAAATCAGAACTTCCACATCTGCAAGTTCCAGACAATACTTGATTTCCTCCGCAGAATAGCGGAAATTCAAAGGCACAGCCACACCGCCTGCCTTCAGAATGCCGAAATAGACCGGCAGCCATTCCAGACAGTTCATCATCAGAATGCCAACCTTCGTCTCCCGCGCAAGCCCCCTGCTTAACAGCAGATTGGCAAAGCGGTTGGCGCGTCTGTCAAAATCCGCCCAGCTTAATTCTCTCCGATAAGGCGCGCCGTTTCCCGCACTCTCAATCAGACTCGCCTCCCGCCAGGTCACTGCACTGTCCCGCTCCTGGGAGGGGTTCAGTTCCACAAGCGCCGGATCCGAGCCGTAAAGTCTGGCGTTGCGCTCCAAAAACTCCGTGATTACCATTATATAGTTCCTCCTTCTCTGTATCTTCCAACAGCCTCTGCTGTGAGTGATTAGAAGTTTCTCACGCTAACCAACCACATAAGCATTCACCGTGGCATGGGCTACATACGTGTCCAGCTCATCCCGGATATCCACCGTCAAAAGCGCAGTGGTACGCCCGCTTCTTAAGCAGGACGCCTCCGCGACCAAGCGCACTCCCCTTGCCGGCGCGCAAAAAGTGATAGACGCATTCTGGCTGACCGTCATCTTTTCCGAATACCCATTAGCCGCCACCGCACAGGCAAAATCCGCCAGCGTAAAAATAGCCCCTCCCATGGGCACCTTGTTTGCGTTCATGTGACGCAGCTCCAAATGCAGCGAACAGACCGCCTTTCCAGGTTCAGCGGAATCGATCACAATTCCCGCCGCATCCGTTGCAAAACGGTCGTTTTGAAACCGCTCCCGAATCTCTTCCAGTTTTGACATAGCCCTCCCCTTTCAAAAAAACAAAAAACTACATTCATCACTTTAACACTTTTACTCGTTAAAGTCAATTATAGAAGAAGAAACAGCCTTGCATTTCCCCGGCTGTTTCTTCCTGTTACGATCATAATCTTGATTTAGCAGATCGACTTCTTCCCGATCTCAAACTTCACCGTCACACTCCCGCCATATCTTCCTGCGCCGGTGATCGTCACACTTCCCTTATTCTTTCCCGCCGCCATGTTCGTGCCATAGCTTACGGCATAATCGCCAGTCTCCAATTTCTTCAGCTTATACATGCCGCTTTCTGCCGTCAGAGTCGCCTCGTCCCTCACCTTATCCTTCTTCGCCGCGCTGACTGCCGCCTTCTCGCCATAGTAAACCGTTATATCCGGCGTGACCTGTCCGCCGGTATACTCACTCTGCCCGGCTCCCTCGGAAATCACCACATGCACGCAGTCTGAAGTCAGCTTTTCCGCGTAGATGTATTTCCCGAGCGCTATGGTCTTCTCGCCGCCATAATTATTTCTTCCCCTCACCGTCACCGAAGGCTCCTCCGGCAGTACTCCTTCGGCTTCAAGCGCATCCGCGTAGGCTTTCATCTTTTCAGGGCTGCACTTGGTCTCGTCAATGATATAGTCCTTCCCCTCACCCGCTGCGAGCGTCTTTTTCCCTTCCGCAAGCCGGAACTTAAAGTCCTTGAACTTCATATCGTCCTTCTTCTGCACCTGTGCACACGATACCTGCACAATCCCTTCATCGAGTGCTTCCGCAAGGGATGCCTGCACGACGGTAAAAGGCACTTCCACCTTCCCGGCATAATTGCCCTTTCCTACGACCGTCATAAGAGGTTTCTTATTCTCCTCTGTCTGCGCCGCTGTCACCGCATTGTTGTTCTTATATTTCACAGTGTAATCCACACCCTCAAGCAGCTCCGTCCCCGCTTCATTCGTGATTGTAAAAGAAAGCTTCGCTCCGTTCTTTTTGTAGGTTGCTTCCACTTCATTTCCTGTCTGTAATCCGTTTCCTTCCTTCGTCTGTACTGTCAGCCTCTCCCCTGCCAGTGTCTGCGGCGTAATCTTAAAGGTCTTTTTAAAGCTGCCGGTATAGCCGGATGCCGGCTTCGCCGTAAAGGTCATGGTAGCATTGCCTTTTTTTATGTTGTTCTTATAGTTGATGGTGTAATGTTCGCCGTAGGTAAGCTCCTTCGCCACCGAGTTATCCTTTGTCACCTTCGTCTTAAGCGTCACCTTGTTCTGGGTCAAAGCCTTCCCGGTATAAGGCATGGATGCCCGGAAAACGTCTGTCTGAGGCTCATTCGGTTTCGCCCCGTCATATACCTTGATATCAACGGTATTTGCCGCAAACTTCGTGCCCGTGATCTTGAAGGTGACGCTCTTCGTACCCACGTACCCGTTTATTCCCGTAAGGGTCATGGTCGCCGTACCCGCCGCGCGGTTCGTGCCCGCGTAGTCTATGGTGTAGTCCCTTCCCCAGACCAGGCCTTCCCCTCCTGCCTTTCCGTTCTTCCCTGCTTTCACAAGGAACATCTCGTCTGCATTCTCCTCCGCCGCAGTATTTACCGTGCCAGGCGCCGTCACTTTATAATATTTCTTCTCCGTGGCGTCATGGTATCCGGGCGTCAGCTCTATCTCTCCCCCCGTATAAGAAAATGATTTCTGGTTTTTGCCAAGGGTAAGGGAGGCGTTCTTCATCAGCTTCTGCTTTTCAGCCACATACAGTTTCTTTCTGATCACGCCCGTATAATTGCCCTTTCCGGTGACAGTCAGGATAAATGTGCCGGTGTAACCCCTGGGAATCGCAGGCAGGATATACTGATTCCCCGCATCCGGCATCCCCTCCGCCTTCCAGTCCGCAGGCACGTCGCTGCCTGACGCATCGGAGGCTCCGACCGTATCCGTTCCAATCGACACTGTGAAATCTGTCCCCGCCTTCATCCCCTTCCTGTATTTCATGGAACCGAAAGGCTTCTGCTCTTTTGTAGTATTCACCACGAGCTGCTGCGTATATTTCAGGGTAAAGCCTGCCGCAAGCGGTGTATCATCCACTCCACCGTCCGCATCCGCCGCGATTCTGGCAGGCAGGATCAGAAAGTTGCGGTAAATCGTCTCTTTATAGTTTCCTTTCCCCGTGATCACCACATAGGGACATTCCTTACTAAAATGTCCTATAACATCTGTTATTTGTTCGTTTTCCTCTCCCGCATCCGTAACCCTTGCGGTTCCGCCCAGCTCTGTCGGACGCCCGGTCTCATCAACCGCCACCGCATCCGTATTGCGAACATATTTCACGGTATAATCTCTTCCTGCCTTCAAAAGTGTCCTGCCGTCGCCGTCATATACGGTCACTGCCGGTTTCTGGGCGCTTCCCGTATAGGCCAGATCCGGAATCTCCTGCACACACAGCTTCAGACCATTTCCGTCTTCCGCCGCCGCTGTCAGCCAGCACGCGTACAAAGTCAGGTCAGACTGTACCGTATCCGTATCAAAGCGCCACTCTTTCCCTTTGGCAAACGTCCTGTCGCGATACCAGCCGGCAAAGACATACCCCTGCTCTTTCGCCGCCGGCATCCGCTCACTGTCTGAAAGCTCTAAAAGTGCGCCCGACCCAATGGCTCTCTTTTTGAAACCGTCGCAGTGTCCCATGCCGTCGAAGGTGACGGTATAGGCTACCCGCTCTTCCGACACGGTAAGGACGCCAGGTCTGTATTCCAGTTCATAGTTCATCCCCGCATCCGCACCAGACAGATGGATGTAGTATATGCCCGTTTTTGAAATGTCGAGCTCGGTAACGGCATTTTTTCCTTCCTCGTCCGTCGTCACCCGGTATGCCGGTTCCTTTTTCAAAGCATCTTTCTTCAGCAGCCCCGTTGCCTCATATCCGAAGGTGTGTGCTCCCACCTTATCCTGTTCAACGGGAACCGTGCCGCCGCCGGCATGCATCAGTACGGTGACATCCTTCGCTCTCACTACCGCCGCAGCCTTCGTGATTGTGAAGGGGTATTCCTCACTTCCAACATACTCCCGATCGTCATTTTTGACCGATACGGTTAATATGTAACTTCCTGCATCCACCGGCGGTTTCGACGCGTCACCGTCCGGCGCGGGATAGGCTGTACCGTCCGCCATAACACCGCTGTAATGATATGTAAGAGACACTTTCTCCGTGATATCTATGCCATTCTCCTCTTTCACTACCGCTTCTCCGCTGTAGGAGACGGGCATGCCGCTGTAAACCATGCGCTCCGCCATGGTGATGCCGGAGATGACCGCCGCATCCTGTTCCGCCATGGTAATATGCACTGTCAGCTCCGCGTCCTCGTAGTTTTGGAAAGATACCTTTATCTTTATGGAAGCCCTGTCACCTCCCCGTGCCGCCCTGGTGCTGTAGGTCAGGACACCATCCACGATATACGCCGTAAATGGTTGGGAAAAGATGCCCTTTTCATCCTCCACGCTCAGAATCTCATAGTCCGTCTTCTTCCCGCATGCCGAAAAACAGCCCTTCAGGTCTATTTTCCTGTCTGCCTGCGCCCGTGTACACCTGGCAGCGATGACGTTCTTTACCGCCGCAGCAGGCGCCGCCGCTTTATGGATAGTAAAAGCCTTTGTGACACTGCCGCTGTAGCTGCCAATCCCCTTTATGATGACAGCGGGAGCAGCACCCTTATCAGAAGCTGCAGACAGCTCATAGGCATTGGTGTTGCTTCTGTAGGATACAGTATAGTCCGTGCCTTCCTCAAGCAGCACCGGACTTCCTGTTATGCCGCCGTTTTCAGGAAAATAGGATACCGAAAGCGGCTTTGGCTCTTTTGCCGTACCGTCGTAGATGTAGTCATACCCGCTCTCCGCCGGGAGGGTGACGGTGGTAGTGTCGGCGTTCAGTCCGTATGTGACTGTCAGGATTATCTCCGTCGTCAGTTTTGTGCCATCCTTCTCGTAAGTGACGACCAGACTCTTTTCCCCCGGCTGCTCTGTGGAAAGGGAGGATACGTTTGTGGTGTAGCCGTCCGTCTGCGTCAGTTTTCTGACGCTCCCGTCATTTCCATAATACATCACGGTCAGGTCGTTCGCGGTAATCGTCTCGCCACATGTATAAGCTGTCTTTGCTTTCCGTGCCGTAATGCGGGCTGCCGCTTCCGTAACCTTATTTCTTGTGAGCATGATGCTATGATCCAGTCCCTCCGGCAATGTCGAAACCACCTTCTGATTATCGTTGCGATACCATTTGTCACCCGCCGCTTCCTTCGGAAGCCCGATCTTCGCATTCGCCGTTACATGATACGGGGTGAAAATCATTTCCATCTTTTTGCATCCGCCCAGAACTTCGCCATACTTGTCATCCGGCATGGCAATCAGATCAAAACCGCTTAAATCCAGACTGGTCAGACTGCCGCATCCTTCAAACATCGACCTCATCTCTGTCACCTTACTGGTATCGAAGCCGCTTACATCCAACGTCTTCAAAGCATTGCAATCATAAAACATGTATCTCATATTTGTGACTTTGCCTGTATCAAAACTGCTTAAATCCAGACTTTCCAAGCTGCTGCACCCATAAAACATGTTGGACATATTCGTAACATTGCTCGTATCGGCGCTATCTATATTGACACTGGTCAAGGCAAATCACAGCCATACGGCTTGACCACCGGCTCTGCCGGTGGTTTGGATGAACCCCTCCGGGGCATTTTTCGGTACCGCCTATAGGCGGTGTCTAAGCAACCCCTTTTTCGGTGCTGCCTA
>CAJTEY010000024.1 GCA_910575775.1 Lachnospiraceae bacterium | reverse complement strand
TTTCGTACCAGATACAGAGAAATGTCCATCATCGTGGCTCATTCATCTGAGATATATAACTAAAAAATCCTTGAAAATCAAGGAAAAAAGACTTGACTAAATAGGGAGGAGAAAATGATTAAAGAAGTAAATCAGGCTTGCGAAAAGCTGAATGGTAGATTGGGGATTTCCGTAGAACTTCCGAACCCGAAAAAGAAAGCGTTAAAAACGGCTGCGGCTTGTAACTTAGTTATCGGTGCTGGTCTGGTGGCGGCAGGAATCCTTTTTCCGTCAAAATCTTGTGCGTTATTGGGCGGCATCAGCGTTATCAGCAGCGTTGTACTGCGAAAGGAAGGCAAGAATAAGAACCATGAATCATGACGGGAACGAGCAATTCAAATGGTTATTATGCCCTGTTTGCGGAAGCAAGACACGCATTAAAATGCGGTTAGATACAGAACTTCGGAATTTCCCGTTGTTCTGCCCCAAATGTAAGCAGGAAATCTTAATCAGTGTAACACAATTTCATATTTCTGTTATCAAAGAGCCAGACGCACAGACGCAGAGCCGATAACACGCAGATTTTGAACTGCTGTTATCGGCTCCTTTTTTGATAATTCAGTCCAATCTGCTGAACGACGGCAAAGAAAAAACTGTTGTTCAGCAGAGGTCTTTTTACACGTTCCTTTTGACGCGATGGCTAAAAGGAGGTACCGCCATGAAGCATAAACCATATCGACAAAATCCGACGGTCATTGACCTGTCAAAAAAATCCAAGTCATTAACGAGGATTATTGCGCCTATGAGTATGAATACACATATCATTTAGTATGTCTTAATAACTCATATTATACAAGAACCTATGTGGATATATTCTGCATGGTTTTTTGTTGTAATAGCCCCCTGCTGGGAAGAAAGGGGATGAGAGAAAATGAGATATTCTAAACAGTTCATGGAACATATCGAATATGCGTTTCATGCGTTCTGCAAGATTGTCCTGCGCCATGAAGCCATGAACGCATGGCGGGATTTGAAGCGGAAAATGGAACGTGAAATATCCCTTGACTATCTGATGTCAGAACGATATTTTGAACCGTCTGTTATGGACAGCTACTTTGAAAAGCAGGACAAGCCGACCGTATTTCTTGTGTTGGGAAAGGAAGTTATCGTGATGAAGCAATCGGCAGACTGTACGGGCGTTGCAGAAGTACGATAAACCACAGAAGAAATGTTGCGCTGAAACAGTTGAGGAAAGAATGGGAGAAATTGGAACATGAGGAACAAAAGCAGTAGCAATTTCATTAAGGCTCTTTTTTAAGAAACGAAGCATTTCTAATATGGTAGCTGCCGTTAATGTAAAATAAGGGATAATTCCAAAACCAGTTACTCCATTTTGCTGTAAAGACTTAGCTAAACTATATACTGTTTCACGATCATATTCGATTTGAAGTAATGACTACTGCTACAAAAAATAAGTAGGTACAACGTAATCACCCCGGCAGGCGGGAAAATCGCTGTGTCGGTGGTACTGTGGGAAATGTATGTGGAGATCAAAGCAGCCGACACCGGCAAGGGCATTTCCGAAAGCAATCAGGCAGCTATCTTCCGGCGCTTCTATCGTGAGGAGAAAGTACACGAACAGCAGGGCGTGGGCATTGGCCTGTATTTGGCCCGCGAGATCGTAACGCGGCAGGGCGTCTATATCAAAGTGGTTTCGGAGCCGGGCAGGGGTTCGGAATTTTCCATTATGCTGCCGACAAAATAGAACGCAGCGGACGGCCATTTCCGGCTGCCCGCCTTAAATTTTTTTGAAATGTCCGAGCGCTGTAACATTTCACCCTGATTTACAATGAATTTTTTTGGCCGCTGTAACATTTCGCGGACATCTGGGTTTTACAATAGCCTTATCAACAGGCAGAAAGCCTTGAAAGGAGCTTTGAATATGAGCGTTTTACAGACTATCGACCTAAAAAAGCATTACGGCGCAGAGCCGAACATTACCCGCGCCCTTGACGGCGTGAACTTCTCCGTGGACGAGGGCGAATTTGTGACCGTTGTGGGAACCTCCGTCAGCGGAAAGTCTACCCTGCTTCACATGATGGGCGGACTGGACACCCCCACCGGCGGAACCGTGATTGTCCGGGGCGAAGAACTGGCAAAGAAGAACGACGAACAGCTTACCATCTTCCGCCGCCGCAACATCGGTTTTATCTTCCAGAACTACAACCTTGTTCCCATCCTGAATGTGTATGAGAACATCGTGCTGCCGGTGGAGCTGGACGGGGACACGGTGGATCAGAAGTTTTTGGACGAGACCGTTCACCTGCTGGGGCTGGAAGATAAGCTGAAAAATATGCCGAACAATCTTTCCGGCGGCCAGCAGCAGCGTGTGGCGATTGCCCGCGCCCTGCTTACCAAACCGGCTATCGTGCTGGCCGACGAGCCGACCGGCAACCTTGACAGCAAGACCAGCGTCGAGGTGCTGGGGTTGATCAAGCGCACCAGCGCAGAGTTTGGGCAAACTGTCGTGATGATTACCCACAACAACGATGTTGCCCGCCTTGCAGATCGGATTGTCCGCATTGAGGACGGCAGGATTGTGGAATAAGGAGGTGGCGGGCTATGACATGGCCTTTTGAGAATGATACCAGCGCCATTACAAAGAAGCTGGCAAAGAAAAGTTTACAAAGTGAGAAGCGCCGGAATTTGATGGTGATAATCGCCGTTGCGCTGGCGGCGTTTCTGATCTGCTTTACGGGAATCGTATCTACTTCCCTGACACAAATGCAGCGCAATCAAGTTGCCGATACTTATGAGGCGGTCTGGCTGGGCGTAGAGGAAACCGACATTGAAAAACTGAAAGGGGTGCCGGAGTTTGAGCGTGTAGGCGGCTACTATGTGCTCGGTGAGGAGCTTTCGGAACAGGGCTATCATGCGTCCTATGTGTATTGTGACGCGCAAATGATGGAGATTACCAAGGCACAGATGGAGTTATTAGAGGGACGGGTTCCTGAAAAAGCAAATGAAGTTGTCGTAAGCGAATACTTTCTTTCCACCTATGGAAACAATGCCAGAATTGGGGACACTGTGACTTTAGATACAGAGAGTTTTCATGGCGATTATGTCGTTACCGGCATTATGGAAAGCGTAAATGAAAAAGAAGCGAATGCCTGCGCTATCATTATCTCTAAAGCTGCCCTGACAGAATGGAACGGGTTTGACCCGGCTGGGTATCGCGCCTATGTCCATTTCAAAAACAGCGACCAGTTGGACGAAGAACTGATGACCTCTTATTGCAGGGAGATTGCGGAGGAATATCAGCTTCCTATGTCCAAAATGAACAGTAAGTATTTTGTCTATGCTTCTAAATCCTTTGATTTTGCACCGATGGCTGGCGTGATTGCCATTGCCCTAATCGGCGGATGCATTGTGATCCAGAGTATCTTCCGTATCTCCGTCAACGACAAAATCCAGAGCTACGGACAGCTTCGGACGATTGGTGCGACGCCAAAACAAATCAAGCGGATTGTAAAAAAGGAGGGACGCAAACTCGGCAGTATCGGGATTCTGATTGGCACAGTGCTGGGCGTATGCGGCGGATTTTTCCTGTTTTCCAAGGGTTTTAACGCTGTTTCTTATGTGGTAACGGTTATTTTGACGCTCATAAGCAGTTGGATTATGGTATCTGTTTCCATCCGTAAGCCGGTGAAAATCGCGGCAGGGATTTCCCCGATTGAAGCCGTCCGTTTCACCTCGGTACAAAAGAACATCCGCAGCCGGAAAAAGAACATCAAGCTCAATCCGGTTTCAATGGGAATAACGAATTTTAAGAGTGACCGAAAAAAGACAATCAGTATTATTGCGTCATTAAGCTTAGGTGGAATTATTCTGCTTGTGGTATCCTCCCTCGTTTTGTTGCGCTCCCCAGAGGCGCTTGCAAGACAGGTTTTCCCGGATGGTGACTATAAAATTTATTTGCGTTCTGAGTTGACAGAACAAGAAGTTATGGCGGCGGGGAATCCACTAAATGAAGAATTAAAGCAGGAAATTTTGTCCATTGATGGTATAACCGATGTGATTGCAAAAAGGCAAAGCCTTCATGTAAATTATCGTGCCAACGGAATAGAGGGTGGTGGTATGTATGATATACTGACTGAACAAAATTATTCTGTGGTTGAAGCTGCATTGATAGATGGAACTTTGCCACCGGATGCACGCAGCATCATAATTGATTCGCATACAAGTAACAATAATAATATAGGAGCAGGAGAAACAGTTGAACTTATCTCCGGGAAATCAACCCTTCCTGTTACGATATCCGGAGTGTTTGACAACAAGAGCATACAAATCAATGGACATGGAGCACTCCACATTGACGGTCCGCTTGAATTTGCACCGGAAGCATTATTCCATGAATTGCATCCAGAAATAACCTCGTTTGATTATTCATGGAGCATTGTAAGCGATCCGAAAAAAGCGGATCATGTAGAGGCTGAATTGAAAAATATTGTAGCCAGCCATAGTAATATTGCCTTAGACGAAATCAATACAGCGATTGAATTTGAAAAAATGTCAAATTCTCTTGCGTTTGGCAGTATGGAGGTACTTTCATGGATGGTGTTCCTCTTTGGCGTTATCAACCTTATCAATACGACCTCTCTAACCAGATAGCCCGAAAGCGGGAAAACAGTATTTTGCGCTCCGTCGGCCTGACACAAAAACAGCTGTGTAAAATGAACACCTGCGAGGGGCTGTGCTATGCGCTCTTTGCAGCATTGGCGACGCTAATCGTCGGGCTTCCCGCTTCCATCTTTGCTTGCAGAAAAATGAGTATAGGCGCTTTTGCCGGAAATGTAGTGCCTTATCAATTCCCGGTTTTGGAAATGGGCCTGTTCGCTCTAGTATTGTTTGGAATGGAGCTGATCTTGTCTGTATGGACAATTCGCAGACAGAAAAAACAATCCCTGATTGAACAAATGCGGGCGATGGAATAACCGTATAAAATTTGGAGGAATTATCTAAAATGCAGGGAAATTTACTGGCATTGGGGTTTATCCCTTTGGGAGCATTGCTTTCTGTTTTGATTGTCATTATTCTCTCCGGGGTACGATGGCTTTTATATGACATGGCGATTGTTTTATTGTCTGGTTTCTTGATTTTTGCTGTTATCAAGTTTGCTTTGAGAAAGCCGGCGAAACTTCTTGCCAAAACTTCCCCTATTGAAGCGATGAAATTTCAAGGGGAAAAGGCCGGACAAGGACACAAAACATGGAAGTGGATTACACCAAATACTTTGGCGTAAATCAAAGGATTTGCAGACACAAATATATAAAATCCCCTGCGTAGAAAAGATTGTATTGGATGGATGTGTCGTGGGACGCTTAGTAGAATCAAAAGTTGTCTATGATTCGCCGGAGGATAATTTAGAAACTGTAAACAGTCTATCACCAGAACTTGTTGCGAATGCAAGTGAACTTGTGGACGGTACGATCAATTATGATGAAATCGGTCTGGACGGCATAGTTGTCAATAAATATCGTACAGATCGAAGTGATACAAACTATGGCGATTTGAAAATTGGAGATACACTGTCATTCCATTTTGATGTTGCCGGACAAACCATTGAGAAAACATTTGCCGATCCGGGAATATTTAAAGGATGTAGCAGAAGTGTTTGGCTGATAATAGCTAAATAAACAGGATTATAAAAAGTAATTATGCTTTGGTATGTTCTGAATGGAGGAGGTGGTTAATCCGGCTCACCGAAAGGTATATTGTGATAAGCTGGAGATTAATCTGACAGTAAAAGAATATGATCTTCTCTGCCTGTTCTTGCCAAATAAGGGGTGTGTTCTTACCTGTGACCAGATATATCGGAAAGTATGGGGAGAGGAGGGATGGCAAGGCATTTGAAGCGGTAGGAAAACAGGGCTTTACTATTAATATAGAAAGGCTTTAAGTGCTGACATTTCTTGATGATGTTCTTTAAGCAGGTTGTCGGGACAATCTTAAATTCAAAAATCTTGATTTATTCCTTCGCTTTGGATATAAGTATTGTTTCGTTCAAAATCAATTATAGGCTTGCGGAAATCTTTCACAGCTACGCCATATCCGCAAAAAGCCCCTATACAGGTAGAATTTATATTTTGTAATCGTGAAAGGTATACCAACCCTTTTGAAGTTTTTTGTCAATCGTAAATCCATGCAGCCTACATGGAACATTTACGCCACAGAGCAATGCTATAAAGAGCGTTCCCTACTAATAATTTTTTTCATAAACGATAACGATTTCAAGCATTCATTGAATAATATTCTGTTAATATATTTGCTAACATTTTCGGATTTTCTTCATTTACAACATGGCCTGTTCCCTCAATAATTTTTAATTTTGCACCTTTAATGTTTTGTGACAAAAAATGCGCTGACTTTATGTTTGCACTGTCTTTCTTCCCGCAAAGGATTAGAGTGGGACACTTAATATTTTTCACCTTATCACTGAAATCTAAATTTTTCATGGTGTTTCCTAAAGCAAAAGTGTCCTTTTTATCAAATGCCATAGTTTCAAAAATAGATTTTGGTAAAAATCTGAAGATCATATTTTGAAAACTAAATGCGACTTTCGGGACTTTATATGGCGTTCCGATTAAAACTAATGTTTTCGCTTTCTGCGGGAAATCCAAAGCAAAATTCAAAGCCAAAATACCACCTAACGAAAGGCCGCATAAATGAATTTGTCCATCAATTTCGTTGCAATATTTTACAAATGAAGAATATAGATTTTCATAACTTGCCTCTTTTCCTTCAAGGATGCAGGATAGACTTGGACATACAATATCTTCGTTGTTTGTTATGTATGAAATTGTTTTTTTCCAACTTGTTGCCTTGTGTCCTGAGCCGTGAACAAAAATTTTTGTCGCCATAGGTATCTCCTTTGAATTTTATTTTCCTGGCTGTTCCCCGTTTTCCGTGACTTTCTTAATATCCCGCAGGATAGCAAGGAACACACTATTGATTTTCGCAATCTCCGCTTCGCGGTTCCCTATCTTTTGGGCGTTCAAAAGCTGTAAATCCTGCTTTGCTGCTGTCCGGGTGTTCCGGGTAACGCCATAGACACGTACCTCCTCCACGCACTTCCATTATACAGAAAAATTGCAAAAACGCAATTTGTAAATTCCATGTTTTTTTCATCAGGTGCATCAGTATATAAGTAACTGCAAAAAATATAAAATGATATTGATCCATATCGATTCGGACAGTGACACGCAAAACAGGATAAAATATAAACCGCATAGCACGGCAAGTTTTCTCCGTGGGGTGTGTCTGGAAGAAACGGTTTTTAGGGAGAAGTTCCAGCCAGTACTGTATATTGTGAATGGATTCAAAATCACACAGAGTGGTATGTACCGTTACTTTTCTGCCCTGTGCTTCCACTGCTATGACGGAAGATGCAGGCAGTGTATGTACACCTTGTTTTGTTTCAACCAGGATTTTTACTGTCATAGTGTTATACAGGTCAACCGCATCTTTCATATTACGGAAAAACCGTGGTTTAGACAAAGGCTTAAGGACTTTCTTGATGCCCATCCTGACATCATCGTTGCAAAAAAATCCGGTTCCCGGATGAAGATAAGAGTCTTGCCGATTCCAAAGCATTGGTTCCTGCTTTAAAGGATTTCTTTCGGAAGCAGTGCTGACCTGCTGGATCACCGCCCGCACACCAGCAACAGAGATTTCCGTTCATTGAAAACGAATATTACTATGATATTCTCTTTAGATTTGTTGCACTTCGGATCAAAATGTGATAGCTTTAAGTCATAAACGGCAGGAATCAATTTTGGGATAACTGTCATACTAACTGTATCAACTTAAGAAAGAGGACGGGAGTACGGATGAAAAGCAAGCTGTATTATGTACTGTATTTTTTGTATGCCATTGTGGTAGCTTTTGTTTTGTATCTGAACGGTGTGTTTACGGGGGAATGGGGTTCTTATACCAATCTGGCCATCAATATTGGATTCCTCATTATTATCGGAATTATTTTTGTCATATCTTCGGTCAGCTTCGGAAGACTTAACAGGGTCACATACGAGCTGGAAGATGTTATGTTACGCCTCCTGAAGGAATATAAGGAGGCGGACGGAAAGAACCTCTGGAAAAATTACAAGGACAATGCGAAGGTATTTGAGGAAAAGGAATTGCAGGATGCATTCAATAAGTACCGTCTTCGGCTGAAAAGAGCTAGGCGGGGCACCGATGCTTCCTGCGATCTGGGGGAATACATCAATGAGGAGCTTCTGGACAGGGTAGGCATGAACTACTTTAATTCGGGTGTGTCCGGGACACTTACAGGTCTTGGGATTCTGGGAACATTTCTTGGGCTTTCCATGGGACTTGGCGCATTCAGCGGGGATGATATTTTTACCATTTCCGACAATGTGGGCTCCCTGCTTTCCGGCATGAAAGTGGCTTTTCACACTTCGGTGTACGGCATCCTGTTCTCTCTGGTGTTTAATATCGCTTACCGTGGCATCATGTCAGATGCCTATGAGACGCTGGGTGAATTTCTGGGTGTTTTCCGCCAGACGGCACAGCCGGGCGGGGTGAAAGAAGACGAGAACGCGGCGACGATGCTTGTATATCAGGCGGGAATCGCGAATACCTTAAAGCAGATGCTGGAGCTGCTAAAGGGAGGTGCCATGGAACAGACTGCGGGAGTGGAACGTATCGTGGACAAATTTACCACACAGATGCAGGCGGCCCTTGATACGGACTTCCAGAAACTGGGAAATGTCTTGAAGAATGCGGGAGAGGAGCAGGCTGTCAGCGCGGTCAATGCGGCGCAAATGGTGGAGGCGGTCACCGCCCTGGTGGAGGTAAACCGCAGTGTACAGGCAGCTCTGGCGAATGTGATGGAAAGGCAGGAGACATTTGCGGGGCAGCTTGCGGAGCAGAAGAAAATGCTGGCGGATACATGCAGTGATATGAGTGATGAGATCAGCAGCCAGATATATACATTTGAACAGATGAGGAATTTGTATGAAAAGTAGACAGAGGAACAGGGAGGCATTCCGGGAGCACAGTTATTGGCAGTCGTACTCGGATATGATGGCAGCGCTTCTGCTGATTTTCATATTGATGATAGCGATAACGCTTGCCATATACAGGCAGAAAACGAATGATCTGGAACAGACCAGACTGGAGCTTAATACGGCGCAGAGTGAGCTGGATGCAACGATCGAGGATCTGGAGCTTTCCAAGACGGAGCTGGAGCGGTCAAATGAGGAACTCGAATCTTCGCTGGCGCAGCTGCAGCAGGCTTATGAACAGGCGGCTCTGACACAGGAAGAACTGGACAACGCTTATCTGGAGATCGAGGACGCCAGAAATGAGCTTTCGACGACAAAGCAGGAGCTGCAGGATATTGTCGGAATCCGCACGGATATCATCGGGGCGCTGCAGTCAGCTTTCAGCAATTCCACAATGAAAGTGGATGCCCAGACCGGTTCCATCACGTTTTCCTCCGATGTGCTTTTCCGTTACAACAGCGCTTCCCTCACTGCGGACAGCAGAGAGACGTTAAAGAATATTATCCCGATGTATCTGGATGTGCTGCTGCAGGATCAGTTCCGTGATTATATTGCGGAGATCATCATAGAAGGGCATACGGACACGGACGGTGGTTACCAGAGCAACATGGAATTGTCCTATGAGCGCGCCAAAGCTGTGGCGGATTTCTGCCTGAACAAAAGAAACGGACTCAGTGAGACGGAAATTGAGCAGCTTCAAAAGATTCTCACCGTCAATGGTAAATCGTGGAGCACTCCGGTTTACCACAAGGATGCTTCCGGCAGTTTTACGGAAGAGGTGGATATGCCGGCATCCAGAAGGGTGGAGATTAAGTTCCGACTCAAGGAAGATGAAATGATAGAGAAGATGGCGGGTATTTTAGAGTAGGAATTGTGCCAGAGAGCGTCGCTCTTCCCGCCTCTTAAGACAGAACAAGCTGTCGGAATTTCCGGCAGCTTGTCGGCTATGATCTATTGGCTTCTTCTGTCAATATAGTCTGTCAGAAGTTTTACTGACCCGTCTATGCCCAGCTTGCTGCTGTTTAATGAGACATCGTAATTTCTGCAGTCCCCCCATTTCCCGACACAGAAACTGTTATGGTAACGTCTCCGCTTCGTGTCTTTCTCGCGAATCTTTTTGACGGCCTCGCTTTCTGTCAGATGATACAGCCGCATGATTCGCTCGATTCTTTTGTCGCGGTCAGCGAGAATGAATATGGATACCATGCTGTCATACTGTTTCAGGATCGTTTCGCTGCAACGGCCCACGATCACAAAGGACTCCCCGGAATCCGCCTTTTCCCGCAGATAGTCAAACTGCAGATACAAAAGATTTTCCTCCGGTGAACTGCTGTAGCCCCGTACTGTCCTTGAGGACAGCGGATTTTTATGTTTCTCGTCCAGTTCTTTCAAATGATCCATTTTCACATTTTTCTTTGCGGCAATCTCATCGAGAAGATTGTGGTCAAGAAGCTGAATGCCATAATGGTTTGACAGCCTCTCTGCAATTTCGTGGCCGCCGCTTCCATATTCTCTTCCCACGGAAATAATCAGTTGCTTTTCCATCCGTTACACCTCCCTTTACAGATATCGGAAATAAATCAAAAGCATGGATATCAGCACAACTATTATAGTTGCAGGCATCATTTTTCTACAGTAGAGTCCCCACTTGATCACATAGCCTTCCCTTGACGCAGTAGCAATGCCGACCACATTTGCCGATGCGCCTATGGGCGTGGCGCTTCCGCCGATATCCGTTCCCATTGCCAGTGTCCAGGCAAGCATGGACAGATCGACGCCGTAGGCGGCCGACAGACTTTTAATGATCGGTATCATCGTTGTTGCGAACGGGATATTATCCACAAATGCGCTGGAAACCGCTGAAAGCCATATGATGATAGCAACCATGACCATGACGTTTCCGCCGCTGATCCGGCCGATAAACCCAGCCATGATTTCAAGTATTCCTGTCTGCTCCAGCCCGCCGATCACGACAAACAGACCGATAAAGAACAGCAGCGTTTTATAGTCCACCTTCTTTAACAGCAGTATCGCATATTTCCAGGAGGTCACCAGGGTGGCAATGGCCACAAGGCTTCCTATGGTAGAGACGGTAAGGCCCGTCTGTGCATGGGTTACTAACAGGACAATCGCTGCGGCGAAGATTGCGCAGCTCACCGCAAAGCCTTTTTTGTCGGTGATTGTGGTTTCCGGGTCTGGCAGACTGCTGTAATCCACTTGTTTTGCCCCACCGGCCGTAAGTTCCTTACGAAATATCAGATAAAAATAGGCAAGCACTGCAATGAGGCAGATGCCGGCAATCGCGCCGGTATTTGTCACAAAGTCTGTAAAGGAATAGCCGAGTGAGGTACCGATAATGATATTGGGCGGATCTCCGCACATGGTAGCCGAGCCGCCCAGATTCGCACAAAAAATTTCGGATAAAATCATGGGGACCGGATTGAATTTTAGAAGCTGTGAAAGTTCAATCGTCACAGCAGCCAAAAATAGAATCACGGTGATGCTGTCGATAAACATCGCCAGTATGGTTGATAAAATCATAAAAGTGACAAACAGCGGTATGACCTGGTAGTTTACGAGTCTGGCAATCCGCATACAGAGCCATCTGAAAAAGCCGACGCGCGCCATGCCTTCCACCATAACCATCATGCCGAAAATAAACAGGATGGTCTCCCAGTTGATGCCGGAACTGTTTCCCGACGTCTCACCCGACAGATACCAGAACTCTGTCATAAAAATGCTTTTGATGTTCAGCGTTTCAATGACCGCCTGCATACTGTGCATTCCCAGACCAAAGACGAAAATGACCGTCAACAGTGCGCAGACAAGCGAAACAACGTGCCTCTCCACAATTTCGGTCACAATAAAAAGAAACATTGCAATAAAAATAATTACTGCAATAACCTGTGTCAACATATATTTACCTTCTTTCTAAAACTGTTATTGTAATGATACTTTACACTTTTCCACAGATACAGCTTTAGATTCGCTTTTTTCCATCGGACTGATACATATATTCCGTGAGCAGTTCTGTCTGCGTCCGATAGAACAAATAGGTTGTTATATGGTGTATACAAGAGTTTCCATGTGATAAAGACCGGGATCCAAAGCATTGCAAATAGAGAAACTCATTGGTTTCCCGGTACTGCTGCTGATAGCTTGTACGTGACTGCAGATCTGCGTTCTGAACTGCGGGCAGCTCCGCTGTACATATGGCATCGTTATTGGTATCTGACTGGGCGGGGGCGAGACTTGCGGCCGCTTTCCCGGTCATGTCATACACAAACAGATCTTCGGCTGGAACGATATCCACATACATTCCGGCGAAGAGAAGCGATATGACTAATGCGATGCTGATTATTCTGTTAATCTGCTGTGTCCACTTATCCATCATCTTATGACTCTTTTATGCCTGACGCGATCTCGCTCGCTGATTCACATTACCACAAATTGTGTTTCCGAACTTCTTGAAACCGACGGTATTATATCACACTTTCATTTTTAGGGGAAGATTTATTGTTGTGTCAAAAGTACCAGAAAAGGCTTCCCTTTATGAAGTGTTCGTGGTATGATATCATCAAAGTCTATGGACCACCGGCACAGGGAAACGGATGCAGCCCCCGGGGGATTAAGTGGGCTTTTGCTATGTGTAGAAACAAAGAAATATGGAGAAAAAGGAGCGATGTGTACATGGTAGCGAATAAGTCAGACTCCCGCTCTGGCCGCAAAGTGAGGAGGAGTCTCAATGGAAGAATATTGAGGAACACCACACTCAATATTTTGGTATTGGTGGCAGTGTGCTGTGTGATTATGGCACTTTCCATGCAGTCACTGGCGAACAGTATTCTGCTGGACAGTCTGCAGCCTATGGCAAGGCAGTCAGCTAAGACAGTGGAAGCCAACATTCATATGCTGGCTGATCGGATGATGGTGCTTGCCGGGGATTCAAGAATGAACATAGTGGGCTTTGGGGGAGAGGAAACAGGGACCTCCGGGGCGGACGCGGAGATGGAAGGCTGGAAAACGGTTTTGACAGAGGCAGCCGAGGTTTATGAGTTTCACACGATTGCCCTGTATGATCTGAACGGCAGTCTTGTCCAGGGAATAGACGGTGCGGCTGAGAGTCTGGATGCCGGTTTTCTGTCGCTCTTACAGGAGACGGACAATCTGACGACGTATACAAGCACTGTTTTTCAGGATAAGCTTGGCATCACCATCGGTATGCCGGTGAAAGCGGAGGGCGAGACTGTTTACTATCTGGTAGGCATCTACAAATATGATGCGCTGAACGATGTGCTCAGCAGCATCAATATAGGCAAAAACGGCATGGCTTACATGGTGAACCGGGAGGGAATTGTCACGGGACACCCGGATCAGGAGAAAGTGAAAAGCGGAGTCACGCTGTTAGAGCTTAGCGGCGGCAGCGAGGAAGCAATCAAGAGTGTGACCACCGGAGAGACGGGATCCACAGAATTTACCGTGGACGGGCAGCAGATGCTGGCGGCGTTTTCTCCTGTACGCGGCACACAGTGGTCGTTAGTGATTCAGGTGCCAAAGGAGGATTACGATAATCTGATTGACCAGGCGATGGTAGTGGCGGGGATATGTACCCTGGTAGTACTGGTGATCTCCATTCTGCTGATTCTGAAGATGGCCCGATCCATCTCAAGGCCGGTGAAGAATGTGACAAATCGCATGATTTCCCTCGCAGACGGGGATCTGCATACGGAGGTGATCAATTTAAGCTCCGGGGATGAGCTGGAGATTATGACAAGGACTCTGGCGGACACGGTGGAGAGCCTTAACAGGTACATATCAGATATCCGTCAGGTACTCAGCGGAGTTGCAGACGGTGACTTGCAGATTGAGCCGCAGGTGGAGTATCAGGGAGACTTTACACAGATCAGAAACAGTCTTGGCAACATCCTGCGGTCCATGAACGAGACCATAACAGGATTTCGCGCGGCAGCGACCCGCCTCGCCAATATGGCGGATGAGCTGAGCGGACAGTCGGGACAGCTGCATGAGGCATCTCTGGAACAGAATCAGGCGACGGAAGCGCTGGTTGATGAGGTGACTCATGTCAAGGAGCAGCTTGCCGGTGTGACAAAGAGCAGCAATCAGACACGGACGATGACGGTGGAAATTACGAGAAAGGTGCAGGAGGCGAATACGCAGATGTCGGCCCTTTCCAATGCGATGGATGATATCAGCTTACATGCCCAGGAGATTACAACCATTGCCAAATCCATTGACGATATTGCGTTCCAGACAAGTATTCTGGCGCTGAACGCTTCCGTGGAGGCGGCCCATGCCGGAAGCGCAGGCAAAGGGTTCGCCGTTGTGGCGGAAGAGGTGAAAGATCTGGCAGGAAAAAGTGCGAAGGCGGCCCAGAGCGCAGTGGAAATTGTGGCAAACACCAGAGCCGTTATCCAGACGGGCGTGGAGCTGAATGCGAGCACGGCGGAGTCCCTGCGGTCCATCTATGGCGTTTCCACCGAGATCAGCACCATCTCAGACCAGCTGGTAGCGGCAGTGCAGGGGCAGGAGAACGCGCTGACCAGCATGGAGGAGCGGATCGCTGTCATTTCCGATATTGCGGACAGGAATCTGCAGAACGCGGGCGGAACAAGTCAGTCCAGCGGCCTTCTGGCAAAGGAGGCCGAGGAACTTCAGGCGCAGGTGAAGAAATTTGCTTTGAAGGAGGAGTATGACATATGAAACGGATGTTGAGCATAGCACTGATTCTGGCAGGTATGATGCTGTTTACAGCCTGCGGGGAACAGACAGGACTTCAGGATGGCTATTATACCGCACAAGCGGCTGATTTCAATTTTGGATGGAAAGAATATATCACGATTATGGTCAAAGGAGGAAGTATAGTTTCTGTGGAGTATAACGCGGAGAACGCCAGCGGCTTTATCAAAAGCTGGGATAATGCATATATGCAGACGATGTTACACAGCAATGGCACCTATCCGAACGAGTACACCCGCTATTATGCAGGGCAGCTTTTGGAAGGACAGGGGGAAACGCAGATCGACGCCCTGTCCGGGGCAACTTCCTCGCACGGATCGTTCCAGAAGCTGCAGGCCGCTGTCATCGAGCAGGCAATGCAGGGAGATTCCAGCATTGCCATTGTGGATACGGCCCATTAGGCAGGCGGCTTCGCAGACCGATGAGAGCAGGGGAGTGCTCCTGCAGTCCTTCATAACCAGGAGAGTATAAGAAAAGAGTACAGGCAGGATTGATGCAATCCTCTGTACTCTTTTTTAACATGTTCCATATGGTGATATAAATGTCTGGCTACGCGATGGCAACCTGAAATCCCTGCTGGGCTGCCTGTTCTTCCTGTTGCGGCGCACTCAGACCGCTGACCTGAAATGTCTTGTCTGCATTTGCCTGCGCACCAACCTTAGCGTTGTCTGTTTCCGGGCCTGCCTGCATGGCACCTTCGGCTTCGCCTAACATAGCGAACTGGAAGGCCATTTCCTGCTGCTGCTGTTTCTGCATATCTTTGAGCTCGGCCTCTTTCCGCTCCGTATCTGTTCCACGGTACGCATCCTGCCTGATCTCTCCTTTCAAAACAGCAATGCCGTCGGTTGTTTTGGCGACAAGCGTCCCCTGACGTTCTGCGATCTGCATGGAAGCGTCTGCGGAAACCATGGCCTGCATTTCTTTTTCGGTCGGTCTGAATTCGGTGACCGTCTCCGTATCTGTCCCGTCTGCCTCAGATTTCGGTTCCGATGCGGCAGTGGCTGCTTCTTTTACTTCGTCAGCCGGTTTGTTTTCGGCGTTTGTGCCGCTGCTTTCAGCCGCATTCATGACTTCCTTTAAGATAACGGTGCCGTCACTGTTCTGGGTTATGATGGTTCCCGGCTGGGGCGTCTGCCCTTCGCTGGCAGGTTGTGTCTTTTCGTCTGCTGTGTCGGAGGAGGTTTCGGCTGACTGGCTGTCCTCTTTGGCCGCCTTCTCCTTATCCGGGAGCTGCGCCGCCCGAAGTTCGGCCAGCATTTCCTCCCTTTTCTGCGATCGGAGAAGCTCTTCCTGATGCTGCTTCAACTCGGTATCGAGACTGGACTTTTCGCGTTTTAGCTTCTTCTGCTCATTGGCTTTTTCACTGGCAGAGAGATCTTCCTCAGAAGAGAGCTTCTGTATCTGCTGCTGCACGTCTGTGATTTCTGTCTGTAGATTTTTGCTTTTCTGATCCTTTAAACCTGTCGTCGGCATCTGCATGGCAGACATGCTGCCCGCTGATGTGATGCTGCCAATTCCCATAAAATCATCTCCTTCCCCCACTAAAGGATGATGTGTCTTCTGTCTGTTGTTATATTTATCTATATTTTACTATTTTTTGCGGGAAGGATGCAAGTCCTTTTTGCGAGGGGATTCTTTTTTCTTTACAGCAGAAAAAGGGTATTCCACAGCATTTTACTTTAGTCTGCAGTCACAGGTTCCAAAACAATCAGTGAAAGGGAAGACAGTTTGCAAAAATAGAACGAAGAATAAGGAGGCAGGAGGATATGGCAAACGATTATATGAAGTATGTAAATCTCTGGGAAAGTGCCGCTTTCCATGTTTCTTGAGTGGAGGGGTGAAAAAACGGTTTTACGACATATAGGGAAATTAAATTCTTATAAACGATTTGTGAAATTTTTGTGAAGAATAAACTGGTATTATAAAAGAAAACTGGTATAATGAAAACTAAAGAATTTATTTTCTGTATAAAAACACGGGGAGTGTAATCCAGGAGGGAATGGTAATGTACGAGAAACTGAAAAAGTATCGGATTAAGGAGCGCCTGGTGCGGGGATTTGTGATAGCATCAGGGATTCCGGCGGCAGTAGCGCTGATTGCGCTGATTGCGTTGATCGTGGTGGCCCTGGTATATTCGGGAGCATTGAAGGACTATGGATTTGCCCAGGGTGATGTGGGTAAGGCGATGACGCACTTTGCGGAGGCGCGTTCCACGCTCCGCGGATGTATCGGGTACGATGACGAGGCGGCCATCGAGAGCATGCGCGCATCCCACGATGCGAGCGTGGCGGATTTCACTGCAAGCTTTGCCAATCTGGAGAAATTTATGGTTTCCGATGCGAATAAGGCAGTCTATTCTGATATTTCTTCCAAGCTTCCTACATACTGGGCGTTGGATCAGGAGATCATTGAACTGGGAGGTACGACGGACAGGGTGTTGTGCGAGCAGGCTCAGGCCAGGGCCATGAACGAGCTGATGCCGCTCTACGATGATATCAATGACGATCTGATTGCCATCATGGATATCAAGGTAGAACGTGGAAACAGTGTTTCCAGCGCACTGACAGTTGTGTGCATCGTGCTTATAGTAATGATTGCAGTGATTATTCTGGCGGCGATTGTTACTTCTATCCGGCTGGGTACAAATATAGCGGAGAACATTTCCGCACCGCTGATCGAGTTAAAAGACAGACTTGCACTGTTTGCAGACGGTGATTTGTCCACGCCGTTCCCGGAGACGCAGTCGGATGACGAGGTGGCCGATAT
This sequence comes from Lachnospiraceae bacterium, assembly GCA_910575775.1. Classification (GTDB taxonomy): domain Bacteria; phylum Bacillota; class Clostridia; order Lachnospirales; family Lachnospiraceae; genus UBA3282. Next base: position 47,198 of record CAJTEY010000024.1, on the reverse strand, counting down.
TATCAGTTCGGCGAAAGCTATGTCAGAGACACTTATTTTTGTCATTTATGATTTGGAATATATTCTTGGTGAGATGTCAAATTCCAATTTTGTTATCCGTTCAAAGGACAGCGCGCGGTACAAAGGCGAATTCTGCCAGATCTTTGATTCTTTGAAGCAGTTGAGGGATAACATGGTGGATACGCTGCGTTACATCAGTATGTCCTCGGAGCAGGTTTCTGCAGGCTCCTCCAATCTGGCGGATACGTCCCAGAGTCTTGCGGAGGGTGCGACAGAGCAGGCAGGCGCGGTACAGGAGCTGCACGCAACGATCACCACGATTTCGGAGGCGGCGAGAAGAGCGGCAGATTCTGCGGAGGATGCTTATAAGCAGTCCCAGGAATATGCGGATGTGGCTGACCGCAGCAGCGGCGATATGAAGGAGATGGTGGAGGCAATGTCCCGCATCAGCGAGGCATCCCACAAAATCGGAAATATTATTTCAGAAATTGAAAATATTGCGTCCGAGACAAATATGCTTTCCCTGAATGCGTCCATCGAGGCGGCGCGGGCAGGAGAAGCGGGGCGCGGGTTCTCCGTTGTGGCTGACCAGATCAGACAGCTTGCGGAGCAGAGCAGTAAGTCGGCTGTGGATACCAGGGCGTTGATTGAAGGCACCATGAAAGAGGTTGAGAACGGCAACAAGGTGGCTGAGCGGGCGGTTTCTTCACTGGCGATTGTGGTGGAGGGAATCCGAAAGGTGGCGGAGTCTTCCAAGGAGCTGAGCTCCATTTCCTCGAGTCAGATGGCTACCATGAAAGAAGCGGAGCTGGGCGTTGATCAGATTTCCGACGTGATCCAGACGAACGCGGCAGTGGCTGAGGAGTCTTCGGCTACCAGCGAGGAGCTGTCGGCGCAGGCCGTTTCCTTAGACGAGCTGATTGCCAAGTTCGCATTGCCGGCGAAGTAAGGTTTCTCAGGGGGAGAAGGTTATAAACATATAAAAGAAGAGGATGGAACACAGGGCAGATGCTGCCGGTTCCATCCTCTTCTTTTCTGAAGGCGGCTGTATGTGTCTGTTTGCAGCCGCCTTTTTCCCGGTGCCTATGCCATGCGCTCAAACACCGGCATATAATCAATAGGCGCGTCCACACGGACTGTTTGTCCGCCTTCAAAGACTTCTCCTGTGGAGGTCAGCTTCCACGTCCCGGCGGGGAGGTAGACGCTGCGGCGCCACTCGTTCAGATGCAGGATTGGCGCCGCGAGGAACCGGCTGCCGAACATATACTGATCTTCCGTCTCCCAGCACTTTTCGTCCTCCGGGAACTCATAGAACATGGTGCGTAAGAGTGGGGAGCCGTTCTCGTGGGCTTCCTCATACAGTTGTTTGATATAGTCATGCATGGATATGCGGACGTCATAATATTTTTTCATAATGGCGTAGTTGTCCTCACCGTAGCTCCACAGCTCATTGGGCTGGCCGGTGTGGAGATAGCCGCCGCCCCAGTCTCTGTCGTCGAGTGGCGGGATATTGTAAGGGCCTCTGTCGCCGTGCATCCGCAGGACAGGAGAGTACACGGCAAACTGATACCAGCGGATCAGGAGCTGTCTGAAATCCGGGTCGTTCACATCGTCGGTCATAAAGCCGCCGATGTCTGTGGTCCACCAGGGTATGCCTGCCAGTCCCATGTTCAGGCCGCACTGGAGCTGGTCGGTGAAGGCTTCAAAGGTGCTCGGCACATCGCCCGACCATACCACGTTGCCGTATTTCTGGGAGCCGGCCCACGCGCACCGAAGCAGATTGACCACAGGCCCCTTGTTTTCCGCACACATGCCATCGTAGAAAGTGCGGCTGTAAAGCTGGGGATAAAGATTGCTGAGCGCCAGCGCGGGTCCGTCAAAGTAACGGTAATTTTCAAAGTCATATACGCCGTAGTCCGGCTCGGAGTTGTCCAGCCAGAAGGCGTCGATGCCGTAGTCGTAATAGTTCTTCTTACATACGTCCCACACATATTTGCGGGTTTCGGGGTTGAAGGGATCGATTTCCACGCAGTCGCCCTGATAGTCGTAGGTCTGCGCCGCGCCGCGCTCGGTTTTGATGAGCAGGCCGCGCTCCATCATAGGAGTAAAATTTTCACTCTTTCTATCTACGGAAGGCCATACCGACACAATGACCTTGATGCCCATCTCATGCAGCTCGTCCACCATAGCTTTCGGGTCGGGCCAGTATTTCTCATCGAATTTCCAGTCTCCCTGCACGGTCCAGTGGAAAAAGTCGATGACGATCTGGTCGATTTTGATGCCTTCTTTCTGATATTGTCTCGCCACGGTCAGGACTTCATCCTGGGTGCGGTAGCGCAGCTTACACTGCCACAGTCCCATCAGATCCTCGGGGAACATTTCGGCGCGCCCCGTAACGGCTGTGTAGTTTTCAAGAATCTGTTTCGGCGTATCAGCAACGGTGATCCAGTAATCCATCTCCCTCGTGGCACGGGCAATCCATTCCGTGTAGTTTTTTCCGAAACTCACGCGGCCGACGGCGGGATTGTTCCAGAGAAAACCGTAGCCCAGAGAGGAGACGGCGAAGGGGACGGAAATCTGGGAGTTGCGCTGGGCAAGCTCCAGCACACAGCCTTTCAGATCCAGACAATCCTGCTGATACTGCCCCATGCCGAAGAGTTTTTCCTTCTTATCGCTCTCGAATTTCACATTCAGGGCATACTCATTGCCGCCGATCACGCCTTTCCACTCGCGGTTTACCAGTTTTAGGCAGCGGCTCTCCTTGGAGAGCGTGCCGTCGTAGTTTCTGAAATATTCCCGCAGGATCAGGCGCTGTCCGCAGTAAAAGGAGATGACGCCTGCGAAATTGACAACAGCCTTGAGCTGTCCGTTTACAATGGAGGCAATCGGCCGTTTGTCGATGGTGCCGTCGCCCACCCAGTGGTCTTCCTCCTCAATGGCAATCTGTGTGTCTGCGCGTTCGACTGTTTCGGTCAATGCCCAGTCGTTTCCTGTGAAACGCGGTGCCATTGCAGCGCGCACCCGGAAGGAATCCTTTCCCCACGGCTCAATCCGCAGCGTTTCGCCCATACGGCGGCATACGAGCGCGCCGTTATCTTTTTCAAATGTCATATTCTGCCTCCTTTTCCTTTTTCATTTCCGTATTCATATGTCTTCACTTAAACGATTGAGAGATACAAGTTGTAATAGTATAATATGATTATCGGGATGGGAAATGCTATTAAAATGCTACCCCTTAATGATACTTTTCTATCACAAACCTCGAAAAATGAAGGAGGAAGAAAAACTATGACACCGAACAGGGAGACACAGGAAAAGAGGCAGCACAGCACTACATGGATTCCTTACAGTTATTATGAGTGCAGGCTGCCGGAGTGGTTTGTGAATGTGCCCATGCACTGGCACGGCGAGTTTGAGCTGATCTATATTCTGCACGGCAGGGGAGAATTTATATGCGGCAGCCGGAAGCTGGAGGCTGGGGAGGGGGAGCTGCTGCTCATACCGCCCAATATGCTGCACGCGACATATCCTTGCAGGGAGCAGATAGCGGTTTTTACGGAGAAAGAGCAGGAGGGATGCGGGGGCAGCTCTTCGAAGGCCGGTCTGGTGCCAATGGTGTACGATGCGCTTGTATTCAGCCCTGTCATGCTCGGCGCCGGCAGTGGTGACCGCTGTACGAATGAATGCATCCGGCCGGTGATCAAGGGCAATATCCGCACAAATGTCTGCATCCGCCGGGACGCAGCGGCTTATGAAGAGCTGAAAGCGCTGGGGGAGCGGATTTTTTCCTGTGTGCGCGACAACTCGGCCCGTTCGGATCTGCTGTTAAAAAGCGAGCTTCTGCGGCTGATCTGGACGCTGGAGGAGAGCGGGGAGATTCTGTTTGAAAAGGGCGGCACGGAGGGTGAGACGGAGGCTGTCCGCCCGGCCCTTGAGTATATGGCGCTAAATTTCAGGGAGGATATTACGGTGGAACAGCTGGCGGGGCTGGTGCATCTGAGCGAGAGCCACTTTATGAGATGTTTTCGGAAGGCGGTGGGAATCGGTGCCATCGAACATCTGACCCAGCTTCGGATTCAGGCTGCCTGCGAGGCGCTCAGCGACGGCACGGAACAGATTGCGGATATCGCTTTTGCCTGCGGGTACAGCAATCTTTCCAACTTTAACAGACAATTTTTGAAAAGAGTGGGCTGTTCTCCGAAGGAGTACAGGAAGCGTAACCGGGAGACGTAAAAAATTTAGAATGGGTGTCACATTTTCGCACCTCGGTGTGTTTTATTAATGAGAGAAGGCGGTGACATGTTGGAGAAAAGGACAGACAGCCCGGATCAGAGTGTGGAGGCAGTTTTTCAGGAATTTGGCGATATGCTGTACCGAATTGCCTTTGTGATGATGAAAAACGTCTTTGACGCAGAGGATGTCGTGCAGGATACACTGATTAAATATATGGAGCATAGGGAGCGCGGGAAAGCATTTGAGACGGAGGAGCATCGGAAGGCATGGCTGATCCGGGTGGACATCAACCTCTGCAAAAACAGGCTGCGCTTTTATAAAAATCACCCGAAGATCGGGATGGAGCAGTTGTCCCGCTACTATGAGGAGAAAGAAGACACAAGACTGATGGAAAGCCTCTTGCTTTTGTCATCCAGATACAGGGAAGTACTGCTGTTGCATTATGTGGAAGGATATCAGGGGAAGGAGATCGCGCAGATGCTTGGCATTTCGGAATCCGCCGTCAGAAAACGTCTGGAGAGAGGACGGGGGAAGCTGCGTGATCTGCTGGAGGAGACGGGATGACAGACAGGGAAAGCACCGAAAATAGCCTTTGTCCGAAAGACTGCGGAGAGGAAAGGAGAGACGTGTCTTATGGAAGAGAGCGTGTGGAACGGAAATGAAACAGAGGAGGAAGAGCAGCTGGCTCCCAAGGAGGACGCAGAGAAACGCCTGCACGCGGCAGTATCCAGGATTGTGCCGGATGAATCGGCAAAGAAGCGCATCGTGGAGGGCGTAAAGACGGGAAAACGAAACGGGAGGAGACTGACACTAAGGATACCGGCGGCAGTTTTTGCGGCCTGTCTGCTTCTTTCCCTTTTCTGTTTTGCCAGACCCGGGGTGATCGGGGAAGATGTGGTGGTTTATGCGGCCACGGAGGAGCAAGGCTGGCAGAAACTTGTGGAGGGAGAACGGATTCTGCTGAAAAAGGAACCCTATCAGACGCTTGAGGATGGGGAGGAACCGTTTTATGACAATGGGAGGAGTGCTTATTATCCTTATATATGCACCTTTCGGGTGGTGGTGCCTGAAAACTATGTCTATGACAGGCAGATGGTTATCATCAGGGATGACGATATTTTGGAATTTGGCGACAGACTTGAATGGTGGGTGGCGCCGGAGCGGCCGGAGGATGCGGGCAGGATTATGAAGGGGGCGTTCCGACTCTGGATCGTGGATGAAAACAGGGAACGGCAGGCGGCTCTGGAGCTGGAACTGACCAAGGAGGACGGCAAGTGTTATGCCGAGCTGAAACGCGTGTGGGAAAGCAGAGATTATAAGAGGAGCCGGCATAAAAAATAGGGTGCCGGGATACGACGGACAGTTCTGGCGGGGGGAGAAACATGAAGTTTTTTATGAGGCAGACCGTGAGGAATATTGCACGGCATGGAAAAAAGAGTATCCTGCATTTTCTGATCGGCGTGCTGACCGTTCTGATTCTGGATGTCTACTCCGGGAATATGGACAGCACGGAAAGACAGCTTGCAAATCTCCCGGAGACGATTACGGTCACGGCAAGGATCAGCACATTAAACGGCTCCCAGAAGGAGGGGATGACCATCAGGGAAGACCGGGTGATGGGTGTGCGCGAATCCGAGTATGTGAAGGATCCGGTCTTTACCGTGCGGTTAAAGTTCGGGTTTGGTGCGTTTACCGTGGAGGAGTACAAGGAAAATCTGAACCATTACGGTATGGGTATGAATGCACCGGAGGGTGTTTCCGGCATGAAGCGGGAGGAGATTACGTTTCTTCCGGGGGTGGATGAGAGCATTCTGGAGACAGCGCAGAAGGCTTGTATTCTGGACGCTGCGCTTATGGAAGAGCGGGGGCTGCATCTTGGCGATGATGTTATGTTAACTCTATTTTACTATCGTTATGCCCCGGAGGGGAGCGAGATATTTATAGAGCCGCTTATTACCGATACCTATCAAATTGTGGGAAGTATGCAGATCGGAGACTTTCGCGGAAACTGGGTGCCGCCGGAGGTGATCTTGCCCTTTGATTACATGCGGGAGGCTTACCACAGTCAGGGAATCGAGTTTTTTGCGGATTCAGGATTTTTTGTGGTGAAGGATCCGTTTCGGTTAAATGCCCTGAAAGCCCAGATGTATGATGAAGTGAAATTCCTGCCGGTGGTTACCCGGGCGAAATTCCGGTCTGACGGCAATGCGTTGACGATTATGGATGAATCCTTTATCCGTTCGGCGCAGACACTGTCGAAGAATTTGGCGCTCCTTCGGGGAATGTTTCCTTTTCTTGTGGTGATTGTGATATTTATCGGGTATCTTTGCAGCTATCTCTCCCTGCAGAGCAGACGGGAGGAATACGCACTCATGCGGTCTCTCGGAACAGGACGGGGCAGGAGTTTTTTCCTGCTCTTTTGGGAGACGGCGTTTGTGGCGGCGGGGGCCTGCCTTTTGGGCAGTCTGGCGGCATGGGTCTTTTTGCATCCTGCGGTCAGCGTGCTTGCCCTGTCGGGAGCGATGTTTTTTCTGGCATTTCTGTCGGGAGCGACGATGGCGGTCTTGTCAATTCACAGGCTCAGCGTGATGGAGATGCTGACCAAAAAGGATTAAGCAGTGTTGAGAAAGCAGCATTCTTTGCAATGTTGCAGGGCGGAACTATGGAGGAAGGTATGATGATCAGGAACAGTCTGACCAGACTTGTGCGCACGCCGGTGAAGACGGCGCTCTTTTTCCTGCTGCTGTCTTTTACGGTGGCGCTTTTCTGTGCGGGAGGGAGTCTCTGGAAACTCAGCGGGGACAATCTGAGACGGTTTGAGGAGATTTTTGTGACCATCGGTACGGTGGAGCAGACACCGGAGAGGACACAGCAGGGGGCCGTATGGTATGCCGACGAGGAGGACTTTCGGTATTTTAACCGGGCAGTGTATGGGGAAACTATCTCCAGCGATGTGTTGGACTTTGTGGGGGCCGGATATCTGAGCGGGCCTGAGCAGCGGGCTTATTACGAGGCGCTGCCGTTTAATTATAAGTTGAAGGAGGACAATGAGGGGATGCCGCAGGCTATGATTATAGAGGCGTCGCCTCTGGAAGACTGTGTCCCTGCCGGCCCGGTAAAGATAGAGGTAAAGCGGGTACTCTGCAGCACTTACCCGGTGAATGATTCTCCCATTTATTTGTGTGATCACAATACGCGGTATCCGCAGACCCTGTATGCAGACAGAACGTATTTGATGGCGCTGGCGGACGGTTGGACCCACGAATGGGAAGAGAAGGGCGCTGCCGCCATTTTTGAATATGTGCCTATGGATGGACCCCGTTCCACACAGACAGACGCGGACGGGAAGCGGCTGCCCACGGATTTGGAGGGAACGTGGATAGAAGAACTGACGCCGGGATTTTATGAGACGGAGCGGGGAAAGGCGTGGCTGACGCTCTGCCAGGATTTTGAACTGCAGCACTGGTTTCAGACTTTTCCTGTGACAGCCACGCAGGATCTGAATCTGATCATGGCTTTTTATACGAAGCAGGCCTATCTTTCGCAGGGAGCGTTTTTTTCGAAAGAGGACTATGAGCAGGGAAATAAAGTGTGTCTGATATCGGACCGCTTCGCCAGAAGAAACAAACTTCAAGTAGGAGATTCTCTGCATCTGGCGCTCCGCTATGCCAACTACGCGGCCTCTCCGGGCCGGGGCGGAGGGGAGGCCCGTTTAAATGCGGAGGGCGGCATCTATGAGCCATTTGAGGAGAGCGATTATAGGATCAAGGGAATTTATGAGGTGGGTGTCGGCGGAGACGGGGACTGGGGATATACGATTGACAGAAACGAAGTGTTTATCCCAAAGACTTCTATTAAAAACAGCGACGAACACAACATCGCTCTCCACGGCCCCATGAAGGGATACACCACCGCTTTTCGGATTCCCAATGGAACGGAAAGCATGGAAAACTTTAAAAAGCTGTGGGAGGCGCAGGGGGTGGATCATGTGGAGATCACTTTCTACGACGGCGGCTACAATAAACTGGAGGGCGGACTGAAAAATATGCAGACGATGTCTGCGGTTCTTCTGGCTGTCGGCGCGGTAAGCGTGGTCTGTATGGTGATTTTTTTCTGCCATCTCTTTATCGCGAAACAAAAGAAATGGACGGCTATCGAGCGGTGCCTTGGTATGACGAAAGGACAGTGTGCCAGCGCCCTTCTTGCAGGCGTTCTGACGGTCGCCCTTGCGGGCAGTGCGGCGGGCGGTTTTGCGGGGCAGCTCATCGCAGGCAGCGCGGCGGCGCAGATGACATCCACGGAAACCTTTGATACCCGGTTCAGCAACGGGGAGGTACAGTTTAACAGGGAGAGAAGTGAGGAGGAGGCCGTGGACGGGAAAGCAGAGGGGAGCGGGATGCTGCAATCCGCTTATCTGACGGAGACGGACTGGCGGACAGCGGGTCTTTGCAGCAGTCTGGTTTTTTTGTTCACGGTGGGGATGGCCCTTTCAGGGATTTACAGAAATCTGCGGGAGGAGCCCCTCGCGCTTCTTTCGGAGTCAGACTGAATTGTTGCGGAAATAAAAGTACCGTGCAGACGGTAGAATGGAGGAAGACATGGAAAAAATCATTGAGGCGGTAAATGTGACTTACATCTATCAGACGAAGTACCAGAAGACGAAGGCGCTCTCGGAGGTGAACTGTTCCTTCGAGCGGGGGAAGATGTATGCGATCACAGGTAAATCCGGCAGCGGCAAGAGCACTTTTCTCTCCCTCCTTGCGGGTCTTGATGTGCCCACAGAGGGGATGCTTACCGTGGAGGGGGAGGATATGCGTAAGATGAACCGGGACGCTTACCGTCTGAACCGGGCATCGGTCATTTATCAGGCCTTTCATCTGTTCCCCCTGCTGACGGTGATGGAGAATGTCATGTTCCCGATGGAGCTGCAGCATATCCCGTCGAAAGTGGCGAAGGCAAAGGCACGGGAGTATCTGGATAAGGTGGGGCTGCCGGAGACGCTCTACAAAAAGAGGCCCGGCATGATCAGCGGCGGGGAGCAGCAGAGGGTTGCTATCGCCAGGGCCGTCGCGGCGGGCGGTGAGATTCTTTTAGCTGACGAGCCCACGGGAAATCTGGACAGCCAGAATGAGAAGGTGATCGTGGAGCTTCTGTGCAAGCTGGCTCACGAGGACAACTATGCGGTGATCGTGGTGACCCACAACGATGCGGTGGCCGCAGCGGCGGATGTGGTCTATGGCATGACGGACGGGGTACTGTCGGTGGTGAGAGGGTAGAGGGGGATTATGCAGGCAATAGAATAAAAGCGGACAATAAAAGAGAAAAAGACACTGGAAAAAAGGAACTGCCTGTGATAGAATAGACACGTCGGGACAAAGAAGTCTGAAAAGATTTCTTTGTCCCGTTTTGCGCGTATAAACAGAGCCAGAAGCTCTCTGTCTGTGAGGAGGAATGAAAATGGCCGGAATAAAGGAAGCCTGCGGTGTGGTGGGCATGTATGGACCGGAAGGAGAAAACGTGGCGCCGTGGCTCTACTGCGGATTGACGGCATTACAGCATAGAGGACAGGAGGCCTGCGGCATAGTGGTTTCCAGAACCGAGAGGGAGCGGGGCAATGTGTGCTTTCACAAGGATCTCGGTCTGGTGAGCGAGGTGTTCACGAAAGTGGTTCTGGAAAAACTGGACGGGAATCTCGGCATTGGCCATGTGCGCTATTCCACGACGGGGGCGTCCGTGGCAGGAAATGCCCAGCCTCTTGTTCTCTCCTATATCAAGGGAACGCTTGCGCTTGCCCATAATGGCAATTTGATCAACACGCCGGAACTGAGATGGGAGCTGATCCAGAACGGAGCGGTCTTCCACACCACCACGGATTCAGAGGTGATTGCTTTTCATATCGCGAGGGAACGGGTGCACGCGGCGGCAGTGGAGGAGGCGGTATACAGGACGGCTTTGAAAATAAAGGGAGGCTATGCGCTGGTTATTATGAGTCCCAGAAAACTCATCGGGGTGCGGGATCCTTATGGATTGAAGCCCCTTTGTCTTGGGAAACGGGGGCAGACGTATGTGCTGGCTTCGGAGTCCTGCGCGCTGGATGCTGTGGGGGCCTCTTTTGTGCGGGATATTCTGCCGGGGGAGGTAGTCACGATTTCCGGCGGGGAGATACGGTCGCAGATGTTGCCGAAGGCGGAGCGGTGTGCCCACTGTATCTTCGAGTATATTTATTTTGCCAGACTGGACAGTACGATGGACGGCGTGCGGGTGTACGACGCCAGAATCCGTGCGGGGGAGCTGCTGGCAGAGTCCTATCCCGTGGAGGCGGATCTGGTGACGGGGGTGCCGGAGTCGGGGCTTCCGGCGGCGCAGGGATACGCGCGGAAAAGCGGGATTGCCTTCGGACAGGCGTTTTATAAGAACGGCTACATAGGCAGAACATTCATTAAGCCTACCCAGAAGGAACGGGAAGACGCTGTCCGCATGAAGCTGAGCGTGCTGGAATCTGCGGTAAAAGACAAGCGGATTGTGCTGGTGGATGATTCCATTGTGAGAGGAACCACCATTGCCAGGCTAATCCGTATGTTGAAGGAGGCAGGAGCGGGAGAAGTGCATGTGAGAATCAGCTCGCCGCCCTTTCTATATCCGTGCTATTTCGGCACTGACGTGCCTTCCGATTCCCAGCTCATTGCGGCAAACTACAGTGTGGAGACGATCCGGGAGATGATCGGGGCGGACTCTCTCGGTTATCTGCGCATGGAAGATCTTTCGGAGATGACGGGAGGCCTGCCTCTGTGCAAGGCGTGCTTTGACGGGGTGTACCCTATGGATTGCAGCGGCTGTCTGGAAAATTGTCTGTACTGACTGTAAAAACGGATCTCTTTTCACGGCAGCTCCCGCCTTCTGCACAGACAGAAGGCGGGAGAATGTACGGTTTTTATTCTTTATAGTTGATCCATTTGAGTTCCATAGGAGCGAGATCGAGATGCATTTTGAGAACACCGTCCATGTAGAGGTCGGTTTTCTTCTGTTCCTGCGTGTTATTGATCACGGCAATCATCCCCGTCTTTTCAAAGACAGCGATCTCGGTTTCCACATCGGTGACGTAGTATTTTTTCATCTCTTCTTCTCTGTGGGCTGCATAGTAGATGGCCCGCAGCAGAATGCGGCAGTTCTGCGGGGAGTAGGGCAGCCCCGTGAAGTAGACGCTGCGTCCCTTGCCGTATTCGTTGACCACAAGGCGGCTGTACTTACCGTCCATATCGAGAATCTGGTAGTTTTCACCCTGGGCATAGATGCGGCTCTTTCCTTCGCCGAAATCAATGCTGCCAGTTACATCTTCCAGAATAAAGTGTTCTCTGTTCAGTTCATTGTACTTGTCGGTGCTCATGGAGAAGCCAAGCTCTCTGTCCACGCCGAGAACGTCGCTCAACTGGAAGTAGCGTCCCTGATACTGGCAGGCAGTGGGTTCTCCAACACCGATAAAGCCGCCGCCCTCATCCACGAAACGGCGCAGGGCGCAGACCAGTTCGGGATCTTTCCAGACCTCTCCGCCGCTGAAAGCGGTGTAAGCATCCCCGGCGTTTATGATAACCCGGATGGACGGATCAATTCCCTGTTTCATCTCCTCAAACGTAATGAATTCCACATCGATGGGCATACCGCTCAATGCCTCAATCACACCTACATAGGAATAGATTTCGCGGTACCAGAGAGCGTGGTGCACCTGGTTTGCCATCCAGCGGCGCAGATTTCCCCAGCTGTTGAGGACAGCCACCTTAAAGGGGGCGGTGTATGCCTGGGATCCCTGCATGTTGGCATGGATCTGCCGGAACTCCGCCACGACTTGACTGATGCGGTCAATAAAACCGGGCCACTCGTCTGCCAGTTTCAGATAGCCGCCGTAGCCGATTCGGTCCACGGGAGAGCGCAGGATTGCCCGGCGCGCTTTCAGCCAGTTGTCTTTTGACTCACCTATGGGATCACCGCCTTCGGTGAACACATCCGGGAAGAAATAGGGCAGAAGCCGGCCTTCCGTATAAGTTACGCCCTGTATGTCGGAGATCATGCGAAGGGTGACGCCGTCCCCCACGGATCCGACCACCGCATCCAGTCCGATGCTTTTAAAGTATTTGCCAAAAGGCTCTGTACCGATCCAGTGATCGCCCAAAAACATCATGGCTTCCTTGCCGTAGCTGTGGACAATATCAACCAGCTCTTTGGCAAGCCTGCTCACCTCGATCTGCTGGAATTCCACAAAGTCTAAGAACTGCTTTGAGGGGCTGCGGAAGATGGAGTTGTGGTAGCCTTGGTCCACAATGTATTCCGGGCGGAACGGGTAGCCGGCCCACTTTTCAAACTGCTCCAGAATATAGGGGCTGACGCTTGCGCTGTAGCCGAACCATTCCACGAACTTTTCCCGTTTCTGGTCGTCAAAGGTCAGGGTGAACTGGTGGAAAAAGGTCGTGAAGCGCACCACGTCCACACTGGGATTTTCCTCACACCAGCGGCGTAGCTTCTCCTTCACATAAGCCTGTGTCTTTGGCTGGCGCACATCAAAGGTGAGCTGGTGCGGGGCGTCCTTCCAGTCGTTGGTGATAAAGTTGTACATATGCACGGGATCCCAGATCAGGAAAGCAAGAAAACTTACGGTATACTGATGATAGGGAACGGTGTCGATCACCACTTCGCCTGTGCTCTCGTCGTACTGCCAGTGGTCCGTGGAGACAATTTCCCCCGTGGTCCTGTCGATGACTTCCCACCAGCGTTTGGGATCGTCGATGGTATTCACCTTAAGTTGCTGCGTGTGGAACCCTTTCATCAGGCGGATGCGCAGGGTTTTGTCCCTGGCGGTCACCCGGTCGCTGATCAGGTATTCCTGCTGGATTTCTTCGGGATTTGCCTCAGCCCAGGCATTATCCTTTCTGGTGGTGTAGTAGGTGGCGTAGATTTTTGCGTCCTGGGACAACAGCGCCTCAGGCATGTCCGTCCCGTCACAGTCCCGCAGGGCGTCCGCCCCTAAGAGATTTTTAAGCCGTATGGTTTCCTCCACCATATCCACATCTGTGGGCAGTGTCAGCCGCCCGGTGAGGTTATTTTCTTGCATGTATGATCCTCCTTTTTTATTCGAGCCCGCAGAGCGGATCTCACAATTGAACAGCGTTCGATTTGTTATTCTATAGAAAAGTGCAATCGTGTAAAACATTCAGGGAGAATGCGAAGCATTCTCTGAATCATCGCTGCCGAGCGATGATTTGTTATTCGGTTAAGTTCAGATAACTTAAAGTTCCTTCGGAAAGCCCGGTGCCCTGCTCTAACAGGGAAATTAGTCCCCGTATGGTGTATTCGCAGTCCTCTGGTGTGGTGGAGAGAAACGTGTTGTTCAGCTTTACGCCAAGGACGATCAGTACAATTTCAGCCAGCGCCTCTGGAAAGTCAAAATGGATTTCGCCGGCACAAATCCCCTGCCTGATGATCTTTGCCAGGTTTGGCTTCAATTCCGAGATCAGATAATTTAAATATTTCTGGTGCAGGTAAGCGGATTCCTGCAGAGTGATGGTTCTGCTTTTTTCACTGCCCTGTTTTAAGAAAGCCGCCGCCGAACTGCGGCAGGCCTGAAACAGCATGGCCATCCGTGTAAAGGGCGGGATATCCGTCTGGTCAGCCAGCAGCTTTGCCGTCTGTAAGGGCGCTTCATAATTTCTTCGGATCAGCGCGTCTAAAATTGCCTCTTTTGAAGGAAAATAGTAATAGATGCTGCCTTTGCCAATGCCCGCTTTGGCGGCAATGTCGCTGACAGAGATATTCTGTATGCTCTCATCGATCATAAGCTGCTGCAGCGCATCTAAAATTCTGTCATATTTCTGGGTGTCTGCCATAGTGAAGCGCCTTTCTTTGCCGGTAAATAAATGGGTGTTTATTGTGTCGATTGTATCACAGATTAGCGGTGTGGACAATCAACATGACAAGATTGCGTAAAATTATTTTTGAAACGTATTGACCGCTGGTCGAAATATGTGATATTGTTAGAAAGGATAAAATCGACCGTTGGTCGAAAATGGGAAATGAGTGAGTTTGGAGCGGACGGCTCCGTCAGGAGGAAAGGGAAATGACTTACGCAGATTTTTTTTACGACATTAAGGGAAGATTCATGGGTGCGGATGTGAGCGACATCCACGAGCATCTGGCTTTTGAGTTTGACATTGAGGATGAGGAGGCGGGAGGCGCTTTCTATGTGGAAGTGAAGGACGGGGTGCTCTATGTGGAGCCTTACGAATATTACGACAGGGATGCCAGGTTTATCTGCGCGCCCGATGTGCTCATAAAGATCGCGGAAGGCGAGATGGATCCGGTGTGGGCGTTCACGACCCAGAAACTTAAGGTGGAAGGCAATATTGACAAGGCGCTGCGCTTAAAGGAGATCATTGAAGCCAAACAGCGTGAGATGAAAAAGGCGGAAAAGAAGGCGAAGAAGAAATGAAGAAAAAGAAGGGAATATTAAAAAAAGCAATGCTGGGAGCAGGGCTTTTGGCGGCAGTCTGCGGCGGGGAGATCGCCTATTTTTATGGGCGTACCATGAAGCGCGGCAGGGCGAAAACCGAGCGCACCATGAAGATGGCAGGCACGGACTGGAACCAGTACATGCCGCTCATTGAGGGGCGAAAAGAGGCCATGATGGAACGCCCTCATAACGATGTGTGGCAGACGAGTTTTGACGGACTGAAGCTCCATGCCACTTATTTTCCGGCGCAGGATCAGCAGGGGAGACAGAAGCTTGTGATCTGCTTCCACGGTTACACCAGCCAGGGGATGTCTGACTATATCGGCTTGTCGGATTACTATCAGAAGAGGGGATTTGCCATGCTGCTGCCCGATGCAAGGGCCCACGGCGCAAGCGAAGGAGAATATATCGGTTTTGGATGTCTCGACAGACAGGATGCCCTTGGGTGGGTCAGATGGGCGGTTGAAGAGCTCGGTGAGGAGACGGAAATTCTTCTCCACGGTACATCTATGGGAGCGGCAACGCTTCTGATGCTGAGCGGTCTTTCGCTGCCGGAGCAGGTGAAGGGTATTGTTTCCGACTGCGGCTTTACCTCCCCGAAAGAAGTGTTTACCCATGTGCTGCACTCCATGTACCATCTGCCGGCTTTTCCGCTGATTCCGGGTGCGGATCTTGTGAACAGGAAGCTTGCGGGCTACGGTATGGACGAATGTAATGCAAAGCGGGAGGTGGAGAAGGCTGAGGTGCCGATCCTGTTTATCCACGGCGGAAATGATACCTTTGTGCCGTGCAGCATGTGTGATGAGATCTATGAGCATTGTGGTTCAAAGAAGCGCAAGCTCATTATAGAGGGAGCCGCCCACGCGGAGAGCTACTACAAAGACATGGAAAGCTATGAGGAGGCGTTGACGGAGTTTATCGGCGAAGTACTAGAGTGAAAAGAAGTTCTGGCCGCTCACAGCAGAGGCTGTTTCGCGGAGAACTTCTAGGAGTTGCTTCGCAACTCCGTTTCACTTAGGAGAATGCCCGGAAAACGGGCATTCTCCAGGACGAGCCTGCTCGTCCGTGGATTCTGAGATCCCGCGATGTGGAATCATGGAAGCAGAATGAAGGAGGGAGCTATGAAAACAAGAAAGGGTCAGAAGACGTATCCTCTGACAGTGGCGCAGAAGTTCCATATTTTCTATATGGATTTTTGCCCGAAGAAAGAGGTTGTAAACATTGGAACCAGCTTGACAATTGAATACGAACTGGATATCGAGGAACTGAAACGGGCGGTTTACAAGGCGTATGAGCGCTGTGAGTCCATGCGGGTACGCTTTGCTTACGATAAGAAGGAAGAGCAGTGGTACCAGTATGTGGCGGAGAAGGAAGAGCGGGATATCGAGTATGTGGATTTCACGGGCAAAACGATGGAGGAAGCGGCCGAGATTATGACAGGATGGACCCGGGTGCCGTTCCAGAGAGAGGACAGTCCCATGAACCGGGTGGTGATGATTAAGACGCCGGACGGCTGTCAGGGTCTCTATGTGCTGGGTGACCATATGCTGCTGGACGCACAGTCCCTGATTTGTTTCCTGCGGGACGTGATCGAGCTTTACTGTAATGCCAAATTTGAGGGAGTTGCCTATCCGTCAGACATGCGCTCCTTTACAGAGCAGCTGGAGAAAGATCTGGCTTACGAGGCGGGAAGCAGAGCGCAGGCCAGAGACAGGGAATATTTTGAGAAGCTGATCGGAGAGTCGGAGCCGATCTTTAACGGCATCGAGGGGCCGGGGCAGCTGGAGGCGGCGAGAAAACAGTTTCCCGGAACAAGGGCGGCCTTTTTTGCAACCGCAAAAGTGGACTCCGCACTCGACATTTTTCATCTGGAGGAGGAGCCGACCCGGAGACTGATGCGTTTTTGCGAAGAGCAGCATATTTCCCTGCAGTGTCTGTTGATCATGGGAATCCGCACATATCTGCAGAAGATGAATGACAACGATGATGTGTCCATCAACGTGGCGTATGCCAGAAGGGCAACCCTTATGGAGAAGAAGTCGGGCGGAACCCGAATCCATTCCTTCCCGTTTCGGACCATTCTCTCCAAAGACCAGACTTTTATGGAAGGCATCCTTGCCATCCGCAACGGGCAGAACGAAGTGTTCCGCCACACGAATTACAATCCTGTGGAGTACTTCGGTTACAGAAGCAGACTCTACCATACACCGCAGGGCGCAACTTACGAACCCATGTCCCTGACCTATCAGCCCCTGACCTTGAAGGAAAAAGGTTTAGATCAGCTTGGGGATATCCGATATAAGACGAAATGGTATCCAAACGGAGCGACTACACAGGCGATGTATCTGACGGTGATGCACCGTTCCGATGACAACGGACTGGATTTCAATTTCGAGCATCAGGTGGCGGCGGTAAGCCGTGAGACGTTGGAGCGTTTCTACTATTATTTGTGTAAGATTATGTTCAAAGGGACGGAAAACCCGAATATGAAGATTGGCGATATCATCAAATTAATTTAGGAAGGCGGTTGACAAGATATGTTTGATCAGTTGGCAAAAATCATTATGAACTATGTGGAAGTGAAGAGGGAAGATATCAGGCCGGAGTCCCGGTTTATGGAGGATCTGGGTTTTTCATCCTTTGATTTTATGAGTATGCTCGGCGAGGTGGAGGATACGTTTGAGGTGGAGATCGAGGAGGAGAAGGCAGCAGGCATCCGCACCGTGCAGGAGGCGGTGGATTACCTCGAGAGCTTGTAACAGATGGAAAACAGATCTGATGGCTTTGTTTTTTTCATCGGGAAGTTGTGCAGAAGCGTTACAAATGTTTCCGGACCCAGGATAGTATATGAGAGGATGACTGCGGCTCCCGGCACAGGACGCTTCGGAATGGAAGGAAGTATGAACGAATTTAGTAGTACGATTAGAGAAATTTTAGTCAAGGCGTCTGAGGCGTACGGCTCTCAGGATGCGGTGCGCTACAAGGCGAAGAGAGATAAAGGAAACGGCAAAAAAGAGACGGTCGTAGAGGCGAAGACCTACCGGCAGATTCGAGAGGACAGCGAGCGCTTTTCGGCGGCGCTTGAAAGCCTCGGCGAACAGGGCTCCCACATAGCGATTGTGGGAGACAACTCTTATCCGTGGCTTGTCTCTTACTACGGCACGGTGAATGGCGGCAGCGTGGCGGTGCCGCTGGATGCAAACCTTCCGGCGGAAGATCTGTGCGAGCTGATCGACCGGGCGGATGCGACAGTGCTGGTGTATGATAAGGCGCGCGCGGCGGTGGCGGAGCTTTCGATGGAGAAATGCCCGAATTTGAAATGCCGGATTGCCACTGAGCCGGGGGCATCTGCGGCGGATGTGCCGGAAGGAACCATTCTTTTCGAAGAGCTGATTCGCGGGCAGGAGCCGGGCTATGCCCACAGCCCGCAGCCGGAAGATCTGGCCACCATCATGTTTACCTCGGGCACCACGGGAAAGAGCAAGGGTGTGATGCTGACCCACAGGAACCTGGCGGAGAATGCCACGGCGCAGGATATGGGTTTTGAACCGGGGATGGTGCTGCTTTCGGTGCTGCCGATTCATCATGCCTACTGCCTGAGCATGGATATTTTAAAGGGCATGTCTCTGGGAACGGTGATCTGCATCAACGATTCCCTGCTGCGGGTGTTAAAAAATATCAAACTCTTTGAGCCGAACATCATCCTTATGGTGCCGCTTATGATTGAGACTTTTGCAAAGAAGCTGGAGGAGACCGACTGGCTCCCGGCGCCCATCATAAAAGCCAAGGTCTTTGGAAAACAGCTTCATACCATATGCAGCGGCGGCGCATACTTAAATCCCGATTACCTGAAACGGTTTGAAAAGTACGGAATTACCATTCTGCAGGGGTACGGCATGACGGAATGTGCGCCGGTGATCAGCTCCAACTGTCCCAACGATAAAAAGGATGGCTCTATTGGCAAATGTATGCCGAACTGTGAGGTAAAAGTGGTGGACGAGGAGCTCTGGGTGAGAGGTTCAAGCGTCATGCAGGGATATTACAAAATGCCAGAGGAGACAGCGGAAACACTGGTGGACGGCTGGCTTCGGACGGGAGATCTGGGATATGTGGACGAGGACGGATTCCTTTTCCTCACGGGAAGAAAGAAGAATCTGATTATCACGCCAAACGGAGAGAATGTTTCCCCGGAGGAGCTGGAAAACAGGATCGGCGCCGCGCGTCTCGTGCAGGAGATTCTTGTGAGGGAGAAGGACGGTGTGATTGAGGCGGAGATTTTCCCCGATCTGGAGTATGCTTCCAGGAAAAAGATCAAGAATGTGGAGGGCGAGATCCGGAAAATTGTCGATGCGTACAATGACAAGGCACCCCTGTATAAGCGCGTGGTAAGCGTGAAACTGCGCGATACGGAGTTTGAAAAGAATACCACAAAGAAGATCAAGAGATTTTAGGACAATAAAAAGACCGCCCTCCGCGTTATCGCCAGAGAGCGGTTCTTTTGTGTGTAGAATGTTTCAATAGATCGAACTTGTTCGATCTGGTTAGATGGTGAAATCGAAATTCTTTCCGGGCATGGGAATGGTTGTCTCTTCTTTTACACTGTCCCAGCTAAAGTTTTTAATCTTTTCGAGCAGATCTTTTACGCTGTTAGCGGATATGGTAGCCCGCTTGCTGTGCTCATAATTGTATTTGTCCTGCGCTTTACCGGCTTTTTCAGCTTCCGCTTCCTTTGCGGCTTCTTTTTTGTCCTCGCGCATTTTGTCCACGAATTCCTTCGTGCGCTCACCGGATTTTTCGAGTTCCGCAAAGTAGGATACCTGTCCATCCTTGCCGATGTTTACGCCGAGTGTTACGATTTCATCTTCGCGGCCGGTTTCCTTTAACTCTTCCTTCATATCGCTGAGCTTGCCAAGGGATTCATCCAGAAGGGAGAGGTTCTTCTCCTTCACTTCGTCATCGTTGGCCATTTTCTCAAGTTCTTCGGGATCAATCAGTATACTGAAATCCTTGGAACCACGGGAGAGATATTCAGCAGCCTCCTCATCGGTCTCATATTCGGCAACATAGATGTCTGCATTGTTATAGGTTTTCTTCAATTCCTGCAAAAGAGCCTTCGCCTTGTCGCTCAGCTGTACGGAATTGCTGTTTGTCTTTTTGGTTTCGTCGGTGGTCCTGCTGTCAGCTTTGGCAGTCCTTCTGCTCTGGGATGCCGTGCTGTAAAGGTTCTTCTGCATGGCATTATAGCTGTTGACACCGTTCATATTATTCATGTTTTTGCCCTCCTTAGCTTTACCTGTTTACACTGTAAATCCGTTTACCCGTCGGGAGGTTTTCGGACTTCACCTCTTATATTATATATCGCCCGATGGCAGAAATTTCTTAATAGGTGAAATGGGAAAATAGTCCTGTTTTTCTAATTTATGCTTTCCCTGATTCTCACATGTTCAAAGCATAGGTTGACAGGCTTTTTCTTTTATTATATAACTTTGATAAAGCATATTAAGACGATAGGAAAATGGAAGATTTGAGACAGCGGCTTTGGCGGACAGGAAGGGGGAGCAGGGGATGAAAATTTCCACAAAGGGCAGATATGCGCTCAGACTGATGCTGGATCTGGCGGTTTATGATACCGGCGATCCGATCAGAATACGGGATATTGCGGCCAGGCAGCAGATCTCGGAAAAATATCTGGAACAGATTATCGCTATACTGAATAAGGCGGGCTATGTGAAGAGCGTCAGAGGGCCGCAGGGCGGATATCATTTGATGAAAGATCCGGCGCAGTACACGGCAGGCATGATTCTCAGACTGACGGAAGGGTCGCTTGCCCCGGTGGCCTGTCTGGAAGATGAGGTCAACGCCTGTGAAAGGCAGGAGGGCTGCGTTACCCTGCGGCTGTGGCAGATGCTGAACCAGGCGGTCAGCGATGTGGTGGATCGTGTGACACTGGCGGATCTGGTTGCGTGGCACGGGGAGCAAAGCGGGAACTATATCATTTGACGCAAAAGAAAAAAGAGTGCGAGTTTAACAGCCTGCAAAGAAAAACAAGCGGCTGTGCATATAAAAATCAGAAACCTCAGACCGGACGCGCTGAGGTTTCTGATTTCTTCTGTATTTTTTGCAATTCTAAGAATATTCCCGTAAATTTACAAAATTCTGAAAAGGAAGGGCGTTTTTCGTGTACCCGGTCGTTCTGATTTCGATATTTCGACTCTTTTCCTTCTCAAAGGCCTCATCCAGCGCTTCGGCAAAGAATTTCTTGGCGAAAGCCTGGGATGGGTTCTGCTTGGACTGGCGATTTTTGTCAGAAGCTGCCTTCTTCACCGGGGTGACCGCCATAACCGCTTCCACTTTATAAGTCCATTCATTTGCATAGATTGCGGTGATCCCTCCTTGGATTCATATTTGTGCATGACTTCGATATGGCCATATCCTTTTAGCACAGCGAACTCCTTGTTCTGTTAAGGATATCGGCAGGAATCCCGTTTCCTTAACCCTATTTTAGCAGATTTTTCAAAAAAAGGAAAGATAAATCACAGAAAATATGTAAAATGAAATCAAATAATCAGATAATACATACGAAATATTAATAAATGACAGATATAATGTGCGTAAGAGGGGGCGCGGTTGGAAAAGGGGGGCTTGCATGTTGCAAAAGTATAACTCCCTGCCGTATAATCAAGATACCGCACCATGTCTGTGCAGAGTGCGGCAGTCTGCTTCAGCAAAGGGAGTGCGGAAAATGAGGGCGACAATTAAAGATGTAGCGAAAGAATGCGGTGTTTCCGTCTCGGCGGTGTCGATGGCGCTATCGGATAAGCCGAGCCGCATTTCGGAGGATACCAGGCAGAAGGTGAGAGAAGCGGCAGCGCGTCTCAACTATCATCCAAACAGGGCGGCGCTCAGTCTGGTAAACCGCAAAAGCCGGATGATCGGTATCGTGATGAATGATGTGCGAAACACACATATTGCGGCGCTCTTTATGGCGGTCAACAGGGAGCTGTCCGGGACAGGGTATTCCCTGATCAGCCACATTCTGGAGGAACGGACGCAGGATGCAGGGCTTAAGCTCATTAACCAGATCGCTTCGGAGAATGTGGCGGCGCTTGTCTGGGCGAGACCGCTGGAGACGGATAAACAGGAGGAACTTTCAAATCTGCGGAAGAATGTGGAAGGGCTGGGGATACCGGTTATTACGATGGATGACTATGGGTTTGACTGCCCGGGTGCAGATGTCTGTTTTGATTACCGGCAGGGAGGATTTCTTGCCACGAGACATCTTCTGGAGCTGGGGCACAGAAGAATCGGCTGTCTGGCAGGAGACCAGTTTTATTATGTGACGCAGGAAAGAATTGAAGGCTACCGGCAGGCTTTGGAGGAATTTGGGGTTCCCTATGATGAGAAGCTCGTTTATTATGGGGATTATTCTATGGACAGCGGTTACGAAGCCTTTTCTTATCTGATGGGGCAGCGGGTGAGCGCGATTTTTTCCTCAAACGATGAGATGGCATTTGGAATTTACCGGGCCGCGAGAAATTACAGGATACGCATCCCGAAGGACATTTCCCTGGTGGGATTTGACAATGTTCCCTTTGCGGATATCATGGAGACACCGTTGACGACGGTGCGCGTTCCCAGCGTGGAGATGGGAAGCTTTATTGGCAGAGCGCTCATTGAGCTGCTTGGGGAATCGGAAAATACGGAGCGGAAAAAGGTTTTCTACAAGCCGGATCTGCTGCGCAGGGGCAGCGCGGTCGAGAGGGAGCTGTGAAATACATCATAAATATATTGCAAGGCGGGAATGCTATATGGTTCCCGTCTGTTTTTGTGCATAGCTTTTTGCGAGGCCGGTGGGCGGCGACGGAAAAGCTTTCCCGGGCCGTCTGTTTCTGATTGATTTCTATGTATCGGAAAAATAGACAAAATGGAAAAATGATAAAACGATTTAGCAAATTTCAAGCCGTAGAAATAATGTGAGAAATAGACAAAAATATGAAAATCAGAAAAGATATATTGCACAATTAATCCTAATATTATATACTTAAGCCACGAAGGAGAGATGTAAGTAAAGGAGTAATGATAAAGCGTTTCAACAAAAAAGGGGAGGGATAATGTGGATCAAAAAACGGTTGTTGAATTGAGAAATATCAGAAAAGAGTTTCCGGGTGTGGTGGCGCTTGATCAAGTCAATTTACGGTTAAAGACTGCAAGTGTCCATGCTCTGGTAGGTGAGAACGGCGCCGGAAAATCCACTCTGATGAAAATTCTGTCAGGAACTTACACGAGTTACGAGGGCGCTGTTCTGGTCAATGGGCAGGAAATTCACATGAAAAGCGAGAGGGATGCCTTTGAACATGGAATTTCCATTGTTTCTCAGGAACTGAACTTTGTGCCGGAGATGACCATTGCGGAGAATCTGTATCTGGGACGGGAACCTTTGCAAAAGGGCGGGTTTCTGAATAAGAAGGAGCGCAGTAAAAAGACGGCTGAGTGGATGCAGATGATAGGATTGCATTTTGACCCGGAGATGAAAATGGGGGATCTGAGTGTTGCGTCCAGACAGATGATTGAAATTTTAAAGGCGATCTCAAGGGGCAGCAAAGTGATAATCATGGATGAACCGACATCTGCCCTGACAAATAAGGAAACGGAGATTTTTTTCCAGAAAGTCAGAGAATTGAGAGATCAGGGCATTGCCTTTGTATTCATATCCCACAGATTGGAAGAGGTATTTTCTCTGTGCGATGAGTACACAGTGCTGCGGGATGGCAAGTGGGTGGGATCAGGTTTCCTGCGGGATGTGAGTGAAGAAAAGTTGATTTCCCTCATGGTGGGACGGGATATTCAGGAGATTTATCCACCCGTCAAACCGCATGGAGACAGAGTGGTTCTTCAGGTAGAAGGGCTGACGGGAGAAGGATTTGAGGACATTTCCTTTTCTATCAGAGAGGGGGAAATTTTAGGGTTTGCAGGCATGATGGGGGCCGGCAGAAGTGAAATTGCCAGAGCTGTTTTCGGTCTGGACCGGCCCACATCTGGAACCATAAAGATGTACGGGAAGCCCTGCCGCTTTCGCTCCACGCAGGATGCCATATCGGCAGGCGTGGTTATGGCTACAGAGGACCGGGCATCCTATGGGTTTGTGGGGGTAAGGTCAATTCGGGAAAATATCATGCTTCCAAACGGCGACCTGTTCACGAGATGGGGGTTCTGGCAGCGACCAAAGATCCATGAGGCTGTCACAGGGATATGCGGCAGTCTGGCGGTCAAAGCGCCGAATGCGGAAACCCTGGTGGGAAATCTGAGCGGCGGTAACCAACAGAAAGTAGTGCTTGGCAAGTGGCTGGTGCGCGATGTCAAAGTTTTGATTTTAGATGAGCCTACCAGAGGAATTGATGTGGGAGCCAAACAGGAAATCTATAAACTGATCACAGAACTGGCGGAAAAGGGATTGGCTATTTTGCTGATTTCATCAGATATGCCGGAAGTGCTTTCCATGAGCCACAGGGTGGCCGTCATGGCACAGGGAAAGAAGATCGGGGTTCTGGAAAGCGGGGAGGCAACACAGGATAAAATTATGAAAATGATAGTGGAGGCGGACAGATGAAAAAGCGAAAAGCAGATGAAATATATAGAAAATATGGGATTGTTTTAATACTTATTATTTTGTTCATTGCTTCTGCGATGATCAATGGCAATTTTCTCAAACCCCAGAATCTGATCAATATTTTAAAGCAGATTTCGGTTGTCACGATCATTGCCTGTGGAGAGACCATGCTGATTGTCTCGGGTATGATTGATCTGTCGGCGGGGCTTTTGTGCACCACATCCATGTGTTTTGCGGCAGGAGTGCTTTCGACCACAGGTAATGTGCCGCTGGCTGTATTTACGGGCATTTTCATTGGCGTAGTGTGTGGATGGATCAATGGGTTTATGATCACACACTTTAAGCTGCAGCCTTTTATTGCGACGCTTGCCATGACCAATGTGCTGCAGGGTGTGGTGCAGCTTTATACCAACGGGCAGAGTATCGGAGGCGTGGACAAGGTGCGGTTCCTCGGACAGGGAGCTGTGCTTGGGATTCCGGTGCCGGTAATCATCATGGTCATTGTGGTTGTGATCATAGCGGTGCTGATGAAAAACACGAAATTCGGAACATGTATCTATGCCATCGGCGGCAGTGAAAAGACTGCCATTGCGTCAGGAATCAATGTGAACAGAAAGAAACGGATGATATTTACCTTAAGCGGAGCTCTGACCGGCCTGGCAGGAGTGGTCCTGATGTCCAGACTGATGGCGGGTATGCCCTCTGTGGGAAGCGGCTATGAATTTGATGCCATCACGGCGGTTATCGTGGGCGGCACCAGTTTCCTGGGCGGAATCGGTACGGTCACAGGCGCTTTGATCGGTTCTGTCATTGTAGGACTCATCAATAATATTTTGAACCTGCTTCACGTCTCCACGCAGTATCAGCTCATCGTAAAAGGTCTGCTGATTGCAGGAGCGGTAATTATAGATATCAAGACGAAAGAAAACAAAAAGAGCAGGTAACACAACATTATCTTATGTGCCAAAGCACGGAAAGGAGACATTATGAAAAAGAAAGTGTTAAGAGGTTTACTGCCGGTAGTGCTTGCAGCCGCATGGCTGACAGGATGTGGAGGAGAAGGTGATATCGGAACGCAGGAGACGCAGACGCCGGCTGCGGACGAGGCGATGTCTGCGGAGGAAGATGCGGCTGAGGCGGATGGGGAGGCGGCATCAGGAGGCGACTTTCTGGTAGGTTTTGCGAATAACAGTGACACATATAATTACTGCGCGAAGTTCCGCTCTTATTTGAAGGAGGAGACGGAAGCGAAGGGCATCCAGATCATGGTTACGGATGCGGCGGGTGACACCAACGTGCAGAACGGCCAGGTGGATGATTTTATCGTGCAGAATGCAAAAGTGGTTTCTGCGATCAGCAATGACCTGGACGGTTCTGTACCGGCTCTGGAGGCTGCAAAGACAGCTGGCATTCCCTATATTTCTTTCCTGACACAGGTTTCCGGGGGAGAAGACTATGAGGGGTATATCTATGTGGGTTCTCCCAATGTGGATGCGGGTAAGGCGCAGGGGGATTACCTTTGTGAGGTTCTTCCGGAAAATGCACAAATTCTGTATTTTACAGGCGAGCCGAATGACCAGCAGTATATTGACAGAAAACAGGGGCTGACAGATGCACTGGCGGCACGCAGTGACATTACCATCATGGATGAGTACAATGTGAAAAACGCCAAGGATCAGGGGATGCGCACGGCGGAAGACTGTCTGATGTCCTACGATGTAATCGATGCCATTGTCTGTCAGAACGACGATGCTGCGCTCGGCGTTGTGGAGGCGTTAAAATCGGCTGGGCGTCTGGATGGGATCCTTGTTCTCGGTGTGGATGGCAGCGATGATGCGCTCACGTCTGTCAAAAACGGGGAGATGGCGATGACGGCATTGCAGGATGCGAGAGCGCAGGCCCAGGCCGGGGCAGATATTTTTGAACAGCTTAAAAACGGAAAAAATCCGGCGGAAATAGAAGATGTGTATGTGCCCTTTAAGATTGTGTCGTCGGAAAATGTGGATGAATATTTGCAGTAGAAAGAGAGAGGAGGCGCAAAATGTCCTGTCGTCTGCGGCAGGACATTTTGTTGCTAAAAAGCCAGGAATCCCAGAAAAGGAAGGATAAAAAGTGATGGAGAGATATAAAAATCCCGGACTGTCGGCAGAAGAGAGAACACAGGATCTGATTGGACGCATGACATTGGAACAGAAGATAGACCAGCTTACCTGTCTTGTGACGGTGGAGCCGGAAATCCCGGATTTTAAGAAATATGTACCGTCAGGAATCGGGCATGTGGGTGCGTTTACCACGGCAGCGTGTGTGGAGGATATTGCGGAATATGTATTCCGTCTGCAGAAGTTTCTTGTGGAGGAGACAGAGCTTGGTATCCCGGCGCTGATTCACTGTGAGGCGAGTGCAGGGGCACAGTTTACAGAGGCGGATGTTTTCCCGAGCGCGATTGCGCAGGCATCCACGTTTGAGCCGGAGCTGATTGGGCGGATGGCGGAGGTGATCCGCAGGCAGATGCTGGAGGTGGGGTTCCGCCAGGCGCTTTCCCCTGTGGTGGACATTACAAGGGATCCCAGATGGGGCAGGGTGACCGAGACATATGGGGAGGATGCGGCTCTGACATCGGCTATGGCGAGCGCATTTGTGAGAGGCCTTCAGACGGAGGACCTTCGAAAAGGAATCGCTGCAACGGCGAAACACTTTGTGGGGCATGGGGTTACTGAGGGCGGTATCAATATGGGACGGAATATGGTGTCGCCAAGGGATGTAAAAGAAATTCACTGCAAGCCTTTCCAGTGTGCGGTCACGGAGGCCGGCATGAGAAGCGTGATGTGCTCTTACTGCTCGATGAACGGGGAACCCGTGGTGGCGTCCAAAACACTCCTGACTGAACTTTTGAGGGATGAGATGGGCTTTGAGGGAATTGTGGTATCTGACTATGTGGCAGTTGACAGACTGGTGGATCCGTTCTGTGTAGCCGACAGCTTTGAGGAGGCCGGAAAGCTGGCGATTCAGGCAGGACTTGATGTGGAATACCCGAGACCCAAAGGATTTACTTATCGGATGAAGGAGGCTGTGGATGCCGGGGAACTTTCCATGGGAGTGATTGACCGGGCAGTTGAAAGGGTGCTTAAGCTGAAGTTTGAGCTGGGACTGTTTGAAGATCCGTATCCGCATATCGGGGAATTGAAGAAAAACTTACACTGTGTACAGACCCAGTGTCTGAATGAGGAGATTGCCGAGAAGAGTTTTATCTTGTTAAAAAATGAGAACCGTCTGCTGCCGCTCTCAAAAAAGGTCAGAAAAATTGCTGTCCTCGGTCCCCACGGCGACAATGTGCGCAGCTATTTTGGGACGTTTTCCTATCCGGCGGCTCTTGACATGTCGTTAGCCAGAGAGGAGGACGGACAGGAGTTTGAGGAGCCGGGTCTGATTGTCTATGACATTGAACAGAGCTATGTGGGGCAGGTGAGGGAAGTTTCGCCAAGAATCGGGAAACGGATTTCGAGGGAGTTTCCGGCTGTCAGGAGCCTGTACCGGGCCTTGCAGGAATATCTGCCGCAGAGCCGGGTTGTCTACGCAAGGGGAATCAACTGTGCCGGCAGCGATACGGCGGGAATGGAGGAGGCCCTTCGCGTGGCGGCGGACGCGGACGTGGTGATTCTGACTCTTGGCGGAAAGAACGGCTGGGGCATCACTTCCACGGTGGGAGAGGGGGTTGACTCCACAGATATCGGTCTGCCGGGGATGCAGGAGACGTTTGCCAGAAAGGTATACGCGTTACATAAGAAGACGGTGGTGCTCCACTTTGACGGCAGACCCCTTTCCAATGAATTTGTGGCGAGTCATTTTGACGCCGTCTTAGAGGTATGGCAGCCTGGCGTGATGGGCGGACAGGCGCTTTGCAAGACGCTGTTCGGAGAATATAATCCCGGCGGGAAACTTCCCGTTACGGCAGCAAGAAATGCAGGTCAGCTCCCGGTTTATTACGGGCTGCCGAGAGGGAGCGGGTATGTATCTGCGGGACATACCGGCATGATACGCAATAAGAACGGCTATATCAACGACACGGCTTTTCCTTTGTACTATTTTGGACACGGGCTGTCTTATACGGAGTTTGCCTACAGTGAGGCAGAGGTGGAACGGGCGCAGGTGACGGCGCGGGATGTTCTGGCTGTCAGTGTTGACGTGGAAAATGTGGGCAGTCTGCCTGGAGATGAGGTGGTCCAGCTTTATTTTACGGATCAGACGGCATCTATGGTGCGTCCTACGATGGAGCTGGCTGGCTTCAGACGAATCCGGCTGCAGCCCGGAGAGAAAAAGCGGGTTGTATTTCAGATGAAAGTGAGCCAGATGGCGTTTCTGAACAGGCATGATAACTGGGTTGTGGAAAAGGGGGCATTTACCTTGTCCATAGGATCGTCATGCGTGGATATCAGGCAGACCCTGCAGGTGGAGGTGACGGAAACGGCCCGGGTGGATGAACGGACACGGGGATTTTATGCGCAGACGACAGAAAAAGAAGTGTGAGCGCTTCTGACGCTGACGGGTGCGGGAAAGAAAAAATAAAAAGGTTGACAGATGACTACCAGTAAGCTATGATAGGAGAAAAGAATGGTAGGCGGATGTCAACCTTTTTGCTGTGGCAGGAAACAGTTATTCAGAGACCGGTGCGCGCCCGGTTTCTGGGTTGTAGAAAATGGAGGCTGCGCAGAGAAGGGGGAATGAAGGATGGTCAGATTATCAGAGGCGGAATGGAAAGTGATGGGCGCGCTGTGGGAAGAGGCGCCGCAGACGATCATGCAGATGACGCGGCGCTTTCAGGAAACGACAGGGTGGACAAAGCACACGATTATGACCTTTTTAAGACGGATGGAGGATAAGGGCGCGGTCCGCTATGAGGCGGGAGAGCGTGCAAAATTATACTATCCGCAGATTGAGAGGCAGGAGGCGGCGCTGCAGGAGACGGAGGATTTTCTGGAACGGGTTTTTGAGGGCAGGATGGGTCTGATGCTGAACACGATGGTAGAGCAGAAGGCGCTTTCGGGAAAGGAGATTTCGGAACTCTATGAGATCCTGAAGCAGGCAGAGGAGCAGCAGGGGCAGGAAGTTTGCGGAAAGGACGGTGACAAGGTATGCTGATAGAACTTATGGTCACATCATCGGTATTGATTGCAGGGATCTTCTGCCTGCGGAAACTGACCTTTGGCAAGATCAGTATGGGGCTGCGGTATATGCTCTGGCTTCTGGTGGCAGCCAGGTTGTTGTTTCCTCTGTCTGCGGGAACCAGTCCTTTCAGCGTCATGAATCTGCTGCCGGAGACTGCAAAAGAGAGCAGCAGGATATTTTCTGCGGAAGGTGAGGAGAGCCGTGTGGTTCCTGCCGCCGGCGGCATGTTTTCGCAGACGGCAGAAAGCCCAGTCTGGGAGGCTGTGGAAGGGCAGGATGCGGGAGCCGGGCAGGAGGTCAGCGCAATCAGGGAGAAGGCTGAAGCGGCGGCCGGAAGTCTGCCTGTGGAGGAAAGTGCAGCTGTCAGGGAACGGTCCGGGTTTTCCGTGACAGGGCTGCTTTGGATGCTGTGGCTTTTGGGATTTCTGGCTGTGGGTGGTTACATGCTCCTTGCCGAGTGGCGGTTTGCACGGTATCTGCATAAAAACAGAAGGGAACTTCCGGCGGAAATGATTCCGGGATTGTTTGCCGGACTGCTTTCCAGACACGGAATGAAGGTGTATTGTGTGAACGGGCTGCCGAGTCCGTGCCTGGCAGGGCGGCATATTTATATCGGAAAGAGCGCTGCCGCAAAAGAGCAGAACCTGATGCACATACTGGCTCATGAATATTGCCATGCGCTGCACGGGGACGGGCTGTGGGCTTTCCTGCGCTGTCTGCTGGCGGCGGTTTACTGGTTTGATCCCTTTGTGTGGGCGGCGGCTTACGCGGCCAGGCGGGACAGTGAGCTCGCCTGTGACGAGGCGGCGGTGCGTCTGCTGGGAGAGCCTCAGCGGTTTGCTTACGGAAGAACCCTCCTTTCCTTTTTGGGAGACGGTGCCGGGGGCAGGGAGAAATGTCCGGGTATGCCTTTTATGTCGGAGGGCGGTGAGCACAGCGTCAGAGAAAGGATTCTTGCGCTGACGAAGACGGGCCGGAGGAAAAGGGCTTTTTTGGCGGTTGTTCTGGCGGCGGTTGTCTTGTTCTGCGGCTGCGCCTTCACGGGAGCAGACCGGGAAGACAGGAATGCCGTGGGCGGGACAGGAATGCGGGGGGCGGACGCAGCAGACAGGAGCGGGCAGGGAGAAAATGCTGCCGCGACTGATTCTGATGTGCAGGCCCGTCAGACGGTTATTGAGGAGAATAATGCGGAGTTTGCCCGTATTCAGAAAGAATACGAGGAGGTGAAAGGGCAGACTTTTGTGGAAATGCTGCATGACCGTGAGACGGATGACCGCGAGCTTATGCGGGAGAGGAAATTTGATGTGCAGTCCTATTATGACTGGCAGGAGGGAAAGGGAGGCGAAAAACCGGAAGACGGCTGGTATCTGCTCTGTCGTGAAGAAGGGGGACTCATTTCCCTGTACGGTCTCTATACGGAAACATTTGGATTCCGGGGGTTAAAGGTGCGGATTGGGGAAGATGTGACAACCCTTGATATACCGTGGTGCGCTTCTTACCGGAATGAAAGCAGCGACAATATCCGCATTCTGGAGGCGGCGGAGGATGGATGGCCAAGGAGGTTTATGTGGAAACTTCTTGCCGAAGAGAGCGGACAGGTAGAAAAATGGCGGCTTTACGAAGGATTCCGCTATGATACCGGCACGGTTGATTTAAAGAGCCTCACGGAAGAGGACTGTGTCGAGTGGGCGCGGGAGTATCTGAGCTTCACCATCGATCAGGAGGCAGAAAAAGTGCATGTGATCTGCGACGGGGATATGTATCTGGGCAATATTGACATCTCTGCTTACCGGGACCGGAAGCCGGAGGATGTGCAGATCGTACCTGATACCGCTTACTTTGCGCTGAACGGCCCGGGCTGGGAGAAGCAGCATTCTGACAGTGATCAGATGTACCCGGATGAAGTGTATGAGGGGACAACGGTGTATCTGTCGGTAGGACTTAAGCTGAATGGCGCCGAGGGGCTGTGGTTTTACGGCCTGCCTGTCCTTGCCGTACAGGTTGTGGAGGATGAGAACAGTGATACGGGTTTCCGTCTGGAGTATCCAAGGATTGACGAATCCTATGTGGCCCGGGCGCTCTGGCAGGGAAAGTAGTTTTTTTTTAAAGAAACGCGATAAGATTCTTTCTTATTGCGTTTTTTTGTGGTATAATTTGCGCGGAGGCAATGAGCAGTGCCACTATGCAAGATGGCAAAATGAATGCTCGCATTCAATTTTGACGGATTGCGGAGTGATAGGGCGAAGCCCGTGAACTCGTAAAATCGAAGGTTTTACGAGTGTGCACTGCGGGTGTGGAAGTGTTTACATGATAGAGAGGTCTGAAAACACATGAAATATAAAAAGATCAATGATGCGACAGTACAGTGTATTGTCTCGGCGGATGACATGGCCGAGTATGGGCTTGCCTTATCGGATATCTTTGAGCGCAATGAAAGAGGCGAGGAATTTTTGCGGGATATCATTGAGCGGGCGCACGACGAGGTTGGATACCAGATCAGCAATGGCAATATTGCCATGCAGATTACGCCGCTTAAGGACAACGGTCTTGTGGTGACTTTCACAGATGAAGGGCCGGCGGCCTTTAAGGAAATGCTTCAGAACCTGAAAGAGGTGCTGCAGGAATTCAGCGCGGAGCTTGCCGGACAGGAGGAACGTGCCAGAGTAGAGCCGCAGACATCTGAAAGTTACGATGAAAACCGGCGGATGTTTGTCTTTCATACCATGCATCAGACGATGCAGTACGCGGCCACGATTCCGGGTACATATTCCGTGAAGAGCCATCTTTTTAAGGAGGGTGCGGACTATTATCTGGTGCTTGAGAAAAACCGGCTTTCCTATAAGTCGTTCAACCGGATCAGTGCCCAGGCGGTGGAGTTCGGGAATCTGATTGCGGTTTCCGAGGAACGGATGCGGTATCTGGAGGAGCACGGCGAGTGTCTGATCAGAGACCGGGCAGTGAGCAGGCTGCGCAGGATTTATCGCGCCTGAAAAGCAGCGCTGGAGTGTAGAATAAAACAGAGAGTGGTTGACAAGTGCTGCCATGCCTCAAAAGCTGGCAGCACTTGTTCTGTCATAGTGTGAGAAGGAACGTTAAACTCTGCAGCAGCGGCTGTTTTTTGCAGGAGAGCTTCAAAGCTCACACAAGAGAATGCCGCAAGCCGGTATTCTCCGCACAAAAATAGGAATCAGTAGAAAAAGAAATGAGGGTAACATGAGCAAAGAGAAAAAGAAGAAAAACGAACAGTTTGACGCCTTTCTGGAGAAAGAGATTCTGACGGCGAACCGGTATGACGGCAGCGCCAAAGAAGAGGAGGAAGAGAAGAAAGGACTCTGCTACGAGGACGCGGGGATTGACGGCAGGATTTTGCGTGCCGTGAAAGAGCTTGGTTTTGAGCATATGACGCCCATCCAGGAACAGGCCATTCCGCTCTTTATGACCGGGCGTGATATCATCGGGCAGGCCCAGACAGGCACGGGAAAAACGGCGGCCTTCGGCATTCCGATCCTGCAGAAAATCAACCCGGAGAACCGTTCCCTGCAGGCGGTGATTCTGTGTCCCACCAGAGAGCTTGCCATGCAGGCGGCGGATGAGCTGCGCAAGTTTGCCAAGTACATGAACGGCATCAAGGTGCTGCCAGTGTACGGCGGCCAGGAAATCTATAAACAGATCAAAAACCTGAAGGCCGGCGTGCAGATCGTGGTGGGAACACCGGGGCGTGTGATGGATCATATGCGCAGACACACGCTCAAGATGGACCAGGTGCATACGGTGGTTCTGGATGAAGCGGACGAAATGTTAAATATGGGCTTTCGGGAGGATATTGAGACGATTTTACAGGGGATGCCGGAAGAGCGGCAGACCGGGCTCTTTTCCGCCACCATGCCGAAGCCGATTCTGGACATTACGAAGACATACCAGAAGGATGCGGCTTATGTCAAGATGACGCCTAAGGAAGTGACGATCCCCCTGATTAAGCAGGCTTACTATCAGGTGCGGAAACAGGATAAGGAGGAAGTGCTCTGCCGCCTGATCGATTACTATATGCCGGGACGCGCGTTGATTTTCTGTAATACCAAGCGGATGGTGGACGAATTGACGGAGCATTTGAAGGGCAGAGGATATGAGGTGGAAGGGCTTCACGGGGATCTGACACAGGGACAGAGGGATACGGTGATGAATCTGTTTCGGAGCGGCAAAACGAATATCCTGATTGCCACCGATGTGGCGGCCAGAGGTATTGATGTGAGTAATGTGGAGGCGGTCTACAACTTTGACGTGCCCGATGACATCGAATACTATGTGCACCGTATCGGCAGAACCGGGCGTGCGGGAAAAACAGGGAGATCCTTTACACTGGTGGTCGGCAGGGAGGCGTATAAAATCAGGGATATCGAGCGTATCTGCCACACAAAGATCAAGGAGCGCAAAGTGCCGGGCGCGGCAGATATCACTGCCAGAAAGGCGGAAAGAATATTGAAGGAAGCCTATGCGGTGATTGAGAATGAGGATATCAGCAGGGCTGGTGAGTACATTCTCGATGCGGTTGCGCTGGGGCAGTACAGTGCGACGCAGATTGCAGCGGCGTTTATGAAGATGAAGCTTGGGGATGAGATCGAGGATATCCGCACGGAGAAGTTCTTCTTTGAAAAGAGACCCTTTAAGGGAGGCCGCGGCGACAGGGGCAGAAGCGGTTACGGCAAAAAGCCCGGCAGCCGGGGCGGCGACAGGAATAAGGACGGTTACGGTGCGAAGGCAGGCAGAGGAAACGAAAAAGACGGTTTTACGAAAAAGTCCGGCGCGGAAAAGGGCGTCTACACCACAAAGGGAGAGAAAAGCCGGGACAAGAGCAGATATACGAACGGAAAGCCCAGGGATGTCAGACGGGACGGCAGTGCGGCCCGCAGACGGGAATCTGATTATGAACCCCGCTACGGCGGTTTGCGGATCAAGACAAAGTGGGATTAAAGGATGAGCTCCTGGCCGTGTTCCTTCAGCCATTTGCGGTGGGTGCGGTAATCGGGGCAGACGCTCTCCACCAGCGCCCAGAAGTCTTTTGAGTGATCCATGTGGGTCAGATGACATAATTCGTGTACGACCACATAATCGAGAACCGCAGGCGGCGCCAGCATTAGGCGCCAGTTGAAGGACAGAGTGCCCCTGGCGCTGCAGCTTCCCCAGCGGGTTCTCTGGTCGCGGATGGTGATGCGCTCGAAGCTTCCGCCCGTGAGAGGAAGAAAATGAGCGGCACGCTTCGGAAAATATTCTTTTGCGGCCTCGACGTAACGTTTTTCAAGGGCCGTGCGCTGCGCGTCCGTCAGATCGGAAACGGGGCGGCTTTCACGGTGTTTCACAGCCTCCAGGTAATGGGTGATAATCCAGTGCTGTTTGTCTGTCAGAAGACGGCAGATCTGCGCCTCGGATGTGCCAAGGGGCAGCCGCAGGGTAATTTCTCCATCTGCGGAGATGCTGACGGCGCATGTTTTGCGGCGGCTGTAGATTACCCCGTAGGGAAGCTCATATAGTTTACTCTGGTATTTGATTCGGTGTATGTGTTCCATAGTGGTGATTATATAATGGAAAAGTGAGAAAAACAAGCGGCATAACTTTACACTTTTTTATAAAACGGATATAATAAAGCTGTATCGGGCAGGAGAGATTGCGGATATTGAAAACAATTAAGAGATTAAAAAGTAGTATCAGGCAACAAAGGAAATAGAAAAGGAGAAATCAGTCATGGAAACAAAGAAACCGGCAGTATTGATGATTTTGGATGGCTACGGCCTCAATGACAAGACGGAGGGGAATGCGGTTGCACTGGCGAAGACGCCGGTGATGGAAAAACTGATGGCGGAGTGCCCTTTCGTGAAGGGAAATGCCAGCGGCATGGCGGTGGGTCTGCCTGACGGCCAGATGGGAAACTCTGAGGTGGGTCACCTGAACATGGGTGCAGGACGCATCGTGTATCAGGAGCTTACCAGAATCACGAAGGAGATTCAGGATGGCACCTTTTTTGAGAATCCGGCTCTGCTTGACGCGGTGAACAACTGCAAGGAGAAGGATTCCTCCCTGCACATGTTCGGCCTGCTGTCAGACGGCGGAGTACACAGCCACAACACCCATCTTTACGGACTGCTGGAGCTGGCCAGGAGAAACGGTCTTTCCAAAGTATATGTGCACGCTTTCCTGGACGGACGTGACACACCGCCCGCCAGCGGCAAGGGCTATGTGGAGGATCTGGAGGCCGAGATGAAAAAGATTGGCGTCGGTGAGGTGGCTACCGTGACGGGACGCTATTATGCTATGGATCGTGACAATAATTACGACAGAGTGGAGAAGGCGTATCT
Organism: Lachnospiraceae bacterium; assembly: GCA_910575775.1. Taxonomy (GTDB): domain Bacteria; phylum Bacillota; class Clostridia; order Lachnospirales; family Lachnospiraceae; genus UBA3282. The sequence goes on along the minus strand of CAJTEY010000024.1, from coordinate 11,353 downwards.
GGCGCTCACCAAAGGCGAGGGCTTAGAGGCACAGAGCGGCTCTGCCGGGATCCAGGCTTCCTACGACAGGGGCGAGACGGACGAGTTTGTGAAGCCCACGGTGGTGATGAAGGACGGTGTGCCCACAGCGACAATCAAGGACGGCGATTCCGTGATTTTCTTCAATTTCCGTCCCGACAGAGCCAGAGAGATTACCAGAAGCTTCTGCGATGATGACTTCAAGGGCTTTGCAAGGGAAAAGAGACTGGATCTGACCTATGTGTGCTTCTCCGATTACGATCCGACCATTCCCAACAAGAAGGTGGCGTTCCACAAGATTTCGGTTACCAACACCTTCGGAGAGTGGCTTGCGGCTAGCGGCATGAAGCAGGCGAGAATCGCAGAGACAGAGAAGTACGCTCATGTGACTTTCTTCTTCAACGGCGGCGTGGAGGAGCCGAACGAGGGAGAGACCCGCATTCTGGTCAATTCTCCCAAGGACGTGGCGACCTACGACTTAAAGCCCCAGATGAGCGCTTACGAGGTATGCGACAAGCTGGTGGAGGCGATCAAATCCGGCACTTACGACGTGATCATCATCAACTTCGCGAACCCCGATATGGTGGGTCACACCGGTGTGCAGGAGGCGGCCATCAAGGCGGTTGAGGCTGTGGACGAGTGTGTGGGTAAGGCGGTTGACGCTGTCAAAGAGGTGGACGGCGTGCTGTTCATCTGTGCGGATCACGGCAACGCGGAGCAGCTTATTGATGAGGAGACGGGCGCGCCTTTCACGGCTCACACAACCAACCCGGTTCCTTTTATTCTGGTCAATGCGGATCCTGCGTACAAGCTGCGCGAGGGCGGGTGCCTTGCGGATATCGTACCTACGATCATCGAACTGATGGGCAGAGAGCAGCCTGCGGAGATGACGGGTAAATCCCTGCTGGTGAAATAAATCTTAAGATTTTTGGCGGAGGCTTGACATGGCCTCCGCCTTTTTGTATACTAACTGTACCATCACAAATAGTACACTTAATATTGTGGGGGGGGGGTATAATCCACAGAAAGGAGACGTTATGATCATCATAGACTATAAAGATACCCGCCCGATCTATGAGCAGGTCGTGGAAAGATTCAAGGCTTTGATTTTAAAGGGTGTTATGCAGCCGGACGAGCAGCTGCCGTCGGTTCGTAATCTGGCGATGGAGCTGTCGATCAATCCCAATACGATTCAGAAGGCGTATACAGAGCTGGAGCGGCAGGATTTCATCTACACTGTGAAAGGAAGAGGGAGTTTTGTGTCCGGGGATGGGAAGCTGGTGGAGACGCGCAGACAGGAATGTCTGGAGGAAATCCTGCGGCTTGTGAGAGAAGTGCTGGAGCTGGGAATGACGAAGATGGAGCTTACGTTGGAAATTGAGAAGATGCAAGTATGAGGTATGGAGAGAGCAGGACGGGGGCAGACAGAAAAAACGGTGAAACAGTGCCGTGGAAGGAGAGAACCTTATGATAGAAATACATAATCTGACGAAGCAGTTTGAAGATATCAGAGCCGTCGATGAAGTCAGTGTGGAGATCAAGGAAAAGACAGTGTTTGGTCTGATTGGCACGAACGGCGCAGGAAAGAGCACCGTACTGCGCATGATAGCGGGCGTGATCAAGCCGGACGAGGGTACGGTTGCGGTGGATAATATGCCCGTGTACGATAATGTGGAGGCCAAGAAGCGACTGTTCTTTATCGCCGATGAACCTTACTTTTTTGTCAACTCCAACGCGAGGGCGATGGAAAAATATTACAGCGGCATTTATGAAGCGTTTGACAGGGAGGAGTTTTACCGGTATCTGGAGAAATTTAATCTGGACAAAAACAGGAAGATCAGCACTTTTTCCAAGGGTATGAAAAAGCAGCTCGCCCTGCTTCTCGGGATATGCGCCCACACGAAATATATTCTGTGCGATGAGACTTTCGACGGGCTTGACCCGGTGATGCGCCAGGGCATCAAGTCCATTTTTGCGAAGGAGATGGAAGAGCGGGGGCTGACCCCAGTGATCGCTTCCCATAACCTGCGGGAGCTGGAGGATATCTGTGACCATGTGGGACTGTTGCACAAGGGCGGCGTTCTGCTTTCCAGGGATCTGGAAGATATGAAGTGCAATATCCAGAAGGTGCAGTGCGTATTCAGCGCGGTGGAGGATGAACTGAAGGCGCTAAACGGACTGGAAGTATTGAAGAAAGAACAGCGGGGGTCGCTTTGCACGATCACGGTGCGCAGCACGAGGGAGGAAGTGGAGGCACGGTTTGCCACAGTAGATACGATCTTTTATGAGGTGCTGCCGTTATCCCTGGAGGAGATATTTATCAGTGAAACGGAGGTGGTAGGTTATGACATCAAAAAACTCATTCTTGGCTAGCTGCAAGGAAAATCAGAAACGCAGGGTATGGGTCTGGATTGTGGCTGTGCTGTCCCAGCTTCTCCTGTACGGCGGCATGACAATGATTTATTTAAGCAGGATCAAGGGCGTGTATGCGAACGGCGGTTTCAAAACCCCGAATGCGTTTAAAGAGGGAATGTGCCAGGCGGCGAGGGATGCCCTTGGATTTTCCGATAATCTTTACGGGACGATCTTTCTTCTGGCGGCCATCATCGGCATGCAGGGTTTTTCTTATCTGTTTGACAGAAAAAAGGTGGATATGTACCACAGTGTGCCTGTCTCAAAGGACAGAAGGTTTGCCGTGGTTTACATAAATGGTATTGTGATTTATCTTGTGGCCAACCTGTCCGGGATGGTTCTGGGAACTGTCATCGCGGCATCTCAAGGTGCGGTAAATATGGATGTGCTGGCAACCGCGGGACTTGCCTTCGTGTGGAATCTGTTCCTGTTCCTGGCCTTCTATCATATGATGATGCTGGCGGTGATGCTGACGGGAAACCGCTTTGTGACAGTCTGTGCGTATCTGACGTTTGTATTGTATGAGTATGGCCTGCAGTCCCAGATCAGTGCATTGAAACGGATCTTTTTCAATACCTATTCCGAATATTATCTGGGAGCGGAACCAAAACTGTCGGTGATTTATGACTGTACGATTCATATCTGGAACATTAAGAATGCGCAGAACGCTGCGGCAGCGGCGGCCATCGCCATGCCGATTGTAGCGAAGTGGATACTGATCGGGACCGTGTTTTTGGCGCTTGCGTATCTGGCCTACAAAAAAAGGCCGTCCGAGGCGGCGGGCGTTGCTGTTGCCTTTCCGTTTATGAAGCCTGTGGCAAAGGTGGCGGTGGCAATTCCCGTTGCGCTTCTGGCAGGCAGGATGGTGTACGATACTTCCTATGAGAATGAACTGCTGCAGATTGCGGGAATGCTTGCCGGCGGACTGATCTTCTGTGCCGCAGCGGAGGTGCTTTTTGATTTCGATATCAGAAGCATTTTCAGACATCTGCCCTCAAGCGGTGTGGCGCTTGCCGGCATTCTGGCAATATTTTGCATCTTTAAATGGGATATATTTGGGTATGACAGTTACATCCCGGAGCAAAATAAAGTGGAGAGTATTGCAATTTCAGCAGACGGGTACTATGATAATTATTGGGATGAAAACCAACAGTATTTAGGTCAGGGTGAGTTTGAAAAAGAGAATATGTTTCTGACGGATGTCTCGCCTGTTCTGGCGCTGGCAGAGTCGGTGAAAGGAGCTGACACGGAACAGATGGGAGATGCCCGCCCTGTGCAGATTCTGTACCGCCTGACATCCGGCAGAATGGCTGCCAGAATGATAAGGGTGGATTATGATGACCCGGGTACGGAGGAACTTCTCAACCAGATTTTTAGGACTGACGCTTTTAAAAAGGGCGTGTTCCAGGGAATCACGGACGAGACTTCCGATGCGGATCTGACACGGATTACTTACTCCAATGGCCCGGCAAGGGCGGTGATTCCTGTGGAGGAGGCCGGGAGACTTCGGGAAGCATGGCTGAAAGATATGGAGCAGTTTGATTTCACACTGGTGCGCCACAACCGCCCATGCGGTATCCTCTATTTTCATTATGGGGATTATAACCAGAGACAGTGGGTGGTGTATGACAGCTTTGAAAATACGGTTTCCGCGTTGAAAAAGCTGGAGGCTTACTATCCGATGGAGCTTGACGCGGCGGATATCGAGTCGGTTACGGTGACCTGCTACCACAATGAGTTGTCACAGCAGGATAACGCGGTGGACTATGACATGCAGCCGAGGGCTGTGGCGGAGACATGGGATGCCGGCTACACGGATTACACCGTTTCCGAAACCTTCTATGAGGAGGAACAGATTGCACAGATTCTGCCTCACATCTATTGCAGCTGGATCGACGCGCCCTGGGCAGACTACAAGGATCTGGATGACAACTACTCGCTGGAGATCGTGTTTAAGAGGGATTCGACATATCCTTATCAGAGGGATAATTATTATTTTGGATATTCCTTCTATGCGGGACAGGTGCCGGACTTTGTGGCGGAGGCCACAGCGTATACGGGTGAATCCTGTGAGAAGAGTTTCTAAAGACGTTCCGCCATAGGACGGGATGCCAAGAAACTCCAGGAGTTGCTTTGCAACTCCCTCTCACACAAATGAACGATACTCATAGAAAGGAAATGGATGTGGACGGGAACAGATGGGATGAGCCTGTGATACAGGTGAAGGATCTCTATAAGATATACCGGGTCGGAGAGGAGAGGGTGCGCGCCTTAAACGGCGTCAGCTTCTCCATCAGGCGGGGGTGCTTCTGCTCTATTGTGGGCGCCTCCGGCTCCGGCAAGTCCACGCTGCTCAATATGCTGGCCGGACTGGAAAAACCGACCAGGGGTGAGATTTTGATTGCAGGAGAACATATGGAGAGAAAGACGGAAAACCAGCTTGTGGCATTCCGCCGGGAGCACATCGGTTTTATTTTCCAGTCCTTCAATCTCATGGGCACCATGAATGCCATAGAAAATGTGGCGCTGCCGCTGACTTTTCAGGGTATGGATAAGAAAAGCCGGAACAAAAAGGCGGAGGAGATGCTGGATCTGGTGGGGCTGACCAAACACAAGCGGCACAGACCGAACCAGATGTCCGGCGGACAGCAGCAGCGGGTGGGCGTGGCCAGGGCGCTTGTGGTGGAGCCGGAAATCATTTTTGCGGATGAGCCTACGGGTAATCTGGACTCCAACACTTCCGTGGAGGTGATGAACCTGATGAAGCGGGTGGTGCGGGAGAAAAACCAGACCCTGGTGATGGTTACCCACGACAATTATCTGGCGGGCTTTGCAGATATCGTGATCCGAATCCGGGATGGGAAAATTTTGGAGATCGAGGAGCGGAGCGGGCAGGATATGCCGGAGGAGATTGCGGTACAGACGGGAGAAGATTGAAAAGTTTGCAGAGCGGAAGGATAGGAGAGATGAGAGGGAAAATGAGGAGCTGTGGGAGAACAGTGAGACGTTTGGCAGGCGGTTTGGCGGGCCTGTTTTTTGCGTTGTCCGTGTTCGGACAGGCGGGAGTGTGGGACGCTGCGGCAGTGGTTTTTGCGGAGGAGAACAAGGATAGCGTCAGCGCGAATGAAATCCAATATGTGGAGCGGACTTCCGACCGGGTAATTACCGATGATGATCGGTTTGACGCCGACGAGGATCTGCTCTACTACATGCAGAGCCTGGAGGTGCGCTACCATCTGGACGAGAAAGTGATGGAAGGGCTGCATAAGCTTTTTGACAGTGCAGTCTACTATATCGCCAACACGGAGATGTCGCTGACAGAACTTTGGTCCTATGTGTCTTCTGTCAAGGGAAATATGGAGTCTGCGGCGGTAGCAAAGGTGACCCAGACCACCAGCGAATTTATACAGGTGGCGGACAACTGGCAGACGCCTATCGTGAGTTACGGGCAGGGCGTATCTATCGTGCTGCCTATCGTCAATTTCGGGACGGAGGAATTAAACGACCTGATCGTGGAGCCGGTGATTTCCACGCTGGTGACGGAATGGCCTTTTGAGCCGGATGCGACTAACTATCTCCAGACGGAGCCCTATATTCCCGGATGCCAGACGAAAGAGGCGGCCATGGCGAACCGCAGGGAATTTACCTTTCATTTTAAGACGAGAAGTGACGTGATGACGGGGTATTATCCGTTAAAGTTTCACATATCCTACACAAAGGCGGGCGTCCGCAGTGAAGAGCCGGCGGAGCTTACGGTGTATGTAAAGACCATCGGCAAGCCGGGCAGCGGCATTATCGGCGGCAACGGACAGGAGGCTTCCGGCTCCAAGCCGCGCATTGTGGTGACCGGCTTTGAGACAAACCCGGAGAAGGTCTTTGCCGGGGAAACGTTTACGCTGACGATTCATGTGAAAAATACATCCAAGGACACAACGGTGACCAATGTGCTGTTCGATATGCAGGCAGCCCAGGAAGGGGAAGATAAGACAAACACTTACTCCGCCTTTCTGCCAACGTCGGGATCAAGCTCTGTCTACATGGAGAAAATCGCCCCGGACACCTCGGCGGATATCGAAATCGAGATGACGGCGAAGGCGGATCTGGCGCAGAAGCCGTATGTTCTGGACGTCAACATGAAATACGATGCGGCAACGGTCTTTGACTTGACGGACAAGGCCAGCGTGTCGATCCCGATTTCCCAGGAGAGCCGTTTTGACACGAGCATCCCGGAGGTGGTGCCCGACAACATTGAGGTAGGCTCCCAGTCCAACGTGATGTTCAGCATTTATAATACGGGAAAGACAACCCTCTATAACGTGCAGGTGAAATTTGTTGCGGATTCCGTTGCGGAGGCTTCGGCCTTTGTGGGAAATCTCCAGTCCGGCAACACGGGGAATGTGGATGTGATGCTGACCGGCGCGGCTCCTACTATGGATGACGGCATTGTGAAGCTGGAAATCTCCTATGAGGACGATGCGGGGAATGTGACCACGGAGGAAAAGGAGATTACCCTTTTTGTGACAGAGCCTATGATGGATGACATGATGATGGGCGACGATATGATGGGGGATGACATGATGATGGAAGACGGGGAGGGCGGTAAGTCCAACACCGGCCTGATTGTAGGCGGCGTCTCAGGCGCTGTGGCTGTGGTTGGAGCAGGACTTGGCGTATTCCTAAAGCTGCGAAAAAAGAAACGTGCAGCGGCAGCCGAGGCGGCTGAACTTGCGGAGTTGGAGAAGGAGCTGAATGAGTGAAAAAACGGTGTATGACCGAGGCTTGGATTGGGGATCAAAATGAAATTTCTTGATTTGCTGCGGATGAGCAGCAGTAATCTTTGGAAAAGAAAAGTGAGAACGATTCTGACGGTGCTCGGTGTGGTGATCGGCGTGGCTTCCATCGTGGTCATGGTGTCTCTTGGGCTTGGACTGAGCCGCTCTCTGATGGCTCAGTACGAGTCCTACGGCAGTCTGACACAGGTGACGGTGAATGAGCCGTGGGGTGACTCCTCTACGGAGGAGGTCAAGCGGCTGGATCAGAATCTGATTGACGAAATTCTGATGATGGAGCATGTAGAATCGGTATATCCCATGCTGCGCACCCAGGCGCTTGCCAAGTACGGAAGCTATGAGGGATATCTGCAGTTACAGGGACTGCCGAAGGCGTATTTCGAGGATATGGATATCAAGATTGGAGAGGGACAGCTTCCCGGGAACGATGATAAACTGACTTTCTTCTACGGCTGTCAGGTTTTACAGGATTTTTACAACTCCAAGGGGAGCGGCGGCTCCTACTGGGAGACGGGCGTTTTGCCCGATATTGATCTGATGAAAGATCCCATTTTTGTGATCTTTGATATGGATGCCTACTATGCGTCAGGTACGCCGGATGAGAACGGGCAGACGCAGAAGCCACCGAAGAAATATCTGATCGAGACCTGCGGCGTGGAAGCGTCGCCCGGCGAGGATGAGTGGTCCCAGTACGGCTGGAATACCTACTGTGACATCGATGAACTGATAAAAGAATTGAAAAAGATATTTAAGAATAAGAGGATACCGGGGCAGCCGACAACCAAGACAGGAAAGCCCTACAAGGAGATTTTCTATAGTCAGCTTCTGGTCAATGTGGACAGCATGGATCATGTGGTGGCGCTGCAGAAGGCGCTGACGGATATGGGCTATGACGCATACAGCCAGGCGGAGTGGGTGGAGTCCGAGCAGAAGACGATGGGCTACATTCAGGCGGTGCTTGGCGGCATCGGCGCGGTGTCCCTGTTTGTGGCGGCCATCGGTATCACCAACACGATGATGATGTCCATTTACGAGCGGACAAAAGAGATCGGTGTGATGAAGGTGCTTGGATGCGATCTTCGCAATATCGGCAGTCTCTTTCTGATGGAGGCCGGGTTTATCGGATTTATCGGGGGCGTGATTGGTCTGATTCTTAGTTTCATTCTTTCCGTGGTGATCAACAAGGTGTCTGCGGGTGCCAATGACTATATGAATGTGTCCGGCGGTATTTCCTATATTCCTGTCTGGCTGGTGTTGTTGTCTCTGGTGTTTGCGGTGATGGTGGGCATGTTGGCAGGGTTTTTCCCGGCGAGAAGGGCGATGCGCCTAAGTCCGCTGGCGGCGATCCGAAACGAATAATGGTGCGGGACGATAATGGCGATTGCGCGTGGAGGAGCAGCATATGCGGAGAAAAGGGATGATTTTGGCAGGGATTTGCGTGTTGGGACTTTGTGCCGGGTGCGGGCAGAAGAAAAGTACAACGCTGGAGCAGGAGATTGTCGTGATATCGGACGAGACGGAGCATTCGGATGAAGCGGGAACGGACCAGATAGAAGCAGATGACGAAGAAAGGGCTAACGCCTTGCCGGAAAATGAGGAGGACACATCAGAGGCGGAGGAACAGGAGGATGTGCAGACACAGGAGGAACCGTCACAGATGACGGAAGACGGGCAGACAGATCAGGATTTGGCGGAGGAACCCGAAAGCGGCAGACATCTGGCGCCGGAGGAGCTGGCGGAGTACACGGAGTGGGTACAGGATCACTCCAATTATGGATTCCTGCTGTCAGAGTGGGAAAATCCCGAACAGATCGATCTCTACCAGGTGTTTTATACTGGCGCCGGGGTCGGGAGACCGGGAACGGAGGAGGAGAAGCAGGCACATATAGCGCGCTGGAATTTGTCGGGAATCGAGACAGATTTCAGTGCCATTGATAAAGCGGCTGTGGATGCCCTGCTTTTGGAAAAGACAGGATTTACCTACGATGAGCTTGTGGCGAAGGGCAGCAGGGGAATGGAGGACTGGTATTACGCCGAAACGGACAGTTTCTGTTCGGAGAGCGGCGATACGAATTACTGCCATTTTGTATGTGTGGATGGCGCTATGAATGAGGAGGGGACGATTGCCACGCTGTACTTTGAGGGAGACGAATGGGTGAGTAAATGCGAGACCAAAGTGAGCACTGAGGCGGGACAAAGGCGTTTTCTCAGCAATCATATTGAGGAGGGGGGTTTTTGAGCACGGAAACGTATTCCGAATCGCAGGAGGGAGCGTTCTTTTTATATAATAGGAAATTGTGATAGTGTAAAAAATCGAGCGTGCCGACGCTCGATTTTTTATAGTCAGCAGGATAAAAATACTTGCTTTTTTCTACGTTTATGTTGTATGATAGATTTACATAAGTATCTATTATGGTAATCTTGTGCAACATAGGATGGAGGAGAAGATTGAAAAATCAAATGGATGTGCTGATTTTTCAATCACGGGTTTGTGTCGAAGCCACAAACTCGGTATCGCAGAGCCAGATTGGAGATTTGGCTTGCGGCCTTCGCAATATTTGCTCAGAGGAGGAAAGCATGAAAAAATACAAAAGATCGGCACGGTTATGCATGACGGCTCTGGCGGCCTGCGGGATGCTGCTCGCACCTTCGGGGGCGAAGCTTAAAGTACACGCGGAGGAAGTGATCGCCACGGTGCAGGGCAGGGTGATGGAGGGGACTACCGCCAAACTGCTGTATCTGGACACCTCAGACGGAAAGATGGAGATAAAGATTGACGGGAGCACCAGCACAGGAAACTGTAAGATGCTGCTGCCGGACAAGAAGATCAGTGTGTCGGTGGCAAACGGAAACGACGGTTATCTCCATGCGGTTACGATCTCAGAGAACGGGGAGAATCCCAGCGTTGAACTGGACACCTCAAAGGTTTCCAATGTGGTCGGGACTGTAAATGAAAAGACGACGGAAAATGTTCTGCATCTGGATACGGCGCAGGGTGAAATGGAATTAAAAATTGACAAGAACACGGATTTGAGCAACTGCTCTGTTCTGGTGGTGTCCGGGAAGTATGTGGTAAGCTGTGCGAGAGGTGAGGACGCTTACATGCATGCCATCAGCATTGCGGATGTGGCGGCGGCGCCCGTTCCCTCGACAGACACGTCACAGACAGGAACGGATTCCCAGACGTACAGTCAGACGCCGGTGGTGAATCCGACAGGCGAGACAAGATCCGTGACGGGAACGGTGAAGGATAACTCGGAGGAGTCAACACTCTATCTGGCAACTTCTGAAGGGACTTTTACCTTTAAGATCGACGACAGCACGGACACGTCCAAAGGCATGGTTATGACGCCGGAAAATAAGATGATGGTTACTTATTTCAGAGGTTCGGACGACTTGCTTCATGCGACGTCACTTGTGGGTGTGAAGGACAGTTCCTCGGCTTCTGTGGACACTTCGTCACAGGCTACGGTGATCGGTACGGTCAAGAAAAAGTCTACGGAGAATATTCTTGTTCTGGATACATCCGCAGGCGAGATGGAGCTGAAGATGGACAAGGTGGCAGCACCGTCCGGCTGTAAGGTGCTGGTGGAAGGAAAGAAAATTTCTGTGACCTGCTCCAGAGGGGACGATGCCTATATGCATGCGCTCACCGTTACAGCGGTAAAATAAGATATCAGCCAGACGGCGGTAAATCTTTTACAGATTTGCCGCTGTTTTTTAATATAATAGGAAATTCCTCCTGCCGGAGGAATCTTGAATTAAAATAGCCCGCCGGAGACGGGCACGCTGATAAGACGAATGATTTAGAAGATATAAAAACCTTCTTCAAATTCGTCATCATCAAGGTCATCATCCTCAGTGAGGAAGTAATGCATGTCGAGCAGATCAGAGTCAGTCATGTTTTTAACCAGCGCAGCTGTCATGCCTTCCGGAGGATTTTTGATATATTTTTGCCTGAGTTCCTCTACGAATTTTGAATCCATTGTACGCTTCCAGCCTGTTGATGTTTTCAGTATGGGACAGACGGAAGATAAAATCAAGCACATCTGCCACTGGAGCGGCAATGATATTTTGCCATTGTCCTTTCGTATAGTTCAGGAAGAGAAACAGGCTTATGATTGTGGTAGAGT
>CAJTEY010000023.1 GCA_910575775.1 Lachnospiraceae bacterium | reverse complement strand
AGAACTTACACTGATTTTTATGCTGTCTAAAACGAGAAGGTTTTTACAACTCCTCCTCCCGTGCTTTGTAGTATAGCTTCTTACAAGATATTTTACGGCACAACATGGAGAGTTGAAATACTTTCATTGCTATTTGTGCCGCCAGCCAAAGGCGGCGGAATGGAGATTTTTATGGGAAAAATCAATAATATGCAGTTCCTCAAGGATTACATTTTTTGCACGGTACATACCCTTGGGAGATGATACTGTCACGGCTTTCAGTGCTGTCCTGTCTGTTCGTGGTTGGCAGGGAGTGACAGGTGGGGCTGTGGAATTTCTTTGTCTTGACATTCAGCACATAGGTCAGCCCGTTGGTGGCGGGCGGCGTGCTGTCCTGCGGTTTTTCTTCTACGGCTGGTGCGGTTTCATTCTGTGGCGGCGTGGCTGGCGCTGTTGACGGTTCACTGGCTGCTGGCGCAGCAGTCGGTTTTGCTTGTGACGATGCCGACGGAGTTGTTACCGGGGGCTTGGCGGAAGCGGACGTTTTAGGTTTGGCAGCCGCTTCTGCGGAAGAATTGGCGCTGCTTCCTGTGGGTTCTCCTGCCTTCCAGCTTTCGGAGGCGGGTACATTGAAGGAGACCGACTTGCCATCCGTGGAGGCAACGATCGTGCCGGCTTCATCCGTCCGATAAACCATGACGCCGTTTGTGCGGAGTGTATTCAGCGTCTCCGCGTGGGGATGGCCGTAGGAATTGCCCTCACCGCAGCTGATTACCGCATAAAAGGGATCCACCGCCTGGAAAAAATCTTTGGAGGTAGAATACCGGCTGCCGTGGTGGCCGACTTTGTACACATCGGCCGAGATGTCAATGCCCGTTTCTAAGATATCCTCCTCGGCATCTTCCCCGGCGTCTCCTGTAAACAGGAAAGAACGGGTTCCGTTTTTCAGAAGCAGCGCGATGGAGGCGTCATTGGGATTGTCGTAGGAACTGCCGGGAGCCAGTATGGTGATGCTGGCGGTACCCAGCGTGTACTCAGAGTTGACTTTGGGAGTCAACGGATTGATCTGCCTGTCATCCAGCGACTGCACCAGTTTTTGATAGGTTTTGTTGTCTTTTTCAAAGTTTGAGACAAACACGTTTCCGATTTTAAATTTAGTGATAATCACGGGCGCGCCGCCAATGTGGTCAGCGTCCGGGTGAGTCAGAACCAGATAATCGAGCTTGGTGATTTTCTGTTTCTGGAGATAATTCTGGATCGCGGTGCCTTTGGTATCATCGCCGGCGTCAATCAGCATGGCGCGGCCGCCGCAGGTGACCAGCGTGGCATCGCCTTGTCCCACGTCTATAAAGTGCACCTCCATCAGGTCGGGACTGGCAGCGGAAGCCGGTACTGGGGAAGCGAGCGTGCATCCCAGCGCAACGGCTGCCGCCAGAACCAGATGTAAAACTTTCTGCGTAAATTTTTTCACGACAAATAACCCCCTTCGTTTTTATATTTGATTGTATGATTTGGGATGCCCTAAGTATATCATAATTGTCAGAGAGATGACCAGCACAACAGCAGAGAAAGAGCGGTAAAAACATTCAAAAGAGGGAAGCAGAGCGGCGGGTTTTAAAACGGGTTGCGCGATGGTGGGGAATCTGGTAATCTTATGGTGGACAACCGCTTGCGCGACTGGCGGCTCTCTGAGGAACCATTTGATGCGCGCCGGATGCGGAGTGTCCGCAGGCAGTCATCCGATGTGCTGTCCGCTGAAAACTGTCTGAAAAACGACCGATGGGAAGGAAACAGATCATGGAGGAAAGAAATCTTACAATCGCGGATATTGCCCAGGAACTTGGCGTATCGAAAACCACCGTGTCCAGAGCCATGTCCGGCAAGGGCCGGATCGGGGAGGAGACGCGCAAAAGGGTGCAGGAATATGTGGAAGCGCATCACTACAGCCCAAACGTGGTGGCGAAAGGGCTTGCGCAGAATAAGACTTTCAACCTGGGGCTGGTGTTGCCCGGAGATTATAATATTGTAGAGCTGCCTTTTTTCCAGAAATGTATGATGGGAATCAGCCGTACCGCCTCTGCGGCCGGGTATGATGTGCTGCTTTCCGTGGTGACTGCCGACAAGATCACACAGCTTGAGCGTGCGGTGATGAACCGCAAGATTGACGGCGCGATTCTTACGAGAACGCTGACGGATGACGCGCCCATGCGGTATCTGCAGGAGAACGGCGTGCCTTTTGTGGCGATCGGAAGTACCGACGATACCCGTGCAGTGCAGATTGACAATGACCACAGGGGAGCCTGCCGGGAGTTGACGGGGAAACTTCTGGACAGCGGGATCCAGAGCCTTGCGCTGATCGGCGGCAGGGAGGAGTATATGGTTACGGGAAACCGCCTGCGGGGATTTGAGGATGCCTTTGCCGAGCGGCCAGGCTGGGACGGCAGCAGACAAATCTTCCTCGATATAGATGAGGAGCGGGAAGTGGAAAAAATCGTGGAAAGGCTTCTGGAGGAGCAGATTGCGTGTATTGTGTGCATGGATGACTTTTTGTGCGGCTGCGTGCTGAACGTGATGCAGATGAGGCAGATTGAAGTGCCGGAACAGGTACAGGTGGTTTCTTTTTACGACAGCTCCATGCTGGCAAACAGAACTCCCGCTGTCACCTCCATCCGATTTGATGTGGAAGAGCTGGGGAAAAAGGCATGCGGTATGCTTCTCAGGATGCTGGATGGGGAAGAGGCGGAAGGGCGCATTCTTCTGGGCTATGAGGTAAGGATGCGGGAATCAACGAAAATTTAACCGGATGAAATATGAATTATTTACAGGAAGCCGGGAAAATTCTGCTATCCCATTGACAATGTACTTTCTACCTTATATGATGAGAATAAGGATTTAAGGAGGTGAGCATCTGTGCGGATGAAGAGATTTTTTGCATGTGGAGCGGCAGGCCTGCTGATGGCCGGAATGGTTGTAATGCCTGTGTCAGCTCATGGACATCATGGTCAGGCAGGTGCCGCGTATAATGCGGTATGTTCCGTGTGTACGGTGGATGGTTGTACGAGAACCGGGCTGCACACACATGACAATACGACTTACTGTGGATATGCCCATGCGGGAGGTTACTGTGACGGTTCCTGCGGAGCTGTCAGCGTATGTGCTGTGGAAGGTTGTGCGGAGACGGGCTATCACCTTCACGACAGCCAGGCGTACTGCGGCTATAATCATGCGACCGGTTACTGCGACGGTTCCTGCGGCGTGGTTGGGGTATGTGCTGTGGAAGGCTGTACGGAGACTGGTTATCACACCCACGACAGCCAGACATACTGCGGATATGCCCATGAACACGGTTATTGCGACGGTTCCTGCGGCATTGTCGGGGTCTGCCATGTGGAGGGATGTACCCTGACAGGACAGCACACCCACGGAAGTCAGAGCTATTGCGGATATAATCATGCCAACGGTTACTGCGACAATTCCTGTGTGAGACAGAGTACGAACCAGAGTACAGGGCAGGGCAGCGGTTATCGTGGCAGCGGACACCACGGCGGCCATCATGGAGGCAGGCATCATTAAGAAATGAGACAGAATAAGGTATGATTTACGGGCAGCATTATGGGCGATCCATATGGCTGTCCGTTTTGCACGCATAAGCAGAGCCGGAAGCGGCGGAGAAGACAGGAGCAGGGCATTTTTCGGATGCTTGCCCGGTTCTTGCAGTAAGGGCAGGTATTGGTGGAAAAGGGACGAAAATCCTTCCTTATTTTGGGAAAAATGTATTGACAAGCTCTGTGCAGTTTGTTATTATTTTGACATGAACAACCGATTGCGCAAAGTCAAAACTACCAAACAAACGGGTGCTGTGACAGCAATGTGCAGGAAAGTGTTGTATGTAGTACTGAAAATGAAAGCAAATCAGCAATGGATCAGAAAAATGGAGGGCAGGGCACATGGATAAGTTTATTGTAAACATCATCCATCGTCCGGAGATGGTACCTGAGTATGCGGAAAAGGTGACCGGACACGGCAAGGAAGAGGATATCGGAAGGAAAGAGCTTCTGACAGAATCTCTCGATATTTTCAAGACACAGCAGGCGATTGCGCATAAGAACGGATTAAAGACAACGATCCAGATGACATACGCTTCTTTATTTAATGATGAGGCGGTAGCTCTTGCAAAGGAGGATCATGAGCAGTACGGCGATGAGATCGCGCTGTCTCTGCTGGGCCTTCCGTGCGAGGAGTTCCGTGAGAAATACAAGACGAAGGATTTTTGTATCTGGATGTTCTCCCTGGAGGATAAGAAGTCGATCGTGGACGATGTGTTCGGCAAATTCCATGACAGATTTGGGTTTTACCCGGAGTCTACAGGCTCCTACTATATGGACGCTGATCTGACCAACTATATTAAAGAGAAATATCCGATGGTGAAATGTGCCGTGGCTACCTGCTGGGAGGAAGGCCCCAAGGCTTACCACACCTGCAACAATTCCTGGTACACCTTTATGGACGGCGGCCCCTGGGCGCCCTGGATTCCGAGTAAGCAGAACACCCATGCGCCTGCGGCGAATGAGGAGGAGGATTCCGGTATTGTGGCGATTCCCCACTTATCCCGTGATCTGATTGCCTGCTATGACGGCAACGGATCCAATTTTGGAACGCACCCGCAGAATGTGCTGCGCAGCATGTGCTATGATTCAAAGACATGGGAATACCCGTATCTGTATAACCTGATTGACCAGTTTAGGGCATTGGCAAAATACAACAACGGCTATGCATATAATATGATGTTCGTAGGTCCCGGCTGGATGAACAAGATGGGCCGCTGGGAGGCGCCTTATGAGCTGCTCTTAAAGTCTTACGAGGACGGTATGGCGTATTACGGACAGCTTAAAAAGGAAGGAAAGCTGGATGATATGACTATGGCCGAGTTCGCGGACTTTTATCGCGCGAACAGACGGCTGACAGAGCCGGAGTGTGCTCTGTGGAGAGATATTTTATACGGATCGGACAAGCAGCTTTTTTGGTACTGCGATCCTTTCATGCGCGTCTGTGCCAACATGGACCAGGGCGGTGCGATTGTGGATCTGCGGCCGTATGCGGCGAAACTGGAGTGGCCGGTGGGTATCGGCACGAAGCATGTGACGGACGCATCCTACCCGTTCTTAATTCAGGAGAAGTACCGGGCGGGCTACTTTACCCACTATGCGGGTGAAGGTACGGTCAGAAGCGCGAAACTGACTCATAACGGCGAGGAAGTGGATCTGTGCCTGTGCCGGACGAAGGCGCATTTCTCCCAGGAAGGCAATACGAGAATCCTGACCCTTGACCCGGTGGATATCGAGTTCCATGACTTGACGGTGAAATTGCAGACAAAGATGTACTTCGAGGAGGGCAGCTCCAACATTAAGATCGAGAGAAGCATTCTGCAGATGAGTGATCCGAACGCTGAGGTAGAAATCAATGAGTATATGGTGGCATGCTACGGCACGACAGAGTATTCCGAGGATATGAGCAACGTGAAACTGTCCGTAACCGATGGCGTGAACACGGAGAAGATCGACTATGCTTACAAGTGCCGTGAGGCGCAGATGAAGGGCGCAACAGAGGCTGCTGCGGTGGTTCCTGAGATCGGGACGAGGGTTTCCATCAGATGTGAGAAGAAAGAGGCGGTCGGCTACATCAAAGAAGGGTATGCGTTCTCCCCGATGTTCACGTTAGGCTGTACGACCCAGTTAAAAGATAAGGAGGTATTTGCGACATGGCTCAATCTGGCAAAGGCAAATTAAATTACAGGTGTCCCTCCTGCTTTATGAGAGACTTGGATATTGATATGTTTTATGACAAGGACATGAAAGAATACCATTGCATCCGCTGTCAGTATGTGGGGACGGAGGAGGATGTGCTCGCAAAGAACGAGCTTGTGCGGTTCCGTTATAAGGATGCGATGAAGCGGTTTACAAAATTTGATTTTGATTAATAGAAAAAAGGAAGACAAAATATGAAGTTTTACAAGGGCATGGACCTCTCCACCATCAAAGAAGTGGAGAGCCTCGGCGGAAAATTTTATGACCACGGAGAAGAGAAGGACGTGTTTGAAATCCTGAAAAGCAGCGGGACGAATGCGGTCAGGCTCCGCCTGTGGAACGATCCTTACGCGGAGGACGGCACGCCTTACGGGGCGGGTACGAACGATCTGTCCACGGTCATTGAGCTGGCGAAGCGGGCGAAGTCGCACAGGATGGAAGTGCTGCTCTGTATGCACTACAGTGATTTCTGGGCGGATCCTGGTAAACAGCGGGTGCCCAAGGCGTGGCGCGGGATGGATGCGGCACAATTGACTGAAGCAGTCTATGACTATACGAGAGATACGCTGTTAACCCTGCAGAATGCGGGGGCTTACCCGGATCTGATTCAGATCGGCAATGAGCTCACCAACGGGATGCTCTGGCCGTCTGGAAAGCTGGCGGAATGCGGCAATTATGACAATCTGGCGCAGTTTGTCAGCGCGGGCATCCGGGCGGTGCGCTCCCTTGATTCGGACATGCCGGTAATGATCCACCTGGACAACGGCGGCAATGCGCCGATGTACCGTGACTGGTTTGATCATTATATGGAGAGGGGGGAGGATTTTCAGATCATCGGACTTTCTTACTATCCGTTCTGGCATGGCAGTCTGGAAGACCTGCGGAAAAATATGAACGATCTGGCTGTGCGTTACGGCAAGGAGCTGGTGATCGCGGAGGTCTCTATGGGCTTTACGATGGAGGACTACGGCTCTTATGAGAAACTGGCGGCGGATGAGCGCAAGGGCTACGCCACAAAGCCGTCGTTGGTGGAAAAACTGCAGTTTCCCATGTCGAAGCAAGGACAGGCGGATTTTATGAGGGCGCTGTTTGCGGTGATTGATCAGGTGCCGGGAAAGAAATGCCGGGGATTTTTCTATTGGGAGCCGGCCTGGATTCCTGTGCCGGGATCGGGCTGGGCCAATGAGGAGGCCTTGGAATATATAGAAGAAAAGGGGCCCGGCGGCAATGAGTGGGCAAATCAGGCGTTGTTCGACTATGATGGTCAAGCCCTGCCGGCATTGGAAGTGATCCGCGATTACCTTCCGGCAGATGCGGTCGTATAAGCGATAAATACGCCCTTTATGTCAAAAAAACGTTTTCCGTATTGACAGGGGGGGATCAAATAATGGTAAATTTAACGTGAACACGGTGCGAAATTTTCGCAGAAAGGACTAGTCCTTTCTCTATTTCCTAATATGTTAGGAAATAAAAACCCTGACTGCCACACGGGCGAAGCGCTCCGGGAGGGACGGGTGAATAGACGGTGAACAGCGGTAACAAATGCGGAATTACGATAATTCATACTACGGTTCTGCATTTTGTATACAATCAAAAAATGACTTTTAGTAAGTCGAAAGGAGAGAGGTAAGTTTATGAAAAAGAAAGTATTGGCAACAATTCTGGCAACAGCGATGACAGTCGGCTGTCTGACAGGCTGTGGCGGCGGTGCGGCTGAGACGCCTGCGGCAGAAGCTCCGGCAGCGGAAGCGCCTGCGGCTGAGGAACCTGCAGCGGACGCTCCGGCAGCAGAGGAGGCTCCGGCGGTAGAGGCTCCCGCAGCAGCGGCAGAGGGAACAGACCCGATTGCAAACCTGATTGCGGCAACGACAGGTACGGTAACACTTAAGGTATGGGCTTCCGAGGAAGATCAGGATCTCACGACCAAGCTGCTGGACGAGTTCAAAGCGTCATATCCTGACGTAACTTTTGATATTACCCTTGGTGCAGAGAGCGAGTCTACCGCGAAGGATACGGTTCTGACGGACGTAGAGGCGGCAGCGGACGTGTATTCATTTGCAGATGATCAGATCAACGAGCTGGTAAAGGCTGGCGCGCTGCAGGAGGTAGCAGCAAACTACACCTTCGATGTGGTAAATGAGAATGCAACCGGCGCTGTGGAGGCGGCTGCTGTGGACGGAAAGGTATACGCTTATCCGATGACGGCTGACAACGGTTACTTTATGTTCTATGACTCTTCTGTATTCTCCGAGAGCGATGTACAGTCCTTGGAGAAGATGGTTGAGGTAGCAGGTGCTGCAGGCAAGAAGATTGCGATGGATATTTCAAACGGCTGGTATATTTATGCGTTCTTCCAGGGCGCAGGCCTTGAGCTGACACTGAACGATGACGGTCTTACCAACACATGTACATGGAATGCGGCAGGCGGTACGGATGTAGCGCAGGCGATTCTTGATCTGACGGCTTCCAACGTGCTCGTAGATATGAATGATGAGGATATGGCTACCCAGATTGCAGAGGGCAATGTGGCAGCATGCGTAAACGGCACATGGAGGGCAGAGACGGCAGCAGAAGCATGGGGAGACAACTATGCGGCAACCAAGCTTCCTACCTTCAAGGCAGGCGGCAAGGACTGCCAGATGTCTTCGTACTCCGGTTATAAGCTGGTTGGCGTAAATCCGCACTCCGCTAATGTGGGCTGGTCAATGCTTCTGGCAGAGTTCTTAACCAATGAGGCAGCACAGACAGCAAGATTTGAAGCAAGAGGCCTTGGCCCTTCCAACCTTGCGGCAGCATCTTCCGATGCGGTACAGGCAAATCCGGCGATCTCCGCTCTGGCAGCGCAGGCAGCATATGCTACCCCTCAGCGTGTAGGTGGCAACTTCTGGTCTCCCGCTGAGACGCTTGGACAGATTCTGGCATCCGACAATCCTGACGGAACCGATCTGCAGGAGCTTCTGGATACGACGGTAGAGGGTATCACGGCGCCCGTCGAATAACAAATTGAGCAAAGCTCAACTGCGAGGACTGCTTCGCAGCCTTGGTTCGGAGAAACGGAAGATTTAACTCCGCGAGATTTGCTTTGCAAATTCAAAAACAGAGAGGGTGAGTGGTGTTCACTCGCCCTCTTTTAAAAAGAGAAGGTTACTTCTGGCATGGAGGTTCATATGAAGAAGGCATTAAATGCGATAGGTAATTATTTTAAAAATATTGGAATTGCCTTTGTCAGGGGAGATGTGTGGGTTAAGCTGTCGGCGGTTCTGATGGGCGCGGGTTATTTTGCGAGAAAACAGGTAATGAATGGTATTATCATGTTTTTGGTGGAAGCGCTGTTTGCCGTGCTGTGCGTCGGCTATGCGGCTCCAAACCTTGCTAAGTTTGGAACGCTCGGCACAGTGCAGTTTGAGCAGGTGTTTGACCCTCTGACCATGACCAGCACGGTCAATGATTATGATAATTCTTTTCTGATTCTGTTGAATTCCATTATGGCACTGTTCCTTATTCTTGTATTTGTTTTGTTCTGGATCGCAAACATGAAAGCGGTTTACCGCCTGCAGGTTCAGAAAGAAAACGGGGAGCACATCAATACCTTTAAGGAAGATGTGCAGGCGTTGTTTAACGAAAAATTTCATATTACGCTGCTTACCCTGCCGACAATCGGTATCGTTCTGATGAATATTCTGCCGATTCTGGTACTGGTGGCGGTGGCATTTACCAATTATGACCAGCAGCATATGCCGCCCAGCTCTCTGTTCACATGGGTTGGCTGGTCAAACTTTAAGAGCCTGTTTACGGATTCCGTGACAGTGACTTTTGGGTATTCCTTTAAGAAAGTATTAACTTGGACACTGGAGTGGGCAGTGCTCGCTACCTTTACAACTTATATCGGTGGCATCCTGCTCGCCAAGTTTATCAATAATAAGAAGACGAAGCTGCCGAAGATGTGGAGAACGCTCTTTATCATCGCCATCGCGGTGCCGCAGTTCGTGACGCTGCTTCTGGTGAGAAACTTCTTCGCAGACAGCGGTATCGTCAATACCTTCTGCACGAACATCGGTATTACGGATTTTCTTAAGAATGTGGGACTTGTTCCCGCGAATCTGAGTTATATCCCGTTCCTGACCAATCCGGGCTGGGCGAAGGTGATGATCGTTATTATCAATATCTGGGTCGGCATTCCGTACCAGATGCTGATAGCAACGGGCGTGCTGATGAACATTCCCGAGGATCAGATTGAGAGCGCGAGAATCGACGGCGCGAATCCTTTACAGATCTTTGTGAAAATCACAATGCCGTACATGCTTTTTGTAACCGGACCGAGTCTGATTACGGACTTTGTCAAGAATATCAACAACTTCAATGTGATTTATCTGCTGACGCAGGATGTGTATGTCACAAGCGACCAGCTTCTGGCAAACTCCAACGCGAAGGAGATTGATCTGCTGGTGACATGGCTGTTCCGGCTGACAAACGAGTATTACAACTATAAGATGGCATCCGTGATCGGTATTGTCGTATTTATCATCTGCGCGGCGTTTACGCTGGTTACCTTTACAAGAACAATCAAGGGAGATAAGGAGGAGGAATTTCAATAATGAAAAAGACGATTCAGGCTATTTTAAGACACGTTGTTCTGTTTCTCCTGGCTGTGATTTGGCTGATACCGATTCTCTGGCTGTTTGTTACCTCGTTTAGCGGATATAAGGGAATCAACACCTCACACTTCTTCCCGGAGACGTGGACGCTCGACAACTACGCACAGTTATTCCTGCGTTCGGACTCCATCGTACAGTACAACAAGTGGTTCATGAACACCTTTGTAATTGCGGTCTTTACCTGCGTGATTTCGACCATTCTTGTGCTGATGGTGAGTTATACCATGAGTAAGCTGCGGTTCCCGGGCAGAAAGTCGTTGATGAGTTTCAGCATTATCTTAAATATGTTCCCGGGCGTGCTTTCCATGATCGCTATTTACTTTATCTTAAAGACGTTTAACCTGACGAACAGTCATATCGGTATGATTATCGTGTACTCTGCGGGCGCGGGGCTGGGCTTCCTGATCTGTAAAGGGTTTATGGACACGATTTCCGTTTCTCTAAGTGAGGCGGCCAGACTGGAAGGCGCTTCCGAGGCGAAGATTTTCTTTAAGATTATCATTCCGCTGTCCAAGCCTATCATCGTGTACACGGTTATCAGCTCCTTCCTGATACCCTGGGGCGACTTCGTGTTCGCGAAGCTGATGCTCAACTCCGGCATCGCGACAGACTGGACGGTGGCGATCGGCCTGTTCAACATGCTGGGCAAGTCCATGATCGCGAAATATTTCTCCGTATTCTGCGCGGGCGGCGTGGTGATATCCGTGCCGATTTCGATTCTGTTCCTGATTATGCAGAAGTTTTATGTGGAGGGTATTACGGGCGGCTCCGTGAAAGGGTAAGAGAAAAGAAGATTACACTCCCAAAAGGCAGTATCATTAGTTGGAAAGCATCCATAACAGTATGAATCCTGTTATGGATGTTTTTTCTGTCCAAGAAATAGATTTATGTAAACCGAAGGAGCGAAAAGTATACGAGAAAAAGAACAAAGTATGCCAGGCGTGATCACGGTAACGTGAGTAAGAGCTTTAGGATCAGCCCGCTCAAGGTCACGGACAGCAGTAAATTCTCAGTGGACTTTGACAGGGACAAAGCCTATGAGTACAGGGCGTCGGGGACGAAGGTTGAGGGACTCGTGGTGAAGTACCTCGGGGAGACCGGTCAGGATACGGATGACAGGATTTTGATACCGGGTGTGGACTATAAGGTCACCTACAGCAACAATAAAAAAGTAAGCGGGACGAAAGAGGCGGAACTTAAGCTCACTTTCCTCGGGAACTATAAGGGGAGCAGCGCGGTGGTCGACCCGGATCTGTACGATATAGTCTGGACGGACGCCACAGAAAAAGGCAGGGCAATGGTGGTCATCTGCGGAAAAGCGGCGGCCACGGAGAAAGACTTTGCGGTGGGAAGCAAAAATCAGACCATCAGTATCAAGGCTATGGTATTGAAGGGCAGGACCCTGGGCTCCTTTCTGGGAAGATAAAAAGATACCGAAGACAGTTTAAGACATACAGATAGTCCTAAACGGGGGCGGATGTGACGGAAAGGTCATATCTGCCTCTTGTCTGTTTCAGCGGGGGATTGTATGATATAGGAGGGTGCCGGAAGAAGCAATATTTGCGGCAGAAAGGTGGGAGAGAGCATTTAAGGAAGCAATACGGCACAGATGACGGTTTACATAAAATGAATCATAAAAAATGCCGGAAAGGAGAGTGATAAAATTGAGAAGCAGGTATATAAGAGCTGTGGCGGGAATATTGGCGGCGGTTCTGGCTCTTTCTGGCTGCGGGGGAACGGAGAACGGCGGAAACCTGCCCGATGCGGCGGTGCAGGGGCAGGGATCCGAAACGGACGACTCATCGGCAGATGGAGAAGACGCGGCGGATGATACGAATGCGGGTACGGATGCCGTGGGGGAGAGCGCTACCGCAGACGGCAGTGATGCCGGAGAACAGGCGGCGGAAACATCCACTGCGGAGTTGTGGGAGGATAATCCGCTGCAGATCATCGACGACAATTACCGCACCTACTATGAGGTGTTCGTCTACTCCTTCTGCGACAGTGACGGAGACGGCGTGGGAGACTTGCAGGGGCTGATTTCCCGGCTGGATTACATCAATGACGGGGCTGACGCCACGGATACGGATCTGGGCTGCAACGGGATCTGGCTGATGCCGGTGCACCCTTCTCCGACATATCACAAGTATGATGTGGCGGACTATTATGCCATAGACGAGGCGTACGGCACGCTGGAGGACTTTGAGGAGCTGCTTCGTGAGTGCGACAGGCGGGGCATCAAGGTGATCATGGATCTGGTGCTGAACCATAGCTCTTCACAAAATTTATGGTTCCAGGAGGCGTGTGCGTATCTGAAAGAGCTGGACGGTGCAAAGCCGGACGCAGAGGACTGTCCTTATTTTGACTACTATCATTTTTCCAGAGAGCAGGGCGGCGGCTACTGTCCCGTGGAGGGAACCGACTGGTATTATGAAGCGCAGTTCTGGTCGGAGATGCCGGATCTTAATTTAGACTGTGAACCCCTGCGGGAAGAGATTGCGAAAATCACACAGTACTGGCTGGACATGGGTGTGGGCGGTTTTCGTCTGGATGCGGTAAAAGAGTTTTATTCCGGCGCGCCCCAGTCCAATATTGACTTTCTGGCATGGCTGACTGATACGGTCAAGAAACAGAAACCAGACGCTTATCTTGTGGGAGAAGCATGGCTTGATATGGCGGACTATGCACCCTATTATGAGAGCGGCATCGACAGTGTTTTCAACTTTGCTTTTGCGGACAAGGACGGCGTGATATCCAAGGTGCTGAACGGTTCATCAGCAGCCAAATATGGAGCTGCGGTCAGTTCTTTGGAGGAGACGTTCGGGGCTTACAATCCGAATTATATCGACGCGCCTTTTTATACCAACCACGATATGGGCAGAAGCGCGGGTTACTATGCGGGGGAAAACTCTGCCGCGCAGACGAAGATGGCGGGCGCCATGAATCTGTTTATGAGCGGCTCGGCCTTTCTCTACTACGGTGAAGAGCTTGGCATGAAAGGCTCCGGCAAGGACGAGAACAAGCGGGCGCCAATGTATTGGAGCATGGATCCCGACGCGGAGGGGATGTGCGACGGCCCGGCGGATATGGAAGACGTGAAGATGAAGTTTGAGAGCCTGGAAGAGCAGGAGAAGGACGAACTTTCCGTCTATCAGTTTTATAAGAAGGTTCTTAAGATCCGCAACCAGAACCCGGAGATTGCCCGAGGGAAGGCGGAATATGTTCTTGTTGGGGATTTTCTGGCGGAGGATACGAAGGAAAATGTCTGCGCCATCAAAAAGACTTACGGGGATTCGGAGCTTCTGCTCGTGTTTGTGACAGGGGCGGAAACGGAGGAACTGGATCTGACCGGGATCACATTGAATGGAAAGCAGATCGGCACAGAGACGGAGATCTGCGGCGCGCTGGTGACGGGGGAGGAAGAAATTCTTTTTGAGGACGGCAAGGCTGTGATGCCGGGATTTTCAGCGCTGGTGTTGAAATGAGAGGCGAAAGAAGCGCAGGGCCAGACAGTGTGTCACCGATGTCGGAATGATGGGCAAAAACGTGACAGCGGGCGTGAATGTGGCTTGAAATTCCAGTCGTTTTGTTTTAAAATGATAAAGGTTAGCAACAGTTTTAGTGAGAGGGTTAGAATCCTGTTATCAGTGACGGGGTATCTGGCTCAAAATAAACGAAAGGATAACAGGTATAGGTATGAAAAACTGTCAAAACAAATGGGTGCGTGCCGCGATCCCGGCACTGCTCCTGCACTTCAGTATCGGTACGGTGTACTGCTGGTCTATTTTCAGTCAGGAGATCGCTGACTATATAGGCTTTTCCAAGGCAGCTACGGAGTGGGCGTTCAGCTTCGCCATCTTCTTCCTCGGCATGTCCGCAGCATTTCTGGGCAATGTGGTGGAGAAGGACATACATAAGTCGTCCTTGATCGCTACGATCACTTTTGCCCTTGGTATGGCCGGCACGGGATTCTTCATCTATTATGGAGGCACCCATCCCGGCAGCGTGCTTGCGTTGGTAGGCATTTATGTCTGCTATGGCTTTATCATGGGTGTCGGCCTCGGAACGGGCTATCTTTCCCCGGTAAAGACTCTCATGCTCTGGTTCGAGGATAAGAAAGGTCTTGCCACAGGTCTTGCGGTAGCGGGCTTTGGCGGTGCGAAGGCGATTGCAAGCCCTATCATGCAGGCGCTTCTGGCCAATCTCGGAGAGGGCGGCATCTATAAGATGTTTTACATCCTCGCAGCGGTTTACTTTGTAATGATGTTTGTGGGCCATCTTCTTCTGGCGAAGCCGGCAGGCTGGCATGAGCCCCAGAAGAAAGACAAAGGGCAGGGTATCATGGCTACCATCAAAACCCGTCCCGTCAGCAACTATGTCGGCATCTGGCTGATGTTCTACATCAACATCACATGCGGTCTTGCGCTGATTTCCCAGGAGAAGATGATTGTGAAATGTATCGGTCTGGCAGGCGTGGTCGGCGTGATCTCCACAGTGTCTGCAGTCTTCAATGCGGGCGGCCGTCTCGGCTTCTCCGCGTGGGCGGATCTGATGAAGGACAGAAATACGATCTATAAGCTGATCTTCGTGCTTTCGATTATATTTACAGGCGCGGTAATGCTTACAGGCGGTATCAAGAACGGCGAGGGCAACATGTTCCTGATCGTTCTCGTGCTGGCGTTGATCTTTATGGTGAACGCCGGATACGGCGGCGGCTTCTCCAATGTGCCGACCCTGCTTTCCGACCATTACGGTATGGGCAGCATCAGCGCGATCCACGGTATCACCCTTTCCGCATGGGCGTTTGCAGGTCTTACCGGCAACCAGATCGCAACCTTGATTGTGAGCAATACGGGCAGCTTTATCGAGGATTCCCACGGCAACATGATCAATCCTGTGGGATACCAGAACGTGCTGTATTTCACGATTGTGCTCTATATTATCGCGCTGGTCATCAGCCTGTTCTTTGTGAAGCCTGCAAGTACAGACAAAAAATAAACGCATACAGAATGATATCATCGGGCAGGAAGGTTTTCCTGCCCGTTATGCATGTCGCAGATAAACTGTCATATGCGTCTGTGCACAGCAAAAACCCCGGAGGCTCTGCCTTCGGGGCTTTTGCTTGTGTAAAAGGGGAATTCTTCGGAATTGCTATTGCCGACTTGACTTCCGTGATCAAGTCTATAATTAATATACCGTTTTTCCCCTTGACAGTCTATAAGTATATTACAAAGGAATAACACTATATTAGCGAAACAAACCTACTTACAAAGATAGTCGCGTTGCATCTGAAGTTCCTGAGGAATCGGAGTTCCTGTGTTTTTCAACTTCTGGAACACATTGTCATAATGGTGGAGCTTTTGCGAAAGCTTAATATCGTAGCGCGACATGGTTTCCTTGTAAAGCGGGTTTGCCATCAGCTTTGTGCGGATCGCTTTGGAGAAAGGACAGTAAGTAAAAATAATATTGCGGGACACCTTATTCAATCTGGGCGATCCGGCGCCTTCATAGAGAATCCACGCTTCGTAGTCCATAATAAACATTTCCTTATAGCTGTTTTTCGCTTTTTTCATATTGAGTTTAATTTTGTCCTTGGCGTCCGCAGACAGCTCGTGGTTCTTACGGTAGAACTGGATGTAATCGAAATATTCGCTTGTGAGGGATGCCTCCGAAATATCGTTCCAGCGGGCGCCCTGCACGCGCTTGCACATTTCCCAACGGAAATCGCCGGTCAGCCGGACCAGAATGTTGGTCAGATCCTCCAGTTGGAAGATGGATACCATCATGCGGGCCGGCGTGGTACGTTTACGCCCCTCGATTTCCTGCCATGCGATGCCGCGTGTCCCCACATTGGGCATAAGAATGATGTCGGGAAGAACCTCTACGCTGACGGTTTCCTTTCCGATGCCAATGTCGGGATTGGTGTAAATGACGTCGCGGTAGTAAGCGCTAAAGTCAATGTCTCGGATCTTCTGGAAAGACTCTTCCACCTTTTCGGCGGATACCAGTGTGCTATCCAGCTCTTTTAGAACATTGTGTTCCGAGAAGACCGGGCAGAAGCTTAAGACACGGCCAAATGTAATCTTGTTGACGGTAGGAAACATGTTGCGTATTTCAAAGAGCACCTGCTCCAGCGGGTCATTCAGCATACGCGCTTCGTCTTCGGCGGTGATATTGCCCGTCATTTTCTGTTCACGCAGGAAGGTGGGGAAGTCGGAATCGAATTCGTTACGGCTGGGTACTTTCTCACCTTTATAGATGGCGGCAAACCATTCATAGGCAGTATAGACCTTGCGTTTGGGATCGGAAGGTATTTTGTCTATGATCGAGTACAGATACGAAGCGTTCTCAAGGCCGGCCAGATTTTCATCTATATAGCCGAAATTAAAGAACATCCGGACTACCTTTGGAATGGAAGCGGTATCTTTCAGGCTCTTAACGAAAGCTTTTTCATAGATTACATAGAACTGCTTGGTGATCGTCATGCGCAGCTTTCTGGCAGCGTCATCCGAAGCGTTCTTGTCCGTCATCTTAGCAAATTTGTCGACAGATTCACGGAAAGCGGCGGCGGTTTCAACGTCCACTTCGGCGTAGGAGAGAATGGTCTCCATAGAGTGCTCTATGTCAGCCACCTCGTCCATGGAAGCAGTGGATTCCTCGTCGCTGCGTTCCCCGAGATTTTCCAGTCTCGTGCGGTATTCTTCGGCTCTCTGCTGATACATTTCGCGGTCAATCGAAGGCAGGTCTTCCAACTGGATCATGATGGTGGAGATCGCTGCGCTTACCGTAGTGGAATCGGTATCGTTCGCCCCGATTTTATAAAGAAGGCTTGCGTAGAGATCGAAGAAGTCCAGATGATTTTCGTTCATCAGAAAACTGGCAATCTCCGCCTTGTAATCGTAAAAAACGCGACATATGGAAATAATGCGGTGGATATCCAGATCCGCTTTCAGAACCACCCCCGCAAGAAAGTCGGGCTTGTGGAATTTGGAGGACTTCTGAGTGACCATAAGGGTCATTTGCTCGTAGTAGCCGTCCAGCCATCCTTCCAGATCTTCCTCCAGCGTGAGAGGAGTCAGATCCTCCATATCGGGTAATGCTCTGGGAGTAAATCCATGCTTGACACAGAATGACTTATACTCTTCATATCGGTCCATCAGAAAATGGTAAATATTTTCACAGTCAAAACGCATCAGTTCATACTGGTCATAGATCTCACGGAACTGCCTGAACAGGGATGACACGATCATATTCGCCAGATCCACGCTTTTTGACATAAGCAGTGAGAGCTGTGCAGCCGTGCACGGATAAGAGGCAATCCCGGTGGGCTCCTCTGTCTCATATGTGATAAAGTGAGAACCGAAAAAGATCTCACAGACGCCGATGACGTCCCCTTTTTTCAAATAGAAAGTGCCTCCCGGATAGGAGGCGCACACGCTCCCCTTAGCGATGACATGCAGGCCGGTCTGATTCTGTTCACTCTGGATCAGCTGCGTGCCTGCAGGAAATTCTTTTACAGCCATTGGATTACCCCCTTGTAGAAATAATTGCAAAAACTATGTATATATCTTATGCTTTTTGAGTGGAAAAGTCAATGAGAATGGGCGTTGTGCTTTGCTACATTGCACAAGAAGAATGGCTATTTTTGTACTGTACTTTTCAGAGTTTTGTGTTAAAATTGAAAATGACAGGCTTGTCGGGACTATGTGGCAGGCAGAGTTATGCGGGTCAATGCAGACCTGTAAAGGTAAATAGTCATTATGGAAACGGAAGCGAGTGAAAATTATGGACAAGACACAGATAGAGAAAGAAGATATCGCCTACAGACAGCAGGTTGTCAATGAATACAGGGCGGACGTGGAGAAACTTGCACGTTATCTGTCCTGGTTTGAGAGTAAGAATGGAAAGAGCGTACAGCAAAGTTATTCCGGCTCTGGGATTGCAGAACATTCGATTGCTTTCCCGGTCTATGACGGTACGCTGATGAATTTCATTAAGGAGGCCCAGCGGACGAAGCTTATCGACCGAAATTACAAATATATCTATTCACGGTACAGGATCCGCCGATTGGAGGACGAGCTTATGGTCATCAAGCGGTCGGATATCCGGGAGATGGATGCGCTCAAAGGCATTCTTTCCAGATATGTGATGGAAGGCATGACAAAGGGGAGAAGATGGTCTGAGGCGGTGGAGAACGGCATTTTTCTGAATGTGATAAAGAAAATGAAGGAAAATCTGGATTTTTGGGATCACCCGGTACAGTCCAGGGTGGTCAACGTTAAGGAAGGGAAATAGCAGAAGAATGGCATAGAGTGACGCTGGCTGTAGGATACTTTTTTAGGGAGATAAGAAAACGATGGGAGAAAAATCAGCACAGAAAAAGAAATACATACTGGATACGGCCAGAAAGGTGTTTGTAGAAAAAGGCTTTAAGAGTGTGACCATGAAGGATATTGTGGAGGCCTGCGAGATCAGCCGGGGCGGTCTGTACCTGTATTTTGAGAGCACGGATCAGATTCTGATGGAAGTGCTGCAGATGGAGGCGGATGAGACAGATGATGTTTTCACGGAACAAATTGCCAGGGAGGATACGGCGGCGGATATTCTGACGCTCTTTTTGAAAGAGCAGAAGAAAGAACTATTGCAGAACAAGGATAATTTGACCGTAGCGGTCTATGAATATTTTTTTGCTCATAAACCGACCGATAAGAACAATATGCTGCGCAGACAGTTTGATGCGGGCGTCAAAGTGATCGAAAAATTGATTGAGACGGGAATTGACAGCGGCGAGTTTTATTGTGAGAACCCAAAGGGCGCGGCAGCTAATATTATGTATGTGCTGGAGGGACTGAAGATCAACGCGCAGACTTTCGGCATCACGGAAAAGATGGTGGACGAGCAGCTGCTCTATATTATGCAGGGTTTGATTACGGAGATTTAGGGGCGGCAGGAAGGATACTCCGTATACGGGGTATCTCTTTACTGCATAGGAAATTGCGACAGCGTAAAATACAAGATGGGAACTGTGATCATGGAGGAGAACCGACTATGGGAAATGTCAGAAGGATTTATGTGGAGAAGAAAGAACCTTATGCAGTTAAGGCCAGGGAACTGAAGGAAGAGATCGAGAGTTTTCTTGGTATAAACAGCGTGGAACAGATACGGGTTTTCATTCGCTATGATGTGGAAAATATTTCTGAGGAAGTGTTTGAGAGAGCCTGCCGGACGGTTTTTTCAGAGCCGCCTGTGGATATTTTATATCGGGAGCAGATTGAAATTCCTGAAAACGGACGGGTATTTTCCGTAGAGTTCCTGCCGGGGCAGTTTGACCAGCGGGCTGATTCCGCTGTGCAGTGCGTGCAGTTTCTGAAGGAAGACGAAGAACCGATCATCAAAACGGCAGTGACTTATCTGGTCAATGGAAACGTGACGGATGATGAGCTTTCGCGGATCAAGGCATACTGTATCAATCCCGTGGATTCGAGAGAAACCGGCATGGTAAAGCCGGAGACGCTGGCGTTTGCCTATGAGGAGCCTGCGGATGTGGTCGTACTGGAGAATCTCCCGGAACGGGAAGACTTTGTGGACATGCCCCAGGCGGAGCTGAAGGAGCTGTATGAATCCCTTGGTCTTGCCATGACGTTCAAGGACTTTCTGCATATTCAGGATTATTTTGCGAAAGAGGAGAAGCGCAATCCCACGATGACGGAAATCCGGGTGCTGGATACTTACTGGTCCGACCACTGCCGTCATACGACTTTTTCTACCGAGCTTAAGAACGTGAGCTTCGGAGAAGGAAAGTACCGGGAGCCGATCGAGAAGACTTACCAGGATTATCTGACGGTGAGGAAAGAGGTTTTTAAGGGCAGGGAGGACAAGTTTGTCTGTCTGATGGATCTGGCCCTGATGGCCATGAGAAAGTTAAAAAAGGATGGGAAACTGGACGATATGGAAGAGTCCGATGAGATCAATGCGTGCTCTGTCGTGGTGCCGGTGGAGATGGATTACGGTGACGGTCCGGTGACGGAAGAGTGGCTTGTCTTTTTCAAAAACGAAACACACAACCATCCCACGGAGATCGAGCCGTTCGGCGGGGCGGCCACCTGTCTTGGCGGAGCAATCCGGGATCCCCTTTCGGGCAGGGGATATGTCTATCAGGCGATGCGCGTGACCGGTGCGGCGGATCCCACAGTGCCGGTGGCGGATACCTTGAAGGGAAAGCTGCCCCAGAAAAAGCTGGTGCGGGGTGCAGCCAACGGTTATTCTTCCTATGGTAACCAGATCGGTCTGGCGACCGGGCTGGTCAAAGAAATTTACCACCCGAATTATGTTGCGAAGCGCATGGAGATCGGTGCGGTGATGGGTGCCGCGCCGAGAAAAAATGTGATCCGGGAAAATTCTGATCCAGACGATATCATCATTCTGCTGGGCGGCAGAACCGGGCGTGACGGCTGCGGCGGCGCAACGGGTTCCTCCAAGGTGCATACGGAGAAATCCATTGATACATGCGGCGCGGAAGTGCAGAAAGGAAATGCGCCCACGGAGAGAAAAATTCAGAGACTATTCCGGCGTGAGGAAGTGAGCCGGCTGATTAAGAAATGTAATGATTTCGGTGCGGGCGGCGTGTCTGTGGCGATTGGTGAGCTGGCAGACGGGCTCGTTGTGGATCTGGATAAAGTGCCGAAAAAATATGCGGGTCTGGACGGAACGGAGCTTGCGATTTCGGAGTCCCAGGAGCGCATGGCAGTGGTAGTGGCTCCCGGCGATGTGGACGCCTTCCTCGGGTATGCGGCGGAGGAGAATCTGGAGGCAGTGCCTGTGGCTGTGGTAACCAAAGAGCCGAGACTGGTGCTCAAATGGCGCGGACAGCGCATTGTTGATCTGTCCAGAGCGTTTTTAGATACCAATGGCGCCCATCAGGAGACGGATGTTCATGTTGACATGCCGGAGGAGAAAGAGGATTACTTCAAAAAAATCACAACCCCTGCGGTGGCGGAGGCGCTTTCCCGCAAGGATGTGAAGGCGGCGTGGCTTTCTCTTCTGGAGGATTTGAATGTCTGTTCCCAGAAAGGGCTTGTGGAGATGTTTGACGCCTCCATAGGTGCAGGCAGCGTGTATATGCCCTATGGCGGTAAGTATCAGCTGACTGAGACACAGGCTATGGTGGCGAAACTCCCGACCCTGGAAGGAAAGACAGACACCGTCACCATGATGAGCTACGGCTTTGATCCTTATCTGTCAAGCTGGAGTCCGTACCACGGCGCGGTTTACGCGGTGACTGAGTCGATGGCGAAGATTGTGGCAAACGGCGGGGATTACAGGACGATCCGATTTACTTTCCAGGAGTATTTCCGGCGCATGAGCGGGGAGCCGTCCCGCTGGAGCCAGCCGTTCTCGGCGCTTCTTGGCGCATACGAAGCCCAGATGAAGTACGGACTGCCCTCCATCGGCGGCAAGGATTCCATGTCAGGCACTTTTAACGATATTGACGTGCCGCCTACGCTGGTGTCCTTTGCGGTCAATGTGAATAAGAGCGGGAATATTGTTACACCCGAATTAAAATACCCGGGAGATCGTCTCGTGCGGTTCCGTATCCCGCGTGATTCCTATGATCTGCCAGTGTATGACGAGGTTATGACACTTTATGACAAGATAATGACATTGATGTCAGAGTATACTGACACAGATATCATAAATGGAATGCCAGTGAAGTTTCAGAAGAGAAAGATCGTGGCGGCTTACGCGCTGGACGCAAAGGGCGTAGCGGCGGCTGTGAGTAAGATGGCATTTGGAAACGGATTCGGCGTGGCGGTGGATTCCTCCTATAAGATGGAAGCCCTGTTTGACAACGGCCTTGGCGATATCGTGGCAGAGATGCCGGCGAAAGAGGTACACCACTTGAAAGCGCTGGGGATTTCCTATGAGGAGATCGGCACCATAACGGCGGACGGCGCGTTTACCTACGGCTCCATGAAGCTGGAACAGGCAAAAGCCGTGCAGACCTGGCGCGCGAAGCTTGACAAGGTATTTCCCTATACAGCCGGAAAGGATAAGAGTCCCGTGGCATCGGAACTGTACCGTGCAGACAGTATTTATGTGTGCAAACATAAGGTGGCTAAACCCACGGTATTTATCCCGGTATTCCCGGGCACGAACTGTGAGTACGACAGCGCGAAGGCCTTTGAGAACGCCGGGGCTGAAACGGTCGTAAAGGTGTTTAAGAACCAGAACGCGGCGGATATCAGAGAGAGTGTGGAAACCTTTGAGAAGGCGATCGGACAGGCGCAGATCATCATGTTCCCGGGCGGCTTTTCCGCAGGCGATGAGCCGGACGGTTCCGCCAAGTTCTTTGCGACTGCTTTCCAGAACGAGAAAATGAGAGAAGCGGTGATGAAGCTTGTAAACGAGAGGGACGGTCTGGCGCTGGGAATCTGTAACGGCTTCCAGGCGCTGATTAAACTGGGACTCGTGCCTTACGGGGAGATCCGGGAGCAGGGGGAGGATTCGCCTACGCTGACCTTCAATACGATAAACCGTCATATTTCAAAGATGGCTTATCTCAAAGTGGTTTCCAACAAGTCACCCTGGCTTGCCGGGGCGGAACTTGGGCAGACTTATGTAAACCCGGCTTCCCACGGCGAAGGGCGGTTTGTGGCTCCGAAGGAGTGGATCGACAGACTGTTCGCAAATGGGCAGGTGGCTACCCAGTATGCAGATGCCGACGGCAGTGTGTCTATGGATGAGGAGTGGAACATCAACGGCTCCTACGCATCCATCGAGGGCATCACTTCCCCGGACGGAAGATGTCTGGGTAAGATGGCGCATTCGGAGAGAAGAGGGGAAGCCGTGGCTGTGAATATTTTCGGTGAGCAGGATATGAAGATATTTGAGAGCGGCGTGGCGTATTTTAAATCTTGATGAGATGATATGGTGCAAGAGTATTATAGCGGCCTTAAACAATGTTTTAGGGCCGCTGCTTTTTTGCAAGATTTCCAGTTGATGCCGCATTCCTCCTGTGCTATAATTAGGCGATTATGGATTTAGGACAGTAAAAAGCCGGATGATTGGATGAAGGGAACAGGCACGGAGGACTAGGATGAAATCATTTTTAATATTGGAAGACGGCACTGTGTTTGAGGGGACACACATAGGGGCGAGGAAAGAGATCGTCAGTGAAATTGTTTTCAATACTTCTATGGCGGGGTATCTGGAAGTGCTGACAGATCCGTCTTACGCGGGGCAGGCAGTGTGCATGACATATCCGCTGATTGGCAATTACGGGATATGCCGGGACGATATGGAGTCAAAGAGGCCCTGGCCGGACGGTTTTATTGTACGGGAACTTTCGAGGATTCCCAGCAATTTCAGATGTGATATCACAATTCAGCAATTCTTAGAGGACAATGGTGTGCCGGGGATCGCCGGGATCGACACCAGAGCCCTTACCAGAATCCTTCGTGAGAAGGGTACCATGAACGGTATGATCACTACCGACAGCAATTATAATCTGGAGACAATCATTCCCAAATTAAAAGCATATACGACAGGCAGGGTAGTGGAGCGGGTAAGCTGTGCAGAGAAATACACGCTGGCAGGCACAAAGGAGCTTGCAGAGAACGGGCCGCTTTCCGGCAGCGCTTCCTTTCGGAAAGAGTCGTTCGAAGCGGGTGTGCGGGAGAAGAAGCCCAGCCTCGTACGGAGTTTAAACGGAGCAGGTCTGCGGGTGGCGCTTCTGGATCTGGGGGCCAAGGAAAATATTGCGGAGTCGCTGGCGGCCAGAGGATGTGAAGTGACAGTCTACCCGGCATGGACGGCGGCGGAGGAGATTCTTGCCGATCACCCGGATGGCATCATGCTCAGCAACGGCCCCGGTGACCCGAAGGAGTGTACGAATATCATAAATGAAATCCGAAAGCTCTATGCGTCCGACACGCCGATTTTTGCAATCTGTCTGGGGCATCAGCTGATGGCGCTTGCGACGGGGGCGGATACGTTCAAGATGAAGTATGGCCATCGCGGCGGCAATCATCCGGTGAAGGATCTGGAGACGGGCAGGGTTTACATTTCTTCCCAGAACCACGGCTATGTGGTGGATACGGACAAGCTTGACAGTGCGGTGGCGGTTCCGGCTTTTATCAATGTGAACGACGGTACCAACGAGGGCCTTTCCTATACCGGCAAACAAATTTTTACGGTGCAGTTTCACCCGGAAGCCTGTCCGGGGCCGCAGGATTCCTCGTATTTGTTTGATCGGTTTATAGAGAAGATCAAGACGAAAAGTAACTCTAAGTAAGCAGAGTACGCTTGCTAAGAGTTACTATGTTTCGTCTGGAAGAATGCTGCTTGCGCATCATTCTTCGGGGTTGAGAAATGGAGGAAATACAATGCCAAAAAATCCAAATGTGAAAAGAGTGCTTGTCATCGGTTCGGGTCCGATTGTGATCGGGCAGGCGGCGGAGTTTGACTATGCGGGAACGCAGGCGTGCCGCTCCTTAAAGGAGGAGGGCATGGAGGTGATTCTGGTAAACTCCAACCCTGCCACCATTATGACAGACGGCGATATCGCAGATAAGGTATATATAGAGCCGCTGACAACTCAGGTGTTAGAGCAGATTATCATTAAGGAAAAGCCGGATTCCCTGCTTCCCAATATGGGCGGTCAGGCGGGCTTAAATCTTGGGATGGAGCTGGATGAGTCCGGCTTTCTGGCGGCGCATAGCGTGCTGCTTCTCGGCACCACGGCGAAAACCATCCGCAAGGCGGAGGACCGACTGGAGTTTAAGGAGACGATGGAGAAGATCGGGGAGCCGTGTGCCCCTTCCCTTGTGGTGGAAAATATCGAGGACGGAGTGTCTTTTGCGAATAAAATCGGCTATCCGGTGGTGCTCAGGCCGGCTTATACGCTTGGCGGCTCCGGCGGCGGCATCGCCAGCAACCAGATCGAGCTGGAGGAGATTCTGGCAAACGGCCTTCGCCTTTCCCGGGTAGGGCAGGTTCTGGTGGAGCGGTGTATTGCAGGCTGGAAGGAAATTGAGTATGAGGTGATGCGCGACAGTGCAGGCAACTGTATCACGGTCTGCAATATGGAAAACATCGACCCGGTTGGTGTGCACACCGGCGACAGCATTGTGGTGGCGCCTTCCCAGACGCTTGGGGACAAGGAATATCAGATGCTTAGAAGCGCCGCTTTAAATATCATCAACGAGCTGGAGATTACGGGAGGCTGTAACGTGCAGTTTGCCCTGCATCCCACCAGCTTTGAATATTGTGTGATCGAAGTGAATCCCCGTGTGAGCCGTTCTTCCGCGCTGGCGAGTAAGGCCACCGGGTATCCGATCGCCAAGGTGGCGGCAAAGATTGCGCTCGGCTATACGCTGGACGAGATCAAAAACGCCATCACGGGCAAGACTTACGCCAGCTTTGAGCCGGCCCTTGACTACTGTGTAGTGAAGATACCGAGACTGCCTTTCGATAAGTTTATCACGGCGAAGCGTACTCTGACGACGCAGATGAAGGCCACGGGCGAAGTGATGAGCATCGGCAACAACTTTGAGGGGGCGCTGATGAAGGCGATCCGTTCCCTGGAGCAGCATGTGGACTGTCTGAGGAGCTATGACTTTTCCGGGCTTACGGTGGAAGAACTGCTGGAGCGCATGGAGGTTGTGGATGACCAGAGAATCTACATGATTGCGGAGGCGGTCCGCAAGGGCGTGGATTACGACACGATCCACAGGATTACTATGGTGGACCACTGGTTTATTGATAAGATTGCCATACTCACGGAGATGGAGGAACGGCTTTTAAAGGAGCCGCTGACGGTGGAACTTCTGAAAGAGGCGAAGCGGATCGAGTTTCCAGACTGCGTGATTGCAAGGCTGACGGGGAAAACCGAGGATGAAATAAAGAACATGCGTTATGAAAACGGCATCGTTGCTGCTTTTAAGATGGTGGATACCTGTGCGGCGGAGTTCGCGGCGAGCACGCCCTATTATTACTCCGTGTTCGGTTCAGAGACGGAGGTGGTGGAGAGTCACCCGAAAAAGAAGGTGCTCGTCTTAGGCTCGGGCCCTATCCGCATCGGGCAGGGCATCGAGTTTGACTACTGTTCTGTGCACGCCACCTGGGCGTTTGCGAGGGAAGGCTATGAAACCATCATCATCAACAACAACCCGGAGACGGTGAGCACAGACTTTGACATTGCGGACAAGCTCTATTTCGAGCCGCTGACACCGGAGGATGTGGAGAACATCGTCAATGTGGAGAAGCCCGACGGTGCGGTGGTGCAGTTTGGCGGACAGACGGCTATCAAGCTGACGGAAAGCCTGATGAAGATGGGCGTGCCGATTCTTGGCACAAAGGCGGAGGACGTGGACGCGGCGGAGGATCGGGAGCTTTTTGACAGGATTCTGGAGGAGACGGAGATTCCGAGAGCTGCAGGCGGTACGGTTTACACGGCAGAGGAGGCAAAGGCCGTGGCCAACAGGCTTGGCTATCCTGTGCTGGTGCGCCCTTCCTATGTGCTTGGCGGCCAGGGAATGCAGATCGCCATTTCCGATCAGGAAATCGAGGAGTTTATGGCAGTGATCAACCGCTACGAGCAGGATCATCCCATTCTCGTGGATAAATATTTACAGGGCAAGGAGCTGGAGGTGGACGCGGTCTGCGATGGCACGGACATTCTCATTCCGGGAATCATGGAGCATATCGAGCGGACGGGCGTGCATTCCGGCGACAGCATTTCGGTTTATCCGGCGCCCACGGTCAGCGCTAAGGTGAAGGAGACGATCGCCGAATACTCCAGAAGGCTTGCGAAAGCGCTCCATGTGATCGGCCTGATTAATATCCAGTTTATCGTCATGGGCGATGAGGTGTATGTGATCGAGGTCAATCCCCGCTCTTCCCGCACGGTGCCTTATATCAGCAAGGTGACGGGCATTCCGATCGTGGATCTGGCCACGGAGGTGATTATCGGGAAGAAGATAAGGGATCTGGGCTATGAGCCGGGCTTACAGCCGGCGGCGGACTATTTTGCCGTCAAGATGCCGGTATTTTCCTTTGAGAAGATCCGGGGTGCGGAGATCAGCCTTGGGCCGGAAATGAAGTCCACCGGTGAGTGCCTTGGCATTGCAAAGACCTTTAACGAGGCGCTCTACAAGGCGTTTCTCGGCGCGGGCGTGAGTCTCCCGAAGCATAAACAGATGATTATTACGGTGAAAGACGCGGACAAGGGGGAGGCCATCGAGGTGGCACGCCGCTTTGAGAAGCTTGGCTATATCATTTACGCTACCAGAAGCACGGCGGCTGCACTGAATGAAGCCGGAGTAAAGGCGCGCAAGGTAAATAAGATTTCCCAGGAATCGCCCACGGTCATGGATCTGATTCTGGGACACAGGATTGACCTGGTGATTGACACCCCGACCCAGGGACGCGACAAGAGCAGGGACGGCTTTTTGATCCGCAGAACCTCCATCGAGACGGGCGTCAACTGTATCACGGCGATGGATACGGCCGCCGCGCTTGTGACCAGTCTGGAAAACGCAGCGACCCAGGAGGAGATGACCCTGATTGATATTGCATCCATTGCGAGGCGGGGAAAGTAGGCTTCGGGGATGAGCCCATATGTCAGGGGCTGTCTCCGGGCTGTCATCCGGTGGCTTGCACGCGTAATTATAGAAGCCACAGTGAAAATGACTGACAGCGGGCAGGATCCTTTGGCGAAATGGCAGAGAGGAGCATGTAAAGTAAGGAATAGGGAATATGAACACGGTCAGAAATTATCAGAAGGAACTGGATAAAATCATAGACGCTATCTGTGCGGCAGACGGGAGCGCTCCGACCCTTTTTCTGCACAGCTGCTGTGCGCCGTGCAGCAGTTATGTACTGGAGTATCTGCGACAGTATTTCAGGATCACGGTCTTTTATTTCAATCCGAATATCACCGAGGATGCAGAGTACTGCAAGCGTGTGGAGGAGCAGAAACGGCTGATTGCCGCGTATAACGAGAAGTTGACCAATAAGGTTAATGCAAACACGGACAGCGTCATGGTGACTGATAGGGAGACAGTACATGGTGCAGACGGGCAGCGGGCGGAAGGTGAAAGCGCGGCATATCGGATCGATGTGATCGAGGGGGACTATGAGCCGCAGCGGTTCTACGAGATGGCGAAAGGGCTGGAGCAGTGCCCGGAGGGCGGAGTTAGATGTTTTGCCTGCTATGAGCTGAGACTCAGGGAGACGGCCCGGATGGCGCAGGCAGGGCGGTATGACTATTTCACCACAACCCTTTCCATCAGTCCATTAAAGAATGCCGGGAAACTCAATGAAATCGGTGAGAAGCTTGGGCGGGAGTGCGGCGTTGCCTGGCTGCCGTCGGATTTTAAGAAAAAGGACGGTTACAAGCGGTCGATTGAGCTGTCGAAGGAATATGGACTGTACCGGCAGGATTACTGCGGGTGTGTGTATTCCCGAAGACAGATATCGGCGGGGACATGACAGCGGTAATTTTGTTCCGGGTGGGAATTTCAATGACATCTGTGGGGATTTGTGGTAAAATTGCATTGCTTATGAGTAATAAACCGCGATTTCCCGGCTTATGCATGCGTGCAGACACGGCGGGGGACGCTTTGAATTGGAGGGCGGTGTGAAAAATCACACGAAGCGCCGGAATGGAGAGCAGAATGCAGAAAATATTGGACTTGATATCAGAAGAAATGAAAAAGGCGTTTGCGGAGGCTGGGTATGATGCCGGACTTGGCAGGGTGACATTGTCAAACAGGCCGGATCTGTGTGAATACCAGTGCAACGGCGCTATGGCGGGGGCGAAGAAATACCATAAGGCGCCTCTGATGATCGCGCAGGAAGTGGCGGAGAAACTGCAGGAGAATGCTGTGCTGTCAGAGGTTTGCGCCGTGGCTCCCGGTTTTCTGAATATGAAAGTGAAGGAGTCTTTTGTGCGGGATTACCTGCGGGAGATGTCCGGCGCGGAGAAGTTCGGGTTCCAGACGCCGGAGTCAAAGAAAATGATTATTGACTATGGCGGTCCAAATGTGGCAAAACCGCTCCATGTGGGACATCTGCGCTCCGGTATTATTGGAGAGAGCATCAAGCGGATCTGCCGTTATGCGGGGCATGAGGTGATCGGCGACATTCATCTTGGGGACTGGGGACTGCAGATGGGGCTTATCATCACGGAACTGCAGAAAAGACAGCCTGACTTGATCTATTTTGATGATTCCTACGAGGGTGAATACCCGAAGGATGCGCCGTTTACCATATCTGAGCTGGAGGAAATTTATCCTGCCGCCAGCGCCAAATCCAAGGAGGATGAGGCCTACAAGGCAGACGCTATGGATGCCACCTACAAGCTGCAGAGCGGCGTGCGCGGGTACCGCGCGCTTTGGGATCATATCATCGCTGTGTCGGTGGCAGACTTAAAGAAAAACTATGCCAATCTGAATGTGGAATTTGACCTCTGGAAAGGCGAGTCCGACGTACACGATATCATACCGGGCATGGTGGAAGCCATGAAGAAAGGCGGCTACGCTTACGAGAGCG
Source organism: Lachnospiraceae bacterium (assembly GCA_910575775.1). Taxonomy (GTDB): domain Bacteria; phylum Bacillota; class Clostridia; order Lachnospirales; family Lachnospiraceae; genus UBA3282. Next base: position 35,904 of record CAJTEY010000023.1, on the reverse strand, counting down.
ACGGTGCGCTGGTTGTTGACGTGAAGGAGGAGACGGACACAAAGGAAGTACCTCCCTGCATGATCTTAAAATCTGATGGCGCTTCCCTCTACAATACAACGGATCTGGCAACCATTATGGACCGCATGGAAAACTTCCACCCGGACAAACTGATTTATCTGACCGATAAGAGACAGGATCTGTATTTTGAGCAGGTGTTCCGCTGTGCGAAAAAGACCAAGCTGGTCAATGAAGATACAGAGCTTGTGCACATCGGCTTTGGCACCATGAACGGCAGGGACGGCAAGCCCTTTAAGACAAGAGAGGGAGGCGTCATGCGGCTGGAGAACCTGATCCGTGAGATCAATGAGGAGATGATCCGCAAGATCCGCGAGAATGCGGAGACGAAGGGCTATGAGATTGATATGGAGCAGGCTGTGGAAACTGCGAAAATCGTCGGACTGGCGGCGATCAAGTACGGTGATCTGTCCAATCAGGCATCCAAGGATTATATTTTCGATATGGACAGGTTTACTTCCTTTGAGGGAGATACCGGCCCGTACATTCTCTACACCATTGTACGGATCAAGTCAATTCTCGCCAAGTATGAGGAGCAGGACGGGGATTTGACTGGTGTGGTCATTGATGAGGCAGTGAACGGATCCGAGAAGAGTCTGATGCTGGAACTTGCGAAATACAACGCCATGATAGAGACAGCTTGCGAGGAGATTGCGCCTCACAAAATCTGTGCCTATATATACGATCTGGCCAATGCGTTCAACCATTTCTACCATGAGACGAAGATCCTCACGGAAGAGAGCGGACAGAAAAAAGCAGGCTGGATTGCGCTGCTTGCATTGACCAAGGATGTGCTGGAGACCTGCATTGACCTGCTTGGTTTTTCAGCGCCTGAGAGGATGTAGCGGTATTTGACGATTAAAAACAGGCGGTAAATGCGGGCTGAAAACAAATTGAGAAATTTGACTGAAAAAAATAGGAAAAAGGGTTGACAAGCCATAGGAAACAATTGTATACTAGCAGAGCGGGTTGCGAGAGTGACCCGCAAATAAACGGGGTCTTAGCTCAGCTGGGAGAGCATCTGCCTTACAAGCAGAGGGTCATAGGTTCGAGCCCTATAGGCCCCATTTGGGAAGCCGGAGACGGCTTCCCTGTGGTTCTACTAATTTCATATATGGCGAGATAGCTCAGCTGGCTAGAGCATACGGTTCATACCCGTAGTGTCGAGGGTTCAAGTCCCCCTCTCGCTATTCAAAAACACCGCGTTTCTGCGGTGTTTTACTTTTCTGTGTTGCATTTTGTGTTGCATAATCTGGAAAAATGATTGTTTGCAAGGTCAGCCATTTCCTTTTGCCTGTCGCTCATGGCATGCCGGTATACAGATTTCAGCACGGCGTCAGTTTTCCAGCCGCCTTCCTGCATGATGTAGGCATCCGGGATTCCCAGAGCGTGTCGGATGGACGCAGAATAGTGCCGGAGGTCGTGAAAACGGAAATGTGTTATATTAGCCCGTTTGAGCACCCTCTGGAACATGATGGTGATGGAGTGGGGATTGAGGGTGGTAATATGTCCAAGTTCGCGGATTCTGTCCGCCACAAATGCGGGTGCGCTGATATATCTGTCAGAACTGCCTGTCTTGGGAGCTTTCAAGTGCCATTCTTTATCGGTGCCGAGGACAAGGGCGTGATGGACGTGTATTACATCGCCTTGGATATCATCAAGAGTGAGGGCGCAAATCTCGCCACGCCGCATCATGCAGAACGCGCCGAGGAGAACAGGGATTTCCAGTTCCGTGCCCCTTACGGCATCAACCAAGGCTCTTATCTCGTCATCCGAGGGGATATAAAGCTCAGGACGTATTTTCTGTGGCATGGAGGTTCTGAGGGCTAAATCTGAGCCGATTACGGATGCTATGAGCCCATGGTAGTTGCGGACGGTCTTAGGGGATTTTGAGCGGCTAAGACTGTTTATCACCCTCTGTACATCATCCTGTGAGACTTTTCGGATTTCCATGTGGCAGAATGAGGCATAGTCGCGCAGGAGCATTTTTTGGATGTTGCGGTAGCCCCGGATCGTGGCAGGGGAAAGAACGGCTTCTTTGGAAGTGATATAGCTTTCCATGCGGTCAGAAAACAGGCTTTTATCCGAACTGCGTTTCTTCTGCTCCTTTTCTGCTGCATATTGAGCGGCAAGCGCTTCCGCCTTACGCTTTCCGGCAGGGGACGGATCGTCAGAAGTAAAAGAGCGGTATATGCGTTTTCCGTTTTCATCCGTGTAATCATAGACAAGGCACCGCCATGAGCCGGACGGGAGTTTTTTTGCTGTAGCCATAGTATTATCCTCCTTTTTGGGTATAAAAATAACAGCCTGTGAATGATCTGGAAAATCAGACGGTTCACTTGCAAGCTGCGCCCGGGGATGATACACTATGTATTGTCAGAACTGGTGTATCTCTTCGGGGATATATCTGAAACCGTTCCTGTTGGCGCAGGGGCGGTTTTGCTTTTGAGCTAAATATCCTAAAATATCCAAGGACCACTGAAAATGTTATGCGCCGTAGGTGGTGTTTCTACACAAAAACAGAACAAATGTTTGTTGACATATAAATATATTTAGCGTATTATAATATTACAGAGGAAGAACGTCGCCGGATAACACGAGGGTGAAATCACCAGCATGCTTGACATGTGGTAGTCGTGCCGGGGGTTCTTTTTCTTTTTATTTACAAACCATGTGGTCTGAGAAGTAATTTTGACTTGGTTTCATTTCATCAGAATAATATTTTATCCCATATTTGTCTACCGATCCATTCCTTTGATAAAGGAATTTTCGTAATTTCTTTGCATGACATGGAAGTAAAAAGCCGTATGTGTTTATTTCATGGTAGTAAAACATAGAAGTAGCGCAAATGTCTGCTAATTGAAGCATATCCCATGATTCAGCGGTTTTACTGCATATATTAGAAAACTGATTAGCGATTTCGTTTCCCGGATAAGTCAGCAGTTTGTTAATATAATCAATTAATTCGGTGTCCCTTGAGGTTCCACGGCTGGATAATACAATTTCTCCTATGCGGTCAGTGTCGCGGAGCAGCCATGACACGCGCTCAATTAGATATCTGCAGGCGTGATTATAAAGAATGACACTTGGCTTCTCTGTAAGTGTGTTTCTGGTGGCTTTTAACTTGTTAATGTCCAGCTTAGAAGTGTCCAGTATAATATTTATGTACTGAAAATCTGAATCGCATATCTTGTTTACAACATATGCTCTTTGTTCAAAGTTCCGAAGTTTGCGGAAATGGATATTGTCAAGGTTCAGATCTTTCTTTATGGTTTTGAGAACGCTTCTTGCGTGTGCTTCAGCATTTTTATTTATGATTACTGCCGCAAGCACAAACCATTGAGTGCCTCGCCCTATTCCCAAATCTCCAGCCTCATCAATATATACAGTACATTTGGTGGACATGAAAAGCCTCCTTTTGCAAAAGTATTATATATGTATAGTATTTAAGAAAAGTTTATGCGATTAGGAAGAAAGGCTGCCAGTTGCCAAGCTGGCATTGATGGAAACCTTGGTTTCTTTGTAAGTTGAAATTCCTGCTGCATCATTAGTCATCATAGCCTCCGTCCTTTCTACGCCGAGTGATAAAGCGCTCACAATAAAAAACATTGCAACGAATTTTCTGATAGCTGTACGAGCCTTTCCCCAAGGAAGTTTTGGATCTTCCTTCCTAATCGCATAAATATTTTTTACAGCAAAATGAAATCTTTCACTTCTTTCGCCGTGATGTCCCGTCCAAGGGCAATACTTGCCGCCTGCACAGGGGTAAATTTAAGATATCGAGCAAGTGCATGGATATCCATTAAGTCAAAGTTCACGGGACGAGACTTTTTCTTTTTGAATGTCGCAAGGCTTATATGGAGATATTTTGCGATAGATTCATCAGATATAGCGTATCTTTCTTGATTTCCGACTATGATTGCCCGTATTATGCGGTTTCTATCTTCTTCGGGTGATGGTTTTAGTCTTGGCATGGTGGTCTCCTTTGTCCATCGGCTGCTGAGGCGGATGGTTTTTAAATTATGATTGAAAAATCTGTATGTATGGCATATAATATGCTTAACAGGACAGCCGGAAGATAGATTGAGCCTATCCGTCCCGGCGATTTAAGTGACTAAGTAAGCCGCCTATTCTTTACCAGAGAGCAGGGCGGCTTACTTATTTTTCAGATTCAGAATTGCAACAATCAAAAGTCCGATTGTCAGTATAACCATTAATTCCTCATATGTACTCATAAGCACCACTCCTTTCCGCAGAACTCGGAACGGAATGGCCGCACGCCCTCCCGGCTGTCCGATTAAGCATATTATATTGTCATGGTGCAGCAGTTCCCACGTTTGAAACGGATAAAGGGTGATCTGATTAGACCCTACCAGGTAATTCCGGGGGCGGTATCCCTTAATTTGCAGTATGCCGTGTGACGCTTCTAGCCGTCCATATACGGGCAGTATGGCTATTGATGGTTATTCTTATCAATGGATGCATAAAACGTCTGTATGGAGCGAATAGAAGCAACCACAACCATTTGTCCGTGGTTAAGCCTATTTAGGGCATAGTGACGGACATTTGGCTTTTGCTGGGTATCTCTGTTTTGGAGACGCCCTGGTTTAAGGCTCCCTGCCCCATAATTACCGGCACCCCTGCATCTGATTAGATGCGCCCATTTGGATAGACCCGAAATTCTGGGGCTAGTCTTTGGGTGATTCGTCTGGCTTTGTGTAGCGGGGGATTTCGGTCAGTTCTGATACACGTTTTCTGGCTTCTGATTGCCCTATTTTATTTAGTTTTCTGTAATCAGCAAGCAAGTTTCTCTCGCTCTGTTCTTTTCGTTGTTCAAGAAGTTTGTCAAGTTCTTCTTCTGAACTGGCGAATGAATATGAATCTTCATACGAATCACTTTTTTGCCGCATCTGTCCAGGAATACCTATAACAACTCGTTCCTCTTCTTCTGTTAATTTTTCGTGGCGTACAGCCTTTTCAATAGCCACTTCATATAGTTTTTGCAAGTTTGGGTCAATATAAATGCTGTTATCTTTATTATTGTATTGTGACAACGGACCAGTGAATGGTTTTGGCGGTTCTGCCATTTCGTGAGAATTAACTGGTCTAGCTCGTTTCATTTCAAGTGCTATATCGCCTAATTCATAATTATCATCCAATAATAAATATAGGGGGAAGTCAAAAACTTTGGCTATTTTTTTTAGCTGTTCAATACGAGGTTGTCTTTTGTTTAATTCGTATTGTTTTATTGTTGTTTCAGATGTGCCGGATAATTCGCCAAGCGATCGTTGTGTTAAACCAGCGTATTTTCTCAGTTTTTTAATCTTTACACCTATAGTCATTTTTTCACCTCATAATGACTATATCATAAAAAGTTTTCAAATGAAACTTTTTTTACTTGAAGTATTCAAATGAGTATGATATTATAATAACGGTTTCGTTTGAACCAGTCAAGAGAAATTTAGAAAGAAGGTGAAAAAATGAAGATTTGTAAAAGAAAATTGGAAATTGCAATGGCAAGATCAAAATTAAATAGAAATACATTGGCTGAAATGGCTGGTATTCCAATTCCGACAGTGTGTAATGTGTATAAAAGAGGATCGTGCAAGCCGGCAACGGCTGGAAAAATTGCTCAGGCTCTCGGCGTAGATGTAACAGAAATCATTGAAGATTAAGGTGCTTTCAGATCAGAGGGAGGTGAGAATGTGTACTCATATAGTAAACTTAAAGGCAGGATTGTTGAACGGTATGGAACACAGGCGAATTTTGCCTGTAAACTCGGCATTTCCAAAAACTCAATGTCCAAGAAGTTGACCGGAAAGACGGAGTTTTCGCAGTCTGACATCATAAGGTGGGCGGAGCTTTTAGGCATTGAGAAAGGCGAATATGAAGAGTATTTCTTCACATAGGGAAATGAGAGGACGGATATGAAAAACCGAACACTATTTAGGATACTCGTGGTACTCATGTCAATAATGTCCGGCTCCATATCGGCGATTGTTACAACAGTCCTTGTATGTAAAGGACTATGAGAGAAGATGCCACACCCGAAATAATGCCACCAACAATTCCATAAGTAGCAATTAAGAAATCATGTTTTCTTTGTTGGCGCAAAGCTTCTTTTTCTTTTGCTTCTTTGATTTGTTGCATTTGTATTCCAGTTGGAATAACTGTTCCTTTTGCAATTTCGGGAATTGGAAAGTTTTTCAAATCGTCAATTCCGCTCATGGTTAGCCCCTTTCATTTTACTCGGCTTTATGCCTGTGAGGAGATTGTAACATAAGTAAAATAAAAAGTTGTACCAAATTAAATTTAAGGGTTAACAAAGATAAACCTAGTGTTTTACGAAAGGAAGATTCAAAAATTATTTCAAAAAAGTAAAGGAGATACAAACAATGTCAAAAGTATTCAGAGATTATACAGAGGTAAATGAAAGCATGATGGAAGGCTTCACGGTAACAAAGGTATCTACTGGAATCAATGCAGAGGGCAGCGGTATGATGTTGGAATTGGAGCGGACGATTGACAACGTGACTATCGGCGTTGATGTGGTTTACAATCCAAGCTGTGAGGATGGGGAAACGCCGTTTATGGTTTCGGAGGAGTACGTGAAGCATGTCTGCCAGTAGGGAAAAGGAAGATGGAGGATCAGACCATGAGCGAAAATTGTTACGACTGCTCGACCTGCAGGTACCGTTACATACATTTCCCGAACATGGACGATTTTGAAGTCTCCATGCAGGAGTGTTTGTGTGACGGTGAGGATTATGAGGAAGAAAAATGAGGAGGTGAAGAAAACTTATGAGTACTGCAGGACAGATACTTCTGCATCGGAAGATCGTTGAGTGGGAGTGGTATACGGACATCAACACTTGCCGGCTTTTTATACATATGCTCCTGATTGCGAACTGGAAGGAGGGTCATTTTAGGGGCACAACGGTGCCACGTGGTTCTTTTGTATCGTCTTTGGAGAAGCTTTCGAAAGAAACAGGTCTAACAAAACGTGAAATAAGAACCGCAATTTCGCATCTAAAAACGACGGGCGAATTGACAGTCGAAACGACAAATAAATATAGCGTTTTTACTGTACAAAACTATGATTTATACCAGTCATTTGACATACAGAGCGACACGCAGGAGACAAAGAAGCGACATCACAACGACAGTACAACGACAACAATAGATATAAAATATAAAGGTAATAAAGGAATAAAGAATAATAATATTTGCTCGGAGCCGGAATCCGCTCCGACCCCAAGCGGCATATTACTCCCGCTGAATGACAAATCATTTTACGATGTCCCGCAGGACAAGATTGCACTCTGGCGGGCAACATACCCGGCTGTGGATGTGGAGCAGGAATTGCGGCGCATGGTCGCGTGGCTGGATTCAAACCCTACTAAGCGGAAGACGCGGCGAGGAATCGAGAGGTTTATCAATAGCTGGCTTGCGAGAACGCAGGACAGTGGCGGCAGCAAGGGACAGAAGGAGGTGAGGGAGGAAAGTGGAAACAACGCATTCGATTCTGACGAGAGGTGGAAACAAATTTCGCGGGCGATTGATGAGGCAGGAGACTGTTTCGATAGACGAAATGACTTACCTTTTGGGTGAATATGATATCCAAGATTACGGAGAGGCAGTTTTTTCAAAAGAACCCGTTTCCGAGAATGGAAGGTTTAGAAGCGCCAGATCGATGATTCCGTTTGAGCAGCTGGACAAGCGGGCAAAGGACTTTGATTGGACCCTATATGGAGACAACAACCCGGATGCAGAAAAAGGTCGTAAGATGTCAAACGCGTTTGTTTTGAATTTTCAAAAATTCCGACGGGATGGCAAGGGGCTATACATACATTCCGCCACGAAAGGGACAGGTAAAACATATTTATCTTACTGTCTGGCTAATGAAGTTATGGCACGCTACGACGTGAATGTGAAGTTTACAAGCGTTCTGGAATATCTCGATCTGACCAAGAAGGGATATAGCAGCGCGGCAGACAAGGAGGAGAAAGACGGCATTATAAAAGCCACTGTTTTGCTTCTGGATGATATCGGGGTGGAAGTTAGCAAAGATTGGGTAAATACAACCCTCTATCAGCTAATTAACTATAGGTATTCCAACAAGCTAATAACTGTTTTTACCAGCAACAATCAGCTTGAACAGTTAAGGATTGATGATCGGATCAAGGACAGGATCAATTTCATGTGTTTGCCATTACATATCCCGGAAGTTCCTATTCGTTCGATGAAAACGGACAGGGCAAATAGCGAATTTGTCAACGAAATACTCAAAACATAAAATAATCCCTTATCGGAATTGCGGTCCGATAAGGGCAAGTAACCCGAAAACTACGCAAATTAGGGTATGTGGGTAGTATAACATTCCCTCTGCCCGGAGTAAAGAGAGGAAGAAGAAAATGCAAGTAGAAAAAATCACACCGAAAGAACTCACATCAGACCTTATTTTCCGTCTTAATCATCTGTATCACGCCGAACTGGGCGAATTTATCGTTATGGCAGACAACAGAAAAGAAATTCTGTATGTCAATAAGAAAGTGCCTAAAAAGGACATTGACGGATTCTTGAAAGTGGTTATGTTTCCCGATTATGCGGTTGCTGATGATAACGCACCGACAGGACAGTTTCTTGATTATGTATACAAAAAGTACGGATTCAGTACATATCATGCATTGATGGACATTCATTCATGGCGCATGGAGCAGAAAGAGAAGAAACAGGCAGAAGAAGCCGCAAAAGCCATTATCCCGCTGATTGAAAAGGTAGTGAACAGCGAAAACCCGATTGTCAAGTATGATGAATTTCTCAATTTTGAGATATGGAAACATGGATTTCACCTTGGCAAGTCCACACCGAAAAATACAACCAATTACGGGAGCGTGTACGAATTTTATTTCGGCTATCTTTTGGGATCAGGATTGTTGAAAGGGGTGTTTGATAATGAATCACAGGCAGGATATCATTGATATGGTAATGCGGATTGAGAATTTGGACTATTTAGAATTTATATAAAATATGATGGTTGCGTTTAAAGAAAAGTGGGGGATATGATATGGACAAGCGGCAAAGAAGGGAATATGCAGAAAAGTCTAAAATCTTCTGCAAAAGAACTTATAGACGGAATTGGAACTGAAAGCGAGAGAGACCTGAGAATAATTAAGCTGATTTACGGATTTGTGAGGACAGGATTTTTGGAAAGTAGGGCAGATAGAGGTGGCGCGGCATGAGAGAAGAACAATTTTACAAAGACGGCATTTCTAAAATGTTATCCACAATCCGCAATACGGAATGGCTTAAGGCAATTTATTCATTTGTAAATGTATTTGCAGAAGATAAGGAGGATTGACAATGAAGGACGAAAGAGGATTTAAAGAGGTGATCCATTCGGTTGAGAGATCGGAGAAGGACAAAGACAAGTTCTGCAGGGCAGCCCGGATTGAGAGGCAGCCCATAAGCGACGCAAGGCTTACCGCCCTGCTCAATTACGCAGTGGGCACTCTTGCTATGGTGATGGGATTTGCGGCGCTGTACATGATCATTTATTTCATGGGTACCGCAGGCAGGTAAACTTTCAAGGAGGCATGGAAGATGGCAAAGGTGACACTTGGAACGTGGACGGATAAAAACGAGAAGTTTACGAAGAAGATCAGGGCGAAACGGATCGAGGAGGGCGTGGAGATAGATATTCTTGCCAAGAAAGCGGGGATTGAGAAGTCAACATATTTCAGCCATGTCAGGAACCCGGAAAAGATTACACTCAGGGAACTCAGAGCCTATTGCAATACGTTGAAAATTCCGGCGGAGAGTCTTATCTCTGCGGTGTATGAGGGAGGTGACTAAGGCATGTACATACACGGCTTTATTGACGGCGCTCTGGTGACGTTTGTGCTGGGGATGGCGGCGCTGATTACAGCGGCAGTCGTTTATTCCAGAAAAAAGAAGTGATTACAGACAGGACGGGTGGCGGTATAGGCTGCCCGTTTCCTGTGCGGGGAATTTTCTGCTTAAACTTGGTACAACGGTTACATCAGAATGTTGGATAATGGAGAGAGGAGAGAAAGAAAAGGACTCGAGGAGTGTTGCAGATGGCAAAGAGTACAATCACAGAATGGGAAGAGGCAGACAAACTTCTATTGCTGGAGGCGTGGGCGCGGGATGGTCTGACGGATGAACAGATCGCCGGAAACATGGGTATTACGGTGCGGTCGCTTTACAACTGGAAAAAGAAGAGTATTCCGATTTTTCAGTCCTTAAAGACCGGGAAAGAGGTTGCGGATATTGAGGTGGAGAACGCCCTGCGGAAGAAAGCCCTTGGATTCCGGGAGACGGAGCAGACAGTCACTACCAGAAGGACCGTTGAATATGCGAATGGCAGGCGGGTCAGGGAGGTGTCCGAGCCTGTCGTGACGGAGGTGGAAAGGTATTATCCGCCGGATACCACGGCACAGATTTTCTGGCTGAAGAACAGGAAACCCAGACAGTGGAGAGATAAGAGGGAGCAGGATATAGACGTGACGGAGGCGGTGAAGATCGTTGACAACATCGGAGACAGTGATTGACTTTGGAAAACTGATAGCCCCGGTATTTTATCCGGTACACCGCGACATTGCAAAGGGCGGTCATACCTATTATGACTTGTATGGCGGCAGGGGCGGGCTAAAATCCTCGTTTATCTCGTTGGAAATCGTCCTCGGGATGATGAAGGACAGACAGGCAAATGCGGTCATATTCCGCAAGTATGCGGTGACGCTTCGGGAAACCGTCTACGGGCAGATATTATGGGCGATTGAGGCGCTTGGCGTTTCCCATCTGTGGGAGGCAGGGGTAAACCCCATGCAATGCACTTACCGCCCTACCGGGCAGAAGATCATCTTCCGGGGGCTGGACAAGGCGAAGAAAACAAAGTCACTGAAAGCCAGCCACGGGTATTTTAAGTATCTCTGGTTTGAGGAACTGGACGAGTTTGGGGGTATTGAGGAAATCCGAACCGTGCAGCAGTCGGTACTCCGCGGCGGGGAACAGTTCGTTGTGTTTAAGAGCTTCAACCCGCCGATCAGTGTCGGTAACTGGGCAAATCAGTATATCAACGAGCCAAGAACCAATGCCCTGCGGCATAAGAGCAGCTATCTGGATGCGCCGCCGGAATGGCTGGGGCAGCAGTTCCTTGATGATGCGGAGCACTTGAAGGAGGTCAACGAGAGGGCATATCGGCATGAATATTTAGGCGAGCCGGTCGGAACAGGCGGACAGGTATTTGAGTTTCTGGAAATCCGTACGATCACGGATGAGGAGATGAAGCAGTTTGACCGCATTTACCAAGGAATCGATTTCGGGTGGATGCCGGACCCGATGGCGTTTATCAGATGTTCTTACAGACCGAACCATGAAAAGGTATATCTTTTGGATGAGTATGTGGGTCGGAAAATCAGTAATGAGGAACTGGCAAAGGAGATTAAACGGCGACATTATGATGATTATTTTATCATGTGTGATTCAGCGGAGCCAAAGTCAATATTTGATCTGCGGTTTAGGGATGTGTGGGCGCAAGCCGTCAATAAGCGACCGGGCAGCGTGGAATATGGCATGAAGTGGCTGCAGCGCCGGACGATTGTCATTGATCCGGCAAGGACACCCTGCGCATACAAGGAGATCATTGAATACGAATACGACCGGGATAAAGACGGGAATCTGTTACCGGGTTATCCCGACAAGAACAATCACTGCATTGATGCGCTCAGGTATTCACTGAGCAGAATTATGAACTCATGGGAAACTTCGGCATAGCAGAAAGGGGAAACAAAAAGTATGGATTATTTGAAAGTAAGGTGTTTCCATTGTAAAGGGGAATTTGAGTTATACAACCGCAATATGAATTACGATGATAAGCCGCCAAGATGCCCGCATTGCCTGAAAAAGATGGATAAGACCCAGTGGGAGCGGCTGATTAATGCTTATTATACCTTCGCGGAGGTCAATAAGAATTTCAGAAAATACCATGAGGACAGGGGAGAGCCGCTGTTTCAGGTGGAACTTCGGAGTTACTTTGTAAAGCCGGAAAAGATTATGATAGAGGATTAGAGGAAAGGACGGACAGGATAAAGATGAATAAACTTGTATGCGGCGTGGTGGTGGATGAAGCCTTATATGATAAATATAATTTGGATAAAGAAACGGGCATGCGAAGAAAGTATATGCTTTGCGGGCAGGAGCGGTCTCTTGACGCAATAGAATTTTATGCCGGATCGGCGGATTATGCGAAGGAATCCCCAGAACTGGTGGAAGAGGCGAAAAGAATTGTGGGAGAGATCAGGAAGGAAATTAAAGATTATTATGCAGCCAAAGACGGCAGAAAGGAATATGTTGCTATGAAGCATGATACATTTGACGGATATTTAAAGGACTTGCAGGAAATCCACGCCAAAGCAGCGCCGGAGCGGAGGGCGCTCAAGGAGAAGATGGATGCGGCACAGAACCGCTGGGAGGAAGATCAGCGGGAGTTCAAAGGTGACGAGCACTATTTGGCACGGGAGAAGGTGCGTTATCTGGATGCACGGGAGGAGTACAAGGGGAATGTAATGGAACTGCAGCGGCGGACGAAGGAGGAGATACAGGCGGTGCAGGCAGAGTATGAGAAGCATGTGACGGACTTCTATTCTGCCAACGGGAACCGTCTGGATGAGGCGGCGGTGCGTCTGTTAAATTCCGGGATTAAGCTGACAGACACGGAGATAGACGGTATGGTAAGTCAGAACATAGGAAACCCGACGATGCTCCGGCTGGTTTCGGATCACTGTGAGAAGATGGGGATTGAGAATCAAAATGCCAGAGTATACGGGAGCCTTGCAAGGAAAGCCGGTGCGGACGAGAGGGAGGCATTTAAGGGGATTGCGGATATGGTGGAAAAGGCGGTCAGTGAAAATGAGGTGACTGCGGATATCTGGTCGAAGCCGGAGTCCCATTTCCAGAGACTCAGCGACCAGCAGATCGGCGCCATGGGCGAATTCTTTGTGCGCCCTGCGGATAAGGAAGCAGAAACGGCAGAATAACTTGGTACAACCGCCGCCCTTCAATGTCGGATAATAGAAACAGGAAAGGAATAAAGGGAGATTGGAGGGCGGGAAATATGTCGGAAAAACTTTCATTGCAGGCACAGGAAACGCGGAGGGATTATAAAAGGCGGTACCGGGCAAAGAACCGGGAGAAGATCAACAGGCAGCAGAGGGAATGGCGAGCGGACAACGGCGACAAGGTACGGCAGTACAACAGGCGGTATTGGGAGAGCAGGGCACAGCGGGAGAACGCCAGAGCCTCTTATGCAGATTATGGTATCACGCCGGAGAGACAGAGGGAACTGGCGGGGATTGCAAGGGATGACAGATATGCCAACATAGTCTTAGAGGCTGCTATGAAAGCAGACAGGCTTGCTGCCGGGCATATCATACTTTCAGTGACGGAAGGACGCTCTTATGACCATCTGGAGTATGATGAAAGGCTTGGGCGCTGCCCGCTGGGAAGGACGGATTTCTATGGTGCAAGGCGGCTGTTCTTCCATTATCTGGACTGTGCCCTTAAGGCACGGCAGGAAACAGAAAATAACATTCCAATCAAGGAAAAGAAAGGATGAAAAAATGGAAACAGAAAAAATGATTACAAGTGAAGTGGGCACTTTAAGGCTTGAGGTGAACGACGACGGCGAGTACATAATGATATCTGCGGATGATGCGACCATGTTCGACCGTTTCGCGGCGGGTATCCGGCACATTGTGGAGCTGTCCGACGGGACGGCAAAAAAGGTGGAAGAGGTCGAAAAGCAGTACGAGGGACAGGCGGGCTTTGATGCGGACATGGAAAAGGTTGCTGCTATTGCAGGAATAAACGTGGAGTTTTCCAAGGAGGCAGTAAGGACGGTGGACAGTATCTTCGGGGAAGACACGGTAAAGAAGGTATTCCGTGACACATACAACCACATCCCTGATTTCCTGCCGTCGGTCAATCTGATCACCGATTTTTTTGAACAGGTCACACCTTACATGGAAAAGCTGTTCAACCGCAAGCTGGAGGCGCAGGAAAAGGCAAGTAAAGCGCGCATGGATAAGTACATGCTGCAGGACCACAGACCGCCGCAGAGGAGGAAGTAGGAGACAGTGGCGGATCAGAGCCGGGGAAAGGATGCGGAGATCGGGAGGGCGGTCTCAGAGATCGTCTCCCGTGGCAATGATGCAGAGGTGAAGCGGGGCAGGGACGGAGATATCCTCGTGCTGGAAGTGAGGAAGAAGATTATAAAGAGAATAAAGGGCTTATGAACGGGCATAAGTGGACGGCAAAGTGGTGCCAATGGATACGGGAGACTGTATCTGTTGGCATCTTTTTTGTTTTTGGGGTGATGTTATGGCACAGTATGACGGCAGTATCAGAATCAATACGGCAATCGAGACAAAGGGGCTTAAGCGGGATATTGCCGCATTAAAGGGAAAAATGAAGGAACTTGGTTCCGGCATCGGGCAGGGCATGGCGGGCGTGGCAGGAAAGATAACCGCCGTGGAGAACAGTATCAAAAAGCTGGCTTCCGGGATGCGGCGGGAAGTGTCCGGCATGAAAAGTAGCGTGGACGGGCTGTCCGGCTCATTTAAGCGGTTAGGCGCGACAATCGCGTCTGCTTTTGCTGTCCGTAAGATTGCGGGAATCGCGGGAACCATGACGGAGTTAGGCTCCGACCTTGAGGAAGTACAGAACGTGGTGGACGTTACCTTCACTACCATGTCGGACAAGATAAATGAGTTTGCCGTAAACGCTGCGAAGTCTGCGGGTCTGTCGGAGACTATGGCGAAGCGGTATGCTGGTACGTTCGGAGCAATGTCCAAGTCCTTCGGATTTACGGAGGATGCGGCATACCAGATGTCAACCGCTCTGACGCAGTTATCTGGCGACGTGGCGTCCTTTTACAACATCACGCAGGATGAAGCCTATACGAAGCTAAAGTCTGTATTCACGGGCGAGACGGAGACCTTGAAAGACCTCGGCGTGGTCATGACGGAGAATGCCCTTAATTCCTACGCAATGGCAAAGGGGATCGGGAAAACCGTGAGCAAGATGACAGAGCAGCAGAAGGTGGCGCTTCGGTACCAGTTTGTCTTAGAGAAGCTTTCTGGCGCTTCCGGCGACTTTATCCGCACGCAGGACAGCTGGGCGAACCAGACAAGGATTCTAAAATTACAGATTGAGAGCCTAAAGGCAACCATTGGACAAGGCCTTATCAATGTGTTTTCCCCGCTCCTAAAGATGATCAACACCCTTTTGGAGAAGCTGAGAACCGTTGCGAATGCTTTTAAATCGTTTACTGAGTCCTTTGCCGGAAAGAAAACGGGAAATGCGGACGCTGACTATAAAAAGTATGCGGATTCTGCGGGAAATCTGGCCGGTTCTCTGGAAGATGTATCGGAGTCGGCACAGGATGCGGAAAAGTCATTAAAAGGATATCTTTCCCCTCTGGATGAGATCAATAAGTACGAAACCGGGAAGGGAGACGGGCTTCTTTCTGGGTTTGAAGATATCGACTTCGGGGAGCTGGGCGATATCAACATGGATGTGACAATTACGCCTGACCTTGACGAATCCGCGCTCTCTAAGAAGATCGCCGCCATGGCAAAAAAGGTTAAAAGCGTTCTGGAAAGGCTGTTCCGACCGCTTAAAGAGGCGTGGGACCGTGAGGGAAAGTCCGTCATGGACTCCTGGAAACGCGCGCTGGATGAAGTCTGGAAGTTGGTCAAGGACATAGGCAGGGACTTCCTTGATGTGTGGAATCAGGAAAAGACTATAAAGATACTACAGAACATACTCGGCATCCTTTCCAATGTGGGGCGTACCGTGGAAAACCTCGCCCACAATTTCCGCAAGGCATGGAATGAGAATGACCGAGGCAAAAAGATTTTAGAGAATATCCGGGATATCACAGGAAAGATAGTCGAAAACATAAAAGCGGCATCCGACAAGACCGTGGAGTGGTCGGAAGAGCTGGATTTTGCCCCGCTTCTGGAATCCTTTGAGAAATACACCAAGTCACTGATTCCGCTGGCTGACGCACTAAGCGGCGTGCTGGCTGACTTTTACACAAAAGTGCTTCTGCCTCTTGGGACGTGGACGATTGAAAAAGGACTGCCGGAACTGCTTGACGTACTGACGAAGTTTAACGAGAAGGTGGACTGGGAGTCGTTACGGGCGAATCTTGCGGAATTTTGGGAGCATCTGGAGCCGTTTGCGGAGACGGTGGGCGAGGGCTTGATTCTCTTCATAGAGCGGGTTTCGGATGCGCTTGCCGACTTCCTAAACAGCCAAGAATTTAAGGATTTTCTGGTAACGGTGGAAAACTGGATGGATGCTGTCACGCCGGAGGATGTGGCGGATGCGCTGGAACTGATAGCGAAATCGCTGATTACCCTTAAACTGGCGTTATTGGGATATAGTGCGATCAAGGGGATTACTGGTATTTTTTCCACGATTAAGTCTTTCCTTGCGATATTCGGAATCGGCGGGAGCGCCGCCACAGCAGCAGCGACCATGGATACCGTGTCCACAGCGGCAACTGGGCTTTCCACGGCACTGACCGGGCTTGCCGCCACAGCCGCGGTTGTGGGCTCGTATAAACTCCTTACGGGGCATCTGGAGGAATTATTTGGCGCGTTCGGCAGGAGTACCGACCAAGGGAAAAGGCTGGAGGAGAGGTACGAGGGGCTTGACGGGGCGGCGCGGTTCGCAAAAGACGGTGTGGACACGCTCAAGAACGGCATAGAAGGGTACGGCTTTGCGGCGGATAACTGCGTGGGTACCGGCGTTGCCCTTGAAAAGGCAATGGAAGATATCGGAAACGGCGCGATCCTTACCGACGAACACATGGCACAGCTGCAGAGCCGGTTCAGCCTTACGGATGAAGACATGGAAATGCTAAGGCAGCACATGCTTGACTGTAACCCGCTTCTGCGTGAGATCGCCGATAACCTTGGGTTTGAAGATGCTTCGCCGGAAACGTTGCAGGATATCGCGGAAGGCTTTTCTATGATTGCAAACGGAGTGGAGCCGCTCCCGGATGATCTGGCAGGAATGACAACTGAGGCGGGTAACTTCATACAGGCTGTCATGGATGGCAGCAATCCTATGGATGTATATGGGGAAAAACTTGCCAATATCGGTGCAATTTCGGACAATACAAGCGAGTCTTTAAATAAAACCGGGAGAAGCATATCTGAGGGTGTTACCAAAGGAATGGAAGAGGCGGATGTTGAAACAGCGTCACAGGGACTCTTTGGCCGTATTGTCGGGAAGATAAAAGAACTTTTCGGGATTCACTCCCCGTCTACCGTAATGGCAGAAATTGGCGGATATCTTATTGAAGGACTGAAAAGCGGCATACTTGGCGGTTGGGATTCGCTGAAGGAAACAGTCGGAACAATTGCGACCGGCATTACGGAAAAGTTTAAGTCAATCCTTGGAATACATAGTCCGTCCACCGTCATGGACGAGAACGGTGTTTACATCATGGAGGGGCTTGAAAACGGGATAGGTGGGAGCGTTTACGGGATAACAGAAATTTTCAGTCATTTAAGCCAGTCCATAGTAAACATCATGACATCCTTAAACCAGACAATCGGTGGACTTTCCGCAGAAATGGGGCGGACAATGTCGGAACAGTGGAAGCAGATGTCTGCAACCGTACAGGGCACTCTTAAAGAGACTTATGAAATGTCCTCATCCGTAATGAAAAGTATGGGAGAGACGTTAGCATCCGTTATGGGAAAGGCAAGCCAGACGTGGGGAAGCGGGTGGAGGCAGATGGGCGAGATCACGGCTGATATCTGCAGAAATATCGAGAGTACCGTATCAGTCATGGTTTCCAGTGTCCGTGGTATGCTGTCAGAAATATCACAGGCTATTGAGTCGACGAAAGTAGCGGCGGCTTCTGTAAGCGTGGGTAGTTCTGGCCAGAGCTATTCCGCCATGCCGCGTGCCGTGAGCCTTGCACGGGCCATCCAGACGCCTTCCGCGCCTTATGTCCATCCTGCTTTTGCGAAGCTGTCAAACATCGAGATACCAAAGCTGGCGACGGGCGCCGTTCTTCCGGCAAACAGGGAGTTCCTTGCGCTGGTGGGCGACCAGAAACACGGGACGAATGTGGAGGCGCCGCTTGACACGATCAGACAGGCAAGCGAAGAAGCGGTTCTGAATGTCCTGTCAAAGCTCGGAATAACCGGCGGCTTGGGGAATAACAGCCAGACCATGGTTGCCAAGCTGTATCTGGACGGGCATCAAGTGACAGAAGCTGTGATTAAAGACGGAATGGTGCAGCAGATGGCGACGGGGAACAATCCGTTTTTATTGGGAACCATATGAGGCTTTATCGGAGAAAATCCATTGATGTAATCCTTAATAAATGGTATGATTGCTTTAATAAAAGTAAAAATGCCATGATATGTATTTGGTATATTTACGACAAGAGTTTATGGAAAAATCCGATAAAATAAGTGACTGATTCGTGTTGCATTTCATGTTGCATAGTCATATGTAATAGTATATTTCTCGGTGCATTTCGGTAGTTTAATCTACTAGGATATACTCGCGACATCAGTGTTCATGCGGTTTCAAGGAAATACGCCGTTCTCAACATGTTTTATGTTCGGGTTCAAGTCCCCCTCTCGCTATTACCTTTAAGAGTGCGGAAAGCCTTGATTTGACTGGCTTTCCGCTTTCTTTATGGGTCGGATAGACCTTGTTGAGCACATACGAAGTGGATGTGTAAATATCACATTTCATCTTCACCCCAAAGTATAGGCGAAAGTTTGACAGGCATGCAAACCTGAAGTATAAGTTTGGAAACCGTCACTTTTGGTCAGAAGGGTATTATGTTAGTACCGTAGGATTGAATGAAGCCACGATAAAGAAGTATATTCAGGATCAGGAGAGAGCGGATATCATGCAGGATAAGCTCAGCGTGAAAGAATAGGAAGACTCTTTTAAGGGTCAGAGCTGAGTAGTACAAACGCCCCTTAGGGCCAGCAACGAGTCAAAAGCAATGTGGCTTGAACGGAGCCGTGGGAAGACTGCAATGGGCAGGCTTCCCATGGTCTTAAAGAGAAAGCCAGCGTCTTGAGACGCAGCCAAGTAGGGCGGGCTCTATAATATGGTATGCTATTTGGACACAAACTGGATACAGAGGCGTGCCAGTATACGGATTTTAAGGCGGAATCAAAATTTTGTCAACCCGCAATACAGTTTCTTTCATTTCTTTATCCATATTACCTGGGGTCAGCTTCCTGGTTGAGGGGCTTATAGTTGCTGTCCATGTAGTTCTTTTTCCCGAAGGGAACGTAATTTTCATCCAATAAAATCAAGTTTCCGTTTCCCAAATCAGGGAACTGCCGTGCGACTTCCTGGAGCACTTCCCATTCGTTTCTGGCATTTTCTTTGTTGTCTTCCTCCACCTGTCTTAGCGCTTCTTGAATAGACTGCTGATCTGCCGTTCCCCAATAGAGAGGATGGGGCTGGAAGGAAGAATGGTAATCGCCGCCCTCATAGCAGAAGAAGCAGGAGCAGGGGATTTTTTCAAATAGAATTTTTTGCGCCCCGTCAAGCTCCTTCACCTCCAGACAGTAGCACCCATTTACGGTTGCCGCACCATCCCGCGCAGTCATGTTTGCGATTGCCATGATAGTAAGGGGTTCCGTTTTCACGATCATGCCGGGAACCAAAAGACCCTCCTCGTACATTTCCCGTAAATATTCGTCGGAAAATTTCCCGACAGCGCGCCACAGGAAAAACAATGCAAGAAGGAAACAGATAACGGCGGGAATCCAGCTTTTAAACAGAGAAATTCCTGCCATACACAGGAAGCACACGCAGATTATCGCGGAGCTTTTCCTCTTTTTGACGACGGCTTTTATTATTTCATCCTTCTGCCGTATCCGGCTCACATCTGCATGGATGCCGGATTTTACACTTGCCTCAAATTGTGAATAATCGACCATTTTTTCCTCCGTTTCTTACGTTTCTGTAGATTGTTAATATTTTTCTGCTTATTTTTCCATGTTTGCCGGTTCTCCCGGATACCGTATGTGGCGGAAAATTTTACGCCCGAAATGGTGACATTCTGGGTGAAGTACATGAATCCCACAGCCGGATTAGCGTTGGCTTTATGTATCGCGTTAGATAAAAACAGAAAGGCGCAGATTGACACTATACGGTCAATCTGCGTTTCTCATGTATCCCTTCAGGTTATCCCTTCGCTGCCTCCGTCAAAATTCCGACGCAGAGATCAATCCCCAGATTACCGGCGTTCATGTAAAGATCATGGCATTTCGGATCGCCCCACTCGTGCGTGGTGAGCGCATTGTAAAAATTCTTTCTTCTCTTGTCGTTCTTTTTCAGGGCGTTCTCAGCCTCCTCCTTTTTGATGCCCTCCCGCTCGATGGCGCGCTGGATTCTCTTTTCGTGGTCGGCATAGATAAATACTTTCAGGCAGTCTTCCCGCTTCCTTAAGATATAGCCGGAGGCCCTTCCCACAATCACACAGTTTCCCTCCTCGGCGGCTTTTTCGATGATGCGCTTTTCCTCCAGAAAAAGCTGATCCGCCAGGGGCAGATTCCTGTTTCCGGAAGTTCCGCCCAGGGGTGTCTTGGAAAGGTTTAAAAGGACATTGCCGGAACTGCTCTCCTCTAGCGCCTCTATTTTGTAAAAAGGTATGTTGAGTTTCTGTGCCGCTTCCAGCAGGATATTGCGGTCATACAGTTTATAGCCCAGCGCTTCCGCCAGTTTTTTTCCGATCTCGTGTCCCCCGCTGGCATAACGCCGTTCGATTGTAATGATATGATACATAGATGCGTCCCCCTTTCTGCATGGTGTCTGTGTTTTTCTTCTTACTTACCATTATAAACAATATGCAGGCATATCTCAATTTGTTTTTGCGGGCATTTGTGCGGATGAAAGATTCTTTAAAAAGCCCTTGACCGTACAGTTACTGTACGGATTATGATGGGGTTAGAAAAAAGCAAAGGAGAGAACGCTATGAAAAAAATGAAATGGATCTGGGCTGCGGCCGGCAGTATTGTTGTTTTGGCAGGGATCATATGGGCCTGCTTTGGGGAGAAAATAAAGACGATCTATGTTTCCCTTAACAGTTTTAAGGACGAAAATCTGGCGCACACATTCCAGCACACGCCGGAAATCCAGCCAACGAAGAAAATCAGCCGGGGAGAAAACACGTTTCAGTTCTTACAGGAAGACAATGTTACATTGACAGAAGAATTTGATTTTGAAAATACGCGGTATCCTGTCGGAAGCTTTCTGGAGGATACGAAGACGACCGCTCTGCTTGTCATTAAGGATGACGTGGTAAAGTATGAGAAGTATTTCTGCGGCGGGAACGATGATACGCTTTTTTCGTCAAACTCTATGGGAAAATCGTTTGTGTCTGCTCTGATGGGAATTGCGGTGGCGGAGGGATATGTCGGAAGTGTGGAGGATCCGCTTGGGAAATATATTCCGGAATTTAAGAATACGGAGCTGGAGGACATTCCGATTAAGGCCTGCTTACAGATGGCTTCCGGGATCGACTTTAATGAAGACACGGATATGAGCGGCTTTTCCATGCGGACACTGATGGGAAGCCCGGCCATGAAAGTTATTGCAAAATACGGCATGCAGGAGAAGCCGTACACCTATCGGCGGTATCTGAGCATCAACACAGAGATCCTTGGGAAGGTCATCACAAACGCAACGGGATACAGCCTGGCGGAATATATGGAGGAAAAGCTCTGGAAGAAAATCGGCGCCGCCCACGATGCGTATTGGACGTTGAGCAACGGGACGGAGCTTGCAATGGGGGGCTTAAGCGTTTCCCTCAGGGACTATGCGCGGTTTGCCCGGCTGTACTTGAACGGGGGCATCTATAACGGAGAACAGATTCTCAGCGAAAGCTGGGTGCGGGACAGCGTGGATGTCAGTGCAGAATACTCAAAACCGGGCGCAAACCACGACGCATACAACGCAATCGGATACGGATACCAGTGGTGGGTGCCGGAAGGGGAGGAAGGCGAGTTTATGGCAATCGGCGTCTATGGACAGTGGATTTATGTAAACCCCGTAAAACAGATCATTATTGTAAAGACGAGCGCGGATCCGAATTTCATGGAAAAAGGGTATGAGCTTAAGCATGTGGAATTTTTCCGGGCTGTGGCGGATGGAATCGTCTGACAAAGCGCAGCATAAAAGAAACATGTTTTCCGCCATTCATACACAAATTATTCTGCCGGACTCAAAGTTTTGTTTGCTATGAAAATCCTGCTGAGGTATAATAGCAACATGAGTCTGGCATATTTTTATATGGAGTTTCAATAGAGAAGGCAGCAGGTGGTATCACGGAGGAGGTATACGATGAAGCTACTGGTAATCGGCGGTGTTGCGGCGGGGACGAAAGCCGCTGCTAAATTTAAGAGAGTAAACCCGGAGGCGGAGGTGACCATTGTCACCAGGGGGAGGGACATTTCCTACGCGGGATGCGGGCTTCCTTATTATGTGGGCGGAGCAATCCCGGAGAAAGAACAGCTGATTGTAAATACGCCGGAGAAATACAGTTCGCTCACCGGCGCAGCAGTTTATCCGCAGCGTGAGGTGGTTGCGCTCGACACTGCCGGAAAGAAAGCGACAGCGAAGAATCTCCGCACAGGTGTGGAGGAAACTTATGTGTATGACGCCTGTATTGTGGCGGTGGGGGCATCCCCTGTGGTTCCGCCGCTTCCCGGCTTAAATCTGCCGGGGGTCTTTGTGATGCGCACGCCCGATGATGCCATTGAGACGAGAGACTATATATCGGGCGGTGATGTGAAGCGTGCCGTGGTAGTGGGCGGCGGTTTCATCGGCCTGGAAGTGGCGGAGAATCTTTTGGAGAAAGGGCTGTCGGTGACTTTGATCGACATGGCGCCCCAGATTATGCCCGGCTTTGACGGGGAGATGGCGGATTATGCGGTGCGGCATCTGGAAAAGAAGGGCATCCGTGTGATGACGGCCACGAAGCTGGAAGGGGTCACCGGGGACGGGAGAGCGGAAGGTGTGCAGACAGACAAGGGTCTTCTGCCTGCGGACATGGTGGTTCTCTCCATCGGCATCCGTCCGAACACAGGATTTTTGCAGGATACAGGGATTGAAATGAGGAAAGGAACCATATTGGTGGACGATCAGATGGCCACCAATGTGCCGGATGTCTATGCGGCGGGCGACTGTGTCATGGTGAAGAACCGCCTCACCGGGGAGAGGCAGTGGTCGCCGATGGGTTCCTCCGCCAATATGGAGGGGCGGACACTTGCGCTTGCGCTTGGCGGCAGGGATGTGGCTTATCCGGGCGTGCTGGGAACCGGTGTGGTGAAGCTGCCGGGGCTTTCGGGCGGCAGAACCGGGCTTTCTGAGGAACAGGCCAGGGCGGCAGGGTATGACCCCGTCTGCGTGCTTGCAGTGACGGACGACAAGGCCCACTATTATCCAGGCAGCGCATGGTTTGCGATCAAGCTGGTGGCGGACGCGGCGACACACAAACTGCTTGGCGTGCAGGTGCTTGGACCGGGTGCGGTGGATAAGGTGACGGATATCGGTGTGATGGCGGTGACCTTTGGAGCGACGTTAGAGCAGATGACCTGTCTGGATCTGGCCTATGCGCCTCCGTTCTCCACGGCGATCCATCCTTTTGTGCAGGCAGTTCATATGCTGTTAAATAAAATAACGGGCGATATGGACAGCTTTACGCCTGCGGAATATCTGGCGGGGGCTGCCGAAGGGTACCGTGTCATCGACGTGAATCCGATGGGGCCTGTGATTGCGGGCGCCGACTATGTGGATCTGCTCAAGGTAAAGGGAGAGGTGCCTGGACTTGCAAAGGATGAAAAGCTTCTGCTTGTCTGCGCGAAGGGCAAGAGAGCTTATCTTCTGCAGAACAGACTGAAACGCTATGGTTACACGAACACAAAGGTACTGGAGGGCGCCTCCTTCTTCAATGTGGTGAAGGCGGAGCGCAAGCCTGGTGTGGTGACGGTGCCTGCGGGAGAAATTACCCGGGTGAAGGCGCTTGGCTGTCTGCACAATAAAGGAACGGACAATTTTAACGTCCGCGTGATTACGAGAAACGGAAAAATAACTGCGGCGGAGCACAGGAAAATTGCGGAGGCGGCGGAGCGCTACGGCTGCGGCGATGTGGCGATGACAACCCGTCTGACGATGGAAATCGTGGGCGTGCCTTTTGACCAGATCGAGAATGTGCGCGCATTTCTGGCGGAAGAGGGATTAGAGACCGGCGGAACCGGCTCCAAGGTGCGCCCGGTTGTGGCGTGCAAGGGAACGACGTGCCAGTATGGTCTGCTGGATTCCTATGCGTTATCCGATAAGATACACGAGCGTTTCTTCCATGGTTACGCGTCTGTAAAACTGCCGCACAAGTTCAAGATTGCGGTGGGCGGCTGTCCGAACAACTGTGTGAAGCCGGATCTGAATGACTTCGGCATTGTGGGACAGAGGGTGCCTGTGATTGATCTGGAGAATTGTAAGGGATGCCGGATCTGTCAGGTTTCCCTGGCGTGCCCGGTGGAGGCGTCCCAGGTGGTGGACGGCAAGCTGGTGATCGATCCCGACAAGTGCAATAACTGCGGACGCTGTGTGGGCAAATGTCCGTTTAAGGCATCGGAGGAGAGCGCGTATGGCTACCGCATCTATATCGGCGGACGCTGGGGCAAGAGAGTGGCACACGGGTTAGCGCTGAATAAGATATTCCTGGATGAGGAGGAAGTGCTTTCCGTTCTGGAAAAGGCGATCCTGTTGTTCCGTGAACAGGGAAACACAGGGGAGCGTTTCGCGGACACGATAAGCAGGCTGGGATTTGAGAACGTGCAGGCGCAGCTTATGGCGGACGATCTGCTTGCGAGAAAGGAAGAGATCATCGGGGCGAAGATGCATCTGCATGGCGGCGCCACATGCTAAAACGGGCAAGGATGCTGGTTTTCGGACGGTAAGAAAAGATGGAGTGTATCAGTATCAGTCATAAGACAGCAGCTTCCGGGGAACGGCAGAAGTTTTATATTCCGGGAGAAACTGCGGGAGATTTTCTGAAAAAAGTCCGGGCGGCCGCAGGGGTGGAGCAGTGTGTGCTGCTCTCCACCTGCAACCGCACGGAGATTTATGTGCAGGGGGAGGAGAACCGTTTTCCCGGATTGGAGGAAACACTCGCAGACTTTTCGGGGAGCGAAAGTGAACAGATTCGGAATCTGGCCAGAAGGTATCAGGGACGAAAGGCGCTGCGACATCTGTTCCGTGTGGTCTGCGGCATGGAGTCTATGGTACTCGGCGAGGATGAAATTCTCGGACAGACGCGGGACGCCTACATGTCCGCCAAGGAGGCCGGAAACACCGGGTTTGAGTTAAACAGCGCTTTTCAGGCGGCCCTGGCCTGCGCCAAGCGTGTGAAGACGGAGACGATGATCTCGAAAACGGCGGTCTCTGTGGCAACGCTGGCGGCCAGTGAAGTGGCGCGCCTGCCGCTGTCCCATAAGACGGTGCTCCTGATGGGCAGCAGCGGGCAGATGGGAAGCATTATATTAAAAAATCTGTTAAGCCAGAAAAATGTGCGCATCATAGCCACGGTGCGGTCGCACAACGGAATCTGCCTAAGCGGCGGCGGGCAGGTGACGCATGTGGACTATCAGGAACGCTATGCCGCCCTGGAAGAGGCGGATGCCGTGATATCGGCAACTGCAAGCCCCCACTATACGTTGACGGCGGGACGGGTGCAAAAGGCCATACGTAGCTGGAAGGAAAGGCTCTTTCTTGACATATCCATGCCGCCGGATCTGGACGTCCAGATCGGAAAACTGGCGCATTGCCGTCTTGTGGCCCTTGATGATGTCAAAGGGCTGGCCAGGGAAAATAACAGGCGCAAACAGCAGGCTTTTGCGGATGCGGAAGAGATCCTGGAGGAGGAACTGGAAAAGCTCTGTAAGACGCTGGCCTTTCATCGGTTTACTGAAGTTGATGCGCAATGGAAAGAGCGGTATGCCGGCTGTTCTGGGGAGAAGCTGCTGTATCTGCTGCGGGACGGGCTGGACAGCGGCTCTTTTGAGCGGGTTTTACAGACATTGACTGACGCAGTCATATAAGAGGGAGCGTTTTCATGGGATATTTTCCTTTTTTTATGGACTTGGAGGGAAAATGCGGCGTGATTGTGGGCGGCGGGAATGTGGCTGCCAGAAAAGTGGAGAAGCTGCTCGCCTTCGGCCCGGATCTGACGGTGATTGCGCCGGATATAGAAGCGTGTGTGAAAACACAGGGGAAGCTGCTGCAGGAAGGTGCGGCGGCCTCTCTTCAGTTTGAGGAGCGGGCGTTTCGGCTGGAGGATCTGGATCATACGGATTTTGTGATTGCGGCCACGGACGATACCGTGTTGAACGGAGAGATTGCGGATTGCTGCAAAGCGCGGCGGATACCGGTCAACGTGGTGGATGACAGGGAAAAATGCACTTTTTTCTTCCCGGCGCTGATTAAGGAAGGCCCCCTCACCATCGGGATTTCCACAGACGGGAAAAGCCCGTTTGCGGCATCGTGGGTGAGAAAGGAACTCGCGGGAAGTCTGCCGGAAGAAATCGGCAGCGCGATTGACTTAATGGGTCAAATCCGGCCCGCAGTCATGGAGCGGGAAGAGGAGGAGAGCGGCAGAAAAGAGCTGTTTGGCAGGCTGTTTTCCTACTGTCTGGATTGTATGGAAAAAGGGAAAGGCGTAACACTGGAAGAATTGTATGATTTGGCCGGGATACGGATGCGGAAGGTGGAAGAGTAATGTTTATCGATAATCCGTTTCTATATGAGAATTTTGTGTGGGGGGGGGGGTAAGATCATTGGAAGTGAAAGAGAGACTCTCGGAAACATGAGCGGAATCAGAATCGGCACAAGGGGAAGCAAACTGGCTTTGCGGCAGGCGGCACTCGTGCAGACGGCGATAGCGGAGATTGACAGCAGCATAAGGACGGAACTGGTGGTTCTGCAGACAAGAGGGGATCGGTTTCAGGACACGCCCATGTCA
The DNA here is from genome assembly GCA_910575775.1 of Lachnospiraceae bacterium. Classification (GTDB taxonomy): domain Bacteria; phylum Bacillota; class Clostridia; order Lachnospirales; family Lachnospiraceae; genus UBA3282. The sequence goes on along the minus strand of CAJTEY010000023.1, from coordinate 8,738 downwards.
ATGGTTGGAGATAAGGGGATCTTTGCATCGGAACTGGAAAAGGCGCTGTTATCCGGGCACATTGACCTGGCGGTGCATTCGGCGAAGGATTTGCCGATACGGCTGGCGACGGGATTATTCATCGCGGCTGTTCTGCCGAGGGCGGATGTGAGGGATGTGCTTGTCGTGCCAAAGGGGGGAAGAATACCGTTTCCGTCTTTTTGGGAAGCGGGGGCAGGCATTTACGCGAATGCGCAGATCGAAGAGCGGATAGCGCACAGCCGAATGGAGGCGCAGGCAGGCGGTTCTCAGTTTCGGATCGGAACCGGCAGCCGGCGGCGGCAGATGCTTGCGCGAAGGGTCTGGGAGGATGTCATCTGTGAAGAGATCCGCGGCAATGTGGATACCAGACTGAAAAAACTGCAGGCGGGCCATTATGACGGTATTCTGCTGGCAAAGGCAGGGCTTGACAGAATGGGGATAGATGCTGAGAAGGAGGAGGCGTTTGATTTCTATCCGCTCTCCCCGGAATTGTTTCTGCCGGCGGCATGTCAGGGTATCATTGCGGTGGAGGCTGTGCAGGGATCCGTGGCGGCTGCCATTTGCAAAGAGATTTCGGATGCGGAGACAGAGCTTTCCTATCTGGTTGAGCGGGAAGCGCTGGCCCAGCTATCCGCAGACTGCAGCGAGGCGGCAGCGGCATGGTGCAGACGGACCGCATCGGGACCAGAGGCATACACGGCGTATTCACGTGGACAGGAACCTGCGATGGTTCGGAAACTGGAGTCATCGCAGGTACAGAGGTTGGAAACGTCGTCGGTGGGAAGTCTGGAAGCGGCGTATGCAGCCACCCTGTATGGATCGCAAATGAAGTACCCCGAAGACAGCATGCTGTTGGACGTCATGTATGCAGAGAACAAGGTAAGGCTGATCGGCGCGGCCGAAGCGGCGGAGGGCGGAAGAATGGCCCGCCGGGCGGCAAAGATGGTCAAAAAGCAGACGGATTGGCCGTAATGCCCTGTATGATGGAGGAAACACGGAGATTGAGCGGTGGAAAAGTATATCTGGCGGGCGGCGGCTGCGGCGATGCCGGTCTTGTGACGTTGAAGGCGGTGGAGGCGCTGCAAAGCTGCGACGCAGTGGTCTATGACAGTCTGGTGTCCCGGGAGCTGCTGCAGTGGACGAGACCCGGCTGTGAAAGAGTTTATGTGGGTAAACGGTATCAGTGTCACAGCAGGAAACAGATTGAAATCAACGCCCTTCTGATAGAGAAGGCGCGGGAGGGGAAAACCGTGGTGCGGTTAAAGGGAGGAGATCCTTATGTGTTTGGCCGGGGCGGGGAAGAATTTATTGCCCTGCGCGATGCGGGCATCTGCTGCGAGGTCATTCCCGGCGTCACATCGGCCATTGCGGTTCCGGCGGCGGCGGGCATCCCGGTCACCCACAGGGGGCTTTCGGACAGCGTGACGGTGGTGACGGGAACGGCGGCGGAAACAGAAGGCAGGGAACAGAGCCGGCTGGATTTTCAGACGCTGGCCCGGCTTAAGGGCACTCTTGTGATTCTGATGGGGATGCACCGTCTGGATGAAATTGCGGCGGGGCTGCTTGGAGCCGGAAAGGATCCCCGTACGCCCTGTGCCATTGTTATGGAAGGAACGACCGCAAGGCAGCGCGTTTTGCGTGCGCCGCTCTCTGCACTTCACGCCAGGGCAGCGGGGCAGGGGTTTGCCTCCCCGGCGGTGATCGTGGTCGGAGCGGTGGCAGAGCTTTCACTTACGGCGGCAGAAGCGGAAGCCGGCGGAGGCTTCCGGGAAGCAGAGGCGCCTGACGGGAGGGAGACGTCTGACAGGACAGAGAGAGAAAGGCGGTGTATGCTGCCGCTGAAAGGAACCAGCGTGGGCGTGACAGGAACCGCCCGTTTTGCGGGCAGGATGGCCTCCGTGCTCCGGGAAAAGGGCGCGGATGTCTGGGATATGAGCTTTATGGAGATCCGGCCCGAACAGGATCCGCTGCCGGACTTTCCGGCCTGCGGCTGGCTTGTTTTTACCAGCCCAAACGGTGTGAAAGTTTTTCTGAACAAAATGCGGCAGGAGCGGCGGGATCTGAGACTGCTGGCGGATCAGAAAATTGCGGTGATCGGCCCGGGTACGGCGGAAGCGCTGCAGGAAGCAGGGCTTTATGCAGACTATATGCCGGATGTCTATGATGCTGAACATCTGGCCCGGGGGCTGGCGGACGTCATGGAACAGGAGTCAGATCAGGCGTGTCCGGAAACAGGCAGGGAGGAAACGAGCCAGAAGACGGACGAAAAGCGCTACCGCCGGACGGTTTTCCTCCGCGCAAAACAGGGAAGTGATCTTCTGCCGCAGATTTTTGATGAGAGGGGCATCCCTTATACAGAGTATCCCCTCTATGAGCTGGGCGTGCAGGAGAACAGGCGGGATGCGGTGATCCGCAGAGAGCCGGACTATATCGTCTTTGGCTCCGCTATGGGGGCGTGCGCTTATTTTGAAGGGCTGGAACAGAAAGGCATACAGAATACAAAGAGCCGCTATGTCTGCATCGGGGAATGGTGCGCCAGGGAAGTGTACGGCCATGTGAAAACGCAGCCTCTGACTGCGGAGGAAGCCACTGTGGACGCGGTTGCGGCCTGCCTGTGCAGGGAAGTGCATGAAAGAGGACTTTGACGGGCGGCAGGGAGCCGCTTCGGGGAGGCAGTATGGCAGGAATGGAAGTTCCGGGTTTGTTACACGGATGACGAGGAGAAAAGAAAGAAGGAGAAAATCATGTACCGCTTCAGAAGATTGAGAAGGGACGGGAGAATCCGCTCCATGATGCAGGAGACGAGACTGCATCCGAAAGATCTGATTTACCCGATCTTTGTGATAGAAGGCGAACAGATCAGAAACCCGGTGGATTCCATGCCGGGCATTTTCCAGTATTCGGTTGACTGTCTGGATGAGATTTTGGATCGTGTGAAAGAGGCGGGCATCGGAGGTGTTATGCTTTTTGGCATTCCGGCCCGCAAGGATCCGCAGGGGAGCCAGGCCTACGCCAGCGACGGCGTTACCCAGCGGGCGGTTCGTTATATGAAGGAGCATTACCCGGAAATCTATATTGTGGTGGATATCTGTCTGTGCGAATACACGTCCCACGGTCACTGCGGGATGGTGTGCGGGGAGGAAATCTTAAACGACGAGACGCTGCCCTATCTGGTGAAGATGGCGGTGAGTCTTGTGGAGGCCGGTGCGGATATGGCAGCGCCCTCGGATATGATGGACGGCCGGGTGGCGGCCATACGGGAAGGTCTCGACCGGGCAGGCTTTACCCAGACGCCGATCATGGCTTACAGCGCGAAATTTGCCTCCGCCTATTACGGACCGTTCCGGGATGCGGCTCACTCTGCGCCGGGCTTCGGCGACCGCAAAAGCTATCAGATGGACTGCGCCAACGGGCAGGAGGCGCTGCGGGAAATCCGGGCGGATATAGAGGAGGGGGCGGACATTGTGATGGTCAAACCGGCCCTCGCCTATCTGGATGTTCTGAAGGAGGCGGCGCTCACGTTCGATATGCCGCTTGCAGTGTACAATGTGAGCGGGGAGTACGCCATGGTGAAAGCGGCCGCCGCCAACGGATGGATTGACGAGAGAAGGATTGTACTGGAGAATCTCACGGCCATGAAGCGGGCGGGCGCGAAGATTATCATTACCTATCATGCGCTGGAGGCCGCCGCGTGGGAGAAGGACCGATAACAGGGCGGTCTGTGTAAACACTTCGGAATGGGGAGTCCTATGGAAAACGTAAGATCGGAACAACTTTTCAACAGAGCGCAGCAAAGAATCCCCGGCGGGGTCAATTCCCCGGTGCGGGCGTTTGGCGCGGTGGGCAGGCATCCCTTCTTTGTGCAGAAGGCGCAGGGACCGTGGCTTTTTGATGCGGACGGACACAGATATCTGGATTATGTCTGCTCCTGGGGGCCGGGCATTCTGGGACATGCGCATCCGAAAGTGGTGGAGGCGGTGCAGAGAGCCTGTGCGGACGGGCTGACTTTCGGCGCGCCCACAGCGGGGGAAGTGGAACTTTCGGAACTGATCGGCGTCTGTGTGCCCGATGTGGAGATGGTGCGTCTGGTCAGTTCCGGTACGGAGGCAGTGATGAGTGCCGTGCGAGTGGCGAGAGGATTCACGGGCCGTGAGAAGATCATCAAGTTTGCAGGCAATTACCACGGCCATTCCGACGGTCTGCTGGTGAAAGCGGGTTCCGGGCTGATGACCCAGTCGGAGCCGGACAGCGCGGGTGTGCCGGCGGGATATGCGGCGGACACTCTGACGGCAGTCTACAATGACGAGGAGTCCGTGCGCGCGCTGATGGAAGAAAACTACGGACGGGTAGCGGCGGTGGTGGTGGAGCCGGTGGCGGCCAACATGGGTGTGGTGCCGCCGAAAAAAGGGTTTCTGGAGTTTTTGCGCCGCATCACGAAAGAACATGGCGCGCTTCTGCTTTTCGACGAGGTGATCACGGGCTTCCGGCTTGGGCTTGGAGGCGCGTCCGAGTACACGGGCGTGCATGCCGACCTGTACACCTTCGGAAAGATTGTGGGCGGCGGGATGCCGCTGGCGGCTTATGGCGGCAGGCGGGATATCATGTCCTGCGTTGCGCCCCTTGGAGCGGTTTATCAGGCGGGAACGCTTTCGGGAAACCCTGTGGCGGTGGCGGCGGGTATTACAACGCTGAAAATTCTGATGGATGATACGGGCATCTATGAGAGGATCGACAGGCGGGCCGGGAAGCTTTCCGGGGCTTACCGAAAGGCGGGGCTTGTGGTGAACCGGGCGGGTTCGCTGCTCTCGGCATTTTTTGTTCCCGGATGGAATGCCGGCGGCGTTTGGGAAAACACTTCGGAAACAGGGGACAGGGAGCAGGAACGGCGCAGAAAGCTGCGGCAGGTGGAAAACTATGAGGATGCCTGTCTGTGTGACCGAAAGGCGTTTGCGGCGTATTTCAACAACATGCTGGAACGGGGCATTTATGTGGCTCCGTCCCAGTTTGAGGCAGTGTTTGTCTCGGACGCCCATTCTGATGCGCTGATTGAAGAGACCTGCGAAGCTATTGCTGCGTGCGTTGGGAGCGGCTTTGCATTCAGTTGCGCCGAAGACGTGACTGGAATATAGTAAATAAGGAGGGGACAGATGAGTGAAGTGGATGACGTAATCAAAATGCTGGACAATCTGACGAAAGACGGCGTCAGCCGGATCAAGGTGGAAACTTCGGAGGAACTCTCCGGGGGTGAGCGGAAAAAGGCGTACCATCACGGGCGGTGCGATGTGGGCAGTCCCTTTGCCACGGGGAAACTGTTTGATGCACAGGAGCCGGACTGCGGTTAGCGGCCCGCACGCATCCGTCAGGGGGATGTTTTGCCCAAAAGCAGTATAAGGATTTGTTTTAAGTGATTGAAATAAGAGAGCGGTTATGCTACAATCTATTCGTACGATTGTACATAAACATAACATGATTAAAGGAGAAGTGGAGATGCGCAAGAGTATAAAAATCATGGCCGGAGTCCGGGTGGTGGCTGCCTTGCTGGCAGTTATGGTGTTCAGTGTGATGACAACAAAAAATATTTATAATATGGAGGACAGTGCGGCAGCCAATGTTGCGGTGAACGAGGTGCTGCAGAGGGCACAGAAGGCGGAGGCGGCCCATTACAAGTGGTCTTCCAACTTAAGCAATGCCCTGTATGCCGGCATGGAATTTACCGGCAGTACGGATCCAACAGGATGTGTGCTGGGACAGTGGCTTTACGGTGAGGCGGGAACGGAAGATAAGGCGATTCTTGACCTGCGCACCCAGCTTGAGCCGCTGCACAAGGAGCTGCATGAGTCGGCGGCCTATGTGCTGGAGCTTTACAATACGGATCCGGCGCAGGCGCAGGCGTATTACCAGGAGACCATCTCGAGTAATCTGGGCGTTCTGGTAGGACTTCTGGAGCAGGTTGTGGAGCGAGGTGTGGAGCTGAACGATCTCAGCGCGCTGCATATGGAGCAGACCGTGCATACCATGCATATTGTTACAGGCGCGGGACTTTTGCTGACTTTAGTTTTGCTGTTAAGTCTGGTGCTCTATATTATGAGACGTGTGCTGAAGCCGATTCTTCTGATCACGGCAAAGACGAAGCCGTTACAGGATGGCTGCATGAAGATTGAACTGAATTATGATGCCAATGATGAGATCGGCGATCTGGCAAGGACACTGAAACAGTCCATAGATCGGATCAACAAGTATATAGAAGATATCAACCGTATGATGAGCCAGCTTTCCGGAGGCAATTTCGATGTGGAGGCGTCGGTTCCCTTTATCGGTGATTTCCGCTCCATCTCAGAATCCATTGACAGCTTTACGGCTTCCCTCTCTTCGGCGATGAACAACATCAACGATGTGGAGCACAAGGTGTTCGGGCATGCGCAGAGTCTCTCCAACAGTTCCCAGATGCTGGCTGAGGGCGCCACGGATCAGGCGGCTGCGGTGGAAGAGCTTACCGCTACAACAGATGATCTGGCAAGAAGCGCGGAGAAGAATATACAGATGGCTACCGAGATGCGGGATAATGCACATCTGACCGGCGATCAGGTGAACCTGAGCAGCCAGCAGATGGAGCAGCTGATCAGCGCCATGACAGATATCAGCGATACCTCGCAGCAGATTGAGAATATTATTTCCACAATTGAAAATATTGCTTTCCAGACGAATATCCTTGCACTGAATGCGGCAGTGGAAGCAAGCAGGGCCGGAGAGGCCGGCAAGGGCTTTGCCGTGGTGGCGAAGGAGGTCCGTGATCTGGCAGCGAAATCCGATCAGGCGGCTAAGGCTACGAAGGAGCTGATTGAAAACTCCGTACAGGCAGCCGGCAAGGGCAGCAGGATTGTGGAGGAAGTTTCCACATCCTTAAAGAAGACACTCACACTCGTTACACAGTCCAACGATGCGGTGGAAGAGTTTGCGGATGCGGTGCAGATCGAGGCTACCGCGATCTCTCAGGTATCCGAGGCGCTCGGGCAGATTTCCAACGTGGTGCAGACGAACACAGCCAACAGCGAGGAGTCTGCGGCTGTCAGTGCAGAGCTGTTTGAACAGGTGAACCAGATGCAGAAGCAGACCAGCAGGTTTAAGCTCAAACATTAATTTAGGACAGGGAGAGGAATCATGTCAGAGAAGACGATACCGTACAAAATTTATCTGGAAGAGGAGGAGATGCCGAAACAGTGGTACAATGTCCGGGCTGATATGAAGAATAAGCCCGCACCGCTGCTGAATCCCGGCACTCTGCAGCCGATTACTTTCGAGGAGCTGCGGGAAGTGTTCTGTGACGAGCTGGCGAGACAGGAATTGAACGACACGGATGCCTATATCGATATTCCGCAGGAAATCCTGGATTTCTACAAGATGTACCGGCCGTCACCGCTTGTGCGTGCGTACTGTCTGGAAAAGAAGCTGGATACGCCGGCTAAGATCTATTATAAATTTGAGGGCAACAATACGAGCGGCAGCCATAAGCTCAACTCGGCCATCGCGCAGGCATATTATGCGAAGCAGCAGGGTCTTGCAGGGGTAACTACGGAGACCGGCGCCGGCCAGTGGGGAACAGCGTTGTCCATGGCCTGCTCCTATTTTGGGCTGGACTGCCATGTCTATATGGTGAAGGTTTCTTATGAGCAGAAGCCTTTCCGGCGCGAGGTGATGCGCACCTACGGCGCGCAGGTAACGCCGTCACCCTCCGATACCACGAATGTGGGACGGAAAATTCTGGAAGAGTTTCCGGGAACAGGAGGCAGTCTCGGCTGTGCGATTTCCGAGGCGGTGGAGGCAGCCGGGAAGAAGGAAGGTTACCGCTATGTGCTTGGCAGTGTACTTTCCCAGGTGCTTTTGCACCAGTCCATCATCGGTGAGGAGACGAGGGCGGCGTTCAGAAAATATGACATTAAGCCGGATATGATTATCGGCTGTGCAGGCGGCGGCTCCAATCTGGGCGGTCTGATTTCCCCCTTCGTTGGAGAGAAGATCAGAGGGGAGGCAGATTATCGTATCATAGCGGTGGAGCCGGCATCCTGCCCCAGTCTGACCAGAGGAAAATATGTGTATGATTTCTGCGATACGGGAAAGGTTTGTCCGCTCGCGAAGATGTATACGCTGGGAAGCGGCTTTATGCCGGCCCCGAACCATGCAGGCGGTCTGCGCTATCACGGTATGAGTTCCGTTGTGTCGCAGTTGTATGATGACGGTCTGATCGAGGCGGTCAGCGTAGAGCAGACAGCAGTGTTTAAGGCGGCGGAGGAGTTTGCGAGAATCGAGGGAATCCTGCCTGCCCCGGAGAGTGCACATGCGATCAAGGCAGCTATTGATGAGGCTGTGAAGTGCAAGGAGACAGGGGAGGAGAAGACGATTGTCTTCGGTCTGACAGGCACGGGATATTTCGATATGGTGGCTTACGGAAAGTTCCACGACGGACAGATGACGGATTATGTTCCTACCAACGAGGATCTGGAAAAAGGGTTTGCGGGCCTTCCGTCTGTTTCGGGTGAATGATTCGACACACGGGTATAAATACAGAATATATGAAAGAGAAGATCGTGAGGTCTTCTCTTTCTTTTGGTGTGCCCGGTGGGCACACGTTCTAACGGGTGAAAGTCCCCAATCCGCCCGGCAGTGGGAAGGATACAGCCGAAGCCAAGGGTGTCCATCGTGAGGTGGAATCTGAAGAAAGG
>CAJTEY010000022.1 GCA_910575775.1 Lachnospiraceae bacterium | reverse complement strand
CAAATCTATGATAACATGGAGGTTTTATTTTTGGTACTTTAGGGATCGCTACTGCTCACTCTATTCTCCCCAGCTCTGCTGGGGGCTTAATGGACGTTCAGTTAGCGGATTTTCGGCTTAAGTTGACGACATTGTATCCCCTTATCCCGGAACACCGGGTATCTGACCGTATATTTGTTTATCATGTCCTTTGCCTCTGCTATGTCCGCCCGGTACCTGTCCCAGCAGAAATCTTTCCCGGTAAGGTCCATGAACTCAAAAGGGATCATGGCTCGCACCCGCCGGAATGCCGTGTCTTCCTGCACCGCACGGGCAGGCTGCAGGAAAAATTCCCGTCCGCCGCTGTCCTCCAGAATATAGCCTGTCCTGACATCATACAGCCGGATGTCGTTCAGCTCGTCATTGGACAGGTTTTCCCATCTCGGGAACTCCGCAAGCACCCTTCGCAGGTACATCCGCCTTTCGTGCATCTGTTCCGCATCCATCCGCAGGGCAAAGTAACTGATGCCGCCCTCCCTGTACAGCCTGAACATTGACAGCTCCTTTTCCGTCAGTTCGGTTGCACCGGTGCAACCCTTCTGTTTTTCCCATCCTGTCATAGCTGCACCGCCTTACTGGAACGGGTCGTCCGGGCTTGGCGGCTTTTTCCCCAGATGCTTCTTGTACATTTCCCGGTATTCCTCCGGCAGCTCGTAATCCTGCGGCGTTAGTTCCCTGTCCTGCTGCCTGCTGCCGCCCTTGAAGCGTCCGCCCTCGTCCTGCTCTCTGGAAAGCCATGTGTTAATAAACTTCGCGATTCCCCTGCGTGTCTTACGTCTTGTAGGGTTGCTGTCTAGCCACGCCGCCATCCGCTTTAATTCCTGTTCTACATCCACCGCCGGGTAAGCATCCTTCCAGACGGCTATCTTATCCAGCGGAACGTCATACACTGTTTTGTCATTCAGGGGCAGCAGGATGCCGCTTGGGTTCGGAGCCGGTTCTTCTGGCTCCGAGCATACAGTCTTTATATTATCCTTTTGCATATCCTTATCCTTTTGGCTATCCCTATCCTTATCCTTATCGGCTTTTTTGGGTTTTGGAAAAAACCGTTCGCTTTTTTGGGTTTCCGTCTGGTCTTTCTTGGGTCGTCCACCTTTGCGCCCGTTTTCGCGGTTTGCATCGCAGCGTCTTTCGTATTTTTCATTGTCCCTGTCGATCGCCATGCTCAGGATATCGAAAGCCATTGCAAGCGCTGGGTTTTCTTCAAAGTCGGGCTTAACCTGTCTCCTCCCGTAAGGAAACAGTGACTTAAACAGTTTTCCTGCCTCTTCATCCTGCAGCCTCAATACGATAACCTCATTGTCGTAATAGACAAGAAAACTAGGCTTCATACTCTCATTGTTCACTATCTCGCACCTACACTTCCAATTAGTTTTGCCGCCATCTGCAGCACGTTGACCGCATCTTCCAGCTGTATACTGTTTTCCTCATCATTGACAATAAAACTGAGGATATCGAAGAATCCGGCTTTAACAGTATTCATATTGACGATCCTATCGCCTATTTCCGGGTTTATGTCCATGTCTTCCTTCCCACCTTCCTACCTGAACGGCATTTCCTCGGCATACCCTTCTATGCCGTCCAACGTCATCTGGTACGCCTCTTCTGACATTTCCGGCGCGTCCGGCATACCGCTGAAGATATCCATTGCATTTTTAAACTGCTCTATGGTCATATCCTCAAGCCGCCTGATCTTATACTGGTAGCAGACTGCCTTTTCCATTGCCCCGGTACGCTCGATCTGCTTACGTATGGTGCTTATGTGCGCCGGCGTCAGATATCTGCCGGGAGCGTTCCCTCCCTGTCTGCTGCCGGCAGCAGGCTTCTTTCCTGCTCCCCCAGTGCCCTGCTGCCTCTTCCCGACATCCGCGCTCTGGTCGGAAGCATCCGGGTCCTTCGCGTCATCAATGCAGAAAAGACCGTTGAGGGCATATTTTCTCGCATAACTGCTGCATGAGCCGGTTATCTGCGCCGCATCCATGCCCGCCTTCTGGTCAGTCTCCCTTGCGTATGCCGTGTTGGTGACCGCCTCCCCGCTCTCCGCATCCGTGAATCTGGCAACGGCTTTCACGTAATACCTGTCACCGACCATCAGAAGGTCATCCTCCACGGTAAGGACCGCGTTTACCTGTGCGAGCACCGGCTTCACCGCTTCCTGTATATCCTCACAGCTGCGGTAATGGAAGTTGCCGAACTTGTTATACTGCCACTTGGGCGCCTTGAGGTTCTGCTGCACATGCATGAGCTTTGCGTATACGTTCCAGGGCTGCTCCTCTTTAGCTGTCATCCGTTTCCGCCTCCTCCGCCGCCTTCTCCTCGTCCTCGATCAGATCCGTAACCCTTACATTCATAGCCCTTGCCACCGCTCCGATATACTTCGGCTTGGTATAAAAGCCGCGCCGGATCGTGTAAACGATATTCTTCGGGATGCCTGCTGCTGCGGCAAGCTCCGCAGGCTCCATCTCCGCCTCCGCCATGGCGATCAGCACCTTCCGGCTGTCCGGCTTAAGCATTGTACTGTCTCTTGGTACCGGCATGTTCTCCACCTCCTACTGTTGTTTGTTTTCTTTGTTAAAAATCGTTTCAAAAATGCTTTGTGATACATTTCTACCCTTAAGGCGTTTTCGTTTGAATTTGATAGAAATTACGCTGATTATAAACACGATTTCAGACTATATCCGATGCAACCGTTTAGCGTTCTGCTGTCTCTGCTGCCTCTGCTCATCTGTTAGTTCCATGGGCGGGTTGATTTTGATCCAGAGCGTCGGGATATGTGCATATATACTGCCGTCCTTATTCTCCGCCAGGATCTGGCACTTGTCCGGGTACTTTTCGGCTAACCGCTTTACCTTTGAAATCGTCCGGCGCTGCGACAGGGTGAGCGTTGCCCGCTTTGTATCTTTTACCCACTCTATGACGTTCTCAGAACATTCCGTATAATCCGCACGGAGGATATCGCAAGGCTTACAACCCGCAGCGTCGGCGATCCTCTCCATTGTCTCACATTCAATGAAACCGTTGTCCATGATCCACAAATAGGTTTTTTCTGACAATCCCGTCAGCCTTCTTACATCTTCATCTGTAATCTGGTTCTTGGCCAGAACGGCCTTGTACTTCTCAATGTTTATCCTCATATCCACTCCTTCCTGTTGCGACATCGCAACTACTCTAAAATCTCTGTTACATCGACACCCAGCGCGGCCGCAATACGATTCCCAATTTCATCAGTGCAGCTTTTTCCACACTTAATGGAATTTACAGTGGCTCTGGAAACCCCTGCCAATTCAGCAAGCCGCTTCTGCGTCATGTCCTGCCTTGTAAGCTCTGCCACAAGTTTTACTCTGTTAATTCTCATTTCATAGCTCCTTTCTTAAAAGATATTGACAAAAGCATTTGCTTTATCTATAATCAATATATCACAAAGCATTTGCTATAGTCAATACATGAAATAAAACATTTGCTTTTTCTCCTTATGGCGGGTAAAATGGTGCATAAGAAGGAGATGCAAAATGAGTATTGGCAATAACATTAAACGCTTACGAATTGAAAAAAAACTCACACAGAAAAAATTAAGTGAACTAACTGGTATATCAGAAGTTATGATAAGTCAATACGAATTAGGATTAAGGAATCCTAAGTTAGAAAATTTGCAAAAAATAGCAAAAGCATTAAATGTTCATTCGTTGGTTTTACTTGATCAGATATCACAAGATCTATCAGATGAATTATTAAAAGATATGGAAACAGAAAAGCCATCATTTATTGACATATCATTACTAAGGGAAATCTTTGGTAAGATTGATATAAAAAAAGAAAATGGTCAATATTCTTATATTTTAGGAGATGATGACTCCACATTTATTATATCTGAACTAACTTTTGACAATATATCGGAATCTGTAGAAAATTTTATACGGTTATATATTAAAATCGCTAACGAGCATCCCGAATCACAAGAATGCTTTTCGCTTATGGACTGTATAAAAGATATGAATTTGCAACAAATACAGAATCTCATAGAGTATGCCGAATTTTTAAAGCAAAAGAAACGGTGACAAATTGTCACCATACACTACACAATTTCAATAATAGATTTGTACCATGAAAACATAATATGCTTACCCGGGGAGCTGGGGGACGTGCTCTCACCCGATCCGAGTACCTATCGGAAGGGGTGATTATTATGAGTACATATGAGGAATTAAATTTGATTGCGAGCGTAGCTTTGCTGATTGTAGCGATTCTGAATTTGAAAAATAAGAAATAGCCGTCCTGACTTTTGGCAGAGTAGACGGCTATTCTTAGCTAAACTATAACGCCGGGTCGGGTGACGTGCACTCACCTTCCGGCTCCCTTGTTAAGCAAATTATAAACCAATACAGATAAATCTGTCAAACATTAAAATCCGCCCCGGCGCTACCAACACCGAAGCGGATCGGAACCATACCGGGAAAACCGATACAATTCGCCCTCAACAAGTGAAATTATATCATTCTCCCGGTGAAAACACAAGCAACCGGGCATTTTTATGCCCAGAATCCGTTGCGATGTCGCAACAGGGAGGTTGATACCATGCCAAGAGGAAAGCCCATGAGAGCCAGAAATGGCTACGGCTCCGTTGTGAAACTCTCCGGCAAGAGAAGAAAGCCCTATGAAGTCCGGGTCAATACCCGCATGGATGAAAGATATTATCCCGTATATGACGTTCTCGGTCGCTTTGAAACAAGAGAAGATGCCATAATCGCACTTGCCGACTTCAACAAAGAGCCCTACCGCCTGTCTGACCGGAATATCACCTTCTCCGCACTGTATGACCTGTTTTACAGAGACAAATACGAGGAGAGCGGGCGGATATACTCGCAGAGCACAAAGGATTGTACGCGGATCGCATACAATCACAGTGCAGCGCTCCATAACATGATATACCGGGATCTGCGCACGCCGGACTTTAAAGGCATCCTTCTGCAGAAGGGAAGTAAAGGCAAGCCGCTGTCACATGCCACGCAGGAACATATCAAGAACCTTTTCAGCCAGATGAACAGGTTTGCCCTGCAGAATGATATCATCAAGAAGGGGTATTCCACTTTCGCCAGCATAACGGTTGCCGAAGATGATACGCCGGGCGTACCCTTCACGCAGGAAGAAATGCAGGTGTTATGGAATAATACGGATGTCCCATGGGTAGACAGCATATTGATCTACATATACTCTGGCTGGCGTATCTCAGAGCTGCTCCTCATGCCGCCGGAGGATATCAATCTGGATGCCGGTACGTTCCGGGGCGGGCTGAAAACAGAATCCAGCAGGAACCGCATTGTGCCGATCCATTCAAGGATTCGCGGATTCGTCGAGCAACGGCTTGCCGTGAATAACGGCATACTGTTTGCCAGGAACGACCGCCCGGTAAGCGCCGACACATATACAAAGCTGTTCAAAAATGCCCTTACCTCCGTAGGTATACATACATATCACACGCCCCATGACTGCCGCCACACATTTATATCTCTTCTGGACAGCGCCGGAGCAAATCAGGTGTGCATAGACCGTCTGGTCGGACATGCATCCAAAAGCATCACCACAAGGACATACACGCACAAAACAATCGAGGAACTCCGAGAAGCCATAGAAATGATCTGACCCCTCACAGCATCACGCCGAAGGGGTCGTCTTTTGTCACTAGCCTGTCACTAGTAGGTTGCAAAACATGTGTTATTAATAACATATGTAATTATTGAATCCCGCATAAAATGGGGGATTTTAGAAAACAGGATTTTTCCTAAAAATGCCTTAAAGCAACCAAACCTTAAACCGCTCCTCCCTAGTTCTCCCCCAGATCCATATATTTCAGATAAAGTCCCTCAAACCGTTTCGTCTCCGCCAAGTTTATGCTTTCAGCCAGACAGGTTCTCTCTTCCAATACGGCTGCATCCAGTCGCTTCCCGCACAGATCACGCCCCAGCTCATACGCCCCTGCAAGCGACGTATTCCCTGCCGCCAGCACCCTGCCGCGCAAATGGGCGGGTAAAAGACCGACAGCGACTGCCGCCTCCACATCCAGATAATAACCGAAGCCTCCGGCAAGAAAAACTTTTTCTATCCCGGGACGCCCCATCTCTTCCCATAATATCTCCACACCCGCACGGATCGCCGCCTTTGCCATCTGCAGACCACGCACATCTTTCTGTTTAAAATAGCAGCTGCTCTTTATCTGTTTACCCGTCGCAGCGGCTTCCCTCGCACCTTCTATCCGCACGCCTTCTGTAAAATACGGCTCCGCCAAAAGCCCCGTCTCATCCAATATGCCCCTCCGCAGTAGCTGTGCCGTGAGCGCAATCCGATCTGTCCCCATCATCGTACCATCTCCTTCAAAAGCAGGTCCCGCCGCCGTGGCGGTCACGATCATGCGCTGTCCGTCGGTAATCGCCATCTCACCGTTAGTGCCCAGGTCAATAAACAGCGCCGCCTTTCCAGGTCTCTCTTTATTCTCCGTCTGCCTGTCAGGAAGCAATCCCAGCTCATACAGCCCTGCCACGATATCTCCTCCCACGAAAGCGCTCATACAGGGCGCAACGTAGACCGGCATATCGGAAAACGCCCCGCCACCTGTTATGTGCAGGTTTTCTGGCAGCGCCCCCATTCCCGCAAAAAGGCGTGCCGTCGTTATGTTCTGCAACCCCTTCTCCGCAGGCACGAAAGGCGCTCTCCCGAGCGAAGATGCATCTATTCCGAGCAACAGATGCTCCATTGCCGTATTCCCGGCTATGCACATGCAGAGAATTTTCCCTGCGTTTCCCTTCTCCTTATGGCTCTGATCCACCAAGTCCCATTTTTGAGACACACTTTCTTCCACGACGCCTGTTCCCTTTCCATTCTCCCTCACAGGAACCGACTCATCCGGCAATGTTTCCTCATCCGCTTTTTTGAACAGATTCTCCGCAAACTGCCCAAGCCCTCTTAAAATCACCCCACAGACGAGTCTGCGCAGCTCCTCTCCCTGCCCGTCAGCAGACGCCTGTATCCGCGCCAGCACATCTGTACCGTATTTCCGCTGGGGATTTATTTCACAATAGGTGTCGGTGACGCCACCCGTCTCCGCCTCCTTAAGCTGCATGGCGATCGTGGTGGTTCCCAGATCAACTGCAATGATATAGCGGTCACTCTTTTTTAAGCCGGCTTTTTTAGCCGTCTCTGCATTTTGAATAACATCCGATTTTCTTTCCGGGATAACAGAATATTTTTTTTGCCTGTTTTCCGATCCTGCTTTTTCTCGCATATCGGATTGTGTAACAAATGATTTTTGATTTTCAGATAAGTTATTTATTCGACCACATAAGTCAATATCTTCTGACAGCAGATTCATCTCTGTGACAATAGGTATATCCACCTTCTCTGTTTCGACGATGCTGATTATACAGTCCATTTTCGGTCTGGTCACACACGCCAGCCTGTAGCCCTGCCGCAGTTCTTCCGGCTCCAGGCGGCTTCTCTCAATCCCTGTAGGCAGCGGCGCACCCTTCAGGAACTGAACAACACACCTCCCACAGTCCCCCCTGCCTCCGCAAAAACTGCCGTCCATAAGTCCGTTTTTCAGCAAAACCGGCATCAATGTCAAATCTGACTCCTGTGTCAGCGTCATTTCTCCGACAGCTTCTCCGTCTTTGTGAGCTTTCGGTTTTTCGTCATGCATAACAATCGTAATTTTTATTTGCTCAGACAAACTGATTTTTCTCCTCATCGTAATGATAATTAATTCCAGCCAGTTTTTCGACTATCTCATTACGATCCGCGTCAAGATCCTCGCAGAGCGCATCCAGATTTGTGTAAAAATCCCGAAGCTTTAAGTTTACATAACTCAGCAACATCACAGGGTCATTCGGTATCATTTTTCCTGTCCTTTCCATAAATTTTGCTATCAGCCTTCCATTATATATCCACCTTCAGAATAAACAGCAGGTTCATCCATTTTCTCAACCGCTTTACTCTGCTAACCGCAATACTTACATCACCATTTACCACACACGCCGCTCTGTCATTTCAGCTCCATCTCCACACGGTAAGTCTTCCCGTCGCTGGCCACGTTTGCCATGCTGCCGCAGATCAACGGCATGGAAGGCGGAAGATGCCCGATATCCAGATCCATAAGCACCGGCACATGATAAGGGTACAGCATCTCCCAGACCGCCTGATAGCTGTCAATGCCAAACTCTTCCACGCCCATGCCAAGCCTCGGTCTGCCGATCAGAAAGCCTTTGCAGTATTTGAACCACCCAGCATGTTCCATCTGCCACATGGCGCGGCGTATGCCCATCAGGTTCAGATCGCACGCCTCCAAAAACCAGATAATGCCATCCTCTTTATAACGCTCCACAAATTCCGTCACTTTATCATAGCGGGTGCCCAGAAAATTGACCAGGCAGTCCATGCAGCCGCCGAGAAGCCGACCCGAGAAGCCGAATTCGACATTTTCACCCGCCGGGAACTCCGCACTCTCCTGTAGCAACGCCTTTCTGCATTCCCGGTTCTCCAACAGCGATGGCTGACCTGCCTCATCCTGCCCGGCATACTTCGCCGCCGTGCCCCGCAGGCTCTCCACATTCGTCCTGCCGTCCGGCAGATAATATTTAATAACAGATGTTTCCGTCAAATTGTACGGTACATAAGGATGCTCCTCATCCTTCAAAGATTCCCTCTCCCATTTGTCATACCCCTGCATTGTAAGCTTTTTCCCTTGAAGAAGCAGCATTGCATCATTCAATGACGGGTGTAATAGCTCCATCCCGAAGGCCGCCGCACAGGAGCCGTACACAGAAGCCACATCGCACAGCGTCGTCAGGAGAAACGTAAAATTCGTGTTGTCCGAATATCCCAGATACCATTTCGGGGGCGCCTGCCTGATCTGCTCAAAATCCACGTAATCCAGAATCTCACACATCAGCTCTCCGCCCCCGCAGGAAATGAGACAGTCGTTATTTTTATCGCAGTAATAGGCGGTCAGCTCTTCCCCGCACTTCCTCGGCGTATTGCTGATTCCCACGCCCTCCTCCACATAGCAGTTCTGGCCAAGCTGTAAATGAAATCCCTGCTCATTCCATCTCTTCTGCGCGTTCAGGAATCCGCTTTTGTAAGGCTCTGTCGCGCAGCCAAAGGACGGCGCCACAAACCCGATCGTCCCGTTTTCCTGTAAAAATGCCGGATATCTCATACTTACCTCCTGTTTCCTTTCTCTTTTACAAAAACGCCCGCCGTTTTCTCATCCATTCAAAATGGCTGCCGCTCTCTATGCTAAATTATGATTTAGCATTTCGCAAAAGCAGCGGCTTATCCACAGCTTTCGTTGCTCTTTTCGTCCTTTTCTCGTTCTATTTCGCTAAATCGTATTTTAATCACAGGCGTTTTTTGTTTCATCGCAACTATTTTGCATTCCTTTTCATGTAAAGCAATGACCACATAAGTCAATTATTGCTTTTAACCTTCTCTCCTACCATACCACATTTGCAGACAACTTGCCAGCCTGTTCTGCCCCTGCGTTCCTGCTTATCGCTCCACTGGCCACACTCGCCGTCACTTCCTGCCGTCAATATTTCATGCCATTACCATAACCTGCATCACCTCTGCTCCCTTCTGGCACCCGCCTCTTCGCCGATACGAAAAAAGGCCCGGCGTTTTGGATTCCAACTCCAACGCCGGGTCTGTTCTCTATTAATTTCCCTTAATTATAACCCATATCATAACAAGCGCTTTTAATCTACTCCTTCTGTTCGCCTGTTATTTTTTAATCTTCCCGTCATAGTGTTTTCCTTCACACTTTTCTCCGCGCCGCCAGCGCGCCATCCTCCACCGTGATCAGAATCACGTCCTTCGCATTCACCTGATCTGAGAGAATCAGCTTCGCGGACAATGTCTCCACATACTTCTGGATATACCGTTTCAACGGTCTCGCTCCATATACCGGGTCATAAGCGTTTTCCACAACGAATGCTTCCGCCTCGGGCGTAAGTTCGATAGAAAGCTCCCGATCCGCCAGCCTTCTGTTGAGATCGTCCACGATCAGACGGATGATACCGCCAATATTTTCCTTCGTCAGAGGCTTGAACAGGATCGTTTCATCCAGCCTGTTCAAAAACTCCGGCCGGAAATGGTTCCGCAGATCGCCCATCACCAGTTTCTTCGCCTCTTCCGTGATCGCCCCCTGCGCGTCAATCCCGTCCAGCAGATACTCCGCCCCGATATTGGAAGTCATAATCAGGATCGTATTCTTGAAATCCACCGTCCGCCCTTGAGAATCCGTGATCCGGCCGTCGTCCAGCACCTGCAGAAGCACGTTGAATACATCGGGATGTGCCTTCTCGATCTCATCAAAGAGCACAACCGAATAGGGCTTTCTTCTGACTGCCTCCGTCAACTGGCCGCCCTCCTCATAACCCACATATCCGGGAGGCGCTCCGATCAGCCTGGAGACAGAATACTTCTCCATATATTCGCTCATGTCGATACGGACCATGTTCGTCTCGTCGTCAAACAGCGAAGCCGCCAGCGCCTTTGCCAGTTCCGTCTTTCCTACGCCGGTAGGACCGAGGAACAGGAAAGAACCGATAGGCTTTGTGGGATCCTTGATTCCCGCCTTGGAACGAATAATAGCATCTGTTACCTTTGTCACGCCCTCGTCCTGTCCGATCACCCTCTTGTGCAGTTCCTCGTCCAGATGCAGCGTCTTGTTCCTCTCGCTCTCCGTCAGCTTTGACACCGGGATGCCCGTCCAGCGGGAAATGATTTTTGCAATCTCCTCGTCGGATACGCTCTGGTGTACAAGCGAAAGCTCCTCCGCGCTGACCTTGTCCTCTTCAATCTCCAACTGCTGCTTTAATGCTGGCAGCTTACCATAGCTTAATTCCGCCGCCTTCTCATAATCTCCGTCTCTCTGGGCGATCTGGATCCGGCTGTTGACCTCGTCGATCTCCTCCCTGATTTTGGAAAGTTTTTCCACGGAGGCCTTCTCATTCTCCCACTGTGCCATGCGGTTTTGCAGCTCTTCCTTCAACTCTGCCAGCTCTTTTTGCAGATTGGCAAGCCGCTCTCTGCTTAAATGATCGTCCTCCTTTTTCAGAGCTGTCTCCTCGATCTCCAGCTGCATCACCCTGCGGCGCAGCTCATCCAGCTCCGTCGGCATGGAGTCCAGCTCGGTCTTGATCAACGCGCACGCCTCGTCCACCAGATCAATCGCTTTATCCGGCAAAAAGCGGTCGGAGATATAGCGGTTTGACAGCACAGCCGCGCTCACCAGCGCATTGTCCATGATCTTGACCCCATGATAAACCTCATAGCGCTCTTTCAGCCCGCGGAGGATCGAAATGGTGTCCTCCACCGTCGGCTCCTCCACCATAACCGGCTGGAACCGCCGCTCCAACGCCGCGTCCTTCTCGATATACTGACGGTACTCGTCCAGCGTTGTCGCGCCGATACAGTGCAGCTCGCCCCTCGCCAGCATGGGCTTTAACATATTGCCCGCATCCATGGCGCCGTCGGTCTTGCCGGCGCCCACAATCGTGTGCAGCTCGTCGATAAAGAGAATAATCTGTCCGTCGCTGTTTTTCACATCGTCCAAAACCGCTTTCAGACGCTCCTCAAACTCGCCGCGATACTTCGCGCCCGCCACAAGTGCGCCCATGTCAAGCGAAAAAATCTTCTTATCTTTCAGTCCTTCCGGCACGTCGCCCCGGACAATCCGCTGCGCCAGCCCTTCCGCCACCGCCGTCTTTCCCACGCCCGGTTCCCCGATTAATACGGGGTTGTTCTTCGTCTTTCTTGACAGAATCCGAATCACGTTGCGGATCTCGGTATCCCTGCCGATCACGGGGTCAAGCTTCTGGTCTCTCGCCTTCTCCACCAGATCCTGCCCGTATTTCTCCAAGGTGTCATAAGTCGCTTCGGGGTTATCCGAAGTCACCCGCTGGTTGCCCCGCACGGTGGAGAGCGCCTGCAAAAACCGCTCCCTCGTGATGCCGAACTCCCGGAAAATCTCCTTGATCTCCTTATTCGGGTGTTTTAACATGGCGAGGAAAAGATGCTCCACCGACACATACTCGTCGCCCAGCGCCTTTGCCTCGTCCTCCGCACCGATCAGAACCTTATTTAAGTCCTGTCCGATGAAAATCTGCCCGCCCTGCACCTTTGTGCGCTTGGAAAGCCCCTGTTCCACACGGTTCGTAAAGTATTCTTTCTGTATCTCCATCTTCTCAACCAGCTTGAGAATCAGGCTGTCATCAATGGTAAGCAGGCTGTATAACAGGTGCTCTTCTTCGATCTCCTGGTTGCCGTACTCGTAGGCAAGCTTTTCACACCCTTCTACCGCCTGTATGGATTTCTGCGTAAATTTCGTTAAGTTCATATCATCCACCTCCTTGATGTTGCAGATGCTTTGTGTCAATCTGTTCTATTTACACTATCACAATACAGCTTATTGTTAGCACTGTCAAGGGGTGAGTGCTAATTATTTTATTAAAATTTTGCAAACCCTGTATTTATGCGGGTTTGCGGGTCCTGGAATTTAAAACATCACCTGTTATATTCCTCTACTACACCATTACTACACCATTTTTCTATTTTTTGGTGTAGTAACTCAGCCGCCAACTGCCAGTG
This sequence comes from Lachnospiraceae bacterium, assembly GCA_910575775.1. Taxonomy (GTDB): domain Bacteria; phylum Bacillota; class Clostridia; order Lachnospirales; family Lachnospiraceae; genus UBA3282. The sequence continues at coordinate 58,975 of CAJTEY010000022.1, read as the reverse complement.
CGTACCGCTCCACTTCCTCCCTAACATCCTCTCTGCCTGCGATATGGTTATATACATCCATCGTCACATCGCTGTGGGCGTGTCCCATGAGATACTGCAGCACCTTGATGTTCATGCCATGTCTTGCCATGTTGGTGCAGGCAGTGTGTCGTAGGTTGTGGGCTGAGATTCTCGGAAGAAGTTCCGCTTTGCGGTGTTCTTTCTTTGCCCTGCCTGCTTCTTCCTTATTGTATTTATCTACCACATTGTAAATCACGTTGTTGACTGCGCTAGGCATCAGCGGTCTTCCCGTTTTCGCCAGAAAGATAAAGTCTGAATATCCATCTATCTCCTCTGTGCTGCGCCGTCCAAGCATAAAATTGATCTTTTTCTGTCCCAAGAAAGCTTTATACACACTTTCCGTAAACGGGATAGTCCGCACACCTGCCTTCGTTTTAGGTGTAGATACCCGAAATCCGTAGCCAACACCCCAATCCTTATAGATAAGCTGATGATCTATGGAAAGTTCCCTGTTCTCCATGTCTACATCCGCCCATGTCAGACCGATCAGTTCCCCGCATCTTAAGCCTGTCTCCAATAGAACCGTAAACATAGGATCATAAATATTGTAGACATTGCTTTCCTGCATAAACGAAACTAATTTCTTCTGCTGGTCTAATGTCAATATATCCTTCTCTTCCGGTGGTTTCCCATAGTCGCTGGACAATGCGTTTTTAGCCGGGTTTTTCCGTATAATATCATCATCTACTGCCATCTCCAAAGCCGGATTCAAGAGCGTATGTATCAGCTTGATCGTACAGTAAGAATATCCTGCGCGTGACATCTTCGCATAAAACGCCTTGATGTGTGATGGGAGAAGCTGCACTACCTTTAAATTCCCAATCTCATCTTTTACATGACCATTCCACATTTTTACATAATTACCTCTCGTGGAATCCGCTAATTCTTTCGTTGCCATATAATAGTCAAATAGGGAATTGACCGTCATTTTCTTGGCACTGCCATCTATTAGTATATTATCATCCAGATCCTTTGCAAGCTGCTTCTCCTTCGCCCTAAGTTCCGCCAAATCACCTGCATAGATCGTCTGGCGTTTGCCGCTCCTTATGTCCATATAGCGATACATATAGATTCCGTCATTGCGCTGTGATTCACCTGTATGAAGATTTCGACCTTTATTGTCTTTCCTTGCCATAAAGCCACTCCTTTCTTCTCTGCGCTCCTTTCTTTCCAATAGGAATGGTTCCGGCTTGCCTCATATAGATAGTATAGCACAGAACCATTCCAAATAACAGATGATATTATAATTTATTCACTCAAATTACATAAGTATTGCTTCACCTTATCGACAGAATATAAGACTCGCCTGCCTATGCAAATTCTGGCTTCCGCTTGCTCTCCTATCTTTCGGGCTGTGGCCCGTCCGCAGGAAAGCATGGCGGATAATCTTTCAATATCGACCGTTATCTGTTCGTTTGATTCACGAAATAGTGTCTTATTCATAAGCTCTCCCTCCTTGAAGAAATAATATATAATTAACGTTCGGATACATATGGTTCACAATCTTAACCGCTCTCTCTGTTGCGGATTGCCTCAGCAAGCATATCTTCCGAATAACCACAGTTCTGTAAAAACTGTTTTATTTTATCAGACATTTCGTCTACTGTCTGCGGTATCACCTTTCTCGGAAGCTTTGCATCTAGTTCTCCCACAATGCCAACTGCGTATAACCTGTCAATAAAGTCGCTGGCTCTATTCCAACCATAGCCAAACGCTTTCATAACAGCATTACAGGATATCTCATTCTGCCCTAATGCCCAAATCATAATTTGTGCAAACATTCTCCTGTCTGCATCCTGTTTTGAAGGTTTTGAGTCAGCAATTCGATTAGCCGCCAGCTCATTCCCCAAGTCCCTACTTGAATTCTCAGAAAATTTTATCCTATACTTATCCCTTAGGTGATATCTGGTAAATTGCCTAATATTAAGAATTACCCAATTAAGTTCGCTAGAGGTTATATATGTACCTTGAATCCTTTTCAGCCCTGAAAATTCTGGGGATTTAAGATACAAATCTCCTTTTCCCAATAATTTTTCAGCACCACTCTCTCCAAGAATTGTTTCTGAAAAGTTCTTTTTAGCGCACTTAAATGCAATCCTTCCAGTAATATTGCCCAAATCAACCTTCATGTTCTGCATTGTTGGATTTTGGGCGGCAAGAACCACATGTATCTTGGCATGCCGTCCTCGCTGTAACAAAGCTGATACTGCATCCGCCATTAATCTGACCAGCTTTCTGTCCTCCACCCCCACAAAGAGAGCAGGAAACTCATCAATAACAAGCACTAGCCTTGGAAGCTTCTTGAAAGACTCGATATCACTACTTTGTATAGCAATGCGTCTCTCCATTTCGGTTCTTAACTTCTCTAAAGCCTGACATGCACGATTCCTATCCCGTATTACAGGACATGATAAATGTGGAACTCTCTCAAATGGAAGCAAGTCAGCCGCTCCAACATCAACTAAAATCAGATTAACACGAGAAGGTTGTTTACTTTGTATGATACCAGTAATCAAAACCTGCACTCCAACAGTTTTTCCCGAATTAGTCGCACCAGCTATTAAAAGATGCGGCAACTTACTCAAGTCAACGATTATCAGCCTGCCAACAGCATCAAATCCAACTACATATGGCAAAAACATCTTTTTACAGGCGTCCATGTATTGAGAGCTGTAAAAAATTTGAGGCAAATGATCATACACTATCTCTCGATCTGACGCAACGATATAGATTGTGTAATCCTTTTTAAACGATTGAAATAAAGGGAGTTTTAGCCTAAGTTGAACATCTGATAAACGCGCTAATAATTGCGTCTCACGCGTTTCTCCCTTTAGCTTCACTTCAAAAATAGCTCTGTCTGACGCAGACCATCTATGAGTAATTTCCATATTTACTTTATAGCGCTTAAAAGCATTTTCGATTTTTTCTGCCAACCTCGCTGCATTTAATGTAGTAGGCGAGGATTCAAATAAAGATTCCATATAGGTTTTCTCCTTTCTCTTACTTCTCCTTCTTCTCCTCCTCCCAGCAAAAACAGTTCTGCAAAATAGATTTTTTCAAAAATCTCAGCTCTGTTATTATAAAGAGAAGAAGTAGAAGAAGTACACATGTCTAAATAGCTAGGAATCGGAAGCGGCTGATTACTGCATCCCAATCCAATTAATTACTTAAAAGAATCAATATACTACTAACTAAATTTTTGCTTGACTACTCTCCTTCCTAAAAAAGCGACCGCGCGATCACTTTTTTAAATTTGACTATTCGATATCGACTGTGTTCAGATTAGCTTTTTTTTCTCCGAAATACAATAATTATGAGTCATCTTATTAGATTCTCTAATATGGCTATTTTTTTGATTTTATGGTACTCTAATGAATAGTTGGGAGGAAATTTGATGACATACGCTGAATTTCGTGATAATGGATATAACTATTTTGATAAAAATAACAACATTTTGTTTTCGGTTGATAAAATGCATAACTATTTACTCGATTATATTGATGCCAACCTATCTTGCCTGCCAAAAATCCTCGAGCAATATATTACCCAAAGAATAGATGCGTCTGATTTTGAATTAAAAAAATACAAAAATAATATCGAAAAAATCAATAAGATAAAAGAACTTTTAATTTCCGCTCATCCATATTACGAATATGAGTATAAAAGAACTATTATCAAGGCAATTGGCAATTATTTTAATGAACTATTACTCTACTCAGTTTTCTTTCAAAAAACGCTTCCACTTAATTGCACTTTAGATGAAGACTGGTATCTCGAAAAATTACATGTTCTCATTCCATCTTCATTAGTAGTCGCAGGGGATTATCCTAATAATTTTTCCCCTTTCGATTTTTATCATAAATACAAAATATGGATTGATGATAGGGGATATCAGGCTGGTGAAATTGAAGAATCATTAATTCCAGATATACCATCTGAAATGCCCATAGGCTTTTCTGAAGAACTTCGGATTCAAGAAATTATAAGAAACTTACTTTTTCAGACATTGTGCATATCACAACCCTTAAAAGATTTGACAAACAGCGATATCACAAAGGCAACACTTCCTTCATTTTATGAAATTAATAATCTGCAGGAATTACTACAATTAGAAATAGCAAATATGAGTCTGGCGAACACTGTAGTCAAAAGATGTGAAAATTGCGGTAAATATTTCATCCCAAGACATAAAAGTCAAAAATACTGTAATCGTATTGATGAAACAGGATTAATTTGTGCTAAAGCCGCAAAAAAGAAGCTTAAGAAAGATAGGCTTCAAAACAATCCTGCTCTCAAAATATATGAAACTGCATACAAAAGGAACCATGCGCGAAAAAAAAATCATATTATAAGCCAAAAACAATTCAATTCATGGCAGCACAAAGCAAAAAAGAAACTTATGCAAGTTGAGGAGGGGACGTTGGATATTTCCGTATTTCAAGAATGGTTAAAAAAATAACTGTATATTGTTACACCTCAATTACATTTATTTATGCTTAGTTGGAGACGGTTTCAGCCGCTCTCCCTCATATGCTCGCCCGAAATGTTCCTTAAATGGCTGCAAAGAATCAAGTGAGATTTCTTTCATTTCGCTCTTCATGCTCACAGTTCTCCTATCTTTTACAGCCAATTATATATTATCACTCCCGTAGTTATAAGAAAAAGTAGGACATGGAGCGAAATCGCTCCATGCCAAATCACATCATTATTTATGTTCGCTCACACAAACATTCATAAATGTTCCTCAACTGCCTCACATCCTGTCGCTTACTAATTGTAACAGGTGATATGCTTATCTTTGCAAATTCATCCATTATCTTTTCCATGTTCCTATATTTCATTGCCTTTTGCGCCAAATACAATGACTTCTTCTCTGGTATCAGCACTACCAGCTGCAGCATCCGTCTTCGCAATCTGCCATCTCCAATCTTCCTACAAACAATCTCCACTGTTTTATCCTTTTTTTCGTAATCACCATATGGTACTATTTTAATAAATGTATCCATGAAAATATCTTTGCGTTTCCTCATTATGTCGGCAATCTGCGCTCTGACCTCTATCCTGTCAGTATAACTCCGTACCGCTTTCGGCTTCATTAACCTCACTTCCGCCCGCAGGATACCTACCGTCCCATCAATTATTCCCCTATATTTCTTGGCTTTAAATTCCTTTTCCCCAAACTGTCTCCTGCACATGCTTTCCAGATCATAAAGTGAAAACGAAATCCCGTTGCTGTTCCCTTCCCAGCACAAACTGTCAATATCCTCAAAACACTCATAGACTACTATCTTAAATCCCTTTACCCTGCCGACTCTCCGTAAAACCTTCAAATACGCAGAAACGTTCTCCCGGCTGTCAACGTCTATATCCGTAACAAAAGTAACCCCCGATAAGCTGAAATCCTCTACATTGTATTTATGATCAAAATATTCTCCAATCCTCTTATCGACCTTGCGGAGAAATTTATCCGGCTCGGTTTTATCATAGTCCATCACCCGTCCTGAGTTAATGACCACCTTTACTTTCTTCTTATATTGGCTGTCCCGATAGGTAACGGTCATTCCTTTAGCTGCCATTAATCGATCTACATATTCTCCATCCTTCTCCTCCAAACAGCCTGTTCGTTTATGTGCCCGGCTTAAACCTTTATGGAATTTTTCATTGTCCAGCACCATTGACAGTTCATAAATTTGATTGATATACATATAATCCTCCTCCAAAATGTAAATATTTTTTATATTTTGGTTGAAGCGGTTTCATATTCTATACGTTCCAAACCCGCAAGATCCCATATATAGACGTTCCCGTCACCTATCTGATGGTATTCCTTCACATTGCCGCCATAAAATCCAGCCCGCGTATTAACAGTATTCTAAATGGCCTGAACAACAATCGGCGCAACCATGCAGTTACGCCTCTATAAACTATAGATTACATTTCCTGGCTTTCCTCAAAACTAAAATTTTGGATCATCTCTGCCTGGTGTAAAGGAAAGTTGGAGAACAGATGCACTGTACATGCGTTCCGGAGGAGCCGTGCCCGACCCACGGCTTGCTCCAATTCGCTCTCAATCATCCACAAGTGGATCTTCCTCAGTTCTTCATTCTGGAATGTCGTAAATTGGAAACGGTATCCGTTGTAGTCTATTGTCTGGAGCGACATTTTTTCACCTTCGTCAAATTCTATCCCCATCGAAGCCGCCGCCAGCTTATATATAAATTCTGCGTGGTACGGCGTGCCCACTACAAGGATATCCTTCCCTTCCAGCATATTGCTGCCTTCCGTATTTCCAAAATGTAGCTCACCAATTCCCTGATTCATAAAGGTAATCACACTTTCCCGGCTCATACCAAACCTATGCATCAGCGATTCTACCATACCCGGATTATTTGCCAGGCAGGTTCTACTCATGGATTTTTCGCAGTATTGTTTCAGTTCACCCATGTATTCAGTTTTTTTACACTCATAAAAATCTATGTTTTCTTCTCCGAAATACCATCCGCATATCTCTTCATCTGCCGTGGCTGAGACTATGATATATTTATCACCCGGAAAATCCGCAGGCTTCAGAAAGGCAAATGTATCCTCTTCAAGTCCCTTGTCATTTTCACGCCGCCGCAGATAGAACCGCTCTGTCCGGCAAAATGACGCGATATCAAACAGCATTGATTTCCTGTCCATTCCCTCATCATCCCACTCAAACCCTTCCACTTCAATACATGACTGCGTCTCTGATTCTTTCAACAGCTTCTTTATCTTATTTGACAGCAGGGAATCTGTTGTTTCCTTTCTCAGCCTTTTCAGGTCCGACACACTGATCTCACCCTGGTTGGATATGATACTCTTGAAAAGGATATCTTCATCAATAATGATGGAGTCAAATTCATCCAGCCTCCCCTCATCCATGCTCAGCAGATAACGGTGCGTGGTAATGATGCATCCTTTCCATCCTTTTATCTTTTCACGCCTTTTCATATATTTACGGAGGCAGGGGATGTCTTTCTTCTTTAATTCTTTTTGGATATATGGATGGACACTACGGTGCCGTCCCCTTTTACGCAGCTTCTGGATATGTTCCCAGATTCCTTTCGGGATCTCATCTTCAATTGCTTCAAGGGATGGCGTTTTCATGGCTTTAATCCCCATTCCCTTAGCGTTCTTCACTATCTCGTCCTTCAGAAGATTTGTCGGCACTGCTATGAGGAATCTCTCGTCCGGATATTCCCGCATGAGTTTTATGTAGCTATGGCTTTTTCCTGCACCTGTCATCGCTTTAATGATATAATACTTTTTTCCTATGGCAAAATAAGCCCTGCTGATAGCATCATAAACATCCTCCTGCATCTCTTCCATAGGATAAAATGTTTCGTGGTATCCGGCAATCTTTTCCATGCCCCTGCGTTTTGTATGTATTGTCGAAAGAATATTCTTACAATGCACACATGCCTCATGGTATGGGCAGTATTTTTCGCAATACTGTGGTTTATACTCATTCTGTTCCATATAAGAAAGATGTGCTTTCCATTTCTCATTCCTGACATCATCGGGATACAGTTCCGGATATTCCATTCGCTTTTCCATGAAATATTTTATTCCCGCCTCTACCTGTATCAGATTCGTTGCAATACCAAATAACTCATCATGGGATAACTTTCTACTACCATTAGTAAAATCATGGAATAACCTGCACTTATTCATATCCTGCAAAACTCCGGATCTGAAATTTTTATGATTCTTAGACTTTTCACCCGGAGTTTTGACAGAAGAACTTCTGGTGCCACTAAAATTGATAACATAATATTTATTTGGGAAAATTTCGCCATTTGCTTTTATATCAGAATATTCATATATAATAGCTGTTGGCGAATTTTTCCCATCTTCAATATATTGGTTAGCACCAGCATCTTCTGTCGGATCATCTGTTTCCGGCAGATGATCCGCTACTGTAATATCCAGTAAACCCTTCCCGTTTAATGCGATCCCTGTTCTTTTAGAAAACCATTTGATATGTTCCTTATAATGGTTATCCTTATGCTTTCTTTTCATAGAGTAGGTATAGTTCCTAAATATTGATTCTATATTGATCTGGGGTACTGTATCATCATAGTAGATCAGTTCCTTGCCGCCAAAATACAGTTTGGATACATCCTTATAGCATGACGGATCAGCCTCCGGGAACATCTCTCCCATCGCAAGCTGCACAGCCTCAGCAACCCTCCTGTCCGTGACAGAAACATCATTCAAAAACACAACCCTGAATTTATCATGCCCTGTGCTTGACATCGTATCGTAAGCAGACAGAACCGGCAGTTCATAAAGCGCTGCCCGTTCCTTTACTTCATCAAATGTGACCTTCTTCTTTGGGTCTTTATTGTCAAAATCCAGTGCAAATAACTGCTGCTGTTCAAAATTTTCCTTATTACGCACCCCATTCTTAAATGTCGCTGGGCTGAAAGTACATCCCCCGCTTCCAATCCTGCTCATCGTTTCCCGCAGCTCGTCCTGATCTAATTCCCTGACTGATACGCCTATCCTATTATTAATCTGCCATATTTCTTCCCCGGAAGGTTTAGATTGATAGCTCCGGTCATCATACGAAATTTTAATTGTACCCATAATGCTTTAACTCCTTTACAAGATTTTTTTAATTTCTTGTAGGAGTGATTACAAAAAAAATTTGTAAAAAAAGAAGGGCAGAATCGCTCTGTCCTTCATAGCCCCGGTCATTATCCGTAAAATTATTATCCCGCTGATCTTATAGTGTTACAATCATATACCGTTGGTTCTACGATTTAATGATTATCTGCACTCTTTAATAGCCTATCTATTTCTTCCAGACTCACATCCGGCTGTTCCTGTTTTTCCTTCGTAGAATCTCCATATCCCATATCATACTGCTGCATAAATTTCACCATCCAACAGGCCCCAATGCCTCCTGTAACGCTTTCATTCTGTTTTATATCTTAATTACATGAAGAATCCATCTGTATCAAAAATGTGATCTAATTCATCATTGGACATTGCGCGTAAAACCTTATCTCTCACAGCGCTCATTGCCATATCCAACCTCTTAAATCGATTATGACCTACAGCATCTTTACTCATGCGGATCAGTTGGATACGGCCAACCCCAGGATTCTGTCTTGCATATTCAGCAAATCCTCTTGCTTTGCCTAAATTATCAATTCTGGTAGGATCATGTGGCTCCAGAATGTCCATTACATATGCATTGTCACTATCCTGACGCACAATCACGAAGTCTGGATATGTTGGTTTCTGCTCTCCGCTCATCTCATATGGTATGCACAAAGACCACGGCTTTCTTGGAGGATTCCTAAGCCAACATACATAATCCGGCTGTTCCTGTTCTTCAATCAAAACCCCTTCTTCCCAACTATTCAGATTAATACGCGCCTTTCCACTATCATCAACGAAAAGATGATCTATATAATCTTTACCATTTACCTCATGTGGTAAGCTAATGGTTTCCGGAAGGCGGAAGTTATGCTTACTTACAATATCTCCATCTGAAACAATCCTGTTGTACTGCTTAATGAATCTTTCCTCTAGTCCAACAATTTTACGGCGATAATTGTCATTCATTTTATGGAAAGCCTTCTCCGCATAAGCAAGCAGTCTCTCATAACAGTCATCATTAGATGCATACAGTATTACATCAATCTTATAGGCATTTGGATCATCCTCATCATAATAATAATGACCATATTTGTTTCCTACACCCTCATTCCCAAGCTTCGTCTCCGCCCTACGGAATTGCCGATCAATATCAATATCTGTATTGGACATAAACCTATGAACAATATTATCATCCACAGTCTTACCGAACACGTCAAAAACCTGCGAGTTCATTTCAAACTCCATAATCTTTTCTGCCATATCATCGTACTTGCCTTCACGTTTCAGATTTTCTATATACTCCTTGATCATACAGACAATTTCTTCCAGTACATCATCTGTTGCATCCAAGTACTTTCCTGACTGCCTTAGAAGCCTTGCAAGACCATACAAAGAATTAAGATAATTACTTCTTTTTACAAAATTCACTTCATAAGTAAGCAAACCAGAATTATTGATAGCTTTTACAATCCCTTCTCGATCAATGAATGATTGCTGCTCTATCTGTACTGGTTGTTCCGGAGCTGACACCTGAGTAGAGCCTAATGCTGATGAAAGCCCTGATGATTGTATCTGATCTACTTTTGTTACAGTTTGTGCCTGCACATCACCAGACTGTATGTTATCCAAACCTATATTAACTGTCGATGACGCTTCTCGGATGTCAGATTCCTTTCCCGTCCGTTCACTTCCATACTGACCAGTTCCACCATCATGTATTTCTATCGCTGATATTCCCTGCTGATCAAACATTGTCATCTGCCCGGGATACGTAAATGTATGTCTGGTGCCATCTCCATTGGATATGCTTCTCGGCCTGACAGATAATGTGTCCATAACTCTGGTATCTAAAGATTCACCATAAATATCTGCAGGAATATCGCCACCTTCAGCATTTTGTAATTCTTCCACCACCTGCTTTACAGTGTCTGAATTGAAATAGGGCAGATAAAGGTGCACTTCATTCAGTGTTTCATCCACCTGAATGTGCATCTGCATCGGAGTGCGTATCATACGTCCCAATAACTGGGCAATATAAGTTGCATCGGCCGCATGGCGAAAGGACATCATTGTCTCTGCCCTCGGACAATCCCAGCCTGTTGACAGGCTCTCCTTGAAGAACACTACTCGTATACGTTTATCTTCGGCAATTGCTGATGGAGCCACATATGGTACATCTAATCCGTTAATTTTTATAACCGCATTGGCATCTCCAAAAGTGTGTACTACTTCACCTTCTTGGAAACAGAAACCCGTTCTTTCTTCTATCTTCTGAATACAATCAGCCAAATCTGTCGCGGAAATTGATGCAGATGTAGCATTCTGCACCTGGAGCAACATAACCGGATTCACGTAAGCATAGTGCTGCTCATAGCAATACTGGTACCAGTGATCCCATTTATTCTTCCATTCATCCGCTGCTGCCTGCAGAACAGCCATATCCCTATTACTGGATCTTTCTTCCGGATAAGAAATAACAATTCGTTCCTTCAGCAAACCTGAAGCTCTGACTTCATCTGTGGTAACCACAACGTATTGCGTATCAGAAGCGATACCCTGAACCAGCGCGTTAAATCTTGCAGATGTGGCAGACATTCCGATAACAACCGGCATAGCATCGATACCATCTGCCGGGCTTCCTTTAAGGAACTTCTGCATAATAGTAGTCGCACGTCCGGCTTCACGTCCCTGCATACCGCGGTGTGCTTCATCAATAATGAAATAAAGCCGATCACCCTTTTCTCTTACCGTATTTGCCAAAGTCTCCCAAATCGTATACTGACGATTGTCGGTTTTCTTTGTCAGATTTGAACTCTTTCCTAACTTCTGCGTATTCAAAAAGTAAATGTGTCCATCATCAAACATCTCCTGATCAAAGAAATCATCCTGAACTGTTACACACTGCCCCAGTCGAATCTTATCCGCTTTCAGATCAATCTTATCTTTTGACTGTTCATTCAACTGCGGTGAATCTGACAACCACACAATAATCGCTTCCGGCTGCTCTGGATACAATTCATCACCAAAGAAAATACTCTCAATTAAGGCAGCCATGATAATGGTCTTTCCTGCTCCGGTCGGTGCCGTAAATGAAACCACCTGCTTGGAATGTGTTCTCCCATAACGATACACAGCTTCCGCCGACTTCATTCTGAGTTCATCTAATGCTCTTTTCTGAAATGGGAACAATTCTATTTTCATGGCTTACCTCCCTACTGTATTGATCCGGAAGTTATCCAGATAATCTCTGTAAAGCTGGAATGTATCTTTATCATCATACCCAGAAATCATTTCGCGATATCCAGCTTCTGAATCTGTGACGATATAAATCGTCTGGATTTTCGGATGCTTTCTCACTTCCTCATCGAATTTCTGGAAATGTTTTTCGTCTATAAGAATAGCAAACCTATTTTCTGGAAGAACCTGCATATAAGCTCCATCATCTTCAAGTGTTGGGCACGGTCCGTGAGCTCCAGCTTTCAGCCAAAGAACAGGAAAGAGTTCGGCTAACTGATGTCCTAAAGCAACTGCTGTCTTATTCAGAAATCCAAGTTTAAAGAATGCCACATTTGCCCTAAAGCCTTCTGACATTGGAATGCCACTTCCAAGATAGTTACCCTTCAAAGGCTTTCCATTAATATCACGTCCTTCGATACTACAGACAGTTCGCGGCCAAGTAATATAACGAGCTATACCAAGTTTCTCCCATTCTTCATCCCCCGGCTTAAAACCCTGTTTTTGTAAAGTCTTTGACTCTTCATCAGATACTTCATTGTTTGTGGCAATAATACAGCAACGTTTTCCTCCGTCTTCTTCATTTAACAGATTTACAGCGTGAAGAGTGGTGCCAGAACCAGCAAAAAAATCTAGCACCAAAGCATCCTTTTTTTCTCCTAAGAAAAAGTTAATCACATCATGTACTGCATATAGAGATTTGGGAAATGAAAATCTTTTATCCAAAAAAATCAATTTCAGTATCCCTGTTCCATATCTTTGTGCATCATGAGTAGGTCGATTCCAGTTCGTGGTAGGCATTTTATCTCTTCCCTTGGGATAATGAGCTATAACACTTCCATCTTCATCTCTACCTGTCACTATCGCAGCACCAGACTCTATATCACGGACTACTCCTCCCGTAACATAAGATATGATATATTTTTGTGGTTTTTCAGGCATATATTTGCCAACCCGAATATATCCATCCTGCAACCTTATGCGCGCCTGCTCTGGTCTAAGTCCCCAACACATTTCAATACCGTTATCTCGTATAGGAAATACAGTTGTGCATCCGGGCATTTCAGGAACTGTTTCTATAGGCACATCATGTGCTAAAGGGGCTCCTATTTCTCTTATTCGATGAGTTTTATCGTCCACATAAATTGGATAAAACTGTGATGTACCGCCTTTTATTGTTCCCCGTCTGGATGCAAGATCTGATCTTCTTAAGGTATCCCATATTATTGGCACATTTTCCATATCGCGGCTTTCTGGCAGTACTCTTGCCGCTCCCAGTTGCAACACAAAAATATATTCATCCGTTCTTGAAAATTCATTCTGTCTACCCGCTCCCGCCGGATTTATTACAGAACTTATCATTTGCATTCCTGCCTCTGGAAACATTTCCTCGAGCAAACATCCCAGATGAAGATATTCTTTCTCATCTATTGTCACAATAAGAACAGAATCTTTTGGATTCAATAGCTTTTTTGCAACCTTTAGCCTCTTCTGCATAAACGACAACCACTTACTATGCCGATATGCATCAGCCCCGTCAACATAATCATTATTGTATTTCCAATCCCTTGCGCCCGTGTTGTAAGGCGGATCAATATAAATACAGTCCACTTTTCCTGCATAAAGATATTCTAGCAACTGCAAAGCATGATAATTATCCGCCTCAATCAATGTATGCCATAGATCGCTGTCTGGAGCATTACATACATTATCAATCAGCTTCAGATATGGATAGATTGGTTCTCCAAACTGAGCCACGCTTACCAACTCATTCACTAGAATTTCTTCTCTTTTTTCTGTCACCTTGTGATAACATATGGCTATACCATCCTTGATGTCACTCACTTCATACATATCACTGACGGCACCGGTCTTCTTCGCAACCGTAGAGCCGCGTTTTACCGGAATATCATAAAGCGGTGTACACTCCGGCAGATGTTCTTCAAACACCAACCCAAATTTCTTCGCTTTTGATAGTCTATTTATTTCCTGCTCCAATCTAACTCTCAGTGCCTCATCCTGTACCTGAGCAAGCAAATCATGAATTGCAGCCATGCCATCCCTCCGTTTTACTGGCGTTGTAATTCCAGCATTCCAATCTTATCTCATGTTCTGTCTTCAAAGACAGATTTTACCATGTAATTGTCTTATCTTTTATATGGTAAGCAATCCCTTCACTTATGCAGAAGTCGATCACTTCCTTTGCCCTCTCATTATAGAATTGCTTATGCTCTGGATACCCCAATGTAACATCCTTGCAATAATTTGTTCTGCCAAAAATAATTTTGTCTACAAAACTTGTGGCTTTCAATATTTTTTTCAAATCTTGATCTATCAAATTCGGTGTAGGATATGGTTCCACGCTAACCCATGTTTTACAGCCTTTATCATGCAAATTTTTTAACGCTTTCAGTCTATCAGCATATGGAGTAGCCCCTGGTTCCATCTTCTTTCTGTATTCTTCATCCAAAGATATCAGCGTAATTCCATATTCATTTTTTCTTGAATACTTCGCCAGTCCAATTGGAAGAATGCCCTTCGTAAGCACCGTACACATTATTCCTGCAGTATTCAACTTTTTAATTACATCCAAACTCATCTTCTCTATCTCCGGATATCCAACCATAAACGGATCGGTTGTAAAGCATAGCTGAACAGATTTAATTTTATCCTTTAAACGAGGAATTTCTCTATCTAATATTTCCAGAGTATTCAATACCAAGTATGGCTTCAACCACTCTTCATAGGATTTGATCTGTCCAAAGCGTTTCTTCAACAGAAAGGCATAACAAGGATACTTGCAGCCATGCGCACATCCCTGCACAAAATTCAATGTATAATCCCCATACTCCACACCTGTTTTGTATAGCATGGATTTCCTTGTGATATAGCCTTCCACATTTGGCATGTTCAATAGCTCCTATCTAAAAATGTCATTGAACTACGGGATGCCTTCATGCCAAATTCCCGTTTCAATACATCCTTAATCTTATTCTTATAATCTCTTGTCGGAAACACAGGATGTTCTCCAAGATATGTCCACACATCATCATTAGGAACGTTTTCCTTCCCAGCAAAATGTTCCTGTACATACTTTGCGGCATCTCTGAGATTGTAACAAGATTCGTCTACCTGTACCCCCATAACAAGTTCGCCATTATCGCTTATAGTAAAACTCATCTGATCTTCAATGTTGTGCGTATTCTTTAAAGAAGATTTATCACCAAAGGTTTTCCATGCAGTAGATTTAAAAAGTTCAAATCCTTTATAATGTCCAGTGCAATGGATCAAGTTATACACCACCGAATTATTACTATTAAAAAATGGAAATGACGCAATATAATATCTTTTTTCGCTTCTGCCACTACCGTCCCTTATAATCTGCTCTATCTTTGTTTCAAAGGCATTTCTATCACTACCAAAAGAAATCAGCTCATCAATTGTCGTCTGATAGGTTTCTTCATATTTCTCAATAACCTTCTGCTTCTTAGCCGTCTTAGCCCCTCTAATGGGATCAGAGACCATATGATTGATAATAATTTCTCCCCAATTCTTGAGAAAAGGCATCATCGCGTCCCATTCAATATGCGCATCATAAGGATCATATACCAGCAAAAAATGCATATCACTGAATGCCGTTGTAAATTGAGTACCAATTTTCCTTAACAGCACATTGGCATCCATTGCTTCAGTGTAAATATGAAAGTTATTTGTCTGCTTTGGTATCCTTGTTTTCAGTAAATCAATCTTCTTTGAGTCCAAATCATTGAAATATAAATAAGCTTGCTTGTTTGTGTATGTAATCATTGCATCCGCTATAATCTCAGACACTAAAAGAGGCGTCCCTTCTATCTCTTCACCTTCATCATTTTTATAAACACCACTGTTTGACATGCAATCAATATATACAATTCCCCTACATTTCTGATTCAACATCAAAATCTGAATCCATGCTTTTACATACTCCGATATAAGTTCAAATTTTTTAATACTATGCGGTGGCGCAACACTGACCAGATCATTCCTTTTTGAACTTGCCATTTATATCACCTTCTTCCGGAATCAGATCCATAATATCTCCGATATTGCATTCCAAAGCCTTGCAAATCTTCATCAGAACTTCCATGCTCACATTCTCACCCTTAGATAATTTCGTAACGGAAGTCCAACTGATTCCAGCTTTTGCCTGAAGATCTTTCTTCTTCATATCTTTATCAATAAGCAGTTTCCAAAGTTTTTTGTAACTTACTTCCATAGTATAATCCTCTCGGTTCCTTTTTGAAAACTTATGAATTATCAAGTATTCCCACATGCTAATACGATTTTTATTATACCATTCATTTGATCAACTCACAAGCAAAAATCTCCATACACACATAAATAATCACCGCTTTTATACGAATATTCTGTGTATTTATATAGATTACAATTCACGTTACACTTTACATACAATATAAGAGGATACAATATAGAAAGTTATTTCAACTTATGAATTTAGAAAATTAGAAAGAGTACAAAATTCCTGTATTCTTCATGAATCTTCTTTTTACAGTCTATCAGTTTCAGATTTATATTGTCGTGGTATGGGTGGTATGGTGGTATCCATTCCACTCATACCACCCCTTACTATTATCCGTGCCAATATCGGATGCAACATA
The DNA here is from genome assembly GCA_910575775.1 of Lachnospiraceae bacterium. GTDB lineage: Bacteria > Bacillota > Clostridia > Lachnospirales > Lachnospiraceae > UBA3282. The sequence goes on along the minus strand of CAJTEY010000022.1, from coordinate 42,386 downwards.
TAATGAATGGCGCAACAGCAGCACAATACATCATTTCTATGAAAGATGCAAGATCTCCTCCATCTCCATCCGCACCCTGATCCCATCCTCCATTCCGAATCGGTAAGCTACAGCGCCGTATGCCGAACCACATTCATTATATGCCGTAATGACACGGTCAACAGCTTTTTTCTGTTCTGAGGTAAGGCTCAGGCTGTCCATTATGTCTGATGCTGACTGTTCTTCTGCCAATGCCTCCTGGTAATATTTGTCCTTCTTTATCAGCTCATCCAAATCTTTCACTGTTCTGTGTGCCGCGATTATCTCCAACAATCCGTTTTTCTCCATTCTATCCACCTCTTTCCTCTGTATGTCTCGCCATGCGTATTCCATCTGCCGCTCAGATTATGTACAAAAGTCGGCACAAAAAGAGCAGATCATCCTATCACTGACAAGATTTTCTGCTCTTTATACCATCCATCACCGCATACTCCTGCCGTCAGGCAACGATCTGCAGTGCCTCCTCATCCCTGCTGTACATATACACATGATAAGATAACCTTTCTTCGATATCCACCTGTGTATCATTGACCTCCCGCACCTGAGCCGCCAGCCATTCATATTCTGTCTCATCCCTTGGCGGCAGTACGATTGTCTCATGTACAGAACTGGGCAGCACAATGAATCCGTCCCCTACCTTGTCCGCGATCATCCGCAGGGTTTTCTTGTCAAGGATCTCCGCTGCCCCGAAACGCTTACGGCAGTTTGTTAGTATATACATTCTTGTATCCCACGGAACATTACAAGGCACAGATGGAAATGTGATCTCCGGCGCGATCCGCTTTATAACGGTTTCGATAGTAGCAAGGTCAGCTTCGCCATCAGCGCGCATATTCATCATCGCCGTCTGGTAAAGGTTTTCCTCTTCCTGTCCCCACATCTCCATATGCCCGTTATAAATAAGGATCGTCCCTATGTCCTCCCGCGCATGGTCTCTGGCCACGGCATAATAGACCACCGCCAGATCCATAAAGATTCTGTGCGGTATCTTTTCAAGCAGTTCCTTATTCTGTTCCGCATTATGAAAATGTCAATATTAAATGCGACACTTTTTTAAATTTTTTTCACCCGATTTTCTTAAGCTCTTCCTCGAAGAGTTCCCCGGCAGAATGATAGCCATGTATGCGGCGTGGATAGTTATTTATCCAGTTTTCCATTGCCTCTACCTCTGCGTCCGTCATTCCGTCAAAATTTGTCCCCTTTGGTACTTTGCGCCGTACCATTTTATTAGTAACCTCATTTGTACCACGTTCCCAGCTGCTATACGGGTGACAGTAATATAGCTGCGTCCGTTTCCCCTCTCCCAGTATAGAGCGTTCCAGCTCTTCACAATATGCAAACTCGCTGCCATTATCTACGGTTATGCTTTTAAAGACTTGCTTAAACATGCCGCCCCATTTTCTTTCTAATGCGTCCAAAGCATCTACTACCGCCTCTGCTGTCTTGTCCGGCAGCTTAAATATGATCTCGTCCCGCGTTTTTCTTTCCGTCAGTACCAGCAGGGTATTTTTAGATTTCCCCCGCTGTCCTATTACGCTATCCATTTCCCAGTGTCCGAACTCTTCCCGCTTGTCTACCTCTTCCGGGCGCTTTTCTATGCTTGTGCCTGCTGCCGCCCGCGCCTGCTGCCTCTTCACTTTCTTATAGTCCCTCTTCTTATTTGCCTTTACTGGTAAGTGTTTATTTGTGAGCTGTAGAAAGATACCTTTATCAATATAGCTGTAAAGCGTTGTTACGCAAATCGTGACGGAAAATTCCCCCTCTTTTCCCTGTGCCTTAAGCTCCCCCAGAACGGCAGCCGGGCTATATCCCTCATTTACTATTTTATCCTCTATATAATTTGCTAACTTAATATCGTTGCCGATCTTAAGAACGCCGCCCTTGCTTTTCAGATTCTCCCTGTACTTATCGTCTGCAATATCCGGGCTGTATCTCTCTTCCTGTGTGAGATCAGAATTAAGCGCGGTATAAACTCCCCGCTTTATTTCCCGGTATATTGTGCTACGGTGTACATGCAGCATGTCTGCGATCTCTTTTTTACCATGTCCCGCCTTTAGCAATGCCTCTAATTTTATCCGATCTGCCTTTGTCAGATGCTTACCCATTTCCCTTACCTCTCTTTTGTCCTATATTCCCTTTATATACAACGAAAAGCCGCAAACTCTTTTACAAGTCTGCGGCTCATTATTTACGCCTCATTTACAGCATTTCTTACACGCTGTATACTTCTTTTTTGCTTGGCTTAGCGGTATGCTCTTTGGGTTTTTCATTCCAGAACATGTAGGCTTACTATGGTACTTTTTACTGCTGCGGTCTATATATACGATTGTCTCCCCTGCTGGCTGCGCTGCTCGGCTTTTCTTCTCTTCTATGATAACGTCAAGCTCTATATTGCACCCAAACGTCTGTACCCCTCCCCCAGAAATTTCCAGTATTTCTGCGGTGTAGCGGGCTTGCGGGTATTTCCGCGCTAAGTCCTTTGCCAGTTCTGCCGATAAATTTCCCAGTACCTTATTTCCCCACTTGATGCACGCGGCAGGCTCCCCATTGTATGTATATTTTTCTACTGTTATGCCCTCGTCTCCTGTCATGGTTCTTAATATGTCCTGGCGGTTTTCCCCGTCCTCATTGTCAAAAGTCACGCCTACTATTTTTGTGCGTATAGTTTCCGCAATCCTGCTACCAGATACAGCGGCAGGCGTTCCCGTCGCCCTCGGCTCTTCCTGCTGCCCTGCTGCCTCTTTCGCTGGCTTACGTGCCAGCAGAAAGCATACGGCAGCAATCACTATACAGCCGATACCGCCCGTAATATTCCCGGACGGCAACGCCGCAATTCCGCTTACTGCAAATAAAGCAGCCACAATATATAAAATAATTTGTTTCTTTGCCATAAATAAGCCCTCTCTTTCGCCTTTTAGTTTAATTCTAATATTTCATCAGCAGAGGCGTTAAGCTCCCTGCATATTTTTATAAACATTTCCAATGTAGGCGCGTGCGCCCCATTTTCCCAGCGGCTTATATCCTTTTGGTGGACTTGCAGGCGTTCCGCAAGTTCTTTTTGTGAAACGCCCGCCGCTTTTCTTGCTTTTCTTATATTGTTTCCGATCATGCCTTACCTCTTTTCTCTTTAGCTCTCATTATAAGGGCTATGCAGAGTTTTACCGTTCCTACGGCTACCAAAAAAATACCTAATTTCAGAATCATACTCTTTACTCGGCTTTGGGTTTATGATATATTTTTTATAGGCGGCGGGCTTTCGCCCGCCTATAGGTTTAACCTATGTACTTGTCGATAATGATAAGTATTATGCCTATGATTAAGTCTATCAGTGCATTGACCGTCAAATCTTGCCACTTGATAGGCTTTTTCTTTTGTTTCTTCTTACCCATTTCCTGCCGTTTCTCCTTTCCAGTGCTTTACACTTATTTTTCTTTTCTCCTTTCTATGCTTTAATTATATACCAACTTTGGTATATTGTCAATCAGATTTCAAGAAAATTATGGTAAAAAAATAAAGGGTATGCCGCCCATGAACGACATACCCCAGCATATACATTATAATCTTGTACAATAGTCCAGCGATACCCAGCCGTCCCTATTCTCTTCATACGCTTTCAGCAGCCCCCAGCCTGCGGCGCTGCCCTCTCCGGCTTTTACCTCAACAATGGTAAACACTCCGATTCCTGTATACTTTCCCGTCTTTGCAAAATCCGTGCCTGCGCCCGCCCTTATTCTAAGATCTGTTATATCTACCCTTACTTTAAAGGGAACCTTTACCGCCTCTGTCTTACCCTGCCCGGCGTTTCCTGCCGCCCCGGTTCCGGCGTACCTGTCGTAATACTCCTGCCCGTATGCTGCCCGGCGCTGCTTTACTGCCTCGCTCTGGTCTTCTGGCTTTTCGTACCCGGTCAACACTGCATCAGAGGCAGCCCGTACCGACGTTGCAGCCATAAGCGCGGAAATAACGCCCTTGTAGCCCTGTAATTCCTGCCACAAAAAGGCAAGCTGCATATCTAAGCAGCCTATAGACGCGCCCGCCGTTTTCGCGTAATCATATAGCGCCTGTTTGCGGCTGTAGTACGTCCACTGTGCAAGCCCGTAGCCTGCGCTGTCCCTCACAAAATTTGTATAGCTGCCGCTGTCTACAGCCGCCGTATATTCTGCGTCCGTCATTTCCAGCTGCGTATTAAAGGAATTTTGCAGATTATCTGCTTTAAGCCCGCTTTCTGCAAAAAGGTTTCCCATAAGCCCGGCTGCTGCATAGGCATTTAAGCCTTTACCTGTCAGAAAAGCCCAGATCATACTTTCCACGCCGCCTGCTGCCGTCTGCTGTTCATTGCCTGCAAAAGCGCTGTATACCGCCTTTCCGTCCCAGTCATACACATTATAGCCAGCAATGCAGGCTTTCTTTGCATTTTCCAGACTTTCAAAAGCTCCCAGCTGCCCGGCTGCATCTTCCCAGCGCTTACGCACCCTGTAAAGTTTCTTTTCCGCGCTCCCGGCAGATGCAGCGCCGCCGCTTATCAGCCTTTTAAACTCGTCCCATGTATGCGCCGTTGTATTATATACATACGGGTTAGGGCAGATTTTCCCGGTAACGTCGTAATGCCTTATGACATGATCGGCAGGCACGCCGTACTTATCCATTAAGTACCTTGTCAGCTCTGCCGCCGCCTCTACCGTCGCGTCCTCAAAATACCAGTCCTTATCTGTCGCGCCCTGGCTGGCGGTGTTCCTCTTCCTTACGCACAGCTCAATACCTATGCTGTTTGCGTTCCGGCACTCCCCATGCTTATAACTTTTTGCGCCGCAATGCCACGCTATGTTAGCATCTTCCACGCACTGCCAGATTTCCCCGTTGTGATCTACAAAGTAATGTGCGGACGCATTTCTATTGCCGCCTGCAAAATATTTGCAGTTTGCCTGCGCCCCGCTCAAACCACCCACGTAATGAATCACAATGTACTTGATACGTGAAACACTGCCCGGATTGAAATTGTACCCGCTTATTAGCCTGTTAATGTTCCTCATGCCTTTTACTTCCTTTCTGCAATGAAATAAGCGCCTACGGTTTCCCGTAAGCGCCTGTTTCTACATTCGATTTTGTATTACTAAATCCTGAATATGTATTACCTTTCTGTTATTCTTATCTTTCCTGCTGCTTATGCCCCTCTACGCTGCCCGTGGTGCTGTTTCCGTCCAGTTCGTCCGTGTCCGGCAGCTCGTCCGTATACTTTGAAAGAAAGCCCCGCACACTCGCCCATACCTTTTTTACGGGCAGCCCGCATAATGCCATATTCTTAAAAATGCTGGTGATCTCATAGGCTATGTAAAGCAGGCTGAAAAACTCCGCTACGCCTACTGTCTTAAGCCCCAGATAGCCCCGCGCCGTTTCCGGGATAAACCCGATCAGATTGATCTTGATAAGCATGTCGATTGCCAGCATGAATACAAGGGAAATCAGCATTGCCACTTTCCGTATTGCGCCGTCAATCCCTGCGCAGCTGTTAAACTTCTTTTCTTTCACTGCCCGCAGTACCCCGAAAACAGTATCAAATACAATCGCCAGTATTACCAGCTCGATCACCTTATTGTGTGCCGCTGCGTCGATAAACTCCATTATTTTCATTTCCATAAATCCTGCCTTTCTGCTTTCTGCAAATTTAATGCCCGCTCTTTCAGTTCCGCGCCGTCGTACCCTGCTACGCTCTCCCAGTTTTCCAGAGTGGCGGTTAAATCAGCAATAAGCCTGCTCTGCTTTTCAATAGTTTCCTGCTGCTCATGCAGCACCTGTAGCAAAATATTACTCATGTACTCACTCCTGCGCCTGCTGGCTGTGCTGCCTGCGCCCTCTCCTGCGCATCAGCCGCCATTTTTATTATTTTCTTTCGTAAGTGATAGCTGTCGGCGTGTCCTGCGTGTCCCGTCCAGCTTGCAATACTCTTTTGTAGATTTTCCCTTGTGATCTCGCCCCTTTCGTACTTCTTGATTGTCCGCTTGATACGTTTAATGCTGTCTGGTCTTACTTTCCTGTGTGTCGCCCTGTGCTTATAGCCTACAAAGTCTATACCGTTCTTTGCGCATAAAATGGCAGTCTTTGGGTTCAGCTCTAAAATAAGCTCTTCCCTTAAGAATCTTTCAATATCAGCCAGCCAGCGCCGCAGCTCTTCCTTATCCGGGCTTAATATAATAAAGTCGTCCATGTAACGCATATACATACCCGCGCCCAGCGTATGCTTAATGTACTGGTCTAGCTTATTGAGATAGATATTTGCGAATAGCTGGCTTGTAAGGTTCCCTACTGGTATGCCTGTACCGTCCGGCATCTGCCCGTTATGGTCTATGATCTTGTCGATCAGTGCCAGCGCCCCTGCGTCCTTTATTACTTTCCGTATCTCTGCCTTAAGCACATCATGGTTAATGCTCTGGAAATAGTGGTGTATGTCCGCTTTGATCGCATACAGCGGCGTGTCCGGGTGGAATCTCTGCCACTCATAAAGCCAGCTTTTCAGCGTGTCAGACGCAGCGTGCATACCTTTGTTTTTCCGGCAGGCGTAAGAATGGAAAATAAAACGCTTTTCAAAAATCGGTTCCAGCACGTTGTTAATGGCGTGCTGTACTACCCTGTCATAAAACGGCAGCGCCATGATCTGCCGCTCTTTCGGTTCATATACCTTAAAATATCGGTACTCGCTCGGCTCATAGGAAAGCCCCAGAATTTCATTTCGTACCCGCTCTAAATTTTCCTCTTTGTCTTTGGTAAATATTAAAACGTCCTTGCGGTATCGCTTGCACTTCCGGGCTTTATTGTATGCTTTCTGCACACTCCCGTAGTCAGCCATAGCCTCTACAAGCGTAAGCCGCCTGCCGTTTTTGTCCGTGATATGCCCTATCCGTTTCATGTAAAAAGCTCCTGCCTTTCGCCTTAAGCTACTAACCAGCAGCCCTGCTTTTTCTCTTTGCCTTGCGGCGGGACAACCCCTCTGATTCTGGAATATTAAGCACTCTTAATATTCAAACCCTTGCTAGTGTTCCTTAGATACGCTAAGCCTGTAATGCTTTCACCAAATCACACGCCCCGCGCACGCCGATATTCGTGTTCACGTTCCACGGGTAATTGTTGCAATTCACGGCACGCGCGCCCGCATGAACGCCATTGTTCCAATTGCCGCCCGCGATCAGCGCCGCCAGAGGGCTGTAATAAGCGGCTGCCCCATATGAAAAGCTATTTTGCAGCTTTTACCTCTTCTATGATCTCCCCCAGCATAACGCCCAGCTCCGTAAGTTTCCTGCCGCACTCCCCGTAATGCTGCTTATTCATTGCGCTGTATTTCAGATCATTTGCCAGCCGCAGCAGCTCCTTACTCTGCTGCAATGCCACATCTGCCGCGTACAAGTGGCTTTTCGTCGCCGTTTTCTGCCACTTTATAACGTCTTGCAGCATTTCCAGCACGGCGTTTCTGGTTGCTGTCTGCAAGCTGAATTTTTCATACTTTGGGTACTTGCTTAGCAGGGGATATATGTACAGCAGGAAATCATATATTTTCTGGTGTAGTATGTCGCCTTTATCCCTTATTGACATTTTTTATCCGTCCCCCTGTAGCGGCTGGGCTTTCGCCCGCCTCTACATAGAATCACACGCCCCGCGCACGCCGATACTCGTGTTCACGTCCCACGGGCAACCGCTGCAATACACGGCACGCGCGCCCGCACGAACGCCAATGCCCCAACTGCCGCCCGCGAACAGCGCCGCCAGAGAATATGCGTAATACTGGTAAATATTGCCTACGTCGTACTTTGTGGCATTGTCCCTTAAAGGGCTTTTCTTATCCCAGCCCCACGCCGCCGTAGGGTGATAGTCTGCATTTGTGGCGTGTTCTGCCCGCGTAATCAGATCATTAAGCCATTCCCAGACGCGCCCCACGGCATCAACGCAGCCCACTGCAGAAACAGCATTTACCACGCTGCCCGTAGTCCCCCTGCCCGTGTTCGTCGTCGCCGTCCATGCGTTTGTATTTGCCCCGTCAAGCCCCTGCGGGCTGCCGAAAGCATAAGCGCAAAATTCGCTGTAGTCCGGCATACGCTTACCGCTTTTCATAAGCCTTTCCGTGAACGTGTACCAGTTCATGCCCTCCGTGCCTGTCATTGGCGCACAATTATATTCCGACTTCAAGCCCTGTGCGCCGTCGTCAGAATTAAGGTAAATGTCTACCCATGTGCCGCCGCCCAGATATACCATACCCTCCGGGCTGCATTTCGGGCGGTGTCCCAGCGTCCATACGCTGCGCGGCACAATCCCGTTGCTTACCGCACTTTCCCAGCCCGTACCGAAAACAGCGCCGCTGCTGTTCACGGGCTGCAAATTGTCATTGATCTTACGGCAGCGCCCGTAATGAAAGCCGCCGATCTTGCGGCTGTTGCTGGCGTTCCACCCGCTCGGATATGTAGAGTTAAGGGAAATAATATACTGCTCGTCCTGTGCGTCCTGCCTGCTGTCGCAGATATAAACGTAATAGTCGCAGCCCACGGAAAAAGCCGCGCCTACGTCCAGATTAGAGGCATTAAGTACCGTGTTCCCCGTCTGAAAGATACCAGCGCCGCCCACGGCAATTACGCAGCCCTCTATTACGGTGATCTCATTCGCCCCGCTTGCGTATAAATACTGGCTCGTCGGCGCTACAATGTCGCTGATCGTCGCCAGCTTGTTTACATTCAAAAGCGCCCTGCGGTCTGTCTTTGTCACATCATCAACAAATATCCTACTCATACTGTTTTAACACTCCTTTCAGCGCTGTAATATCGTCTGCGGTCATTCCTGCCACTGCTGCCGCCTTTTCCAGCCCTATAGCCGTATTATCTGCGGCAATGCCCTTTGACAGTGTTAATACCGTCCTGTCGTTGCCCGTCTCGCCTGCTGCCGCCGCGTCGTCCGTCTGGGTATGCGTTACCGCCGTGACCGTCCCGGAAATGCCGCCAGCCGTAAAAGCCATGCCCGGCGCTGCCTCGTCGCAGTAATATACTGTTACTGCTTTCTTTTCCTCTGCCACCGATACAATAGCGCACTGTATGTAGCGCTGCTTTTCCAGACTCTCAATTTTTGCCAGCAGATCAGCCGCCGCCAGCTCCCCGGCTGCCACCATAGCAAGGCAGTTGTAGTAATCGTCTTTTGTCTTTAATGTTTTGGGAAATCCTTTCATAATCTGCCCCTTTCCTTAAAATGTATTTGCAAGATAGGAATTGCCGATATATGCAATTCCCAATACTGCCGTTTCCTCTGTTCTTTCGTAATGCTGGCACATGTAGGCAGCGCCCAGATAGCACAAGCCCAAAACGGCATCATGCTTATAATTGATGTTCCAGCCGTTTTCAATCAGCGTAACCCGCCTGTCAAGCTCTGCCAGCGTCTCTGCCGTCGCCGTGCTGCCCGCCTCTGCCTGCTGCCGCAGCTGTTCTACCGCGTCTGTCAGCCCGTCTATTTGCAGTTGCAGGCTGCCTGCAATGTCCCCGCCCAGCTTTTCCTTAATGCCCTCAAACCATGCGTTAAACTCGCTTTCTGCCTCTGTCTGGAAAAGCGTAATTTTCGCCATGAAAGCAGTATAGGCTTTCAATAGCTCCGCGTCCCATCCGTCAAGCGTGCTTTCAAAGGAATTGTACCGCTCGCTAAACTGGTTCTCGTACTGGTTAAACAGGCTTTCTGTCATGATTATGTAGTTCTCATAAATGCCCGCGATCTCGCTTAAATACTTTTCCATGTCCTGCTTATATATGCTGAACTCGTCCAGCACTGCCTGGCTGTAGGTTTTGAAAAAGTCATTAAACTGTTTCGTCAGTACGCTTGCGTCGATCTCTTCTATTGTGCCTTTCACAATGCCGCACAAGGCACTGTTAAAGCGCTGGTCTGTAATATCCTTTGTCTGAATCTTTGTTACGCCTTTCCCCACGTAAATATCAGCTATGGCAAGCTCCCATATTTCCGTATTCCGGGTTAATGCTGCTGCCGTAGGCTTGGCAGACGGCACGCCCTTTAAGACGGTCAGATACATGTCCCTCTGCGTCAAGTCCCAGCGTATAATTACCCGGTCTATGCGGTTAAGCGCCCCCTCTGCGGTGCTTAGCGTGATACCCATACTTACAGGGTTTCTGAAAGCGTATCCATTGATAAACGCATACCCGGCGTTTACCTTGATTTCCATTTTGTCATAGGCTATAACCTGTAGCCCGTCGCTGGGTTTCGGGAAAACGCCGTTTGCTATGAACGTGGCAAAATACCACGCCCAGTCCTCGGCTTTATATACCCTGTCGTATTCCTCGTCTACCAGAATGGCATTGAACGGCAGACAATCAGCCATGCTTTTTACCTCACTTTCCTTATCTGGTCTACCAGCGTAGGCAGGCTGTCCCCAAACGTCGCCTCTATTTCCTCTGCGCCTTTCTGGTATGTCTCTGTTACCTCTGTTATGCGTGCGTCAATCTGTATGCCCCACTTTGTTTCCTTGCATGTGATCCTGTCCCCTAAATCAAAGTCCTGCTTAAACTTAAGGTTGGAATTTGTGTTAATGGTGCTTACAAAATTTATGATCTTTCCGTAGTTTTCCAGCTCTGCCGCCGCCCTTGTCTTAAGCATCTGCAAATAGGTATTAAGCGGTATTGTTACCTCTGTTTCCCCGCTCTGGTATTTCCGGGCTATGTCCGTCGCGTCACAAAATACCTCTGTCAGCTCCAGACCAGACGCGCCCTCACCGTCTACCGTCGTCACGGGCTGGCTGCCGCTGTCGTCTTCCGCGCCCTGTATGTAAATGAAATTCCCGCAGTTTTCTATACTGGCTGTATATTCCTGCTCATTTACATTGTCAAAATCCCTTGAAAAGATACAAGGCGTGTTGCCCTCGCTGTTTTTCGCGGTAAGGTCTTTGCCCTTATACAGATAAAAGCCGTACTGCCGCGATCTCTCGTTAATCAGAATGTCATAGCCCAGCTTTCCTGCCTGCGCCCTCGCCTTTACTTCCTGCCCCAGCTTTGCGTATACCTCGTTTGCATACTCTACCGCGCTGCCTGCTATGGTTTCCTGCGCCAGCATGATAAAGCGCGGGAAACGTCGCTTTGTACTCGCACTGCTGCCGCAGTTATTCTTTACCATTGTGTTAATAAGGCTCTGGTTCGTCGCCGTCGCTATGATCTGCGGGTTTATACAGCGCTTGTTAAGCCACCAGCTAAGCATGTAGCCCTGTGCCTCTATCTGCTCTAGCCCGTTCTCGTCTTTTGTAATGTGTACATAGGTAATCTGCGCAGCCCTGCGCCAGATACCGCCCGCCGCGTCCGTCACTTCCCGCTTTCCGTCATGCTTTACAATGATATTGCCCTCGGTAAGCAGCCGTTTGTTATTGTCCGTGATCGGCGCAAGCAGATTGAATGTCCCTACATCAAAATACTTTACATGCCATAACAGGCTTGCCATTTCGTCTATCAGTCCCATTGGCTCTATTGTCTTGTCAAATACTCTAAGCTCCATACGTCATACCCCCAGATATTCCTTGTCATAAAAAATAGAGACTTCCATAGAATTTACGCCGCCGTCCGCATCATAGCGGAAATTGTTGTCCCCTATGTCAAGCTGCATGAATGTACTGTCTACGTCCACCTTGCGGAAATAGTCATACTTTACCCCGTCCCGCGTCAGTGTAGCGCCCTTGCTGCCGTATTTCGTGTTTACCTCGATCACATCCCCGGTCTGCATGGTTACATTCAGCTTTATAAATTCTTCTGTGTCTACGTTTAAAATAATCGGGTTTGTAACTGTCCCCAGTGCGGTAAACCTTACCCGCATACCTGTTGATACGTCGCCCTCATTAAAGCAGTCCACAATTACGCTTTCAGCACGATACCCAAAAATCATGCTTTTATTGTTGTCCTTTTCGATCACGCAGGGGAAATGCCAGGCAGCCACCCAGCTTGCTATATCTTCCTTTTGCTCGTCCTCTTCCCGCCAGAACGGGTTAAGGCAATCCAGCTGTAAGCTGAACTGCTGCAAAACGCTTTTTCTCCCTACGTCCGGCTTTCCATGCAGGCGGCAGTTAATAATACGCTTAAAGCTGCCATACTCATAGGCAAGCGTGCCGCCCAGCTCCGGGTTAAATATCTTAAGCAGCCTGCGGCGCAGTTCGTAAGACTGCTGCTTATCCCTTGTGTTGATATGCCCCAGTATGTCTACGTCCCGCGCCTCTATCCGTTGCCCTACATAGGTATCTCCATGCTGCCCCATGCTGTTTGTGCTGTATACTGCATTTGTCACGCCTGCTATGCCGTCTACGTCCTTGCTTACGTTGCAATGGTACACACTGCCTACGCTAAGCTCTATGCTTTCGCCCCTCTCATTGGTATAAACCAGCTTTTCATACATCATGCTAACACCGTCCTTGCTGCCTGCTTAAACTGCCGTTGCGCCTCTTTCTGCTGCTTTGCGTAGTCCGTCGTATTGGCGTATATGTTCTGTACAATATGTACTACCGGGCTGCCCGCTGCCCCGCCGCCTTTCGGCTTTGGTTTCCACGGCTCCCCGTCTATGTCGTCATCAGAGAAATTGACTTTTGCGCCTACGTCAAACTCCTGCGGTATGCTTTCCTCGATCTGCTTATTTACTTTTTTCATTTCATCAGAAAAGCCTACGCCTATGCCCTGCGCCATGAATAAGCCCACCTCGTCCCGGAATCTCTTAGACGGGCTTTCAATCCCTAAAGCGCTCTTTGCGGCATCTAACAGGCTGTTTGCAAGGCTTGAAACTTTATCCTTTAACCAGTTCCAGCCGCTGCTTATGCCGTTCCAGATACCCTGTACAATGTTGCTGCCGATTGTCGCAAAAGAGCTGCCGATATTAGAGAAAGCATTTATAATGCCGTTTACGCAGTTTCGCATACCCTCTACCGCCTTGTTTTTTACCTCTGTACCCCACTGGGCTACTTTGGAAATAGCGCCGGATATGCTGTTATATATTTTCTGCGGAATCTCTTTTACTATGTTCACAATGCCCGTAACCATGCTGTTCATTACCTCGCGGGCTTTGCTTACCATATTTGCGCCCCACGTCGCTACTTTTGTAACCGCACCTATGATGCAGTTCCAGATTTTCTGCGGTGTCTGCGTTACAATGTTCACGATTGCCGTAAGCATGGTGTTCATTACCTCTTTGGCTTTGCTTACCATGTTCGCGCCCCATGTGGCTACCTTTGTAACCGCACCTATGATGCAGTTCCAGATTTTCTGCGGTGTCTGCGTTACAATGTTCACGATTGCCGTAAGCATGGTGTTCATTACCTCTTTGGCTTTGCTTACCATGTTCGCGCCCCATGTGGCTACCTTGTTCACTGCACCTATGATGCAGTTCCAGATTTTTACAGGCGTTTCTTTCACAATGGTTACAATGTTCGTAAGCATGGTGTTCATTACGTCTTTTGCTTTTGCCTGCATATTTGCGCCCCATGTGGCTACTCTGGTAACTGCATCAACTATGCTATTCCAGATTTTCTGCGGCAGCTCCTTTACGATATTGATAACTTTCGCCACAAACTCCGTTACCACCGTGCCGCCCTTTTCCTGCATACGTGCGCCCCACTCGGCAATTTTGTTTATGCCGTCTGCTATCGCCCCTGCGATCTGGGCGGGCAGTTCTGCCAGCTTTGTAACTATGCTTACTACCAGCTGCCCTGCTGCCGCTACGATCTTCGGCAGCCCCTCTACCAGCCCCGTAACAATGGCAACTATGATCTGCGGCATTGCCGCTATCAGCAGAGGGATTGCATCTATAATGCCGTCCACAAGTGCGATCACTATATCGCCCGCGCTTTCCAGAATCTTTGGTATTCCCTCAACCAGCGCATTGATAATGCTGGTTATGATCTGCGGCAACCTCTCTATGATAACTGGCAGCGCGGCTATAATTCCGTCTGCCAGCCCGGTAACAAGCTGCAATGCTGCATCTATCAGCATAGGCACATTGTTTATAAGCGTTTCCACGATTGTAAGCACTGCCTCTATAACGCTCGGTATAAGTGCGGGTAACGCCTGCCCCAGCCCGTCTGCCAGCCCTGCTATGATCTGTACCGCCCCGTCCGCTATGCTCGGTATCAGCGCTACAATGCCGTCCAGCAGTGTAGTAATGATCTCTGCGGCGCTTTCTGCCAGTGTCGGTATTGCATCTACAATTCCGTCTACAAGCGCCGTTATCATGTCAACGCCCGCTTTTATGATCGTCGGCGCACTCTCCACAATGCCCCCTACAAGCCCGTTCACAAGCTCTACCGCAAAACCTGTAATCTGCGGCAGCATTTCAGAAAGCCCGCTTACCATATTCCCCAACGCGTCCCCGAAACTCTGCGCCAGTTTTCCCATGTCGCCGCCTGCATCAGCCGCGCCCTGCTGCAATTCATTTGCAAACTGGCTGAAAATCGGTAACGCCTGCTCTCCGATCGGCATAATAAAGCTGGTCTGTAAAATCCTGCCCGCGCCCTGCATTGCCTCCCCGAAAGTGTCATACTTTACGGCGTTGATCTGCCCCATTGCGTCTACAGTCTTACTTATTTCTCCCTCTACGCCCATAAGTGCTGTGCAGGCATTCGCTCCCATATCTTCCCACATAGTACCCATAAGCCCTACGCCTGCCGTATACTGTAGGCTCTCGTCGTCGCAGTTCTTAAGCGCCTCGCTTATCTGGCTCATTGCCTCTTTCGCGCTGTCGCCCCCGGCTTGAAACTTCCCTACCAGCTCGTCCGCATTAAGCCCCAGACTTGTAAGGTATTCCCCCGCCGTTCCGTCATTCATTCTTATGTTAAATTCCTTGAAAGCGTCGCCCATTTTGTCAATACTCCATACTCCCGTATCTGCGCCGTTTTTTATGGAATTAAACATATCCTCTGCGCTAAGCCCTGCCTGCGCATACTGGTTGCTATACTCGTTGATAACGTCCAGCAAATCCCCGTTCTGGTTAAGCCCCTGCTGCGCCCCCTGCGCGATCAGGTTATAAGCCTCGTCACCAGAAAGACCAAATTTCTGCATAAGCTGCGTGGCTGCCCTTGTACTCTCGGCAACGTCCATATCAAACGTATCGCGCAGGGTTAAGGCATTTGTGGTCATTCTTTCCAACTCGTCCGCGCCCATGTCCCCCGCCTGCTGCTTTACTGTCGCCATTGACGCGGCTATATCCTCGAATCCCTCGCCATAATTGCCGTTATAAATATTCTCCATAACCTGCTTGTACTGGTCTGCCTCGTCCGTGGCTGTCCCTGTCGCGGCGCAGAAATCATTTAACGCGCCTTTCGCCTCGTCTGCCTGGCTTACTGCGTAGCCCAGCCCCGCTACTACTGCCGTGCCTATTGCTGCCGCAGCCGTTCCCACTGCCGCTATGCCCTTTGCCATAACGCCGCCCAGATTTCCCATAACAGATGCAAGCCTGCTATGCCCCTGCTCTGTGTCCGCTAACTGGTTCTCAACGTCATATAAAGCTGCTCTTTCCTTGTGCAGCTGTGTTTCAAGTTCCTGCGCCTCGCTGCTGGTTTCCCCATACTGCCGCACCATGCTTTCATAGGCTCGTTCTGTTTCCTCTACTTTTTTTGCCTGTTCTGAATAAGTCTTTTTTAAAATTTCCTGTTTTTCAGCTACAGCTTTTGCGCTATTTTCATTGTCTTTATATTTGGCGTTTACTTCCTGTAATTCTGCACTCAAAAGAGATAGATTTTTGTCTATCCCTTGACAAGCATCTTCATACTGGCGCTGTGCCTGTACGCCCTCTGATAATTCATTTTCTACAGCTTTTAAAGCCGCGTCTGTGTCATAAAGTGCCGCTTGCGCATAATTCAAATCTCTTTTTAATCTCTGTGTAGCCTCGCTGTTATCTCCTGTCTGCTGGGCGCATCTCTCTAGCGCTTTGCGTGCCTCTTCTACTTTCTTTGCCTGCTCTGCGTACTTCTCGGATAAAACGTCCTGCTTTGCCTTTAATGCCTCTATACTATTTTCATTTCCTTTGTACTCCGCTGTTACCCGGCGCATTTCAGCATTAAGGGTTTTCAAATTATTACCTATATCTTTGCAGGCTGCCTTATACTCTGCCTCTCCGTCAAAACTAAGCCGGGTTTTAATATTGTCTGTTTTGTCAGCCATGAATCAGAATCCCCCTAATGCTATGTCAATGTCGTCCTGTTCCTCTGTCGTTCCCGGTACTGCTGCCCGCTCCTGCTTAAAAATGTGCGGGTTATATTCCCTGTGGTATCTGAATAGTGCCACAATCTGATAAGGCGTTTTTCTCCACGCCTCGCGCTCCCCGTAGCCCAGCAGCACCATTGCGATATATAAAAGCCGGGCAGTGTCTAACTTTCCTGCCCGGCTTTCATTTCCCCCGCCTCTTCTCTTTCCTCTTCGTTTTCCCCTGTGTTTTCCCCGTCTCCTGCCGTCCCTGCTGCAAACGACGCAAAAATAGCCCTCTGTACCTCTGCCAGATTTCCTACGTGAATCAGCCGCCCTACTTTCTGTTCTTCCATGATCTCTGCGTTTTCGTCCTCTTCTAGCAGCCCCTCATTGATAAGCAGGGTAAGCAGCCATTTTGTATCTTTTACCCAGTCCGGGTTACTCTGGTTGAAAATCTCATTCAGCTTGTCATAGCCCCCGAATTTCGTCTGAATCTCGTCCAGCGCGTTAAGGGTAAAAAG
The DNA here is from genome assembly GCA_910575775.1 of Lachnospiraceae bacterium. Lineage (GTDB taxonomy): Bacteria > Bacillota > Clostridia > Lachnospirales > Lachnospiraceae > UBA3282. The sequence continues at coordinate 25,657 of CAJTEY010000022.1, read as the reverse complement.
CAGTCTGTACTCTTTCCCTTTCAGCTCTACCGTATATCCCCCGTCTTTAATTGCGCTCATATCAACAAATTAAGGCGCAGCCATACGCTGCGCCTTTCTCCTTTCCTCTTCTCATATTCTTTTTATACTTCCTGCATCTGCTCTGCGGGTTCCGGCACTTCCGTAAACCATGTGCTGGCTGCCGTCTCTGTCTCGGTTCCCACAAAATCCGCTTTCCATTTCCCGTCTTTTTTCCGCTTGTAGAAAGTGGCGGTAATATCCGGCGTGTTGAACTTGATGCTCTCGCCTTTCGTCTCGTATTTCTCGCCCGGCAGCTCAAATTTACATTTCAGCAGCCAGATATACCGGAATCTGCCCCCGGTCTTTGCCGCCCGGAATCCGATAGCAAGAAACGGCGGCTCGTCGCCGTCCCCAGCCCATACAACTTTATTCTGGTCTACCATTTGCCCCAAAACGTCTGCCAGCACTTCCGGCGTAAGGTCTTTAACGCCCAGCTTTAACGTGCCGTTAATAAATTCCTTTACGCTCTCGCTGATCGCGTCGTCTGCGTACAGGTCAGCCGTTGCCGTTTTTACGGAAAGATCAGCGCTCATAGCCTCTGCCAGTTTTTTAGGCAGCCCGTAGCTTTCTACGCCGTCCTTTTCCGTGCAGATCGCGTAAAAAAGGTCTTTTAGTCCTAATGTCATTGTTTTTCACTCCTTTAATATTTCGATTGTTACCGGGATAAGCCAGTACCCCGTTTCCGTCTCGTAGTGTTCAGTGTCTACGCTGTTTATATAAAAGCCTGCTACCTCCATTTTCTCTGTAAGCAGTTTCAGACTTTTTTCAAAGTTCCCTTTACAGAAAAGCGTAACCCTGTATAGCTCCCTGTCGCTGCTGTTTTTATCGTCTGCCCTTAACGCAGCGCCTTTATTCAGACGCAGGAAAGTACAGTAAGCGGCTGGTTTCTTTTTCCCGGTATATACGCCCCTCTCTGCTGGCAGCCCGGCGCTTTCTATTACTTCCTTTATGCTACACATTGTTTTCACGCTCCCATACTTCCCGCTGTGCCTCTACTACCTTGCTGTGCGCCTTGTCATTTGCTACAGTCATATACGGGCGGGCGGCTTTTTTACTCGTTCCATACTCATTTATAAACCCTATCGTTGCATACCTTACATTACTTTTATCCCCCTTTCTGTCATTTCCATGTTTTGCCCTGCCCTGCGGGTAAACATCAATATGCTTTTCCCGGCTGTCTCCTTTTACCGCCGTCGCCTTAATGGATTTCACAAAACCGCCCGTTTCATTCAGCCCCATTGCCCGCGCCTCTTCCTGCTGTGCCTCTACCAGAACGGCAGCGCCCGCCTGTAGCATCTTTGGCACTGCCTCTGCTGCCGCCTGTTCTCGCCTGCTGAATGCCTCTATTACGTCCTCTAAGCCTACCGTATTAAATTCTGCCATATTATCTGCCCCTTTCTGTTGCTTTTAATTCGACATTGTTCTATAATTTTCTTAAAAACGATAGAAAGGTTGTGTTTTTAATGAAAAAGAAAACTATAGTCTTTTCCTGCCTTGCCGTCCTATTTCTTTTGTCCGCTTTCAGCGGCTTTTCTGGTGGGCTTGTTTCTGGTGGTATTGGTTGTCTCGCTATCTGTGGTGTTTTTGCACTTTTGGCTTTCCGCTCGTCTAAAGCAGTAGCAGAAACAAACAGAGAAACGCTACAAACTTCTAACCGTTTTACCCCCCTGAACAAAAATTCGTTTTCTCGCTCTGCGCCCGATAATACAGTAAATAGCGATACGGCAGAAACTCCCTCCGCAGCACCAATACCCAGCAATCCTGTAGCGCAAAATAAGTATGTTTTTGCTCCTATAAAAGTTGCTGGTGTGACTTTTAATAATGACGACGGCGTTTCGCGTCAGCTAATTCTTCGCAAACTTCATTTTCACGATAGCCCGTTTAATGAATATGCAGACGTTGAAATAAAACAATATGACTTTAACGGTCAGCCCGCTTTTGGTGTTTATGTCAATAATATGCAGATAGGAAATATTCCCTCTGATTTAGTGCCGTTCATACAGGAAAATATAAGCCGTATTGAAAGTATAAGTTACATTGATGTATACGGCGGTGGGCGCAACAAAGACGGTCAGCCTATTTCATATGGCTGTAAAATTACATTGCGCTTTTTAAATGACAATCCTCCTGTCAATGTTCCCGATACTCTGAAAATAAACACTTAACTTTTGCGGCGGTTCTCCCGCCGCTTTTTATATTTCCTTGTCCTTATGCCGCAGATCAGTTAGTGTAAGTTCTATGGTGTCGTCGTCTATGTCGTAAGTCTTAAGCACAAAAAAGCGTTTCCCGTCCATATTCTCTACGGTGTCCTCGCCCTCATAGTCTGCCTTATGTACCTCACATTTCGCCTCTACCACTTTCCCTGTCTGCTGGCTCTTGAAATATTCAGAATAGCCTACAGATTTCTTATTGCAGAAAACAGTACGCTTTTCCTCTTCCTGCTTTTCCGGGAATCCGTCATTGTCTACCCTGCCGCCGTCTGCTGGCTCTGCCTCTTTTACAAGTATGATCTCGTCTGCCCATTCAGCCATTTTTTGCCCCGCTTTCCCCGCCTGCGGTGTCCGTTTCGGACACGGGCGGCGCTGTGTTATATTCCTTTGACATGGATAGCCGCGCTTTAAGCAGATCATAAGACTGTCTGAAATTCTCCGCTTTCCCGTTGTACCCAAATTCTGCCTTGCAGTACAGCGTTATTGCCCGTATAATCAGCTTGTCGCGCTCGTCAATGACTTTTACGCCGTCATTTGCAAGATCGGCTTTACAGGCTCCTATGCAGTCCTCTATTTCTTCTGTAATCTTTGCGCTTGTGCTGCTGATACGCAGCGCCGCCCGCATTTTCTCTGTTAATGTAGTGGCATCTGCCGCCATACCATGCACCCGCTTTCTTTACCGCAGCCCCGCCGCGCTTACTCTCTGATCTTTACAACTTTTTCATGCACCAGCACTGCTGCCCGCTCCCGGTCTACTGTAAAGACTTCCCCAGCCTCTTTGATCTGGTTAAGCTGCTGGTCTAAGTATCTGGCTACTACTTCCACCTTTACCCCGCCTGCCGCTTTTCCTGCCTCTTCCTGCGCCTTTTCGGTGTCTCTGGTGATCTCTGCCGCCTTGTCATTTTCTGCCGTTTCCTGCCCCGTCTGGGGCGCTCCTGCGGTGTCTCCTGCCCCGCTCCCGGTCTGCTGCCCGGCTGTCTCTGCCTCTCCTGCCTGTTCTGCCGTTCCGTCCCCGGTCTGCTGCCCGGTTCTTTCCTCTGCCTGCCCTCCGGCTGCCTTTCCCGGTTCCGTGGGCGGCTCCCCCGCCCCTGTCTCGATCTCTACAGCTGCGCATCTGGCGGCAATTTCCTTGATTGTCCCGGCATCACTCACGCCCAGATCACGCGCAAGTTTCTGAATATCAGCCTTTTTATAGCTTTCCAGCTCTTTTACGTCTAAATACCCTTTCATGGTTCCACCTTTCCGGCAGCCAGCGCAGGAAACGCCAGCCGCCTTATTGATCTCCGGCTTACGCCGCTTTCAATTTCTGAATAACTACCAGACTGTTTTTATCAACTACCTTGCCGTCTGCCAGCATGACACCCTTTGTCACGGTGTCGTCGGTGTCGTTGTCCTCATACCGCTTTACGCCCATAGCATAATTGGTATTCAGCACATAATCTTTGAAATTAAAGAGGAAAGCAAAAGCCGTGCCTGCTGCCAGCGTTGCCGCATAGCTTGTTACATAGTCGCAGCATACTACAGGTCTGCCTAAAAGCGTCCGCTCCGGCTTTCCTGCGATCCCGTAATTTACCCTGCCGATCGGCTGCCCGTTGGCATCTGTCAGCCCGTAATACTGCATGAACGTCTTTTTGCTCATGCACCATACCGCCCCGTTTTCATATGCCTGCGGTAACGCCGCCTCTGCGTTAATCAGATCGGCGTAGGCGGGTTTTGCGCTGTCAATGGTCTGCCCGTCTGCGGGTGTCTCCTGTAAAATCCCTTTCGGTTTCCCTGTCCCGTCTCCGTCAATGATCGCCTGCTCGATTGCCTTTGTCATTGCCTCAACAATATTGTTGATAAGCAGCGTCTCAAAAGCGCTCATTGCCATTGTGTCAACTTCCAGAGATACGGCTACCGCGCAGCGCAGCTTATGGTACGCAAAAGTAATCATGCCGTCTTTTTTGATGTCCTTTTTCTGCTTTTCGCTGCCTGCCCCCTCTTTTACCCATGTAGCCACGGGCTTTACCGTGGAAACGGGAATACCCACGCCGCCCTTGTACGCCGTTCTGGTGACAAGGGCTAAGATCATGCCCGTGCTTTCCAGCTTTTCTACGATCTGGTTCAGCACGGTTGTAGGAATAACCGCGCCTACGTCCGTGGTCTTGCTTACTGCGTCTGCCCGGTACTCTGCCGGGATTTCCGCGCCACGGCATACATACTGCATAAACGCCTTTCTGTATGCCATGCTGCCGTATCTGTCCCCGGTGTCGTCGGTATGTTCTGCGGGCTTGAAATTGCGCAGCACGGTTGCGGGCGCTGCCTCTCCCCCGTCGCCCTCTACAGGCTCGCCGTTTGCGATCTTTTCCAGTAACGCCTTACGCTTTTCTGCCGCCGCCTGCAATGCCGCCCGCTCTTCCTGCAATGCCGTTACCTCTGTTTCCAGTGCCGTGATCTCTGCCTCTGTCAGCTCTGTTGCCCTTGTGGTAAGCTCGCCCTTGATCTGGGCTAACCTTGCCTCGATTTCTTTTAATCTGTTCATGTCCTGCAATCTCCTTTACTGTTTTTTATAAGCTCGCTCTGATCTTTAGTAGCCTCGCCCGCTGTAAAAGCCGCTCCTGCTTTTCTGCCTCATAACTCCTATGTGCAAAACTGCGGGCGCTTATTTCAGTATCGCCGTTTGCTGGTATGCTCACGGCTGATACGTCATAAATCTTTTTGATCTCCAATATTGTCCTTGTATGCGTTGCCCTGTCGTAGCTGTCCGTTTTCACGGTGAAAGCCCACGACATTTTAGTTATCATGCCCTGCTGTATGTCCTGATACAGCCCCCGCGCTAAGTCCGTCCTGCCTAAATCGGCTGCAATCAAAAGCCCCTTATGGTCTGGTATCAGAATAAGGGAACCGTTAGACTGCCTGGCAAATACGCGCCCCTCATGGTCATACTGCATAATTACGTCGCTCATGTCTGCCCCGTCCAGCGCGTGCGCGTCTATTCTTTCGTAAAACTTTGTACCCTCGATCTCGTAAAGCAGATACGGGCTTTCAAACGTCGTCGCGTAGCCCTCAACGTAAAAATCCGTATCTATCCGCTTTGCCGCCGCCTGCGCCGACAATGGCGCTGCCAGCGTCCTATACTCCCTGTCCTGCTTTACCGGCATCTGTTACACCCTCTTTCTGTCCCTTATCGTCCGGCGCTGGCTCTTCCCCCGGCTCCGTCCCTGCTGCCTGCTGCCCCGGCTGCGGCATCTGCTGTATGATGATCTGCTGCTTTTCCTCGCCTTTCCCCAGCTGGCTTACTTCCGTGTATTCCTTGCGTATATAATACTTTTCGCCGTCCTCAACGTGCGGCATGTTCCATATATCCATTACGCCGTTACGGTTAAGCAGCGCCCGGTCAAAAAGCTGTGTGCTTACTTGCAGCTTTGTAGCATTGCTGGCGTATTGCAGACGGTTTGCGGAAAACGTGATAGCGTTCCCGTGCGCAAGCTCCCGTTGTGAAAATGCCATATTTGACATGACAAGCGAAAGCTGGATTGCAAAAGGTTCTATTTTCCCCTCATAATAGGCGTTCCATGTTTCCTCGTTAAACTTGTTTTGCAGAATATCCATGTTTGTACCAAAATGCGTACATACGTTATCCTGTATCTGCTGCATTTGCAACGCGTTTGGTGTATACGGCTTGCTTTCTACCTGTTTCAGATCAGAAAACTTGTTATCATAAATAATCATGCCGCTTTTATTGTCCGCGCTTAAATTTTCCTCTGTAAACCGCTCCCGCTCTGCCTTTATGTCCTCCGGCTTCAGCAAATTTGCCACCTTTGCCAGAAAGCGTATGTTTGCTGAATTTTTCACGGCGTTAATAATGCCCTCATTCTGGGTATGTATCAGCTGCATTGTGGGCTTAAGCGTGCTGTTATCCTCTCCGAAAAGATCGTCGCTGTATTCAAAGTCAGTCATTATGCCGACTTTTTCAAACTCAATCGCCCCATACTCCCCGCTTGCGAAAAGATACCGCAGATACACCCGCCCGGCAGCCTCTACCACTTCGCAGCGCTGCGCCCGCAGGGGATAAAAGCCGCACAGGTTCCCTGTCTCGTCCTCAACAGGCACAATAAAAGCGGTATGTTCTACCGCTAAGATCGTCGCCAGACGTTTTATGAATTTTGTTGTGTCCATGAAATAGTTAGGCTTATACTGCAATACCCTTTCCAGATGTTTTAGGGCGCTGCCCTCGATCTCCGGCTTTAGCTTGCTGCAATGCGTGGCAAAACTGTTGATTGCTACCCTTGTCAAGTCCATTTCGTATACGCCGCCGTTAAAGCTCGTAAACGTCGGGCTGTAGCCGTTCAGCATTTTAAAATAGCTGTCTATCATTTGCAGCTTTTTCCCGTGGAATAAATAATCAAAAAATTTCACTCCGCTTACTCTCCTTTCTATGCGGCATTTTTCAGCAGCTCGCCGCACTCTTCCCAGTATTTCTGCCGTACCGTCATTGCATCAATGACAGATACAAAACCGTCGATATGCGCCCGCTGCTCTATCTTTACAGGTCTGAATTTCCTTGTTTCCATGTTGTGCTTAAGCGCAACATTTAAGAAATGTGTCTTTTGTAAACTGTTGTCCGCGATCTTGAAATTGCCGTCTTTTATAATTCCCTCAAATTCCCGGATAACTGGCGTTAAGTTCTCGCCTTGATGTACGTCGTCCATATGGAACCCGTAATTTTTCATATCGTTTACAAGGTACTGGGCGCTGTATCGGTCATATCCGATTTTCAGCGGTCTTATTCCGTACACTTCCAGCAGCATAATAAACCAGTTATAAACGTCGTGGTAATCAACGTAATTTTCTCCGCTTAAGGTTATCAGCCCTTTCTTTACGAATATGTCATACGGTACGCCGTCCGTGGCTTGCAGGCTCTCTACGCGGTCTCTCGGCATAAAGAATTGTGTAAAGGAATACAGCACGCCGCCTTTTTCGATCACAACGCTTGCCGCCGTTAAGTCCGTTGTCTGGCTAAGGTCAATGCCGCCCACTGCGTAGCAGTCCCGGAAATCCTCTAAGGTCTTTTCTACCCCTGCCCGGTCTACGGTCATGTATTCCAGCCATGCAATAGAGCTGTTCTGCTTGATATTGCAGTATTTACATAAAAACTCTGCTTTCTTGCTTAAGCTGCCCTCTGCTACGGCTATTTCATCAATGAAAAAGCCCTCTTTTACGGAAACGCCCATGTTCGGGTTGGCTTTCTTAAGCTCTTCTATGTCGTTCCACTTCTCCACGTCGTCTATCATGTAGATAAACGGCAAAAGCCTGCGCTCTTTGCTGTTTCCCTTTAAAAAGCTGGTGCTGCGTTTCATAAGCTCGTCGTATATGCCGTCATTCTCATACCCTGCCGTGCTTATGCTTAAGATCATAGGCTGCGTGCGTGCGCCTAAAGCAGACTTCATAACCTCATACTGCTTTAGCCCCGCGTCGCCCCGCCATGCCGCCATTTCGTCACATACTACCAGCTGCGGGTTGAATCCGTCAGACTTCCTTGCATTAAAGGCAATCGGCTTAACAAAACTTTCCGTTTCCTCAATGTAAATATCACTGCGCCGTTTCCGCGCCAGCTCCAAAAGCTCCGGCTCTGCCTTTACCATTTTGTGGAATCCGTCATATACCAGCGCCGCTTGATCTAACTTAGGCGCTAAGCAATAAATTTCCTGCCCGTATTCCGGCTCCAAAAATGCCATGTACGCGATAATGGCAGATGCAAATAAACTTTTGCCGTTTTTTCTGCCGATAACTATAAAAATCTCGCGGAAAACGCGCACTTTTTCTGCGTCCTGTATACCAAAAATGACAGAAATAATAGCTTTCTGCCATAGTTCCAGCTTTATAAGGTCACTGCGCCCCTTGCTGTGGTGACAGAAATTTTCAATAAACTTGATTGCCTTATTTGCCGCCTTTGCATTGAAAAAATATTCCTGCTTTTCCAGCCCGTCCACAATGATCTTGTAAATTGCCTTTATCCATTTCCCCGCTACGATCTCGCCGCTGGTTATTTTTGCGTGGTACTCATAGATATAATTCTTATAGGGCAGCACTGCCGCCTACTCGTCCCGCAGGGCAGCCAGCCTGCTTGCCTTTCTCTTTGCGGCTGGCACTAATTCTGTCAGCTGCTTAATGACTGCCGCATAGTTCTTGCTTAATGCTATGTAAGTCTCTGCCTCCGGGCTTTTCTTTGTCCCGTACTGGTTTTCACCGTTCTTATACTCACTCGTCCAGCCCTCCTGCCCTATGGTTTCCTGCAAGTCGTCAAGCTCTATGCTCATAAAAGCAGCCTTTTCTATCAGCGGCGTTACTAAATTTCGCTTATTTTCTTCAAGCTCTTCAAAGATTTCCTTAAGTCTTTTTTTCTCGTCCTTGATACGGTTTTCTTTTTTCTTTTTCCGCGCAGCCATTCCCTCTACCTCTCTTTCCTGCCGCCTGCTGCCGCTGCCAGATCGCCCCCACCACACCCCCTACACCACACATGCACGCGCCCGGAGGGTAATTTTAGGGTATCCCCCTCGGTATTTTCCCCCCTTAAATTTTGTTTGGAATAGGGGGGAGTATGCCGCCGTCTGCATCAAATCTATAGCGCAGCCTCGGCGCCCGCTTATGATGTTCTTTATTGTGGCAGTCCTGGCATAGCGCCTCTAAGTTATCCCAGCATAGCGTAACGCTTGTGTCGTTAATATTCTCTCTGGTTATGTATCTCTTATGGTGTACGATCTTTGCTGGTTCCCCGCAGCGCTCACATATATAGTCCTGTGATATTAAGTAAGCGGCTCTGGTATCTTCCCACGCCGTAGATAAATAAAAACTTTTAGCCCATGCTTTCATACCCTCACCGCTCCTTTCTGCAATCCCCAGCGCCCTAAGTTTCATGCGCCGGGTGGAGGCTAAAGAATAAAACAAAAAAGAGTAGGCTTACTGCTGCCGCATTACGGCTAAGCGATTGCCTACTCTTTTCATGTTACCATTATACAGCTTTTGAAATACCATGTAAACACCACGATTTTACCACGATATTACCAGTCCGGCTGCTGCCAGCTACAGCCTCGCCTGCTCTTCATCAATGCCCCATAACAATACAGATAATTCATTTATGATCGCTGTCACCCAGCGGCGCGGCGTGTTCTTCCCGGTTTCCAGTTCCTCTGCGATCTCTGCATACTCCATGCCCTGCATGAAATACAGTTCAAACGCTTTATACTCTACCTCTCTGCCTGCTGCCCTGCGCCTGCGCTCGATCTCTTCTACTGCCTTGTCTATGTGCGCTGTCATTATCAGAGTTTTAAAGCGGCTGCGCCTCACGCTTTCCAGATATACCCGCTGCTGCTCTTCTGTCATTCCCTTAAGCTCTAACTGCTCGCCGTCGCTTACTGCGTTCTGGATATGGAAAACTGCATCACGGTAACATTTCATAAGCGTAAAAGTATTGTGGTACTTATTCTGCCTCTTGTCCTTTTCTTCCTGCTTTCTGTATTCCCGCACTGCTGCCCTTGCCGCTTTCTGTATCAGCTCTTCAAATTCAGAGGCGGGAAGTGCTACCCAGCTTTCGCCTGTTTCCTCTCCCCCTGCCGCGATCTCTGCGCCTGCTGCCTTAGTTTCTGTTTCCTGCATCTTTTCTACTCCTTTCTTTGAATCCGCTGTCAATCCGTCCGAATATTGCCAGCAGCAAAATAATTATGACTGTCAATAAAAAATCCGTCACTGTTCGCCCTCTCCTTTCTGGCATGGTGGAAACGGGCAGCTGTCACAATTCGGCTTTTCACATTTCCCGCCGTTATTGTTCCGCAGAATATCCCGTATCAGTATATACGGCAATATCCATACAGGCGTAGAAAGAAGAATAAACCCTTTTGCCAGCAGCCCCAGTATGTATATTGCTATTTCTCCCGCCCATTCTATATACGTCCTTACTGCCACTGTCAGCGCCTCTGTGATCTCGTCCATAAACTTTATCATGTATGGAACACCCCGCTTTCATATGCCGTAATGACTGCTGCACGCAGGCTGTCTGCCGCATCATTCCTGCGCCCTATCTTTTCCGGGCTTACACGCCTTAAATACTCTAAATGATCGCTTTCCATGATCTTCGCTATCTTTTCTGCTGCCCTCTGGCTGTGTGTGATCGCTCTAAGCTCGTCAGCGCCGCCCAGCGCGTTTATTTCATACACTGCATAATGACTACTGCCGTATTCCCTCACTTTCCAGCTGAATACACGCCCTTTAATCTCCAATGGCTGTATATTGTCCGCTACATTCCTGCATATCGTCCCCGCTGAATCAAAACCCCCGGCTGCAAACCGCATTATAGATGCAAAAGCGTTTGTAATCGCCCTTGCCGCTACTGTGGCTGCCGTTGCAAAGTCCACGCTGCTTATAGTCTTAACTACCTTTTTCGCAAGCCTGCGCTGCTTGCGCTTATCCAGCTGTAAAGGCGGGTTTTCTCCATGCAGTTTTTTATACCTCTTTTTCCATTGCCTGTAATTCATTCTGTTTTACCTCGCTTTCCTGCTTAATCACAATACGCCTGCTGCCCGGCTGCTGTATGACCGCCTCGACATGCAGATAGGCAGGCAGCAATACTGCGCTGCCCGCTCTAAGCTGGTACTCTATGCTTTCTTTCATTTTTCGGTAGTCCTCGGCTTTTGCTACCTTGTCGCAGCCTATGAATACCGTTATTTGCTGCTTACTCTTCTTTTTCCGCTGCCGCCTATTCATTGCCTGCCCCTCTTTCCGGCGCTGCCGCCTGTCCTATCTGGTAATCGTCAATGCTCATTTGTCCCGGCAGCTGGTCTGCCCCCCCGGTGTCCGTTTCGGACATTTGCCCGCTGTGCGCGGTTACATCAATCCCCAGAATACAATAACCCTCTTCCAGCCCTGTATAATCTTCCAGCATATAAATAATATCTGCATCAATCGTGCGCCCTGTATGCTTTCCGTCTGCAAATTCCAGCATTTTAAGGCTGTCGCCCACCTTGTACCCTCTGTCATTTTTCCGCAGCTCAAACTTTTTCTTTCCGCTTATAATATCCTCGTAGTAAGAAGAGGCTATTTTTATATCATGCGTTTTATGATCTGCTTTCCCGTCGCTCGGCAGTTTTTCCATTTTCTCCCGGTCTGCCCGTTCCTGCAATTTCTTCTTTGTGTCCCGGTCTATTTTGTCCTGCTCGTCGCTATAACGCTGCTCGTCCGTTTTCTCTGCCTCTGCCTTGTTTATGTACTGATCGCACTTTTCACAAGTCCCCGTTTTTACATTGCAGTCCTTATACCGTTTGCAGGAATAGCACAAAGAAGTTATGCTTTCCGGGTGCGGCGTTTCGTAGCTGTCGCCCGCCTTTTTCTCTGCCACTTTTGCCGCTATTTCCTTTGCCCGTATGCTCTCGCCTGCTGCCGCCTTTTCTGCTATGGCTTTCTGCTCTTCTGGCGGCAGCTTTGCAGCCTCGTAAGCCGTTGTTACCCCTATTGTACCCTTTGCAAATTCTTCCTTGATCTCCGGCGTGGCATTGTTGTTAATGCTATCCATGCGGGCTATGTTTGTGGGGCTTTCGTTCATCAGCTCTGCTATAACGTCCCGCAGCTTTCCCGCGATCTCTAACCCGTCCTCGTCTTTCGCCCTTAAAAGCGCCTCTTTCAACCTCTGCGCCTGCTGGGTTTTCTCCCACGCCGTAAGCTCCCTGTTATATGCGTTGCCGATCAGCAAAGACAATTCAAACATTGCCCCGGACATATCTTTGTACAGATACCGCACTTTCTTAAATTCCTCATGCCCCCGCTCAATGTTCAGAATGTTTGCAAGGTTCCTGCGGTGTCCGCTCACGATCTTATATTCTCCGTTTACCCTGCCTAATACCGTGGGCTGCTGCTGCCCTACCGTCAAAAAGCTGTCTGCCAGCTCTTCTATGTTCTCCTGTGAATAGAAATTGCTTTCAGAGGGCTTTACATCATACGGGCTTAACCAGATTTCCGTATACTCGCTTACATTGCCTATGCCTGCTGCCCTGCTTTTCGCGTTCATAATATCCGCAAAACCGAATTTTGATTTTCCCATTTCCCTTACCTCGCTTTCCCTGTATATCTGGTTACGAATTTCTTATAGTCCTGCGCAGCTCCGCAGCACGGGCTATACTCATAAATCGGCTTGAATAAAAACGTACTCTCTGCCACTTTCCCGGAATATCTGATAACGCCCAGTAAAGAATAGCTTTCTTTTTCTGCCTCTAACCACTCCCGCCCGGCTGCCTCTCCGTCCGTATTCTGATATGCCGTAACCAGAACGCCCAGCAGACGCAGCGCCGGGTTAAACTGCCTTGCGTCCTCTATCTGATCTGCCAGAATGTCTAAGCCCTCTAACGCCCACTCGTCTATTTTTACGGGTACTATAACCTCGTCCGTGATCGTCAGCGCATTTACCACGTTAAGCCCAATGTCTGGCGGGTTATCTATGATGCAGTAATCGTAATAAGCGCCCACTGCGTCCAGCTGTGCCAGCCGCTTATACCGCTCTATCTGGTTCCCCGTTTCTTCCGTTGTCAGCTGCCACGTAGCGCTCATAAGTGACATGTTTGCAGAAACAATGTCTACCCCCTCGTAATCTGTCTGCTGTATCAGCTCTGCTGCCGCCTGCCATTTCCCGGAAAGCAGTTTCGTGATCGGCGCTACGCTCTCCGCATCATATCTGCCGTATGCCTTGCTTAAATTCCCCTGCTTGTCGTTATCCAGCAGCAGTACCTTATAGCCCCTGCGGTACAGCTCATATGCCATATTTACCGCTGTAAAGGTCTTTGCTACCCCGCCTTTTAAATTCAACAAACTTATAACTTTCATTCTCTGCCTCTCTTTCTTGCGCCGCCTCTGGGCGCAGCTGCTTAATATGCTCTATTCTTTTGTGATCTCTGTTTCCAATGCCTGCCCGCAGTTCTCGCAGAAATTCTTTATTCTTTCGCCCAAAACGCTTTTATTTACCACAATCCAGTTACATACAGGACATTTGTATGTTTCAAAATTTATCAAACCTTTAGTTTTCACAATTTCTGCCTGCTCTCCCTCGAAAATGGTTGTTTTTCTCGGCGTTTTCGGTGACTGCTTATTAAGTGCAGAAATACAGGCGTTGTGTAGCTCTGTATCGTATATGTTGTTTTCTGCAAATTCTGCCGCCGTTTTGTACTTTTCCAATTTTTCTATAGCCTGCTGCGCTGTCATTGTCTCCATATCTGCCCTGCCTCTCCCAGCTCTGCTATATGCAGCAGATACTTTTCTATCAGCTCTGCTGCCGTCTGCCAGCCGTAACATACCGCTGTAAAATATCCCTGCTGCCGCAGGAAACTTAACCAGCCTTTCTGCTTTGCCGTTGTGGTATTCTTCCCAGCCTTAAGCTCTATGTACAGCCCGTGGTACTCTCCCCGCGCTACTGGTAAATGAATATCCGGCACGCCTGCCTTTACTCCCTGCCTCTTTAGCGCCGTTGCTGTCGCCGCATCACGCTTGCCGCCGTTTGGTACATGGTACATATATTCCAATTCCGGCATACGTCCCAGCTGATACCCCGCCCAGCTAAATAGCGCCTCTTGTTGCCCGCTCTCGTCGTCCAGCCTAAAGTTTCTCATGCCCTCGCCTCTCTTTCCTGTATTCCCTGTACAATGCTTTCCAGCGTTCCTTGCTTAACCGCCTTTTGTAGCATAAATACCGTTCTGTTTTCCTGCTGTACTCTTCCAGCTCTTTTGCCGCCTTTTCTCCTTTGCCACCTGCTGCCACAATCCAGTAAAGAGACGGGCTTGCTATTCCCAGCTGTCTTTTAATTTCATTTTCGCAGATACAGCGCGGCGTTTTCGGTCTGTGTCTCTCCATGTATTCCGGGTAAAATATCTTCATTTTCTTTCTCTCTTTCCTGCCTGCCGTTTCCCAGCTGCATATATTAAAATACTCACACCATAGGCAGCAGTGCTTACAGTTCTTGCCCCTCTGAAATAACCAGTGCTTTAGCCTCTGCCTCATTTCCTGCGCCCCTTTCTGTCGTCTATGCCGTTCCAGTATTCCCAGTTCTTCATATCCTCGCTGGCATGTGCTATAGCCACTGCTGCCAGGCACATTACCGCGCCCGCCAGTACCAAAAGCACCACACCCACGACTATTACCACAATCCGTACATACTGCATCTTATCCCCCCTCTCCCTCTAATTTGACTAATGTATATCTGAAATACCCGTAGCCGTAATATTCCGGGCTATGTACTCCCTTGCTTATGCTGTCCTTGTCAACGTAATATCCCTTTATTGCCCTCGGCTCTGCCTTGAACCATTGCCGATCTGAAATTATCCGTATTTCCGGCACTGGTCTTACAAGGTTCTTGCTGCTATTCCAGCGCTTACCCTGTAGCGCCCCGTCCTCTTCTTTCCTGTGCTTGTCTGTGTACTTAATCAGATAAGCCGCCAGATCAGCATAATTGCCGCTGTCGTCCAGAGGAAAGACTTTTACCCGGTTATGCCCCTCATACGCCTTGTACCAGCACTGCTGCAATATCTTTGTGTCTATCTGGTTTATAACTAAATGGTGGTGTCTGGCTCCCTTGTCCCCGATCTCCATAACATGAATATACTTAAACTCTAACCCAGCCTTTTTATACTCTTTCCGGCACTCCCTTAGAAATATATCCATGTCCTGCCGCATCTGCTCTTTTGTCCGTGGCGGCTCCCCTTTCCTGCGTATGTAGTCCAGCACTAAATGATAGTCCCCGTAGCCGTAGTTAGCATTTATCAGAATCCTTAACTTTCTTTCTGCCTGCCTTGTGTTAATCTTTTGCTGCTGCTCTGTGGTGGGCTTAACCTTATCCCCCCTCTTTATCCCCTGCTTTTTATATCTGCTTGTAAAATAGCGCTCTACCTCTATGGTCTTACCCGCCCTTGTTATCCTCTCAATGTATGGCATATCTTTTTTACTCCTTTTAGGTCTATCTGGTCGGAAAGCTAATAGTTTTATCAAGTGGTAAAACGGGCTTGCGCCCGCGTATTACTTGACATTTCGCCATACAGTGATATACTGGATATAGGTTGTAAAAAGCTGTATAGCTTAGCCCCTATGGTATTCCCGTACCGTAGGGGCTATTAAATTATTCTCATTTAATGCGAATCTACAGGGCTGCCGCTTTCCGCGCTCTCTTAAGGCTCCCGATCTGCGCCAGCAATCCCTTTTCTTTCTGCGCAAGCTCCTTGTGCTGTTTCAGCTCCTTGTAGTCGTCTCAGAGGCTACGGAAAATAGCAATGCTTTTCCCGTTTCTCCCGTGGCGGCTCAACCTGTTTGCCTCATTCCTTAATACTGTACGTCTTAATTTCCTCATGTTTTTACCTCTCCTTTTCCATATTTCTTTTTGCATATTTATAAGCCCGTTTAATAGGCTTTTTGCAGCTACATAATGTACATGCAATCAATTTCCCTATGCAAAAATCGCAGCTATGTTGCTCAACATATTTCCAAATATTATCCTCTTTCTTTTTTTCCTCGTATTCCAGCTTATACGCCAGCTTATCTGCATTTACTACCTCAATCCCCAGTGCGTCCGCCGTCTGTATTTCCCGGCTCATGCCCTCGCTTATCCCATACTTAACGCCCGCGATCACAAAATCGCATTTTTCCAGCAGTGCTAAGCCTGCTGCCATTCCTGCCGCCCGTTCCTGCGTCTTGTCCTCATTTAAGCATTGTGTCATGTATAAATGCGGCGTGATCGGCGCTAAGCCCGCCTCTATCGCCTGCTTTGTAAGCGCCTGTGCATACTCTATGTGCCTGTCAAGCTCCGCGCTGTCCTTTTCCCTGTACGGGCTGCATATGTATACTGTCCTCATTCCTGCCCGCCTTTCCCCTCTGCCTCCACTCTGACAAGCTCGTTTTCTACCAGATGCTCTACCATGTGCATCAGATCATTTGTACTTTTCTCCGTCATAAATCCGCACAACTCGCAGCATGTAGCAAAACCGCAGATTATATGGTAATGCGTTACTACGTCCTGCTCTGTTTTCATGTTTTTAAGCCCGGCTATAAGGGAAGTTAAATTTATGACTGCCCGCTGCCCCAGTTCGCCGCCTGCGCCCTCTATCGGTATTTCTATACGTGTCGCCTGCGGCTCGCCCTTGCTATTTACGATTGTTTTTGATCTCATTTCCTGCCTCCCCTGTCCGTTTAATGAAACTTACTGAAATCTCGTAAGCCGTCCTTATTTCCTTTGGTAGAAAACGTGCTTGCTCTGTCTGCTTAAGATATTCCCGGCTCTGGCATCTTCCCAGCAGCTTAACCTTATCGCCCGGCTGCCAGCCTGCTACCTCGTCCGCGTTCTCCTGCCAGCAGATACAGGGAATATAGCAGCTTGTCCCTGTAAGCACGTTTTTTACCTCTACGAAAATGTCTGAAATGCGTTTCCCCTTCGGCGTTTCCCGGTATGTCGGCTTATATTTCAGCTCGCCCACAAGCGCTATGTCATTTTGCATCATTGCTTTAGGGCTTAAGCCTATGTACTCTGCCAGAATGAATACCAGCACTTTACCGCTTTTAAAATCTTTAAGCGCCTGCTGCCGCCCGGATATTAAAAGCCTGCTGCCCGGCAGGAAATAATTTTCAAGCCGCAGCCCGTCCCCGGTCTTTCCCCGGTCTACTGCTGCCTCTGTAAAGGCTACTATTACCTCGTCAATAATGCCGCTCGGTCTTTTCGTCTCGATCTTTGCCAGATAGCCGTTGAACCGCAGCCCGCATATGTCCGTTACCTCTTCCAGCTCCGTAAGCTCCCCTGCCAGCCCTGCCGCGTTTCTTATCCTGCCCTTTTCCGTCAGATCGTCCAGAATATCTGCGTTAAGGTCTGCCAGAAAGTCCGGCTTTTTATCCTGCCCTTTGTTCCGCTTTTTGCTCATACTTTGCGTGATCTCCTTTCCCGCCATAACTTATCAGTATTTCTATTGCCCGCTTATAGCAGGCTGTTTCTGTTTCTTCTTTTACTTTGCAGATACAGCGCCCGCGTCTCTCTCCCTCATACTCCCAGATTTCAATAAGGTTATTGCCGTATATATCAAAATGGCTATGCTCTCTTAAGCTGTGCCTCTTCTGTAATGCTCTGTATATCTGGTAATATTCGTGTATAAGTGCGCTGCGTTCCTCGTCGTTTTCTTCCATGCCCTGCCCTCACTTTTCCGGCATCTGATATACACGCGGTATCACTGCTGCCATAGGCGGCGTAGCCTCGGTGCCTATCAGTAAGCCTGCATTGCCCGGCGCATATAAATACTGCCCGCATACGCCCTGTATCTCGTCTATGATCTCTATACAGCGCTCTTTACTCTCATACTCCCCGATCTCTTCTAAGCAGCCGTCAGAAATGCAGATAGTGTGCCGCTTATTGTCTGCCTCTGCGCCGCCGCGCTTTTTCTTTACGTCCTCATACGCCCCGTACTCTATGCAGGCGTAATTACCTCCCAGCCTGTACAGCTTTTCCCTGTTCTGTGTGCGTATGTATACTTCACTCATTGCCTGCCTCGCTTTCTATATTCGATTTTTGTATTACTAAATCCTGAATATGTATTACTTTTTTCCGGCATTTGTATTACCTTTCAGACGCCGCCGCATAACTCCTTAACCGTTTGTATTCTGCTGCCATGTTCCGCACTTTATCAGAAAAGCTGCGCCCCTCTACCGCCTCTATAACTTCCAGCGTTTCAGCGTCAATTTTTATGCTCTTCTGAATGTTTGCGCCTACGTGCTGATAGTTCCCGTGTTTCCATGTGTACATGTTTTACCTACTCTTTCTGCCCCCTAAACTTAATCTGTGCTTTTCCTCTTCCCGGTCAAAAGAAGTACACGCTATACAGCGTTTGCACTGCTCTATAGGCTCGTCGTCAAGCTGTCTGTCAAATCCGCTGCCAAATCCCAGACAAGTACCGTCTCCGTCCCTGCCCGCCTCTCCGCACTTCTTTTGCAGGCTACATTTTTCTATGCGCCTGCTTATACGGCAGCTTTTACAGATAACCTTTTTGCCCGTCGTGCAGCCCTCCTGTCGTGCAAAGTACGCCGCCCAGTCCTTACTTACACCGATACCGGGGCTTTTCCAGCCTATGACATACTCGCCGCATATGTCGCAATATACTTCTGTGCGTACTTCCCTAAATATTGCCATGTCCCGCCCTCTCTTCTTTTTTCCAGTAAAAATCATTCACTAAAAGCATTTCTTTAGTGAATAGCAGATACAGCCCCAGCGGTACTGTAATGATCGCTATTGTTGCGTCGCCGCCTGTCGCCATTACAGCCAGGACGGTAAACACCAAAATGAATACGCCCGTTAAGCGCTGCTTAAGGAAATACTGGCGGCGCTGCCGCCGTCTGCGTTCCCTCTTCCTGTCCCAGCGGCGCTGCTGCATGTAATCAGCTATAGCCGCCTCGCTGGTTGTATCTGTGTAAATAATCACTGCATACCTCATGCCCTGCCCTACTTCCTGCAATCATAGTCTGCAAAATCTTTGCAGCTGTTAAAAATAATTCTGTTATTTACCCAGCGCTGTAAGTGCTTAAGCCTATGCCCGTCTGGTATATTCTGCTTATCATAAAGCATTACATACGGCGCATACCCCAGATCACGCAAGGTATATACCCGGTCTAAATCCTGCTCAAAAGTGGTATTGAAATTGCATAGAACGTATACGCCCAGCTTTTTTCTTTCCCAGCCCGTGATTTCCCTAAATTCTCTGAATTTCGGTATGATCGCCTCTTTGTCCTCGTACCTGTCCCACGCAAAATGTATGCGTTTTATCTTCATGCGCTTTATGTACTCCGCTTTTTCCTGCGTCATAATACGAATATCGCAGCCCTGCGAAAAGTCCACCCATGCGCCGCTGTTTATCAGCTGATCGCTTAAGCCTCTCCACTCTTTGCAGGCAAACAAGTTAGCATCTAAAAGCACTATGTTTTTCTGTCCGCGCCAGAACTCCGAAAGATCAGCCACTTTCTTTGCAGCCCGCCCCTCTTTCTGCCCCACTATGCAAAAGTCGCACCCTCTGGGGCAGCCCCTTGTAAGGAATCCGTAGGCTGTTTCTTTTACCTCTGGTATCTTCTCAAAGTAAATAGAATAGTCCGGGTATATGTGTTCTATCTCTTCTGGCAGCTCTGCGCCGCCGTCCGGGTAACTGTACCCTGTGCCGCCTCTTATGATCTCCTGCGCATTTACCGGGTGCTGGTAATCCGGCGTAAAGGTAAATACTTTGCTCATGTATACCCGATCTGGCGGGTTAAGCCATGCCGTAAGCGGGTTATGCCAGCCTACGCTATCGCCCCGGCTTTTATAGTATGCTGATATTTTCATAAGCGGCAAATTAGGGAAGTTATGCCCGTCTACGTCTATCAGCTCTACCCTCATTTCCTGCCGTCCTCTTTTCTTTAGCGGCAGCCATATTACGCCTGCTGCCGCTACCGTGATATATTCCTTGCTTTGCCAAATCCCTTAAACTCTCCCTCCGGGCGGCGCTCTCTGTCTCTTCACTGCTGCCGCTCTCCTGTTCTGGCGTATATTTACCGTATGGGCGCTTTTTCACCTTAAAAAAGCTGCTTAAAAACCTGTTGACCGTCTACATACTCTCTAGCTGGTATGACCGCTGCTATTTTTCTACGGTATACAGATAACAGCTATTCGCCTGCTGCATCTGCCGCAGGCTCGCCATGCCTGCTACAAAAACGCCCTGCTGGAATCGAACCAGCGCCCCCGCTGTATGCCCGGCTGCGGTATTCTCCCACTGAATTAAGGGCGCTTAATGGCGGCGGCGCCGCCTATTTATCAAATAGGCTTAATTGCCTAAACTCCTGCTGTATGTCCTCGTCTACGTCGTCTATATCCATACATTCATTGAAAACACTTTGCAGGCTCTTTGCCTTTTTCCATGTGTGCTGTATCTTCATTTCTGCCCGTACATACTCTGCCGCCATTTCCGGGTATCTCTTCATATTCTCCGCAGCGTGGCGCTCTGGCATGAACATACAAAACATGCAGCTGCATCTACCGACATATTCGTAGCACGGGTGCGGCTCTAACTTAAGCTCTCTGCCCTGCTCAAACATTTTGCCTTTCTCGTAATCTAGGCAAGGTCTATACCAATGGCACGTAAAATCTGCTACCCGCTTTGTCTTAAGCGTCGTACTGTGATATTCCAGCTCTGGCAGCTTTGCCCGTCCTGTGCTTTCGTCCCTGCGTTCCCCAGATACAAATAAGCACTTTGCGCCCAACTGCTGCCTATGCTGTCTTATCCATTTATCAGTTACCGCCGTTTTCAGATAAGCTGTACACCAGCGATTTTTCATATCTGGAAACTTAAGCCGCTCATTCAGCAGCAGCCCTAAAAATCCTCTTGTATCAGATAATAAAACGGGCTTAACTTCCATGAACGCTGCCACCTTGTAAAACAGCGCTATATTTTCCGGGTACTCACACCCCGTATCACAATAAAGCAGATAAATTTTTTCTTTAGGGAAATTCTTAACCGCCCAGTAAAGCGCCCCCGTGCTGTCTATCCCGTTTGAGTAACTTACTATTACGCTGGTATACTCCAAATCACTTAATAGCCCCTCTGTCGGTACTTCCTTAGTGCGTGCCATTATATTTACCTCTCTTTCGTCCGCTCTGTCTAAATAGCCCGCTGTGCCAGCTCTGCGCTGTACTGCTGCCGCTTTCCGTTCTCTGCCCCGCCTCTTTGCAGCTCCCGGTATAAAGTGCCTCTGTGTACGCCTACTGCATCAGCTATAGCCTCTGCATTGTTGCCAGCCTTACACATAGCCTCTATTTTCTTCCTGTCCTCATAGCTTAGCCTTTTGTACTTCCTTGCCATTGTCCCCGCGCTCCTTTCCCATTTTTGGATAAAAAAATAGTGCGATAGAGTTTTCTAAGCTCTACCGCACTATACTTTTACTATTATCTACCGTAAAAAAATAAATGCGGCAGAGGCTTTAATACCTCTTGTCGCATTTAATTTTAAAACTTATCTTCTGTTCCGCATTAATGAGTTTCGGATAAACATTTCCCCGGACAGTTTCCCATCTTTTGAATCCCGATATGTCAAAATCCATCGCGTCATCATTCTTATGCTTCATGATCAGTCTGTAGACCTCGTCCACGATCTCATCAAATTTCATCCCATCGGATTCATATTCCCGGTAAAACTCATCCAGATACACGCACGGCCCGATATCTTTTTCATTTTTTATAACGGCGATCCCGGCACGCTTCACATTATTATTCTTGATCACATTATACTCTTTGATCTGAAATACGCCGCCTACCTTCACGCGAATCTCTTTTACTACATTTTCTGTAAATTCCTCAAAACTTATCATTTATCCTTTACCCTCCTTTCTCTTATCCAGTCATCAATACTTATGCCGCCTCTGATGATTTCGTCCGTTTCAGCGCAGACATCACCCTGCCGTAGAGTTCCGCGCTCATTGCTGCCGGCTCCTTGATCCGGTATCTGCTCTGTACCGTCTCCATCGACACGCCCGTCCTGTCAAGCTCCGCCTGTAAGGAATCCATCTGTTCCTTAGATATGGAAGCCGGATCTTTCTGCGCTTTCTCCGCTGTATTCTTCTGCGCCGGCTTTTGTGCCGTTTCCGCTTTATCAGCATTTCTTTCGGCAGCTTTCCCTTTGCGGCCGCCCGCAGCGCCTGCGCCTTTTTCCTTCAGTTCGTATACCGTCTGTCCCCTGCCATTCACGATCACAAGGGCGCAGATCTCCCGGTCGTCATTGTACTGGATGGAAGATACCGAGAAATGGTCATTGCAGGAAAACCGCTTTACTTTATTTTGGTCTTCTTTATACACGATCTCTGCCTTTGCCGCAGGTATCCAGATAAAGGGCGCCGTATAGAGTTCCCGACCGATACCCCAGTTGAAGCACGCACGTTTAAAACTGTCAGAAGCCTGTCCCTTCTCCTTTTCCGAATAACTCATGGTACCCACATCCTGCTTCGCCACCCATTCCCCGGTTGCCTTATCATAAATCTCCACCGTGCAGTAGAGGTTCCCCTCTATGCTCTGGTGGCTCCGTTTCCAGCCAAAAGGTCCGAAAGTCTCATCAAGGATACGCTGGTCTACCCTCGCATCCTTATAGAGTAACAGGCTTAAGCCGTTTTCCTTGATAACAGCCACCCTGCACTCGATCTCATCCGCCTTAAGCAGCCTGATCAGATTCTGTTCCATCCTTTTCCTCCTTCCCCGCATCCGGGTCTGCTTTTTTCGGGATCGCTTCCAGTTCATAACACGCATATTCCCTAAGCTCCGCATAAAAACTATCCTCCCTGTCCATCCATCCCTGATAAATATGATCCAGTATGCCAAAACCAAGCCCTAAAAGCTCCCTGATCGTACCCGCCTGTAAGTTCTCTGTATGTACTAACAGTATCTCATATAGGTTTACATAAATCTCAATCCTGTAAGAAGCCTTGAAGATGTCCTCTTTTCCCTGTTGGAGCATGGAATCCTTAAAGCACAGGAGTTCCAGATGGAGCCTCTGCTGTAGCAGTTCCCGCAGTTCCTTTTCATCCATAGCGTTCCTCCTATGCCGCCTTCACTTCAAACCGTCTGGAATGGGATACCTTACCATAATCGGCATAAAGCTCCGGCCGCTCCTCCTTTATGCGCTTCGTATCCAACTTTGTGGAATCAATATTTTTCCATGAAACACGGAAACTGTCACTGCTCGCCAGTTCATTATCCCGCATGAAGAGTTTCACTTCCTGCTCGATCTGTTTCTGCTCCGCCTGCAGTTCGGAGATAAAACCAAGGATCTCCTCACGCCGCCGCAGCTTTTCATCAAACCCGACAAGCCTGATGGCGCTGGCTTTCCTTGCCGTATGGAAATACTGTTCCAGAACCTCGTCACAGGCCCTGCTCCCATCCGGCGGCGGGATAATGCCCGGCACCACATGATGATTCCAGAAATCATCTTCTACTGATATGAGCCGCTCGATCAGATCATCATCCCATTCCAGTCTACGGTAGGTAAATTCCCTGCCTAAGATGACCGCCGCGATATACCACACCCTTTTCCCGGTCACCGCCATGTAATGGTAGCACTGCATCACATAATGGAGCGGGATATTCCCGTCCGCCCATTTGTCCGCATTGTAGGCGCTGGCTGTCTTACATTCCAGTCCCGCATCCTCGCCCACTATCAGCCTGTCCACATCTGCGATCATGAAAGAATGTTCCACACTCCGGTACATGAAATTGGACTTTCTGACTTTTAATCCCGTAGCCTCCGTAAAACGCTGCGCCACATAGTCTTCAAGGTCATGACCGATACGGATCGCTTCGCTGTCCTGCTCCTCCACCGCTTCACTTGTCTTATCCTGAAATACCTTCATTGCACTGCTGTAGGGGTTTACACCGCAGATCACCCCCGCATCGGAACCACCGATCCCTGATTTCCTTAAGCGGAGCCATTCTTCATTGCTGACTCCTGATAATGATATTTTTTCAACCATACTGTTCCTCCTCTGTTTTTCCTAAAACATCCTGTAAAGATTGTCTCCTGTAGCAATGTTTCCAGAAATGCCGTACATTTCCCCAGTCATACTCTGGACATTTTACGCTGCTGTTTCTTCTTATAAAATAAAGAATGAGGACAGCCGGAACATAATGCCCGGCTATCCCCATACATTCTTTATTTTTCCGTGATATACTGTTTCTTTTAGACCAAAAGGATATATATTTTCTTTATTTCTTCCTGTTTATGCCGCTTTTACAAGCTGGTATGCCTTATCGATCAGCGGGTTGCCGTCAATCGTGCGCCCAAACAGGTTCTCATTGTAGTTTGCCGTCCTGCGCAGCGGTTCGCTATGCGTGGCAAAGTCTGACACCGCATTGATGAAACGGTACGCATTATTCCCTACCTTCTGCAGATCGGGCGCATCATAATACCGTTGCTCCATATCCTTCCGGAGCCTGATGATATTTTTACTCTGGATGGATGTCGCATCCTTTTCCATCGGCAGGAGCAGTTCGATGTATTCCTTTACCTGCGCATCCGTTATCTTCTGCCTGCGCAACTGTTCAAATTCAATACCGAGGCTGTCCATGTATCTCTCCGCCATAAAGAGCGTGTCCTTCGCCTCCTGTATCTTGTCGTGGATGTTGCCCGTATGGATCATGGAAAAACTCCGCTTTGCGGTATCCAGCGCAAGGTTGAGGGTGTTGTTACAGACAACCCTTACCGGGGTAACGGCTACTTTCACGGAGCCGGAGCCGTCATGGGTGTTGGAGAACACCAGATAGGGGCTGATCCGCTCTCCGGCGATGATATATTCCCGCGGGAGCCTTGCAAGGAGCCAGACCTTCTTCCCCTCCTGCAGTGACCCGGCAGTCTCATAACGGACGCCTTTTCCCAGCAGTTCATCGGTAAAACCGAAAGCGTCCACGTTCTGTACCACCTTGTAGCGGTCAGATACCACGCCCAGCACCTTCCTGTCGGAACTGCGCACGTTTGCTTTATACCCTTTCACCATCTCGTTATAGCCCGTATACACAGGCTCCTGCACCACCATCCAGTCCAGTCCCGCAAGCCTGAGTGCCGCTGTGGATGTGGGTGCTTCCGCGACCATCGTGCCTAACCCGTGCCACGGTTTCTCCCTTACATAAAACATTGTTTCAACATTTGCTGCCATAAAACCATCTCCTTTTCATTTGATTGTTGTGTCCCTTTCCCTGATCCCGGGAAAAGAACCGGGAGCCTTCCATACGGAAAACTCCCTGCCTTAAAGTTCACATTCATCTTTACAATCCAGCACACTGCTCGTCTGGATTGCTTTTGTCACCATGACCAGCGCCGTCAGGACGACCATCACGATCTCAAGTATCCTTTCTTTGGACAATACGATTCACCCCGCTTTCTTTTTATTCTATATCAAGAATATATCGTTGAAGCGGCGCATGATACGGTATGCCGTACCCTATTTTCAGGAACCACTCATAAGAGCTGTAACCGTCCTGCTTACACTGCGGGCAGGGGTTGGTCAGTGTCTCAACAAGTCCTAATTTATATGGGCATTTCCCACACGGTGCTTTTTTCTGTAAAATGACCTCTCTTAATTTCATTAGCTGTACCTCCGTAATTGATATTCACTGTTATGAAATCCTTTCCCCATAAGTTGCTGATTCTTTTCTCTCACCTATAATAAAACAAATTAACGCTCCCCATGTGGGGAAGCGTCCAGACTGTCAAAGAACCCCTGTTATGCAGCAGCACAGCAGAGGTTCTTTTTTAAAGCAGCAATACTCATCGCGACAAAAAACTGTCGGTGAGCTGCCTTCCATTTCCACATCGCCAGTTTCTTCAGGTTCATGGCAGCATATTTCAGCCTTA
>CAJTEY010000021.1 GCA_910575775.1 Lachnospiraceae bacterium | reverse complement strand
AAAGAATAAATTACTATACTTCATGACAACGGCAAAAATCGCTGCACTCCAGCAAATACAAGGGATACAGCGATTTTTTAAATCTCCAACAGTCAAAGATGGGACTATAGGACTTTGGATTTGTCAACAAGAAAATTGAAAAAATTATTTATTTTTTTAAAAAATGATAAAATAGCTAAATCAACACATTATCCGAAACGCATTCTGGCAGATAAAATCTATCGAATCAGAAAAATCCTTGTTTATTGCCGGGAGCATGGAATCCGCCTGTCCGGGCCGTCTCTTGGCAGACCAAAGAAAAATGCAGGAACTGACAAAAAGACGGAATACAAAGATAACGCTGACTGCGCTGCTGTGGAAAGGGCTTTCGCTTTGGCAAAGCGAAAATATGGACTCGGGCTGATCAGCGGCAAACTGGATGAGACAACGAGATGTTCCACAGCTTTGTCCATCATTGCAAAGAATGGGGATCGGATATGCAGATCCCTATTGTACTTATTTTACGATATCGTTTTTTCAAGAGGCAAATAACATGAATTCATGCTGATATTTATACAATACAACAACTTGAAAAATTTAGTATGGTGTTAAGCAGTCATTAAAAAGATTTGACAAATGAGAAAAATGGTGTATTATGGTGGTGTAAACGAAGAGTAGATGAGAAAAAGGGAGGAAAAGAAAATGAAAGTAATGAATATCGACAACCCTGAAAAGTTCTTTGAGGTAGTAAACCAGTGCAAAGGCACAGTGGAGTTAGTGACAAAAGAAGGTGACAGACTGAACTTAAAGTCTCAGCTGACCAAGTATGTGGCGCTCACAAAGCTTTTTGCAGACAATGCGATCCCGGAGATGGAGCTTGTTGCACATGATCCTGAGGATGTGAACCGTCTGCTTGACTATATGGTGAACGCGAAGTAAATCAGAGTAAAAAATATGCTGCTGTGCGGGTCTTCCGCACAGCAATTTGCGTTCTGAAATGAGGATTAACATGTATAATGAACTGACTAAGCAGGATATCCGCAGGATGGAAGAGGAGATCGAACATCGCAAGCTGGTAGTTCGTCCGGCAGCTTTGGAGGATGTGAAGACAGCCAGGGCACATGGCGATCTTAGCGAGAACTTTGAATATCATGCGGCGAAGAAAGTAAAAAACCAGAATGAGAGCCGCATCCGTTATCTGGAACGGATGATAAAAACTGCCGTGATTGTATCAGATGAATCCGCAGAGGATGAGGTTGGCATGAACAATACGGTGGAGGTCTTTTTCGAGGAGGATAACCTCACGGAGAAATACAAACTGGTGACGACAGTGCGGGGCAATTCCTTGAAAGGGCTGATCAGCACGGAGTCGCCGCTCGGAAAAGCGCTGCTCGGGCACAGGGTGAGCGACCGCGTTTATGTGGAACTGAATGGTGGCGAAGGTTATTATGTGGTGATCAAATCCATCGAAAACACATTTGATGACGGAACCGATAAGCTGAGGGGCTTCTAAATATGGAAAATGTGATGATGCTGGGGTCAAAACATAGAGTTTTCCATGGCTGAATCTTTATAAGAGTCTTGAAAATGTGTGTTTTCTATACTAATACAGGATTTTGGACATAGTTTCCCAGTTGCGTCTGAAATCCGAAGAGCTTTCTGATTCAATGCCGCGATTCTGTTTCCAAAGAAAAAATTCCCTCGTTGCTTTCCTTTTGGAAGGCTATCCAAATGAAAATTTTTCCGAAGACTGGAAGGAACTGTTTCTTAATTGTGTCAGACTGCCAGATTCTTCACTCTGCATTTTCCTGTTGATTTTGTATAGATCTGACTTATGGGAACGTGGCTGGCTGCGCATTTCAGCAGACGCGTGCCATCTTCATTAAATTCAAAACCTGCCAGTGCATCGGGCGCTTCATTGCCGGAAGAGATTCCTGAAGAAACTGGCTGTCTGTATGGGTGTTTCTATCATACTGTAATCCGTCATCACAGAACCGTTTTTACCCACCGGCTTCTCTATGTTTGCAGAGTATCCCATGTACTGCTTACCCGCTTTATTCCTGTAAGTGGCATCCGGCTCAGTAAACGGAGGTCAAACATCAGATTCTCAACAATTTTATCATGTGAATAATCAAAAGGCTCTTTTTTTGTATGTCCATATTTACGTCTGTTTATAAGCAGACTCGAAATGCTGTGCCTCTCTCGTTCGCGTTGCTCGTTAGAAGCAAATAGACTTAAAATCGTGTACAAGCCCCCGTTTTACATCTATTTGCTTCTAACTCTGCTTATTCGCGCATATCTTAAAAAAGAAGTGACAAGCTCTTTATTTTGGACAGGGTAAGGGCAGGTAACGGACATGTTTTAGGAAATGGCGGGAGGACAGGCGTATGTATGAGAACAGAAGCGTATCGGAGACAATCCAGGGATTGCAGACAGACGCGGAGCGGGGGCTGGATGCAGTCAGAATTGCGGAGCGCAGGGCAAAGTATGGGCCAAACAGGCTAAAAGATCAGGAAAAAAAGAGCCTTGCCGGGAGGATCGCGGCGCAGCTGAATGATCCGCTGATATTGATTCTGATGGTGGCGATGGCGATTTCCATGATGTTACATGAATTTGGAGACGCCATTATTATTGTGGCGGTGGTCGCATTGAACGCAGCGGTGGGAATCATTCAGGAGGGAAAAGCCGGGCGTGCGGTGGAGGCTCTGAAGCAGATTTCGGAGCCGAGGACGACGGTTCTTAGGGATGGGGCACATCATGTGATTCCTGCGCAGGAACTGGTACCCGGCGATGTTGTGGTTTTGGAGGCGGGAAACAGGGTACCGGCTGATTTGCGCTTAATAGAAAGCGTCGGACTTTTTGCGGAAGAGTCTACCCTGACAGGAGAGTCTGTGCCAGTGGAGAAGGAGGCCGGCTATGTAGAGAAGGAGACGGCGGATACCAGCAGCAGAAATATGGTTTATATGTCTACCTATATAGCGAAGGGACGCGGATTCGGCGTGGTAACGGCAGCAGGCATGGATACGCGGGTTGGTCACATAGCGGACATGCTGCATGGGCATAAAGAAAAACTGACGCCGCTGCAGGTAAGGCTTGGGGAGCTGGGAAAGGTATTGAGCGCCCTTGCGGTGGGGATCTGTGTGCTGCTTTTCGTTGTAGCGCTGATGCAAAAGCGTGACGTGGGGGAGATGCTTTTAACCTCTGTTTCTCTGGCAGTGGCGGCGGTGCCGGAAGGGCTGCCAGCCATTGTGACGATTGTGCTGGCGCTGAGCGTGTCACGTATGGTGAAGGCCAAAACCATTGTGCGCAAGCTCTCGGCAGTGGAAACGCTGGGGGCGGTAGAGGTCGTCTGTTCGGACAAGACAGGGACGCTGACTCAGAACAGGATGACGGTAACGGAGTGTTATCTGGACGGAAAGCTCACGGAGAAGCCGGGACTCAGGACGCTTTTTGAAGGGACGGATATGGGCGGGGCGGAACTTTCCTGTGCGGCACATTTTCTTCTGGGCTGTGTGCTCTGTAACGATGCAGAGACGGGGGATGAGGGAATTGGAGATCCCACAGAACTGGCGCTCCTCCATATGGCGCAGGACTGCGGCGTGAAAGCGGCGTGGCTCAGGGAGCGGCATCCGCGCATAGATGAAATCGGTTTTGACGCCGGACGGAAAATGATGACAACGCTTCACCGGGTTGGAAACAGGCAGACTGCTTACACGAAGGGAGCTGCGGAGCGGATTCTGGAAAATTGTGCGGGCTGTTTCAGGGACGGCCGCATGGCGGAGCTTACCGTGACGGAGCGGGAGAGGCTGCTGGGCGTACAGAAGCGTCTGATGGGAGAAGGAAGGCGGGTGCTGGCACTGGCAATGGAGCCGGAGGGGGGCATGAAGGAGCGGGACATGGTGTTTCTTGGCTTTGTCAGTATGCAGGATCCCGTCAGGCCGGAGGCGCATGCTGCGGTACAGGGCTTTGCACAGGCAGGCGTTTCCACGGTGATGATAACGGGAGACCATCCTGACACGGCATTTTCCATTGCCAGACAGCTCGGAATTGCGAACCGTGCGGAGGAATGCATCACAGGACGGGAGCTGGATCATCTGAAAGAACAGAGCTTTTTGCAGAGGCTGCCGCAGCTCAGGGTTTTTGCCAGGGTGACGCCGGAGCACAAGGTTCGGATTGTGGAAGGGTATAGAAGTTTACATAAAATAGTAGCGATGACAGGGGACGGGGTCAATGATGCCCCTTCTCTGCAGGCGGCGGATATCGGCATTGCCATGGGTCAGGGGGGAACCGATGTGGCAAGAGGAGCGGCGGATTTTGTATTGATGGATGATAATGTGGCTACCATTCATACAGCCATCCGGGAGGGAAGAGGCATCTATGAAAATATACGGAAATCGGTATTGTTTCTCCTTTCCTCCAATCTTGGGGAAATCCTCACGATGCTTCTGACCATTGTGGCGGGATTGCCGGTGCCTCTGACTGCCGGGTTTATTCTTTGGATCAACCTGATCACGGATTCCCTGCCGGCACTGGCACTCGGGGTGGATGACAATGACACGGACAGTCTGATGCGGGAGCCGCCGAGGCGGAGCGATGAGTCACTGTTTGCAAGAGGAGGTCTTATGTGTGTGATCTGCTATGGCCTGGTGATCGGCGGAATCAGCCTTGCGGCGTTTTTGAAAGTTCCCTATGACCGTATTGTCATGGAAGGACTGCCCGTTAATTTACACAACATACTTGAAGGGCTGAATATTTCCGTCGTTCTTGCCAGGGCGCAGACCCATGCTTTCATGGTGCTTGGCATCAGCCAGCTGTTCCATGCCATCGGTATGCGGGACGTAAACCGTTCGATATTCCGGATGGATCACAAAGGAAACCCGCAGATGCTGCTTGCTTTTGCAGTAGGGATTGCCCTGCAGGTGGCAGTGACAGAGATTCCTTTGCTGATTACACTTTTCGGCACGGTACGGTTAAGTATGGAGGAGTGGATACGTCTGACAGCGCTTTCTGCCACGCCGCTTCTGGTGCATGAGCTGCTGGTGGTTGTAGGAATGGCTGGCGTTTCCCTTGGACACCCATCATGCCAGCGGGCGGAAGGACGGGAGCAGAAGGCATAGGCCGGGAAGCCGGGACACGTTCATGGCTGGGAACAACAGGCTGGGAGCAGAAGGCACAGGCTGGAGAGCCGGGACAGGCTCATGTCAGCGAACGGAAGGCCAGGAGCAGAAGACACAGACCGGAAAGCCAGGACAGATCGATGCGCAGCATGCGGGAGAGAATACGGCCCGATAGGCAGCCGGTTATAAACAGGAGAAGGTTAAAAAGGGTGGCTGAGAGAAACAGGGTAAGCCAGGGGATGGCGGCAGCCGGGAAAGCCATCCCTACAAGAACGCTGTCAAGGGAGAGGGCAAGACTTAAAAGCAGCGCTTCCTTTGCACTCAGCACCTGGACATCTGTGCGGTTTGCCTCTTCCGGCGAAAGGTAGACGGTGAAGATAATGTTAATCTGTTTGATCTGACAACCCCAGTTTCCCATGAGACTGGGGTGCTTTTTTGCTATGCTGCGGATCAGACTTTCCAGAAGCTTTGCGATGCCGATTGCGGCCAGCATGAAAAAGGAGAGAAAGGGAAGGACGCCGGGGGGCAGCAGGAAACTAACGATTTCACCGAGTCCTCCTGCGGCAGTGATGAAAAGGGCAGGAACACAGGCTAATATGAGAAGGGAAAGGACTTTGATATGCACCCGCCCGGTGCCGTAGGAAAATCCGGCTGTCAGGGAATCCAGAGAAACTGCCACCAGAAAAAGCAGCAGAGAAGAAATCGAAAAGGACATGGGAATTTACCTCATCAAGGGTTTATTATATAGTATGGAGAAGGAGGGGATGTTGAGACTTAGGAGACACCTGTTTTGGCGGGGCAACGGCCAGACGGGTACGAGAAATCTGAAAAGAAATCCCCGAAAAGATTTACGCTTTCAGAAAAAAATGGTATGATAAATTAAGATTAGGGAGGGTATTGTATGGAGCTTATGTTTATCGGGGCAGACCATGAGGTGACAGGGAGCTGCCATTATCTTCGGGTAGGTGACAAAAATATTCTGGTGGATTACGGTATGGAGCAGGGGGCAAATGTATTTGAAAACTGCGAACTGCCGGTAGATGAGGCGCTTATAGATTATGTGTTTCTGACCCATGCGCATGTAGACCATTCGGGTCTTCTGCCGCTTTTGTATGCCAGAGGTTTCCGGGGACAAATCTTTGCGACAGCGCCAACCTGCGATCTGTGCAGTATTATGCTGCGTGACTGTGCCCATATCCAGATGCAGGAGGCGGAGTGGAAAAACCGCAAGGCGAAGAGAAGTGCGCAGAATGATTTGATAGAACCGCTTTATTCGATGGAGGATGCGGACGGGGCGATCAGGTGTCTCATCCCCTGCGACTATAACAGTGAAGTGACGGTATGTGAAAATATAAAGATCCGTTTTACGGATATCGGGCATCTGCTCGGCTCATCCAGTATCGAAGTCTGGGCGACGGAGGGCAGTGTGACGAAGAAGCTCGTGTTTTCCGGGGATATCGGGAACAGTGACCAGCCTCTGATAAAAGATCCGATCAATACGGCGGAGGCGGATTTTGTGGTGATGGAATCCACTTACGGAGACAGACTGCATTCCTCTGAGAAAGTGGATTATGTGGGAGAGCTGACGAAGATATTACAGACCACCTTTGACAGGGGCGGAAACGTGGTGATCCCCTCCTTCGCGGTGGGCAGAACGCAGGAAATGCTCTATTTCCTGCGGCAGATCAAAGCTGACAGGCTGGTAAAAGGCCACGAAAATTTCCCGGTCTATGTGGACAGTCCGCTGGCGGTGGAGGCTACAGGCATTTTTCATAAGAATGAAGCCAGATGCTTTGACGAGGATGCGATGGCTCTGGTCAGAAAGGGGATCAATCCGATCACCTTCCCGGGGCTGAGGCTTGCCATTACAAGCGAGGAGTCCAAGGCGATCAACTTTGAACATACGCCGAAAGTTATTATATCAGCCTCCGGCATGTGTGAGGCGGGCCGTATCAGGCATCATCTGAAACATAATTTGTGGCGGCCGGAGTGTACGATTCTCTTTGTGGGCTATCAGGCTGTGGGAACCCTGGGCAGGATGCTTGTGGAGGGCGCGAAAGAGGTGAAGCTTTTCGGGGAGCCGATCGAGATCCGGGCCGATATCACGAAGCTGGTAGGCATGAGCGGCCACGCGGACAAGAACGGACTTCTGAATTGGGTGAAAGGTTTTGAGAAAAAGCCGGATAAGGTTTTTGTGGTACATGGCGAGGACAGCGTCTGCAAGCTCTTTACGGAGTGCCTGAAAGTGGAGCACGGACTGGATGCATATGCGCCTTACAGCGGTACAAGATACGATCTGATAAGCGGCGAGCTGATACACGAGGCGGAGCCTGTTGCCATCAAGAAGAGGGGACGCGGCATCTCCGACGTCTTTGCAAGGCTTTTGGCAAGCGGGCAGAGGCTTATCGCAGTGATTCACAAGAACGAGGGCGGCGCAAACAAAGATCTGGCACGGTTTGCGGATCAGATCAATTCGCTTTGTGACAAGTGGGATCGGACATAGAGTATGGAATAGGAGAGTGAAGGGTGAGTCTTGCAGATCACATTTTTATAGATATGTGTAAGGATATACTGGAAAACGGAACAAGCACGGAAGGGGAGAAGGTGAGACCCCGCTGGCCGGACGGGGAGAGCGCGTACACAGTGAAGAAATTCGGGGTGGTGAACCGCTATGACCTGTCGAAGGAGTTCCCGATAATGACGCTTCGCAGGACGGCCCTTAAAAGCGCAACAGACGAGATGTTATGGATCTGGCAGCAAAAATCCAATAATATCAATGATTTACACAGCCATATCTGGGATGAGTGGGCCGATGAAGATGGCAGTATCGGCAAGGCTTACGGCTATCAGATGGGGGTGAAGCACCAGTATAAAGAGGGTATGATGGATCAGGTGGACAGGGTGATTTACGATCTGAAAAACAACCCGTTCAGCCGCCGGATTATGACGAACCTCTATGTGCATCAGGATCTGCATGAGATGAATCTATACCCATGTGCTTACAGCATGACTTTCAATGTGACGCAGAAGAGGGGACATGAGAAGCTGACGCTCAATGCCGTCTTAAATCAGCGTTCTCAGGACGTGCTGACGGCAAACAACTGGAATGTGGTGCAGTACGCAGTGCTCGTGCACATGCTGGCACAGGTGTGTGGCATGGAAGCGGGTGAACTGGTTCATGTGATTGCGGACGCGCATATTTATGACAGGCATATTCCTATTATAAAAGAGCTGATCGAGCGGCCTGTTTATGACGCGCCGGCTTTCTGGCTCAATCCTGAAATTACAGACTTTTATCAGTTTACAAGGGACGACGTGAAAGTAGAGAACTACACTACCGGCCCCCAAGTCAAAGACATACCGGTCGCGATCTAATGGCGCAAAAGAAAAACAAGCGCCGCGAAGCGGCATTTGTTTTTCATGCGCCATTAACGAGCAAACGTCCGACGAAGGCGGACAGAAAGCGCGGAGCGCGAGTTTGCGAGTTTAACACCGCGCAAAAGAAAGCCAAGTATGAGACTAAACCAGAGCAAGGAGACGCGAAATATGAACGCAATCGTAGCAGTGGACAACAACTGGGCGATCGGCTGCAAAAACAGCCTGCTTGTCAGAATCCCGGCGGATCACAAGAATTTCAGACAGGAGACGACAGGCAAGGTGGTGGTGCTTGGGAGAAAGACACTTGAGACGTTTCCACAGGGGATGCCCCTGCCGAACAGAACCAATATTATCCTGTCCGCAAACCTGGATTATCAGGTGAAGGACGCAGTGGTGGTGCACAGTAAGGAGGAGTTGGACGAGGAGCTGAAGAAATATGCGTCGGAGGATGTGTATATCATCGGCGGAGAGAGCGTTTACCGCATGATGCTTCCAGAATGCGATGTAGTGCATGTGACGAAGATTGACCATGATTATGAGGCTGACGCGTATTTTCCGAATCTGGATCAGGACGGGACGTGGGAGATTACGGCGGAGAGTGAGGAGCAGACTTATTTCGATCTGCCTTACTACTTTGTAAAATATGAAAGAAAAGTGTAGATTTGCTCAGGGGCACACTTGTTGAGGAGCAGGATGAAGATGCTGCCGGAGCTGACAGTGAGGAAGGGTATACGGTATGGGGCAGGAGAAAAAGGTAACAATGGCAAATAAGGGGATGGAGCTTTCGCAGGCCAAGGAGGCACTGCAGCAGAAAGCCGTAGAGCTGGAGGCGGCCAAGAGCGCGGTGGAGAAAGCGGAGTTTGCCAGGGATATTTTTCTGGCAAATATGTCCCATGAGCTTAGAACGCCGATCAATACGATTCTTGGGCTGAATGAGCTGATCCTGAGGGAGAGTCAGGAGGAGGCGGTTAAGGAGTATGCCCGGGATATCAGGCAGGCGGGCAATATTCTGCTTGCGCTGGTCAGTGATATTCTGGACTTTTCCAAGCTGGAAGCGGAGAAGATGGAGCTGACGGAGGGAATTTATGATGTCAGTTCCCTCCTGAATGATCTGATTAACAGCATTTCGGTACAGCAGCGCCGCAAAAAACTGGATCTGGTACTGGATATCGCGCAGGATATGCCTTATAAGCTTTTTGGTGACGAGATACATATCAGGCAGGTGATCGGAAACCTTCTGTCAAATGCGGTGCGCTACACGGAAAAGGGAAGGGTTACGCTGCATGTGAGCTGGAAGGAGCTGCCGAAGGATTCCATAGAGATTTATGTGATTGTGAAGGACACGGGAATCGGCATCAGGGATGAAGACATCCCCAAACTTTTCCATGCGTTCCAAAGGATGGATTCCACGGTCCGCAGCAAGGAAGACAGGACAGGGCTGGGGCTTGCCATCACGCAGAGGCTGATTGAGATGATGGGCGGTAAGCTGGAGGTGCAGAGCGTATACGGAAAGGGTTCCGCCTTTTCTTTTCGGATTGTACAGAAGATAGTGGACAGGGAACCTCTTGGCGATTTTGAGAAACAGTACAGGGACAGCCTGCGCAGCATCGAGGATTACCATGAAAAGTTTATTGCGCCTATGGGAAGAATCCTGATCGTTGATGATAACGCTATGAATCTGGCGGTGGCGCAGGGGCTTTTGAAAGGAACAAGGCTGCAGATCGATGTGGCGTCCAGCGGAGAGGAATGTCTGGAGCTGATTAAGAGAAAGACGTACCATCTGATCTGTATGGATCATATGATGCCGGTGATGGACGGCGTACAGACGCTGCATGCCATCCGGGAGCTGGAGGGAAATCCGTCCAGGGACATTCCAATCATTGCGCTGACGGCAAACGCGGTGGCGGGAGCCAGAGAGC
This sequence comes from Lachnospiraceae bacterium, assembly GCA_910575775.1. Lineage (GTDB taxonomy): Bacteria > Bacillota > Clostridia > Lachnospirales > Lachnospiraceae > UBA3282. Next base: position 66,621 of record CAJTEY010000021.1, on the reverse strand, counting down.
TTTATCTGAAAGAGGGATTTCAGGATTATCTGACAAAGCCGATAGATGCGGATAAGTTCGAAAATATGCTGATTGAGTATCTGCCCAGCAATGTGGTTTACCTGACCAACAACAGGGATATCAACGACGCGTACGAGCAGTCGCAGGAAGAGGGAGACGGAGAGTTTGACATCAGGGAGAGCCAGCTTTATCTGATGGGCTTTAATCTGAGAAACGGTCTCAGATATATGGGAGGTGACAAGGCGCTCTATGGTAAGGTTCTGCGTGATTTCCATTCCATTTTACAGGAGAAGGAGACAGCACTCAAGGACTTTCTGCAGAAGGACGATATGCCCGGCTACACAATTATCGTGCATTCCCTGAAGGGAAATGCCAGAAATGTGGGAGCGGATGATCTGGCGGATGAAGCTTTTGAACTGGAAAAGATGGCGAAAGCAGGGCAGCTTGAGGATGTGACGGTGCGGTCTCCGATTCTGTTCAGCATGATGAGCGCCATGAGAAACAGCCTTCGGGTTTATCTGGAAACGGAGGACGCGGGAGGCCAGACGCAGAAGCAGGAGCCGGAAGAGAGCGTGTGCACGATCACGGAAGAGGAATGGGTCAGGGCCTTGCGGGAGCTGGCGGCCAGGCTGGATGACTTTGACGGGGAGAGCGCAGCGCTTAAGCTCAGGGAGCTGAAACGGTATGACAGGCCTGAGACGGATAAGAAGATGCTCAGGCTCTGTGAGAAGGCGATCAAGGATTATGCTTATGACATTGCCCTTGAAGTGGTCAATGCAGTGCTTTAAACGGACTTGACTTTTGAGGATAAAGGTATAATGTAGTATTAGGAAGAAATGAAGCAGTACCAAAAGAAGCGACAGAGGAAATGACTGAGTGAGAGGAGTTGGGTATTATGGAAAAAAAGAATCTGGATTGGGAGAATATCGGTTTCGGCTACCATGAGACAGACAAGCGGTTCGTGGCGAATTACAGGAACGGTGCGTGGGATGAGGGCGCGCTTGTGGATGACGCCAATATTGTGATGAATGAGTGTGCGGGCGTCCTGCAGTATGCACAGACCTGTTTCGAGGGAATGAAAGCTTATACAACCGAGGATGGGCGTATCGTGACCTTCCGTCCCGGCTTAAACGCGCAGCGCATGGAAGATTCCTGCAAATGGCTGGAAATGCCGGTATTTCCGCAGGAGCGTTTCATTCAGGCTGTGACGGATGTGGTGGCGGCGAACGAGGCTTATGTGCCGCCCTACGGTTCCGGCGCAACCCTCTACATCAGACCTTATATGTTCGGTATCTCTCCGGTGATCGGTGTGAAACCCGCAGATGAGTACCAGTTCAGAGTGTTTACCACACCGGTGGGTCCTTACTTTAAAGGCGGCGTAAAGCCGCTCACAATCAAGGTGAGTGATTTTGACCGGGCAGCTCCGCACGGCACAGGACATATCAAGGCAGGATTAAACTATGCAATGAGCCTGCATGCGATTATGACGGCGCACACGGAAGGCTTTGACGAAAATATGTATCTGGATGCGGGCAGCAGGACTTATGTGGAGGAGACGGGCGGCGCGAACTTCCTTTTCGTGACGAAGGATAACAGGGTAGTCACACCGAAATCCGGCAGCATTCTGCCCTCTATAACCAGGCGCTCTCTGATGACGGTGGCGAAGGATTATCTGGGTCTTGAAGTGGAGGAGAGACCGATCGCGCTCGAAGAGGTGAAGGATTTCGCAGAGTGCGGCTTGTGCGGCACGGCGGCGGTGATTTCCCCGGTAGGAAAAATTGTAGACCACGGGAAAGAGATTGCTTTTCCCAGCGGCATGAACGAGATGGGACCTGTTACGCAAAAGCTGTATGACACGCTTACGGGCATCCAGATGGGCAGAATAGACGCACCCGAGGGATGGATTCATGTGATTAAATAGGCTGGAAAGAGCCGGAGGCATAAACAAACCGGGTGCGCAGGCACCCGGTTTTTCGGGTTAAGAACGACAGGAAGGGACAGGGAAACTTAGCAATGAAGAGTGAAGCGATCAGGGAGCGGTATCCTTATCTTTATGAAACCCATCTGCATACTTCGGAGGCAAGCGCCTGTGCGCGGAATACCGGGGAGGAGATGGCGAGGGCATGTAAGGAGTATGGGTATACCGGCATTTTTGTGACAGACCATAACTGGGGCGGAAATACTTGTGTGGACGGGAGTCTTTCCTGGGATGCGTGGGTGGATCAGTTCTGTCTTGGGTATGAACATGCGAAGGCGGAAGGGGACAGGATCGGGCTGGATGTCTTTTTCGGCTACGAGGCCGGTTATGACGCCACGGAATTTCTGGTGTACGGGATTGACCAGGCTTGGATGAAGATACACCCGGAACTTCGCCATATATCTGTGGAAGAGCAGTACGGGCTGGTACATGGGGCGGGCGGCCTGGTGATGCATGCGCATCCTTACAGGGAGGAGGCCTATATTCCGAAGGTGCGCCTTTTTCCCGAATGGGTGGACGGCGTGGAGGGAATCAATGCCGCGCATCATTGGTATACCGGGACTCTGCGTGACAAGACCGTCTTTGACAAAAGGGCAGTGGGCTATGCGGGGGAGCATGGGTTTCCCTTGAGCGCCGGATCTGACATTCACTCCACGAACCTGTTTGGAGGAGGCATGGCTTTTTGCAGAAGATTGCGTTCAGGAGCCGATTATGTGCAGGCAGTGCTGGGCGGAGAGGATTATGCGATGACAGACGGAAAAGTGTGGTATGATAAATACGGCAGATGCATTTCTGATGATTGAGACGGTATAAACAGCATAATATATACAGGAGAAGTATTATAGTAAAAACAGCCGTGAGGGACAGCGGCGAAGCAGGAGGCGTATGAGAGGAAGCGGATATAGAAAGGCAGTGGCATACTTATTGACGGTATGCGTATTGACTGGATTGGTCACAGGATGCGGGGACGGTGAGGGGTTCGGCACGAAAGTGGTGCTCACCACGGGATTTGAAAAGGACGAAATCTTTCGGATTGAGACAAGTTCCTGCAAGGCGCCTGAGCTTATGGTGTATCTGACAACGATCCAGAACCGTTATGAGAGCGTATACGGACAGGAGATATGGGGCACGATTGCGGACGGCGTAACGCTTGAGGAAAATGTGAAAAATATTGCGCTGGCGCAGATTGCCCAGATCAAGACCATGAATCTGATGGCGGAAAAGTATGAGGTGGAGCTGGACGAGGAGGAGCGCGCGCGGGCGGAAAATGCGGCGAAGGCGTACTATGACTCGCTGGGAGAGCGGGAGATCGAGCTGATGGGTGTCAACGAGAAGACCATCAGGTCACTCTACACAGAGCTTGCCCGGGCGGAGAAGATGTATCAGTACACGATCAAGGACATCAATCCGGAGATCAGCGACGATGAGGCGCGCACCATCACCGTGCAGCATATTTTGATCAAGACTTACGCGCTGGACGGGACGGGAAAAAAGATCGAGTATACGGAGGAAGCAAAGCGGGATGCCTACAGGCGGGCGATCGAGGTGCTGGGACAGGCGAGGGCGGACGAGGATTTTGACGCGCTCATCCGCAAGTACAGCGAGGACGACAAGACGACTTACTCCTTCGGCAAGGGTGAAATGGAGGAGTCCTTTGAGACGGCGGCTTTCAATCTGGGAACGGGCGAGATCAGCGACGTGGTGGAGACGGAGTTTGGCTATCACATCATCAAGTGCATCAGCACCTTTGACAGAGAGGAAACGGACGCCAATAAGATCAAGATTGTGGAGCAGAGGCGTGAGGAGGCGTTCGGGCAGGAGTACGACGCCTACGTGGCGACGCTGACCAGAAATCTGAATGAGGAGCTGTGGGACAGTGTGAACTTTATCCATGACGAGGAAGTGACGACGCAGAATTTCTTTGAGGTGTATGCGCAGTATTTCGGGAGCTGACCACTCCCGGAATACACTAGTTGGTTTCCCTGTCTATGTCATTTTCCACTTGCCGACTGATGATATCCAGAGATTTCAGCCAGTTATCCAAAATATTTGCGGGTATTTCCTCATCATTCTGATATATGGAAATCTTTGCCCCTGCTTGACAAAGATCCGCGATCATCTGGCGAAAAAGCTATTGTCAATGCAAATGTATAGATACTGCATTCCCTCAAATAACAGCTTGGCTCGAAATCAGTATTTTCTTCCACCATGGCTTTAATATCCAGAAATGTACAATTACACGCTAATCTTGGCAGGGCAGTGGGTTGATAATTTAAATAGAAATCCACAAAATCATTATGTTCATTTTCAAGCAGATGAAATAGCATCCCTTTTTCCGTATCAGTTGCCTTTATAAAATGCTGTTCGGGAGACTCCAGACCTTCCTTTTTGTATGTATCAATTAATTTTTGAACGATACTTTACATTTTGAGTTCCTTCATCCTCTATATTCCGGGTTTATATTGTCAGCAGCAGTGAAATTATCTCACAGGTGTCATCTGATCCAGAAATTCTTCCAGCGAATCCGCAAGCTTCTCCACATTTTTGGAATCGTAATCTGCCTGGACGATTGCCCCTGTGTCAGTTTCCATGCATAAAGCCAAGTCCATATTGCTATAGATACCCATATGAAGATACTTTTTTCCGTTGATCTCAAAGATACAAGTCTTTAAATCCCGCAAGATATCCCTGCTGTCGCTTATGGGATCAAAATTTACGCTTTCTCCATGATAAAAGCCCTGCAGCTGCAGAAAATAGTATGAATTATAAAATTCTTTTGCGGCGTCGGGCAATGCCAATTCCAGTTCGTCCTCTAAATCCGAAAAATCTGTCTGCTTATCCTTTTCCTTGTACATCCACTGAATATATTCTTCCTCATCCGGTTCACCATACCATAAGGAAGACTTCTCTTCTTCGTCATATGGGACAGCAGGATAAGTCCCCCTGTAGTTTTTATAGCACGCAAAATACTTGTCCAAATATGTTTTTAGGCATTCTTTAATCATTGTTTCCCCCATTCTGAAGCGTTTTGTACCGAGGAATGTGAATCAAACCAAAAAGTCCAAGTTTTTATTGACAAAGACGTTAAAATTATAACATACAACCGACTTTACCACAATGACGCATTTCACGGGATTTTAGAAAAAATTTATAATTCCCGCAACCCGCATAAAATGGGACGAATCCTCAAATTACTAGCACTCGTTGCTGATGAGTGCTAATTTCTTCTTGACTTCTTAATTTAGGCGTATTAAACTATGCTCTAGGTAATCAAATCCCCGGAAAACAGGATTTGTTCGGTGTAAGGTGCGGGTGGAAGACATACCGCATCGCAAGGTTTATGAGAGAAAGGAATGTGAGAAAATGGCAGCGAAACATGGCAGTTTATCAATCAACAGCGATAATATTTTCCCGATTATCAAGAAGTGGTTGTATTCCGATCACGACATCTTTTTCAGAGAGCTGATCTCCAACGGATGCGACGCGATCACGAAGTTAAAGAAGCTGGATATGATGGGCGAGTACGCGCTGGCGGATGATTACAAGGCGAAGATTCAGGTCATTGTCAATCCGGAGGAAAAGACGCTTACATTTATCGACAACGGTATCGGCATGACGGCGGACGAGGTGGAGGAGTACATCAACCAGATCGCTTTCTCCGGCGCGACGGATTTTATTGAAAAATACAAGGACAAGGCGAATGAGGATCAGATCATCGGTCATTTCGGTCTGGGCTTTTATTCGGCGTTCATGGTGGCGGACGAGGTGGAGATTGACACCCTGTCATGGCAGGACGGCGCGCAGGCGGTGCATTGGACATGCGACGGCGGCACGGAATTTGATATGGAGGATGGAACCAGGACGGAAGTAGGTACAACGATCACCCTCCACATCAATGAGGATTGTCTGGAGTTCTGCAACGAATATAAGGCGAAAGAGGTCATTAAAAAATACTGTTCCTTTATGCCTACGGAAATCTGGCTTTCCAAGGCAAACACTACGGAGACCCAGATCATCAAAGAGGATGAAAAGCTTTCTACCGACGAGGTCGTGGAGGAGATCAAGAAGGAGAAGGAGGAGGACGAGCAGAAATTAAAAATCAAGAAGCGTCCCGAGCTTCTCAACGAGACGCAGCCGCTCTGGGCAAAGCATCCCAACGAGTGTACGAAGGAAGAGTATCTGGAGTTTTACCGCAAGGTCTTTCAGGATTACAAGGAGCCGCTGTTCTGGATCCATCTGAACATGGATTATCCGTTTAACATGAAGGGCATCCTCTACTTCCCGAAGATCAATATGGAGTACGAGTCCATTGAGGGAACCATTAAATTATATAACAATCAGGTGTTTATCGCGGACAATATCAAGGAAGTGATTCCCGAGTTCCTGATGCTGCTCAAAGGTGTGATCGACTGCCCTGACCTGCCGCTCAACGTGTCCAGAAGCGCGCTGCAGAACGACGGTTTTGTCAAGAAGATCAGCGAGTACATCACAAAGAAGGTGGCGGATAAGCTGTCCGGCATGTGCAAGACCGAGAAGGAAGAGTACGAGAAATACTGGGATGATATCAGTCCCTTCATCAAGTTCGGCTGCCTGAAGGACGACAAGTTCTGCGAGAAGATGACCGACTATATCCTTTTCAAGAATCTGGACGGCGAGTACATGACGCTGCCCGAGTGTCTGGAGGTCAACAAGATCGATCCCGACGAGGCGGATGACGCTGAGAATGCTGCGGGTGAGACGGCTGCGGCCGGTGACGGAAATGCGGAAAACGCAGAAGAGAGCGGTGGACAGGACGAGCCGGACAGCGCGGCGGCAGGCGAAAATGCGGAAGCCGGAGCGGTGGACGAAAACGGCGAGAAGGTGGAAGCCGAGGTCGTTGATGAGGCTGAGAAAGTGGATGGCGAGGTACTTGACGAGGACGGCGAGCCCGTCGAGGAGGAGAAGAAGGAGAAGGTCATCTACTACGTGACCGACGAGAAGCAGCAGAGCCAGTACATCAATATGTTTAAGGCCGCAAAGATGGACGCGGTGGTGCTGACCCACAATATCGACCAGCCGTTTGTATCCCAGCTTGAGGCAAAGAACGAAGGCATCAAGTTCCAGCGCATCGATGCCGATCTGACAGACACCTTTAAGGCAAAAACTTCCAAGAAGGCCGAGAAGGAGATGGAGGAGCAGGCAGAAGAGATCGCCAAGCTGATGAAGAAGGCACTCAAGAAAGATGCCATCAAGGTGAAGATTGAAAAGTTAAAGAACAAGAAGATTTCGTCCATGATTACGCTCTCGGAAGAGTCCCGCAGGATGCAGGATATGATGAAGATGTACTCCATGCCGGGAATGGATATGGGGATGTTCGGCAAGGAGGGAGAGACGCTGATCTTAAACGCAAACCATCCGCTTGTGGAGTATGTGCTGGAGCATCAGGACGGCGAGAATGTGAAGCTGATCTGCGAGCAGCTCTACGATCTGGCGTTGCTGCAGCAGGCGCCCCTTGAGCCGGAGGCCATGACCAAGTTCGTGGCGAGAAGCAACGAGATTATGATGATGCTGACGAAGTGATGCGATAGAATATTATGTAAACTAATACTGGAATGATATCACTAAAAAAGCAGCCGTCCGGGATAGCAAAGGATACCCGGGCGGCTGTTTTAGTTAACCTGATAGGCAAAGGATTAACCGATTTCCATAGACCACAATGAGAATTGCCCGGGCACCGTTTCCGCGTATCTGCTGCAGACGTGATACGGCGATGGCAGGAACACGGCCGCCGTAGGAGGGAACAGAGACGATGCAGATGTCTTCTTCCTGGAAGGAAAGGGTAGAAAAGTCTTATCGGCTCCTCTAATCATAGGTATACTTAATAGGAGTCTTGTTTCATCCATTATATCAGATAAATACGGAAAAGCAGTTTCCCACTTAGAAATTGTATCAGCTATTCTGCATGGCAAAACGGTCACGGATAAATTGAAAAAATACTGAAAACTCGATTGACAAAATGACAGAAAGCTGTATAATTAATATAAGTGAAACGGTTAACCGATTGAAAAACGTGGATTTTGTAGAGCAACAATGTGGGGGGATTATGAAGGAACGTTATACGATCAGGGATGTGGCCGCTCTCGCGGGAGTGTCCAACGCTACGGTGTCCTATGTGCTGAGCGGAAAGAAAAAAATATCCGAGGAGACCAGACAGCGGGTGCTCAAGGTGATTGAGGAGACCGGGTTTGTGCCGGATCTAAATGCCAGAGGGCTCTCGGGAAAGGACACGAGACTGATCGGCGTAGTGATTCCGCAGACGGAGCCGGGAAGTAAACTGATGTTCCACAATACTTTTTACAGCCAGCTTTTAGGAAGTATCGAGTTTGCCACGAGACGCAGGGGGTATCATGTACTCATCTCGGCGACAGATATGACACAGGATTACCTGAATCTGATCAGAGAGCGGAATCTTGCGGGTGTCATCATCGTGGGAACCTACGAGAGCCGGTTCTGGGACAGACTTAGGGAGCTGGAGGTTCCAGTGGTGCTGGTGGACAGCTACTGTAAGAACGACTGGTTCCACGCGATCCGCATTGATGATGAGTATGCGTGTTTTTGCGAAACCGATTATGTGATTCGGAAGGGACATAGAAGAGTTGCCTTTGCCTCCGGCAGCATCAAGGAGGACGGCGTCATGCAAAAGCGCTATAACGGCTATCGGCGGGCGCTTACAAAAAACGGGATCGACTGTTCGGATGCGTTTCTGTTCGAGGATGTGGTGTCCTATGAGAGCGGCGTTAAGATCGCGGAGCGGATCGCTCAGACGGATACCGGGATTACGGCTGTCGTTGCCACTGCGGATATTCTGGCGGTTGGATTGATGAGTGGCTTTTACAGGCAGGGCATACGGGTGCCGGAAGAGATATCGGTGATTGGCTTTGACGGGCTGGAGGAGTCGAAGTACACAACGCCGGGACTGACTACGATGCAGCAGCCCATTTCGCGAAAAGGGGAACGGGCGGTGGAGCTTCTTCTCGACAACATAGGGGATCCGAAGATGGAGAGAGTGGAGGAAGTGTTGGAAGTGAAGCTGGTTGAGCGGGATAGCGTGCGGACGGCGGAAAGTACATAACAGTTCAGCGCAGGACGCAGATTTTGTAACAGGGCGGACGAAGGCTGAACTGTAACAAAAGTACTTCTGCATATTTTAGGAAGTGAAGACAGACAGGATGGGAATGATACAAAGAAAGACATGGAGAAACAGATGATTGCAGAAAGAATAGAGAGCAGGGAATATAAGAGACAGCATGTCATGCAGGACGGCCGGACTGTGACGCTAGAGCGCAGGGACGGTATTCTGGAAATCACGGCGCAGTACGGGGGCGTCTACGGCATGGGGGAGAAGTTTGACTTTCTGAACCAGAAAGGACAGACGGTGGTGAACGAGGTGGTGGAGAAGTTTTGCAGCCAGGGGAGTTACAGTTACTGTGTAACGCCGTTCTTTATGACAGATGCGGGCTTCGGGATTTATGTGGATACGAAGGAGCGGACGGTATTTTCCTTTCAGGAGAAGATTCGGTGCGAGATCCCGGAGGAAGCAGCGGTGTATGTGTTTTTCGGAAGCCTCCGGGAGATGCTTGGCGATTATGTGGATCTGTCCGGCAGACCGAAGCTGCCGCCGGAATGGGCTTTCGGCGTGTGGATCTCGGCCAATCGGTGGAACTGTGAGCAGGATGTGGAGGAGCAGCTTGCCTGTCTGAAAAAGTACCGTTTTCCGGCAAGTGTTCTGGTGCTGGAGGCTTGGAGCGATGAGGCGACGTTCTATATCTGGAACGGGGCGTCCTGCGAGGCGAAGCCCGGCAGGGCGCGGTATGAGGACTATGATTTTTCAAAAAGCGCGTTTTGGAGTGACCCCAGAGGAATGATCGACCGGCTGCATGAGGCGGGGATCAGACTGGTGCTATGGCAGATACCGGTGTGGAAGCCGCAGGAAGGGACGGATTCACCGCAGCTTGCCCTGGACAGGGAGTACGCGGTGCGAAACAGGCTCTGTGTGATGAACCAGGACGGTACGCCCTATGAGATCCCGGAGGGGAACTGGTTTGCCGGCTCTGTGATCCCGGATTTCACAAAGGAGGAGACAAGGGCATTCTGGTTTGAAAAAAGGCAGTATTTAACCGAAATGGGTGTGGACGGGTTTAAGACGGACGGCGGGGAATTTATCTATCGGGAGGAAATCCTCTTTGCTGACGGGAATACAGGCAGACAGGGGAAAAACCAGTATTGTCAGGATTATCTGGACGCCTACACGGAATTTCTGGAGGAAGGACAGGTATTATTCAGCCGCGCCGGGTATGCGGGGGCGCATCGGACGCCGATTCACTGGGCGGGCGACCACCAGTCCACCAACGAGGAGTTTAAAAGTGTCCTGACGGCCGGGCTTTCGGCGGCCATGTCGGGTATGTCGTTCTGGAGCTTTGACATTGGCGGCTTTGCAGGGGCGCTGCCTGATCCGGATCTGTATCTGCGCTCCACGCAGATGGCGTGTTTTAGCCCGGTGATGCAGTGGCATTCGGAGCCGGAGGGAGGGCAGTTTAAGGAGCTGATGCCGGGAATTACGGGCAACAACGAACGAAGCCCGTGGAATATGGCGAAGGTGTACGGACAGCCCGGACTGATTGACGAGATCAGATACTGGCATGAACTTCGGATGGAACTTCTGCCTTATCTGTATGCAACGGCCAGACAGGCGGTGACAGACAACATGCCCATGATGCGGCCTCTCATTTATAGTTTTCAGGAGGACGGGAACTGTCTGGGAGTGGAGGATGCCTATATGCTCGGGGACAAACTTCTTGTGGCGCCGCTTATGGAACCGGGGCAGAGGACAAGAGAGCTTTACTTTCCGGCCGGAAACTGGTATGGATTTTTTACCGGGAAAAAATACGGGGGAGGGAGCTGGCAGCAGTCCCATGAAGAGGAGAAATTCCCTGTATATGTGAAGGAAGGCAGTGTGATTCTGCGTGACTGCTGCGGCAGGAGCAGAGGATATGTGTACGGAGAGCAGGGAAAAGACACGATATGTTACGGACAGCGTACCTGCGAAGTCGTATGGGAGCAGGGAAAGATGGAAATGGAGGAAGCAGGAGGGATGTTTGGGGAAATCGAGTGGATTTTTGTAATTTAATCTGAGAGGTTAACCGTTTCAACTTGGAACAATTAACATAGCGGCGGCTGGAAACAGCCAGGAAAGGAAGGGAAAACTATGAAAAAGAGGACAGTATCGGCACTATTGGCAGCGGCACTTACGGCATCCGCGCTGACGGGATGCGGAGGAAAGGCGGAGGCTCCCGCGCAGGAGCAGACGGCTCAGAGCCAGGAAACGCAGGAGGACACGAAACAGGAGTCTTCCGAAGAGAGCGTTGATATTTCGGCGGCGGAGGAGAGCGGCGGGGAGGTGACGATCACTTATGCCAACTTTAACGCGTCAGGCGGCAATGAGGAGACTTTGCAGAAAATGTACGAGGCGTTTCATGCAGAAAACCCCAATATTACGGTGAACATCGAGACCATCGGATACGATGACTATTTCACCCAGATGCAGACAAGAGTGGCGGGAGGCACGGCGCCCGACTGCTACGAGCTGAATATCGAGAACTTTGCAGCCTATGCGAACAAAGGGGTGCTTGCGGAACTGACGGGCATTGATGTGAGCGGTTACAATGCCACCGCACTGTCTGCCTTTCAGGTAAACGGCAAGCAGTATGGCGTGCCCGGAAACTTTTCCAACGTAGTGCTGATCTACAACAAGGATCTGTTCGATCAGGCAGGCGTGACATACCCGGATGCCGCATGGACATGGGATGACGCGATGGCGGCCTGTGAGAAAATCAGCGCGCTCGGAGATGATATTTACGGGATTTACCAGCCCATCACGTTCAACGAATTTTTTAAGGTGGCGGCCCAGTACGGCGGCAGCGTGCTGAGCGAGGATAAGACTGCCTTTACCATCAACTCTCCGGAGAACCTCGCGGCAGCGCAGATGATGATCGACAAAATCGTGAAGACCAATGTGCAGCCCACGGAATCCCAGATGGGCGGTATGGGAGACTGGGATTTGTTTGAGAGCGGCAGGCTTGGCATGATTCCTACGGGAATATGGGCTTTCGGCGCATTTGCGGACGCCTGTGATTTCAACTGGGATATCTGTGTGGAACCGGGCGGCACGCAGAAGGCTACGCATTTTTTCAGCAACGCTCTGGTGGTGAATAAGGACAGTAGTAAGAAGGAAGCGGCGGCAGCGTGGATCAACTGGCTTGCATCCAGTGACGAGGCGGCAAAAATGCGTATTGAGGCAGGCTGGGATCTTCCGGCAGTCAGCGATGAATCCGTGCTCTCCGGGTATCTGGAAATTACACCGCCGGACAACAGACAGGCAGTGTTCGATTCTCTGGATTATCTTGCAGTGGCGCCGATTATCGAGGAATACTCTATGATGGCAGATATGATCACGGACAAGCTGTCTCTCGCGGCAAGCGGGGAGCTGACTGTGGAGGAGGCGTTAAATCAGGCGCAGGAAGAGTGCAGTGCACAGATTAAACTGCAGTGAGCAGACGGAGTATAGGTGAAAAATTGAAATGAGGGAAACATGAAAAAGAAAGAATCATTGATACAGGCAGTGCCTTTCATGCTGCCAAGTATGCTCGGCATGGTTATTTTCAGCTTTCTGCCCATTGTCATTTCCATCGTGATCAGTCTGACCGACTGGAACGGACTGGATAAACTGAACGGGGAGACTTTGAGAAACAGTATGGTCGGATTGGAAAATTACGTCCGCATATTACAGAGTGAAGAATTTTGGGCAGTTTTGTGGCACACAGTTTACTACATCATTCTCTACATTCCGCTGGTGCTTGTCATGTCCCTTTTGGTGGCTTCCGTTTTAAACAGAACGATGCGGGGGATCACGGTATTCAGGGTTTTGTACTATATTCCCGTTCTGACGTCGTGGGTGGCGGCAAGTCTGATCTGGAAGTGGGTGCTCAGTCCCCAGTACGGGGTGATCAATCAGCTTCTGGGTTATATCGGAATCACAGGCCCGGACTGGCTGACGGACAAGGTGTGGGCCATGCCCGCCGTCGTGCTGGCTTCCGTGTGGAAGGACATGGGATTTTACGGTCTGTTTTTACTTTCGGGCTTAAAGGCGATTGACGTGGGTTATTACGAGGCTTCGAGAGTGGACGGAGCGGGCAGGGTGAGGCAGTTTTTCTCCATCACCCTGCCACTTCTGACACCATCCCTGTTTTTCTGTGTGATCATGGCGTTGATCAATGCATTTCAACTGTTCCCGCAGATACAGATTATGACGGAAGGCGGGCCGAACGGGGCCACGCAGGTGATGGTGGAACGCATTTACACTTACGGCTTCAAATATTTTAAGATGGGCTATGCGGCGGCGTATTCCTGGATTCTGTTTGTGATTATCTTTGTCCTGACCCTGATCCAGATGAAGCTGCAGAAAAGGTGGGTGCATTATGAATCATAGTAAATGGAAAAAGACGGCGGGAGCGGCCGGCTCCTATCTGACGGCAGTTCTGATTGGCGTGGTTGTCATTATCCCCTTTTTGTGGATGCTTTCCACTTCTTTGAAGAGCAAGGGAGCGTTGATGCAGATACCGGTGCAGTGGATTCCCGAGGAGCCCACTCTAAACTCTTACAGGACGGTGTTTTCGAGATTTCCTCTGTTAAAAGCCATAGGGAACAGTTTTTTTATCACGGTCAGTTACACGGTGATCACGATTCTGTCTTCCTCAATGGCGGCGTTTGCCATCACGAAGATACGGTTTCCTTTCGCGGAAGGAGTTTTTAAACTATATCTGGCTTCCATGATGATTCCGACGCAGGTGACGCTGATTCCGCTCTTTGTCATTATGAACAGGCTGGGACTGATCGACACCTATCCGAGCGTGATTCTTCCCTCCGTGTTTCGCGCGTTTGCGGTGTTTATGCTGGTACAGCAAATGCGGTCCATACCAGATGATTTTATGGAGGCGGCCCGGATGGACGGAGCGGGGATCCTGCGCATTTACGGACAGATCATCATGCCTTTGACGGGGTCTGCGGTTGCCACGCTTACGGTCACCACGTTCATGGAGAGCTGGAACGATTACCTGTGGCCGCTGCTCATGCTGTCAGACAAAAATAAAATGACATTGACTCTGGCGTTAAATAGTTTGAACGGACAGTACGGAACGGAGTATAATCTTCTTATGGCAGGCAGTCTGATCTCCATGATTCCGATTATCGTGATCTATGCCTGTGCACAAAAATATTTTAAGGCCGGCCTGATGTCCGGCGGAGTGAAAGGATAACGACTATGACAAAGCGGTATGTGTTTGGCAGTCCCATTGAGACAGATGCTATTTTATGTAAACCAGAGGCGGAACAGTGGGAAAACGGAAGGCTTTCTTATCAGGAGAATGCGCTCACCTGTGAAATGGAGGAAGAGGAGATCGTTTACGGTCTCGGGCAGGCGGTGCGGGGCATCAATAAGCGGGGGTGGATCTACGAGAGCAACTGTACGGACGACCCGCAGCACACCGAGGACAAGCATTCCCTGTATGGGGCGCATAACTTTCTGATTTTGGACGGGGAGAGCAGACTGGGCATCTTCGTGGATACGCCTTCCCGGGTTGTTTTTGACATCGGTTACACAGACAGGCGCACCCTGCGGATCGCGCCCCGGACGCCGGATTTCGAACTGTATCTGATTTCGGGGGAGTCGCCCGACGATATTGTGAGGCAGTTTCGGAAGCTTGTAGGCAGAAGCTACATTCCGCCCTTGTGGGCTTTCGGCTACGGACAGAGCCGCTGGGGGTACAGTTCGGCGGAGGAGATCCGGCAGGTGGTGAAAGAATACAGGGAAAACCATATCCCGATGGACAGTGTGTATCTGGATATCGACTACATGGAGCGTTACAAGGACTTCACGGTCAATCAGGAGACATTCCCGGATTTTGCGGCGTTCGTGGAGGAGATGAAGAAGGAAAACATCCATCTGGTACCCATCATCGACGGCGGCGTCAAAAAAGAGGACGGCTACGACGTGTACGAGGAGGGGAAGGAGAAAGGGTATTTCTGCAAGGATGAGCAGGGGGAGGATTTCGTGCTTGGCGTCTGGCCGGGCAGATGTTGTCTGCCGGATATGTTAAACGAGGAGGCCGGGAGGTGGTTTGGGCGAAAGTACAAAATCCTGCTGGATCAGGGAATTGACGGCTTCTGGAACGACATGAACGAGCCGGCCATTTTTTACTCGGAGAAGGGGCTTCGGGAAGTCTTTGAAAAAATAGATGAGTACCGCACGCAGAATCTGGACATTAAGACCTTCTTTGCGTTTAAAGATCTGGTGGCGGGCATATCCAACAACCCGAAGGACTATGCGGCTTTCTACCATAATTATAAGGGGAGGAAGTACTGCCATGAAACGGTGCACAATCTGTTTGGGTATTACATGACGCGCAGCGCGGCGGAGGCATTCGAGGAACTGGCGCCGGATAAGAGGATCCTGCTCTTTTCCAGAGCTTCCTACATAGGGATGCACAGATACGGCGGAATCTGGCAGGGGGACAACAATTCCTGGTGGTCGCACCTTCTGCTGAACATCAGGATGATGCCGTCTCTGAATATGTGCGGTTTCCTGTACACGGGAGCGGATATCGGGGGCTTTGGCGCGGACACAACGGAAGATCTTCTGATCAGATGGCTTTCTTTCGGTGTGTTCACGCCCCTCATGCGCAATCACGCGGCGCAGGGAACCAGAAGGCAGGAGGTCTGCCGCTTTGCAGGCAGAGACTTAATGGGGGAAGTCATTCGTGTCCGCTACATGCTCATGCCTTATCTTTACAGCGAATTTATGAAAGCGGCGCTGGGCGATGGGATGATGTTCCGGCCCCTTGGCTTTGTCTACGGGGATGACGCCGTTGCAAGGCGCGTGGAAGATCAGCTTCTTCTCGGGGACAGCATAATGATCGCGCCCGTCCATGAGCAGAATGCGGCGGGCAGAACCGTGTATCTGCCGGAACCCATGAAGCTGCTGCGGTTTCGCGGCGGACAGGTATGGGAGGAGGCGGTATGTCCGAAAGGGCACGCCTATGTGGAGATGCCTCTTGGCGATGTGTGTGTGTTCCTTCGGGAAAACCGTATTCTGCCGCTCTCCAAAGGCGGGGAACATATGGGGGAGGTGGATTTTTCCAATCTGCGGCTTTACCATTTCGGGGCCCATGTCCAGCCCTACGTTTACTATACGGACGACGGGGTGAGCAGGGAATGTGATCTTTCTCACACCAAAACATTGACGGTATAAAAATCGAGTGTCGGCACGCTCGATTCAGAGAATGCTTTGCATTCTCCTTCAATGATTTACGCTGTCGCACTATAAAGTAAAAAAAGGGACACTCACGGCAAAAGGGGAGTGTCCCTTTTGCCATGTATAAGCAGAAGGGGAAGCAGGCAGGCGGGAAACAGATCTGTGTCAGCAGGTCACCCCGGCTCGGAAATCCGGCTCACGCCCACATAAATTTCAGAAATTTTATACCAGGTCGGATAATCCACGATCCCGTTTGGAGGGAGATTAAAGACGCTCTGGAAAACCCGGACCGCCTCGGCTGTGCGGGGGCCGTAGACGCCGTCTGCGGTGACGCGGGGAATGGCGGGGTAATTCTGGGCGATGCGGTTTAACTGCTGCTGGATCTGCAGTACCTTATCCCCGGAAGCGCCAACGCTTAAGTTGTACCCGGGCCAGGAGGAAGGGACGCCGGATACGGCAACGGCGCTGTTGATATACATATCGTTTCCGTAATAGTAGCGGATAATCTGGATCGGGGAGTAGCCCTCGTCGCCCAGATATTTGGATCCCCACTGGCTTAAGCCGTTGCAGGTCACATTCCTGCCATCGCAGTAGGAGGTGAAGATGGGCTGGCGCACGCCGGGACGGGAGAGGAAGTTGGAGAAAATGGAGTCCACCAGTCTGTCGATATTTTTATAGATGTTGCGTCCTCGGATCCATTTCTGGTCGTAGGCGGTGGAGGAAGTGATGGTGAAGTTATAGCCCTTATTGCGATACAGAGAAACCTATGGTTTTAAGTAATGGGGAACAGGGGAGAAAAAAGAGGTATCTGTATAGGGAACTGGTGATAAAACTGGAGCCACGAAAATATAAGACCATTGGGCAGCCATATGAGATATTAGGCTTATAGATGACCAAAATATTGTAATATAAGGCACATAATAAAAATCGTTGCCATTATGACGATTCAGCGTTACCCTCACACCCTGTTAGAAACAGGGATAGGTGAGGGTATTTTATGTAACCAGTCAAATTAGATTATAGTACATTCTCTACGGGATAATTGAGAAATGGGAAAAATCAATAAAGGCAATATTGTCTTATGGGCAAGCGTGTCAAGGGCATGGTTTCAGTCTGATATCATAAGATACCTTAGTATTTCACAATTATAATTCACCGGTGATAAAGTTTATGCGGTTATCACGACAATCCGGCATAGGGAAGGAGGGCGGTCTTTTCACCTACCCCGGTTTATCAAATTTTTACATGGAGGACAGATTATAGTGAGCATTGAATTATCGGAAGTGCAATGGGAAAAGATTCTGAAGGGCATGGAGAAAGTGATTGCCGTTTCCGTGTTATTGGAGAATAACTTGGGGACACAGCAGGATTTCCTGTCGGCTGATGCGGTGTGCGTGATCAAGGAGATAAGCTGCGATATACGGGATATGTTTATACATATGGAAAAATCCGCCAACAGCCGCGCCCGCGTGATTGGCAGAAACGGAGCAGGGAAAAGGTTATTATTTCACCGCGGGAGAAAAGGGAAACACATGAAAAGAAAAAGATAGGTTAAAAACAAGCCAGCCGTCACTTCGTACAACATTGCGCGTAAACTCTGGCTATTCCCACCACAGACACCACATTTTTTCAGCGTTAAAATCTAGTTGTAGTTAAGAAATGAAACAAAAAAACGTAGAAAACGGAGGAAAAAGAGTATGTGCATGACGAAGGTAGCGGTATTGAGGACAATGTTGGGAAACAGGGAAATCGGGTTTGAACTCTGGAACAAGGACAAAGGCGAGGTCGTTGAGATGACAGCCAAGGAGATCAAGGCGGCACTGTTAAAAGGGGATTCGATTTATGGTCTGGTGGTTGGAGACGATGAGGAACTGGCACTGGACAAAAATTTCTTTATGAGAAATCTGATGGAACACCGCCATGTAAACAATTACACACCTATGCTTGAGGATGAAAACTGTGTGGCAAACGTGGCTTACATCGTGACCGGCAAGGCGGACAGCGGTTATGAGATTATCTCTACCAAGTGGGAACGTAAGGTCGTGACAGAGGATATGCTGAAAATGTTCCTGTCGATGGGGCTGGTATTCGGCGGGGCAAAACTGGAGAATGAAAAGGTGGTACTTCCCGTTTTGGAGGGCAGGACAGCTAAGCCGGAGAAGAAAGCAGAGTCAAAGAAAACAGAACAGAAACAGTAAAGAGAAGGGGCGGGGGTGTCGGGAGACACCCCCTTTCACAAGGAGGTCAACATGGACGGACTCATTGTATTATGCGGTGTTTCGCTTGCTTTGATTGATTTATGCGCTATTGCATATCTGTTGAAAGCATTTGCACAGATGGTATTCAAGTTTGTGGAGATACAGAAGTTATTGGACGATTTTGGGGAACAATAACAGCCGTAAGGTCAGAAGATACCGACTGCCGGAAAGTTGCAGGCGGTATCTTTTTATTTTCGACTTTAACAAGTGCTTAAAAATAAAAAGTGTATATATTTATTTTTTATGTTTAGTTTACACAAAATGCAATGTAAAATGGACAATTCCGATGGAATGGGGAGTGTATGTTTAAGGTATAGGCTAAATGTACAAAAAGGAGGGGTCAGGCATATGGCAGGGGAGACGATCGCTTATGTCCGTGTAAGCACGGTAGAGCAGAACGAGGAAAGACAAGTGGAAATGCTTAAAAAATATGGGATAACCAAATGGTATATAGACAAAGCCAGCGGAAAGAATGTCGTAAGGACAGAACTACAGAAACTTAGGGAATTTGTGAGGGAGGGTGATGTGGTTTACGTTGTGGACTGGTCGCGGCTCAGCAGGAGTGTGGAGGACTTGTTAAGACTAATACAGGAATTTAACGGCAAGTCGGTCAAGCTGATATCACTTAAAGAAAATTTCGACACATCCACCTCAATGGGAAAACTGATGATAACGGTTATCGGTGCAATCTATGAATTTCAACGCGCCTATATTTTAGAAGCACAGGCGGAAGGGATAGAGATTGCAAAACAGGAGGGAAAATACAAGGGGCGCAAGCCAATCGAGGTAGACAATTTATCTCTGATATGTGAGAAATGGATAAAAGGTGAGATTACAGGCACACAGGCGGCGGAACTAATGAGCGTGTGCAGGACAACAGCCTATAAAAAGTTGAAGCAATACAAAGAGCAGAAGGACAATGAAAAAGACGAAAAAACAAAAAGTCAGCATTGTTTGCAGGGGTGTGACAAGGTAATAAATCAATAAAAAGTGAAGATTTATTCCATACCGTATTTTGGTGCCTGTATTTTAAGTTGTCAGGGCATATTGAAAAGCGATCAAATACATAGCGGTCAATACATTTGATGAAAAAGGGGATACATTCCCGATACATTAGGTGTTTCCCTGCATGATCAAAAATAATGGGTTTGTTGGTGGTAAATTGGAGGAGGGGCAAAATTTTTGCAGACTGCTCCCGAACAATCTTTTTCTACATTGCCCAAAATCGGTCAATACAGTATTTCAAAAACAAGGGATACATTGAGGTGTCAAATTTTTTGATAAATTTTGGAAGAGATAAAGAACCGATTTTCTCTAGGTAAAGACCAATTTTCAAGGACATTATTTATCAAAACAGGCATACCGAAAATCCCTTGACTTCCCATAGTCCAAGCGTTACCCTCTTACTCCCAAGTGGAGAAAGGAGGCGGGCGTATGAGCCAGTCAGAAAACAAAATCAATGTGGAGGAGGCAAGAGAAAACTTGCAGGACGCGCTAAGTCTGTTAATTATTCTCGAAAATGATTTAACAACACAGCAGTCAGACGAAATTTACCTACGGGCAGTCAGAGTCATACATAATCTATTAAGAGATGTACAAGCAGAATTGACAGGGTAAGCAACAGTTTATTTGCTGATACTGGAAAGAAAATATTGCAAGCGTGACCGTTGCTCATCATCAAGCATTGACACATCAATACTTGCACGGGATGTTTTTTCAATACCGAGAAGATAATCAACAGAACAATGGTAGAGGCTTGCGAGAGCAACGAGGACTTCCACACTGGGAGTCCTTTCACCGTTTTCATAATTGGATATGACACTGGGATTAACGCCGACAGCATTCGCCACTTCCTTTTGTGATAATTTGAGATTACACCGCTTTTGTTGTAAGCGTTCGCCGAGACCCTGTATCATGGTAACATCCTCCCTTTGTTGAAATTTTAGAGCATTTTACGTTCCTTTAGGACATCAAAACTATGCTAAAAGCATTGCGAAATTTGCTTAAAGGCGATATAATAAAATAAAAACATAAGAGGAGGGGCTATGACTACAGATTTTAGTGAGAAAGAGAAAGAGGTGTTAGTGTTAGAGATTGTTGACGCTTGCATACAATATTCTAAAGAGCATGGGGAAACCTTTCAACAAGTCCTTGAAAAATCGGTGTTTGTAGGTGAAGCGAGGGAAGGCATTTCAGAGATGGTATGTAAAACAATGGAATCGTTACATACAAAAGGATACATAGAAGGAACAGTGGAATTGTCATATCAATCTGATATTGACCAAGAAACGTGGGAAGAAAGCCCTACAGATACAATAGATTTTGAATGGATAAAACTTGAAGATATCAGCATAAGCACCAAGGGCAAAGTATTATTGGGGAGTGAAACACTTAAGGCGTTAGGCAAAAGATTTATAGAAAAGGCAAGACCAATAATAGAAGTTATTGCAATAAATACCATAAGCAACACAGTTAGCAAAGCAATCAGTGCAATATAGTTTCAGTATAAGCATATGATATTAAGAATTTAATATAGTTAAGGTGGGGGGTGTCAATAGATACCCTCATTCATTATCAAAAAAGACATAAAGTATGGAGGAAAAACAGCATGGATAAAAAGGGCATAACTTATATGAAAATCATCATTCCAGTAATGGCGGCAATAGTAATAATAGGAGGAGCTATAGTTTACTCTACGAAACAGCCAAAAGCACAGGAAGTCATGGCACCAATCGAGACCGAGCAAAGTGTAGTAACCGAGTCCGAAGTGTCAGAACCCGCCCCACAGCCCGCCCAGCCCGAACCAACCGAACCCGAGCCAACCGAGCCCGAGCCAACCGAACCCGAGCCAACCAACCCCGAACCAGTTGAAACTGTTGAAGATTTAGAAGATGGTATCAACTCCACCCATACCGACATAATCTTAGGTGATGACGAGTACAAAGGTGACAGCGGAGTAGATGCATTACAATCTGAATATGACAGTTTATCGGAAGAAGATCAAGCGGCAGTCAATCGGATAGAGGAGAACTTAAAGAAAAAGCATCCCGAGTGGTTTGCCGACACCCCCTCCACAGGCACAGGCGAAGGCAATTATGAACATGTAGGCACCCCTGACAATGGTGAACTCCCTCCATCTACATTTGGTCAAGGAGATTACTCAGGTTTAGAGGGTGGACAGGTATATTAAGCATTTAGAAATGTGGAAAGCTACCGAACATTGTTTGGTAGCTTTCCACATTTCACTAAAAAATATTTTTAATTTCGTTACAACATCTATTTGTAATTTCCGATGTTTCGCGGTATAATAGAAAAAAAGGATAAGAGGGAATTAGTAAATATGAGTCTTATAATTTATACAAATAGAAAAGACATACCTAGTGATGTACGATATATTCATTCTAATGATACATTCTTTAATTCTGTATCATTAAAAAATAGTGCAACAACAGAAAAAATACTTAAAGATATAGACAAAGCACAATATAATTCTCCGATAACATTCATAGGCAGAGATATGCAATTAGGAGCATTAAATAAAAACAATTTAAGCACAGGATGTAAAACATTGTTAAATATAATAAGCAATCCCGACAAGTGTTTTAATATAATTGAATGTGGCAAAAATGTGTTGAGATTACTTCCGTTGATAACAACCGGACATATATTATGGGAATATCCGGTGTTGCATCTTATAGGAACATCAGAATGTGATATTATAATAGATAACAAACACTTTATAGATTTTAAGCAGTTCTTAAGCTATGTAATGGATAATCATTAAAGGAGTAAGTATATGGTAATCAATACAATATTTAATGGGATAACTGTAAATGTAGAACTAAATAAAGGTGTAAATTTATTAAGTGGGAACTCGGGGACGGGTAAAACATTGTTAATGCAAGCAATAGAATTGTATTGCTTAAATGAAGGTATTAGTTACACTTTTGGAAAATCAGAGTTTGCAAATTATGCCCCAGAACAAATTGTGAGCATTTGTTCAAATTCAGATGTAGTATTATTAGATAATGCAGACTTATATATAACAGAAGATTTATTAAAAGAAATAAAATGTGGAGACAAGTTGATAGTTATAAGTCTTAAAATATCTAATAAAATTAGTATGAAAAATGTAAGAGAATACTTAGTTAATTATGAAAAAATGTATTTATCATTAGAGGAAATATAGGGATGAAGAAGATTTTATTTGAAGATGCAAGCAATACACCAAGCTCAGTTTTACTGAATAGCTCAGTTTATGGGGAAAATATTTATTTTTCAGAGGGATGCAGTAAAATATTAGACAAGTGCATAAGTATAATGAATCCTGATGATACAATTTATATTTTATATGATGTTTCACCTAATAATACAAATACAATAACAGGATATAATAAATTAAAGGAAGCTATTAGAGAGAATGGGCTTAAAAATGTATATGTTATACCTATAATTTGTATAGAATATTATATCTGTCAAATGTTTTATAAGTTTCATTATTTCAATTATAGTAAGAATTTAAGTGATTTAATAGATAATTTAGTAAAAACCTTTAATTATAATGAAGTATTAGATAGAATTAGCAAGGATAAAAATTTATCAGAGTCACTGGAGCATATTTATAAACATATAATTGAGAATCAAGGCATGATATGTATACATAATAAATTTAGGTATGATTCAAACGGTAAAACTAGAATCAAAAACGATCCTAGAGGTATCTTTTATGTAAAAGATTGTAACTGCGATAGACGCTATTGTAAAATAAATTCAACAGATAGTTTGGAATTGAAAGCCAATAGATTGTATACAGAACTTCCAATTTACATTGTAGATTCTAATGATAAACAAACAATATTGAAAGAAATGCAAATAGAAATTTATCCGACAACAATTGATGAAGTATTACAGAAACAACAGGATTTTTATGATAACATATGTGAAGAAATGGGAATCAATTCAATCAAAGTATAAAAGTAGTAAAATAGCATCAATTAAGTAAATCTAAGTTGGGCTTTTGCACATACATAGTGTGAAAGTCCTTTTTTCATACCAAAAATTCATGTTGAAATAAAATTAAAAAAATTTAGAAATTTTGAAGAAAGGCAGGCAAGCATATGAAATTCCAATCCCACATCCCCAAAACCAAGCATACACTTATATTTCTATCAATATTCCTACTTGCATTAGCAATAGGCATCTCAATTCCATCAATAAAGGTTTATGCCACGGATGGTAACGCAGACGAAGGTGAATCCGATCAAGCCAGTGGTGAATATTCTGGTGGCCCCTCATATGCAAAGACTGGTTGGATAATGTACATAGTAGATAAAAATGGTACACCAGTTTCCGATGCAGTTTACATTTCCTGTGGTGGTGAACCACAAGGCATAAGATTTTTAACAACTCGCCTAGGTGGTCTAAATCCCCGTCAAGTAGCAGGACCGGTTCCATGGGTATCAGTTATTGGTGCTGATGGAGCCCCATTTGATAATGATCAAGATTTCAAAGGCATAGATATAAAGGACTGGCTGTTGGAGGATGATGGAGCAGGCACCAAGAACGTGTTTAACGTGGTTTCTGACTATTGGAGTGAGGATAAAGCCATAGCCATGGCAAAAAACAACCATTCCCTAATCCTAGAACCTTTCTACTGGATGACAATAGGCGGTCTGACAATATGCGCTACTGATATGAACTGGGGAATAGTATTGTCAACTGCGTACGGGGGAGGAAACTACGGTCCTCAACCCTTTACCCTTTTCACGAACACAATATTTCCACAGTGTGCAAGGTTTCAATACCCACAATTTGGTTTACAGACTAGCCCAAAATATGGTAAAGTCACCAATGCAGAAATGGTAACATACGCACTGGGAATTGAATCAATCACACCAAAAAATAGTGCCATCCACACCTACTGGGAGCCCTCACCTGGCAACCCAGAGCCACGTATCCCCAATAAAACAGGAACATGTAACATCGTAAAGGGCTATTATAAAGAGAATCTCACTACAGGAGCCAAACAATCCCTAGGAGTTTACTACGAACTAGATGTAACAAGTAACATCATAGTAAGTGGCGAACCCACCTTTGAACTAGTGGAGTGTTAATATTTTAATCGTCCAAAACGTATTATTCAAAAATTAAATCATACCCCGTCAAATATCCCATCAAAAAGTTTCGTCAAAATTACCATATTGATTTTGGAATAACGCCTGTTTAGCTTTTCCCAACGCATCGGGCATAAGTTTACATAACAATAAAATCCGTCCAAATTCTTCTGCCATTCTGCCAATGGACGGCAGGATTTTTTTGTGCTACCCTACCCCAAAAGGGAGGGGACAAGAATGGGCGTGGAATACATCGAAGGCGGATTCAAACTAAAAATCGGAAGAAGGCGGACGCAAGTAACGACATATGAGAATATGCCGCTACAAACGTCAAGCCCCATAAAAAAGGATAAGCAAAAGGAAATCAAACGAAACATTCCAAGCGACTATGCGAAATTTAACTATTATAATCGAATGAAAAAAAGGCGGCAGGAAATCCGCGAAATCTGCTGGAATAATTTCGATTTGCCCGATGTGGTAATGCTAACACTTACCTTTGACCAGAAAGGCAATGTAGACAAGAACTTTACACAGCTTGAAGACGCACATCGAGAGTTTAAGAAGTTTATTCAGCGTGTAAACAGTCACTATGAGAATTTCCAATATCTTACAACATTTAGTAGACAAAGCAACGGAAATTGGCACTACCATGTAATGTGCAATTTCCAACATAGCATTGCCAATAAAGAAATTACGAAGCTTTGGAAGAACGGGATTACTTATGTCTCTTATATAAATACACGAGAAAAGTACAATAGTGCGGTTCAGTATCTCACTCATAATATGGATGAATCAGCAGACGCATTAAAGGGGAAACATGGGTATCTTTGTTCGCGGTCGGTTGAGCGGGATATCAAACTTGTTTCATGGAGAGCAGAGCAATCTGATGAGTTTGAGGAAGCGTTTCAAAAAGTGAAACAGGAAAAGCGTACAATTTTGTACGAGACCAGAAACCCGTTAGGAATCAAGGGAACCCGCGTAAACGAGGAGACAGGGGAGGCTTTCGAGGTGCATCTTCAAGACAGGGAACTCACTCCGGCACTAGAGTATGCGGGCTATGAGAAATGGGAAAGCATTTACACCCATCTGACATCTTCAGCGGATTTTTCAAACAAATTTAAGACGCTCAAGCCCGCCACACTCCGCCCTAAAAAATTCAAGCGGACTAATTCGTAATAATGGCAGAACAGTATACCGCGACATTCGATTCAATTTAATATATACGTCCCCTCTAAAGCGTTGGTGGACACTGATTACAAAAGATGGCAAAGAGACAGTGTGAAAAAACGGATAACCAAGTCCTCTGGTCAGATAACAGTATGGTAAAGGTGTAAAGTAAAAACCACTGACAGCCAAAACAGCAATTATGTGATAGGAAAGCAAAAAATTTGATGGAGGGAAAGTGAAATGTTTTACACACCGTTTCTTTATGAGATGAATCAATTAAGGATAGGCATACGCACGAATGTCAGACCATCAGCCACAATGACTTTGTGCTTTAGAAGTCCTCATGCCTCATGTAAGACAGACAACTGGCTCGGCGGCAAGCTGCTCAGACTGTACACTGCTTATTACAGAAAAGTTATGCGGGAATCGGGAGGAAAATTCTGGGACACGGATACGGGGAAGCAGGAGAAAGACTTGTATAACACTTGACGGAGGTAAACTGACATATGATGGGGATTAAATTAAAAAGCCAGCGCAGCGGTAACTGGATAGGCATAGCGATTGTTTATCCGAGTGGGGCAAGGGAAACAGTCGCAATGATTCTGATGCCGCCGGACAATGACTGGCGTGCCACCATAGAATTTTATGACGAACTAATCAGATTATATAAAAAACGTCTCAGCAAATGTTTATAGCTTATAATACTATCGGTATACAGCATTGACCGAAAAGAAAGCCTGCTCTCATATGCAAAGGCTTTCTTTTTGCGTGTATGACAATATTCCCAGAATAAAGAAAAGAGAGATTTTTATACAAACCTCTATTTCTCATTTTATGAAATGCCAAAAATGGATTTTAATATTATTTTATGAAAACACAAATTTTGAGCCATCGGGTAAGTTTTATTTTTTTGAAAAAGGAATGAAAAAAAGGGAGTTCCAAGGAGGTCAGCGCGCAGAAATGGAAAAGGTGGAGAAGATGGTGGAGAAAGTTTATCATTTTTCATTTGCCGGCATTGTCCGATGTGCAGACAACAATCCAATTTTTCAATTAACCCGAATAGCGGCATGGTTTATGGGGCATTGGTCAAGGAACAGGGATAGCGATAGAGTAACAGGATAGACAATCACAATTCACCCAACGTAAATATCAGCCATGCCACAATCTGAAATATCAGCCGACTCCTAAAGAAAAATAACCGATACATATCGAATCAGTCGGTCTCGTCACACCGCTGTCAGACCTTTTTGCAAAAAACTTCGCCTCGTCCGTGTTCAGTGCGAACTCGTACCCATAAAACAGGGGGATATAGAAACAGGGCTTATGGATATAGGTGTTATCTTTTTATATTTTGGAGGTAACACTTATGTATCGCAGTAAGGCAGATTCAGAACAGGCAAATAGTGCAGAATACGGGAAATCAAAACCACATAACTATGTAAAGAGTAATCGGCTAAGAGATGTTTACATGGATTTAGGAACAGAGAACAGAATAGTTTGTTCGTTAACGTATCAAAACAGGCAGGTGCAGGTTACTCTTGCATTTCCCGAACAGACAGACACGAAAGCGGAGCAGGATTTTGTCAGCAGGCTCAAAATGGTTTATCTTGAAAAAATCAAAACAGAGGCTTGCCAAAAGGAGAATTTGGCGTTACCATCTCCCACCACGAAGGAAAAGGACTAAGGAAAAGGAGGAAAATGGTCATGCCTAAAAAAGTGAGAACCTTGTTGAGAGTATCATCAAAGCAACAGTTACATGATGACGACATACCCATGCAGAGGGCGGAGGCGAAGCAGTACATAGCCAGGCGCGATGACTGGGAGTTTGACAGGGAGTATATTGAAAAAGCGGTATCGGCATACAAGAACAATGTGGAGGAACGGGAAGTTTTGCAGGAAATACTGTCGGATGCCCGTGACCATCAGTTTGATGTTCTGCTCACCTATATGTCGGACAGGATCGGCAGGCAGGAAGAATACAGCTTCTATGTCGCCACACTGAATCAGCTCGGCATAGAGGTCTGGACAATCAAGGACGGTCAGTTAAAAACAGAGGAACATATCGACAAACTGTTAAACTATATCCGATTCTGGCAGAACGAGGGAGAGAGCAAAAAGACAAGTATGCGTGTGAAAGATACGCAGAAAGAGTTGGTAAAGTCTGGAAAGTTTGTGGGTGGAAAAGCGCCATACGGCTATCGGTTAGTCCCTTCCGGCATGGTCAGCAATCACGGGAGGCTGCTCAAGAAACTTGAGATTGTGGAAGAAAACGCACGGGTAGTCAGATTGATATACAGTCTGGCAGTTAACAAAGGCATGGGATATGAGAAAATAGCGAAGGAGTTAAATGCGCGAAACATTCCGGCAATTACGACAGACAAGTGGAAAGCAGGAACCATAAGAAGTATCTTGACAAACCCTGTCTATATGGGCTATCTGGCAATAAACAGGAGAATCAACCATAACGGGTTTATCAGATTAGACAGGAAAGACTGGATTTATTCAGAGGAACAGATACCGGAACTTGTCATTGTTTCGCAGCAGACATGGGAGAAAACGCAGGAAATCAGAGAAGCCCGAAAAAATAAAATCAATACCTCGAAACAGATATCCGCTAAGGAGTATAAAGAGCAGTACAATGTGCCGTTTTCCACAAAAGGGAAACTTGCACTGATTGGTCTTGCCACTTGTGGATATTGCGGGAAACGCTTAAAGAACGGGAGTTATTGCAACCACTGGACGACAAAGGCGGGAGAAAAGAAAATATCCTACGCGGGCAGATATGTATGCCCGTCAAAATGTGAAAAGCGCAGCAGTTATTCGCAGAATTATCTGGAGGGGATCGTGTTTGGGGTGGTTGAAACTTATATGGAGCATCTGAGATCCATAGATATCACGGAAGAAATAGAAAAAATGCAAAGTCAGCAAAGACAGGGCATAGAGAAGGAACTGGGAACCATTCATAAAAAACAACAAACCTTACAAACAGATATCCGAACACTGGAAGAAAAGATACCAGAAGCAATCAGAGGGGAATATTATTTCAGTGCCGAGAAACTTTCTGCCATGATCAAGGAAAAGGAACAGGAAATGGTGGCGTTAGACAAAGAAGCGGAACAGGCAAAGAACAGGCTGTCACAGGTGGTAAATCAAAATAGCGATTTGGAGAAGTTTATCACCATGGTGCCAAATTGGAAGGAGGAATTTCAAAATGCAGATACGCAGACCAAAAAGATGTTGCTGTCTGCCCTCATTGACCAGATAGAGGTAAAAAACGATGATATCAACATCAAATTTAGGATACGACTGGAGGACTTTGTATTACTTGAAAGTATTGGTTTACCTACCACTCGGTGTAGACACGGTTTAAGGTAAAGGACATAATCGCCAGCGTGTTTGCGTAGATGGCGCTCTCCGGCCAGGTGGCGTAGATCTCGGAGGATACTACATTTTTGATATAATCCCGGTAGCGCACATAGTAGTTGGGGGCGGTGGAATCGTTTGGAACGCCGTCGTGCACGATGACATACTCGGGTATGACCACGCGGCTTAAGACGATTTCGCCGGATTCATCCATTGGTTTGATCTCATCCTCGGGGATTTTGGGCGGATAATCGCCGTAGAGGGTGTGGTCGGGGATGGCGATGATCTCCTCCGCGTCCTCGCTCATCTCGGTGGGTGTCATTTCTATATTCTGGACGGCTGTCACGTCAGGCAGCACTTCCACGCCGGACACGATGACCGGCTCATAACCGGGTGCGCTCACGGAGAGGGTGTATTCCGAGTAAGGCATGGGGGAGTTGGGGGTCAGACTGTACTGCAGCGGCGGCGTTTTTAAGTCAACGGTGTCAGTCTGTCCCGAGGAATTGGTCGTGAGCGTCTCCAGGGCAGAATCCGGCTCTCCAGTGAAGGAGATGGTGATGGAGGCGTTCTCTATGGGAATCAGTCCTACATTCGCGGTGACGTTGATCTGCAGTTTTCCGACCGTGTCGGATCCTGATGCCGCGCTGTTTTCCGTCTGTATATTTTCTGGGTTGAGTCCTTCTCTGTTTACGTCCATGCTGATACCTCATTTTGGGAAAGCATTTCTCTTACCCCTATGATATGCAATGAGGGTTGCACATGCCACCCCGGAAATGATATACTATCCGTATGATTGTGGATGAGATTTTGGAGGGCAAATTTCATACGGATGACGGTACTCTGGATTTTTCCTGCCCGCGTGTTACTCTGTCCCTTCAGGCAGACACGGCCTGCGAGGGGTCTTTTTTCGTGTACGGGCCGGAAGGGTCGGTGACGGAAGGGACGGTTGCGGCTTCCGACCTTCGCATGACCTGTGTCACGGAGCGTTTCGGCGGCAGTGAGGATGAGATATTTTATTGTTTTGACGCAGCCGGCATGGAGGCGGGGCAGGAAGTTTCCGGCTCTTTTTCCATTGTCTCAAACAGGGGAGAGTATGAGCTGCCTTTTCAGGTCACGGTGCTGCCTGATGAAATGACTTCAAGCCTCGGGGAAATCCGGAATCTGTTCCACTTTACGAACCTGGCCAGAAGCAACTGGGCGGAGGCGGTGGCGCTCTTTTATGCGCCCTGCTTCAAAAAGGTGTTTACGGGACATGACAGGCAGTATTATGCGGCCTACAAAGGGCTTTCGGCCGTGGAAGGCAACGAGCACAATGTGGAGGAGTTCCTGCAGGAAATCCACAAGAAAAAGCCGGTGGAACTTCTTCCCGAGGAGAGCGAGATTCATGTGGAAGATCCGTCCGGGGACGCGCATTTTGCCCTTGTCATAAAACGAAACGGCTGGGGTTATACAAGAATGTGGTTTCAGACGGAAGGGGATTTTTTAAAGCTGCAGGAGGAGTCGGCGGGGGAGGAAGCTTTTTCCGATCATATTTTCCGGCTCCATTATCAGATAGATTTGGAGAGGCTGCATGACGGCATAAACTTAGGTGCGATTGTGCTCGTGCGGGAGAACGGGACGATACGGATTCCCGTTACCGTGGTGCGGCGCGTGCCGGGGATCAGGAGGCTTGGAGCCAAGCGGGAAAAGAAACAGCTCACGGTGCAGTTGATGGCATACTATCAGGCGCACCGTTTAAAGAAGATCGGGACAGCCACATGGCTTGCGGAGACGGACAAGCTCCTGACACGTATGGAACAGCTTGACGATAAGGACGTGGCAGTGAAACTGTTCCGGGGGCAGGTGCTTCTGTCCCAGGAGCGGGGCAACGAGGCGAAATGGCAGATTGAGAAACTGCGGGAGCGGGTGAGTGCGGAGCGGGAAGAGAATCCGGCGCTTTGGTGTTACTATCTCTATCTGACTACGCTCATCAGCGAAGAGGATTCCTATGTGGATGAGGTGGCGGAGGCAGTTTCCCAGATTTACAGAGGGAGAAGAGGAGACTGGCGGATCGCATGGCTGCTTTTGTATCTGTCAGAGGAGTATGTGGAGAGCGTTTCCCGCAGATGGCTGCTTTTGGAGGAACTGTTTATCCATCACTGCACTTCTCCGATGATCTATATTGAGGCGTGGAACATTCTCTGTATGAATCCGGCCATGCTTCGAAAACTGGATCTTTTTGAGGAGGAAGTTTTGACCTATGCGGTCAAGAGCGGGGTGATGCAGGAGGAGATTCTGCTGCAGGTGGTGTATCTGGCAGGGCAGAAACGGGGGTATTCCAAAAGGCTGTTTGGCATTCTGAAAGGCTGTTATGAGCTGATTCCCCACAAGGAGGTTCTGCACGAGATCTGCACCCTGCTGATCAAAGGAAACCGAAGCGGGGAGGATTACTTTCCGTGGTATCGCGCGGGCGTGGAGGAGAATCTGCGCATCACCAGACTTTATGAATATTATATGATGTCGCTTCCCCGGAATTTTGACGGGGAACTGCCCAAAATGGTGCTGTTGTATTTCGCCTACAGAAGCGATCTGCACTATGAGGTCACAGCGTATCTCTACGCCTATGTGCACAGGCACCGGGAGGAACTGTCTGATATTTATGTAAACTATATGGCGGCGATGGAGCGTTTTGTGCTGGAACAGATCGGCAGGGGGAGAATCAACAGGGATCTGACGTATCTCTATGAGAATCTGCTGACGCCTTCCATGATTGATGAGCAGACCGCCCGTTCCCTGGTGGCCCTGCTCTTTATGCGGGAGGTCAGGACGGACGCGGAGAATGCCAGGGAAGTGGCGCTGGCCTATGCCTGCCGGACTGACATCAAACGTTTTCCCATGACGGCCGGCCGGGCTTTCGTGCCGGTTTATGACAATGACTGCCGGGTGCTCCTGGGAGACGGCGGGGGAAATCTCTTTACGGTGGGTCTGGAATATACCGTGGAGGCGTTGATGCATCCGTCCAGGCTCGCGCAGATGATTGCGCCTTTTGTGAGAAATCATCTGGGCTATGCGGTTTATGCCTGCTATGCCCGTCAGCATACGTTCACGGTGCAGGAGGACAACGCGGATCTTTTCGTGCTGCTGACCGCATCGGAACGGATCGAGGAAGAAGAAAAGAAGAAAATTTATCCTATGGTGATAGACTTTTACCATGAAAAGGACAGAATGCGGGAGCTGGATGAGTACTTGCTCACGCTGGAACCGGGGGATGTGAGCCGCCGGGACAGAGGAAAGATCGTTCGTTTTCTCGTAAACCGCAGTATGTACGAGAAGGCTGTCGAGTGGGTCAGATGCTTCGGTCCTTATGATATGGATGCGAAGACGCTGTTAAAGCTTGGCAGCAGGATACTGGATCTGACGGAGACGGAGGACGATCCTTTTGTCATGGGGCTGCTTCTCTATGTGGTGCGCAAAGGCAAATACGACGACAACGTGCTCAATTATCTGGTGCGCTGGTTCTCCGGGAGCATCGGACAGATGCGTGATCTATGGAAACTGGCGGAAGACTTCGGCGTGGATACCTTCAAACTGTGTGAGCGGATGCTTGCGCAGATGCTTTATACGGGCGTCCGGGTGGAGGAGTGGCTGGATATTTTCCGATCCTACGCGAAGAGCGGTGGAAGCGAGCGGATCAGGGCGGCTTTTGCAGCGGCCTGCTGTTATGATTATGTGGTGAAGGATGAGGACACGGACGCCTATGTGTTTGAGAGTGTGCGGCAGTTATATCAGGAGGAGGCGCCGTTTCCGCTTGTCTGCCGGATTGCCTGTCTCCGCTATTATGCGGACCGGGAGAGGGACGAGGGCGTGCAGAAGCTTTGCGGCATTTTCCTTGAGTCGCTTCTGGCACAGGGGATTGTGATGCCTTTTTATCGGAAGTACTTTGGCTGTGTGCCGCAGCTGAACGCCTATCTGGATAAGACGATGGTGGAGTACAGGTCATCCTCCGGCAGGCGGGTGATGATCCATTATCTGATCCAGGAGGAAGGAGCGGACGGGCAGGAGTATACCCATGAGGAGATGCGGGATATGTTCGGCGGCATCTGCGTGAGCGACTTTATTCTGTTTTTCGGGGAGCAGCTCCGATATTATATCACGGAGGAAACAGAGGCCGGAGAGCAGCTTGTGTTGAGTGATGTGATCCAGAAGGGCGAAGCCGGGGAGGATATCTCTGAAGGCAGATTCAACATATTAAATGATATGATGATCGGAAAGACCCTGCATGATTATGATACGGTGAACGATCTGCTGTCTGCGTATTTCAGGCAGGATCATATGGTGGAGCAGATCTTCACCGTACGTTAACAGCGCAAGAAGTACTTCCAAAGATGTCCCGCCATTGGACGGGACACCAGGAAGTACTAAATCTTGCGCGGGAGAATGCCATAGAACAGGCATTCTCCGAAGGTTAGGAGAGTAGTATGTTTCTGGGAACAAAGGAGGACGGCAAACCGCATAAGGGAGACGTATTTGTCGGGTATGATCTGGGGGAGAGGTATGCCCAGATCAGCTATTGCCTTTTTGGCGAGGGGGACGTGGAGACGGTTGCGCCCGTGGTGGGAACGAAGCAGTACAACATTCCTTTTATGTTATGTAAACGGAAAGGGACGAACCAGTGGGTTTACGGCAAGGAGGCGGTCAAGAGCGCCGGGGAGGAAGAGATGTGCCCGGTGGAGGATCTTCTGAGCCTTGCCAGAAAGGGAGCGGAGATCGGACTGGACGGGGAAAGCTATGACCCGGTGGCGCTTCTGACTTTGTTTATCAGAAAAAGTCTGGGACTAATGAGTTTTATTGTCCCGGTGGAGCATATTGGAGCTATCCTGTTTACGGTGGACAAGATGGATGACCGTATGGTGGAGATTCTTTTGCAGGTGGCGGCCAATCTGCAGGTAAAGACGGAGCACATTTATTTCCAGAGTCATACGGAGAGCCTTTATTCTTTCATGTTGTACCAGCCTTCGGAGCTGTGGGCGTATCAGACGGCAGTCTGCGAGCATGACGGGAAATGTCTGAAAACTTACCGCATGGAGTGCAACAAGAGGACCACGCCCATTGTCGCCCTCATTGAGGAGGCGGTTTACGAGACGCTTGTGGTTCCAGAGGAAAATGAGGAGGATGCCGTCAAGGAGGATGCGTTCCGGCTGGCGGATGAGCGGTTTCTGGGGATTCTGGAGAAACTATGCGAGGGGAGGATCATCTCCTCTGCCTATCTTCTGGGGGATGGCTTCAGGGAAGAGTGGCATAAAAAATCGTTGCAGTTTCTCTGCCGGAACAGGCGCGTGTTTCAGGGAAACAATCTGTACAGCAGGGGAGCGGTCTACAGTCTGATGGAGAAATTCGATCCCTGCGAGGCGGGAAAGACCCATATTTTTCTCGGGGAGGATAAGCTGAAGGCCAATATCGGCATGCGGGTACTGCGGCAGGGAAAAGAATCCTACTATGCACTGCTGGATGCCGGGGAGAACTGGTATGAGCTGCACAAGTCCTGCGAGATTCTTCTCGGGAAGGAGAAGGAAGTTTCCTTCGTGGTCACGCCGCTCAACGGGAAAAATGCGCAGACGCGGACGATTCCCCTGTCGGGGGCAAGAGAGACAGGTGCGCCTTTTACGAGATATAGGCTGGATGCGGCGATGGCTTCTGCCGATACGGTGCAGGTCACAGTGACGGATCTGGGGTTTGGTGAATTTTTCCCGGCCGGGGGACAGAAGTGGGAGGAATCGTTTCAGATTTCATAGATGATGAGGGACGAAAGAGAAAATGAGCAGTCAGATGATCCTGGGGACAGGCAGGCGGGCTGAGAACCCCTATTATATGGAAAGGTTTTATGTAAACCTATATTCGGTGGAGGAGCTGTGCTTTCTTTTCGTGGACAGGGCGGAGCTTCTGGACGCGGAGATTGTGCAAAAGGGCATGATCCGATGGCTGGAGGAGGAGTGCAGTCTGAGCGATCTGGCGCATACGCTGGATGCGCTGTTGAACAGGCGGGGCTCCACGGCAGCCTTTGTGGGTGCTGTTTTGGAGTATGTGAATCTGTATCCCGCAGATGTGATCGAGAGGACGGTGCAGATCGTGAGGGGCAACGACGGGCTGAGCCCCTATGAGAGGCAGAAGGCGAAGGCGGATTACCTGCTGGGAGAAAAGCGGTATCTGGCCGCTTTGCAGCAGTACCAGTGTCTGGCCGGAGAGGTGCCGCCGAATGAAAAACTCCTTCTGGCGAGACTCTATCACAATATGGGAACTGCCTGTGCAGGTATGTTTTTCTACGCGCAGGCGGCCGACTGGTTTATGAAGTCTTATATGACGGACGGAAAGCGGGAAGGGCTTAAGATGTATCTGGCGGCGCTGCGTATGGGGCAGCAGGAGAACGCATATATTGATTATATTGCGGCACATCCTGAGTTCCATGACCTGTCTTTGGAGGTGGAGCGGATGGTGAAGCGGGCGGAAGGTTCCTTTGAGGGAACGGATGAGAACAGGATGCTTGTCACCTATCAGGTCATGAAGGAGGAGGGCGCAGGCGCGCTCGGAAGCTCTACACCTTATTATGAGGAGCTCGGGAAACTGACGGCGGGGCTGAAGGAGAGGTACCGCCGGAGCATGAGATAGAGGACGTGGAGGAGAAAAATGGGCTTTATTAAAAGACTGCTTGACAGATTCCGCAGGGACTATGACGAGTACGATGAGGAAGAATGGGAAGAGGAGGAGTCCTCGCGGGAAATAGACTTTGACAATAGGGAACAGAGAAATGACTATGTAAAGAACTGCCTGGAGAAGATGGCGGATGCCACGAAAGAGCTGGAAAATCTGAACTTCGAGTACAACATGGTCACTTCCTACTTAAAAGACATGGAGGAAATCGAGGCCCTTCCGCCGGAGGAGAGCGAACAGCTCAAAGAGTGCGCAAAGCGGGTGTCCCTTCTGCAGGATAGGAAGACGGACTTTATTGGACGGCCCCATCGGATCACGGACGAGAAGTATCGCATGGTGGAGCGCATGGAAGACCAGATGGAGGAGGCTTTCACAAAGATCACCGAGGCGGAGAGTTACCAGGATCTGATCCGCAAGGACTTAAGCCGCCTGGAGGGAGAGAAACACGCCTACCTCTACCGCAAGAACGAGGTCATGCGGCTGATTTCCGACACAAAAGGCATGGCGATAATCTGTGTGACCGCTCTGGGTCTGTGCGCGATGCTGCTTCTGTTTTTACAGTTCTTTCTGGAAATGGACACGGAGCTCGGGTATCTGCTCACGGCCGGCGTTGCGGCGGTGGCGATTACGCTGATCTATGTGAAGCATATGGATGCCAGAAAGGAACTCAGAAGAGTCGAGACCGGGATTAATAAAATTATCCTGCTGCAGAATAAGGTGAAAATCCGCTATGTGAATAATACCAATCTGCTCGAGTATTTATATATGAAGTACGGCGTGAACAGCGCCAAGGAGCTGACGGAAACATGGGAGAACTACAAGGTCGAGAAGGAGGAGCGGGAGAAGTTCCGCAGGGCCGAGCTGGATCTGGATTACAGCGAGCAGGAGCTTCTGCAGACCTTGAAATGTTATCAGATAAAGGATCCGGCCATCTGGCTGCACCAGACAGAGGCCATTCTGGACGCCAAGGAGATGGTGGAGATCCGTCACAACCTGATTATCCGCAGACAGTCCTTAAGGCGGCGTATGGATTATAACAGGGATGTGGTGGCTGGTACTTCCCAGAGGGATATCAAGGCTCTGGTGGAGCGGTATCCGAAATACGCGAAAGAGATTATGAAAACGGTGGAAGAGTACGAACAGAAGTTCAGCTCCTAGACATAAACAGGCGGTTGAGAGCCCTGTGTATCTAAGAGGTGTTTTGTAAGTATTTGAGCAATGGCAGACGATTAAGGAGGAAGAGAAGGATGAGTACGGATAGGTATGTGAGCCCGCTGTCGGAGCGGTATGCAAGTAAGGAAATGCAGTATATTTTTTCTCCCGATATGAAATTCAGAACCTGGCGGCGGCTTTGGATCGCGCTGGCGGAGACGGAGATGGAGCTGGGGCTTTCCCAGAACGGCAGACCCGTTATCACGAAAGAACAGATCGACGAGCTTAAGAGCCACGCGGAGGATATCAATTATGACGTGGCGAAGGCCAGAGAGAAGGAAGTGCGCCACGATGTGATGAGCCATGTCTACGCTTACGGACAACAGTGCCCCAAGGCAGCGGGCATTATCCATCTCGGAGCAACCTCCTGCTATGTGGGGGACAATACGGATATGATCGTGATGCGCGAGGCGCTTCGTCTGGTGAAGAAAAAGCTGGTGAACGTGATCGCGGAGCTTGCCGGATTTGCGGAAGAGTATAAGTCGCTTCCGACCCTGGCGTTTACCCATTTCCAGCCGGCACAGCCCACCACAGTCGGAAAACGGGCGACCCTCTGGGCACAGGAGTTCTGTCTCGATCTGGAGGATCTGGATTATGTGCTGGAGAGCCTTAAACTTTTGGGCTCAAAGGGCACCACGGGTACACAGGCGTCCTTCCAGGAGCTTTTTGAGGGTGATCAGGAGACTATTGATAAAATCGATCCCATGATTGCACAGAAGATGGGATTTAAAAAATGCTATCCCGTGTCCGGGCAGACTTACTCCCGCAAAGTGGATACCAGAGTATGCAACGTACTGGCGGGCATCGCGGCTTCCGCCCACAAGATGTCAAACGACATCCGGCTGCTTCAGCACTTGAAGGAAGTGGAGGAGCCTTTCGAGAAGAGCCAGATCGGCTCCTCGGCAATGGCTTACAAGAGAAATCCCATGCGCAGCGAGCGCATCGCATCTCTTGCCCGGTTTGTGATGGTGGATGCCTTGAATCCGGCGATCACCTCGGCGGTCCAGTGGTTTGAGCGGACGCTGGACGATTCGGCGAATAAGCGGCTGTCTGTCCCCGAGGCATTTCTGGCGGTGGACGGCATTCTGGATCTGTGCCTGAACGTGGTGGATGGTCTTGTAGTGTACGATAAGGTGATCACAAAACGCCTGATGAGCGAGCTGCCCTTCATGGCGACGGAGAATATTATGATGGACGCTGTCAAAGCCGGGGGCGACAGACAGGAACTGCACGAGAAGATCAGAGAGCTTTCCATGATTGCCGGAGCCAATGTGAAG
The DNA here is from genome assembly GCA_910575775.1 of Lachnospiraceae bacterium. Lineage (GTDB taxonomy): Bacteria > Bacillota > Clostridia > Lachnospirales > Lachnospiraceae > UBA3282. The sequence goes on along the minus strand of CAJTEY010000021.1, from coordinate 28,225 downwards.
AAGGAAGGAAAGGAGAACAATCTCCTGGAGCTGATTGCAGCCGACCCCGCTTTCAACATGAGCCAGGAAGATCTGCAAAGGACGATGGAGCCTTCTAATTATGTGGGCCGTGCGCCCCTGCAGGTGGAAAAGTTCTTAAAAGAGATTGTGAATCCGATTCTGGAGGAGAATAAGGAACTTCTGGGAATGACGGCGGAAATTACAGTATAAATCGTTCTCATGCGGGAGAATGTCTGAAAACGGCATTCTCCCGTTTCCGTTTCTAAACCAGCATAATTTTATACATTTTAATTTTGTCCTTGAAAGCGGAGCATCAGGCTTACTCCTATATTGGCGGCAGAGAGGGGTGCTGTTACGGTTAGTTCAGACGAACTGCCGATATTTAATTTGTGAAAAAACAATAAACAAAACTTGCGTGAAGTAAGCGGATGTGTTAGATTAGAAGGAAACATATTTTCAGAAAGTAAGGTGTGGCGATTGAAAAAGGAAGAGGAATTTGAGCGGGTCGCGATGCGCGTGTCCACTGTAAGCATTATCGCAAACGCTGTTCTGACGGCTTTTAAGCTGCTGGCGGGTGTGCTTGCCCATTCGGGGGCGATGATCTCCGATGCGGTTCACTCGGCTTCGGATGTGTTCAGCACTGTGGTGGTTATCATCGGCATCCGCATTTCAAGAAAGGATTCGGACAGAAACCATCCTTACGGACATGAGCGGCTGGAGTGCGTGGCGGCCATTGTACTGGCCACCATTCTGGCGGCAACGGGGCTGGGAATCGGGTATTCTGCGGTCAAAAAGATGGCAGACGGCGATATTGCATCTCTGGAGGCGCCCGGCGTGCTTGCGCTGGTGGCGGCTGTTGTGTCCATTGTCGTGAAGGAGGCGATGTACCAGTACACGAAAGTACAGGCCAGGCGGATCGATTCCGGCGCGCTTATGGCGGATGCATGGCACCACCGTTCTGACGCGCTTTCGTCCGTTGGCGCGCTTATCGGTATCGCCGGGGCGAGAATGGGGTTCCCGATTCTGGATCCGATTGCCAGTCTGGCGATCTGCTTCTTTATCGGCAAGGCGTCCTACGAGATTTTTATGGATGCGGTGGATAAGATGGTAGACAAGGCGTGCGATGAGGAGACGGAAACCGCACTCCGGGAATGTGCCGCAGCGCAGGAAGGCGTGCTCGGCGTAGACCTTCTGCATACAAGGGTTTTCGGCAACAAAATCTATGTGGATATCGAGATCAGCGCGGATGGCGGGGAGACGCTGCGAAAGGCTCATGAGACGGCGGAGCAGGTGCATGATTCCATTGAGAAAAATTTCCCCAAGGTGAAGCATATTATGGTGCATGTGAATCCGGGGGAAGTACAGCGCTGAAGATAACCTAAATATTGAATGGAAACTTGTGCAAACGAAAAAAATGGCATATAATTTTACAAGGACAACATCAGTTCTGGGAGGAGTGCGGCGACGTATCGCCAGTGTCTCGGTTCACACACAAAATATCCCGGAGAACACTTGGCGGCTGATGTTGTCCTTTTTTTGCGCGAATAAGCAGAGTCAGAAGCCAGCCGAAGGCTGCGCCATGCTTGCATGGAAGCAGACATCGGAAGGCTTATGACTCTGCCTATCGCGTAAAAAATAAAAAAGAGACAAGAACTATATTGACAAACAAATGAATATATGTTTGAATGTTCATATAAAGATAAATCAAGAGAAATACAATGGAGGTAGGACAGATGAATAGAAAACAGAAAAAGGTCTTTATCAGAATTTTGATTGCGGCAGTCCTTGTGCTGGGCCTGCTGTTCGTACCGATACAGAATCCGTGGCTGAGGCTTGCACTTTTTATGATCCCTTATCTGGTGATCGGCCATGACATTCTGCGAAAAGCGTTTCTCGGTGTGATACACGGGGAAGTCTTCGATGAAAATTTCCTGATGGCGGTGGCCACGCTGGGAGCCATTATTCTGGGAGAGTATACGGAAGGAGTGGCGGTTATGCTCTTTTACCAGATCGGGGAGCTTTTCCAGAGTTATGCGGTGGGAAAGAGCAGGGGAAACATTGCGAAGCTGATGGATATCCGCCCGGATTATGCCAACATAGAGGTGGAGGGGCGGATCGAGCAGGTAGACCCGGACGAGGTGGAGATCGGCATGCTCATTACGGTCATGCCCGGTGAAAAAGTGCCCATCGACGGTATTGTGGAAGAAGGGGAAGCCTCCCTTAATACGAGCGCACTGACCGGGGAGAGTCTGCCGAGGCAGGTTGGTGCGGGCGATCAGGTCATCAGCGGCAGTGTGAATATGTCGGGTGTTCTGAAGCTGCGCACCACAAAGGAATTTGGGGAATCGACGGTTTCCAAAATTTTGGAGCTGGTGGAAAATTCCAGCATGAAAAAGTCCCGCTCCGAGAATTTTATCACCCGCTTTGCCAGATATTATACGCCGGCGGTGTGCTACGGCGCATTGGTGATCGCTTTGCTGCCGCCGATAGGCAATCTGCTCACGGGATATGAGGCGCAGTGGGGCATGTGGGTGACAAGGGCATTGACTACGTTAGTCATAAGCTGCCCCTGCGCGCTGGTCATTTCCATTCCCCTGAGTTTCTTCGGCGGGATCGGCGGAGCCTCCGCCAGAGGGATTTTGGTGAAGGGATCCAACTATCTGGAAGCCCTCTCCGAGACGAAGTACGTGGTCTGCGACAAGACGGGGACGCTTACAAAGGGCGTGTTTGAGGTGACGGAAGCGAAAGCTGCTGCAGGTTTTTCCGAAGAGGAGCTGGTTGCTTACGCGGCCTGCGCCGAAAGCTTTTCCAGCCATCCGATCAGCAGAAGTCTGCGGGAGGCCTACGGGAAGGAGATTGACACAAACCGTGTGAAGGATGTGGAGGAAATCAGCGGGCACGGTGTCTGCGCCTGTGTGGACGGACGGCGTGTGGCGGCGGGAAACCGCAGGCTGATGGAGCGGCTGCAGATTATGCCGGAGGAGGTTTCCGGGATCGGGACGCAGGTGTATGTGGCGGTGGACGACGTCTATGCCGGTTGCATTCTGATTTCTGATGTGGTAAAGCCGGGCGCAGGGGAGGCGGTTGCGGCGCTCAGGAAGTCCGGAGTGCGTAGTATAGTTATGTTAACTGGAGATGCGAAGTCCGTGGCGGAAGCAGTGGCGGCGGAGCTTGGTGTGGACGAGGTGAGAAGCGAACTTCTGCCGGCAGACAAAGTGGGCGAGGTGGAAAAACTTCTTGCGGCGAAGGGAAAGAAGGAAAAACTGGCCTTTGTGGGGGACGGGATCAACGACGCGCCGGTGCTTTCCCGGGCGGATATAGGGATCGCTATGGGGGCGCTTGGCTCCGATGCGGCAATTGAGGCGGCGGATATCGTGCTGATGGACGATGATCCCGCGAAAATAGCCCTGGCCATGCAGATTTCCAGAAAAACCTTGCGGATCGTCCATGAAAATATTGTCTTCGCGCTGGCGGTGAAGCTGGTCTGCCTGGCCCTGGGTGCAGTGGGCATAGTCGGCATGTGGTGGGCGATTTTTGCGGATGTGGGCGTGATGATTCTGGCGGTGCTCAATGCGACGAGAGCGCTTTCTGTCAAGCGCATGTAACGCCTGCTTTCCCCAAACTTTTGTAACATTTGTTCAAAAATTTGTAATATTTGTTTCAAAATTTACTATGTTTTTCTTGCGCAGTTTGTGTTATTATGAAAAGGATGAGTGGAGGTGACCTTATTTATGAGCACAGATTTGCGCAAGAGAAAGATCACTTATACGATAATATTAACTTCCGATTCTCCTGCAGCGAACTATAGGAGAATGCACATCAAGACGGGCGCGCTGGCGGTGGTTTCTTTTGTGATGTTTGTGGCGGTAATCTGCTACGCGGTGTATACGACCATCACTATGGGAGGTTACATAGAACGGAATGCCAGACAGCTCGAGCAGCTTGTTCAGATGAAAACGGAGAAGGAAACGCTGGAGGCTGAAAAGGAAAGCCTGGCAGGGAAAGTAGCTTCGCTGGAGGAGACGTTAAGCCGCAAGGAGGAGCAGGAGCAGGAGCTGGTGGCAGCTCATGAGGAAAACTATATTCCCAAGGGTTTTCCCATGAGCGGAGCGGCACAGATTAAGGAAGAAGATACGGCATCGGAAGACGCGCAGAACGACGACGGTGAAGACGACGAGGACGAAGAGGAAGAAAATACGCTGAAGGTTGAGCCGAAAGAGGAGTGGAAGGAACTTATTTTCGTGGCAGCGCAAGGAACGAAAGTGGTAGCCACCGCGCCGGGCACAGTCAAGGAAGTGCGCGAGGCGGAAGGTGAAGTCAGTTACGTGATCATCGATCATGGAAACGGGTATGTCACCACCTATCGGAATCTGGGCAGTCCCATCGTGGAGGAGGGCAGCCAGGTTGTGAAGGGTGTGGCGCTTTTTCTCGTCGGCGAGGATAACACGGAGACTGGTTACAGCATCCGCAAGGATGACAGCTATGTTGATCCGCTGGAGATGATTGAGATTAAAGGTTAGGGAGGAAGCTATGTTGGGAAAAAAGTCGGTAGAACAGATTAACGCGAAAATCAGCAGCATCATAGGCGCTGATATGGTGGTGGATGGCAACATCCGTGCAAAGGAGGCCGTTCGCGTGGAGGGAAGCGTAACCGGGGATGTGGAGACGGAGGGCGCGCTTATTATCAGCTCCAGCGGTAAGGTGAAAGGGAACGTGAAGGGTAGCAGCATTATCATCGGCGGTTCTCTGGAAGGAGATCTGACCAGCAGCGGCAGAACCGAGGTGGCTTCCACAGGCAGAGTGATCGGTAATATCAAAACCAAGAGTCTGGTTGTGGATGAAAACGCGGTATTCCAGGGACAGTGTGTAATGAACACGGAAGCCATTTCCACTTTGCCGGAGCCATCTGCTCATAAATCCGGGACGGAAAAGACGGAAGAACAGGAGCAGGACTCCCAGAAGGATACTAACAATAATAAGTGGAATAAGAGATAGAGAACGTGGATCAGATATCTTTATTTGACAGAGAAATGCCGCAGCCTCTGGCGGCGAAGCTGAGGCCCGGCAGTCTGGAAGAATATGTAGGACAGGGACATCTTCTCGGAAGGGGCAAGGTGCTTAGAAAACTGATTGAGCAGGATCAGATTTCCTCCATGATTTTCTGGGGACCGCCCGGCGTGGGAAAGACTACCCTTGCAAGGATCATTGCCAATAAAACCAAGTCGTCCTTTATCGACTTTTCAGCGGTGACCAGCGGTATCAAGGAGATCAGAACCGTTATGGAGCAGGCGGAAAAGAACCGCCAGTACGGCGTCAGGACGATTTTGTTTGTGGACGAGATCCATCGGTTTAACAAGGCGCAGCAGGATGCTTTTCTGCCTTTCGTGGAGAAGGGGAGCATTGTCCTGATCGGTGCGACGACAGAGAATCCATCTTTTGAGATCAACAGCGCTCTTTTGTCCCGCTGTAAGGTGTTTGTGCTGCAGGCGCTCACCACACAGGAGATTAAAAGGCTCTTGTCACATGCGCTGACAGATGCCAGAGGCTTTGGGAACCAGACGGTGCATATCGATGATGAGACACTGGAGATGATCGCTGTCTTTGCAAACGGTGATGCCAGAAATGCCCTTTCCACTTTGGAAATGGTGGTATTAAACGGGGAGATGGACGCAGAGGGCGCGGTCACGGTGACGAAGGAAACGCTGGAACAGTGCACCATGCGCAAGTCTCTTCTGTATGATAAAAAGGGGGAGGAGCATTACAATCTCATCTCCGCCTTACATAAGTCCATGAGGAACTCCGATCCCGATGCGGCAGTATACTGGCTGGCCCGTATGCTGGAGGCCGGGGAAGATCCGCTCTATGTGGCAAGGCGTGTGGTGCGTTTTGCCAGCGAGGATGTGGGACTGGCTGATCCGCAGGCGTTACAGATTGCGGTGGCGGCTTATCAAGCCTGTCATTTTCTTGGTATGCCGGAGTGCAATGTGCATCTGACACAGGCGGTGGTTTATGTGGCTCTTGCGCCTAAGTCGAACGCCATGGAGGTGTCCTACAACGAGGCGAAGGAGGATGCTGTCAAGGATCTGGCGGAGCCGGTGCCCCTTGTGATCCGAAACGGGGTAACGGGGCTTATGCGTGACCTGGAATATGGAAGGGGTTATCAGTACGCCCACGATACGGAGGAGAAGCTGACCAACATGCAGTGCCTGCCGGATACCCTCTTAGGGCGGGAATACTACCGGCCCGCAGGCATGGGTGAGGAAGAAGTCTTGAAAAAGCGTCTCGCCGAGATCAAGGCATGGAAAAAAGCGCACGCAGATAAATAGTTTTACATAAATTTGCGAAAGCATTGATTTAGGGATTGTTTTGCTTTATACTTATAAAGTAAGAAACGGGAGCCGGTTTTTACAACCGGCTCTTTGCATGGGTTCAACAAGGAGGTTATTATGGTAAAAGCTGTAGTGGGCGCCAACTGGGGCGATGAGGGTAAAGGTAAGATCACGGATACACTGGCAGAGCAAGCGGATATTGTGGTACGTTTTCAGGGTGGTGCGAATGCAGGCCACACAATCGTGAATAATTACGGAAAGTTTGCGTTGCACACCCTGCCGTCAGGTGTGTTTTACGGGCATACTACCAGCATTATCGGCAACGGCGTAGCGCTCAACATTCCGATTCTGGTGGAGGAGATCAAGTCGATTACAGACAGAGATGTGCCAAAGCCGAAGATTCTTGTGTCTGACCGATGCCAGATTGTGATGCCCTACCATATTTTATTCGACCAGTATGAGGAAGAAAGGCTGGGCGGAAAGTCCTTTGGCTCCACCAAATCGGGGATCGCGCCTTTTTATTCTGATAAATATGCAAAGATCGGGTTTCAGGTCAGCGAGCTTTTTGACGAGGATCTTTTGAAAGAAAAGCTGGAGCGGGTATGTGAGACGAAGAATGTGCTTCTGGAGCATCTCTATCATAAGCCGGCCCTGGATGCAAAGGAGCTGTTTGCCACAATGCAGAAGTACCGGGAGATGATCGCGCCTTATGTGTGTGATGTATCTTCCTATCTGGAGCAGGCGATTAAGGACGGAAAGACCGTGCTCCTGGAGGGGCAGCTTGGTACGCTCAAAGATCCTGATCACGGTATTTATCCGATGGTGACGTCATCCTCCACGCTGGCGGCTTACGGTGCCATCGGCGCAGGTATCCCGCCCTATGAGATCAGACAGATTATTACGGTATGCAAAGCGTATTCCTCTGCGGTGGGTGCGGGAGCGTTCGTGTCGGAGATTTTCGGTGATGAGGCAGATGAGCTTAGAAGACGCGGCGGTGACGGCGGAGAGTTCGGTGCGACCACGGGCCGCCCGAGAAGAATGGGTTGGTTTGATTGTGTGGCGTCCAAATACGGCTGCCGTCTGCAGGGAACTACAGATGTGGCATTTACGGTGCTCGATGTGCTTGGGTATCTGGATGAAATTCCCGTCTGTGTCGGCTATGAGGTGGATGGTCAGGTGACCACGGATTTCCCGGTGACATGTAAGCTGCAGAAGGCAAAACCGGTATTAAAAAATCTGCCTGGCTGGAAATGTGAGATCCGGGGCATTAAGAAATACGAAGAGCTGCCGGAAAACTGCCGCAAATATGTGGAGTTTATTGAGGAGCAGATTGGGTACCCTATTACTATGGTGTCTAACGGCCCGGGCAGGGAAGATATTATTTACAGGGAAAGTCCGCTGAATAAGTAGGACTGCAATACACGAGGATAAGGGGCAGCGGGGATGTATTTCCGCTGCCTTGTCTGCAGTGACATTATCAGATCCTGTGTGTGAAGCGGATTGGCTTTCGGAAAGTGGAGCACTGGGGAAGACAATATAATACGATAAAAGGAGGGAAACTTATGTTACTTGAGAACAAGGTTGCGATTGTGACGGGCGGCAGCAGAGGAATCGGCTATGCCACAGTGGAGGCATTTTTGCAGGAGGGCGCGAAGGTGGTGCTGTGCGCCAGCCGCCAGGAGACGGCCGACAAGGCGGTGGCAAAGTTGAAGGAGGTTTACCCGGATGCAGTGGTGGAGGGCATCTTCCCGAATCTGTCTGATTGTGAAGCTGTGAAGGCGGCCTTTGATAGTGTGGCTGAAAAGTATGGGAGGATAGACATTCTGGTGAATAATGCGGGTGTTTCCGAGAGCACGCCTTTTACGGAGTATACGACAGAAACTTTTGAGAAGGTGATGGATCTGAACATCAAGGGTGTATTCAACTGTTCCAAGGCAGCGAGCACACATATGATTGCGGCGGGAAGCGGCGTGATTCTGAACACTTCCTCCATGGTGAGTCAGTATGGGCAGCCTGCGGGAATTGCTTATCCCACATCCAAGTTTGCGGTGAACGGCTTTACCCTGTCTCTGGCGAGAGAGCTTGGCCCGAAGGGAGTCCGGGTGAACGCGGTGGCGCCAGGCATCACATATACAGACATGATGCGTCAGGTTCCCAAAGAGGTGATCGATCCGATGATTGCACAGATCCCGCTCAGAAGGATGGGACAACCGGAAGATATCGCAAATGCTTTTGTGTTCCTGGCATCGGACAGGGCTTCCTACATCAGCGGCGAGGTGCTGCATGTGGATGGTCTGGCGAGAACTTGATGTGAGTTATGCGAGCTTTTGATATGTGATGATTTGAGTTATGTAAACTGAGAGCCGCAAAGGGACACGATGCGGCTTGAGGTGAAGTTTTTGACAAGGAATGGGAAGCGGGAAGATGATAACAACAATCATATTTGATATCGGAAATGTGCTGGCGGATTTTACCTGGGAAGCGCATTATCGCAGTTTTGGGTACAGTGAGGAGATCCTGGAGCGGCTGGCCAATGCTACGGTTAAGAATCCGCTGTGGAACGAGTATGACAGGGGTGTTATGAGTGATGAGGAGATCGTACAGAGCTTTATCGAAAGGGATCCCGGCATCGAGAAGGAGATTCGGGAGGCTCTGCGGGATAAGGGATCTATGGTGGTTCGAAACGATTACGCGATTCCCTGGATACAAAAATTGCAGGAGAAGGGATATCGTTGTCTCTATCTGTCCAATTTTTCCGAGAGCGCGGGCAGGGACTGTTCGGCGGCTCTTGACTTTATCCCCTATATGGACGGCGGCATCCTTTCTTATCAGGAGAAAGTCATTAAGCCCATGCCTGAGATTTATCAGATGCTCATAGACCGCTATGAGCTGGTGCCGGAGGAGTGTGTGTTCATGGATGACACGCTCCGCAATCTGGAAGGGGCGGAGAAATTCGGCATACATACGATTCATTTTCAGAGTAAGGAGCAGGCTGTCCTGGAGCTTCGGAAGCTGGGTGTGGATGCGTAAGGAGAAACACCTGTTGGCTGTGGCTGCAGTCAGCGGGTGTTTTTGTCTGTCTAAAAGTTTTTTGAAAAAATTTTATTTTATGTCAGAAAAATCATTTTGGATGCGAATTATAGGTAAGAAAGCAGATAAGGTGGTGGGTAATGTGGAAATCAGTGAAAAAAATTTTGTCAGGCAGTTAAAAAAGAGAAATGAGCAGGCGCTGTATTATGTCATTGACCATTACGGCTGGGTTATGAAGACGGTTGTAAAGCGGCAGATGGGGACGCTTCCGCATCTGTGGGATGACTGTATGAACGACACTCTGTTAGCCGTGTGGGATCATATCGACAGTTTTGACCCGAAACGGTCAGAATTTCAGAACTGGCTTGCCGGGGTGTGCAGGTTTAAGGCATTGACCTATGTGCGCAAATATATTCATGCGTCAAAAGAAGACCTGGTGGACCAGATGCCGGATTGGGAGGACGAGGCGGCCCAGCGGGAGTTTCTCCGCCGGGAATACGAGGAGGAAGCCTGCCGGATTCTCTCCTGTCTGAAGAAGGAGGACGCCGAGATCTTCCGGCTGGTCTTTCTGAAGGAACTGGATACGGATGAGGTGGCAAGCCGGATGCGTATGAGTAAGGCGGCGATTTACGGGCGTATCAGCAGAGGCAGAAAGCAGCTGCAAAAGTCCATTGCGGAAAGTGAGGTGTAGGAAATGTCCAGAATATATGAAATGTGCAATGACATGGATTCGGAGAGTTTGTTAAAAAACAGGGAGCAGTTGACCGAGGAGGAGAGAGGACGTCTGATAGACAGTCTGAAACGCGGGGGAATCCTTGCCGAACAAGGGAGAGGAAAAAGCAGGAAAAGAATGGGGAAAACAATCGGCTGGGCGGCGGCAGCGGCGGCGTTAGTGCTGGTAATTGTACCCAATACATCCGCCGAGGCAGCGTATGCGATGGAGCAGATTCCAATTCTGGGAGATGTGATCAGAGCGGTGACCATTCGGAATTATCAGTATGAGGACGAGAATTTCTTGGCGGACATAGAGGAAGTAAGACTGGAAAATGTCAAAATGGAGGGAAGCATTCAGACCATCAACGAGAGCATTGAGGAGATGACAGACCGCCTGATTGCCAGATTTGAGGAACAGGTGGAACAGGGGGAAGGGCATAGCGGCATTTATGCGGGTCACGAAGTAGTGACAGATACGGACACCTGGTTTACACTGCGGATCCATGTGACCGAGATTGAGGCAAGCGGCTTCCAGTACCAATATTATTATCACATTGACAAGACGACGGGTGAAATTGCCACTTTGAAGGATCTGTTTAAGGAAGGAGCGGACTATATCACCCCCATCAGTGAAAATATCAAGGAGCAGATGCGGGAACAGATGCAGGCGGATGAGTCGAAAGTTTACTGGGTCGATTCCAAAGAAGAGATGGGCCATCAGTTTGAGGCGGTGAAAGCGGATCAAAATTTTTATGTAAACCAAAATGGACAGATTGTGATATGTTTTGACGAGTATGAAGTGGCTCCGGGCTATATGGGATTGGTGGAGTTCACTGTAGATGAGGAAGCGGTTGCGGCGATCAGAAAATAATCCCTGCACCGTATAGAAAATGTCTGGGGAGAACGAAAGCACCTCCCCAGACATGAGTCTGCCGTTACTTCGACATCAGCTCTTCCGCCAGCGCCTCGATCTGTGCCACATTTTCCTCGTTCAATGCGGAGCGGATCTGCACCGCATTTTCCGCAAAGGTGATATCCTTACAGCCTTCCAGTCTGGCCCGCATGGCCTTTGCCGCCATAGGCGCCCAGGTGCCGTTCTCCATCAGGGCGATGGTGCGGTTCTGGTAGCTGTGGGAGATCAGCTCGTCGATAAATTCCCGCATGAAGGGGAACATTTCCGCGTTGTAGGTGGTGGTGGCAAGCACCAGTTTGCCGTAGCGGAACGCGTCTTCCACACACTCCGCCATATCTTCCCTGGCAAGGTCAGCAACGACAACCTTCGGACAGCCTTTGGCGGTCAGCTTTTCTGCCAGCAGTTCAGCGGCCGCACGGGTGTGGCCGTAGACGGATGTGTAGGCGATCATAATGCCTTCAGACTCTACGCCGTAGGAGGACCATGTCTGATAAAGGTTTACATAATATTCCAAATTCTCCTTTAAAACAGGGCCGTGCAGCGGACAGATGATCTGAATGTCAAGGGCTGCGGCCTTTTTCAAAAGATTCTGCACCTGCATGCCGAATTTGCCCACAATGCCGAAGTAGTAGCGTCGCGCTTCGCAGGCCCAGTCCTCGTCCGCATCGAGTGCGCCGAACTTGCCGAAACCGTCTGCGGAGAAGAGTACCTTGTCGTGAGCGTCATAGGTGACCATGACTTCCGGCCAGTGCACCATCGGCGCAGCCACGAACTGCAGGGTGTGTGTCCCTAAGGAGAGGGAATCGCCCTCTTTGATGATCTGGCGTCTGTCTGCGTAGTCTGTGCCGAAAAACTGTTTCATCATGGTGAAAGCAGGGGCGGATGCCACGATAAGCGCCTCCGGGTAATTTTTTGTAAAAATATCTATGCTGGCGGAGTGGTCAGGCTCCATGTGCTGTACGATCAGGTAATCCGGGGTGCGCCCGTCCAGCACAGCTTTCAGGTTCTCCAGCCATTCCTCCTCAAAGTTGGTGTCCACCGTATCCATCACGGCGATTTTTTCATCCAGAATCACATAGGAATTGTAGGCCATCCCGTTCTCTACGGTGTACTGTCCCTCAAAGAGGTCGATGTCATGGTCGTTTACGCCTATGTAGCGAATGTCATTTGTGATCTGCATTGTGGTGTCTCCTTTTTAAATATAATATATTCGCAGTGCCCGCCCGCGCAGTTCATGCCATTGGCAATTACTGCTTTGCAGGCTGTCTCTGCCTGCCAGTTTATCTGAATGAATGTGCACTGCTTATTGCCATCGCGTAGATTATATCATAAAATGGATGGCAGGGTAAAATATATTTGGAAAGAATTTTAGGCGATGAAGATGTCCGCGTATCACAGCAATGAGCGATCATAAAAGGAGTATATCAATGCAGTCCGCTGATTTTTCACAGGGTAAGGTCTGGCAGAATATTGTTGCACAGTCCCTACCTTTGATTTTGGCACAGCTTGTACAGCTTTTATATAATGTGGTAGACCGTATCTATATCGGGCATCTGCCGGGGGCCGACAGCATGGCGTTAACCGGCATTGGTCTGGCGTTCCCGCTGACGACTCTGATTGCGGCGCTCACCTTTTTGTTCGGGACAGGCGGCACGCCGCTCTTTTCCATTGCCAGAGGGGCAGGACAGGAAGAACGGGCAGGGAAAATTCTAGGTAATACGTTTTCCCTCCTGCTTGGCACATCGGTGGTGATGTTTTTTCTCTGTTATCTGTTTCGCAAACCGGTGCTCTATCTGTTCGGCGCAAGCGATGCCTCCTATGTGTATGCTGATGCGTACCTGAAAATTTATCTGTGGGGGACGCCGTTTACCATGCTTGCTACGGGGTTAAACGGGTTTATCAATGCGCAGGGATTTCCCCGCATGGGCATGATGACCACCCTGTTAGGAGCAGCGTTGAATCTGATACTGGATCCCATTTTTATCTTCGGGCTTCACATGGGCGTGGGCGGTGCGGCGCTTGCCACGGTGATCAGTCAGGCGGTTTCCTGCATCTGGGTGCTTTGGTTTCTGACAGGGAAAAAGGCGCTGCTTCCCATGAAAAAGACGGATCTGCGGGTGGACGGGAAACTGGCAAAGGAGATCATGGCGCTTGGCATGTCCGGATTTATCATGCAGGGGACGAACTGTCTGGTGCAGGTGGTTTGCAACGCAACGCTGAAAATGTATGGCGGCGATCTTTATGTGGGTGTAATGACGGTGATCAATTCCACCAGAGAGATTCTTGCCCTGCCCGTCAGCGGGATCTCGAGCGGCGCGCAGCCTGTACTGGGATATAATTACGGCGCGAAGGCGTATGAAAGAGTACGGCAGGGGATTCGGTTTACTGCCGCTCTGGGAATCCTATATACGCTCCTGGCATGGCTTTTGGTGATCCTGAGTCCGCATCTGCTGTTATCAGTATTTACAGAGGATCCCGCCATGATCGAAGCGGGAGTGGGAGCCATGCGCCTATATTTTTTCGGCTTCTTCTTTATGGCGTTTCAGTTTACGGGACAGTCCGCATTCACGGCACTGGGGGACTCGCGCCACGCCATTTTTTTCTCGCTGCTTCGCAAAGCGGTGATCGTCGCGCCGCTGACGGTGCTCCTGCCCAGGTTCGGGTTTGGCGTGGACGGTGTGTTTCTGGCGGAGCCGGTCTCCAATGCGATCGGCGGGGTGGCATGTTTTGTGACGATGTATGTGACGCTTTACTGCAGGTTGAATTGCGGAGAAAAGTCTGACCATATGGTAGAGCTTTAGGGCGATGATGCAGGAAGAGCAAAAATGGATTGAAAATATGCAAGTTTAAGGATATAATAAGCCTATTAAGCAGACATGAGGATAAGAGGATTGTATTGAATAACAGAATGCAGATTTATTTTGAAAAGTATGTTATAATTTAAATATAAAGTATTTTGCGATAGAAAGCTGTTGCATTTTTAATACACAAATTCCTAACTCTTGGGCATACTCTTATATTAGGAGGTGCCTATGCGAAAAGGAGGATTTAATATGTATTTAACGAAGGAGAAAAGAGAATCAAATTTATATCGAGGTTATAAACCTCAATTACCCAAACACCAAGAAGCGGAAGTTCAGGTATATGTCTCTCAAGCAATAAGCAGAGATATTTCAAAACATATGCAGGGCGCGATTAAATCTATGTCTGCCATGATAGTTCATGGTTTAATCGAAGGAGGAGAAGATCATGGCTGAAAATGAACAGATTGTCAAAGACAGAGAAGAGACGTCTGAGTTACTCAGAAGACGGAAAAGAAATAGAGGCAGAATTGGAAGAGGTTTTAGACAGCGTTCCGCCAGAACATAGAAAGACATTAGAACGTATGATGATATCATCTGTTCAGTTGAGAAGTTTTGCTTCTCCTCCTGAAGCGGTTGTGATGAAAAAGCTGACCCCGGAGCATATTTCCCAATTTTTAGAGGGTGCATCGCAGGAGATGCAGAAGAGCTATACAGAAAAGTTTCACAAAAAGTTATTTACTTTTTTATCTATGATAGTGGCAATGATTTTTTTCGTTGTGGTTATTATCTTATTGAGAGATGATACAGAAGTTATGGAAAAAGTAATATATGCAGTTGGAGGCGTCTGTGCGGGCGCATTTGGCGGTTATGGTCTTGCGAAAAGAAAATCGGACGATTAAAAACAAAAGTGAATACTTATAAATTGGGAATAGCGCCTTTTATGTCAGATCGGGGCGCTATTTTACTGCCAATAGAAGCATAAACGAAGAGGAATAAAATTATGAAGGAAGAATTTTGCAGAACAGAGATGCTTTTGGGTGCGGCCGCGATGGACAGGCTTTCCCATTCCCGTGTAGCGGTGTTTGGCGTGGGCGGCGTGGGCGGCTATGTGTGCGAGGCTCTGGCCCGCAGCGGCGTGGGCGCACTTGATCTGATTGACAAGGACAAGGTAGCGCTCTCCAATATCAACCGGCAGATCATTGCCACACGGGAGACGGTGGGAAGAGAGAAGACCGAAGTGATGCGGGAGCGGATTCTCTCCATCAACCAGGATGCGGTGGTGCGTGTTTATCCCTGCTTTTTCCTGCCGGAAAATGCGGATCGTTTTCCTTTCAGTGAATATGATTATGTAGTGGATGCAGTGGACACCGTGACGGCGAAGATCGAGCTGGTGATGCGGGCGAAAGATGCGGGCGTGCCGGTGATCAGCAGCATGGGGGCGGGCAATAAGCTGGACGCCTCCGCTTTCCGGGTGGCGGATATCTATGAGACGAAAGTGTGCCCTCTCGCCCGTGTGATGCGCAGGGAGCTGAAAAAGCGGCATGTGGAACATCTGAAAGTGGTGTATTCGGAGGAAGAGCCGGTTACCCTGGCATATGCTGTGGACAATTTGCGGGAGGAAGGCATGGAGGAGCACTTTTCGGGTGACGCTATGGCGAAGCGAACCGAAGAGAAGGTGGCCGGAAGCACCGGGGGAGCAGAAGAAACGGCTCCTGGTGCGCGAAAAAAACCGCTTCCTGGAAGTATAGCCTTTGTTCCTTCCGTGGTGGGGCTTATCATTGCGGGGGAGGTGGTGAAGGATCTGGCGGGAAGGGGACGCTAAGGAACTAAGACGCGCAGATTTTGTTATTTTCGGCGGTGATTTGCTGGATAATTACGCGCGCGACCGCAATTCTCTTGATATGGAATATCTGGAGGAGAGGCTGTCGGAAATTCAAGCGGCTGCCGGCAAATATGCTGTTTGGGGAAATCATGATTATGGGGGCGGAGCAGTCCGTATCTATGAAGAATTTATGTCTTCGTGCGGATTTGAATTGCTGAATGATGAAAATCGTTTGTCTGAAGCGTATGGCATTACAATCTGGGGCTATGATGAGTACCTGATGGGGTGGACGGATCCGTCGTTATATACGATTGAAAGCGATTACTTCTATGTCATTGCGTCACATGACCCCGTCATTTCCAAATTTATAGAGAGCGAAAGCGACAGTTTTTTGCTGTCCGGACATACGCACGGAGGGCAGGTGACGATACCGTTTGTCACTTCTAAATTGCTTCCAGAAGGTTCTGGAACATTTCAGAAAGGCTTCTATCCTGCCCAAAAGATAGAAACCTCTACGCCCTTACAGATGTATGTCAGTGATGGTATTGGTATGACGAGATACCCGTTTCGGTTTTTAAATATATCGGAAATTGTGGAAGGGAATATCCTGCCAGCCAAATAGCGAAACGCGGATTTACTCGGACTCGCTGCTTTCAGACGGTGATTTTTTCATCCGCTCCAGGCACCACAAAAACAGCCAGAGCAGAATCGGCACGCCGATGGTGGCGACCAGGCACCCGGCGAAAAGCCGCCCGGAATCTCCCAGATCCAGACAGGACACAATGAACGCGCCGATATACATGCCGACCAGAAGAAAGACGCAGATGAGCGCCCCGATCTGTTTCGGCGTTTTTTTATGGTTTGGCTGCTTTTCTTTATCGTTTTGATGGCTCATGGGCAGCATTCCCCTTTCTTGCGTTTACAATTTGTAGTCATATCGTGTTTCTGCCGCCGTTTGTGGCTTCCTTTGTACGATACCATATTTCTGCGAAAAAGAAAAGGGAACAAAGTGGACGAAGGATCGGAAGAAGATATTGCCGCGCATACAGGAAATGTGATACGATACATGCATCTGCCGTACAAAGGCAGGTGTATGTTGAGGGGAAAAGAAGCTGCCCGAAAGGACTGAAAAATAAGAGAGTGGGAGAAAACAGATGGAAAAAATGACTTTAAACGGTGACAGGTGGCAGATGTGGATCGTGGGGGATCAGGATGTGTATGGAGTGAACGGACAGGCCCTTCCGGTTGCGATTCCAGGCTCTGTCTACGGTAACCTTTTACAGCAGGGGCTTATGCCCGACCCTTACGACAGGATGAATGAGCTTACCGCGCTTCCCCTTATGGACAACGACTTTATATTTGAGACGGATTTTTCTCTCAGGGAGGAACAGCTTGCGGGGGATTTCCTGCTGCTCCGTTTTGACGGCATCGACACGCTGGCGGATATTTACCTGAATGACGTTCTTTTGGGACATGCGGACAATATGCACCGTATCTGGGAATTTTCCATAGAAGATACGGCGAGGGTTGGACAGAATATGCTCCGTGTGGAGATTGCATCGCCTACCCGTTATATAGAGGAGGAGAATCAGAAGGTATTTACGGGCGGATCTACAGACGCCATGCGGGGATTTCCCCATCTGCGAAAGGCGCACTGCATGTTCGGCTGGGATTGGGGCCCGAGACTGCCCGATGCGGGGATATTCCGGGAGGTGTCGGTTTTATCGGGGAAAATGGCGCGGATCGGACAGGTTTACATAACGCAAAACTGGAGCACGGCAGGGAAAACTGTGGAGAAAGACACGGACAAGCAGGGGGGCATTGTCTCTGCATCAGAGAGTGATCAGGCTCCAGAGAAAAAGTTGGTTGACATAAGTCATAACATAGCGGCTGGAAATGAGGTTGACATCATATATGCCGTGGAGATCGAGGATTTCACAGACGGGAACGGATATGAGATTCGCACGGCTCTTTATGATCCGGACGGCGTACTGGTTGGGGCGAAGTCTTCCAGGCGGGGCACACAGAAGCCGGAGGAGCAGACAGGGTGCGCAGAAAAGGAAGTCTGCGCTGACGGCTGGGACACCATCACCGTATACAACCCGGAACGCTGGTGGCCCAACGGTTTCGGGAAACAACCCCTTTACCGGGCGGAAGTGACGCTCCTTGACGGGGCGGGCAATGTGCTTGATCAGTGGAGCCGCCGGATCGGCCTGCGCACCATGACTGTGAATACGGACAAGGACGAGTGGGGAGAATGTTTTGCCCACGAGGTAAACGGGGTGAAGATTTTTGCGATGGGTGCGGACTATATCCCGGAGGACAATATTTTTTCGCGCATCACACCTGAGCGCACCCGCAGACTCCTGGAGGACGCGGCAGCGGCGCACCACAACTGTGTCCGTGTCTGGGGCGGCGGCTATTACCCAGACGACTGGTTCTTCGATATCTGCGATGAACTGGGGCTGATCGTGTGGCAGGATTTTATGTTTGCCTGCGCCTCCTACGAGCTGGATGAGAGCTTCGAGCGCAGCATCAGTGCGGAGATCCGCGACAATGTGCGGAGGATCCGCCATCACGCCTGTCTTGGCATCTGGTGCGGTAACAATGAGATGGAGACACAGACACTGGACGGGGCGTGGCAGCCTTCCATCAAGCAGAAGTGCGATTATATCAAGATTTTCGAGTATATCATTCCGAAAATCCTGGAGGAAGAGGACCCTGTCACGTTCTATTGGCCGTCCTCTCCATCCTCGGGAGGAAATTATGATAACCCCTGGGACGAGAACAGGGGAGATACCCACTACTGGGATGTTTGGCACGGCGGCAAGCCTTTCACGGACTATCGGAACTACCATTTCCGCTACATGTCCGAGTTCGGGTTCCAGTCCTTTCCGTGTCTTAAGACGGTGGAGACCTTTACTGCGCCGGAGGATCGTAATATTTTCTCCCGCGTGATGGAAATGCACCAGAGAAACGCGGCGGCAAACGGAAAGATTATGACTTATCTCTCCGCGACCTACCTTTATCCTACAGATTTTGAGATGCTTCTGTACGCGTCCCAGCTTCTGCAGGCTGATGCCATCCGCTATGGGATTGAGCATTTCCGAAGGAACCGTGGCAGATGTATGGGTACGGTGGTGTGGCAGTTAAACGATATCTGGCCGGTGGCTTCCTGGGCAGGCATAGACTATTACGGACGCTGGAAGGCCCTGCATTATGCACAGAAGAGAGCTTTTGCCCCGGTGATGATTTCTTGCGAGGAGGTGGGGGAACTGTCCGAGAGACCGTTCTGTGTGGCACAGCCTGCGCCTATCGAGAAGTCCGCCAGACTGCATGTGGCGAATGAGACGATGGAGCGGGTAGATGGCACGGTGAGATGGAGCTTAAGAAAAGCGGACGGCGAAGCGCTTCTGGAGGGCGCGGAAGAGGTCTGTGTGGAACCGCTGTCCGGGCTGTGGCTTGAAAAAATGGATTTCTCCGCCTATGATGAGTTGGAGGTTTACATAAGTTATTGCTTTGAACAGGATGGCAGGACGGTATCTGAGGGCACAAGCCTGTTTACGGCGCCCAAGCATTTTCCGTTCCATGATCCGGAGCTGACCTGGAGAAGGGAAGGCGATGCGCTTGTTGTCACGGCGAAAGCCTACGCGAAAAATGTGGAGATAGCAGGCGTTGACGGGGATGTGAAATTCTCCGACAATTTCTTCGACATGAACCCGGGGGAGAAGCGGGTGGAGATCGTGGCTGGGGACGCTTCGGCGTTTGTCCTGAAATCGGTGTATCAGATACGTTGATCCTGCAAAATATGTAAAAGTCCTGAATTGCAAACCGAGATTCCCGCCCAAGGGGGAAAGTGGGATACAAACAGGATAAAACATCATAGAGAAAGTGACGATACAGGAGCAGGAGGAGCAGAGATGTTCTTCCTGTTTTTATGTGTAAGCAGAGAAGCCGGCGGGGAAAGGAGAGAAAAGATGGCAAAGTTTTTGAGCTATGAGGACCGGCTGGAGATACAGAATGGGTTAAAGGAACACCTGACCTTTACAGAGATCGGGAAAAGGCTTGGAAGGGACAGGACTACCATCATCAAGGAAGTGCGGAACTATTCGGTGGAGCAGGATACCGGTTACAGCGTGTTTCCCCATAACACCTGCAAATACCGGAAAGGGTGCAGGTGGAAGAAAGTATGCGGGACAGGGGAATGTAAGCATCCGCTGGTGCCCACATGCAGACAGTGTGAACTGCTGTGCAACCGTTATTGTGAACAGTATGAGGAGGAAGTATGCACCCACCGTTTCAAGCCGCCCTATGCGTGCAACGGATGCCGGGAAGTGAAGAAATGTACGCTGACCAAGACCGTATATGACGCGCTGGAAGCCCAGCGGAAGGCGACGGCGAAGATATCGGAGTCAAGGAGTGGTATCCTGTCAACGGAAGGGGAGATAGCAAGGCTCAACGAGATACTTGTTCCGCTTGTGAAGCAGGGGCAGAGCATCCACCTGATCTACCTGAACAGCAAGGATGAACTGATGTGCAGTGAAAAGACACTCTACAACTATGTAGATGGGTGCCTGTTTGATATCCGCAACATCGACCTGCCGAGGAAGGTGAAGTACCGCCCCAGGTATAAGGAGCCGGAACTGAAGATAGACAGGGGATGCCGCGTGGGGAGGAACTACCATGACTATGAGGTGTACATGGAAAAGCACCCGGACACGGCGGTGGTGCAGATGGACAGTGTGATCGGGAGCAGAGGAGGGAAAGTGCTTTTGACGGTCTGCTTTGTGAACGTGTCGCTGATGCTGGGATTCCTGCGGGAAGCAAATACATCAAAGTCGGTGATAGATATCTACGATGAGTTATACCAGCGGCTTGGGGGACAGGATTTTCGGAGGCTGTTCCCGGTGATACTCACGGACAACGGGAGCGAGTTCTCGAACCCGAAATGTATCGAGAAGGGACCGGACGGGAAAGGCTTCCAGCGGACAAGAATCTACTATTGCAACCCCAGTGCGCCTTACCAGAAAGCGGAGATCGAAGTGGGGCATGAGTTTATCCGCAGGGTGGTGCCGAAAGGAAAGAGCTTTGATGAACTGGCGCAGGCGGATATCGACCTGATTTGCCTTTCAAAAACAAAAAATCTGCGATTCACGTAGCCAGATTAACCATTCACGAAGTAGGCGTTAGAAATCGCCCTGATTTTTCCGATAAGTTAGTTGAGGACTGGAGGTGGCAGAAACGATAAAAATTGCGGTGTGTGATGATGAAAAAAATATAAGGTCTTACCTCGCTTCGCTCATAAAAAAGCAGGGCGGGGAGTGCGGCATCACGGAATATGCCTCTGCTGATGCATACCTTTCGGACGGTAAGGGGCATGACATTATATTTCTGGACATAGAGATGGGAGGCTCTGGCGCAGGCATGGACGGCATGGGGCTGGCAAGGCATATCCGGGGCATGGAGGCACAGAAACAGCCCATCATCATTTTTGTGACAGGGTATGAAAAATATGTGTATGACGCATTTGACGTAGGGGCGTTCCAGTATCTGGTAAAGCCCGTGGACGAACAGAAATTTGCAGAGGTGTTTGGACGGGCGGCGGGGCAGATCGTCTCGGAGGCGGAACAGCGGAAGAAAAAACTTGTGATCCAGTATGGCGGCGAGGGAAAGGCCATACCGCTGAATGACATTTACTACATGGAAAGCCGGAACCACAATATCATCCTGTACTTAAAAAGCGGAAATATAGAATACTATGCAAAGATCGGGGATTTGGAGGAGGAGCTGGCGGGGCAGTTCTAGCGCATCCACCGGGGATACCTTATCAACCTTTTCCATGTGGAGGGTTACGATAAGACGGAGGTAAGGATGGTAAATGGGGATAAGCTGTTGCTTTCAAGGTATAAATATGACGGCTTTGTGCAGGCATACATGGATTACATTTCGGAGGAAAGTCTATGAGCCAGCCAATGTTTGAAATGATAAACGGTATATTGGATATTTGGAAGATTGCCGTACAGGCCATCATGTTCCTTGTTTTGTGGGCGGCGGCTTTCAGGGAGAAAAAATCAAAAAGGGATGGCATTGCGGCAGTGCTGTTTATCCTTGCCAATATAGGGATAGGATTTCTGCCGTGTGCTGGATGGATGCGGTATAGCGTTTCCGCTCTTGCCGTTATAGGATATGGCGGAATACGTTATAAAAAGCAGATTGGAAAAGCTGTATTTGTGATGCTTGCTTTTTATAATCTCCATTGTCTTGGTTATTTGATGGCGAGCAGTATTTACAGAAAAATAGTAGATGAAATGCTGAAAAGCCTGGATATGATGCAGGATAGTTATTTGCAGGAAATGTATCACTGCATGGCGGTCGGAATGCTCTGCTTAGTATTTTCCTACTCAGCATTATTGATGGCAATGACGATTATTCTGTGTAGGAGCATCAAAGGGGTGGATATCATGGCATGGCAGGATGTCTGCCTGCTTTCCGTATTGAATTTTGTGGGGAGCATGATCGCAGGGGTAGTGAATGGGCTGCTGACTGTAAAAATAGATACAGGATTTTTTATGTTGTTTGACGAGAAGCGGGATTTGCTTTGGAAGATTCCCATGATAGCTGTTTTTATATTTGCGGGGGAAGCCGCATTGATTTATTTCTGGCAGAAATACCGTGTCCTGCTTGCCGAAAGGCAGAAACATTTCGTGGAGGAACAGCAGGTCAAGGCCATGAAGAAGCGTCTGGAAGAAGCGGAGAATTTCTATGGAAGCATCCGAAAGGTGCGGCACGAGATGAAGAATCATATGGCGAATATCAAAGGACTGGCAGGAGCCGGGGAGTATGGGGAGATAGAAGATTATGTACGGCGGATGGATGAGACCATGCAGGAACTGGAATATAAGTATGTGACGGGAAATGCAGTCACAGATGTCATCATCAATGACAAATGCCGCAGGGCTGAAAAAGTGGGAATCCGATTTGATGCAGATTTCCGGTACGGAGGGGAAATCCCGGTATTTGATTTAGGGATTATCCTGAACAATCTTCTGGATAATGCCATAGAAGCCTGTGAGAAGCTGGAATCGGGGAAAGGTTTCATACGTCTTATGCTGAAACGGAAAAAGCAGTTTCTATTGTTGGAGGTTGAGAATAGCTTTGACGGGACTGTACCTGTGCAGACGGACGGAGGTCTGGCTCTTCCGACAACGAAACAGAGTACCCTGCCGGGGATTATCACGGAACATGGGATTGGGTTGGAGAACGTGCGTGATGTGGCAGAGAGGTATTTCGGCGGTGTAAACATAAAAGTGAAAGGGGATGTGTTCCATGTGACGGTAATGCTACAGCAGGGGGAGGTGGGAGAAGGTAAGTAAATGACCGTGTATTAAATGAAACTCGAAAATAGATTAAAGTGGAGGATTAAAAAATGGCTATCAGTGGAGTAGGACAGAATTTTTATCGGAACAATGTGGAAACAACAAAAAATGTGAACAATGCAGAAAAATTTGCATTGGAGAAAACAGGAAACACAAAGGAATTATCGGAAGCAGAAGAAATGGAGCTGTTCAAGAAGGAATTTTACGCAGAACTTGATAGGATTCCAAAGAATAAAACAATCACTAATTTGGCGGTCAATATATCGGAGGAGGCTTTTAAAAATATGAAAGCCGATCCGGAATATAGGGCAAAGATAATGTCGGCACTTCAACGTGATCTGACTTCATCTTTTGCCCCACTAAAAGCGTCATTACTTATAACGGTAGGCGCAACCGAGAAAGATTATAGGGGAGACTCATGGTCTGGCCCCAATAATGATTCGGAGTTTTATGCATGTTCGCAGGATAGTTTTTATAAGAAAACAAGCGGGCAGAAAGACAGGAATAAGGAGTTGTTGGAAGAGTATCTGGAAAAGCGGGCGCAGGCTAAGAGACAGCAGCAGGAGCTGTTGGATGAAAAGATTGCAAAGGCGGAGCAGGAAAGAAGCAGGCTGGCAAAGGCGTGGGTTGGCGACAGGCAGATGGCGGCGGCTTCCAACGCTTATGAATCAAATGTAATGTTGGGAACTGTGGCAGGCGGTGATTTGCTGCTCGGATAAATGCGGCATCATGCCCGGACTTACCGCAAGAGGGTATGGGTGGCCATGAATGACAGAGGGGCCGCAGGTAAGATTTTTTGAAAGAGGATGATTATTATGGCAATGGAGATTACAAGCAATTACAGCAACTATGCGGCAAATTATGTTGATACCGTGAAAAAGCCGGATAGCAAGGCGTCAGCAGAAGTAAAGGTAAACACATCAGTAAACAGCAAAGACAAGGTGCAGGCGTATTATGAGAAATTGTGTAAAAAGTTCCCAAACATTACTTTTAATACAAGTAGTGGTCTTATGAGTGGGAATGAAAATAAGGTTGTATTAAATCTTTCCAGTCAATGCTTAGAAAAAATGGCCAATGATCCGAAATTTGCAAAAAAAGTGGAATTTAATTTGATCGGTGTGGTTCAGGGACAGAATAATATGTTTGCACAAGCTAAGGCAGATAATGCAGTAATACATGGCGTTACGGCTGTAATGGATACCGATGGGAATGTTTCCGTTACTTGTGGTGGTATGACAAGAACCAGTGGGACAAAACAAAGTTCATTTGTAATGGGTACAGAAAAGAAACAAAAAGAAAGATTAGAGAAAAAGCGTGAGGAAAGAAAAGTATTAGAAGAAAAAGCGGTTAAGAAGCGGACAGAGAGAAAGGCGGAGGAAGAAAGTGCAGCGGAACGTCGGGCAGAAAGAAAAGAGCAGATGGAAAAACTGACGGAAGGAACATACAAGGTATCTGCCACTGGCACGGATGTGAAAAGCGTTACACAGAATATTGTTGCGGCGGTATCCGGCACATCATCATCCACAGGGGGTAGTTTTGACATAAAGGCGTAAGGTATATTCCTCAGCAGACGGCTTAGATATGGCACTGGCCGACATATGACTGTTACATAAAAGAAATCGGAGGGCTTGAAAAATGCGTGTCAGCAGAATATCGGCATTACTTATTGCGGCAATGATGATTCCCGCGATCAGCGGATGAACCACACAGGGAAGCCCCGACCCGGATGCCGTGCATCAGATTGAGGGTGGCGGTCTATGATGATGACCCGATAGCGGTGGAGACGCAGTTTGACGAAGATGAGCTGGACGGGGGGCGGATGAATCCAACGTGCAGGGGGAGATCATTTCGGCGGAACCGCATAAAGGGAGTGCGGATTGAGAAAAGTAATGCTCGGTGAATAAATATTGTAGTAATTTCAGCGAAGGGAGGTGCTGGTCATGGCATTTTACAGAGGGAGTTAGGTGGTATGTCTGCATGGAGGTAATGAACCGCTCGGACTTATTATAAGGGAGCGGGTGTGGCTCTGACCGACAGATGGGCCGCTGTATCAAAGATGGAGGATATTTAAAAATGAGTGTTAATGGAATTGGAAGTAATTATCGTTATATGGAGGCTGTTGCAAATCATGTGCAGGTAAAGGCATCTAAAACGAATGCAGGCAGGAAAGTGGCGGAACAGCCTGTTAATCTCTCTATTTCTGATGAGGGGCGAAATATGCTGCGGGAAATGGCAAACAAATTTGAGCCTGATTCGGATTATGTCAATGCAAGGGAGTTGACAATACAAAATACAAATGAGGTAGCATGGGAACATTATACGGCAATGAGGGGAATCAGCAGCCAGACATTAAAAGATGGAAACTATAATGTGGAAGATGTAATGAAATCAATCATGGATACATATGAGACCCGCTATAATGAAATCGTGAATGAACATAAAAATGGAGGCCGTGAAGTTTCCTATGAACTTACGGGGAAAAGGTCGCTGACACTTGACGAGGATTTGGCCGGCTTGGATGAGGCTTTTAAGATGCGCCTGGCAAATTTGGAAGGATATATTGCCTGTCAGCAGACAAACAGAGCCTTTGAAAATTCGGACAGCTCATGGTATTTCAATAGAAACAGCTCCCAAAATGAAGGTAAAACACAAGACAGGATTCAGCTTTTCGACACAGAATATAGGGATTTGGCATTATCAATAATGGAGCAGACAAGAGAAAAGTTTTTGGCGGCGTTCAAGAGTTTTGGTTACAAAAAAGGAGCAGCGATAGGCATATTGGCAGATGAGCTGAAAGAGAATGTAAAGTTTGCGGCAAAAACAAATAATTTATTGTAGTGCAAAGGTTATTATGAAAATGATTATGGGCATTTATTTAATGTCTGGCAGATGAAAGGCAGTTCCACAAATTATTTTAGAGTTTGGAGGGAAAAGAAAGTATGCCAATTAGTATTTTAAATTATCCGGTGCATTTGCAGGAAGGGCTTAAACTTAATAGAGAGTGCGTGAAGTCTCAGGGAAGCCAAAATGAAGACCGAAAAGTGTTTCACAGGGATTCCTTAGAAGTTTCCAAATTAAACAGGGAAATCATAACGGATAAAATAAAGCATACGGTGATGCAGTCGGCCACATCGTTTCGTGATATGAGGGCTGGAATATTAAAGGAAGTCAGGGAAGAAAAAGGACAGTATGGTTATTCCGATGTAGTGAATGCCTGCGGGCTGAGCTATGCAAGACTATATTCAGAAATCGAACTGCGTCATGGAAATGAACAGTATTATAAGACAGATGGGACGCCGCTGACAAAGGAAGAGGAGATAGAATGGCTGGATATGCAATATGGGCAGGAAGTGGAGTGGCAGACATCTCGTGCAAGAATAGCAGAGCAAGGACAGGCATTTCAGGGGAATATTCCTGAAACGCCGACAAAAGAGATAGAAAAATTGGAAGATGCATTTTATCAGGCGAGGGACGCTTATATGAAGCTGTACCATGAAAGCAAACAGGATGAGAAACCGCTTGCTTTACAGAATTTTGTTTTTGGGAAGAGCCGGATGTATGAAATGCTAGACAGATTAGGAAATTTACAGGAGAGGGTGAAATAATGCAGGTTAATTCGTCCAATGGCTCATTGCAGAACAGATACTTTTCAGGGACAGGAAGCATAGGCGGTATCCATCTGCCCGATTTTCATGATAAATACGTTTTCTCCAAAAAGAAAAGCGGCGTCAGTGATGAGGAGTATCGGAGGCAGATCAGGGAACAGGCTTATAAGGATTTTGCAAAAGGGCAGTTCCAGAACAAATCGGAAGGATTTAATAAGCTGATGAAAAGTTATACATCGGAAGTGTCCCCGGACAGAAAGGGAATCATCACTTTCGGACTGAAAGCCGTTTCGGGGAACAGGCAGAATGTGCTTAAGCCGATAGACTTTGTGGCAACGCTGCTGGAGGGGAAAGTGAAATATCAGAAACTGCCATCAGGAAACAGCGATTACATAGAATTTTACGATAAGAATGGGGAAATGGTGGCGACTTATTCCAATAATGGGTGGACGATGTATACCACGAATGCGGAGGCATCCAGACAGACGGAAATGTGCATGATCTATAACGAGGCATGGGGAAACGCAAAGAGGGGCATTCCGCTGGCGGGTGAAGAAGCGGTCAATGTGGAAAATCCGCAGAATAGTTTTGATGCAAAAGCATAGCAGGAAATAAAACTCATATCCCCCATAAGCAACAGTCCGACAAGGCAGGGACAGGCTGGTTCCCTTGTTCAATATCAGTGTGGGGAGATAGCAACAGATGTATTTTGGGGGAGAGGAGGTAGTATTATCCGGAAAATGAAATGCCCGGAGAGGCGGTGCAAAAAGCGGGCCTGTGACAGTGGGGAGACGGGTTCCGGTTGGATTATCGTGTCGCTGAAATGTCCTAACTGCGGCAGGGTAATAAAGGTGTACTGGAAACCGAAAGGAAAAAGATAAATATACATAGTGGGAAAGAATGGCGAAAAAGAAAAAAGCCGGAAAACCATCTTGTAGCGTTCGACATTTTCTGATAAAATATTCATACGGGTACTGCCATAACGGTAGGCGGCTAGTTCTTCTGCGGAGGGACTGTGACCCTCCGATTACATAGAAACCTGCTTGCAGGAATCTGGGAAAGGAGGGCTAAGTGGATGTTGACGATTGAAGGATTGATTTCAGTGCTTGGCTTATGCCTGACCTGCTTCGGTCTCGGATACGCCATCGGAAGCAAGGATAATAATAAACCACAAAAATAGCCGCCCTTAGTCTGGAAAACTTTGCGGCTATTTTTGCAAGTTATAAAACGGACTAGCCGTCTATCGGCAGTACCTTTATGTAAATATATCTTAGCAGATTTATGCGGAATTGTCAAATCTAGCAGAGCGTTCCGCTGAAATCATTCTATACTGGATTCTGTGCAAAAATAAGATAGCCATTCTGTGATTCCGAGAATCGTCAGAATGACTGTCTTGATAGCATACATAAACCACACAAAAAAGTAACTGCCCCAGCCAAAGGATACAAGCCTTTTTTGTGCTTTCATTGTAGCAGATTCCCCCGCATCTGTCAAACGCTGCGAGTATTCCGATAGCGTAAGTTTATTGTAGGAATAGGATAGACAGAATAGTCCCTTGATCTGGTCAGACTGATTGACCTTCTTTACTATACCTGTTCTTTTCTCTTCCTACAAGCCCCAGATATGATTCTT
>CAJTEY010000020.1 GCA_910575775.1 Lachnospiraceae bacterium | reverse complement strand
CCTTTCTTCAGATTCCACCTCACGATGGACACCCTTGGCTTCGGCTGTATCCTTCCCACTGCCGGGCGGATTGGGGACTTTCACCCGTTAGAACGTGTGCCCACCGGGCACACCAAAAAAACCGCCTCAAGCAATAGATGCTTGAGACGGTAATAAACATAGGTTATTATCGCGGTACCACTCAAATTGATACAGGAAGTATGACTCCCCGATCCACTTTTTCCATATACAATCATATATGCCGCCTTGGTAACGGGCGCGGTTCCCGCCGGGGATTACTTTGTCGGTATGCACTGACATTTCCACCCGGCCTCGAAAGTCCATTCGGTATAAGTGCCATGCCGTCTTTCACCAGCCGACGGCTCTCTGTAATGGATAACCCATACTTACTACTCTTTCTCAAAGGTTTCGGATATGTGCTTTTGCAATTAATTTATTACACAATAATACTTTTGTGACAGATTGTCAAATGTTTTTTTATTATTTTATTATTTCAGCTCGCGGAAAAGCGAGACGCAGAAAAAGGAAAGTGGAGGAAAAAGATTTAAGGTAACAGAAAGGTTGCATTAAGAAAAAGTATATGTAGATATTGTAAGATACATGTAGGGAAATAAATGAGAGGTGTGACAATGGAAAACAGTAAAGTGGAAAAGAACAAAAAGAAAAGGGCGGTGACAGAGCTGGCCGTATGCGTTGGGGTGATGGCGGCGCTGACCGTTTTGATGGCTGTATTTGGCGCCGGATTCGGACTTTTGGCTGGTGTACTGGCTTATTGGATTCCCTGTGCGGTACTGATCTTTTATGTTCTTAAAATGGAAAAACAGTCATTATCTTACTTGGGGCTGAAAGTTGTTTGTGCGAAGCATATCTGGGAAGGGATTGGGCTGGGAATCTGTATGTTTATTGTACAGCAGATACCGCTTTTGCTTATGAAAATGGATTATTCGGCCTATGCAATGGCGCCGGATCCCGCGTATATGACGGTGATGCTGCTGTACTGCTTTTTGTGTGTGGGCTTCGCGGAAGAACTCATATTTCGCGGTTTTTTGCTGAAAAAGACGCAGGATATTTTCTCTCAAAGATGGATTTGTGTGGCGATAAATATCCTTCTTTTTTATCTGATTCACTGGTTTACCATGCAGCATACCTTCGGGGAATTTTACAATCTTTCGACGAATGTGGTGATTTTATGCATCTATCTTTTCCACAAAAAGGAAGGGACGATTGTGCCGCTGGTGATTGCGCACGGTTTCTATGATGTGTTGACGTCGGTGGGGCTGCCGGTTTTTGCTTATTTGTTGAAATAGTTTTTGACCAGGGTATAATAAAGTTATAAAGCGGCAGAGGAGGGAAGAAAGATATGTGCGTGGTTTCAATTAATGTCCCGGAAGAAATACTGTTGGATCTTCACGAAGATATGAATGATTTTGCGGAATATATGAAAAAATGCTTGCGGTAGATTTGTATAAAAACAAAAAGGTATCTCTTGGTTATTGTGCCAGTGTTGCGGAAATGTCGAAGGAAGAGTTCATAAAGTATCTTGGGATGAACGGGATTTCCATATTTGCGTTTGCGTCTGAGGAGGAACTTTTGGAGGAGATGGAGAATGCGTAAAGTAGTGGTAAACACAACGCCGCTTATAGCATTGAGTCATGTGGGGCAGCTTGAGTTGCTAAAAAGGATGTATGATGAAATTACCATCCCGGCAGGAGTCATTTCCTTACCGGGATTTTTTATATGCGCAGGAAAAGTTATGTAAACTAAATAGACAAAGTATACCACAAACCGAGCAATCCATACCAACCCTATACCACCAAAAAGACTTTTTAAGTACAATACACTCACGCAGAGCTGCAGTTATATTTTTACTGTGGCATAAAGCAATACAAAAGTTAAGTTGCGGGAGGGATTAAGTATGGATCAGAAGCGTGCAGGGCTAAGAGCAGTAGGGAGAAGAAGATATTTGCGCATATGGGCGGCAATACTCAGCTTTTGTGTGCTGCTAACGGCGCTCCCGTCTCCTTCGGCGACGCTCACTGTCTTTGCGGCGTCAGAAGAGACGGATATCTCGCCGGATGATGGAAAAATACCGGGGGGGGGGGGTAAACGATAACGTCGAAGCGACACCTTCTAAAGAGCGGGAAGAAAGCGAAGAATCGCAGGAGACAGATGAAACAACTGTGCCGGACAAAGATGTAGACGGCACCGGGGAGGAAGGCGGCGCAGGGGAAGGCACGTCCCCCAAAGAGGAGGAAGAAAGCGAAGAATCGCAGGGGACAGACGAAACAACTGTGCCGGACAAAGATGTAGACGGCACCGGGGAGGAAGGCGGCGCAGGGGAAAGTACATCCCCCGAAGAGGAGGACGAAGAAACGGCAGACGCCGGGCAAGAGGAAAACGTTGCAGACGCTTTGGTGCAGGATTTGCTTACGTGGATCGACGCCCTGCCGGACGCGGAGGAATACCTGGCCGCAGAGCCGGATGTGGAGGATGAGGATGCCTACGCCGCATGGGAGGAAAAGCTGTATGAACATGCAAAGGAAGCCCTTTCCATCATGGAGGAATACGAGACGCTGACCGAAGAACAGCAGGCGTTCGTTTTTGAGGAAGCATTGGCGAAACTGACGGCATGGACGGAGATTGCAGAGATAGCAGGGGAAAGCGCGCAGGTCATGGCGGCGGCACCTCATTCCCATGACGACATTTCTTTTGATACCCCGCTGCCAGCAGATGGCGGGGAGCTGGCGAGCGGAAACTATTATCTGGATGAGGATGTTGCTCTGAAAGACTCTATCGTAATATCATCCGGCGCAAAGGTAAACATATGTCTCAACGGAAATAGGCTTTGTAGGTCGGAGTACAAGAATGACGATTGCCCAATTAACGTGTATGGCCAATTGCAGGTCTATGATTGCAACGACGGAGGGATAGTGAGCGGCACCCCCATCACTGGGGAATCAACTGTTGCTGTTAGAGTAGCAGCGCAGGGGATGCTCACTCTCCACAGCGGAAAGATTACGGGCAGTTACACAAAGACAGTAGATGTAGAGGGTACCTTCCACCTATACGGCGGAACGGTTGAATGCACTTACAGATCCGGTGGTTCTGCAATTGATAGTATTGGTACTGTCATCATTGGCGGCAACGCCGTGGTAAGGAGGGAAGGGGGTTCCAACAACTCAGGCAGTGCGGTTTGTAACAACAGCAGTAACGCGGTAATGACCTTGAAGGACAACGCGAGCCTTTTCAGCGTGTCATATGGTGTGGATAACTACGGCACCTTCAATCTGGAGGGCGGTACCATTACCAGCACAAGCATATACGGCGCTGGTATATATAATGCTGGTAGGTCTGCTATATTAAATATCAAGGGAGGCATGGTTGTCGGGGAGCAGTATGGCATTCTTATGTCTAAGAGTGTTTACACCCCCATCCTGAACTTGTCCGGCAGTCCAGAAGTCTCCGGTAAAACGGCGGATCTGCTGCTTAACACCGACAGTGGCGTCTCACTGGACGATGCAAAAGTGGATGCTGCCGGATACACCGGCAACGCGCTGACAGTAAAGGAGAATTTGTCAGGGTTCAATTACTACGGTTCCTATGCCATTAAGACAGACGAGGGGAACAAAGATAAATTCACACTGATAAACAATGGCTGGTGGTATTCGTACAAAGACGGCGGACTATACTTGGACAACCACACCCACAGCTATACTTATGCCGCAGAAGGCGCGGTCATTACCGAGAGCTGCACCTGCGGACATGAGGAAACGGCAACGCTTTCCCTGCGGGGAGATGTAGACCTGACGTACACCGGGAGTGCAATCAAGCCAGCCACCATTACCTATAGCAGCGGTTGGGTGGGAACCGGCGCGAATAAGCCGAATGATACGAATATCCAGTATCGTGATAACACAGATTCAGGATCCGCCAAGGCAGAGCTGACTGTTTCGGGGGAAAAAGCAATCCTTGACTTTACCATTTTGTCAAAAACCCTGACTGCCGATATGGTAACCATAGCTCCCGGCCCGCACTATTACACGGGAAAAGCGGTTACGCCTGACATAACGGTTAGGGATGACAGCACGGAATTGACAGACGGCACGGACTATACAGTCAGCTATGCAGCGAACGTGAATCCGGGGTCTGCTAGGGTCATGGTTACGGGAGAGGGCAATTATACAGGAACTGTCAATCAGACTTTTACGATAGAATGCAGGGAGCTTCCGTCCGGCAACCTGACGGATTATGTCGATATGCTTTCGTTCCCGAATGCGGACGGCTGGTATCGTGCCGACATTGTCCTAACGCCGAAGGATGGCGGCAGCGTGGGAGAGACGCCCGCAAGTATAGGAGACCGTGTTGTCATTTCAGAGGAGACAGGGGAGGACGGCGGGAGAAAGACCATCTATATCAAGGACAGCGCAGGGAATATTTACCAGACAGAGTTTCCTTATAAGCTGGATAAAACGCAGCCGGTCATAGACCTTTCTCAGATGACGGTGGAAAACGGCACAAAGGATTTGTGGAACTGGATCATCGGAAAAAAGAGCATGCGTATCAAAATACCGGCAGGGGACATTACCGACGCGCCTTCGGGCATAGAGGAAGTGACTTACGAGACGGCGCCTGACAGCGGTACGGGGCAGAGCGGAACGCTGCACGCAAAAGAAGGTTATTATGAGATTGCCCTCCATGCGGAATTTAGCGGGACGATCAGACTGATTGCCAAGGACAAGGCGGGCAACACCGTGCAGGTCAGCCTGACGGCGGCCGGCGGAAAGGTCATAGCGGAGGATTATGCGCCGATCGTTAACTTTACATTGCCGAATACCCCGCAGCCGAATGCGGACGGCTGGTACAGTGAGGCCTTTGACATCGCTGTGACCGTGACGGATGATCAGGACAGCGGAAATCATATCACTTCCGGCGGCATTGCCGAAATCAAGTGGAAGGACGGGGAAAGCGGCCCAGAGCAGACGATAGCGGGACTGCCCGAAACCGCGCCGGTATACAGCAAAACATTTACGATACCTGTAGACACGGACGGTACCCATACATACTATGTGCAGGCGACAGACAATGCGGGAAATGAGAGCGGGTGGCAGACGGTTACAGTCCGACTTGACACAGGCAGCCCGGAGTTTAGCGGAGACGTAAGCGCCACAAACCGCACGCAGGAGGGGGCGGATATTACCTTTACTCCGTCTGAGGGAGGAAAGGCATACTGGATTGTGTCTGATACCGGCACAGCGCCGAGTGCACAGGAAGTCGTGGCGGGCGCGCAGGGCGGCGCAGGGAAAGGCGGTGTCAGAGACGTTACGGGCAGTACGCCGGATACCTTTACTGTCACAGGGCTTACCCCCGGGGAGAAGCATACGGTCTATGTGGTGCTGGAAGATGCCGCAGGCAACCTGTCCGTGGTAAAGGAAGTAACGTTTACCACCCTGCAGAAAGCGCCGGAGATTACGCTCCGTGACCTTGACATAGATTATGAGAAAGAAACCGTAAAACTGCCAGACAGTTTCGGGGATGCAGAGGTTTACACAAATCCAGACGACCCGGCGGGAAGTATGATACAGCCGGAAACAGACGGTTCCCTGCCGGAAGGTGCAGACCCCGACTGGGACAATGCAGACAAGGTAAATGAGACAGGGGTATTTACGGGACTTGCCCCCAATAAGGAGTATGAGCTGTATGTAAGGAAGAAAGCGACGCAGGATCATTTTGCCTCCGGGTCTGCAAAGACGGAAGTGCGGACTTATGTGACAATAGAAGAATCGAATGTTACAGGCGAAGGCGCAGGGCAGACCGGGAATACAGCGCTTACGCCGGATGCACCCGACGGGGATGGCGGCACAGTGACTTTTACGGGAACTTACGGGGAAGAATATAACCCGGTCATCAAAGTGGACGGAAAAGAGATCGTGCCCGGAGAGGGTACGCCCGGTTCGGAAATGATATGGGATGGGAACAGTGGAGAGTGGGAGTATACTTATGAGATACCGGGCGGCGCATCAAACGTGCAGATTACCGTGGAGTTCAGGAAGCGTGCCGTTACCGGGATTGCGGCAGCGCCGGACAGCCTGGCAATTTATGCGGATGATGCCGCAAACGGGAGTATGGAAGCGCTTACCGCATACCTGAAAGACCACTGTAACGTACAGACAGTCTATGACAACCAGACAAAGGAAATCGTGCAGGAGGAGGCGTCCTTTATCACGACAGACAGTTTTGTACAAAAGGGCATGGCATATCATTATACGATTTCCGCCGGGGGAAGGACATGTACAGCCGCCTTGACGGTACAGCCGTTGACCGCATCCGTACAGAACCCGGACACCCTCACGAAAAAACGAAAGAGCGGCGGCTACACGGCGCAGGAAGTGGGTGGATGGCTTCCCGCACAGGTCACAGTGACCTACACAGGGACAGACTATACGGCGAGGACGGAAACGCGGGCGGTCACATGGGACACAAGCTCTGTGGGAGAGAATTTTGGCGGTGTGCCTGGTGAAAAAACGGTGGACGGAACCGTGGAACTGCCCGCATGGGCAACGGGACAGGACGCTGCCAGCATTGTGATTCGGTTTGAGGATAGGAAACCTTCGTCCGGCAGCGGAAACAATAACGGCAGCGATAATGACGGCAGTGACAATGATGGCGGCGATGAAAACAGTGGTGAAGACAGCAGCGGCAGCAGTGGCGGAAGCGAAGGCGGCAGCGGCAGAGCGGTACCGGGGAACGGAAAAAATCCCGGCAGACCGGCAGTCACACCGACATCGGCGACAGCCGCGCCGCCCACAGATGCAGCGCGGATAAACCTTTCCAAAGAGTCACAGCCGACCAAACGGACGGACACGTTGGACAGCTGGCAGGAGGATGAGAACGGACAGGGAAACGCAACAGCGCCGCAGACGACAGAACGATTGAAATATCCGGCGGGGTTATAGAGGAACAGGCAGGATCAGATCAAGCGTCAAAATGCGCGCTCTGCCATCTCTGCCCGACTTTCCTTGGCGTCTGTTATTTTGTCTGGCTGATTCTGCTTGCAGCGGCAGTGATTGCGGCATTTGTGGTGATTGTGGTTCTGAAACGGAAAAAAGAGACGGCCAAATCAGATAAGAGCAAGGAATAATCAAATGGTAACCGGGGGCGTAAGTCTGTGACAGATGGCTTATGCCCCTTTTTTATGTACATGTCTTTGAAAGTTGCTTATGTGGATATTCGTAGAACCGCCGTTTTGTGGATAAAGCTGCGGAACCGCAGGAAAGTAAATTCCTTGCCGGTTTTTTTGCTGTGTGGTAATATGGATATTCGGAGGAAAACCCAATGATTACGGTGGAGCATGTATGCAAATCCTATAAAATTGCAAAGAGAAACGCGGGATTCGGCGAGGCTTTTAAAGCGCTGTTTCGCCGGGAGTATGAGGTGATCCATGCGCTTTCTGACGTTTCCTTTCAGATCCGCGACGGGGAGATGGTGGGCTATATCGGGCCAAACGGCGCGGGAAAAAGCTCCACCATCAAAATTTTGAGCGGTATCCTGACGCCGGATAGCGGCACTGTGATGGTGGATGGCAGAATCCCGCACAAAAACCGAATGGAACATGTGAAGGGAATCGGCGTTGTGTTCGGGCAGCGGTCGCAGCTCTGGTGGGATGTCCCTGTGATCGATTCCTTTGAGTTGTTAAAAGATATTTATTCGATTCCAAAAGCAGCTTACCGTAACAATCTGGAAGAACTGACGGAGCTGCTGAATCTGACGGAGCTACTGCGCTCCCCCGTAAGGCAGTTGTCTTTGGGGCAGAGGATGCGGTGCGAGATTGCGGCTTCCCTGCTGCACAGCCCGCGTATTTTATTTTTGGATGAGCCTACCATCGGACTGGATGCGGTTTCCAAAATCGCCGTCCGGGAATTTATCAAAAAACAGAACGAACTGCATAAAACGACGGTGATTCTGACGACGCACGATATGCAGGATATAGAGGCGCTGTCTCAGCGAATCATTCTGATCGGAAAAGGAAAGATTTTACTGGACGGAACGCTGGAGGATATTAAGAGGGGCGATGCGGGCATTGACGAGACGGTGGCCGGGCTTTACCGGGCCTATGACATAGAGTAGCGTGAGAAATGAATGGAGATGAAGATGCACAAATATTTATCCTTTTTTCGGTTGAGCTTTATGCAGGGCTTACAGTACCGCACCGCCGCACTGGCCGGAATGGTGACGCAGTTTGCGTGGGGATTCCTGGAGATTATGGTATTTCAGGCATTTTTTCAGGCGGAGCCGGGAGCGTTTCCCATGACCATTTCCGCGACGGCCTCCTACATTTGGATGCAGCAGGCGTTTCTGGCATTGTTCGCCACATGGATGATGGATAATGGTATCTTTGATGCAATAGCAAGGGGTAATATTTCCTATTCGCTGTGCAGGCCGATTAGAATTTATAATATGTGGTTTTCCCAGAGCGCGGCGGCCAGGGTTTCCCGCGCGGTGCTGCGGTGTTTCCCCATCTTAATTGTAGCAGCCATCCTTCCGAAGCCTTACGGGATAGCAAAACCGGCGTCGGCATGGCATTTCGGATTGTTTCTGATTACATTGATACTGGGGCTGTTGGTGACGGTGGCCTTTTCCATGTTTGTGTATGTGTCCACCTTTTTTACACTCTCGCCGCAGGGGGTGCGGATTGTATTTACCTCAATGGCCGATTTTTTTGCGGGCGCAATCATTCCCCTGCCGTTTTTTCCGCCAAAGTGGCAGATGGTTTTGGAGCTTTTGCCGTTTGCATCCATGCAGAATGTGCCTCTGCGGATTTACAGCGGCAGCATGACAGGTGCGGAGACGGAGCGGGCGGTTGTTTTGCAGATAATCTGGCTGGCTGTGCTGGTCCTGCTGGGGAGTGGTCTGTGCCGGGCGGCGGAAAAGAAAGCGACGATACAGGGAGGATGAGGCGATGCTGTTAAAACGGAAAGGCGCCGTCAGACTATACGGGCATTATTTGTCGATCAATGTAAGAAGCGCGATGCAGTATAAGACTTCCTTTTTTCTGACGGCCCTGGGGCAGTTTCTGGTGTCCTTTAATGTATTTCTCGGAATTTATTTTATGTTCCGGCGGTTTCAGTCGGTGGGCGGGTTCACCTACAGCGAGGTGCTGCTCTGTTTTTCCGTGGTGCTTCTGGAATTTTCCCTGGCGGAGATGCTTGCCAGAGGGTTCGATCTTTTCCCGGAAATGGTGCGCACTGGCAGTTTTGATCAGGTGTTGGTACGCCCCCGGAATGAGATATTGCAGGTGCTGGGAAGCAAGTTTGAGCTGACGAGAATCGGCAGGATGCTGCAGGCGGTGGTCATGTTCTGTTACGGGGTGTCCCAATGCGGCGTGGAGTGGAATTTTCTTAAGATTACAGCAGTTATTTTTATGCTGATTGGGGGATGCGCCGTTTTCTCAGGGCTGTTTCTGATTCATGCCGCGCTGTGCTTTTTTACACTGGAGGGATTGGAGTTTATGAACATCCTCACGGACGGGGCGAGAGAGTACGGGAAATACCCGGTCAGCATCTACGGGAAAAAGACGCTGCTTGTGACAACCTTTCTCATCCCCTATGCGCTGATACAATATTATCCGCTTTTATATATTCTGGACAGGGACAGCAGCCTGTTTTTGGTCTTTGTCCCGCTGCTGGCGGTCTGGTTTTTGCTACCGTCCTATGCGCTGTGGCGATTCGGCGTCAGGCATTACCAGTCGAGCGGGTCGTAACGGTATTTACATGTGATCCAAAGGCGCATTGGCTGGAACAGGTCAAAAATGTGGATTCATTTCGGAGGAGAAAGTATGGCGGTCACGGACGAAAAGGACATACAGCAGTTAAAAAAGAGGCTGATCGAGCTGGCGGACAAGGCGTACAGCCGCAATATATACACGTACACACCCTTTCTGGGGCTTGCCGAGCAGCAGGCATACTATGCGGTGGAGCGGGAGGTTTCCTACGCGGGGGTCAGGATGGAGGGCGGCGTGCCGCTGTGCGAGAGAAAGATCATCCGCTTCGGCGATCCGGGCTACGAGGAAGCGTTTCCCATTGTGCGCAT
Source organism: Lachnospiraceae bacterium (assembly GCA_910575775.1). Taxonomy (GTDB): domain Bacteria; phylum Bacillota; class Clostridia; order Lachnospirales; family Lachnospiraceae; genus UBA3282. The sequence continues at coordinate 67,905 of CAJTEY010000020.1, read as the reverse complement.
GGAGATTCTGCCAAGGACTCCTAAGTTTGCGGAGAATCTGACTCACAGGGACTTTCTCGGCTCGGTGATGAATCTGGGAATTGAGCGGGATGTGGTGGGTGATTTTTTCCTGAGAGAGAAGGGCGCCCTGCTTTTCTGCCATGAAAACATCGCGGATTATATTGCGGAAAATCTGGACAGGGTGAGGCATACGAATGTCGTCTGTAAGCGGGCGGAAGGGGAAACCGTGCCGGAACAGGCAGAGCCGGAACGGGTTTCGGTGACGGTGGCATCGAAAAGGGCCGACGGCGTGATTTCCAAGGTGTACAATTTATCCAGGGAAGAGAGCAGAGATTTATTTAATAACGGATGTATTTTTATAAACGGCATACAGACGCAGAACCTTTCCTGTCAGTTGAAAGCGGAGGACGCTGTCACTGTGCGCGGATTCGGGAAATTTATTTTTTACGGTCAGACAGGCGTGAGCAGGAAAGGGAAGGACCGCGTGGAGGTCGGCGTTTTCGGGAAAACGTAGATAGATAATTTTTCCAGACGGTGGTATACTAGTGTGAGAAGTGCTTCTAATCACTCGCAGCAGAGGCTGCTTCGTGAAGAAGCACTATGTCTCACACTGGAGAATGCCAGAGAGCGGCATTCTCTGTAAATGAAGAGTGCAGGATTAAAACAAGTGGTGTGGAATAAAGAGAGGAGCATAAATGAATTTAGAAAACTTAAAGGCGTATACCGTCATTTCAAAACAGCGGATTGAGGAGCTTAAGTCGGACGGCTATCTTTTGAAACATAATAAAACAGGGGCGCGGGTGGCGCTTCTTTCCAATGATGATGAAAACAAGGTGTTCTATATCGGTTTCCGCACGCCGCCCAAGGACAGCACGGGGGTGGCGCATATCATAGAGCACACTGTGCTGTGCGGATCTGAAAAATACCCGGTCAAAGACCCTTTCATTGAGCTTGCCAAAGGGTCTTTAAACACGTTTCTAAATGCCATGACTTATCCCGATAAGACGGTTTATCCTGTGGCGAGCTGTAACAGCAAGGATTTTAAGAATCTGATGGACGTGTATCTGGACGCAGTGCTTCATCCGAATATTTATCACGAGGAGAAAATTTTCCGGCAGGAGGGGTGGCACTATGAACTGGAGAGCGCGGACGATGAACTGACGATCAACGGTGTGGTCTACAATGAAATGAAGGGGGCGTTTTCTTCTCCGGACGACGTGCTGTACCGGGAGATTATGAACTCCCTTTATCCCCATACCTCCTATGCGGTGGAGTCGGGGGGAGACCCGGACGTGATTCCGGAGCTTACTTACGAGGATTTTCTGGCTTTTCATCAGAAATATTATCATCCCTCCAACAGTTATATCTATCTCTATGGGGATATGGATATGGAGGAGCGGCTTGCTTATCTTGACAGGGAGTATCTGTCCGGATACGAGGCGCTTTCGGTGGATTCCGCCCCGGCTGCAGAGCCGCCGTTCCAGGAGATGGCGCTTGTGGAGAAGGAATATCCGATCATGGAGAGCGAACCTGAGGAGGGGAACACCTATCTTTCCTACAATGTCTCTCTCGGAGAAAATCTGGATCGAAAGGTGAGCGTGGGATTTCAGGCGCTTGCGGACGCGGTGGTAGGCGCCCCCGGCGCGCCTGTCAGAAAGGCGCTTCTGGATGCCGGAATCGGTACGGATATCAGCAGTTTTTACGAGGCGGACGTGAAACAGCCCTATTTTTCCATCGTGGCGAAAAACGCGGAGGGAGACCAGAGGGAAGCTTTCGTCAAGCTGATTGAACAGACCCTTCAGAGTCTTTTTGAGGACGGCGTGGAGAAGAAGGCGCTGAGGGCGGCTTTGAACCACGACGAGTTTAGATACCGGGAGGCGGATTACGGTTCCTACCCGAAGGGGCTGATGTACGGCCTGCAGATGTTTGAAACCTGGCTTTATGATGATGGGAGGCCTTTTGACTATCTGGAGCTGGACGGAACTTACAAAGCCCTGAAGGGAGAAGTTTCGACGGCTTACTATGAGAATATGTTAAGGGACCTTCTGATGGAAAACACCCATAAGAGCGTTGTGGTGGTGCGTCCTGTGAGAGGGCTTACAGGAAAACGGGATAAGGCTCTTGCGGCCCGCCTTGCGGCGAAGAAGGCGTCTATGACGCAGGAGGAGATTGCCGGAATTGTGGCGGAGACGAAGGCGCTTGCCGACTATCAGGAGGAGCCGGACAGGGAGGAGGATTTGGAAAAGATTCCGCTTCTTGCCAGGGAGGATATCGGGAAAAAGGCCAGACCTTACTGCAATGAGGAGCTTCGGGTGAACGATACGACGCTTCTGTACCACGAGATCTATACGAACGGCATCGGTTATCTGCGCTTTCTCTTTGATTTGAGGCAGGTGCCGGAGGAATTGTTCCCCTATGTGGGGCTTTTGCAGGTGATGCTCGGTCTGGTGGACACCGAAAAGCGTTCCTACAGTGAACTGTACCATGAGATTCATCTGCAGACCGGTGGGATTGCGCCGGCGGTAAACGTTTACACAAATGCGGATGACCTGTCTGATTATAAGCTGACCTTTGATCTGAAGGTAAAGACGCTGTATGAGAACCTTCCGAAAGCATTTGAACTGGCGGCAGAGATATTGACTGAATCAGTCTATACAGACGCGAAACGGCTTTTTGAGCTGGTGGCCGAGAACCGCTCCGACAAACAGGCGCAGATGATGTCCGCAGGGCATTCCCTGGCGGCAGGGCAGGCGTTGTCCTACCTGTCAAAGCAGGCGCATCTGATGGATCAGGTGAACGGTCTTTCGTTCTACCGTCTGCTGGAAGGGCTTGAGAAAGACTTTGAAGGGAAAAAGGAGGAACTTTCCGCTAACATGGAGCGGCTGGTGCACTGCATTTTCCGGCCGGAGAATCTGATGGTGGATTATACGGCACAGCGGGAAGGGCTTGCGGGGATTGAGCCGCTGATCGAAGCGCTAAAGTCGAAGCTTCACAGGGAGCCGGTGGAAGGGAAACCATATGTGCCGCAGCCCGTGAAAAAGAACGAGGGACTGATGAGCTCCGCCCAGATTCAGTATGTCTGCCGGGCAGGCAACTACGCGAACAAGGGATTTTCCTACACGGGAGCGCTCCGGGTTCTCAAGGTTTTGATGAGTTATGAGTATCTGTGGATGCAGGTGCGTGTCAGGGGCGGCGCCTACGGCTGCATGTGTCAGTTTGGGAAGACCGGGGAAAGCTATTTTGTGTCCTACCGTGATCCCAATCTGGAGAAGACAATCGAGACCTATGAGAAGGCGGCGGATTTCGTGGAAGCCTTTGAGGCTGACGAGCGCACCATGACACAGTATATCATAGGGGCGGTCAGTGCAATGGATATGCCGCTCACGCCGGCGGCGAGGGGAAATTATTCCCTGGCCGGTTATATGACGGGCTTTACCTTTGAGAGAGCCCAGCAGGAGCGCGATGAACTGCTTTCCACTGACGCAGGGACGATCAGAAAACTGGCAGCACATATCCGTGCTTTCATGGAGGATGACTGTCTGTGCGTAGTGGGAAATGAGGAGAAAATCAAGGAACAGAAGGACATCTTCGGCTCCGTGGAATATCTGACACATTAAAAAACGTATGATATTTTAAGAAAATGCAACTTTTTCTCTCCTAAAAAGGTATGTTATGTAGAGACCGTTGATCGGTAAGAAATGCTTAGCGGGAAAGGGAGGAAAAAATGATGAGTAGGAAAAGTGGGATGAGCGGGAACTTTGCAAACAGGAACAGGAGAGTCAGACTGCGGTTTGTGCCGGTACTTTTAATGATAGCATGTGTTATTTCTGCATGCGGCGGATCTGCCTCCACATATGAAGAAATAGCGGAGATTGCGCCGGCTGCCGCAGCGGAAGAATATGGTTACGATGATGCGGCTTATGACAGCGGTGCGGCTTTAAACAGCGCGGGGCGGGCGGCTGACTATAAAATGATGGATGAAGCCGTCGCTGCAGAAGGGGCGGGCAGCGAGACCGATTATGTGCAGAATCAAAGCGGACAGGACATGGCGGCTGTGCCGGAGACCTCACGCAAGTTGATAAAAACTGTCAATATCCGTGCAGAGTCGGAGGACTTTGACGTGCTTGTGCCTGCCCTGCAAAAGCAGGTAGAGGATCTTGGCGGTTACATAGAGAGTATTTCGGTCTATGATGTGAACAGCTATTATGTGGAAGAACAGAGGGTAAAACAGCGCTGCGCCAGTCTGACAGCCCGCGTGCCCAAGGAAAAGCTGGATGGTTTTCTTGCCCAGGTGGGAGAGCAGACCAATGTGACCAGCCGGTCCGAGAACGTGGAGGATGTCACCTTACAGTATGTGGATTTGGAGAGTCACAAAAAGGTGCTTCGCACGGAGCAGGAGAGGCTGCTTGCGCTGATGGAGAAGGCGGAGAGCGTGGAGGACATCATTGCCATAGAGGGACGGCTCTCCGAGGTTCGCTATCAGCTGGAGAGTATGGAATCCCAGCTGCGCACCTATGACAACCAGATTGACTACAGTACGTTATACCTTACCATCGAGGAGGTCAGGAGCTATTCGGCGCCGGAGACAGCTACGGTATGGCAGCGGATTGAGAGCGGCTTTAAGAAAAGCCTGGCGGATATCGGCATCGGCATCCAGAACTTTGCCATCGGTCTGGTGATCGACATTCCCTATCTTGTCGCGGGACTGGTTTCGATTGTGGTCATCATTCTTATTCTGCGCTCTGTGATCAGACGGTTTATCAGAAGCCGTTATGCGGGCAGAATGCGGGAGAAACACAGCAGATTTGCGGAGCTGGTCCGGGAAGTCTGGAGCAGACGCAGGGAGGAAAAAGCGTCCGAAAAGAATCAGAAAGCAGGAGAAGAACAGAGAGAACAGGATGAATAAAATGACAGGTGATATTGATAATAACAGGGAAATGGAACAGAAGACGGATATGGAAGAGGGAATGCAGAGCAGCGGACAGGACAATCAGAAGCTGAAATCCGGCTTTGCCACACTGATCGGCAGGCCGAATGTGGGAAAATCCACGCTGATGAACGCGTTGATTGGGCAGAAGATCGCCATTACATCAAAAAAACCGCAGACGACCAGAAACAGGATCAGAACCGTATACACCTGTGAGGAAGGACAGATCGTGTTTCTGGATACGCCGGGCATCCATAAGGCCAAGAATAAGCTGGGTGATTATATGGTGGATGCGGCAGAGCGGACGTTGTCCGAAGTGGATGTGATTCTCTGGCTGGTGGAGCCGTCAGACTACATAGGAGCGGGAGAGAAACATATCATTGAGGAGCTGAAGAAAACAAAAACACCTGTTATTCTTGTGATTAACAAGATTGATACGGTGAAGAAGGAGATGCTTCTCACCTACATTGACGCTTACAGAAAAGAACTTGATTTTGCGGAGATTGTGCCGGTATCCGCGCTGAAAAAAGATGGGATGCAGATACTGATCGACTGTATTATGAAGTATCTGCCTTACGGGGAGCCGTTTTATGATGAGGACACGGTGACGGACCAGCCGGTGCGGCAGATTGTGGCGGAACTGATCCGTGAGAAAGCGCTGCGGTGTCTGGAGGAGGAGATTCCCCACGGCATCGCCGTCACCATCGAGCAGATGAAGTTTAAAAAGAAGCTTGTGGACATAGAGGCCACCATTGTCTGCGAGAAAGATTCCCACAAGGGAATTATCATCGGGAAACAGGGAGCGATGCTGAAAAAGATCGGTTCCCTGGCGCGCAGGGATATCGAGGAGCTGGTGGAAAACCAGGTGAATTTAAAGCTCTGGGTGCGGGTGAAAAAGGACTGGCGGGACAGCGACTATCTGCTCAAAAATTTTGGTTATAATCCCGGCGATACAGAATAGAATCATACAAATCTGCGAACCCTATGTGTTGTGAGTGATAAAGTATCAGGGGGCGTAAGATGAAGGGATCGAATTACTGGGAGCAGTTTATGGCGACAGGGAAAATCGAGGATTTTCTGGCCTATAAAGATGCGGCAAGACAAGAGGAGCGGGAAGGGACCGAGCAGTCAGAGGAGCGTTCTCATGCAGGGGATTACAGAGATTACGGGGATGGTTTTAAAGGCTGAACCGATGAACGATTTTGACAGAAGGGTTGTACTTTTGACAAAGGAGAGAGGAAAGATCTCAGCCTTCGCCAGGGGAGCCAGAAAACAAAACAGCAAGCTTCTGGCGGCAACCAACCCGTTCTGCTTTGGCACATTTAAGCTATATGAGGGAAGAACCTCCTACAATGTGATGGAGGCTGAGGTTACGAATTATTTTGAAGGACTTCGGGAAGATTATGAGGGCGCTTTTTACGGTATGTACTTTCTAGAAGTCATGGACTATTACACGAGAGAGAACAATGATGAGAAGGAGATGCTGAAGCTTCTCTACCAGTCCCTGCGTGCGCTTATGCACGAGGGACTTTCCAATGTGCTGGTGCGGTACATATTTGAGATGAAGGCTATGGTGTTAAGCGGGGAATTTCCCGGTATGCCCAGAGAGGGCGTGTGGGAAGAATCTACATGCTACGCGGTCAATTACATCACAGAGAGCACGGTCGAGAAACTTTACACCTTTACCGTGACGCCGCCGGTTCTCGCGCAACTGAAAGAAATCGCCGATGATTACCGCTGCCGATATATTGACCGCCCGTTTAAAAGTCTTGAAATTGTGGAGAATATCTTGTATGATGGAACATGATTGAGCCGTGCAGATTTCTGGCGGCCTGATGGAGTAAGAATAGACATAGAGGGAAAAATATGCGAAGGCTAGCAGGAATACTTGGATTGACAATATTGCTTCTGTGTCTTGCCGGATGCGGAGAAGGGCAGAAGCCCGAATTAAATACCTTGTCTTTCGGCAAAGACGGAGAGATCATACACAGGATCGTCGGGAAGACGGATCAGGATTACTATCAGATCGAGTCGGCGGCTCTTGAGGAGTTTGCCGCTTCACGTGTGGAGGAATACTGTGCGGAGAACGGCGAAAAGAAAGTGGCGCTGGAGGCGGTGGGTGAAAAGGGCGGCAGCATTGTGATGGATTTCAAATATGCTTCGCCGGAGGATTACAGCGGATTCAACCATAGAGTGCTGTATGTGGGGACACTTGCCAGTGCGTCGGAAGCAGGATATGAACTGGAAGCCGTGCCTTTGGTCTCGATGGACGGAAAGGCGTCGGAAGTCGGGTATATTGAAGACTGGGATAAAAAGCAGATGTTTATTCTGGAGACGAAAAGCGGAGAAGAGATGCTTGTCAATCTGCCAGGAAAAACACTTTATGTAAACCAGAGCGCACACAGCGGGCAGGAACTTACCCTTGTGGGGAAAAAGAGCGTAAAGATCAGTAATCAGGAGGCGGAGGGAACCACTTCGCTTTCCTATATCATTTACGAATAGATACGAGAAAAACGGAGGCAGCAAGATATGGAAAAGACGATGGAAAAAATTGTAGCGTTATCGAAGGCAAGAGGATTTGTGTATCCCGGTTCTGAGATTTACGGCGGATTGGCGAATACATGGGATTTCGGCAATCTGGGCGTGGAGCTGAAAAATAACATAAAGAAGGCGTGGTGGCAGAAGTTTGTCATGGAGAGTCCCTACAACGTGGGCGTGGACTGTGCGATTCTGATGAATCCCCAGACATGGGTAGCCAGCGGTCATCTGGGCAGCTTTTCCGACCCTCTTATGGACTGTAAGGAGTGCCATGAGAGATTCCGCGCGGATAAGATCATTGAGGATTATGTGGCGGAGAACGGCATGACACTGGCCTCCTCTGTGGACGGCTGGAGCCAGCAGCAGATGAAGGACTTTATCGAGGAACATAACATTCCCTGCCCTACTTGCGGCAAACATAATTTTACCGATATCAGACAGTTTAACCTGATGTTCAAGACGTTCCAGGGCGTCACCGAGGATGCCAAGAATACGGTTTACCTGCGTCCCGAGACAGCGCAGGGTATCTTTGTCAACTTCAAGAATGTACAGAGAACTTCCCGCAAGAAGATTCCCTTCGGAATCTGTCAGGTGGGCAAGTCCTTCCGCAATGAGATTACGCCCGGCAACTTTATCTTCCGTGTGCGTGAGTTTGAGCAGATGGAGATGGAGTTTTTCTGTGAGCCGGATACAGACCTTGAGTGGTTTGCTTACTGGAAAAAGTACTGTATTGACTTCTTAAAAAGCCTTGGCATGAAAGAGGAGGAGATGAGAGTCCGCGACCATGACCCGGAGGAGCTTTCCTTCTACTCTAAGGCAACTACGGATATCGAGTTCCTGTTCCCCTTCGGCTGGGGCGAGCTGTGGGGCATTGCAGACAGGACGGACTATGACCTGACCCAGCATCAGAATACATCCGGCCAGGATCTGACTTACTTTGACGATACGAAGAACGAGAAATATATTCCTTATGTGATAGAGCCTTCCCTCGGTGTGGAGAGACTCTTCCTTGCAGTGCTGTGCGGCGCGTATGACGAGGAGGAGATCGGTGAGGGCGATGTGCGTACCGTATTGCACTTCCACCCGGCGCTGGCGCCTGTGAAGATCGGTGTGCTGCCTCTTTCCAAGAAGCTGAACGAGGGTGCGGAAAAGATTTTTGCCCAGTTATCCAAAAAGTACAACTGTGAGTTTGACGACAGGGGAAATATCGGTAAGAGATACCGCAGACAGGACGAGATCGGTACGCCGTTTTGCGTTACATACGATTTTGACTCCGAGACGGATGGCTGTGTGACCGTGCGTTTCCGCGATTCTATGGAACAGGAGCGCATTGCCATTGCCAAGCTGGACGCTTACTTTGCGGATAAATTTACCTTTTGAAAGTCCCGGACAGCGGCTGAGCGGATGGGCAAGTTTACTTGCACAGACGCTTTGATATTGGACGGGCAAGCCGGTATGAGCAAGTAGAGTGGCAGCTCGGATTGCGAATACGGCGGTGATTGCGGGAGTGCGCAGCACGGAGCAATCAACTTTCAAAATGAGACAGGAGGATAAGAGAACGATGAAAGCATATGGTGTAAATGAACTGCGCAGGATGTTTCTTGACTTTTTTGAGAGCAAGGGGCATTTGAAGATGAAAAGCTTTTCGCTGGTGCCCCACAACGACAACAGCCTGCTTTTGATTAATTCCGGCATGGCGCCGCTCAAGCCCTATTTTACGGGACAGGAGATTCCGCCCAAAAGGCGCGTCACGACCTGCCAAAAGTGCATTCGTACCGGGGATCTGGAGAACGTGGGAAAGACTGCAAGACACGGCACTTTTTTTGAGATGCTTGGCAACTTCTCTTTCGGGGATTATTTTAAGAGGGAGGCCATTGCCTGGAGCTGGGAGTTTCTGACCAGGGTAGTTGGGCTGCCTGCGGACCGGCTGTATCCTTCCGTCTATGAGAACGATGATGAAGCTTTCGATATCTGGAGCCGGGAGATGGGCATTGCCCCGGAGCGGATTTTCCGTTTTGGCAAGGAAGACAATTTCTGGGAGCACGGTTCCGGTCCGTGTGGTCCCTGCTCTGAAATTTATTATGACAGGGGTGAAAGGTATGGCTGTGGCAAGCCCGGCTGTACGGTAGGCTGCGACTGCGACCGCTACATGGAAATCTGGAATAACGTGTTCACCCAGTTTGACAACGACGGCAAGGGCAATTACACGGAGCTTGAGCAGAAGAACATCGACACCGGCATGGGGCTGGAGAGACTGGCCTCCGTGGTGCAGGATGTGGACTCCATTTTCGATGTGGACACGGTGTTTGCGCTGCGCACAACCGTGTGTGAAATTGCGGGCGTGGAATATAAGAAAGATTATGACACGGATGTATCCATCCGTATTATCACAGATCATATCCGTTCTGCAACTTTTATGATCTCGGACGGCATTATGCCCTCCAACGAGGGCCGCGGGTATGTGCTCCGCCGGATCATCCGCCGTGCGGCGAGACAGGGCAGAAAGCTTGGCATTAAGGATATGTTCCTTGCCAATCTTGCTGGAACGGTGATTGAAGGTTCCAAGGACGGATACCCGGAACTTGAGGAGAAGAAAGAATTTATCTTCAATGTGCTTAAGCAGGAGGAGAGCAAGTTTAATAAGACCATTGACCAGGGCTTAAGCATCTTGAATGAGATGGCAGAGGCGGTGGAGAAGGATGGCAAAAAGCAGCTTGGCGGCGCGGATGCCTTTAAGCTTTATGACACGTTCGGCTTCCCGCTGGATCTGACCAGAGAGATTCTTGAGGAAAAAGGCTTTACGGTGGACGAGGAAGGCTTTGCGGCATGTATGCAGGAGCAGAAGGAAAAAGCCCGAAAGGCCCGCAAGGTGACCAACTACATGGGTGCGGACGTGACCGTGTATGAATCCATTGACCCTTCCATTACCACCGAGTTTGTAGGATATGATAAACTGACCTATGATTCCAGAATCACGGTGCTTACGACCGAGACGGAGCTGGTGGAGGAACTGTCGGACGGCGAGGTCGGTACGGTGATCGTTGAGCAGACCCCGTTCTATGCCACTATGGGTGGACAAGAGGGCGATATCGGTATGATCTCCACGGGCGACGGGGAATTTCAGGTGGAGAGCACCATCAAGCTGCTTGGCGGCAAGGTGGGACATATCGGCAGGGTGACTCAGGGCAGGATTCAGACAGGCGATACCGTCATTTTGTCGGTGGATCCTGTAAGAAGAGGCAGCACCTGTAAGAACCACAGCGCAACCCACCTTCTGCAGAAAGCCCTGCGGGAAGTGCTTGGCAGTCATGTGGAGCAGGCCGGCTCCTATCAGGATGGGGAGAGAACCCGTTTCGATTTCTCCCATTCTGCGGCGATGACGGCGGAGGAGCTGAAGAAGGTAGAGCAGATCGTCAATGAAAAGATTGCGGAAAATATTGCAGTAGAGACGAAGGTTATGACCATAGAGGAGGCCAAACAGTCCGGCGCGATGGCGCTTTTCGGCGAAAAGTACGGGGAGACGGTGCGCGTTGTGGAGATGGGTGATTTCTCGAAAGAACTGTGCGGCGGTACCCATGTGAAATCGACAGGAACCATCGGCTCCTTTAAGATCCTGTCGGAGTCTGGCGTGGCGGCAGGCGTGCGCCGTATTGAAGCGGTGACGGGCAGCAATGTGACGGCCTATTACGAGAAACTGGAAGAGGATCTGAACGCGGCAGCGAAGACGTTAAAGACCAATCCTGCCAATCTGGTGGAGCGGTGCGAGCATCTGATGGCGGAGATGAAAGCCCTGCAGAGTGAGAACGAAGCGTTGAAGAGCAAAGCGGCCAAGGATGCCTTGGGCGATGTGATGGATCAGGTGCAGGATGTGAATGGCATACAGCTTCTGGCGTCCAAGGTGTCGGGTGTGGACATGAACGGTCTGCGCGAACTTGGCGACCAGCTCAAGGAGAAACTGGGCGAGGGCGTAGTTGTGCTGGTTTCTGAGAAGGAGGGGAAGGTGAATCTGATCGCTATGGCAACCGAAGGCGCGATAGCGAAGGGAGCTCACGCGGGCAATCTGATCAAAGAAATTGCGGTTTTTGTGGGAGGAGGAGGCGGCGGCCGTCCCAATATGGCGCAGGCGGGAGGAAAGAACCCGGCTGGCATGGGCAAGGCTATGAATGCCTGCGTGAAAGCGCTGGAAGAACAGATTGAGCAGCGGCAGTCATCCAAAAAAATCAGACCTTAAAACGACAAAAGCAGTTTGGTCCGTGAAAGAGAAGGAAGGTTTAGAATACCGGGTATGATGAAAGAGAGCAGTTTTGAAAAAAAGATTTGGTTTATCGTTATCTTAGTGGAAACGGCTCTCTTAGTCATCGCCGGTATTTTTTATAAGGGGCGGGAGGCCGTGGAGTTAACCTACATGCAGGAAGAGCTGGTTGACGATTCCGGGGAGGCGGCATTTTATATGGATCGTTCCTCTGAGTGCCGTTATCTGGCTACGCCCGAATTTATACTCCCGAAAGGAATGTATACGCTGACGGCGCAGGCGGAGGCGGCCGGGGATGCAAAACTAAGAGTGGTACATCCGGGGAGCCGTTACCACAGCGAGGTCAGCGGAGATATTTCCCTGTCCGGGAGCGGTACGGTTTCCTGCGACTTCAGGGTGGCTTACGGGGACAGACCACTGCAGATGAGAGGGCTGTTTTCGGAGGATATGCAGGAGGGGGATTATCTTCTGCTCAGAAACATACATATTGGCTATGCCGACTGTGCCGTGAGAAATTTTCTGCTTCGGATCGCAGTTTTTTTGTTGGCCTTTGACGGCATCCTTTATGGGATCCGGGTACGCAGGCGGGGAGGGCGGATTTTTCCTGCCGGCGCGGAAGGGATGTCTTACCGGGGGCTTATTCTTCTGGCGGGAGTCTGCAGCATTCCTCTTGCAGCGGACTATCTGTTTTTAAATTCCCATGACCTGTATTTTCATCTGATGCGGATTGAGGGCATCCGGGAGGGACTGGAAAACGGCATGTTCCCGGTGCGGGTCCAGCCGGGATGGCTGAACGGCCACGGGTATGCAGCCTCTGTGTTTTACGGCGATTTCTTTCTGTATTTTCCGGCTCTGCTCAGATATTGCGGCGTGTCTGTCCAGGCGGCATACAAATGCTATGTGGTAATGATCCACATACTTACCGTAGGTATTTCCTACTATTCTTTCTCTAAAATGAGCCGGCCAAAAATCGGGATGGTCTGTACCGTTCTCTATTCTCTTAATATATACCGTCTTACCTGCATTTACACGCGGGCGGCGGTGGGAGAGTATACGGCCATGACCTTTATGCCGCTTGTCCTGTATGGGCTGTGGAAGCTTTACACACTGCCGGAAGATACGAGACGGCACAGGGACAGCTGGATCACCATTGCGGCCGGCTGTACGGGAATCTTTCTCTCCCATATGATTTCCACGGAAATCACAGCGTTCTTTATCGTTGTATCGGCAGTGATTCTGTGGAAAAGGGTGTTTCGGAAAAAGACGCTGCTCGTCATAGGGAAGACGGTTCTGGCCACGGTGCTTATAAATGCCTGGTTTCTGATTCCTTTTTTGGATTATATGGCAAGCGGCTCCTATGTCATCAACGATGCCGGGAAATATGGTTCCTATCGGATCGAGCAGACGGGCGCGTTTGTGGCGCAGCTCTTTATGGGGAGCTTTGAACCGTTCGGACATTCTCTTCATGCGGCGGAAGGAATGGCGTCGGAGATGCCCATGACAGTGGGCCTTGCGCTTCTGGCAGTTCCAGCGGTCTGGTTCCTTTCAGGCATATACGGAAAGGAAGAAAGGGCGGAAGAGAAAGCGGAGGGGCTTCTGGCAGGGATGCTCTCTTTTTTAAGTATCTGGATGGCCACCTGCCTGTTTCCTTATACATGGATTGTGGAAAGGGTGCCGCTTTTCCAGATGCCCATTGTGAGCATTCAGTACCTGTGGCGGTTTTTCTCTGTTGCAGCCCTGTTGCTTTCCTGGCTGTTTTGCCTGTTTTTAAAGAAAGAAAAGGTTTCTTCCGATATGCGAAGGGCGGTGGCGGGCGTACTGGCAGGCCTGGCCCTGTGGCAGGGTATCTTTTATATGGGACAGTGTCTGCAGAGCGCTCAGCCGTACCGGGTATATCAGGCCGGAAACATGTCGACCATGAAAGCCCAGAGCGCGTCCTCCGAGGAGCAGGAGAGTGTTATGGGCGGAGAATACCTGCCTGTCAGCCGGGGCGAGGCCATCGCCCTGCCTGATTATGTGGCGGCCTATGTGGGTCAGCCCACATATGACGAGACGAATATCAGCCTTGAAGAGTGGGGAAGAGAGGCGGGCGCGGTAACGGTTCGTCTTGAAAACAGAACGGATCAGATACGGCAGGTGGAGGTGCCGGTCTTGTACTATAAAGGTTACAGGGCAGTGACAGACAGCGGGGAACCGGTGCAGATAATCCCGGGAACCTCTTATCGCGTTTCCCTCTCCGTTCCGCCGGGATTTGCAGGCGGTATCCGGGTGGAATTTAGAGAGCCTCTGTACTGGAGGGCATCAGAACTCTTATCGCTGGCGGCATTTATAGGATTTTTTGTGCGCCGGGCGGATTTTCTTAAAAAGAAGCACAAAATAGAATAAATTTACAATTTTCGGTTGACGCGGAACTAAAATGTGATATAATTTGTATTGTGTGAGAACACGCAAATAACCCAATCAGTCGAAATACTCTGGGACTGAAGGGAGGTCAGGTGCGGAGATGTCAAACGTAATCGTAAAAGAAAACGAGACTTTGGACAGCGCATTGCGTCGCTTTAAAAGAAGCTGTGCAAAAGCTGGTATCCAGCAGGAGATTCGTAAGCGCGAGCATTACGAGAAGCCCAGCGTAAGACGCAAGAAAAAGTCCGAAGCGGCAAGAAAACGCAAATATAACTAAACAGAGAAACAGACCCGGGAATCGTTCCGGGTCTGTTTTTTCGTAGTCATGTCAGTACAGGCCGACGCCGCGTCCAAGCATGAGGATCTTTCTGATCTTTTCCAGCGCCTGCACATAATAGAATGTAAAATTATAGTCATAGGGCACAAGGAAGAGCAGAACACACTTGCAGGTGTTCAGAAAAGCCCAGATGGACAGAAGGCAGCTGAATTTTCTGGCTGTTCTGGGGGCCAGATTCTGGTAGTAGAGCCCTGCGATGAGAAAGCACAGCAGGCAGATGATCCAGTAGACGTCCATATGGTATCGTTCCAGCACGGTAGGCGCCCACAGGACGTCTGCGAAAGCGATCAGCAGAGGAATGCAGAATAAAGCCGTGATGCAATGTGTCAGCCTGTGTTCCCGCATTTCTCCGCGGACGCCTTCAGAGGCAATACCGAAGAAAGGAAGAGCCAGAATGGGGAAGTTGAGCAGGATGCCGTCGAAGGTGACAAAGGGAAACTGATCTGACATCGGTGTGTAACCTACAAAAAATTTGCAGATGCTGTCAAAGGTTTTCAAAGGCTGAAATCTGGAGAAGAAACTGCCATAATGGCTCTGGTCGGCGATCGTGAGCTGGTAAGCCTGTCCAAATTCAAAGGGATTGTCAAAGCGGGCATAATTGTACAGCATGAGAAGGATGCCAACTACGATATAAGGGGAGGCGGCAAAAAGTAACTGCTTTCCCAGGCGGAATGTGAATTTTCGGTTTTTCAGATAGACTGCAAGAAGCGGCAGGACGAACAGATTGGCAAGGGCGATTGGGGGACGGCAGCCAAAGGCGAGAGCACCAGTCAGACTGCCGAAAAAAGCATAGCAGATGCTTACCTTGTCTGTTTCGCATACGAACACAGCGCGGATGAAAAAGAAGAAACTCCAGATTTCCATGCATACGGCTGCGGAGATGGCGGTACAGTACAGGGCAGGAGCGGAAACAGCGTACCAGACACTGATCACGGAGAAGGCTGTTGACAAGGTGAGGTACAGACCGAGAGAGAGCTTTTTAAAAAAGGTTTTTCCAAGCATATAAAACAGGGAAAAAACGCCTGCTATAAACAGGGCTGTGAAAATCTGCGTAGCGTGGTAAGTCGTCAGACTCATGCCCGTGAGCAGACGGTATGGCAGAAACAAAAGAAACACAGGAACAACGCCGAAGTACATGTAATAGTGCCCATTATAAAAGGCGTGATCCCAGTGAAAAGATACGTCAGCGGCTTCCCTCGCTTCAGGGTCATAAGGGTTATCCAGAGCAATAAGCTTTGGGTCGATATCATCATAGTCAATATAGAGATGTCCCTCCAGAAAGGATTCTGTCAGAAGTTCATACTGATTCATATAATCCGGCTTTTCTCCGTTGTAAGACGGGGAAAGGCTCATGGGAAGAACACACAGAAGGATGGTCATTGTCAGCGTGAGGAAGGACAGCCATCTGGTGTTTCTGCTTTTTGCTTCTATGGTTATGGTGTGCAGGACGGAGCCTGGTCTTAAACAGAACAGGATGACGAAGAAAACACCCCATATGAAATAACCTGCCAGTAAAGTTTTACTCATTTTTTCTGCACATCCTTTCTTCCGGCTGGCTGCCGTGTATAGTATAGCACAAGAGTCCGCGTCTGTTTCTTAAAATTATATTATTTCTATCGGTATATCCGTTGTCCCACGTCAATATGTATAGTACAGAAGGAATGGTAGGGGTGACTTAGTTTGCAGAAAAAAGGAAAGCGGATCATGGTATGGCTTTTGATGGGCCTGCTTTTGGCGGAGACTTTATTCGGGGCGATGACAATAACGGTCAATGCCGCGCCGGAGGTGAAAACGCCGTCCTACATTGTGATGGAGGCCTCCACGGGACAGGTGATCTGTGAGCAGGATGCCGATACGAGAAGAAGTCCGGCCAGCATCACCAAGATTATGACGCTGCTGATTATCTTTGAACATCTAAAGAGCGGCAGGATTCATCTGGAAGATCAGGTGACAACCAGCGCCTACGCGAAATCCATGGGTGGGTCGCAGGTGTTTCTGGAAGAAGGTGAGACACAGACGCTTCAGACCATGATTAAATGCATCGCGGTGGCCAGCGGCAATGACGCCAGTGTAGCAGTGGCGGAATACATAGCGGGGAGCGAATCGGAGTTTGTGAAGCTGATGAACGAGAAGGCGGAGAGTCTGGGGATGCAGAACACCCATTTTGAGGACTGCTGTGGTCTGACGGATTCCGACAGCCACTATTCCTCGGCAAAGGACGTGGCGATTATGTCCAGGGAATTGATTACGAAATATCCCGAGGTGTTTGACTATACGACGATCTGGATGGAGGATATCGAGCATAAGACCGCGCAGGGAACGACGACCTTCACGCTCGCCAGCACCAATAAGCTGCTGAAACAGTACGAGTGGACGACGGGATTAAAGACGGGTTCCACTTCCAAAGCGCTTTACTGCCTGTCCGCTACGGCCAACAAGGACGACATGGAGCTGATTGCCGTGGTGATGGCGGCCCCGGATCCCAAAACCAGATTTCAGGATGCCATGTCGCTTTTGAACTACGGTTACAGCGTGAGCCAGATGTATACGGATGAAAACAAAGATCCTCTTCCGGCTCAGAAGGTGGAGGGCGGTATCGAAGATATGGTGAACCTGGTTTATGAGGCGCCTTTTTCCTATCTGGATACGGCGGGCAATAACATCAATGAGATTGAAAAGGAGATCAGCCTGCCGGGCAGCGTGAATGCTCCCATAGCGGAGGGGGACGCCATCGGTGAGGCGGTATATAAACTCAACGGCACACGGATCGGAAGTGTCTCCATTCTGGCGGCAAAAGGGGTGGAAAAGGCGCAGTACAAGGATTACTACAAGAAGGTGTGGGGCCTGTATCTGATGAAAAAACAGAACAGGAGTTCACAGATTGCGGCGAAACAGGGGGTATGATACACTATATGGGTGCATGATCAGAGAAGGAAGCCTTCCAGAGCAGGAATTATGCTTTGGAAGGTTTCCGATGGACGGGGAGGAATATGACAGAAGTTTTTGTTGCGGCCGTGGCCGCAGTTATTTGTATATGTCTTGTTGTGGCACTATGGGACAGCAACCGGTTTGTAAAGGTCGTCTATGAGATAAAGTCGGATAAGATCACGAAGCCGTGCAGGCTTGTACTTCTGGCAGACTTACACAATAAGTCTTTCGGAGAGGGAAACAAAAAGCTGCTTGCCGCGATTGACGGGATCGCGCCGGATGGCATTTTGGCAGCGGGGGACATGCTGACAGCTCTGGGGGGTGCGGATTTTAGTCATGCGCTTTCGCTGATGGAGAAGCTTGCCGCCAGATACAGAATTTATTACGGCATGGGAAACCATGAGTACCGTCTGGGCCTTTATCCCGAAGATTTCCCAGGAATGTACGAGGGTTATATGTCCGGCTTGAAACGGGCGGGCATTGATCCGCTAATCAACGAAACAGTTTACCTGCCGGAGTGCAATATTGCTGTCTGCGGCGCACAGATCGACAGGGCGTATTTTAAGCATTTCAGGCGGAAACCGATGGAGCCGTCTTATCTGCCAAGGCTTCTGGGAACGCCGGATCGGGAGGCATTTCAACTGCTGATTGCCCACAATCCGGTGTATTTTGACGCTTATGCAGAATGGGGGGCGGATCTGGTGGTTTCCGGGCATGTGCACGGGGGGATTATGAGACTGCCGGTTCTGGGCGGGGTGTTATCACCGAACCTTACGCTGTTTCCAAAATATGACGGCGGCATGTTTACAAAAGATAACAGCAAGATGATTCTGAGCAGGGGATTGAGCAGCCATACACCCCCGGTCAGAGTCTTTAATCCGGGCGAGCTGATTGTGATTGAATTAAAGCCGGAAAAATGATATTGAATAGTGAGAGAGGACAGGCTATGGCAATTCCTGTGAAGCTGGAGGTGTTTGAGGGTCCGCTGGATCTTCTGCTGCACCTGATTGATAAGAATAAAGTAGATATTTACGATATCCCCATTGTGGAGATCACAGAACAGTATCTGGACTATATTAAGCAGATGGAGACGGAGGATATGAACGTGATGAGCGAATTTCTCGTCATGGCGGCCACACTGATCGACATCAAGTGCCGGATGCTTCTGCCAAAAGAAGTGAATGAGGAGGGGGAGGTGGAAGATCCCAGGACAGAACTGGTGGAGAAACTGCTGGCATACAAGATGTGTAAGTACATGTCCTACGAGCTGCGGGATCGTATGGTGGATGCGGAGAGGAACCTCTACAAGAAGCCTACCCTGCCGGATGAGGTGGCACAGTACCGTCAGCCGGTAGACTATGAGGAACTGATCGGGGACATGACACTGAATAAGCTTCACGAGATATTCAAGCAGATGATGAAGCGGCAGGTGGACAAGATCGACCCTGTCAGAAGCACCTTTGGAAAGATCGAGAAGGACGAGATTGATCTGGATTTGAAAACTGCCTATGTGGAAGCCTATGTGCGCAGCCACAAGACGTTCAGTTTCCGCAGGCTTTTGGAAAAACAGACCAGCAAAATGGAAATCATCGTGACGTTTCTGGTGATTCTGGAAATGATTAAGACAGGACGCATCGGGATCGAGCAGGAAGATACCTTTTCGGATATTATCATTACGGCGCGGGAAAACGCGGGCAGCGAGCCGCTGCAGCTTACAAGCGTCAGCTGAGGGATACATTATTTAAGAGGGGACAGGCATGGAAAAAAAGAAGGCAAAGGCGGTTCTGGAGGCAATTCTGTTCACTATGGGAGATTCGGTGGAGATTGACAGACTGGCGGCGGTGATTGAGGAGGACAAAGAAACAACCAGACGGCTTCTGGAGGAGATGGGGGCGGATTATCAGAAGGGAGACAGAGGGATAGGCCTTACCACTTTTGATAATGCGGTGCAGATGTGCACGAAGAGCGAGCTGTATGAGTATCTGATCAAAATTGCGAAGACGCCGAAGAAGTTTGTACTGACCGATACCCTACTGGAGACACTTTCCATCATAGCCTATAAACAGCCCATCACCAGACTGGAGATTGAGAAGGTGAGGGGCGTCAGCTGTGACCATGCAGTAAACCGTCTGCTGGAATTTGACCTGATCGCCGAGGTGGGCAGGATGGATGCGCCGGGACGCCCGCTTCTGTTCGGCACGACAGAGCAGTTTCTAAGGAGCTTCGGGGTGAAATCCATTGAGGATCTGCCGGAGCTTTCTGCGGTACAGATTGAGGAATTTAAGCAGCAGGCGGAATCAGAGGTAGAAATGCAGCTGGATATTTAAAAAAAGAGGCTAAAGAAATCAGTGATGACTGCCGATATACAAAATATATATTTTAGCAATTCATTGTAAATCATAACATCACATTTCCCTGTATGTTTAGGAATCTGTATGAACCTGTTTTAACGAATGCTGCATGGAGGCGGATTTCGTCGGGGGGGGGGTAAAATGCTCTCAGTACAGAACAATATGCTTGCGGCGAATGCAAGCCGGCAGCTTGGCATAACCACGAAGGATCATGCGAAGCGCACCGAAAAACTATCTTCCGGATACCGTATCAACAGGGCGGCTGATGATGCGGCAGGTCTTTCTATTTCCGAAAAAATGCGAAGACAAATGCGCGGCCTGACGCAGGCTGCGGAAAATGCACAGGACGGCATCTCCTTTGTTCAGATTGGAGAGGGCGCCCTGAATGAAGTGCACGATATGCTGCAGAGAGCCAACGAGCTGGCGATCAAGGCTGCTACAGGTACTTTGCAGGACAGCGACCGCATGATGATCGATGCGGAGATTCAGCAGCTGAAGGCTGAGATCGACAGCACGGCGCGAAATACTACGTTTAATGAGATTTCCATTTTCCCGGAAAACGGGCATTCGCCCCTGGCTACCAGCTATATGGAGTCGAAGGCGGGCGATCCACTATGTGGGCAATGTGAGGAGTCAGTATGGCGCGATACAGAACCGGCTGGAGCATACCATATCTAATCTGGAAAATATCACGGAAAATACCACGGCGGCAGAGTCCCAGATCAGGGACGCGGATATTGCGGAGGAGATGGTTGGGTATTCTAACAGCCAGATTCTGATGCAGGCGGGAACATCCATGCTGACACAGGCGAATCAGAGTTCCCAGATGATCTTAAGTCTGCTCGGTTAACACATCATGCTGTGGAAGGGAGTGGCAATATGGGAGAGGTCGTGCATGTGAGCTGCGGCGTCTGTAAAAAAATATGGCGGTGCATGACGGGGAGCGGTCTGGCGTACGCATACAGAGAAAAGATTGTGGCGGCCTTTCAGGAGAAGGAGTGGGAAAAAGTAACCGCGCTGATGGCCATGAGCGAGTTTCCGGCCTATGATTTTAAGTACCGGCTTGCGGCCTGCGGCAACTGTCATAATGTGGTGAGTGTTCCGACACTCGCTCTTTCGGAAACAGATAAGCCTTATGTGGGACTCTGTCCCCTGTGCGGGGAGCGTACGGAGGAGCCGGCCGCAGAGGACAACCTGGAGGAGTGGAGTCAAAAGACGGCGTGTCCGGCCTGCAGCAGCAGGAGGCTTGAGATGACAGAAATCGGAAACTGGGATTAGGCGCGTGGATGCCAACAGGCAAACCGTGTCATAGGAACACGGGTTGTGCATATATATTAACGAACGGAAATGTCGGGACGTGTGTATGCGCAGCAAAAAAAATGTGACAAATAAGTATGGAAAACGGATATACTACAGGGTAGCTGTCATAGGAATGGCAGCTGCCCTGCTTTGTGTGCGGGGGTATACGGGGAGCTATGCGTCTTCCCGGGAGAGGCTTTGTGCGGCGGGTCAGGAGAGCGGTTTTGTTCTGGATGTCCAGGCGGCGACTGACAGCGGGGAGAAACAGGATGGGAAGGAGGAACTGCAGCTCTACGCCCAGGCGGCTGTCCTCATGGATGCGGATTCCGGCAGGGTTCTCTACGGAAAGAATGCGGAGGATAAGCTGCCTATGGCCAGCACCACGAAGATTATGACCTGTATTCTCGCGCTGGAATATGGTGACCTGGATCAAATTGTGGAGGCTTCTTCCTATGCGGCAAGTATGCCGAAAGTGAAGCTTTTTGTGAAGGCGGGGGAGAAATACAGGCTGGGGGATCTGCTGTATTCCCTGATGCTGGAATCCCACAACGATTCGGCGGTGGTGATCGCCGAGGCTGTGGGCGGCAGCGTGGAGAAGTTTGCGGCTATGATGAATCAGAAGGCCCGTGACATCGGTTGTTTTGACAGTTATTTTATTACCCCGAACGGTCTGGATGCGAAGGTGAACGAAAACGGAAAAGTGCACTCCACAACGGCGGCGGATCTGGCCAGGATTATGGCTTACTGCGTGACGGATTCGCCGGAGAAGGAACGGTTTCTGGAGATTACACGGACCCAGGGATATGATTTTACGGATGTGGAAGGGAAAAGAAGCTTTCACTGCAACAATCACAATGCATTCCTGGGCATGATGCAGGAGGCACTCTCCGGGAAGACAGGGTTTACCAATAACGCCGGCTACTGTTATGTGGGGGCGGTGGAGAGTGAGGGGAGGATTTTCACGGTGGCGCTTCTGGCATGCGGCTGGCCCAACAACCGGAGCTATAAATGGAGTGATATGAAAAAGCTTGCCGCCTACGGGATGGAGCGGTATCAGTACCGGGATATCTATGAGCCGCAGGATTTTGCGGATATTCTGGTCCGAAACGGCATTGCGGGAGAGCGGGGGACGCCCTTTGAGCAGGCCCGTGTCTCCGTCACGTTAAAGGCGCAGGAAGAAAGCTTTTCCTGTCTGTTGTGCGAAGAGGATCAGGTGGAGGTAAAAACCCGGGTGGAGACGGTTCTGGATGCCCCGGTTGCGGCGGGAGAAGAGGTTGGTTCCGTGTCCTACTTTTTGAACGGGGAACTGATAAAAAGATACACAGTGTGCACGGACACGGCGGTGGAAGAACGCAGCTTTTTATGGATTCTGGAATATATTATAAAACTTGCAATTTTTTTGTAATTTCTGCTGGTCGAGATTTACATTCTGTGTTATACTACAGTCGTGCGCTATGTCAGATAGCAGTATGGTTTCATTATTCATTATTTTCAATTATATAAATGGAGGGCTGAAAAATGAGTACTACTTCTCAAGCGAGTCAAAGAATCAATGCTTTACTCGATGAAAACAGTTTCGTTGAGATTGGCGGTCTCGTGACAGCGAGAGCTACAGATTTCAATCTGAAACAGACAGAGACTCCGTCTGACGGTGTTGTGACCGGGTACGGAGTGATCGACGGCAGTCTCGTGTATGTGTACAGTCAGGACGCTTCCGTGCTGAACGGATCCGTGGGCGAGATGCATGCGAAAAAGATTGTGAACATCTATGAGATGGCGATGAAAATGGGTGCGCCTGTGATCGGGCTCATCGACTCCGCAGGCCTGCGTCTGCAGGAGGCGACTGATGCGCTGAACGGTTTCGGCGAGATTTACAGATGCCAGGCGTTTGCCTCCGGTGTGATTCCGCAGATTACGGCTGTGTTCGGTTCCTGCGGCGGTGGACTTGCCCTGATTCCTGCCATGACTGATTTCGCATTCATGGAGGAGAAGAAGGCGAAGCTGTTTGTCAATGCACCGAATGCACTTTCTGGAAATGAAATTTCCCGCTGTGATACATCCGCTGCAGCGTTCCAGAGCGAGGAGACAGGCCTTGTGGATATGGTGGCGGACGAAGCTGCAATTCTTGGACAGATCAGACAGCTGGTTTCCATTCTGCCTGCGAACAATTCCGATCTTGCATGGACGGACTGCGCTGACGATTTAAACCGCGCATGTGCACAGATCAGCAGCTGTGTGGGCGATACGGCGATTGCTTTGTCCCAGATTGCGGATGACGGTCTCTTTGTAGAAGTAAAACAGGACTATGCGAAAGATATGGTGGCAGGTTTTATCCGCTTAAACGGCGCTACCATCGGCGCGGTGGCAAACCGCACGGAGGTCTGCGATGAGAACGGCGAGGTAGTCGAGAAGTTTGACGCAGCGATCTCTCCCAGAGGAGCGGAGAAGGCAGCGGAGTTTGTGAACTTCTGTGACGCTTTTGATATTCCTGTACTGACCCTTACCAATGTGACGGGCTTTTCGGCAACCACATGTTCCGAGAAGCGGATGGCGAAAGCAGCTGGCAGGCTTACATATGCCTTTGCCAATGCCACCGTTCCCAAGGTAAATGTGATTATCGGCAAGGCATACGGAAGCGCGTATGTAGCTATGAATTCCAAGGCAGTCGGTGCGGATATTACGATCGCGTGGCCGGATGCACAGATCGGCATGATGGATGCGAAGCTGGCGGCGAAGATTATCTGTGACGGCCAGGGCGCGGATGCCATTGATGCCTGTGCGAAGGAGTATGAAGATCTGCAGAACAATGTAACCAGTGCAGCCAGAAGAGGGTATGTAGATCAGATCGTGGAGCCGGCGGATACGAGAAAATATGTGATCGGCGCATTTGAGATGCTCTCCTCCAAGACAGAGGGACGTCCCGAGAAAAAGCACGGCACCGTTTAGGGAAACGATCCTACGGGCATATTCGTTTTGCAAATATTGTGCCTGCGGCTTTTGTGCGCGGGTTACGGAAAGGCATGTGTGTAAGTATGAAAAAACTATTGGTAATATTAGGGATGATTACCTGTATGGCCTGTCTTGCAGCGTGTGGTGCGGAAGAAGCGCAGAGCGGACCCATCAGCGATGAGCAGGCGTTACAGATCGGTACGACCATCGTCGATCAGATGAACACGATCGTGAGCCAGGGCGCTATCGAGCAGTATGTAGATCAGCCCGCTCTCTACAACGGTTTTCTCGGCTGGAAGAGCGCGCTGGATGATATCGGTGTTTATGAGGGAGTAAGCGGCGGTTCCGTGTCCTTTGAGGATGAGGAAGTGACCATTACTGTGGAAGTGCTTGGCTCTTCACATAATGCAGCCGTGGAGATTGTTCTTGACGATGCGCTTGCGACCTACATTGGGATCACCACTAACGTCCATTACTCTACGGGAGAGATCATGGCGAAGGCCGGTATGAATACCGTAATTGGTATGGGAACCGTGTTTGTGGTTCTGATCCTGATCAGTCTGATTATTTCCTGCTTTACGCTTGTATCCAAGTTTGAAGCGAAACAGAAGAAGGAAGAGCCTGCAGCGGCTGCCGTTGCTGCCCCGGTGGTGGAGCAGATCGAGGCCAAGGAGGAACTCTCCGACGATACGGAGCTTGTAGCGGTTATCGCAGCGGCAATCGCAGCCTATGAAGGCGCTGCGTCCACGGATGGATTCGTTGTAAGATCCATCAGAAAATCTAATAAGAGCAAATGGCAGAATGCCTAAGAGTATAGGAGGATATGAAAATGAAGAATTATACAATTACCGTAAATGGCAGCGTATATGATGTAGTGGTGGAAGAGGGCGCAACGAGCGGCGCACCTGCGGCGGCAGCTCCTGCAGCTCCCAGAGCGGTTCCCAAGGCAGCTCCGGCACCCGCAGCGGCGCCCGCAGCAGGCGGTGCGGCAGGCAGCGTGAAGATTGAAGCCGGCGCAGCAGGCAAGGTGTTCAAGATCGAAGCAAACGTAGGGCAGGCAGTGAAGAAAGGCGACGCTGTCGTGATCGTTGAGGCAATGAAGATGGAAATCCCTGTAGTGGCTCCTCAGGACGGTACTGTAGCAAGTATTAATGTGGCGGTAGGCGATGCGGTAGAGGCCGGCGCGCTCCTTGCAACATTGAACTAATTGTCAGCGCTTGTCCATACGGACAGGCTGTTGAAACTAAAACTACAGGAGGTTAAGAAAATGTATATAGTTGAGACGCTTGACAATCTGATACATCAGACCGCTTTCTTCAATCTGGAAATCGGAAACTATATTATGATTGTCGTAGCACTTGTATTTCTATATCTGGCTATCGGCAAAGGCTTTGAGCCGCTTTTGTTAGTGCCGATCGCTTTCGGTATGCTGCTCGTGAATATCTATCCCGATATCATGGCAGAGTACGGGGAAGGCGGCGCAGGCGGCGGTCTGTTGTACTATTTCTACAAGCTGGATGAGTGGGCGATTCTGCCGTCATTGATCTTTATGGGTGTCGGCGCCATGACGGACTTTGGCCCGCTCATTGCAAACCCGAAGAGCTTTCTTCTGGGTGCAGCGGCACAGTTTGGTATTTTTGCGGCGTACTTTGGCGCGATTTTCTTAGGGTTTAACGACAGAGCAGCGGCAGCAATCTCTATCATCGGCGGCGCGGACGGCCCTACATCGATCTTCCTTGCCGGTAAGCTTGGACAGACCACTCTGATGGGTCCGATCGCGGTGGCGGCTTACTCTTATATGGCGCTGGTGCCGATTATCCAGCCGCCGATTATGAAGCTTTTCACAACGGAAAAGGAGAGAAAGATTAAGATGGGACAGCTTCGTCCTGTCAGCAAGCTGGAGAAGATCCTGTTCCCTATCGTTGTTACGGTTGTGGTATCCTTGATTCTCCCCACCACGGCGCCTCTCGTAGGTATGCTGATGCTTGGTAACCTGTTCAGAGAGTGCGGCGTAGTAAGACAGCTGACAGATACGGCTTCCAATGCCCTTATGTACATCGTGGTTATCATCCTCGGAACTTCTGTAGGTGCGACCACAAGCGCAGAGGCATTCCTGAACTGGGATACGATCAAAATCGTAATTTTAGGTCTGATTGCGTTTGCATTTGGTACGGCGGCAGGTGTGCTCTTCGGCAAGCTGATGTGTATTGTCACCAAGGGTAAGGTAAATCCGCTGATCGGTTCCGCAGGCGTTTCCGCAGTGCCTATGGCAGCCAGAGTGTCACAGAAGGTTGGTGCGGAGGCTGATCCGACAAACTTCCTGCTGATGCATGCGATGGGACCCAACGTGGCAGGCGTTATCGGTACGGCTGTTGCCGCCGGTACCTTTATGGCAGTGTTCGGCGTATTCTAAACACAAATCGAACTTTGTTCGATTGCGGGGCTGCTTTCGCAGCCTCGGCAGGCTGAGATTAGATCAATGTAGAAAGGAATGAAAAAAATGGCAGAACAGATTAAAAAGCCGGTTGGAATCATGGAAACCGTTCTTCGTGACGCACATCAGTCTCTGATTGCGACCAGAATGCCTACCGAGAAGATGCTTCCAATCGTAGATAAGATGGATAAAGTCGGCTATGCCGCAGTAGAGTGCTGGGGCGGCGCAACCTTTGATGCTTCTCTTCGTTTCCTGAAGGAAGATCCCTGGGAGAGACTGAGAAAGTTAAGGGACGGCTTTAAGAATACCAAGCTTCAGATGTTATTCAGAGGTCAGAATATTCTGGGTTACAGACCTTATGCGGATGATGTGGTGTACGCGTTTGTTGAGAAATCCATTGCAAACGGTATCGATGTCATCAGAATTTTTGACTGTCTGAACGATATCCGCAACCTTCAGGCTGCGGTAGATGCAACCAACAAGATCAAGAAACAGGAAGGCAGAGGCCAGTCCCAGATTGCGCTTTCCTATACACTCGGAGATGCCTATACCTTAGAGTATTGGGCAGATATGGCGAAGAAGATTGAGGAGATGGGAGCAGATTCCATCTGTATCAAGGATATGGCTGGTCTGCTTGTTCCTTACCGCGCAGCAGAGCTTGTAAAGACGTTAAAGGAGAGCACAAAGCTCCCGATCCAGCTGCATACGCACTACACATCCGGCGTGGCTTCCATGACGTATCTGAAAGCAGTTGAGGCGGGCGTGGATGTCATTGACTGTGCCATTTCTCCTTTCGCTCTGGGTACTTCCCAGCCTGCGACAGAGGTTATGGTGGAGACCTTTAAGGGTACCGAGTACGATACAGGATATGATCAGGAAATTCTGGCGGAGATCGCGGACTACTTCCGTCCTTACCGTGAGGAATGCATCGCATCCGGCTTGATGAGCACCAAGGTACTTGGTGTTAACATCAATACGCTGCGTTATCAGGTTCCCGGCGGTATGCTGTCCAACATGGTAAGCCAGCTGAAAGAGCAGAAGGCAGAAGATAAATACCAGGATGTGCTGGAAGAGATCCCCAGAGTTCGTAAGGACTGCGGTGAGCCGCCTCTGGTTACGCCTTCCTCCCAGATTGTCGGCACACAGGCAGTGTTTAATGTGCTGATGGGCGAGAGATATAAGATGGCAACCGGTGAGTTCAAGGATCTGCTCCGCGGTAACTACGGACAGACGGTTAAGCCTATGAGCCAGGAAGTGATCGACAAGGTTATTCCCGGCGAGAAGCGTTCTACCGCCCGCTCCGCTGAGGCAACCGGGCATGTGGAGCCGGAGCTTGCAGGTCTGGAAGCAGAAATGAAAGAGTGGAAACAGCAGGATGAGGATGTACTGTCTTACGCTCTATTCCCGCAGGTGGCGATCGACTTCTTCAAGTACCGTCAGGCACAGCAGGAGAAGGTAGATATGACCCAGGCTGATACGAAGAACGGAGTTTACCCCGTTTAATGATCAGATAAAATAAGTAGATCAGAGTGCAGCTTCTGTAAAGTTACTTTTATGGAAGCTGTATTTTTGTGTATATATATGCTAAATTAAGCTAAAACACTTCTTTTTTTTCGGTTTCTGAGGCTTGTGGCGGCTTGCGCCGTGTACTATAATAAAAACAGCACTTCTTTTGTCACTTTTTATCCCGGTTTTGACACAGAAAGGAATACCATAATGTTTCATCGCATTTTGACAGTTACTTTAATCGCCGTTTTAGCATTGGAAAGCCCAATGATGGCTTACGCTGCACAGACAGATCCTGTTTTGGCCGTTGCGGGTGCCAGTGAGACGGATCCCGGAGCCGGAGAGTCTGAAAATAATGACGATATGTTTGACGAGGGGACTGCCGGCTCATCGGCAGAAGGGCAGGCGCAAGACCCGGGAAAGGGAGAAGTTGGACGGGAGCCGGATGTTCCTGGCGTAAACGGGGAAACCCCTGGTACAGATGGTACAGAGGAGAATCCGCAGGAGCCGGAAAACCCCGATACAGAGGAGGAAAATCCGCAGGAGCCGGAAAACCCCGATACAGAGGAGGAAAATCCGCAGGAGCCGGAAGTCCCCGGCACAGAGGAGGAGAGCCCGCAGGAGCCGGAAATTCCTGATACAGAGGGGGATATCCCGGATGAGTCTGGAGATAACCAGCCGGAAGAGGCGGAGAATACCGTTTCCGGGAACAGCGTATCAGAGAATACGTTGTCTGCAGCGGCTTTTTCCGCGCGCACTTCTGAGGTGACGCCCATCGATTTCGAGGCTGCGTCCAGAGAAGGTGTGCAGGTTACATTACCACCCAGTGTAAATCAGGACAACTATGTCTGGTATTCTTTTACAGCGCCAGAGACAGGGCGATATGCCTTTTATACGAAGAAGGGGTTTTCCGATAGTGTCAGCATCGGTTTTTATGGAGCGCCGAACAAAGACTCTGCGATAAGGGTCACATCTTCCAGTTCATCGAAAGCGATCACCGCTACTACCAATTATATGGAAAAGGGAGAAACGGTCTATATCGGAACATATACCTATAAAGCTGACAGCAGCCTGACATATACCATGTGGGCGGCCTACCAGACGGCATTGACGAAGAACAGTGACGGAAGCTACACAGCAGTACTGTCGGACGGGGATGCAGTGACTTTGAAGGCGAGAGCGGGAAAAAGCCACATTCAGGTGGAGGTGGCAGAGGCATTCAAAGGAGCGTATGTTCTGCAGGCCTGCGTCTGTCCGGCAGACCATTCGGAGGGGGATACCTTTGAACCGAGAGACAGCGGAATAGATGCGGGCACACAGGGCAAGACGACGTGCACCGGCACGCTTTCTGAGGGAAGCTATGAGACAGCGTTTGTGATTAGCCACAATGCATCGCAAGACGGGTTTGTCGCGCTTCTTACGGGCATGGAACCCATTGCTATAGAGGGGGCGGACAGCGAGGACATTGTGTATGTGCACGAAGCTGTCTGTGAGAAAAATTCGATTACGCTTGACATGGAATTTTTGCTGAAGAGTAACAAGTATCTGGTATGCCGGTATCAGCCTGCAGACGGTTCTGCGAAAGCGGAGACGATCGCCCTGGAAAAATGGAGGAAGTATGTCTTTGGCTATCTGGATGAGGGGACGGAATATCGGTTTGAGATTCTGGACGGGGCAAGCAAAGAGGTTTTAAAGACACTGACCTATTCCACAAAAGATACGAGAGTGGCCTTTGCGGATGCCAGGGCGGAGATTTCTAACGATTTTTCCACGCTGACAGTGAGAGCAAATCCGTGCTACAGCGGAACAGAAGGGGTCGCGTATCTGTCCTGCCGTATGATAGATTCTGTGGGACGGGAATGTGCATTCTCCAAGAGTCTTCCTGTCGGAGACAGAGAACCGGGGGGCTATTTCACGGTGGATTTTGACCTGGCCGAAAAGGGGGTCTTTTTGAAACCGGCGGCCAGTTATGTGGTAGAGATCGGTATGACGTTCCATCAGGATAAAGTGAGTACGGAGAGAAGGAAGATCGAAGGTGTCAGGACACCGACGACGGCGTATCTGGAAGAGGCAGATATCGCTTTTCAAGTGGAGCAGGAGGCGTCGGATGAAAACGGCAATCCGCAGGTGAAGCTGACTGCAGCGGTTCAGGGATTTACGGGAAGCAGAAAGGCAGCTGTTTTTTATCGCCCGGTAAATGACGTGACAGAATATGGACACTGCGTTTTAGAGCTGAAAGAGGGAAAAGGTGAACAGGTTCTCAGAATGCCTATGGCGAGTATGGGAACGGATTATGAGTTTGTTCTGACTGCAGGCGGAGCGGAGAAAAGAGTTACCTGCAGTATCGAAAATGAACTTGGCCTGTATCTGGAGCGGGTGCAGGCGGCATCGGACGAAGTCGGGCCGTTTCATTTTGTGCACACCTATCGGCTTGCGGGGGACGGGAAGACGACAGGCAGCTATTATCTGCAATTACAGGCGTATTCCCTCCGGCCAACCGGCAGCTGGGGGTATCAAAAGGTAGGGGAGCCGGTGGAACTAAATGAAGCAAACGGCTATCAGACGGTATTTTCCACAGCGGCCGCCGACTGGGTGCCGGATCCCGACAGCGATTACCGTCTGCGGTGGCTCGTAGGCAAATCTGCGGATGTGGACACTAACAGCAAGGATCTGCTGGTGGTGTCCTATGAGAACCTTCGTACCGGGAAACCGCACATAACGCTGGAGAGGACGGGCGGTTCCTTCAGTTCCCAGAGACACAAGATCTCACTTGGGGAAGCGGATGTGGCTGTCTTAAAAGAGTATGACTATGAGGTTACCCTGTATCGCTATATTCGGCAAAAGGGTGAGCAGACTTACACGAAAAGCAGCTTGAATTATGTGTTGGGAGCCGGCAACAATTACAGCGATACGCTGTCCTTTGAACTGCTTAAGGAGGATACGGAGTACGAGTTTTCCGTGGGCAACGAAAGCGGAGAGAAGATTTATGCGACGGATGTCTTTCGGACGCCGAAGGACAACAGGTCCGTGGTAGTCACCAGGACAGAGATCCATGTGGAAGATGCGGTGCTATACTATGCTTTGACCGGGTTTGACCGATATTCGATGGATTATGTGAAGTGCTATTACAGGCGGGCGGGTTTTAACGAGGAATGGAAGCAGATCAATGCCTATCCGGCAACGAAAGACGGCAGTTTTACTGTGTCAGTGCTTGAGGAAGCTACGGATTATGAGTATTTGATCGGTATTGCCAGTAAGCTGAGTGACGATGTTCCGTTTCTTACGCATACGGTGAGGGGCACCGTGACGACCAGAACCGATACGCGGCGCCTGGAAGTGGATGTGACAGCCTCTATGACGTCGGCGCAGTTAATCTGCCGCATGTTCGATATGGAAGTGGCGAGTTACAACCATGTTGCGTACTTTTTCAGAGAGAAGGGACAGGAGCAGTGGGAGATCTTAGAAGATAAAGGTTATTATACAAACGAGGAAGTCGAAACAATCCGGCTGGAAGGATTGAAGGAAAATACAGTTTATGAGTACCGGGTCGGGTTTGAAAAGACGAGGGATCCAGATCCGGCGGAGCTGAAGCATGTCGCGGAGGGAGAATTCAGGACAGCGGCGGATTTGCGGAATGTGGAAATAACTGTGGAGCCGAAAACCTTTTCTGCGGGTATCTATTATACCTTAAGCCATATGGAAGACGCGGATGACGGATACCTTCTTGGGTATTTGAGAAAGGCTTCAGAGACGGAAGAAGCGTCGTGGGAAAAGGTGTATTCGGCCAGGACAGGACATCAGGATGCGGAAGACGTTTTTGTGATCGGAGAGCTGGAGGAGGAGACTTCTTACGAACTCACGATGGGCTTTGGCGAATCTGATGATGCGGCAAGAGACAGTTTGAAGCACCTAAAATCAATCACTTTTGCGACCACGGCGGACAGCCGCAGTCTGTCTGATGCACAGGCCGAAGTGGGAGAAACGAATGTGATCCTGCGGGTGAAATTTTCCGGGAATGCGGAGAACTGTAGTTCCTTTATTCAATTTTTCTATCGCGTCAAGGGAGATAACGCGTATGAGAGGCTTGAGCGCAGGGTAAATGTGAGTGGTGTGGAGGATGAGTCTGTCTCTGCGACGTTGACAGGGCTGTTAAAGGGGACAGAGTATGAGTTTGCGGCAGTGCTGAGTAATGATGGGGAATGTGAGAAACCCGAGGATGTGACAAGGGATGCATACAAAGCTTTCGGGAGCTTTACCACTCAGGCGGCAGTCAGGCCTACGCTTTTGAAAATGTCGCAGGAGCGGCTGTATCTGAATGCAAACGCGCTATATAAAGAGGAAAGACGCTTTGGCTATGAAAATCTGAAGGTACAGTGGGCGCCGGCTGAGGCGGCTGCTGATCTGGAATGGAAGAGCAGCGACGAGACAGTTGCCACAGTGACGAAGGATGGTAAGGTATCCGCACTGGCGGCGGGCACAGCCACGATTACAGCCACATCCGTCTATGCGCCGGAGGTTTCTGCTTCCTGCGAAGTGACAGTGGGAGATTATCAGATCGGCAGGAAGGCAGCGGACGGCAGTGTCTCTCTTGTGGAGGGTGCGAAACTGACTGTGGCAAGGGGTGTTTCCTGTGAGGGATATGTTCTGTGTAACGCAGTGGACAGGAACCCTGTGGAAGTCTCCGCAAAGGTTCGTTCCGGCAATGAATCCATTGCGCAGTGGACGGACGGCGTGATCGTGACAAAGCGTGCAGGTGAGACCAGACTGGTATTTACGTCAGAGGCGGATCAGGTGAATGCCTTCCTGGCTGTTTCCGTGCAGCCTTCTACGGGCAAGGGATTTGCAATCACGGGATTTTACCCGAGCAGATCTGCTTATCCGGCAATTAAGGAGGAGACGAAGGATGAGGCGGGACGCGTGCAGTATACGCTGGCTTATCCGGAGGGCATCATTACGTACACAGCGCTGGGGGAGATTATGCCTTCCAGACAAAGCTTTGACAGAGAAGATTTCAACTGGAGCATCGATGATCCGGAAGTGGCGACAGTGGATGAGACAGGAAAAATAATACCTCACAAGGCAGGGAGCGCCCTGCTTCGTGTGGAGCCGAAGAATACGGATGACACGGTGCTGTATCAGATGCAGTCCTGTGAAGTGATGCTGCACTTCAAGGAGCTGCCAGCCACTGGTCAGGAAATGCCATATGTGCTGGAAAATACGCATAAAAAGCTGTGTGATGTGAAATTACCAGATGGCTGGGAAGGATGGAGATGGCAATACCCGGATACGCCCATTTTGATTAACGGGGAGAATACGGAGGGGTATCTCTTTGATGTCGTTTATGACGGAGAACAGTATTACCCGGAGGAGAGAAGCATTTATGTTAAGATCGGCAGGGTGACCGGACTTTCGGCCTATGAGGCGGAAGGAGAAAACCACAATCATGTGCTCGAGGTGGGGAGTGTGGACGAGGAGGGAAATCCGTCGGAAGGATCTGATTCCCTGACGATGTGCGTGGAGGCTCTTTTTGGTGGAAACATCAAGTGTGATACGACCCGGAATTATACATGGATGGAAATAGATGCGCCTACAGGAATCGTTCTGAAAGAAGAGGAGGAACCGTATGATGACCACAGGCAGCATTATACGGTGACGGCGGTGAAGAAGGGGAATTATACCCTGAAACCGGTTCTTAAGGTGATGGATCCCAAGACAAAACGGGAGAAGATTCTGGCGAAGACCAGCTTTAAGATTCAGGCCGTGGAGGAAAAGCAGGCATATCTCACGATTACGCCGGAGAAGATGACGGGTATCTCTACGGAAAATGGGCGGATTGTGATAGACTACAACGGAAATGTAAAGACGTTTCGTGTTCAGGCTGCGCTTCTTGACAGAAACAACGAGGAGGCTGCTTTTGAGAATGTGAAGCTGAGCTGGAGCGTTTCGGACAAAAAAGTGGCAACGGTGAAGGCATCCAGGGATACCCGCACGGCGGAGATTCAGGTTGTCGGAGAGGGACATACGATCCTGACAGCGAAGGTGAAAGATAAGGCGGGCCATACCTCCACAGCGCAGATCGAGATCCGGAACCTTGCGCCCAGGGTGAATGTTTCCAAGGTAACGGTGAATCCGGCCTATGATTTTGACAGTGAAGAGGGAAAGCGGCTTGCCTGTGAAAACAACGGGGCGGTGGAAGTCGTTCCTGTCTATGAGATTTTAAAAATGAATCATATCAGACTTTGGAAGAGTGATAAAAAGACGCTGGAGACTGATCTGGAGCTTGTCGAATATGAAGAAGGCGGAAAATACTGCTATCTTGTATGTCCGACTGACTCTGTGGAAGAGAAAGTCTATGACTGCTACCTGGGCGTGACTGCACCGGGTATCCTGGCGGAATCCCAATTTTATCCGCTCAAAGTGACGGTGCAGACGAAACAGCCGAAGGTGACAGTGAAGTCGGTGAGACCGGCAAATTTGTTCTATCGCACAGATCCCGCTTCCGTGGATATTGGGATAGCGCTAAAAGGAGTCGAAATCGAATCCGTCAGGTGGACGGATACCGCTGCAGGAGAAGGCAATGGCTTTGCAGCCGTTTCGTCGGACTATGGGTTTGACATGACGAAGAAGGGAAAGAATGTGCGGCGTCTGTACTTTTCCCAGGAGAATGTTCAGCTTACGGAAGGGAAAAAACTGGCGGATCCGGGGATTGTCTCCGGGCAGATGAAAATAAAATACAAGGGCTTTGCGGAGCCGGTTGAGACGCCTGTCTCTCTCAAGTGGAACTATAAAAAGCCTGTGATTACCGTGAAGGAGGCACAGGCCACCCTGATTCCGTCTCTGGAGGGGCATACGCAGGGCAGCTTTTTGCTGTATCATCCGGAGAATAAGAGGCTTGTCTATAAAAGCAGCGGTTCTGCCGGGACAGACGACCCGAGGATCTGCTACTCGGAGCTGACTTTCCTGAACAAGGATGTGAAAAAGACCGGGGACAGGAACTATACTTATATAGGCGGCAGGACACAGGGCAGTGAAAAACTGCCGATGACCGTTGTTTCCGATTACTGGCGGGAGCCTTTAACTGCGGTACATACGATTAAACTTGCGGCTCCCACGCCCTGTCTGACGAAGACGAAGCTGGTGGTGAATACGCGGTATGTGGGTACGGATTACACCGATATCGAGCTGAAAGGTGCCTATACGGCTGAGCTTTCCTGCGAGGACATTATCATCGAGGGGAAAAACGAGAAATCACAGTCGTTATTAGATAACGATGTTCTGGAGATGGAGCAGGAGCGTGCAGGGAGCAACCGCATTGTGGTGAGGGTAAACAGGGCGCAGACCATGAGGCAGGATACAATCAAAAACGGAACCTACAGCTTTAAGGTAATCCCCTGCTTTCAGGATGCCTTGGGAAACCGTATTGAGGGAAAAGCACTCACTTTAAAGATTCAGACGACAGACAAGGCAGCCACTGCGAAGGTGAAACTGTCGGGCGGCCTGGATCTGGCAAAGAGTCCTAAGAACTATGAAAATTGTGTGGAAGCCGGAATCACCGTGCAGAATATGGGCGACTATTACAGCTACGACAATCAGAGCGGTATTTCATTGACAGGGGAGTACAGTAAATATTTTAACCTTTTCTATCTGCCCTCCCAGCCCGGTCTGTACCGTATAAGAGTGAAAGAGGGAAGTGAAAGCAAGCTGAAGGCAGGACAGCGTTACCGGCTGGCAATCCGCTGCACGGTTAAGCGGGAGAACGGGGACACCGTCCGGGTACAGACACCAACCTTTACGGTCCGGCCAAAACAGTCCGTGCCCAAGGTGACAGTGCACGGTGATGGGCAGACCCTGTTTGCAGGAAATGACCGTTTTACCAGAAGCTGCAGCTTTGAACTGCCGGAGGGCATGGGATACCGGATTAAGGGACTTTCCGGAGGCATAGACTGCAACAGGGACGGGAAGGAAGATATCACCGTGAGCTGGCAAAAGAGCAGCTCCAAAGATTATCATGCGCTGGCAGAGCTTGCGCTGACAGACAGGGACGGTGCGCTTACGGTGAGCGGCATGAAAGGAAAAACTTATACAGTTCCTGTCACTATGACACTGGAGGGCAGGGATGGTATCGCCAGGGATGTGAATACAAGGATTAAGGTGACGGTCCGGCGTTAACGTGCGTTATTAGTGATAATCAGAGTATGATATAAGGATGAAGTTTTGACATTTTCTGTAAAAGGGGTTGACGGAGGTTACATAATATATTATAATAACATACGTTACCAAAAGAAGCTGTTAAAAAGCTGCAAAAGAGTGAGAGAGGGACATTCTTATGGCAAGAAAAGAGACGATCACAAAAAACGACATACTGAACGCGGCATTCGAGATGGCACGGACGGAGGGGGTTGGCCAGGTGAGTGCACGAACGCTGGCGGCGAAGGCGGGATGTTCGACACAGCCGATTTTCCGTGTTTATAAGAACATGGAGGAGCTGGGGGACGATTTGTTTGTGAAATCGATGGAATATTTCAGCACTTACTATGAGGAGTTTCCGAAGTTAAACAATACGCCTTTTGTCAATCTGGGACTTGCCTACATCCGTTTTTCCCAGGAGGAGCAGAATTTATTCCGTCTGTTATTTTTGTCGGAGAACCGCCACGGAAAGAGTCTCTATGATATGCTGAACGGTAAAAATGGTGCAGTGGTGCGTGAAATCAACAGCGCGAAAATTTTCGGCTGTAAGGATCCGAGCGGTATGTTCATGAAGATGTGGATTTTTATTCACGGCGCGGCATGCATGACCCTGACAGGGGACTATGATCTTCAGGAGGAGGACACCATCAAACTCCTGGAGGAGTCCTACAATGCTTTTCAAAATGTGTAAGAAGCAGCATTCTCTGTATGAATCTGAACTTCTGATAGAAGGGCTTGGCTATGGCGATTGAGAATCGGTATGATATCATAACCAGAATCAATGAATATTACGGTAAGATGAGCAAGGGTCAGAAGGCGATCTCGGCTTTTATTTACGACCACTACGATCAGGCGGTGTTTATGACCGCAGCGAAACTGGGAGATACGGTGGGGGTGAGCGAATCCACCGTGGTACGCTACGCCATGTTCATCGGGTACAACGGTTATCCGGAGTTTCAGAGGGATCTGGAATACTGGGTGCAGAATAAGATCAATTCCGTACAGAAGATCGGCGCGAAGTATGGCAAAAGCAGTCAGTCGGAGATTCTCAATTCTGTGTTACAGTCTGATATTGAGAAAATTCAGGACACGATACACAATCTGGATCCGACAGCCTTTGAGACAGCAGTGGATATCATTCTGGAAGCGAAGACGGTCTACATCATGGGTGTCAGGAGCTGCGAGCCGTTGGCAGATTTCCTGCAGTTTTATCTGAATATGATCCGGGGGAATGTGGTGCTCCTTCGGACCACAAGTGTTTCGGAAACTTTTGAGCAGATGATCCGTATCGATGAGCAGGATGCGTTTGTGGGAATCAGTTTTCCGAGATATTCTATGAGAACTTTAAAGGCGATGGAGTTTGCAAACGACAGGAATGCCAAGGTGATCGCGGTGACAGATTCGGTGCATTCCCCGATGAATCTCTATTCTGCCTGCAATCTCTTCGCCAGAAGTGATATGGTTTCGATTGTTGATTCTCTGGTGGCGCCCCTTAGCATGATCAACGCACTTGTGGTAGCGATGTGCTTAAAGCAGCCGGAGGAAGTGAAAGAGAATCTGAAGAATCTGGAAGAGGCCTGGAACAACTATCAGGTTTACCTGAATGATGAGATTAACTTTATAGATGAGGAGCCGATGTTAAATTATCCGCTTCGGAAAAGATCGGAATGAGAGTGATGAATATAGAAAAAGATCAGGCGGTCGTGATCGGCGGCGGCGCGGCGGGAATGATGGCTGCGGCCGCAGCGGCGGAAAACGGACGCCGTGTTATTTTATTAGAGAAGAATGAAAAGCTCGGAAAAAAGATTTATATTACAGGCAAAGGACGCTGTAATGTAACAAATGCCTGTGAGCGGGATAAGTTTTTTGAAAATATTGTGAGTAATCCGAAGTTTCTTTACAGTGCTTTTCATATGTTTGATAACAAACGTTTGGAAACGTTTTTAGAAGAAAACGGATGTCATTTAAAGGAAGAGCGCGGTGAACGGGTGTTTCCTGTTTCGGATCACGCGTCGGACGTGACGGCGGCCTTCGGGCGGTTTCTCAAGAAAAACGGAGTGCAGGTGCGGCTGCACAGCGAGGTGAAGAAAATTGAGACAGACGGCGATAAAATAACGGGCGTAGTGCTTTCGGATGGAAGTACTGTTTCTGCTGGATGCGTGATTGTGGCGACGGGCGGTCTGTCCTATCAGAGTACAGGATCTACCGGGGACGGACACCGCATGGCACAGGCTCTGGGGCATAAGGTGACTGACTGCGTGCCGGCGCTTGTATCTCTGGAAACGGAAGGAGACTGGTGCAAAAAATTACAGGGGTTATCCCTTAAAAATGTGTCTCTTACCATGAGCTGCGGGAAAAAGAAGCTGTATCAGGGATTTGGGGAGATGCTTTTTACCCACTACGGGGTGAGCGGCCCGCTGGTACTGTCTGCCAGCAGCTATTTTGGAAAGAAGAAAGGTGCGGATGCGGCTGTCCTGACAATCGATCTGAAGCCTGCGCTGTCAGAGGAACAGCTTGACAAAAGAATTTTGAGGGACTTTGAGGAAAACAGGAACCGGCAGTTCAAAAATGCGCTGGGCGGACTCTATCCGTCCAGGCTGATTTCTGCTATGATAGAGAGGTCGGGTATTGACCCGGAGAAAAAGGTACATGAGGTGACGAAACAGGAAAGGCGGCGGCTGACAGAACTTACAAAGGCCTTTACCCTGCAGGTGCGCGGGAAGCGAGGCTTTGAGGAGGCGGTTATCACCCAGGGAGGCGTGTCGGTGAAGGAGATCAATCCCTCCACGATGGAATCCAGGCTGGTACGGGGACTTTATTTTGCGGGAGAGGTACTGGATCTGGATGGCTTGACAGGAGGATTTAATTTACAGATTGCCTGGTCCACGGGATATCTGGCCGGGAAGTGCTGCGCGGAAGAGGAAGGAGAAAAATAACACATGGGATTTAATATTGCAATCGACGGGCCCGCAGGGGTAGGAAAGAGCACTATAGCAAAGATGATAGCGGCAAAGCTTGGATATATTTATGTGGATACGGGAGCGATGTACCGGGCGATGGCGCTGTATCTGATCAGAGAGAACGCATCGCCGGAGCAGATCGATGAGAAATGCCAGGGGGCGGATATCACCATCGCCTATGAGAACGGAGAGCAGGTGGTGTACTTGAACGGCGAAAACGTAAACGCCTATATCCGCACGGAGGAGGTGGGACGGATGGCATCTGTCAGCAGTCCGAATCCCCGGGTGAGAAAAAAGCTGACGCAGCTGCAGCAGAAGCTGGCGGCAGATACGGATGTGGTGATGGACGGGCGGGACATCGGGACTTGTGTGCTGCCGGATGCCCAGGTGAAGGTATATCTGACAGCGGACAGCCATGAGAGGGCGCTGCGCCGTTATAAAGAGCTTACAGCCAAGGGTGAAAGCTGTGACCTTGAGACGATCGAGAAGGATATTATCGAGCGTGACAGGCAGGATATGACGAGAGAAATTTCTCCCTTAAGGCAGGCGGAGGACGCGGTACTGGTCGATTCCTCCCACATGACGGTGGAAGAGGTGGCGGATGCCATCATATCCTTGTGTGAAGGGCATTAGGGAGGGCAGGAAATGGAGGTCATTCTTGCGGAACACGCAGGGTTTTGTTTCGGGGTACAGAGGGCGGTGGACACCGTTTATCAGCAGATTGAGAACAGCGAAAAAAAGGGACGGCCGATTTACACCTTCGGGCCGATCATACATAATGAGGAAGTAGTGAGCGATTTGCAAAGACGAGGTGTGCGCGTGCTGGATTCCCTTGCGGCTGCCGGACGGGTTTCCGAAGAAGAACGGGGCACGGTGATCATCCGCTCCCACGGGGTGGAAAAAATTGTCTGTGAAAATCTGAAGGAACTGGGGTTTGAGGTGGTGGACGCCACTTGTCCTTTTGTGAAACGGATTCACAATATCGTGGAAAAGGAGAGCGCGGCGGGTAAAAGCATCGTGATTGTTGGCAATGAGGGCCACCCGGAAGTGGAGGGAATCAGGGGCTGGTCAGAGTCCGCCACTTACATTGTGGGGGCGGTGGAAGAGGCCCGGAATCTTGTCAGCAGGCCCGGGGAAGAACTGTGCATTGTTTCCCAAACGACATTTAACTACAAGAAATTTCAAGATGTGGTTGAAATTTTTGCGGAAAGAGGTTACAATGGTAGTGTTGTGAATACTGTATGTAACGCTACGGAAGTGCGACAGGCCGAGGCCAGAGAACTCGCGGCACGGGTTGATGTAATGATTGTTATAGGTGGGAATCATAGCTCTAATACAAGGAAACTCTACGAGATCTGCAGGCAGGAGTGCGAAATGACCTACTATATACAGACACTCGACGACTTGCATTTGAGGTTACCTGAATCTGTCCGACTGGTGGGTATTACAGCAGGGGCATCGACCCCAAACAATATTATCGAGGAGGTTCAAAATTATGTCAGAATTAACTTTTGAACAAATGTTAGAGGAATCATTAAAGACAATACACACAGGAGAGGTTGTTGAAGGTACCGTTATCGATGTAAAGCCGGAAGAGATCATTCTCAACATCGGATACAAGTCAGATGGCGTTTTGACGAGAAATGAATATACAAACGAACCTAATGTAGATTTGACAACCATTGCGAAGCCAGGAGACACGATGGAAGTGAAGGTGCTCAAAGTGAACGACGGCGAGGGACAGGTTCTCCTCACCTACAAGCGTCTTGCGGCTGACAGGGGCAACAAGCGCATTGAGGAAGCTTACGAGAACAGAGAAGTGCTTACAGCAAAAGTTGCACAGGTGCTGGACGGCGGCCTGAGCGTTATCGTGGAGGAAGTAAGAATCTTTATCCCGGCAAGCCTCGTGTCCGACACTTACGAGAAGGATCTGACCAAATACGCAGGTCAGGAGATTCAGTTTGTGATCAGCGAGTACAATCCTAAGAGAAGAAGATACATTGGCGACAGAAAACAGCTGATTCTTGAGGAGAAGGCAGAGATGCAGAAGAAGCTCTTCGAGACGATCAAGATTGGTGATACCGTGGAAGGCACAGTTAAGAATGTGACAGATTTTG
Source organism: Lachnospiraceae bacterium (assembly GCA_910575775.1). Taxonomy (GTDB): domain Bacteria; phylum Bacillota; class Clostridia; order Lachnospirales; family Lachnospiraceae; genus UBA3282. The sequence continues at coordinate 26,717 of CAJTEY010000020.1, read as the reverse complement.
GTGCGTTCATTGATCTGGGCGGCTGTGACGGTTTGCTCCATATCTCCGAAATGTCCTGGGGCAGAGTGGAGAATCCCAAGAAGGTATTTAAGGTTGGCGATGTAGTGAAGGTGTTGATTAAGGATATCTCCGGCACGAAGATTGCATTGAGCCTTAAATTTGAGGATCAGAACCCGTGGAGAGATGCGGCAAGCAAGTATGCGGTAGGAACCGAGGTGACCGGCAGAGTGGCGCGCATGACAGATTTCGGTGCATTTATCGAGCTGGAGCCGGGTATTGATGCGCTGCTTCATGTTTCCCAGATATCCAAGGAACATATTGATAAGCCCTCCGATGTACTTAAGAGCGGCGAGGAAGTGACGGCGAAGGTGGTTGACTTTAATGAGGCGGACAGGAAGATCAGCCTGAGTATTAAGGCAATGTTTGCAGCGGAGCCGAAAGCTGAAAAGGCTGCGGACGAAGACGTTGTATCTGTAGATATTGACGCGGTGATCGCCGGGGAGAGTGAAGACGCAGAGTAAATGTTTTCTTGAAGATTGCGTTTTTAAAGGTTTCCATATCATAATAAATAAAGGCGGTGGAAGTTCATGGCATATGACTATGAATACTTTAAGAAAGCGGTTTATGATCTTACCAAGATTGATTTGAATGCTTACAAAGAGAAGCAGATGAAGCGCCGGATTGATACGCTGATCTCCAAAAACAAGATTGTGGGATATGATAACTACGTCTCTGTGCTTAAGAATGACAGCGCCAGATTTGAGGAGTTTGTCAATTATCTGACAATCAATGTGTCTGAGTTTTACAGAAATGTAGACCAGTGGCAGCTTTTGGACAAAGATATTTTCCCGGAACTGATTCAGCGATATGGTAAAAATTTAAAAATATGGAGCGCGGCCTGCTCTACAGGTGATGAGCCGTATTCTCTGGTGATGGCATTATCCAGACATCTGCCGCTCAGCCAGATCAAGATTTATGCAACGGATCTGGATAAGCAGGTGATAGAGAAGGCGAAGATGGGTCTCTACGCAGAAAAGAGCATAGCGGGCGTGCCGGCGGATCTGAAAAAGAAGTTTTTTACTAAGGTCGGCCCTTCCTACCAGATTTCCGAAGAGGTGAAGGCCAGAGTAGAATTTAAGGAACATAATCTGCTGAAGGACAACTATCCGACAGATTTTCATCTGATTGTATGCCGGAATGTACTTATCTATTTTACAGAGGAAGCGAAGGATGAAGTGTTCCGTAAGTTCCAGAAGAGTCTTAAGCCGGGCGGTTATCTGTTCATAGGCAGTACCGAGCAGATCATCAACCACAGAGATGTGGGATTTGAGCGGAAGAACTCGTTTTTCTATCAGAGGCCAATGTGAGAAGAACTTCTAGCCACTCGCAGCAAAGGCTGCTCGTGGAGAAATTCTAAGTCTCACATCAAAGAATGCCAAAAGGCGGCATTCTCCGTATTGAGTTTATAAATTGAAGTGGGCAGCGATTTGTCGCTGCCCCTTGTTATGTCCAAATTTTCATTAGCAAGTCTGAGATTCAGTATGTCTTCGCCATCTTTTCAAGCAGATGCTGTGCGTAACGGGAGAAGAGTGTTCGGTCTGTTTTGCGCTCTTCGGTGAGTTCAAAGAAGAGATCGTGGCTCTTATAGTCCCGTTTGAAGAAAGGTTCTGCCAAAATATCCCACTGCGGGAGAAAGAGTCCGTATTTCCGTGTATAGCATGTGGCGGCTGTAGCCTGGGTGCGGTGCGCCTGATCTACAAAGGAGGACACGGATTTGTGGAGGGCGATGTCTTCCGCCGGCAGATAATAGTAGTCTTTATAGTTGGCGTAGAAGTATTTCATCTCTTCCTCGTAGAGCGGTACTTTCAGAATACCCTCATCCTTTTCGCCGCTGAAATAGCAGCCGTTTGCCAGATTGGAAAGGGAAAAAGGAAGGGTGGAAGGCAGCGCCAGTTTCATCAGCAGTTCCTGCTTCTCTTGACCGTGATAGTCAATATAGCTGTTTGCCTGCACTTTTTTCGCGCGGATATTCCCGTTGAAAAGATCATAAAATGCCAGAAGAGGAAGCAGATGCAGCATCCCCTGGATATCGGCGCTGTTATGGAGAAGCAGCAGAGTGCGGGCGTCAGCGGAAAGGGTCTCCACATATGTTTTGTAAACTTCAATCAGTTCCCCGCCATGAAAGCGGTCTTCCCGGGAAATGCCAAGAAGCGTTTCCAGCGTTTTCTGTTTACAGTTTGGAACGTGCAGAAATGCTTTGTAGGGAGAAATGCGTCTATACAGATCGATCCCGGCAAAGCTGTCAAAATTGTGAGGAAGTTTATGCTGTTCGCATTTCTGCATCAGGTATGGCAGGTCAAAATTATTGCCGTTGAAATGGACCAGATGCGTGAAAGAGGATGCAAAGTCAAAAAAGGCGTTCAGCAAGGCAGCTTCCTCTATGGGATTATCGCAGAACCACTGCCGGATCTGCCAGTTTCCGTCCGCAAGGAAAGCGGCTCCGATCAGATAGAGGGAGGAGCTTTTTGCGGTGAATCCCGTGGTTTCAATATCTATAAACAGAAATTGATCCAGGGGAGCGGTGCGCTCCAAAGGATAACCGATTTTGAAAGATTCCAGTGTTTGATTTACGATTTGCATAAATTTCCTCCAAGTAGGTATTCGCAGTGCGCGCGGTTCATTGCTTTCGCGTATATCTTAACACATTTTTTGAATTAGCAGTAGTTTTTTTCGTCGAAAAATAGTATATTTATAATAGCGGTTCCATCGGATCTAAGGTGTGGACTGAATGTGAAAGGAGCAGGGTTACAGGTATGGCTAAATTAACATTTAACGGCGGCATACATCCCTACGACGGAAAGGATCTGTCAAAGGATAAGCCCATCAAGGCGGTGCTGCCAAAGGGAGATCTGGTTTACCCGTTGTCCCAGCATATCGGCGCGCCTGCAAAACCTATTGTGGAGAAGGGCGACAGGGTTTTGACGGGGCAGAAGATTGCGGAGGCGGGCGGCTTTGTTTCTGCGCCTATTTATGCCACGGTATCGGGTACGGTGAAAGCGATTGAGCCGAGACGTGTGGTCACGGGTGACAGCGTGATGAGCATCATCATCGAAAATGACGGACTTTATGAGGAAGTGGAGTATCCGAAACGGAAACCTCTCGAGGAGATGACGAGAGAGGAGATTATCGAGTGTGTGAAGGAGGCGGGTATCGTCGGCATGGGCGGTGCAGGCTTTCCTACTTTTATCAAGCTTTCTCCCAAGGAGCCGGAGAAGATTGACATAGTGATTGCAAACTGTGCGGAGTGTGAGCCTTATCTGACATCCGATTACCGCAGGATGTTAGAGGAGCCGGAGAAGCTGGTGGGAGGGTTAAAAGTTTCTCTGAAGCTGTTTGAGAATGCCAGGGGTATTCTGGCGGTGGAGGACAACAAGCCGGACTGTATAGAACTTTTGAAAAATCTCACAAAGGACGAGCCACGTATCAGTGTGAAGGCGCTTAAGACCAAATATCCGCAGGGCGCGGAGCGGCAGATTATCTATGCGGCCACAGGAAGAGCCATCAATTCTTCCATGCTTCCTGCAGATGCAGGCTGTGTGGTGAACAATGTGGATACGGTGGTTGCAATTTATCATGCGGTGATCGAGGGAAAGCCTCTGATGAACCGTATTGTCACAGTGACCGGGGATGCCATCGCAGACCCGCGCAACTTTATTGTGCGGATCGGCACAAATTACCATGAACTGGTGGAGGAAGCGGGCGGATTTAAGCAGGAGCCTGTGAAGATCGTCTCCGGCGGGCCGATGATGGGATTTGCTCTCTTCGGGCTGGATGTGCCGACAACCAAGACGGCTTCTGCTCTTCTTTGTCTCACGGAGGATGAGGTGTCCCGCATGGAGCCTTCCGCCTGCATCAACTGCGGCCGCTGTGTGGAGGTCTGCCCTGGACGCGTGGTTCCAAGGCTTTTGGCAGATTATGCGGAGCACTATGATGAGGAAGCGTTCCTTTCCCACGAAGGCATGGAATGCTGTGAGTGCGGCTGCTGCAGTTTTGTTTGTCCGGCAAAGAGGCCGCTGACGCAGACCATCAAATCCATGCGCAAGATGCAGCTTGCAAAGAAGAAGAAATAGTGAGAAAGGAGCATAGACTGAAGAGATGAGTGAATTAATGAAAGTGTCATCCAACCCTCATGTCAGATCGAAGTCCACCACAAGCAGTATTATGTTGACTGTGGTGATCGCCCTTCTTCCGGCGGCTGGATTTGGCATTTACAATTTCGGGCCTAAGGCACTGTTGCTGATTCTTGTGACAGTGGCCTCCACGGTGGCGACGGAATTTTTGTTTGAGAAGATCTGTAAGAAAAAGGTGACAATAGGAGATTACTCCGCAGTGGTGACAGGGCTGCTTCTGGCGTTAAACCTGCCGGTGTCTGCGCCGTGGTGGATCGGCGTAGTGGGCGGCGTGTTCGCCATACTGGTAGTCAAAATGCTGTTTGGCGGTCTGGGGCAGAACTTTATGAACCCGGCGCTCGGCGCGCGGTGTTTCCTGCTGATTTCCTTTACGTCCATAATGACGAATTTTGACTGTGATGCGTACACGGGGGCAACGCCCCTCGCCGCATTGAAGAGCGGGGAATCCGTTAATATCCTGGATATGGTGATCGGCCGTACGGCGGGTACCATCGGTGAGACATCCATGATCGCCATTGTGATCGGGGCGTGTATTCTGATTCTGTTCGGAATTATCGATCTGAGGATTCCAGGCACTTACATTGTGACGCTTGCAGTTTTTGTGAGCCTTTTCGGAGGCCGGGGCTTTAACTGGCCGTACATATCCGCCCATCTTTCCGGCGGCGGTCTGATGCTTGGTGCGTTCTTTATGGCGACGGACTATGTGACCAGACCGATCACGAAACGGGGACAGTATGTGTTCGGTTTTTTGCTAGGCGTTCTGACAGGAATTTTCCGTATTTTCGGCCCCTCCGCAGAGGGAGTGTCTTATGCGATCATTATCGGCAATCTCTTGGTGCCGCTGATTGAGAAGGTCACTCTTCCGAAAGCATTTGGTAAAGGAGGAGAGAAGGCATGAAAGAGATGATGAAAAATACAGGGATTCTGCTGGCGATCACGCTAATTGCAGGTCTTCTTCTCGGACTGGTTTATCAGGTCACAAAAGAGCCTATTGCAGAGCAGGAAGCGAAAGCGAAGCAGGAGGCGTGTCAGGAAGTGTTTGCGGACGCGGCTTCCTTTGAGGCGGTAGAGGTTACAGCGGTGGACGAGGGCACATGGAGCAGTGAGGGCTACAGACAGGAGAGCGTGGACGAAGTGATGGCGGCCCTTGACAGTGCGGGAAGTACGCTTGGCTATGTGATCACGGTGACCACGAAGGAAGGTTACGGCGGAGATATCCGGTTTACGATGGGCGTCCGAACGGACGGCACCGTGAACGGTATTTCCTTGCTTGCCATATCTGAGACAGCCGGACTCGGCATGCGGGCTGAGGAGGTTTTGAAGCCGCAGTTTGCCGGCAAAAATGTGGAGAAATTTGCTTATAGCAAGAGTGGCGCGGCAGCGGACAATGAGATTGACGCCATCTCCGGCGCGACAATAACAACGAATGCGGTGACCAATGGAGTCAACGCTGGATTATACTATTTCCAGACGGTATTGGGAGGAGGTAGTGCAAATGAATAGTGCAAAGGAACGTCTTGTAAACGGTATTGTAAAGGAGAATCCGACCTTTGTCCTGATGCTGGGTATGTGTCCCACGCTTGCAGTGACAACTTCGGCGGTCAACGGCCTGGGTATGGGCCTTACGACGATGGTGGTGCTTGCGCTTAGTAACGTCTTCATTTCCCTGCTTCGGAATATCATACCTGATAAGGTGAGGATTCCGGCGTTTATCGTTATTATTGCCTCTTTTGTGACGATGGTGGAACTGCTTTTGCAGGGCTTTATTCCCTTCCTCTATGATGCGCTCGGTATTTACATTCCGCTGATTGTGGTAAACTGTATTATCCTCGGTCGTGCGGAAGCGTATGCTTACAAAAATCCTGTGATTCCGTCGCTGTTTGACGGCATCGGCATGGGACTCGGATTCTCCGTGGCGCTGACCTGTATCGGCGCGGTGAGAGAACTTCTGGGCGCAGGAGAGATCTTCGGTATGCATGTGATGCCGGAAAGTTTTGTGCCGGTGAGCATCTTTATCATGGCGCCGGGTGCATTTTTCGTGCTGGCGCTTTTGACGGCGGTTCAGAATAAGGTGAAGATCGCCGGAGAGCGGAAAGGAAAAGATATGTCAAAGATCCAGTCCGGCTGTGGAAGCGACTGCATGAACTGTTCGGATACGGGCTGTGCAAAGCGTCTGATTGATGAAAGTAAGGAGAAAGCGGGAGAGGGGGAGAAGAAGAATGATTAAAGAATTATTGATGATCCTGATTGCGTCCTCCCTGGTAAATAATGTGGTTTTAAGTCAGTTTCTGGGACTGTGTCCCTTCCTTGGCGTGTCCAAGAAGACGGAGACTGCAACGGGCATGGGTGTGGCGGTTATTTTTGTCATTACACTGGCTTCAGCGGTGGCGGGAGCGATTTACCAGTTTATCCTGCTTCCCTTTGACATCGCCTATCTGCAGACCATTGTGTTTATTCTGGTCATTGCGGCGCTGGTGCAGTTTGTTGAGATGTTTTTGAAGAAATTTATTCCTGGGCTGTATCAATCGCTTGGCGTGTATCTGCCCTTGATTACGACCAACTGCGCGGTGCTCGGTGTGGCGCTTACCAACGTGCAGAAGAATTACGGGATACTAACTGGAGTAGTCAATGGCTTCGCCACAGCGGCGGGCTTTACCATTTCCATTATTATTCTTGCGGGAATCCGGGAGAAGATGACATACAATGATATACCGGAATCTTTTCAGGGAATGCCGATTGTGCTGGTGACGGCGGGACTGATGGCGATTGCGTTCTGCGGATTTTCCGGATTACTCTAAGGGGGACGAAGGTATGGACATAGCGGGAATTTTGATGGCTACGGGAATTGTGGGAGCGGTAGGCCTGTTCGTGGGTCTGTTCCTCGGCGTGGCAGGTATTAAGTTTAAGGTAGATGTGGATGAGCGGGAGGAGGCCATTTTAGGTGTTCTGCCGGGAAATAACTGCGGCGGCTGCGGCTATGCGGGATGCTCCGGCCTGGCGGCTGCGATTGTAAAGGGGGAGGCGCCTGCAAATGCCTGCCCTGTGGGCGGTGAAAAAGTAGGAGCGCAGGTGGCGCAGATCATGGGCGTGGAGGCCGGTGAGAGCGTGCGCATGACGGCATTTGTGAAGTGCCGCGGTGACAAGGAGCGCACACGCGTGGACTATGATTACACAGGTATCGAGGATTGTGCTATGGTGGCGTTTGTGCCCAACGGCGGACCGAAATCCTGTAATGACGGTTGTCTTGGTTTCGGCAGCTGTGTGAAAGCATGTCCGTTTGACGCCATTCATGTGGTAAACGGCGTAGCGGTGGTGGATAAGGAGGCATGTAAGGCATGCGGCAAGTGTGTGGCTGCCTGCCCGAAGCATCTGATCGAGCTGATTCCTTATGATGCCAAACATGTGGTGGCCTGCAGCTCAAAGGAAAAGGGGCCTGTGACCATGAAAGCCTGCGATGTGGGCTGTATCGCCTGCCAGCTCTGTAAGAGGAACTGTCCGGCGGACGCGATTGTGATTGAGGATTTCCATGCAATTATTGATCAGGAGAAATGTACCGGGTGCGGGACATGTAAGGAAAAGTGTCCGAAGAAAGTAATTGTATAAAATCGCGAAAAGTACTTCTAAAGCTCAGCAGCAAAGGCTGCTTCGCCAAGAAGTACTAAGTTTCGCGTAGGAGAATGCCCCGAGTACGGGCATTCTCCGCATGGAATTAAAAAACAGGGAGAACGGTAACATGGAAGGACAGTTGAAGAGCGGAACGGTTCTCACTTCCGAGAGCGGAAGCCGATATACGGTAAAACAACTGCTTGGCGCCGGCGGACAGGGGGAAGTATATTCTGTGGAGGCCGGGAATAAGCTGTATGCCCTCAAGTGGTATTACAAAAATACCGCCACCAAAAACCAGAAAGAAATTCTGGATAATCTGATTCAGAGTGGCCCGCCGGATGCGTCTTTCCTATGGCCGCAGGATATGATTTTTCGGGCATATGGGGAATCCTTTGGCTATATTATGCCGCTTCGCCCGAAAAATTACAGAAGCATTGTTGATATGATGAAGAGAAAGGCGGAGCCTTCCTTTTACTGCCTTTGCAGGGCGGCGTATCATCTGACCAGAGGGTATCATGCGTTGCATGGAAAGGGTTACAGCTATCGCGATATTTCTTTTGGCAATGTCTTTTTCGATCCGGATACGGGCGATGTGCTGATCTGCGATAACGACAACGTTTCTTACAACGGGGCGAAAACCGGCGTGTACGGTACTCCCCGCTTTATGGCGCCTGAAATTGTGACAGGGAAGGCAAAACCGTCCCGGAACACGGATCTCTTTTCGCTGGCGGTGCTGTTATTTTACATGTTTATGTTAAATCACCCTTTGGAGGGAAAGAGAGAGGCGCGGATCAAGTGCATGGATATCCCTGCCATGAACATGCTGTATGGGACGGATCCGCTGTTTATCTTTGACCCGGACAACAAGGACAACCGGCCTCTTGCGGGATATCAGGACAATGCCCTTATTTTCTGGGATCTGTATCCACAGCAGGTCAGGGATCTGTTTATCACATCTTTTACCGTAGGGCTCAGGCAGCCTAACCGCCGGATCACGGAGGGCAGGTGGATGGAGACTTTCGCGAATCTCATGTCCGGCATGATGCGCTGTCAGAATTGCGGCAGCGAGGTATTTTACGATGTGCAGAAGGAAGAAAACGGTGTCGCGCACACTTGCTGGGGATGCCAGAAAGCAGTAACCGTTCCGCCCCGCATTGTGATTGGTAAAAATACGGTTCTGCTGATGTCCAACACGAAATTGTATCAGCATCACATTGCAGGGAATTATGATATGGAGACTGTTGTCGGTGAGGTGGTGCAGAATCCGGCAAACCCGAAACTGTGGGGGATCAGAAATCTGTCCGGGGATAACTGGACGTACATCAAGGCGGACGGAACGCAGGTTTCCGTGCCGCAGGGCCGTTCCGCAGCGATTGCAAGGGGTACAAAGATTGATTTTGGGCAGCTTACGGGAGAATTTCATGGAGGAGCATGATAGCGGGTATGGAAGACGATAAAGTTTTGGCGGGTCTGTTACAGAATTATCCCGATGCGCTTACTGACAGAAAGAGACTGCAGGCTCTTCTCCTGGATTTGTTTCCGCAGGACAGGCGGAAGCGAAACCTGCTGATGCTTGTATATGATGACGGTATTGTCGGTGAGATGAAGGGTCTTGAACAGATCGATAAAATGACCCTGCACCGTTTTGTCAGATCCATTGAGCTTGGATATGACGTCAGGACGAAAAGCGCCGAAACGGCCGTTATGTCATGGGCGAAGGCACTGGGGCTGCTGCTGGATGGCGGGGCCGGGCAAAGAGAAGAAGAGACGCCTTTGGGAGGCGGAGGGGATTTCGGTCTGTCAACGAAAAAAGAGTGGGTTCCCTGTGAGAGTGACAGTCTGTATGAGTACGAGGAGACGTCAAGGGGACTGCGGATTCTGAAATACATGGATTTCGATGAGCCTGTTGTGGTGATTCCCAATATGATCGAGGGAAAAAAGGTGATCGCAGTCGGCAATTATGCCTTTAAGGGGTGCGTCGGCATTGAGAGGATTGTCATTTCCGATGGCATTGAAATGCTGGGAAACGGAGTGTTTCTAAACTGCAGAGGTTTAAAGGAGGCGGTACTGCCGGAATCCCTGAGGTGCATTGGCAGCACGGACGCCACAGGATGTCCCAAGATCCTGGGGAGCGAGATCAAATACGAGGGCGCTTTTGAGTACAGTGGCCTGGAGGAGATCAGAGTGCCGGACAGCGTGAAATTTATCGGAGAAAACAGCTTTGCCGGCTGCGGGCAGCTCAGACGGGCAGCGCTGCCGGGTAAGTTGAAGGAAATAAAGGAAAATACATTCCGCTGGTGTAAAAGCCTGCGGGAGGTCGTGTTCCCGCAGGAGCTTGATACAGTCAGGATATCGGCCTTTGAAGGCTGCGATGCCTTGCAGAGTGTGGATCTCCCGGAAGGGGTGACGAGCATTGAGGAGGGCGCTTTTGCCGGCTGTAAAAGTCTGGAAAGCATTTATATACCAGATTCTGTGACAGAAATCGGAGGCGGTAAAGGGACAGGCTTTTTGAAGACATTTGGGGAACCCGATGAGCGGCATGAGAACTTTACAATCCGCTGCAATAGCGGTTCTTATGCCATGCAGTATGCCAGGGCCTGGCAGATCAGATGCGTGAGGGCGTAACGTGAAGGAGGAATGATCATGGGAGAGATGAAAAGACCGGGAGGAGAGCTGGCGAGCAGACCGCTTCATTTTTTTTGGATTGTGGACTGCTCCGGTTCCATGTATGGAGAGAAAATCGGCACGGTGAACCATGCCATCCAGTCTACCATACCAGAGATGGTATCTGCGGCGGAAAATAATCCGAATGCGCAGCTGATGATCCGTACTTTGAAATTTTCCACCGGGGCTTCCTGGGTGACGAGCAATCCCGTCAATGTGGAAGACTTTGCGTGGGATGATCTGGAGGCCGTTGGCGTGACTGATCTCGGAAAGGCATTTGAACTTCTGGCGGCACAGCTCACAATTCCGCCGATGTCAGACAGGGCGCTTCCGCCCGTACTGGTGCTTTTGTCGGATGGACAGCCCACAGATGATTATAAAAAGGCATTGACGGAGTTGAAAAAACTGCCCTGGGGAAAGAAAGCGGTTAAGATTGCCATTTCCATCGGCCAGGATGCGGACGATGCCGTTTTAGAGGAGTTTACAGGGAACAAGGAACTGGTGCTGCAGGCGAACAATGCGGCGGCCCTCACGAAGATGATCAAGTGGGCGTCCACTGCAGCTTCGCTTGTATCGGCTCCGGCAAGTATTGCGGCGGATACCGCAGGGCAGGACGGGGATGCCCCGGTCATTGTCGATATGGGTGGCAGGATTCCCGATCTGGATGATATCCAGGATGGCGATGTCTGGTAGCGGTGTGAGAATTTGTACTTGATGGAAAGGGTGCGGCATATGATACGAAGCGTATTCGGCGCGTCCGTACAGGGCGCATCCCATATAAGAATTGGCAGGGAGTGCCAGGACAGTCTGAAAAAGGAGGTAAAAGATTCTGGCGCAGTGATTCTGTCTGTGGCGGATGGACATGGCAGTGATGCCTGCCCTTACAGTAAGACAGGATCCCTGACGGCTGTCAATGTATTTTGCAGAATCATGGGCGACTATCTGGATACCTATGCAGGCCGGCAGGAAATGCTCTTTACCTTTTTAACGCGGGAGGGAGATACCAAGATTGCGAGGGAGATAGACGCCGAGTGGAAGCGCAGGATCTTGAAATTACATACCAGATGCAGGAGGAGTATTCCTGTCGATGAAAACCAGAACAAAGACAGGGAAGCGGTTTATAAATTGTATGGGAGCACGCTGCTTGGACTGGTCATTACAGAGGAGTTTCTCTTTGCCTTTCAGCTTGGCGACGGGGATATCGTGAAGGTGTCAGAGAGCGGCGTATACAGCGTAATCGAGGCGGATAAGATTCTCGGGACGGAAACGCATTCGCTCAGCAAGGCGGAGTCCTGGAAGAAGGCGGTCACGCTGACGCGGAAACGGGAAGAAAATGAGCGGCTGCCCGTCATGTACATGCTCTCCTCCGACGGAATGTCCAACAGCTATAAAAATGAGGAAGAGTTTCAGAAAACATGTATGGATTACTACGCTCTTCTTGCGGAACATGGCGTGAAGGCTGTGTCCGGCAGGTTGAAAGCATGGCTGCAGGAGACAAGCGAGATGGGGTGCGGTGACGATATCACGGCTCTGTTTGCCTATGAGGCGGAGCAGATCTTGCAGTCCGGGTCTTCGGAAGGCGCCTGATTGACGAGATAGGAAATGATTCAGGCATTGCAGTCTGGATGTTTTGGGATTTGGGAAAGGAGCGGGGCTATAGGGATGGAAGCACGAATTGCCCTTTGTAAGTGCAAAGAAGGAAAAAACATATATGGCGTCCGTTTCGAGAAACTGGAGGGCGGATGGAAATATACATGGGCTTTTCCTGTAAAAGAGGCGGCCGCAAAGAGGGAGCATTACGATGAGACTAAGATTGTAGGACAGATATTCCCAGACAACGGATATCCGGGCTGCCCGTACTGCAGAACGAAAGATTTCGTGATCTGTAACTGTGGGAAACTGAACTGTCATAACGGAAACGATACACATTTTACATGTAACTGGTGCGGGCTGTCCGGGACGCTTGGCAGTTATGACGGTTCGGGGTTTGGCTCCGGCGGGGATTTGTAGGATGGGAAGAAGAGAATCGTTCAAAAATAACGGAGGTTGCGATGCAGACAATTAAACTTGGTAAGACAGGAATTGAGACAAATAAGAACGCGTTCGGTGCGCTGCCGATCCAGCGGATTTCGGATGAGGCGGCGGTCACGCTTTTGAGGAAGGCATATGAGAACGGCATGACCTTCTTTGACACGGCCAGAATGTATTCGGACAGCGAGCATAAAGTCGGGCTTGCCTTTGAGGGGATGCGGGAGAAAGTGATAATTGCCACCAAAACGGGGGCGCAGAATGCAGAGGGGTTTTGGAAAGACTTAGAGACCAGCCTTACCAATCTGAAAACGGATTACATTGATATTTACCAGTTCCACAACCCGGCATTCTGCCCGAAGCCGGGGGATGAGAGCGGTCTTTATGATGCGGCGCTCCAGGCAAAAGAGCAGGGAAAGATCCGGCATATCGGCATTACGAACCATCGCCTGGCCGTAGCGCACGAGGCCATTGACAGTGGTCTCTATGAGACATTGCAGTTCCCGTTCTGCTATCTGGCGACGGACAAGGATATTGAGCTGGTGGAGAAGTGTAAGGCGGCGGACATGGGCTTTATTGCCATGAAAGCGCTTTCCGGCGGTCTGATTACCAACTCGGCGGCGGCATACGCGTATCTGGCGCAGTATGACAATGTGCTGCCTATCTGGGGTGTGCAGAGGGAGGCTGAGCTTGACGAATTTCTCTCTTACATAGACAATCCGCCGGCCATGACAGAGGAGATTAAGGCGTTGATTGACAAGGACAGGGCGGAGCTTTTAGGCGAATTCTGCCGGGGCTGCGGTTACTGTATGCCGTGCCCGGCAGGAATTGAGATCAGTATGTGCGCGAGAATGTCCTTGATGATACGCCGTGCGCCATCAGCAGATTATCTGGGAGAGGTATGGCAGGAGAAAATGGGAAAGATTGAGGCATGCCTGCACTGTGGACAGTGTAAGGGCAGATGCCCCTACAATCTGGATACGCCCGCACTTCTGGCGAAGAATCTGGAGGATTACAAGAACGTGCTGGCGGGGAAGGTGACGGTGTAAAAAGCGGCATGACAAAAGTGAGCAGAGCAGTCATATGGATATGCTTTCTTACGGTTCTTCTTGGTTCCGAAGTATCGGCGCAGGGACCGCGCGAAAAGATAGCGGATGAGACAGAAACCGTAAAAACGCTGGAAAAAAGCTTTCAGGCGGCGCTTTTAGGGGATGAGGACTTTGTCTGCGCTGAAACATGGAGTCAAAATAAGAGAGTAAATGTTAAAAATTTCACAGAGCTGTTTCTGGATGATGCCGATGAAGAAGAGGATGGCAGTATGACAGCAGCTGCGGACAGATTTGCTGTTTTGGATTTGGATGGCGATGGGGAAGAGGAAGTCATACTCTGGATCGTAGTGAATGATGCGCTGGATTACGGGTTTGAGATTCTGCGGTATCAGGAAGGAACGGTATGCGGTTATACGCTGGGTTACAGAGAGTTTATGCAGTTGAAATCAGACGGAACTTTCATTTATTCGGGAGGGTATGCAGATTGGGGAATTGCAAAACTGCGTTTTTCAGAAGATGCCTGCCTGACAGACGGACGGTATTGCGTGGAATCTTATTACAATTCTGAACGCAACCTGGAGATACAGTATCTGGCGGACGGGGAACCGTATTCTGCGGCGGAATTTGATGAAGACGTGCGCCGTCAAGACGCAAAAAGTGATGCTGTATGGTATGAGTTGACAGAAGAAAACATAGAAAATGTTTTTGAACTGAATTGGAACTCCCGGCAGGAAAATTGAGGTATCCGTTGACGAATGATTTTATGTTTAAAGCGGTGCTGCAAAGAAATCAGACGGCGCTAAAGGGATTGCTATGCGCTTTGCTGCATATGCGGATGGAGGAGATTGTGGTTGTCAGAATACAGAATCCCATCGAAATAGGAGGCATGATAGATGAGAAAAAGATGATGCTGGACTTAAAGCTTGAATTGAATGACAGCCGTATTTTGGATATTGAGATGCAGGTTGTTGACGAGGGAAACTGGTCAGAGAGGTCTCTGGCTTATCTGTGCAGAGCATTTGATCAGTTGGAAAAAGGGGATAAGTATTTGGATGTGAAGGAAACTATACATATTGGAATTCTTAACTTTACGCCGCAGGGTTTTCCAGAAAAACTGTATTTGGAATATTACTTTTATAACTTAGATACCGCACATAAATATAGTGATAAAATGTCAATCCGTGTGCTACAATTAAATCAACTGAAAAAGGAATTGGACGAACAGATAAGACCAGAGATCTATAATTGGGCGCAGCTATTCAAGGCGGAAACATGGGAGGAGATGCGGATGTTGGCGGAAAGGGATGAATCCATTAAGGAATGTATATTTACTTATAAGGAATTGACTGCAGATGAAAAAGCGAGGATGCAGTCGGAAGCGCGTGATGATTATTACCGGCGGTTGAACTGGGCTGAGGAGCGGGGAATTAGAAAAGGTATGGAAAAAGGCATGGAGCAGGCACAGAAGGAGACTGCCCGTACCTTAGTTTCTAATGTGAATCATGTGATGGAGAGTTTTCGTGTGGATTTGGAGAGAGCATGCGAGGGGATTGGCACGACCGTGGAGGCTTATCAGGCGGCAAAAGAACTAATGGAATAAAAATTTTTGGAAGTTTTTATGAGGTTGTATTTTCTTAAGTCAGTATGTAAAATAAGATTGTATGAAGTTTTAAAAGACGGACATATTCCGTATAGAAGCAGGAGAAGGAGTGAGGTGTTTGATGAAGGAGGCTGCGGTATCATAGCAATGGCTATGACATTTCAAATTTAAATTGTGATAGCCATTGCGTTTCCTAAAGTAAACGATTAGGAGGCAGCTATGAGCTATAAACGGGCGGATGAGATTCTGCCGGAAAATATTCTTGAGATCCTGCAGACGTATGTGAGCGGCGAGGCGATTTATGTGCCTAAGAAAAAGGAATGCAGAAGAAGGTGGGGGTCTTCAACGGGTGTGAATGAGAAACTTCGGATCAGAAATGAACAGATTTTTGACCAGCACCAGAAGGGCATTTCCACGAAAGAACTGGCGCATCAGTATTATCTGACAGAAAAGAGCATACAGAGGATTCTTAGGGAAATGCAAGTGACACCTCCTATGGAGCAATATGGATTCGATTAGGAGGGAATACAATTGAATAGGGAAAATAAAAGAAAGACTTTTGAAAAGGGATATTACAAAAATCACGCCTGCAATGAAAGTTTTGTGTGCAAGGTATGCGGGCGTCAGGTGGTGCCGGACGGCGCGGGCAGCAGACACAGAAATCACTGTCCGAATTGTCTGACAAGCCTGCATGTGGATGTGGAGCCGGGTGACCGGGCCTCGGACTGCGGCGGCTATATGGAGCCTGTGGCGGTCTGGGTCAGGAAAAACGGGGAGTGGGCGATCATACATCGGTGCCGACAGTGCGGGCAGATGAGTTCGAATCGGATAGCGGCGGACGATAATCCCATGAAGCTGATGTCTATTGCAATGAAACCGCTTACCTCATCACCGTTTCCGATTGAGCGGATTGAGGAGATGACAAGGCTGATGGGCGGTGCGGGCAGTATATCCTGAAATTGAGGAGCGTGTGACAATTCACGCTCCTTTTTCCGTTACTTGAGATTTCCGATCGCATCTGAAGGACAAAAGGGCAGGTTTGGAGGACATAATTGTCTGCGGATGTTTTTTTTGCTATGATATTCCTGTGACCTGATTTATTTGCCATCCGCCTTCCAACGAGGCGAAGGAAAGAGCGGTTTTAGAAGAAGGGAAGAAATAACTTATGAAAAAACAACAAATGGCAATGGCGGCAGGCGTGGTCATCCTTGTGCTATCCGCGTGCGGTCAGACAGAGAGTGCGTCAGATGCCGGAAATCCACTGTATGAAGCTTTTCTAAAGAATGAGATTGGTGTGGCAAACCCATACGTGGAAGGCATGGAACTGACTGTTATGGATGATGAAGGGTATGAAAGCGAATTTGAAAATGCGTGGAAGGAATATGCTTATGTGGATGTGAACAACGATGAAAAGCCGGAGCTTATTTTCAAAATAAGTTCCAACCTAAGCGAACTGATGTATATTGTGGGGATATGTGATAATGAACTTGTCTGTTTCGATGTATTTGAGACACATACAAAAAATATCGCATTTGGCGTGTACGATTATGGGATGGTCTGGGAGGTTCGGAATTATGACGGCTTTGAAAAGACATTTTATAGTTATACGCCAGATGGACAGCCTGTGGAAGCCAGACGTTTTACGCAAGAGGACGGGGCGGATATTGCGGCTTACGAGGGGGAAGATGTGGAATGGATTGACTGGAAATAGAAACAATTTGATGGCAAAGCTTGAGAAAAGGCAGAGGAAAATTCTTTGCCTTTTCTTTTTTTGGAATTTTTGATCCTTTTATAAACTTGTACCGTTATAATATACAGATGTGGATTTCGGCAGGCTGCATCGCAGGAATTACAGTTCCGTAAAATGAGATACAGATCAATCTGACAGGAGGGGAGGCGGGGCAGTGTGAGCGACGATGAGCTGGTAGAAAAAATCAAATGCGGCGACGAAGCAGCGGCGAAAGAGTTGATTGACCGCTATTACGGCGCTATCTTGCGATACTGCGGCTGGCATTGTTCCGCACCGGAAAGGGCGGAGGATCTGACGCAGGAAACCTTTTTGAAACTCTTTCGGAGTCTGCCCAAATACCATGGCAGAAATAAATTCAAATCCTATCTGTATACCATCGCAAACCGCCTGTGTATTGATGAGAGCAGAAAACTGTCCTTCTATTCGTTGGAGACTGTGGGAGATATCGCAGACGGACGAAGCGGGATTGCGCAGGTGGAGCATCGGGAGGATATCAGGCGTTTGCTTGGCGTTTTGTCTGCGGAGCAGAGGGAGGCGGTTATCCTCCGTTTTGGACAGAATCTCGGATTTGCGGAAATTGCGAAAGTGATGGGGTGCAGTATGCGCACGGCGCAGAGCCGGGTCAGGAACGGCCTGCGGCTTATGAGGAGGGAGCTTGGGGATGAATAGCAGGGAATTGGAAAGATATTTGAGGGATTCTTTTAGACAGGGTGAAGAAATTAGAGCTGAGAAAAAGGCGGAAACTGTTGCGTGTTGTAGGGAAGTGATGAGCCGGTATGGGGATTGCAGGGAAGAAGAGAGAACGGGCTTCTGGCAGTTTTTGTCAGATGTTTTTCGGTTTGAGGGGTTTTTGACTTTCAGTCTGCAGGCGGGGGTATTATTTCTGATCTGCATACAGCTTGGCATAATAGAGGATGTAATGCATTATGTTCCGGCATTTACACCGCTGTTTGCGCTGGCTGTTATGCCGACACTGCTTCGCAGCCAGTTTTACAAAATGGGTGAAATGGAGGCGGTGACAAGGGCTTCCGGCGCGGAGATCATACTTGCCAAACTGATTCTTGCGGGCGCGGTGAATCTGATAGGAATTACAGTGGTTTTAGGGCTGGCTATGTATAGGCAGCAATCGGGGGAGGGAACCGGGCAGATCATTTTGTACGGTCTGGTGCCTTATCTGGTTTGTATGACGACCATCCTGCGACTGATCAGACTGCGGAGGAAAGAGAGGCTGCCAGTATGCGCGGTGGCGACGACAGGTTATTGTTTGGTCTGGGGCATATCGGCAACTAAGATGCCGCAAGTCTATGAGACATCTGCGGTGGGTGTGTGGATGATCCTGTTTATTGCTTTTGCCGGATTTTTTGGGAGGGAAATAAGGTTGATTATCGAGAAAAAGAGGGAGGGAAAATTATATGGAATTATCGGTTGACCGTCTGACGAAGCATTACGGAAGGAAAATAGCGGTGGATTGTGTCAGCACGGTTTTAACCCCGGGTGTATATGGTCTGCTTGGTGAAAATGGAGCGGGAAAGACAACGTTTATGCGTATGCTGTGCGCCATTTTAGAATCCACCTCGGGAGAAGTGTTTCTGGATGGCAGGGAGATTACGTCTATGGGCGCTGATTACAGGGATGTGCTTGGATATCTGCCGCAGGAATTTGGGTATTATCCGAATTATAAGGCGGAGGAGTTTCTGCGGTATATGGCCGCACTCAAAGGCATTCCAAGGGATGTGGCAAAGAAACGCGTAAAGGAACTTCTGGAGATCGTTGACTTGAGCGATGTGAAGGGAAAGAGAATGAAAACTTTTTCGGGAGGCATGAAACAGCGTGTGGGGATCGCGCAGGCGCTTTTAAATGATCCGAAGCTGTTGATTCTGGATGAGCCGACGGCGGGGTTAGACCCAAAAGAAAGGGTGCGTTTTCGCAATCTGATCTCCGACTATGCAGGGGACAGAATCGTCCTTCTCTCCACTCATATCGTGTCGGATATTGAAGCCATTGCAGACGAAGTGCTGCTGATGAAAAAGGGAAAGGTGCTGATACAGGGGACGGTTTCGGAATTGACGAAAAAGGCGGCAGGGAAGGTGTGGGAACTGACTGTATCCCCGTCAGAAGCAAAAATCTGGCAGGAGAAGGCGGCGGTCGCCAATCTGCGGCATGAGGGGGAACAGGTGGTGCTGCGTATACTGTCAGATGTTAAGCCGGCAGAGGGGGCGGCACATTGTGAGGCAGGGCTGGAGGATTTGTACCTGTATTCTATGCGTGAATATCCGAAATAGAAAGACAAACTGGGAGGAATTGGGAATGGAATTATTCAAACTGGAACATAAAAAACTATGGCGGAAAAACAGCACCCGGGTCTGTGTCCTGTTATGTTTTTTTTACTGCGTGATATTAGGGAGCGTTCTGGTCTATCAGTGGCTCACTTTCGGAAGCAGAAAAGATTATGGGACGGGCAGCAGATATTTTGACGGGTATGAGAATATAAAGGACTGTCAGACTTATTTTCATAAATACGGGGAACTGACAGACGAGACACTGCAGGAATGGGTCAGGGATTATCAGCGGCTCAATGAGGCGGTGGTGGAAGAAGAAAGTAAACAGGGGGGTAAAAATAAGGAAATACTGAAACAATACCAGAACACGGGATGGGAGACGGTAAACAGTATGCTTAAGACACTTTATCCGGAATTGGAGAAACCGGACATGTTTGCCGTTATGATTATGAGCTGCTATGTGGAGCCGGAAAAACTTACGGGGATTTATGAAAGGAGGGAGCAGGCGATAGAGACATTTCTCGATATCAGCGGACAGACAGAGGCGGAGCGGGACTATTTACTGCGTATCAACGAAAAGGTGAAGACGCCTTTTTCATGGAAATGGGTGGAAGGGTGGTCGAATATTCTGGGAAATACGGTATCTGGTCTGGAAAGCGTGATAGCGTTGTTTCTGGCAATCGTCCTTTCGTCCCTGTTTGCCGGAGAGTGGCATGACAATACAAGCCCGCTCGTTTTGACGACAAAAAACGGATGGCGAAAACTTGCATGTGCAAAGGTGTTCACAGGGCTTTCGTTTACGTTGGAATTATTTGCGCTGACAGCTGCGGGGATGATCGGTTCACAGCTTGTTTTTCTGGGGACGGAAGGGTGGGATATGCCCATACAGACGGTTAAAATGATTGCAATCGCGCCCATGAATGTGCTGCAGGCGGAAATTTACGAGTATGTGTTCACCCTGCTCGGTGCATGGGGCTTTGCGGGCGTTTCGATGCTGTTCTCAGCGCGCTGTAAGAATCATGTGCTGGCGCTGCTTCTCAGTCTTTCGATGGTATATGTGCCGATGGCTCTCAGAAACCGTGTGCCTTTCCTGTTAGAAAAGGCGTTTGATCTGCTGCCTTTGGTGGGAAGCGGCGCAGATATTTTCCGGACAAATACATTTCGGATATTTGGACAGTATATCTGGTCGCCCTATCTGTTGATCTGGGTGCCGCTTGTGATCGGGGTTCTGTGTCTGCCGCCTGCTGTGAGAGGGTGGTCGAGGCGGATGCGGAGGTGACGGGTCGGCATGAATGTCTGGCTATCATTTGTCCTGCATTCAGCCGCAGTATGCTGCGAAGAGCAAGTGCAGCCGGTTCAAGGGAAATTTACCGAGCGGTACTGTGTGCCGTCTCTCGTAACCAAAAGATAGGCCACGTCCTTTTCTCCATCAAGAAACTGCCGCCCTTTTTCCAGTCCGAGACAGAGACAGGCGGTGGAGAGCGCGTCAGCCTTTACGGAGGAAGGACATATAATGGTCACTCCGGCCAGCTCGTTCTCAACAGGATAGCCGGTGGCGGTGTCAAGGACGTGATGATAGAGCACATCGTTTTCATAGAAACATCGCTCATAAATCCCGGAGGTCACGACAGAGGTATCCCGGATCTCTACCGTGTCAAGGGACTTCCCGGATTCGGCGAATGGCTCCTGTATGCCGATGCGGAAGGGGGAACCGTCCGGCTTTTCGCCGATGGCAAGCACATTGCCACCCAGACTGATACAGGCGCTTTTTACGCCTTGTGAGAGCAGATATTCTTTCATTTTGTCTGCAATATATCCCTTTGCGATGAATCCAAGATCGACGGCGGCTTCCGGGTCAGCCAGGGTGACGGTGCGGTAGACGGGTTCGCCGGTTTCATCTGAGAGAGCAGTGCCGAAGCGGATATTTTCGTAGGAGACGTGGGAGAGCGCCTCTTTTATGGCGGCGTCTTCCGGCACATGCGGTTCGCTGTCAGAGCCGAAATTCCAGAGTGCACTGACCGGGCGGATGGTGGGATCTATAGCGCCCTCTGTTGTGTTAGCACAGTCTGCCGCTGTCACAAGAAGGGCAGCCGTCTCCTCCGATACGGTGACGGTTTTTCCGTTTCCGTGGTTGATGTTCCACACATCCGAGCCTTCTTTCGTGGCGCTGAACAGATTCTCATATTTTTCTGCCAGTGCAAAACACCCGTCCAGAACCGATTCGTCTTCCGTGTCGTACAGGGTAATCTGGATGACCGTGTCAAAGTAGAAATCGGTTCGGGAGATGGGCGTCGTGTTTCGTGCACAGCCGGTCCATACGATACAAGACAGGGCAAGAGTTATGATAAGGATGAGTCTTGGAAGTATAATAGTTTGAAAATATTTGATATTATGAATTTGCTTCATGTGTTTCGCTTTCCAATCGTAAAATTTTATGCATGCACGTCGTGTCTGCTTTGGATTAACAGCATGGGAATCGCAGACGCTTCCATTGGAGAGCACGGTTCACCCTGTGTTCTGTCATAGTTTTTTGGAAACAACTGATTTAGAAGAAGCCTTACGGCAAGGGTTTGTTTTTCGCTAAAGCTGTAAGAAGCGCTCACACCGATAAATTCGGTCACAGGGGATATGTCTATGCCAAACGCCTTCTGTATTTTTTTACTGTAACAGAGAATGGCGGATAAATGCGCGCCGGCGGACTGGCCGGAACTAATGATTTTTTCATGGACAGATACCTCCGGGCAGTAATTCCTGCATACCAATTTTTGCTGTAAAGTTGCCATTTCCCAGATAACATGGTATCATATCTTCGGACGAAAATACAGTAGTGTTTCTATGTTTGAGAAAGGAATGATCAATATATGAAATTACCGGGCGAAGAGGAAGCGGGACGCGGCGTAGGCCATTCTCTGGTTTATATGGTGATTGGTGTATCTGCTTTTGTTCTGATCGTTCTGTTTGCCGTATTCAAGGGAAACGACAGCAAACGAGGGGGCAGCGAATATCTGCAGAAGGTACAGGAGCAGAAGGAGGAAGAGATAAAACAGGAGGAGCTTGCGGCGGCGCAGGAGGAGGAAGCGAAGCCCAAGCTTCGGGCGGAGGATCTGGATTTCTGGGATATGTACCCGGAGGAGGAAGAGACGAAAACGGAGAGGGACGCGGTGAATGCAGCGGATACGGTGACGTCTAAAAATCCTTACACGGAGAAAGCGGAGCGTGAAAAGGAAGAAGAGCGGCAGAGGGAAGAGGAAGCGCAAAATGATCCGGCAACTGACGGAAAGCATACTTTGATTACGAACCCGGATGGCACAGAAGAATGGGTTTTAATCAGTCCTTATCTGACGAAGAATACTTTTGATTTTACAAAGATGGAAGACAAGGCCGGTTTGAAGCAGTATATGGAGAACGGCAGAAAAATCTCCTATGTTGGGGTAGATATTTCCAAACATACGGGGAAGGTTTATTTTCCGAGTCTGAAAGCGGCCGGGGTGGATTATGTGATGATCCGTCTTGGCAGCCGCGGTTATACTACCGGGCAGATCACGCTGGATGAGAATTTTAAAGAGAATATTGAGGGGGCGATTGAGGCCCAGCTCGATGTGGGAATCTACTTTTACTCGCAGGCTGTCTCTCAGGACGAGGCGGTTCAGGAGGCAAATTTTGTGGTGCAGAATCTGGAGCCTTACAGAGCCCATGTGAAGTACCCGGTTGCCTTTAATATGGGTTTCGTCTCCAATGACAAGTCGAGGATCGAAGGGCTTAGCCGTGAGGATAAAACGACAGTTACGATCAGCTTTCTGGACGCAGTCAGGGCGTCAGGCTATGTGCCCATGATTTATGGGGATAAGGAGTGGCTGCTCAAAGAGGTGGATCTGACAAAACTGCAGGACTATGACGTATGGCTTTCCCAGGAAGAGGAGATTCCGGATTATCCTTACCGTTATGCCATGTGGCAGTATAACACGGACGGCGTGCTAAACGGCATAGACGGCGGTGCAGACTTGAATATCTGCTTTGTCAGTTATTCGGAGCGGTAGTCCAGAAGACGGGAAGAAACCTGAATGGAATGATACAGGCCGGCGTAGACATCGGGAGCAATTCCTTCCATGTAATTGGGAGAATAGGCTTTGTCTACGCCGGCTTTTTTTAACAGGTCGATCGCTTTGTTGTAGGCGATGGCAGCCTCTGTTTCCGTATCGTAGATACCCACTTTTACATAGCCTTTTATGTGTATTTTTACAAGATATCTGGTGCGGCCCTTTTCCTGTACGGCGCTTACGCCGTGAAAGCGGTTGAAAATTTCAATATTTTCATAGCGCAGATCATTTGGGTTGCCGTTGATGAAGCGGTAGTCGCGGCCTTCCACAGCGTAATTTTTGATGCCGTAGCGGCTCATAATATTGATCTGCATCCCGTAGTCAGCCACGAAATAATGTCCGCCGCGTCTGGAAATTCTGCGGGAAGAATAGTAGAACAGATCGTCTTTATCGAAGATAAAAAAATCAGAAGGAGAAAAATAGTAGTAAAAGAACCGGGGACGGATGTAAATGGGGGAGGAAAAGTAAAGCCCGTTGTCCCGGAAATTAATCAGGCAGACCCATTTGGCGAAAGCGAGAGGAGAGTCTTCGAGATAGTCCTCCAGCCGGATGGAAGAATCATTTAAGAGCGCAGAGCCTATGCAGTAGATCTCATGCGCTTTTTTCATATCGTTGTGGCTGCCGAGGCTGATATGTTTATTGCGATAAGTTAAGGAAGCGCGATAGTATTGGCTTCCGTCCTTCTTTTTTGCAGCATATACGCCCTGTAATGGCTGATTCATGAGTCGCGCCTCCTTTTAAGTAATTGTACCATTTTTGAGAAAAAAAACAAATTCAGAAATATTTTTCCTGTTTTCTGCATAGAATATGATAGCAGCCAAATGGAGTCACAGTGTTTCAGACAGCAAACTGCTTTGACTATGGAGGAAGAGATGTACAGGAAATATATTACATGCTTCTTTTTGGCGGGGATGACCATTCTATCATCATGGCTCTGCGTCAGGGAGCTGAAAATTGACCGGATATCGGCCAAGCCTGCTTTCCGTATGGAATATCTGGACACATCGATGGAGGAGGATAAGCAAAGCTTTGTAGAGATGCTTGAGAGCGTATCTTCGGGACAGAGAGTGGTGGATTACGAGGTATTGGAACAGACGAAGAAGTATCAGTTGTCGGACAAGGACTATGAAGCGCTTCTTCGGATAGTGGAGGCGGAGGCAGGCGGAGAGGATCAGGATGGTAAGCTTCTGGTGGCCAATGTGGTCTTAAACAGAGTGAACAGCGAATTGTTCCCGGATACGGTGTATCAGGTGGTCATGCAGAAGGAGCAGGGGATCGCCCAGTTTTCACCAACCGTGGACGGCAGATACCAGAATGTCCGTGTCAGTGAAGACACGGTTGCAGCGGTAGAGCGCGCCCTGTACGGAGAAGACATTTCTCAGGGAGCGTTGTATTTCTGTGCCCGCGAAAAGGCAGATTCCGACAAACTCAAATGGTTCGACAGAAAACTGACCAGACTTTTTTCCTACGGACACCATGAATTCTTCCAGTAAGGATTGTTGCGCAGACCTTGAAAGTGTGATACTATTCAAGTTGGCAATGAGCGGTGCGCAGACAGAGGGGAAACGGGGAGGGGAGCTTGCTCACCGAAGCGTTTAACCGAATGGATGCATAGGGCGAAGCCCGTGAGCGAGGAAAACCGAAGGTTTTTCGAGCAGAGCACCGTACCTTAAACTTAAAGAAGAAAGGTATGGAAAAAAGAATGGAAGTATTATATAGCAGCACCAGAGACGGCAGGGAAAAGATTACGGCGTCCCAGGCTATTTTAAAAGGTTTGTCGGAGGACGGGGGGCTGTATGTGCCAGACCACATCCCGGCGCTTTCCTGCACCATGAAGGAGCTTGCGGATAAAAGCTACCAGGAGACGGCTTATGAGGTGATGAAGCTGTTTCTGACGGATTTTACGGAGGAAGAGCTGAAGTCTTGTATCGCGCGTGCTTACGATGCTAAATTTGACACGGAAGTGATTGCGCCGCTTGTGGAGGCGGAGGGCACCTATTATCTGGAATTGTTCCACGGAGCGACCATCGCTTTTAAGGATATGGCGCTGTCGATTCTGCCCCATCTGATGACGACTTCCGCGAAGAAGAATCATGTGGAAAATGAGATTGTGATTCTGACTGCTACCTCCGGCGATACGGGAAAGGCGGCTCTGGCGGGTTTTGCAGGTGTGCCGGGGACGAAGATCATTGTGTTTTACCCGAAGAACGGTGTCAGTCCGATCCAGGAGAAGCAGATGGTGACGCAGAAGGGGGATAACACCTATGTGGTCGGCATCCACGGTAATTTTGACGATGCCCAGACAGGCGTGAAAATGCTTTTTAACGATAAGGAGTTGGCAGAAGAGATGGCTGGCCACGGCTTACAGTTTTCCTCAGCCAATTCCATCAATATCGGCCGGCTGGTGCCCCAGGTGGTCTATTATGTGTATGCTTATGCCCAGCTTTTAAAAGAAGAAAAGATTCAGGATGGAGAACAGATCAATGTGGTGGTTCCCACAGGTAATTTTGGTAACATTCTGGCTGCTTTTTACGCAAAACATATGGGTGTGCCGATCCGTAAACTGATCTGCGCCTCCAATGAAAATAAAGTGCTTTACGATTTCTTCCAGACGGGAGATTACGACAGGAACCGGGAGTTTAAACTGACCAGTTCCCCTTCTATGGACATTCTGATTTCCAGCAATTTAGAGAGACTGATCTACCGTATCGCCGGCGGCGACCCGGAAAAGAATGCGCAGTTGATGAAGAGTCTGACAGAACAGGGCAGCTATCAGATTACCCCGGAAATGAGAGAGCAGCTGGCTGATTTCTATGGTAATTTCGCAGACGAAACGGAGACGGCGGACAGAATCAAGTCCATGTATGAGAATACGGGTTATGTGCTCGACACCCACACGGCGGTTGCGAGCGCGGTCTATAAGAAGTATACGTCCGACACGCAGGACGGGACAAAGACGGTGATTGCTTCCACGGCAAGTCCGTTTAAGTTCACGAGAAGCGTGATGGTTGCCATTGACCCGAAATATGACAACATGGGCGATTTTGAGCTGGTGGATGAGCTGTCTAAAATCGGCAATGTGGATGTGCCGAAAGCCGTTGAGGAGATTCGCACCGCGCCGGTTCTGCATGATCATGTCTGTGATAAGACGGAGATGAAAGCGGTTGTGAAACAATTCCTCGGTATCGAGCAGGGGAAGGCATAAGAAACATAAAAAAGAAGAATAGACGAAAGAATAAAAAGTAAGGGAAACATTGCATGCTGCAGTGCCTCCCTTACTCTTTTATTATACAGCAAAATCCCCATTTTTTCAAGACTTGTAAAGCGATCGATAGCGTAAGTTTATTGTAGGAATAGGATAGACAGAATAGTCCCTTGATCTGGTCAGACTGATTGACCTTCTTTACTATACCTGTTCTTTTCTCTTCCTACAAGCCCCAGATATGATTCTTTA
>CAJTEY010000019.1 GCA_910575775.1 Lachnospiraceae bacterium | reverse complement strand
ATTCCAACCACCCGCAGAGCAGGTGGTTTATTTGTTCTCCAAAGTTCCGTTTTTCGGATCAGCGAAAAACTCCTCAATGGAGAACAGGGCCATGCCCTAACAAAGAATCGAGTGCAAAATGCACTCGATTTCCTTAAAAACCTTTGTCTATCGGCACATCGAAGGAGCCTGACAGGATATCCTGAAAGTCGCCGGAAATATCTACGCTGGCCGGCGTAATAATGAAAATATAGTGGGATATCTTCTGCAGATTACCCGAAATTGCGAAACAGGAACCCGAAGTAAAATCGATAATCCGCTGGGCAATATCCACATCCAGCCCTTCCAGATTTAAGACTACGGTCCGATTCGCCAGAAGCGTCTCCGTAATCTCTCTCGCATCCTCCACCGTATTCGGCTTAATCACACAGACCTCCATGCCGGCGCCGACCTTTTTCGTCTGTCTGAGGGGCGTTACCTTCGGTGTAAGCTTCCTGACCTTATCTTCCTCTGCATTGTCCGTATCTTTACTGGAAACAGGTTTTCTCATCGGTTCTGGATCATCGTCATAGAAATCGTCGTCGTAATACCCGTCATCCTCATCCTCGCTCAATTTCATGGCGCTGATAAACTTGTCCATAACACCCATCTGTAAAATCCTCCATCTAGTCGATTAACTTTTCGGCTGCCTATAAGCAGGCTTGAAATCCCTTACATTTCCCGCGCGTCTTCTGACTCTGCTTATACGCATCTTATGTATACTAAATTGTTGCGTATTCTCTTTCTCCAAAGATGCCTGTACCGACTCTGACATAGGTCGCGCCCTCTGTTATCGCGACTTCGTAGTCTCCGGTCATGCCCATAGAAAGTTCCTCCATAAAAACATTATCAATGTTTTTATGTATTATGTCAACATAAATTTGTTTTAATTTTGCAAAATACCGTCTGTTTTGTTCCGAATCCTCTACATAGGGAGCTATGGTCATCAATCCTCTGACCCTGACATGGGGCAATTTGGCAATCTGCTCCACGAGAGAAACTGCCTCCCGGGCTGTGGTTCCAAACTTGCTCTCCTCCTCTGCCACATTTACTTCCACAAGGATATTGACAATTACCTTCTTCTTTGCCGCCTCCTTCTCGATCTCCTGCGCGAGACGCAGAGAATCCACGCTGTGAATCAGAAAAACCTTATCTACAATATATTTCACCTTATTGCGCTGCAGATGTCCGATCATATGCCAGCGGATGTCTTTCGGCATGCGCTCATACTTGTCCACAAGCTCCTGCACCTTGTTTTCCCCAAAATCCCGGCAGCCGTAAGCATACGCTTCTTCAAGCGCAGGAACGGGTTTCGTCTTGCTCACCGCAATCAGCTTCACCTCATCCGCCGCCCTGCCACACGCCGCGCAGGCGTTCTTCATACACGCCTTTACCACATCCAGATTTTCTCTGATTCCCATATCTATCCGTCCTTTATCAAAAAAATTTCCTATTCATATATAAATTCATTGTCCTTTACCATATCCGCATTCAACACAATATAGTCATATACATTCAGTCCGTAGTTGGTGTTCGATTTCACCACGGAATACTCTTCGTTTTCATACAGTACGCTGATCTGCTTAAAGTCGGCATACCCTTTATTGATATTGTATACGCCCTGCAGGGAGCCGGTCTTGCTGACGGCATACTTTTCCCCGGTCTCTGGCATGACAATATAATTTCCCGATCTGAGCGTAGAATTGTCCAGGTAATAGTCTGTCTCCGTCTCCTCGTAAATCTCCGTCTCCACAAACTGCGTGGTGGCCTCGCCCTCCTCATTATAAGTTTCTAATAGCACGCCATCACCGCCATTATTGCCGCCCCTTGTCACATAGGCCTTCGGCACGATGAAAAATTCTTTCTGCACGATAGCAGAATTGGGAATTTTCAGCCCCTTCTCCTCCTCAAGCAGAAGTTCGATATCAATAAAGCGGTCTGTGCAGAAAGTGATCATGGAATTGGTGAAGGCAAGCGACGCGAATGTTTCTCCCGCTTCGTTGGTGTAAATTGCCACCTCACCCCATGCCGTATACTGATTTTTTAAAAACCGCACTTCCACATACTCCTTTTCCAGAAGCAGATCGGCCAGTTCCTTTTCCACTGGAATCACAATGGACCAGTCCTCCGACGTCGCCAGCTTATAGACTGGCTCCCCTGCAGCAATCAGACCGTTGTTCACCAGATACTTGCGCTCATACTTTTCCTCGTCAAACAGCTCCGATGTCATGTCCTCCAGCTTTAAATTTTCATATCCGTCCGTGGAATAGAGCACGATACCGCTCTTTGCCGCATAGCGGTAATTAATGAGCACCGTACCGGAGGCATCGTTGAGGGCATCCGCATTTTCCAAAATATTATAGTTCGCCAGCTTGATCGCCATGCTCTCCATATTGTGTCGGAAATTATAGACTTCATCAAATTGTTTCCTGTCAAAGCCGTGCATAAAGGCGGTGATATCGGTCTTAAGCTCAGATAAGTCACTGTCGGAAAGCGAATTTTCCCCGTTTGAGCCCGCTTTAATATAATCGGACAGCCTTCCTGTCTCATCCACCGTATACACGAGATCACCCACAGCCGTGCGCTCACCTTCCCTGGCAAAATAGTTCACGTAACCGGCATCCTGTCCAGTCACAATCTGTTCTGCCCTGAGAGCGATTCCTTTATAAATGCTGTTTGATGTCAGGGAACCCTCCTGAACGCTGTAGCGGACAATGTGTTCCGTCCGAAAGTACATGAAAACACAGATCACTACATAGATAAGGATCACGGCAAAAACCACCATACCGATGTTCAGATTGATGGGTCTCCTGTATTTTGTTATCTTATTATTCCGATTATCTGCCACGAAATCTCTCCACAAAGGTAAAACCCCGGAAGGATCCTCCGAGGTTTTATATCATTTTTTCTATTGACTATGTACAAATCAGAGGGAAACAATAACGTTTTTACGCATATTCTCGGGAAGTTCACTTTCATCACGTGACACGCTGATTACGAAATCTACATGGAACTTCTCGCTGATCTTCTCAATCTTTTCGATTACCTTCTCCAGCTCATCAGCCTCCACACAGGCGATCTTTAAGAAGCTGTCAAAATACATCTGCTGCAAATCGTGATCCTGCGAAATAATGCCGCAGATGAAACCGATAAACTCATCGCTGTCTGTTACCAGATACTCAGGTACGTCAATGAGCCTGATCTTGTTGTTCAGTTCAAACATGTGCTTCGTACTCTTGTCCAGATACACGACATTGCCCTGCGCATCCTTAATCTCCGTATTCACTTTATCTAATAAATGCTTGGTCTTACCCTTTCCTTCCCTTCCTACAATAAACTGAACCATGTCGATACCCTCCTAGCGTATATTATTATTTATTGCCCTGACAGATCCATACAATAATTGTATGAACTTACTGTTAATTATACAGGAACTCCCCCGAAAAAACAACTACCTTATTTGATGATTCCGAGTAGTTCTCCCATATCACCGTACAGTCCTTCTCTGGATTCATCCTTCAGGATAACCGAAATGTAAGGCGTCCCGCTGCTGCTTCTGGAAAGCAGAATCAGACAGTGGCCTGCCGCGTTCGTTGTTCCCGTTTTTCCGCCAACTACCGTCACATTCGCAGGCGGATCATAATCTCCCCGAAGAAAGAGATTGGAATTCTCCATCTCCAGCGTCTTTTCGGAACCGTCAGCCGCCGTGTAAACAGTGCTGTAAGAAGACATCTGTATAATCTGGCTAAAAAGCTCGTATTTTAAAGCTTCCTGGAAAATCAGGTAAAGATCGTATGCCGTCACATAATGCCCTTCCTGCGTTAATCCGTTCGGATTTAAAAAATGGCAGTTCGTCGCGCCGATCTCCTGAGCCTCCTGGTTCATAAGCTCCACAAACTCCTCCACAGAGCCTGTGCCGCCATTCAGAGATCCAGAAACTCCCTCCGCAATCAATACAGCGACATCGTTTCCAGAAGCAATTAACAGCGCGTGCAGCGCCTGATCCAGGGTCATTCTGTCCCCCGGTTTAATGCCGCTCAAAACAGCGCCGGATTCTGTGATTAACACATTCTCCGAAGCTGTATAGATATCATCCGGGGAACCGTATTTCAAAGCCACAAGAGCCGTCATCACTTTTGTAAGGCTGGCCGGATTCATCTGATTATGCGCATTTTTCGCATACAATGTCTCCAGATCCTTGGTGTCAAAGAGCGCCGCCGCCCCCACCTGCTGCAGATCCGGACCTCCTGCCGTTACATCGCCTGCCGCCACACACAGATCTTTGGCAAAAGGCTCGATCGTTTTCCGGTTTGCGATACTGATAAGCTGATAGCTGCTGACACTCCCCTGCTGTTCATAAGGCATGTCATACTTCGCACTCCCGCACCCCGTGAGGGCGAGAGCCGCCGCAGTCAATAATGCGCATAACCATCTACACTTTGAAATCGAGTTTGCCAAAGGCAAATCTCGTGATCGAACAAAGTTCGATCTGTCACTTGTACATTTCACGCCACTCCATGTCTCCTCTGTCGAGAGATTTAATCAAAAGTTCTGCGGATGCCAGATTGGTGGCAAGCGGAATATTATGCCTGTCACAGAGCATAACTACATTGTTGACATCCGGCTCGTGGGATTTCGGATAAAGCGGATCTCTTAAGAAAATCACAAGATCGATCTGGTTGTGCTCGATCTGCGCCCCGATCTGCTGTGCTCCGCCCAGATGCCCGGCCA
This sequence comes from Lachnospiraceae bacterium, assembly GCA_910575775.1. GTDB lineage: Bacteria > Bacillota > Clostridia > Lachnospirales > Lachnospiraceae > UBA3282. The sequence goes on along the minus strand of CAJTEY010000019.1, from coordinate 77,837 downwards.
GATACTTGTGGATGGTCAGATTCGTCACTTCTTCAATCAGCCTTCCCGTCGTCCCCGTGGCATAAAGATCGTTTTTACTTAAAATCCCCCGATACGCGATGCAGAAATTCTGCATCAGTTTTTTCTTTGCATCATGTGCGATCAACGCAATATTCATTTGCTAACACCCCTGTCATTTTTACATTGCAGCCTTATATTCAGCACAAACCCGATTCCGATATACAGACTCACAACCGAAGTCAGCCCATAACTTACAAACGGAAGCGGTATACCCGTATTCGGACTCGCGCCGGTAGCCACCGCAATGTTCAGCATTCCCTGAAAGCCGACCAGCGCTGCAACCCCCGCCGCGATAATCGTACCTGCCAGATCTTTTGCCTTCCTAGCTACCATAATACATTCAAATGAGATGAAAATCAATAACACAATTACCACACAGCCGCCTACGAAACCAAATTCTTCACCGATTACCGCATAAATAAAGTCTGTTTCCACTTCTGCAATAAAATTGCCGTTTTTTACGGAACTGATTTCGTTGGTATTATAACCTTTCCCGTAAAGCATGCCGGATCCGATGGCCATCATGGAATTGTTCTGCTGGTAGGCTTCCGTATCAGAGTATTCATCCGGGTAAAGCCAGGCCAGAATACGTCTCTGCTGGAAATCATTGAGGATTTCCTGCTCCGGCTGTAAAATCAGCGTCAATGCGATGATAAAGGCCGGAACAGCCACGGAAATCGCAAGAATCACATATTTCCAGCTCACGCCGCCCACAAACATCACCACACAGAACAGGATTACCACCATGATGCTGGTAGACAGATCCGGCTGACTTAAGATCAAAACGATGGATGGAACAAACAGAAGTATGCAGCTCCCGACAATCTTTAATGTCCCCATCTCTTCCTTATGTTTCATGATAAACTGTGCGAAGAATAAAATCAACAGAATCTTAGCCGTCTCCGAAGGCTGGAACTGGATGCCAAAGAGATTCAGCCAACGCTGGGCGCCGCCCACCGTCACGCCGATCGCCCTCACCAGATACAAAAGGACAAGATTTGCCACATACATAATCCAGTAAAACTTAAGAATCACCGAATAGTCAAACAGGGACAAAACCAGCATCAGAAAAAAACCGAAAACGGCTCCGGCAAGCTGTCTGGACTGCAAAGATTCTTTGGCGCTGCCGATGGCAAGAACGCCCACTACCGTGAGCGCCACCACCAAAATGATTAATTTAAAATCATAGTCTCTGATGTGGTAATGTTTCAACATTTCACATTTTCTCCTGCCGAGTTTGCCGCAGGCAAATCTCGCAATCGAACGAAGTTCGATTTGTTATTGTTTTAAATCAAGTATCGGTATGTTCGCATAGAGCGTCGGATTTTTGATCCCGTGTCCCTTGCCGCTTGTCTGTGTAATCTGGATCTCCATGCTCTGGGCATCTATCTTCATGTACTTGGATATCACTTTTGCGATATCGTTTTTGATCATCTCCATCATCTCCTGCGAGCAATTGACCCTGTCGGAGATGAGCAGTATTTTCAGCCGGTCTTTGGCTATTTCTCTGGAGCTTTTCCGTTTCAACAGATTTTTAAACACGCTGATCCCCCCTAACCTTTATGGAAAATACCCGTCACCTTTGTCCAGAACGAGACGCCTTTATCAAAGTCCATGAAAGGCACCTCTTCTCCTATGATCCGGTAACAGATATTCTGATATGCCTTCCCCGCCATGGTATTGCTTCCGACTAACGGTTCTCCCTGATTTGTGGCTATCACCACATTCTCATCGTCCGGCACCCTTCCGATCAGGGGCAGCGATAAAATATCCACCACATCCTCCGAGGACATCATATCGCCCCTTTTTATCATATCCTGTCTGATTCGGTTGATAATCAGATCCATCTTATGTATTTCATTTGCTTCCAGAAGACCGATAATCCTGTCCGCATCCCGGATCGCGGATACCTCCGGCGTGGTCACCACAAGGGCTCTGTCCGCACCTGCGATGGCATTCTGGAATCCCTGTTCAATCCCTGCAGGGCAGTCCAGAATGATATAATCAAACTGATCCCGCAGATGACTGATCATGCGAACCATCTGGGAGGGATTGACTGCGCTTTTATCTTTTGTCTGCGCCGATGGTAAGAGAAACAGGGTAGGATAACGCTTGTCCCGTATAATCGCCTGCTTGATGCGGCAGTTTCCCTCCACCACATCTACCAGATTATATACAATCCTGTTTTCCAGTCCCATCACCACATCGAGATTGCGAAGGCCGATATCCGTGTCGATCAGAATGACCTTCTTCCCCATAGCTGCCAGACCTGTTCCAACGTTTGCAGAGGTGGTGGTCTTTCCCACCCCGCCTTTCCCTGACGTGACGACAATCACTTCACTCATAGCAAGTCCTCCATTGATGAATTGTTATCGTCTACTGAACTCTCCGCCCACATCGTTCAGCCCGCGCCATTCGCAAAGGCGCCTACAGCGCTTTCTCACTGCTTACGCAGTTAACTTTGCTCATGAGATGGCGCTCCGCTCATGCTCTGCAAAGATGTGCTCATTCATGCAAGCATGATTCGCCCATTTTTACAGAGCATGGCTGAACTTTAGAATGGCAGATCATTCAGTAATTCTTTGGTAATCGGCTCCATGAAAACTCTGGCGTCTCTCACAAAAGCAATTTTCGGCTGGATCTTCGGTTTGATCGACCATTTGCTCTGTTTCTCTGATGTTTTATATTTGAAATCGCCAATTTTTAATTTTTCCGGCGACATTTCAAGCGCCACTACAAAATGGCCTTCCTCCCCGTTTCCTCCGGCGTATGCCTGCCCATAAAGACCGCCAAGCACCACAATATCCTTACTGGAAATGATGCACGCACCGGGATAGACGTCACCCAGCACGATAATGCTGTTCTCCGTCTCCAGGATCTGACCGTCCTTTAAAGTGCCCTTATAGAACTGTCCCGCATTTTCCAGCACATCCTGGTGAAAGGAAAGCTGCTGCAGCGCCTTTACGAAATTTTTGTCCGTCTCCTCGTCCTTCCCCATGATGCAGACAATATTCAGTCTGGAGTTTGCCGATATGGTATCCACGATCTGACGTTCCTCCAGATCAGAAAGCAGCCTGCCCTCAAAGGAGACCACCATACTTGCATCCTTAAAGAAATTGGCAGACTCGCTGAACTTTAACGCAATTTCCTCCAAAAGCTGTGAAAAGGGAAGCTCACTGTCCAAAAAAATGGAAAGCCCGTTCGGAAAACTCTTGATAATGACCGCATTTTTCATATTCACACCTCAATCTTTGTACCGTCCCGCCACTAATCGGCGTTGATTGCACCGCCTTCCAGATCCCCTGCCGTACCGGTAATGATTTCTTTTTCATCCTTCAGCCCGTAATAGTATTCATACACATCCTTGGCAATCTGGGCCGCATAGTCGGATGTATAGCCGTTCGCCACACGCACTGTCACCGATATTTCCGGGTCCTCATAGGGCGCGTAGCTGATAAACAGCGCGTGGTTGGGACGGTTCCTGCTCTCCTGCGCTGTACCGGTCTTACCCGCCACATTCACATCCAGATCCGAAAAGTACGCCTTATTTTCCACTACCTGGCGCATTCCGGCATGGATTGCATCCCAGTAAGCCGGGTTCATGTCGATCCGGTTCCGTACTACAGCCATATTGTCCCGGACCAGGCCGCCGCTCTGATCCTCAATCTTATCCACCAGAGTTAAATTATAACATGTTCCACTGTTTGCAACGGTTGTAACATATCGCGCAAGCCCTGCCGTGGTATAGTTGTTGGTACCGTGTCCAATGGCAGAACGGACCGCATCCAGATCAGATACCCCCGGCGCATACTCTTCTATCTCAATGCCGGAAGTTTCCGAAAGGCCGTACATATCCGCATATTTGGCCAGCTTATTCAGCCCCACGCTGTCGTTGTAGGTGTCTCCCACCGTCCCAAGACGGTATCCCACCTCGTAGAAATAATAGTTGCAGGAATACCTCAGTCCCCCTGTCACGTTCAGTGCGCCGTGCGCGCCAGGATAAATATGACATCTGGGAGGCTGTGTGATCTTATCAAAGATACCCACACAGGAAATGGTCTCTGAGAGTGTAATTACTCCCTCCAAAAGCCCTGCCGTAGCGGAGATGGGCTTAAACGTAGATCCTGGCGCCGTCCGCTGCTGGGTCGCATAGTTTAGCATCGGACTTGACAAATCACTCTTCAGACTTGCAAAGTAAGCGGCATCCACACCGTTCGCCATTCTGTTATTATCATAGCTCGGATAGGAGGAGATTGCCCTCACATCCCCTGTGTTCACATCCGTGACAACGATGGATCCGGAATGGGGATCCAGCGCAAGCTGCGCCGGCGTTAAGTCAAGCTGCTCTATGCGGTTTCTCATAAACGCGTAAGGCGTCACCGCTCCGGCTCTGAACTGCGCGATCTCCTCCTCTGTCGGCTCCACCACATACTGTTCCATGAGCAGTTCACAGATCTGCCGCCCGGTAATCTCATCATTCAGAATCATGTACCGATAAATTTTCTTGTCAAACTCCAGATCCCGGTCAAGCACATCGAAAATATATTCCAGAATCTTATTGTAAATCTCCACAGAATCCAAATAGCGTGAATCAATGTCCAGCTTGGACACGTTGATCCAGTTCTGTGCGATGGCGTAATTCAGATACTCGTTTAAGCTGATAACCTCATCCTTTGTCCATGCGATATAGGTGGCGTCCGATTTATCCACCACATCCGTCATCAGAATATCCCGCTCATACAGCGCGGAGGCCACATAGCTCTCATAAACCTGATACTCCTCCGTCAGCGCATCATAAGGGGTGCAGCTCCCTGTCAGCTCATCCTGCAAGGTGGCAAAGACACGCGCCTTTTTGTCCAGATATGCCTCCTGCACAGCCACTTCCGTCTCCCCCGCATACTCCGACGTAAAGTGGGTGGTGTCAATCACGTTATTGTTGATGCAGGCATAGTACACATCATAAATGGGTATCGGAATATTACCACCGCTTCCCCCTTCCGGTGGTGTATATTCCTTGATATTCTCTATCTTGTTCAGAAGAATGGCGGCAAGCTTGGATTCCAGAATATGGTAACATGCCTTCTGCAGTCCGGTGTCCAGCGTGAGAACAATATCGTTGCCCGCCGCAGGCTCCACCCGGTCGCTGGTTTCCACCACCTTACCCATATTATCTACATATACGGTCTCGGAGCCTTTTTTACCCTGCAGCTCCATCTCCATGGAGGCTTCAATCCCGGATTTGCCGACGGTGTCATTTAAGTCGTATGCCGGATTCTGCCCCTGCAACGCCTCCAGTTCCTCCTGCGCCACCCGGCCCGTATAGCCGATGACCTGTGCATAATAAATACTCTCATTATATTTGCGGATCGTTCCCTCCGCAATGGATACGCCGTCCAGTGTATCCGCATTCTCCATGATGACAGCCACCGTCTCCTGCGAGACGTTTTCTGCAACCGTGGTGGCGATATACCGCTGGTAACTGTTGGCGCTCATGGCATAGCGGATGGTAATGATCTTTAACACTTCCTCTTTGGAGAAGCCAAGCCCTTCCACAAAGCTGTCGGAATCATCGTCGTCCGTATAATCACCGATGCCGTAACGGCCTGTCCCACACAGATATTTGACCACATCCTCTGGGGCAGCGGCCTTTTCCCGCTCCTTCAGATCATCTATGGAAGCATAACCGTATATATCCGCCAGAAAACGCAAAAGCTGCACACCTTCCACCGTGTAAGCGTACTCACCGCTCCTGTTGACTTCGATATGAAAGTCGCTGATCACCTGGTCTCCGTTTTCTTCGATCATGGCAATCAGTCTGCGGATCGTATGGTTCAGCTTTGCATTTTTTCCCCGTCCCGACTCGTACACATCCTCGATTGTGACAGAGTAGGCAAGCTCATTGTAGGCCAAAAGATTACCGTCCCGATCCAGAATATTGCCCCTGGTGGCAGGCAGTGTCCTCTCCTTCCTGATTTTTAACTGAAAGTCATTGTAATACTGCTCCCCGTTCACGATCTGGAGCTGAAAAATCCAATAAATCAGATATCCGCCCATACCGGCAATGACAAGCATCAGCACAAGAAGCCGGGAGGTGACCATATTCATAAAATTCTCTTTAAAGTGTTCTAAAAGTTCCTCAAACAAACTTCTTTCCGCTCCTCAGTTCGCTTCGCTCAAGCCCGGTGTTAATCCAGAGAATGAGCGGATATAAAAGCAACGTAACCGCAATGGTGTACACAATCTCCGGTAAAATAATGTGCAGGAGGTAGTATGTAAACTCAAAACGCCCCCGCAGAAGAAACAGGATCACATAGCATCCAATCCCGTAAAGGAAGTCACTGCACAGGATCAGAGCCACCGGCAGTTTGATGTCCTGCGGATAAAAAATGGCCGCGAACTTGCCGTTCATATAGCCGATATACATGTAAAGAAGTGCATAAAACCCGATCACGCTGGCAAAGAAGATATCCACCAGCAGACCACAGAAAAAGCCGATTAAAAGCCCGGTCTTCTCCCCCCGCATAAAGCCGAAGGAGGCAGTCAGCACAATCAGCAGATTGGGAACAATACCGCCGAACGCCAGCGCGCGAAACACCGTACACTGTAACAAAAAACATATGAAAATCAGTAATGCGGTAATAATGCCACGTTTCATCGCAAATTCTCCTCAATCTGGCACATTCTGTTTCAACTGCCGGATCACCAGAACCTCCTCCAGATGCTCAAAATCCACAGCCGGTGTTATGTACCCAGACTTGGTCAGATTGTTTGCATCAGGCGTGATGGTGTTGATATAGCCAATCAGAATGCCCGGCAGATATTTATCGCTGATATCGGAGGTAACCACCTTGTCTCCCTCCACCACCACACCATCACTGTCCACGAGCTGCCCAAACTCAATGACGCCAGAAGCGTACATTTTCAGGTTCCCGGAAACGATCAGATGGTCTGCGCTGGAAAGCACCATGGAACTCACATTGGAATCATCCGCAATGATGGACTTCACCTTCGCCCAGTTAGGTCCGACGTCCACCACGCGCCCCACAAGGCCGCTTCCGGCCATCACATTCATATCCACGGCAATGCCGTCGCTTGCTCCCTTATTGATCACGAAAGAATAAAACCAGTTGCCGGAATCTCTGGCGATAATACGTGCGCCCGTCTTATCGTACTCGTCATACTGTGAGTCCAGGCCATACAGCTCCCGCAGATTGGTCAGCTCATAGCGGTCCTGCTGCAGCCTTGTATTCTCGATGGTCAGCTCATCCACCTTTGCCCTAAGCTGTTCATTCTGGGCGAGAAGCTCCCTGATCTGCACAAGCTCCTCCGACCGGCCGGAAAGCCAGCTTCCCACCACGCTGATCCCTTCCTCGAAAGGAACCACGATATACCCCGCAACGGCGGACAGCGGGCCGCTGAACACCTTTGTGTTAAAGGTGAGCAGAACCATGGCCGTGCAGAGGATTGTTAAAATAAAAAGGAGATATTTACCGGGTAACGTAAATTTCTCTCCTTTTTTTTTGACGATTGGACTCATTTACTCATTCCTTCTATCGCGTAAGCTACCGACTTATAATTTTCTTCCTTGATAATCTTCGCAAGGCCGAGAGCCACGCTGGTCACCGGGTTTTCGGAGACGTTCACCTGCAGTCCCGTTCCCTTGCTCATAAGCTGCGCCAGCTTACTCACCTGTGAGGCGCCGCCCGTCAGATAAATACCGTGACGGTAAATATCTGCCGCCAGCTCCGGCGGAGTACGCTCCAGAATCACCTTAATATTGTCTATGATGGCATTAAAGTGCTCGATCAGACACTCGTCCACGAGGGCCGTCGGTATTTCCCTCTCCACAGGCAGTCCTGTCACGATATCCCTGCCGTAGACTACCGCTCCCATCCTCTGATCCTCCAGGTCGAGAAGGGATGTCTTTACGACCTCGGCTGTCTTTCCGCCGATGATCAGACTGTACTCACGACGGATCGCCGCCTTGATGGCTTCGTCAAATTTGCGCCCCCCCACTTTAATCAGACGGCTTAAGACAATGCCCCCCAATGAGAGAATGGAAATTTCCGTTGTATCAAACCCCACGTTGACAACCAGCACGCCCTGCGAATTTTTCACGTCAATGCCGAGTCCAAGTCCGTCTGCAACGGCCTTATCCACCACCATGACCTTTCTGGCCTTCACATTGGATTCCTTGATCAGATCCTTAAAAGCTCGCTTCTCCACCTCAGTCACATCCCACGGAACGGCGATGTAATAATCGGCCGGGCGAATATTGTTTTTCATCATGCCGCCCAGAAAATACCTGACAAGCGTCTCCATATTCTGGATATCCGCAATCACACCATTACTCAAAGGATAGGTGATGTTGATGTTGCTGGGCGCCTTCTCGTACATCTCAAACGCCGCATCACCATAGGCAAAGAGCGTCCTCTTATTCTCGATGGCGATCATGTTTTTTTCCACAAAAACCTCATCGTCCGCGCGGTTGTAAATTTTGATGTTGCTGGTGCCAAGATCAATTCCAAATGCGTTGTTTGCCAAGGTAAATGTACCCCTTTCTCTTTACATTTCAATCGACATATCTGTCAGTAATTTACTCTCTCTAAAGCTGAAATAATTGTTGTCCCCCAGAATAATGTGGTCAACCAGTGGAATGTCCGTGAGCGCTCCCGTGCGGCCGATCCGCTCCGTAACCAGAAGGTCGTTCTCACTCGGAACAGGATTTCCGCCCGGATGGTTATGCAGAAGCATAATACCGGCTGCGCCATTTCGAAAAGCCTTGCTAAAAACCTCTCTCGGCGAAAGAAGGGAGGCGTTGGCTGTACCTTTTGAGAGGATTTCCTCCCCGATCAGATGGTAACCTGAATCCAGGAACAGAAGCAGGATATGCTCCACACACTCATGGCGGAACCGCTCCATGTAATAATCTGCAACGGAGTACGGATCGTGGAAAGAAAGTCCTTTCTTCGCCTTCGCCCGGGCCATCCGCTTCGCAAATTCCGCGATGGCCTTAAGCTGGATCGCTTTCACCGCTCCGATTCCCTCTATCTTCTGCAGATCCTTCACGGGTATGTGGTACAGCCCGAGAAGTCCGTTCCCGTATCCGGCTGTCTTAGCCAGAACCCGCTCTCCAAGTTCCCTGGCGCTCACGCCTTTCGTTCCTGTCCGAAGAAGGATTGCCAGAAGCTCCGAGTCCGTAAGACTCTCACTTCCGAAGGCGGCAAATTTCTCAAATGGAAGATTTTGCTGCCTGTAATACTCATTGTTCTCACACTTTCCTGTTTTCATGCAGTCTCTTTCCCGACAGCTTCTCTCCAAAAGGACAGGTCAGATCATGCGGTATATGATGATTGCCAGAGCAATCCCCAAAATGCTTGCTATCGTGATCTTAATCGACAGTGCAAACGTCACACTCAGGATGCCAAGATCCAGCACCAGAGGCTGTGACAGACCAAAAGACTGACCATAGTTCAGCCATGTGGAGGGAAACAGACTCCCGATAAAGCCGCCGATCACGATTCCCGCCAGAATCAGCAGGAAGCAGGCCCAGTTATTTTTGCGCATAAAAAATACAATCTCCTTTCCCCAACGCCCATTTTATCACAATCAGATTTTGATGTACACAAAAAAAGAAATTTTTTCCATCAAATGTGGCATATCCCGCAGTCCACCAGATTCTGCAGGCTCTTCAAGATACCGAGCTTCGCGTGGGGAAAAGTAAGCCCTCCCTGAAAATACACCGCATAGGGCGGTGCAATCGGGCCGTCTGCGGAAAGCTCGATGGAGGAGCCGGCAACAAAGGCTCCCGCCGCCATAATCACCTTAGAGTCATAGCCAGGCATATCCCACGGTTCCGGCTTCACAAAACTGTCCACCGGGGCCGCCGCCTGAATGCCCTCACAGAAAGCAATCACACCTTCCGGCGAGCCGAAAGTCACAGCCTGAATGATATCGTGGCGGCTCTCCGACCCGTCCGGCACCACGGCAAATCCAAGCTTCTCGTATATATTCGCCGCAAATATGGCCCCTTTCAAGGCGGAAGCCGTCACCGTCGGCGCCAGAAACAGACCCTGATAGAAAGCGGGAAGGATGCCCAGGGAAGCGCCCACCTCCTTGGCCAGCCCGGGGGAAGTCAGACGGCAGGCCGCATTCTCCACACATTCCCGTTTTCCGGCAATATAGCCGCCGATGGGCGCAAGCCCGCCTCCCGGATTCTTGATGAGCGACCCGACCACCATATCCGCTCCCACCTCGGAAGGTTCCGTGGTTTCCACAAACTCCCCGTAGCAGTTGTCTACCATCACGAGAACATCCGGCTTGATCTGCTTCACAAAGGAAATCAGTTCTCCGATGCGGGCCACGGATAAAGTGGGCCTTGTCTGGTAGCCCTTGGAACGCTGGATGGCAACCAGCCGTGTCTTCCCGTTGATGGCGGCACGGATGCCTTCGTAGTCAAACCCGCCCTCTGGCAGAAGATCCACCTGTCTGTAGGTGATGCCGTACTCCGCAAGGGAGCCTCTGGACGGACGGATGCCGATCACCTCCTCCAGCGTATCGTAGGGCTTCCCAACCGGGGATAACAGCTCGTCCCCCGGCCGCAGATTACTCATCAGCGCAAGTGCAAGCGCATGGGTGCCGCAGGTAATCTGCGGCCGAACAAGCGCATCCTCTGTTCGGAAGACATCTGCGTACACGGTTTCCAATGTGTCGCGCCCCAGATCGTTGTAGCCATACCCCGTGGTGCCAAGCAGACATGCCTCGCTGACACCTGCCTCCTGCATGGCCCGGATCACCTTGAGCTGGTTGTACTCTGCCGTCTCGTCAATCTGCCGGAACCGTTCCCGGAGGGATGACAGAACCTCCTCCCCAAAACGAGATACCGCCTCCGAAATGCCAAACTGTTTATATATGCCGTCAATCTCCCTCATTTTCCCTGTCCTGCCTTTCCTCTTCCTTTGTACATTTTGCACATCATTTCTGGTTTTCTCTGCATTACCTTTGCCAAATTCCTTGTAAAATCAGCGTTTTGTGTCAGCTGTTCTCCTGCATCTTCCTTCTTTTGTGCAATCCGTTCAGACTTATTTTGCCTGTATAACAATAATTTTTAACATTATTTTACGTTCAACAACACATTCTATCCCAAATAACACAGTATATGAATTTGTAATTTCGTGTTTTTTCTGCTCGTTTCCCTTAAAAACCCCATAATATCTCTGCATTTGACAAATCCTTACAGGATGATCCCTTTTTCGCGCAGGAAATCCTGCATACACATTAACATTTTTTGACTATCATGGTCATAAACGGTTTTATCCACCCAAATTACCTCTTTTTCGCGTCGAAACCAGGTGAGCTGCCTTTTTGCGAAATGTCTGGTGTCCCTTTTTATCAGATAAACAGCCTCTTCCAGAGAAATTTCCCCTTCCAGACAGGCAAGAAGCTCTTTGTAGCCAAGTCCCTGCATGGACACCATGTCCCGCCTGCATCCCCGGTCACGAAGCGCGCGCACTTCCTCCATCAGCCCATGCGCCATCATCAGGTCTACCCTCTCGTCAATCCTCTGATAGATCTTGTCCCGGCTGTCGGTCAGAACGAAAAAGGCGAAATGATAGGGCGAATCATTTTGCCGCTGCTCCCGGTTGTGGTCGGAAATCTTTTTTCCTGTCTTTTCGTAAAACTCAATGGCCCGGATCACCCGCTTTATGTTGTGGGCATGAATGCTCTCGCAGGACTCCGGGTCCACCGCGCGAAGCCTTTCATAGAGAACATCCGCTCCTTCTCTGCGGGCCTGCTCCTCAAGTGCCTGCCGCAGCGCAGTGTCCTCGTTGTTTTCCGTGAAATCAATATCATACACCAACGCCTGTATATAAAACCCGGTGCCGCCTACCAAAATGGGAATATGCCCACGGCTGTAAATTTCCTCCACCGCCTGCTTCGCCAGTTTCTGAAACACCACCACATTAAATTCCTCCGCCGGCTCCAGCACATCAATGAGATGATGGGGCACACCCTCCATCTCCTCCGGCATGATTTTGGCCGAACCGATGTCCATGTGGCGGTATACCTGCATAGAATCGGCGGAGATGATTTCCCCGCCGATGGCTTTTGCAAGTGCGATGGAAAGAGCCGTCTTCCCCACTGCCGTGGGCCCGGTAAGGATCACCAGAGGCCGCTTAATCGCTTTCACTCTATTTTCCTCCTGTTTGCACGTTTATACAATGCGCTTAAATTTCTTCTCCAGCTCCTGCTTACTCATGGAAATGATCGTCGGTCTGCCGTGTGGACAGTTATATGGGTTGTCCAATGTCAGAAGCTCGTCAATCAGTGCCCCCATTTCCTGTCTGCTCATACGCATATTGCCCTTGACTGCCGCCTTGCAGGCCATCGTGGCAATGCGGTTTCGGACGCTCTCCGGGGTTCCCGTTGCCACCTCGGCCGCCAGTTCATCCAGTATCTCATAGAAAAATGTCCCCTCTGTATAGCCGTACAGATCCAGCGGAACGCTCCGTATTGCGTAGTCATTCCCGCCAAACTCCTCGATCACAAAGCCAAGCGCCGCAAAATCCTCCATATGGTTCTGCAGGCATTCCTTCTCCTGGTTGTTTAACGTCACAATCATCGGCGGATTGATCTGCTGAGAAGCAGCCTCCTTCTCCCGGAAATGCCGCATTAACCGCTCGTATCTAACCTTCTCGTGGGCGGCATGCTGATCTACGATCAGAAGCTTGTCCTGATAGGATATCAGCCAGTACGTCTCAAAGAGCTGACCAATGATCTCATAATGCTCCTTTGCCTTCTCCGAAAGAATCTTATCGTCGAACATGGTCATCTGTTCTGTTTCTTCTTTTTCTGTTCCGCTGCCGGCGCGGTAGACTGCAGTCTGTCTGAGGACATTCGCCTCCGCCGGCCGGTTTTTCTCGTAGATCGCCCGAATCGACGCCGTCTGCTCGGGCTCTCCCGCCTTCAATGGAAACGGCATTTCCACCCCGCTCTGTACGCCCGGCTTCTGCTGGGATTGTGCAATCCTTCTCTTCTCAAAAGGCTCCGGCGCTTTCTCATTTGTCCGGCCGCCGTTTCTTTCCGTTTTCTTCGCCTCTTTCTTTTCCGCATCAGACAAGGTCACCTCGGGAATCATCTCCCGTTCCCGCAGCGCCTCCTCCACCGCCTCTCTCACGGTCTCATAGAAGTCCGGCCCATCCTCGATCCGCACTTCCATCTTGGAAGGATGGACGTTCACGTCAATCTTCTCCGTATCAATCTGAAAATGCAGGATACAGAAAGGAAATTTGTGCTGCATCAGATATTCCCGGTATCCCTCCTCCACCGCCTTGCTGATCAGCGTGCTTCGGATATATCTGCCGTTGATGTAGAAGATTTCATAGGAGCGGTTCGCCCGGTTGATCACTGGTTTCCCCAAAAGGCCGGTCACCGTCATCCCCTCTTTCTCACACCGAAAATCCGTGAGCGCGCCGGCGATATCCTTGCCGTAAATGCGGAACACAATCTCCCGCAGATCGCCGCTGCCTGTGGTATAGAATTTGTTCTGGCCGTTCAGCAGGAATTTAAAGGAAACCTGCGGGTTTGACATGGCCAGATGTTCCATCAGATCCGCCACATAGGAGCCCTCTGTCCTGGGCTGTTTTAAGAACTTTTTGCGGGGCGGCGTGTTGTAAAACAGATTGCGTACAAGCAGGGTCGTGCCGTCTGGCGCACCGATTTCTGCCCGCTCCTTCTCCACGCCCCCCTCGATCAGATAGCGGATACCCGTCAGCTCCTCCGGCGTCTTGGTAATGAGCTCCACCTGCGCCACCGCCGCAATGCTGGCAAGAGCCTCACCCCGGAATCCCAGACTGACCAGCTTGGTCAAATCATCAGCGGAAGAAATCTTACTTGTGGCATGACGCAGAAAGGCATTTTCCACCTGGGATTTCTCGATGCCGCCGCCGTTGTCCGTCACCCGGATCAGGGTCGTGCCGCCCTCCTTAATCTCCACCGTAACAGCGTCGGCGCCCGCATCTATGGCATTCTCCACCAACTCCTTCACCACGCTGGCAGGCCGCTCCACCACCTCCCCGGCGGCGATCTTGTCTATCGTCTGGTTGTCGAGTATGTTTATCTTCGCCACTTTTCCTCCTCTAGGCCGCTCGGAGAATGCTGTTTTTCAAGCATTCTCTGACGTGAGACTTAGAACTTCTTCGCGAAACAGCCTATGCTGTGAGCGTTAGAAGTTCTTCTCACGTTCCCCACCGATTTTTCAATCGGTTTTGTAATCTGTATAATGTATTCAGCGCATCCACCGGAGTCAGGTTGCTCACATCAATCTCTTTCAGCTCCTGTATCACATCCTCATCCGTTACCGTGTCAAACAGGGAAATCTGCTCCAGATCCACCTCGTCGTACCTGACGCTTTTTTTCTTCTCGCTCCTGCCTCTGTCAATCTCTATGTTCTGCACCTTCTCGGTGATGTCATTGTCGCTTAACTGCTCCACAATCTCCTTGGCCCGGTCAATCACCATATCCGGCACCCCGGCCAGCTTCGCCACCTGGATGCCATAGCTTTTGTCCGCCCCGCCTTTCACGATCTTTCTGAGGAATACGATGTCGTCCCCTTTCTCCTTGACCGCGATGCAGTAATTGTTTACATTGTCCATCTTGCCTTCCAGCTCGGTCAGCTCGTGGTAATGGGTGGCAAACAGCGTTTTAGCCCCGAGAATCCTACGGTTGCTGATATGTTCGATGACCGCCCAGGCAATGCTCAAACCATCAAAAGTGGATGTGCCCCGCCCGATCTCGTCAAGCACCAGCAGGCTGTTCGGCGTGGCGTTTCTCAAAATATTAGCCACCTCGTTCATCTCCACCATGAAAGTGGACTGGCCGCTGGCCAGATCATCGGAGGCGCCCACTCTCGTGAATATCCGATCTACAATACCGATATCCGCTCTTTTAGCAGGCACAAAGGAGCCGATCTGGGTCATCAGCACAATCAGCGCCACCTGCCGCATATAGGTAGATTTTCCCGCCATATTGGGGCCTGTAATCACCGCGATGCAGTGCTTTTTGTCATCCAGACGGGTATCGTTTGCAATGAACATGTCGTTCTGGATCATCTGCTCAACCACCGGGTGCCGCCCCTCCTTAATATCAATCATCCCTTTCTCGTTCAGGGAAGGCCGCACATAATGATTCTGTTCCGCCACAAAAGACAGAGAAGTAAACACATCCAGCTTTGCCACCGCCCGGGCCGTTTTCTGGATCCGCTCCACCTCCCCGGCAATGGCCTCCCGGATCTCACAGAACAGGTCATATTCCAATGTAAAAAGCTTATCCTCCGCATTCAGGATGGAGTCCTCCAGCTCCTTTAACCTGGGCGTGGTATACCGCTCCGCATTGGCCAGCGTCTGTTTGCGCACATAATCCTCCGGCACCTGATCCCGGTAGGAGTTGGTCACCTCAAAGTAGTAACCGAAGACCTTGTTGTACTTGATCCGCAGATTTCTGATGCCTGTGCGCTCCCGGTCTTCCTCCTCCAGCGCCGCCAGCCACTTTTTCCCGTCCGTCTTTGCCTTTTTCAGGGAATCTATCGTCTCGTTGAATCCCTCCTTGATAATGCCGCCCTCCTTGATGGCAATGGGCGGCTCCTCGGTGACTGCATCGTCGATCAGTTTGTGAATATCCTGCATCGGATCCATGTTCTCCAGAATTTCCCGGAGAAGGGGCGCCTCGAAATCGGCAAGCACCGTCCGCAGGGAAGGCAGCATCGCCAGAGAATTGCGTAGCGCAATCAGATCCCTGGGATTGGCGGTCTTATAGCTCACCTTGCCAAGAAGCCGCTCCAGATCGTAGATCGCATGCAGATATTCCCGAAGTTCCTCTCTGTCTACGCTCCGCCGGCATAGTTCCTCCACTGCGTCCAGCCGTTTTTCGATCCTCCCCCTGTCAATCAGGGGCTGCTCTATGTATTTGCGCAAAAGCCGTCCGCCGAGCGCCGTTTTCGTGCGGTCAAGCACGCCAAGAAGAGACCCCTTTTTCTGTTTCTCCCGCAGCGTCTCGATCAATTCCAGATTTCTCCTCGTAGAGCTGTCCAAAAGCATGTATTTGCTGCTCAGATAAGGATAAAGATGAGTAAAATGGGAAAGAGACGTTTTCTGCGTCTCATAGAGGTACAAAAGCAACGCCCCGGCCGCAATCATTCCCACAGGAAAGTCATCAATTCCGAGTCCTTTCAGCGTATTTACCCGGAAATGACGCGTCAATATCTTTTTGCAGCCCTCCTCATCAAAATAGTGGGGAGACAGCGAATAGACAGGCACGTTCAGCCGGCTTTTTAATTCCTCAATATCGAATCCGCTCACAAAAAACTGCTCGTTGCAGATTACCTCCGAAGGCGCGTATTTGTTGATCTCGTCCTGAAGTTTGCGTATATCCTCCACTTCTGTCAGATAGTAATCCCCGGTGGTCACATCCGCCACCGACAGTCCGATCTTGCCTGGAAAATAAGTGACACAGAGCAGATAGTTGTTCTTGCTGTCATCGAGAGCCTGGATATTCAGATTCGTCCCCGGCGTGACCACCCGGATGACCTCCCTCTTTACAATCCCCCTTGCACTTTTCGGATCTTCCACCTGTTCACAGATCGCCACTTTATAACCCTTGGAAACAAGCTTATTCAAGTAGCTCTCCACCGCGTGGTAAGGAACGCCGCACATGGGAGCGCGCTCCTCCTGCCCGCAGCTTTTCCCCGTCAGTGTAATCTCCAGTTCCTTGGACGCCGTCAGAGCGTCCTCAAAGAACATCTCGTAAAAATCCCCTAGTCTGTAAAATAAGATGCAGTCCTGATACTCCTTCTTCGTATCCAGGTACTGCTGCATCATAGGTGTCAGTTCAGCCATTGGTTATCGACCATCTTTCCTAATCTCGTATGTTTGGTTTGACCTAACCAGTCAACCATCCGTCCCGTATAGTAAAAGCCATGACAGGTGTCCAGTGACACCATGACGAATTTGCCAACCAGACGTCTGTCCGCCTTAAAATGCACCAGCATGTTGTTGCCAAGCCGCCCCGTGACAAAGGCCGGATCCTGCTCGTTCACTTCCTCCACAAGAACCTCCATAACCTTTCCCTGCAAAAGTGCGGCACGCTCCTTCGCCGTCTCCTGCACCACAGCCAGAAGCTTGTCAAAACCCTCGTGCACGGTCTTCTCCGGCACCTGGTTCTCCATAGCCGCCGCCGGCGTGCCTGTTCTTGGAGAGTAGATAAACGTGAAGGCATTGTCAAACTGTACCTTCCTCACCACGTCAATCGTCTCCTCCACATCCGCAGGCGTCTCCCCCGGAAATCCGACGATCAGATCCGTCGTGATTGCAATGTCGGGAATGGCATGTTTCAGCCTGTCCACCAAAGCCAGGTACTGCGCCTTCGTGTAACGTCTGTTCATGGCCTGCAAAATGCGGTCAGAGCCTGCCTGCAGCGGCAGATGCAGATGACGGCAGATCTTTGTGGAACGCTGCATCACCTCAATCAGCTCGTCAGACAGATCTTTGGGATGGGATGTCATAAAGCGGATGCGCCGCAGCCCCTCGACCTTTTCCACCTCTTTTAAAAGCGCGGCAAAAGACATGGGATTTTCCAGATTTTTCCCATAGGAATTGACATTCTGCCCAAGCAGCATGACTTCCGAAACGCCGTCCTCCACCAGCGCCTCAATCTCCCGCAGAATCTCCTTCGGTTCTCTGCTTCTCTCCCGCCCCCGCACATAGGGCACGATACAATAGCTGCAAAAATTATTGCAGCCAAACATAATGTTGACGCCGGATTTATAGCTGTATTTTCGTTTTACCGGCAGATTTTCCACGATTTTATCGGTCTCATCCCAGATGTCCACGATCATGTCCCCGGACGAGAGCATCTCTGCAAGAAGACCTGCAAACTGAAAAATGTTGTGGGTACCGAAGATCAAATCCACAAACCGATAACTCTTCTGTATCTTTTCAATCACGGACTGCTCCTGCATCATACAGCCGCAAAGCGCGATTTTTAAATGCGGTTTCTTTTTTTTCAGGCTGTTTAGGCAGCCAAGCCTCCCATAAACCCGCTGGTTGGCATTATCCCGCACCGTACAGGTATTATAAAGGACGAAGTCCGCCTCCTCCTCAGAGTCTGTGAGCGCGTACCCCGCCTTTTCCAGAATACCACACAATTTCTCGGAATCCCTGGCATTCATCTGACAGCCGAAGGTCACCACGCATGCCTTCGGAAGCCGTCCGTGTTCCGCCTCAAAGGCCGAAACATAAATCTGACACCTTTTTATATATTCTTCCTGCCGTTTTGATTCCATCATATTATCGTTAGACAAATCCATTTCTCCATTTCTGCGGTTTAAATCTTCCGGGAACAGGCCAACGCCAGAGAACCGGGACCGATATGGCAGGCAATGCTCAAAGACAACGGATCCATATGCACGTCAAAGCCCGGGAATACCTCCAGCACCTGCTCCTTAAACTGTTCAGCCGCCTCCCTGTCATAAGTATAAGCGATCTGCAGCCAGATCCGATCCGCCGACACGCCGCCGAAACGTTTCTCCATGTCCGCCTTGATCGCGTTCACCATGATCGTTTTTCCCTGCGAGACCGTTCTCGCCTTGGCAAAGGCATCCAGCTTTTCGCCCTGGATCTGCAGAACCGGCTTCAGGCGTAAAATGGTACCGAGCGCTGCCGCAGCAGGCGTAATCCTGCCGCCTTTTTTCAGATAGTACAGCGTATCCAGCATAATGTAGATGCTGGAGTTGAACTTATCCTCCTCCAGAAATTCTCTGACAGCCGCCGCGTCCATGCCCCGCCCGATCAGGGTAAGCGCATCCAGCGCCGACTGCCTCTGGGTCACGGAGATCCGCTGGTTGTTGACCACCTGCACCCTGCCGTCATAATTTTCCGAAAGCATCCGCGCGCTCTGACAAGAGCCGCTAAGACCGCTGGACATCGGGATATGCACGATCTCATCATATGTTTCAAGCAGTTCATCCCAGAGCTTCATCACCTCTTCGGGACTTGGCTGGCTCGTAATCACATCCGCATTCTCGGAAAGCCGTTTGTAAAACTGCTCCTGCGTCAACGTGATATCTTCAAAAAAAGTCTCCTCATTAATCATAAAAGGCATGGGCAGCACATAAAGCCCCATCTCTTTCGCCTGAGACTGGGTAATGCCGCTGTTACTGTCTGTCACGACTGCGATTCTTTTGCTCATAGTTATCCTCATTTTCCGTTTTCATAAGCTATCAAATATGAGTTTACCGTCAGATACTCCTAAAGTCAACCTCATTTATCCCATGCCGGCTCAGAGCCTTATTCAGTGACGCAAACTCTTCCCCGGCAAGTGCAGCATCCTCGGCAAGCACTCTGTCTGCCCAGTTGCTTGCACTTTTAAGAACCGCCGCGTCCCGGTAAATATCGCCGAGCGCAAACTGTAAATCCCCGCTCTGCCTGATTCCGAACAGATCTCCCGGCCCCCGAAGAGCCAGATCCTTCCCGGCAATATAGAAGCCGTCGTTGGATTCATTCAGAATCCTGAGCCGTTCCATCGTTTCCGGCCGTTCCGATTTGCTGATAAAAATACAGTAGGACTGTTTGTCTCCTCGGCCCACACGGCCTCTGAGCTGGTGAAGCTGCGCCAGACCGAACCGCTCCGCATTCTCCACCAGCATCACCGTGGCGTTCGGCACGTTAATTCCTACCTCTATCACTGTGGTGGACACCAGCACATCAATATGATGCGCCTCAAAAGCCTCCATAATCCGGGTTTTCTCCGCCGGACGCATTCTGCCGTGAAGCGTCTCCACACGGACAGAGGCAGAAAGCGCGCTCCTAAGCTTCTTCGCATAGGAGGCCACATCTTCCAGCTCCTGCTCTTCCCCCTCTTCCACCATAGGACAGATCACATAGACCTGCCGGCCCTGCTCCACTTCCTTTTCTATGAATTTATAGGCAGTATTCCGATAGGATGTGTTCACCACGCAGTTTTTGATAGGCAGTCTGTCCGCCGGCAGCTCGTCCAGAACAGAAATGTGCAGATCCCCGTACAGGATAATGGCTAACGTCCGGGGAATGGGCGTTGCGCTCATCACAAGCACATGCACGGCCTGTCCCTCTGAGCAGGAACCGCCTTCTGAAGCAGAAGCCGTGCCGCCTGCCTCGGAAAACGCGAAGCCCTTTTCCGCCAGATTCTCCCGCTGTCTGACCCCGAAACGGTGCTGTTCGTCCGTGATGACGAGGGAGAGACTTTTATAAACAACTTTCTCCTGTATCAAGGCGTGGGTGCCGATCACGATATCCGCCTCCCCGCTCTCGATCTTCGCATAGATCTCCCGCCTGTCCTTTGCTGTGACTGATCCAGTCAATAGCACAGGACGGACCTGCAGGCCGTGCTCTTCGTTCAATTTCACCAGGCTCTCATAGTGCTGTCTGGCCAAAACCTCCGTGGGTGCCATCAGCGCACTCTGAAAACCGTTGGCCGCGCACATGATAAGGGCCAGAAACGCCAGAATCGTCTTGCCGGAGCCAACATCCCCCTGCACCAGCCTGTTCATGGCGTATTCGGAGGTTAAGTCTGTCTGGATTTCCGCCCAAACCTTCTGCTGGGCCTTCGTCAGCCGGTACGGCAGCGCTTCAATCAGCCGTCTTGTCTGCGCCACCTCAATCATGGGATGAAGACTCTTCTTCCTCTCATTGTCCTCCCTCATCCTGCGCAGCACCAGTATAAAACGGAAAAACTCGTCAAAGACCAGCCGTCTTCTGGCCGAAAGAAGCGCCTCCCGCCCCGTAGGGAAATGCATCTGCTCCACGGCATCCCGAAAGGCCGGAAAGCCTTCTGTCTCACGGATTTTTGCAGGGAGCGGATCCTCCGACAGATCCACCAGCCCGATGGCCTGTCTTACCGCCTTTGTGACCGCGTTGTTGGTGAGCCCTTTCGTGGTGGCATAGCGGGGCTGCATGCAGTCCGTCAGCTTTCCGTACTCCTCCGGCTTATAAATCCGGGCCTGCTCCATTACATACCGATCTTTCCTGCGGTGCAGGCATCCCCTGAATATATAGGACTGTCCCCGTTTCAGACTGTTTTTCAGATACGGCATATTAAAATAAGTCATATGCAGGGAGCCGCCTTCGCAGAATACCTCAAAGGTCGTGATGGAAAGTCCCCGCACATGTCTGGTCGCCACATTGCCCGCAAGATGCCCCTCCACCGCCAGAATTTCCTCAGCAGGCGCCTGATCCAGCGGAACCGGGACGGAAAACTGCTCGTAATCCCTTGGATAATAGGATACCAGCTCTTCCGCCGTATATACATGCAATTTTTCAAAGAGGGCGGCGGTTTTTTCACCGACGCCCTTCAAGGTTCTTATATCCATAATACTCTGCTTATTCCGCCGAAATAATGTAATAGTAGATCGGCTGTCCGCCGTACTGCAGTTCAATATCACAGTCCGGGTATTTCTCCCCGATCTGGCTTCGCAGTTTCTCAGCGTCCTCCTCCACTATTTCCTCGCCGTAGTAAATGCTGATCAGCTCCTTCTCCTCCGTCATCATGGCTTCCACCATACGGATCGCCACGGAGGAAATCGCCGTTCCCACAGAGAGAATGCCATGATCACCAAGCCCCATGAAGTCGCCCTGTCTGATCTCCTGCCCGTCAATGTTCGTATCACGCACCGCGTAGGTAACCTGTCCCGTGGCCACCGCCTTCATCTCCGAGACCATCGTCTCCTCGTTCTCCTCAGCCGATAAGCCCGGCACATAGTTGATCACCGCCGTGATGCCCTGGGGAACGGTTTTTGTGGGAATCACCACAATTTTCTTGTCCTTCACAAGGGACTGCGCCTGGTTGGCCGCCAGAATGATATTTTTGTTGTTCGGCAGGATAAAAATGGTGTCCGCATTCACCTTGTCGATTGCGTTTAACATATCTTCCGTGCTCGGATTCATGGTCTGTCCGCCCTCAATGATATAATCAACACCCAGTCCTTTAAAAATCTCCGCAATACCACTTCCTACTGAGACGGCGATAAAGCCCACATCCTTCTTCGGCCCCGGCAGATCGTCTTCCTCCTCCACAGGTTTTTCCTCCTGCTTGGACATCCGGAAGAGCTTTTCCTGATGTTCCAGACGCATATTGTCAATTTTCATGTTGGAGAGTGCACCGTACTTTAACGCCTTCTGGATCGCCAGTCCGGGATCGTTGGTATGTACGTGCACCTTTACCACGTCCTCGTCCGCAACCACCACGATGGAATCTCCGATAGACTCCAGATAAGCCTTAAAATCCATCTCCGTCTTGATATTAAACACCTTGTTTAACATGATGATAAACTCGGTGCAGTAACCGAATTTGATTTCCGCACTTGCCTGCGCCCCGTAACCTGCCGCCCCCGTTGCTTTGCCGGAAACCGCTGCATCTCCCTTATCCACAGTCAGATCAATCTCTTTACCGAGATAAGCGTCATAGGCGCCTTTCAGCACCTGCATCAATCCTTGACCGCCAGAGTCAACCACACCCGCCTGCTTCAATACGGGCAGCATCTCCGGAGTCTGCAATAGTACCTCGTCCGCATGGGCGATCACCTGTCTAAAAAACTCGGACAGATCCGTAACCCCTGCATCCGCAAGTTCTCTCGCCTTGACCGCGCCTCCCTTGGCCACAGTGAGAATGGTGCCCTCCTTTGGCTTCATAACCGCCTTGTATGCTGTCTCCACCGCTTTCTCGAAGGCTGTGGCAAGCACGGGAACCGTAATTTCCCGGCATTCCTTCACGCCCTTCGTGAATCCTCTGAAAAGCTGGGATAAAATGACGCCGGAATTTCCCCTGGCCCCTCGAAGCGACCCGGAGGAAATCGCCTTACACAGGGAAGCCATGTCGATATCTCCCACATCATAGAGAGCCGACACCTCTCTGGCTGCCGCCATGATCGTCATCGTCATGTTGGTACCCGTATCGCCGTCCGGCACGGGAAATACATTTAACTCATTGATCCAGTCCTTCTTGCTCTCAAGATTTTTCGCTCCGGCCAGGAACATTCTGGCCATCAGGCCGGCATCTATCGTATATGAATCCACCTATTTGATCCTCCCTCTAGTCAATCACTCTCACACCTTCTACAAAAATATTGATCTTTTCCACTTCAATTCCGGCAAACTCTTCTACTTTATATTTTACACTGTCGATCAGGTTATCCGACACCGCCAGAATGCTTACGCCGTAAGACACAATGATATGAAAATTGATGGTGAGTTTATTATTGTTTAAAAAAACCTGTATGCCGCGCGTCATGCTGTCTTTTTTCAAAAGCCTGACCAGCCCGTCCCTGACGCTCATGCTCGCCATACCGACCACACCGAAACACTCCATCGCTGCGTTTCCCGCAAACTGCGCGATCACTTCCTGATCGATAGAGATATTTCCCATATGGGTATCCATTGAAGAGACTTTCATAGACTACCTCCTGAAATTATATATACTCTCATTTCTTTTGCAGTAGTTATATTATAACCCGATATCTGAAAAAAAGAAACTGAAAAAAATTCTGCAAATTATACTTGCATTCTCTTCCACTTTCTGCTATTATACAAATGTTGCAAAAATCGAGTAAGCTCGATTGCGGGATCCGCTTTGCGGTCTCGCTATGATAAAAAATAACACTACATTTGTTAGGAGGTGCGAAGATGGCTAAATGTGATATTTGTGGTAAAGGCGCTCATTTCGGAAAGAACGTCAGCCATTCTCATAGAAGATCAAACAGAATCTGGAATTCCAACATTCAGAATGTGAAATGCAAGGTGAATGGCGCGAGCAAGAAGCTTCATGTCTGCACACGCTGCCTGAGATCCGGCGCTGTGGAACGCGCATAATTCCATTTTTGTAAAACATAGGGTATTTAAGAAAGAGCCGGCAGATATCCGGCCCTTTTTTGTATGCCGCAAAATACACGTTTCCCAAATTATCACTAAGCAAAAGCAGGCGGAATCTTACGCCTGCTTAAATGTCTCATACTCTCTTTTCAGCCTCTCGTATTCCCTGTTAATTCTCTGAATGATCTCCGTGTCACCGGCCAGATTGTCGGGATGGTAAATCTTCGTCAGATCCTTATACCGCTTCTTGAGCGTCAACGAATTTTTCACGCCGCTGAAAAAGACGCTGATCTCCGGGTACACGTCATAAAGTCCGCGCTCCTCCAGCAGTTCCTTCTCCGCCGCAAGCCTTGCCCACTCTTTGTCAAGCCTCCTGCGGTCCAGATCCAGCTTCTGAAACCCGTCCTTTATGATCTCCAGCCGCTCGTCCACAAGCTGGTTGTCCTTTCGGATCCGCTCCTGCTTTGCTGTCATCCTGCGGTTCAGATTCTTCATTTCTTCTTTAAAACGCTCCTTCTCCTGCGCAAATTTCTCCCGCTGCTCCTCCAGCTCGGCAGAGGCGGTCATAATTCTGATATTCTCCTTAAAAAGCCAGAACTTCAACTCCTGCAGGGCGTCCTCGGTCGTTCCTTCATCCCGAAGTATTTCTTCCAAATTCTCCATCGTAATCCTCATATCCTTTGACTAACAACAAAAAAAGCTGTACCCGATCAGCAAAAGCAGCACAATCAGTAAAAGCCCCAGAAAACGATTCACCAGAAAAAGCATGATAATCATGCCTGCCGCGACACAAAGCGCCACAAATCCAATCATTTTTTTCATGGGCTACCCCTGTTTATGCTCTTATGATACTATATGCATTTGTTCCCGAAAGGTGCTATTTGTTTTCCTCCGGGAATGCAATATCGACAGCCGTGTCATCGGCCAGCATCTCTTCCTTGGGAGATGTAAATTTCTCCACGATATCGGGAATCATGTCGAGCACCTTGGTGACCGTATCCTGATTCTTGATATTGACAAGCTTGGTGGTACCGTTCTTAATCACAAGCACTGCGCTGGGCGTCATCTTTGCCGAAAAGCCGCCGGCCCCGCTGCTCTTCTTACCGTCGGTGCCAGTGCCGGCGCCCGCGCCCACGCCGAAGCTCACATCCACCAAAGGCAGGATGATGGTATCTCCGACCTGTGTGGCATCGCCCACCACCGTCTTCGTTCCGATCACGGCATTCATGCCTTTCATCAGAGACTCAATCACACCGCCAAAATTATTCTCAACCATTTATACTGCCTCCTTTTTCAATAGCCCGTACAGTTTTCTGATTTCCTTGTTAAAATAAATCCGAACCGCTGCCCGGATAAAAGTGAAAAGCCGAAGCTTTCCCTTAACAAACACCCGCCCCTCGAGACGCTTCTTCTCAAAATCACCCGCCACATTCACTTTCGGGCCGAGAATCGGATACAACATGCCACATACTGCCAGAATTTCCCCTGTCAATGCGGGATCATCCGTACCGACAACGAGGGCTGCCTCAAATCTCTTTGGTTTCAGGCTCCTGGCAATCGTCAGAAGTTCTCCCTTACACAGGGCAAAGGAACGCTGAAAGGTCTCCCCCGCTATCACTTCCCTGTAATACTCTATAGTATCCGATACAGACCTTATTTTATCACAGATATTTTGTATTGTGTACTGTATATTTTCAAAGAAACCCTTAATTTTAGCGAAAATACTGCGGATAATCTCGGGAATCGCACGCAGCTTATCCATCCATGTGGGCTTTTTATCTAAATCTGCTGATTTTTCGCCATCCGCCGCCTGCGCATCCTCTGTTTCACCGCGCACCGCGTCACCGGGTATGGTTTCTTTATCTGCCTTTGCTTCTTCTGCTCCTGTTTCTTCTGTCTTTCTTCTTTCTGCCCTTGTTTCTTCTGTTTTTGTCCCTTCTGTCTTTCGGTTTTCTCTGCCCTGCTCCCCCGGTTCACGACTCTTTGGCTGTTTCTCTTTCTTCTGTCTCTTCCTTGTCTTCCTGTTTTCCGCATCGTCTTGGCCCGCACCGCACCGCTTCTCTCTCTTTGGCAGCCGGAAAACCGTAAACACCATAAGACGTGCACGCACGGACAGGCTCCCCGAAAAACGTACCAGCACATTCATGAAATGCAAAAGCCAGGTAATCTTCACTGTAATGGCGACCGGCGGCTCTCCCTTCCCCTCTTTCCTCACCGCCTCAATCTGGTAGCGGACGGGCACAAAGAGAGCGCAGGCAGTTCCAAGAATCAGCATACCCAGAATGCCCAGAAGCACAATCCCTATAATTTTTAAAACTAACAGCAGTATATGTAGCATTTCGTCTCCAAGTATCCTGTTTCAGACCGTCCGCATCCACGGACTCCTATTTTACGGTGAAAGGCTGCGATTCCAGCCGGGGCTGCGTATTGGCTGCATGGACGTTCTGAAAATTTTCCGGATCCATGCCGGAAAGGTACGTCACAAGCTGCGCCTGCCCGGTGGCGGCAACCGCCTCCTTTGCAATCCGTTCAATCAAGTCAAAAGCTTCCTCCCTGCCGTTTGCCAGTCCCACAATACAGGCGGGCGGATTTTCCTTATAGTACCGCTGGGAAAGCAGCTGACTGTGATAGATCGCAAGCTGTCCCGTATCCCCGTCACAGGCAATCACATAAAGCCCCGGCTGTAATTTATGGCGCTTCAATTTCTTTATGGCCTTCCCGGGCTTTTTTACAGTATCCCCAACATAGAGGTTTTTATAAAATTTCATGTGGATTCCCTATTCAGTCGTTCTCTTTTATCGCATGGGGCGTTCAAAAAACTTCCTGTTTCATCGCTATCGGAAATAGTTTATCACATTTCCCCTAAATAAAACAGGGAAATTTCCCGCGCTGCCTCACATCTGCTTCCTGACGATCCTGTACTCGTCATCCGGCTGATAGAATGAGCATTCAAAACTCCCGCCCTGCAGAAAATGACTCATATCGTCCTCGTCCAGATCCACCATACACACATAATATTCGTAATCTTCATCATACTGATAGTTGCTGCAAGTATCGCAAATGCTCATATCATCCGCCTTTCTTAAATGTTTCGTACCGCGTATGTCTTTTTTGCGCAATTTTGTACCTTAATTTATGCGATCTGCGCCGTCCGGCCCATAAAGCGGCAAGAAGTGATTGACTTCTCAAGCAGAAGTTTTATACTAAATATGTACATTATTCCAAAAAGCAAACAGTTTCACCACTACATATAGGGACGTGCGTCCCGCTTTTGCGCACAGCCCCGCAGAAACGGAGGTATTTTCTATGAAAGATATTGCCCGCATGACACTGGAAGACGGCATGATAATCGGTGAGGATATCTACAGCTACCAGAACGAGCTGATTGTTCCGAAAGACACCGTGGTGGACAGAAAGGTGCTCAAAAAGCTGGAACACCACTCCATCATCTGCGTCACCGTAAAGGAAGAAATCGACTTTGCCACCACGCACTTTGAAAAGGTACGCCTGAGCAAAGAATTCCAGACTTTCCAACTCACCTACAATAACTGCATGCCCATCTATTCCAAACTGATGAACCGTTTTTCTGAAACCGGCGTCTGGAAAAGCACCAGCCAGCTTAAGGAGATCTATCTGAAGATCGCTGCCTGCGCAAAAACGGGGGAAGCGCTTCTCGATTTTCTTTACAATATGCTGCCGCGGGAAGATGCCATGACCCATGCCCACTGTCTCAACTCCGCGCTGCTTGCCGGCGTGTTCGGCACATGGTGGAAATTGTCGCAGGAGGACATGATGCTCTTAGTCCAGTGCGGCTTCTTCTACGATATCGGAAAACTGAAGCTCCCGCAGGATCTTCTCTGGAAGTCAGAAAAACTGACGGATCTGGAGTACACCAAACTGAAAACCCACACCATGCTCGGTTTCGATCTCCTGAAAGACCAGCCGGAAATCGGCGAACCCATCATCAAAGCCACGCTCCAGCACCATGAACGGTGCGACGGTTCCGGCTATCCCTCAAAGCTGCGGGGAGGCAAAATCAATGTCTTCGCCAAATACATAGCTGTCATAGACGCCTATGAGGCCATGACCTCCGCCCGCACCTACAGACAGCCGCTCAATCCTTTCCAGGTCATTGAAAACTTCGAGCGGGAAGGCTATGAGAAATACGAAAAAGCCATTTTGCAGCCCATTCTCTACCACATAGCTGCCACACAGCTCGGCTTTATGGTGCGCCTAAACAACGACGAGGAAGCGGTGGTTACGACCATCAATAAGGACAATCTGGCAAGGCCGCTCCTAAAGCGCAAGAACGGAAGTTTCATCGACCTGTCCTCCAACCCGGAGCTGAAAATAACAGCCATATTTTAAAAACAAGTCCATGACCGGGCGTTTCGGCGCCCGGTTTATCTATGCATACCGATCAGATTTCCTCTCCACACCGCACACGTTCCCCTCACTGTGCAAAATAAGCGTCCAGAATGCGCTTCGCGATGGGCACGGCATAATCTCCGCCGCTGCCGGCCCCCTCTATGATAATCGTCACGCACACCTGCGGCTCTTCCGCCGGGGCAAAACCCGTAAACCACGCATGGGAATCGGTCTTCACTTTATTGTATTCCGCAGACCCGGTTTTTCCGGCCGCAGTATAGGAGAGTCCCGATAATTTTGTGCCCGTGCCGCTCTTGACCACTTCCTCCATCAGTCCTGTCATAATCTGCGCTTCCTCCTCACTCATAAGCCGCCTGTATGAGCTCGGGGAAAACTGCCTGACCACCGCTTTTTCGCTGGTTTCCACCTGTTCCAGCAGATAAGGTTTCATCAGCATACCGCCGTTGGCGATGGCACAAGTGATCATGTTTAACTGCAGAGGCGTCATCTGGGTGGTTCCCTGTCCGATAGCCGCCTGCATCACATCTGCATCCGAAGTGTCCGTGTCTATGAGAAGTTTACTCTGATTATAGGAAAAATCCACCTTCAGCTCTCTGTTAAACAGCAGGTCATTGAGCGTATCGCCGAACTTTTCCCGATCCAGAGAAAGCCCGATGTTTGCAAAGGCACTATTACAGGATTTTGCAAATGCCTTGTTGAAGTCTTCGCTCCCGTGGGATGTACCGTGGTAGCAGTTGATGCGCTCCTCCCCGTGGGTAAATCTGCCATTGCACTGGTATCTGAACTGACTGTAAGTATCCATATTTTCTCGGATATATTCCAACGCAGTCACAATCTTAAAAGTAGATCCTGGCGGATAAAGTCCCTGCGTCACCCGGTTTAACAGGACACTGCTCTCCTTGTCGGCAATCAGCCCGTCCCAGATAGCATCAATTTCGTTCGGATCAAAATCCGGCTTCGACACCATAGCCAGAATCCGCCCCGTGGAAGGCTCTGACACAATCACCGCTCCGCTGTAAATGCCGAGGGAATCGTATGCGATCTGCTGTAAATCCACGTCCAGTGTGGTAATCACGCTGTCTCCCGGATACTTTTTCCCTGCCACGTCGTTAGCCACCTTCTCCGAGAGCCTGGTGTTGGAATTGATCAGATAATAATTTGCCTGCGCCTCTATGCCGTACTTGCCGTTGGAGGCATAGCCCACCGCATGGGAGAACATGTTGGCGTAAGGGTACACCCGGACTTCCTCTCCTTCGGCGTCAACCGCCGTCTCCGCCAGAATCTGGCCACCCGCTGCATAGATCGTCCCCCTGCTGTTCTGGGCAACCAGGATCTCCTGTCTTGTGTTGTAGCTGTTATTCATCAGCGTCTGTCTGTGGGTAACCGCATAGTGGCAGGTATAACCCATCATCGCAAAAAACAGGCCCACAAAGAACCAGGTAACCGTCATAATCTGCCGGTTACGCTTCTTCCTCGTCTTCCCCGTCCTGCGATTCTGCTCCCGCTCTGCGATCTCTCTTTTTTCTGTTTTTCCGTTTTCTGTTTTTGGCACGTCTGTCTCCTTCGTCCCGTCTGATAATATAGAGTCCTTCTATGATAAAGAACATGACCAGTGTAGTCAACACCGAACTGCCGCCGTAACTGATAAAGGGCAGCGTCACGCCTGTCATGGGAATAAACTTGGTTCCCCCTCCAACCGTCAGAAATACCTGAAAAATATAAGTCACACCCAGGCCGAACGCAATCAGCCTGTAAAACCGATCCTGCAGTTTTAAGGCAATATTCATGCACATGATAAAGCTGCTGATGCAGATCAGAATCAGGCACATGGAAAAGAGAATGCCTAGTTCTTCCGCCACCGCCGAAAATACAAAGTCTGCCTCAACAAGCGGGATCGATGTGGGATTTCCCCTGAAAAGCCCCAGGCCGAACCATCCGCCGCTGCTGATGCCAAACAGGGACTGGGTTATCTGGAACCCTGCATCGTCTATGCAGCTAAAGGGATCCCTCCATGCCTGCACCCGCACCTGCACATGGGAAAACAGCCGATAGGCGATGACAGCCGCGCCTGCGCCTCCGGAAATGCCCAGAAACAGATAGATCCATCTGCCCGTGGCGATAAACGCCATCAGTACATAGACAACAAAGAAAATCAGCGCGCTCCCCAGATCCTTGGAAGCCACAAGAATCAGCACATGGGCACCCGCCAGCACGGCCGTCACCGCGACCCGCAGGAAATCCCATGACTCACTGAACGCACTTGCCACGAAAAAGACAAAGAGGATCTTTACAAACTCCGACGGCTGGAACGTGATTCCTGCCACAGAATAGGATATTTTGGAACCGTAAGTGACCGATCCAAGAATCAGCACCACTCCCAGGGCCGCGATGCCAACGCCGGCATACACCCATGTCAGACTCTTTAAAAACTTCAGGTTTCTTATGAAGAAGGGAACCGCCATACCGATGATAATGGACGCCGTCACGATAAAAAACTGCTTGATTGCCCGCTCATAGGAAAGTCGTGTAAGAATGACAAACCCGATGCTTAAAAGCATACACATATTGTTGATAATCAGAAGATTACCCTTCGGATAAATCATGCGGAACAGCATGACCGTAGAAAACAGCAGGATCTGCTGTAATACATAAAAAAGAAGGTACTCAATCTTTCCCGTCTCAAAACAGATCACAAGAAAGCACGAAAAATGCACCAGAAACATCCAGATGTTCTGGCGGAAATACCCGGCTTTTCGCCGCTCCTCCTCCTGAAACCGAAACACCAGAAAACATTCCAGCGTATAACAGGCAATAAACAGTGTTATAAAATATTTCGAAAGTTCTGTGATATACAGTTCCATACTAACCATCCCGATTCCATGCAGCACAGAGAATCCTGCTTTTCACGCATTCTCCCATGTAAGATATTTCGCGCTTCCTACATTATTCAACGCCTCTCTTACAATGTCCTGTGGTGTGCTCGGAAAAGGGTAACTCTCCCTCCAAAATCTTGACGCACTGCGCCCCTTCCTCTGTCGTAAAATCATAGCGCAGAGCATCCGCAGCGATTCTCTCCCGCTCCTTTTTCGCTCCGTGCAGGGAATAGGGCACGCAGTTATATATGATATTATAGCAGTGATCGCAATTTATCTCCACAGGAAATGACCGGCCCATACGGTCTTTCAGCAAAAGCCGTCCCTTTCCTCCCGCTTCCGCGCGGCACCCCTCCGCCGTCTTATACAGACAGTTGGCCGTAATCATCATGGGAATCCGGCTGTAAGCGATCAGACTTGTGCGCATGCCCCGCTCTCTGGCTGCCCGCACAAGATGGGCCGCCTCCCCCGCATTCCCCTCATAAGGCAATGTAATCTCCGTCGAAAAATCCGCAAAAAACCGCAGCGCCTCCGCATTCAGGCAGTAGAGTCCCGCATCCGGCACCATCCTGTAAGCCGTCGTGCCATTCTCCCGATCTTCTGAAAACTTCTCTGCCCAGGACAGTCCTTCCAGACTGCGGATCAAAAACCCTTTCACAAAAGCGCCCGCCCGTTCCAGCGCCTCCAAAAGCCGACGCAGATAAGCCTTGTCCCTCTCCCGCAGAATATAGGGAAGCGCCACATATATATCCGGCATTTCCCCCTCATCCGGCCGCTGCCCGGATTCTCCCAAAAGCCGTGTGATCTCCTCACAGGCATCCGAAAACAGATCGCTCTCTATGTAAATCCGCCTGCAGCCGCCCCATTTGAGAATTGCCTGAAGCTGATCGAAAGTGCTCACTGTCACATGGATCGCCTGCGCCTGCTCTGCCTTTTTCAAAGCCGGCCTTTTTTCCCCTTCCCGTTCTGCCGCAGCCCACAGATGTACGCCACCCTTGATAGACTGACTTGGTCGGTCGTTTTCTTTCTCCCCATCAGACTCTTTCTCAAAGGCTGTCCCGCAGCTCTCTGCCGTCAACGCTTCAAAGGCTGCCACTGCCGACCGCCGCAGTTCATTTAATGCCCGGACGGGAACAAAGCACGCTCCCTCCAGGGAAATCTCACAGTGTTCCACCGTCAGCAAACTGTCCCCGGTCTTACAGAGACGCTTTCTGATTTCCTCCTCGGAAAGAGGCGCATTTTTCGCGTGCTGGACAGTCTCGCCTGTCACCTCAACCGCAAGACGCGCTGCCTTTGCCGGACTTTTTCCTGCATCATCATGTAGGCCTGCCACCGCTCCAACGTGCAGGCGCAGGGGTTCCCCCACTTTCACCGATGCCTGCAGACGCACCGGCATTTTCTCCGGCTCTCTGATATACGTTTCCCGTATTTCCGAAAGCAGTGTCTCGTCGCCCCCCTCATAACCGGGCTTTTCCAGCGTAATCATCTCTTTTCCGTTATGCCGCTCATAGTAGCCTGTCTGAATTTCGCTGCGGATATAGAGCCGGCGGAGCCTGTCCATGTCTTCCCGCTCCACCCGGTAACCGGCCGCACCCTCCCTGTAATAGAGATCGATATACTTGCGGTATACCGCCGTCACGCCCGCTGCGTACTCAGGCCGCTTCATCCGCCCTTCGATCTTAAAGGAATCGATTCCCGCCTCCAAGAGCGCAGGCAGATATTCCAACGTGCACATATCTTTCAGGCTTAAAGGATAGCCGCTCCCGGAAAGCCTCCTTTTTCCGTCGTAAATCTCATAGGGCAGCCGGCATGGCTGGGCGCACCGTCCCCGGTTTCCGCTCCTGCCGCCCAAAATGCTGCTGAACAGGCACTGTCCCGAATAGGAATAGCACATGGCGCCGTGGATAAAACATTCCACTTCCACGTCCGCTTCCTCCCGGATTTTTCTCACTTCTTCCAGGGAAAGCTCTCTGGCCGGAACGATGCGGGCCGCCCCCTGGTTCCTTAAAAGCGATGCGCCTCCCACCCCCGTCACGGTCATCTGGGTGCTCACATGCAGGGGCAGTCCCGGAAAATATTCCCTGATATAATAGAAAACACCGAAATCCTGCACGATCACACCGTCCAGCCCCGCCTCGTAGAAGGGCGACAGATACGCACCCAGGGATGCCATCTCACGCTCCTTCAAAAGCGTGTTTACCGTCAGATATATCTTTTTCCCATAAAAATGGGCGACGTGAAGCGCACGGACAATCTCCTCTGTCGTGAAATTATCCGCGTAAGCCCGGGCGCCAAACTGTGGTCCGCCCAAATATACCGCATCAGCCCCGGCGTTTACCGCGCCCATAAATGCCTCATAGTTTCCCGCAGGAGCAAGAAGCTCCACACGTTCTTCCATATCATCGCCCCGCTTCTTACAAAAGGAGCAGACCCTGGGATCTGCTCCATACTTTTCTGTGCCTGTTCTGTTATTTCCCTTTGCGTTCCTTGAGTTCCGTCTCCATGCGGACGATCTGTTTCGCATTCTCGTTCGCCTCACGCTGGAGACTCTTAACGCTTTTCTCCGTATTTTCCAATTTCATCTGCGCCGCAATCAGATCATGCTTCAGTGCATAAACCTCATCATTCTTACTCTTCAGATCTTCCTCCAGAATATTGATCTGTTTCTTCGCCTTAAAATAATCATCCGCTATGTTGAGCTGCAGCAGCACATTCTGGGTATCCATCGGCTGCCGTCTGAAACTGTCAATCTTGTTATACTCCGCTATTTTATTATTTATGTAGGACGCCACCTTCTGTAGGTACTCCTCACTCTCATAACCGCTCAGCGTGAAAACCTTGCCGGCAATGATCACTTCTGTATCTGTTTTTGTTGACATAGGAGCGCCCCTCCATCGCTTTACCTACAATATCATTCCCATTATAGCTGTCTTAAGGCGGAATTTCAAGCCCTACTTTCTCAAACTCGTAACATTTCTGTAACATTTTGTCAGAACGCGTCCTGTATGGCAAGTCTGCTATTTCCCCATAAACAGCATATAAGGTCTGCACTCTGCGTCCCTATCATAGGCAAGCGCAGGGGCAAACGGATTGTAAAGCTTCAGAATCCCAGAAAATCGCCTTTTCATATGGGAATCTCCAATCCAAAATGCCGGTAGGCAAGGTCCGTGACCACTCTTCCCCTTGGCGTGCGGTTCAGAAACCCGTTCTGAATCAGATAAGGCTCGTACACATCCTCGATCGTCCCGGCATCCTCCCCGATGGCCGCCGCCAGCGTATCAAGCCCCACGGGGCCGCCCTTGAACTTTTCCATCATAGTCATCAGTATGTTCCTGTCCACATGATCCAGTCCCATTTTGTCCACATCCATCAGGTCAAGCGCCACCTTCGCAACCTCTTCCGTGATTGTACCGTCATACTTTACCTGGGCGAAATCCCGCACCCGTTTCAAGATGCGGTTGGCAAGACGCGGCGTTCCCCTGCTTCTTCTGGCCAGTTCCACCGCGCCCTTCTCGTCAATCTCCACCCCCAGCTTTTTCGCCGACTGTCTGATGATAACCGTAAGTTCCTTTACGGTGTAAAATTCCAGTCTGTGAATCATGCCGAATCTGTCTCTGAGCGGCGCGGTCAAAAGCCCCGCCCTTGTGGTAGCTCCCACCAGCGTAAATTGAGGCAGATCCAGACGGATCGAACGGGCTGTCGGGCCTTTCCCGATCATAATGTCAATGGCATAATCTTCCATTGCGGGATACAGCACTTCCTCCACCTGACGGTTCAGCCTGTGGATCTCATCCACAAAGAGCAGATCCCCCTCCTGTAAATTGTTGAGGATCGCCGCCATTTCCCCCGGCTTCTCAATGGCCGGACCGCTGGTCACCTTCATGTGCACGCCCATCTCATTGGCAATAATGCCTGCAAGGGTAGTTTTTCCAAGCCCGGGCGGCCCATAAAACAGTACATGATCCAGAGCGTCCCCCCTCTGCTTCGCCGCCTCAATGTAAACCTTGAGGTTGTCCTTTACTTTTTCTTGACCAATATAGTCAATTAGACTCTGCGGGCGCAGGGAACCTTCTATTTTTATATCTTCCTCTATCAGATTTGTCTCAATCGTTCTGTTTGGCATAATTACCTCCATGTCAAAGCAAGGGCTTCCGGCCTGTTTTTCCATCTTCTTTCTATGTTCCCAATCATAGCATTTTCCCTCCCGCTTCGCAAGATACTCCATTTTTTCACCCTTGCCAAGTGTCCCGATTCATTATAAGATAATACCGTGGACAGATTCCTATAAGAGCCGTCCGCCAATTTAAAAATAACGTGTCATAAATGAGGTGAATTTTTTGCAGGCAAAAATTATTTTACGCGGTAAACTCATGGAGAAACTGCGCGAGGCATTGGTTGCAGTTCTTCCGATCATTGTCATTGTGCTTCTTTTGTGCTTTTCTGTGGCTCCCATCTCTCCAAGCATTCTCCTGTGCTTTCTGATCGGCGCCGTGCTGCTGATTCTGGGCATGATGTTCTTTACGCTGGGGGCGGAGCTCTCCATGTCTCCTATGGGGGAAAAGGTCGGCACCTGCATGACCAAAAGTAAAAAACTCAGCGTCATTGTTTCCCTCTCATTTCTTCTCGGCTTTATCATTACCGTATCCGAGCCTGACCTTCAGGTGCTTGCCGGACAGGTACCCTCCATCCCGAACGGCATCCTGATCGGTGCGGTGGCCGGAGGCGTTGCGCTCTTTCTCGTGATTGCCCTGCTTCGTATGCTGTTTCGCATTCCCCTGCCGCCCCTGCTCATCTTCTTTTATATGCTGGTCTTTGTGCTGGCGCTTTTTGTGCCGGATGATTTTTTAAGCGTAGCCTTCGATTCCGGCGGTGTGACCACAGGCCCAATGACAGTTCCCTTTATCATGGCGCTTGGTGTGGGCGTTGCCGCCATCCGTAATGACCGCCATGCCGCAGACGACAGCTTCGGTCTTGTGGCCCTGTGTTCCATCGGTCCCATCGTATCGGTGCTGATCCTCGGCATGATCTATCATCCCGGCGAGAGCAGTTATGTGCCGCCGGTTATTCCCTCCGTGGAAACTTCTGTAGAACTGTGGACGCTGTTCCATCGAGGGTTTCCCACTTACATAGCGGAGATCGCAGTCTCCCTTTTTCCGATTGTACTCTTTTTCGGACTGTTTCAGCTCGCAGTACTGAAACTCTCCAGACGTACCCTCTCCAAAATGGTGATCGGCCTGGCCTACACCTATATTGGCCTGGTTCTGTTTATGACCGGCGTAAACGTTGGCTTTATGCCCGCCGGAAACTATCTCGGACAGATATTAGGCTCCTCCTCCAATCCGTGGTTTCTCATTCCCATCGCCATGATTATGGGCTTCTTTATCGTAAAAGCGGAACCTGCTGTCTATGTATTGAACAAACAGGTGGAGGAAATTACCGATGGCGCTATTTCCGCAGGCTCTATGGGAACCTGTCTCTCCGTAGGTGTCGCCATATCTCTCGGCATCGCCATGCTGCGCGTACTGACAGGCATCTCCATCATGTGGTTTCTGATTCCCGGTTACGCTTTCGCTCTCGGCATTTCCTTCTTCGTGCCGAAAATTTACACGGCCATCGCCTTCGACTCCGGCGGCGTGGCCTCCGGCCCCATGACTGCGGCCTTTCTGCTTCCTCTGGCGCAGGGCGCCTGCGGTGCTGTCGGCGGCAGTATCGTGATGGACGCTTTCGGCATTGTGGCGATGGTTGCCATGACGCCGCTTATCACCATACAGCTTCTCGGTCTTCTCTCCCAGCGTCAGAAAGCCACAGGAAGGAAGAAACGCCGTCTTGCCGGGCAGCTGGCAGGTCTGGTTCCGACAGCCGCCGCCGATACGGAAGATGTTATTATCGAACTCTAGTCAAGCTCTGATCGGGCAGGGACTTCCCTGCTTGCTGCGGAGTATTTGCCCTCGCGGCATTCGCCAGGATGCTCAGCCCAGCCTTTGATTGGGTGCAGGTACGGCGTCTGGCTCATTGCTCGCAAAAATAAACGGAGGATATCCATGAGTGAACTATATATGATGACAGCCATCATCACCAGGGACCGCACGAAAGAATTTGCGGCATTTTACGACAGATACCATGTCCCGGTCAATTTCATCACGCTTGGAAACGGCACCGCCACCAATGAGCTGATGGACTATTTCGGTCTGGACGGCACGGAAAAGGCCGTAATCTTTTCCATTGTCACCCGCAAGACCTGGAAAAAATTAAAGACCGGCTTAGAGCGGGAAATGCGCATCGACATTCCCGGCACCGGCGTTGCATTCATCATTCCGTTAGCCAGCATCGGCGGCCTCAGACAGCTCCGCTTTCTGACGGGGGAAGAAACCTTTGAACATGGGGAGGAAACAGTTTTGAAGGATACAAAATACGAACTCTTAATCATCATCGCCAATCAGGGTTACACCGAAATGATTATGGACGCCGCCAGAAAAATGCAGGCCGGCGGCGGCACAGTCATCCACGCCAAGGGCACCGGCATGGAAAGTGCCGACAAATTCTTAGGCGTCACGCTCGCCTCCGAGAAGGAACTCATCTTCATCGTTGTAAAAAAGGAGCAGAAAAACGCCATCATGCGTGCTGTTATGGAGGAGGCCGGACTTACCACCAAGGCAAAATCCGTGGTCTTCTCTCTCCCTGTAACGGAAACCGCAGGCATGCGCCTGTTGGAGCAATATGCGCAGGAGGATACCGAGGAGGAAACAGCCGATCCCGGGCCGAATTGATGAAAAGCTCGTCTGCTCGCAGCATACAGCGTCTGTTCTCTCCATGAACAGGCGTTTTTATTTGTCAGTCCATACCGTTTTTCTCCCGCGCCATTTCCTCCCGCCTGTACTGCAGACGGTAAAGCCTGTCATATTTCCCATGCAGCTTAAGAAGTTCCTGGTGCGTCCCCTGTTCCACAATCTTTCCGTGGGAAAGCACAATGATCCTGTCCGCATTCTGAATCGTGGACAATCGGTGGGCCACCATCAGCATCGTTCCGATATTCTGCATCTTTTCCAGTGAATCTTGGATCAAAAGCTCTGTTTCGGTATCAATATTCGCCGTCGCCTCGTCCAGAATCATCACCGCCGGTTTATGCACAATGGTCCTGGCAAAGGACAGAAGCTGCCGCTGTCCCGCGGAAAAATTGTTTCCCCTCTCCCGCACTTCCTCATCCAGCCCCTTTTCCAGCTTATCAATGAAATGGTCCGCGTTCACATAGCGGCATGCCTCCCGGATCTCCTCGTCGGAAATATGTTCCGCCCGCAGCGCGATATTACTGCGGATCGTCCCCGAAAACAGGAACACATCCTGCAGCATCTGCCCGAAATGCCTTCGCAGGGAGGAAATTTTAATCTTGCGGATATCAATCCCGTCGATCAGGATTTCCCCTTTCTGGAACTCGTAATTCCTGCAAAGAAGTGACAGAATCGTCGTCTTGCCCGATCCTGTGGAACCGACGAAGGCAACGGTCTCCTTCGGCATCACATGGAAGGAAACGCCCTTTAACACCCACTCTCCCTCCACATAGGAGAACCAGACATCCCGAAACTCGATCTCACCCCTCACCGTCCCCAGCTCCACCGCGTCCGGCGCATCCTGTATGGCAGGTTCCATATCCAGAACCGCAAAAACCTTCTCGGCTGAAGCAAACGCCGACTGCAGCCAGTTAAACTGCTCCGCCAGATTCTGGATCGGATTGTAAAACTTGGAAATGTACATATAAAAGGACACCAGCATGCCGCTTGTGATCACCTGCCCCATAAACACCTGATGTTCCAGATACTCTCTGCCGCCCAGATACAAAAGGCAGAGAATGGAGCTGACATAAAGCATGTATACCAGCGGACGGAAAATACCGAACACCAGTATCTGCTCCTGCTTCGCCCTCCCCAGCGCGTTGCTCTTTTCCCGGAATTCCTGCATCTTCACCTCCTCCCTGTTAAAAATCTGGGTGATCTTGATGCCGGAAAGATTCTCGGACAGATAGGTGTTGATATCCGTGGTACAGTCCTTCACTTTTCGGTAAGCGCGTCTGGAAAACTTGCGGAAAATCACCGTAAACAGCACAATAAAAGGCACAAAGCAGAGGATCATCAGCGTCAGCTCATAGCTCAGCACGAGCATCGCCGCAAACACGCCGATAATCACGAATATATTTTTCACGAAATTGACCAGCAGATTGGTAAACATCATGGAAATCGCGTTGGTGTCGTTGGTCACGCGGGTCACAAGCTTGCCGACGGGTATCGCGTTTAACTGCTCATGAGAAAGGCTCTCTATCTTCACAAACAGGTCTTCCCTCATAACGGAAATAATCCGCTGCCCCGTCTTTTGCAGCACCACCGCCTGTATGTATGCGCACACCATGGAGACGATCAGAATACTCACATAGACCACTAGTGCCCTGTAAATATGCGGCATCTCAAAATCTCCCGCGACCGTCTCCTCAATCCGCCCGATAATGAAAGGGGAAACCACATCATAGGCGATGGTAAAAAGCATCACGGCGCCCACCAGAAGAAACCGCGTCAGATACGGCTTCGCATAATGCAGGAGACGC
The DNA here is from genome assembly GCA_910575775.1 of Lachnospiraceae bacterium. Taxonomy (GTDB): domain Bacteria; phylum Bacillota; class Clostridia; order Lachnospirales; family Lachnospiraceae; genus UBA3282. Next base: position 38,031 of record CAJTEY010000019.1, on the reverse strand, counting down.
CCCATAATCTCCCGGTCTCCGATCTGACGTTCAAACCCCATCGTCTGCTTCTTATCTTTCACCGTCAGATAGGCGATCAGAAGGACGAGGGAAAACAGCCCGACTATCGCTCCCACCACGATCAGCGGATAATACTCATACATCTGCCTCACCCCCTTCTTCCTCCTCCATTCGCTGCAGATCAACCATGCGCCTGTAATCCGCACATGTCTCATAGAGGGTTTCATGGCTGCCCACCGCGCGGACACACCCTTCGTCTATGAATATAATTTTATCCATGTGCTCCACCGTGGAGATTCTGTGGGCAATCAGTATCGTTGTCCTGCCCCTTCTGTTCTCCAGAAGGTTTTTTAAAATGATTTTCTCGGTCTTCATGTCCACCGCCGAAACCGAATCGTCCAGAATCAGAACCGCCGACTCCTTGATCAGCGCGCGGGCAATGGAAATCCGCTGTTTCTGCCCGCCGGAAACCGTCACGCCCCGCTCGCCCAGCACCGTTCGGTATCCGGCAGTAAAATCCATGATATCATCATGCACGTCAGACAGCCTCGCGGCCCGCTCCACCAGCGCATCGCAAACTTCGTCCACCGCGAAGGAAATATTGTTTTCAATAGTATCGGAAAAGAGAAAATTGTCCTGCGGCACATAGGAACACCCCTCCCGCACGGAGCGGATGGAAACCGTGTTCACGTCGTGCCCGTCGATAAAGAGCATGCCGTCCGGCACATTGTAGGCGCGCAGGATCAGATCCACGAGAATGGTCTTCCCGGAGCCGGTCCTTCCCACCACACCCACGCTCTCTCCCGCGTGAATGGTAAAGGATACGTCCTTAAGCGCATCTGTCTCCCCGTCGGGATAACGGAAGGTAAGGCGCCTGAACTCGATCTCCCCCTTCATGTCATGCAGCTGCGTCACATTCTCCCTGTCGTTTACTGTAACCTCTGCGTCCAGGAGCTCACTGACACGGTTTAAGGACGCCTTTCCGCGTGAAGTCTTCTCAATCAGCATGGACACCGCCATAACCGGCCAGATGATCGAATCAAAATAAACAATATATTCCACAAGCTGCCCTGCGTCAAACCTGCCGCAGTAAACCAGATAGCCGCCGTAACCCAGAATCACACAGATCACCGACTCCACAAGCAGGAACGTCAGACAATCGAGCAGCGTGGCAATCCGGGTATACGCCACATTGATATCCTCGTTTTCCCGGTTCAGTTTCTCAAACTCCCTAAGTTCCAGATACTCCTTCACAAAAGCCTTGATTACTGCAATGCCCGAAAAATTTTCCTGAGAAAAATCGGAAAGTCTGGAAAACGCCTCCTGCCTGACCTCCCATTTCGCTTTCATCGCCTTAAACATCACCGTACCAAACAAAAACAGAATCACCATGGGAATTATGGAAAACCCCGTCAGCCTCCTGTCCATGTTCCACATTTTAAAGAAGGCGAGCAGCCCCAGAAACAGCGCGTCGCAGAACATCAGTATCCCATCTCCGAAGCACTCCTGTATGGTGTCCAGATCGTTGGTAAACAGACTCATCAGATTTCCGACCTTGTTCACCTGAAAGTAATCCTGCGAGAGATTTTTGCAATGGTCAAACATGCGGTTGCGCAAATCGGTCTCCACCCTGATCGCCGCCCCGTAAAAACTGACGCGCCAGAGAAAACGCCCCACCACCATGACAAGAATAACCACAATGGCGCGCCGGCACACCTCGTTTAACAGCACGTCCATGGTAAAGGGCACAAGTTCCCCGCCCACTTCCACGAGACCGCCGTTCATACCGTTCACCACGATACGGTAAAGCTCCGGCAGGATCAGCTGGAAGTAGTCCACAAAAATAAGCGCAAGGATACCCACAATCAGAATCGGTGCGTGTTTGAGATAATATTTATTTATGTGTTTTCCGAAAATCACTGTGTATTCCTCCAATGTGTTCAGCCCACGCCCATTCGCAAAACCGTGCCTTCGGCACTCTCCGTTGCTTCGCAACTCTTTTTTGCTCATATACGGGCGTTCCCTCAGACCATCATTTGTCTGCCAAATTGATGCAAGCATGATTTGTCCGACAAACTCAGTCTGGCTGAACTGTTAAAAAATATGTTTCAGCGCAAGTTTCAGGATCGTCTCCGATGTGGTGTCCTCCGTAACCTCCACTTTCTTCACCGCAGCCGTTGCATCGGAGGCCGCATACCCAAGCGCTACCAGCGCCTCTATAGCCTCCCGCTTCATCAGATTGTCGCCCCCCTGTGATCCGGCAGCATTACCCGCCGCGCCTGTCGGCTCGCCGAGTCCCTTTAACGTATCTTCCAGAGAAATCTTATCACGCAGTTCCAGAATCACCCGCTCCGCCGTCTTCGCACCGATCCCAGGCGCCTTCGCGATAGCCTTCGCGTCCCCCGCCATAACGGCGAACCGCAGGGCATCCGCGCTCATCACCGAGAGGATCGCAAGCCCGCCCTTTGGGCCGATCCCGTTTACTGCGATCAGCTTCTTAAAAATTTCCAGATCATCCCTTGTCAGAAAGCCGAAAAGCGCAAAAGCATCCTCACGCACTAGCGTATAGGTGTATATTTTCACCTCGTTACCCACGCCCGGCAGAAGCTCTGCCGTGGCAGTGGAAACCTTGATGTTATAACCGATCCCCCCGGCTTCCACCACCACCGAATCCTCTGTGGTCTCCTCAAGCGTTCCCTTTATGTATGCGTACATAGTTTCTGTCCCTCCGTAATTGATTCAAATATGCTCATTGATTCCACTCTTCTTCCTGCATCAGCCGCCGCAGATAAGGCAAAATCTCCATCCCCGCGACTCCGAGCAACGCTCCCGTTACCGTGCCCGCCACAATTAAAAACGGCACATAGTAAGCAACCGCCAGGGTTTCCACTACCGCCATCGCCACAAGAAGCTGCCCCACATTGTGGAACACGCCTCCAAGCACACTCACTCCCACCACAGAAAAACGCTTCGACCGTCTGCCGATGATCATGGCAAGGAAACTGAACGCTGCCCCCGCCAGCGCATATAAAATCGCATAGAGATTGCTGAACAGGAAGCCGGACAGGACGATCCGCAGAGCGTTCACCAGAAGCGACTCCTGCTCCCCCTTTGTTAAAAAATTCACAAACCCTGTCCGCGATGCGCTCTCGCCATCTGCAGTCTGTTCTTCGTTCCTTCCATACAGAAGCAGAAGCACGATCAGATTGGGCAGTCCCAGCTTAATCCCTGGTACCCCGAAAGAAAAAGGAATCAGAGATTCCACATAAGATAAAATAAGAGCCAGCGCCAGCAAAAAACCAAGTTCAGCCGTCCGTCTCATAGCTGCGCCTCCCCCCATTGTATACGGTTTTTCCTGTTTTCTCCGCTTTCGACATGACATCTGGGCGTTTTCCCGCTTTCTCCGCCTTTGCGATGCCATCCAGCGTCCCCTCATCCGCTTCACCGGCCATTTCCACCACAAGCTTATGCGGCAGGCAGATCATGCTCTCCCCGATGCCCGTAAGGGGGATATGATGTACGCAGATCTGATCCCTGCAGTCGGCTGCCTCCATGAAAACGCCGGTTACTGAAACAGCCAGCAGATTGTAGCTGCCTCCATCAGGAACTGTCGACGCCAGATCGGGTCTTGCATCATACCACTCACAGGAGACGCTCTCGTCCAGGCAGCGAATCAGACAGTAACGGACGGCCCCGTCACCCTCTCCGGCAATTTTCTGCGGCCGGATCTGTGACAATGGCACATTCATAACCGTCTGGCCGTCATAGGAGATCTGCAGCCTCTGCCCTTCTTTCCGGCTCAAAACAGACCAGCCAAAGCATCCCAATGCCAGAAGCAGAAAAAATGCCATCAGACATATGTCCGCCCTGCTGATCCTTCTGCTGTCTTTTCTGTTGGTTTCCTTCCTATTCTCAAACATATTGATATCTTATCACAGGCGAACATATGTTTCAAGTCCTTCCTACACATGAAAAAATCAGGAATCTTTTTTCCATAGGCACCAATTCACTCCACCCACATAAGATAAACCATAACTAACATTTGGAGGGCACTAAAAATGAGTGATCTTACAGCAACTCACTGTGGATGCAACAATACCTGCGCTACTAACAACGGATGTGGTTCCTGGATCTGGATTCTGATCCTCTTATCCTGCTGTGGTAACAATGGCGACAGCTGCGGTTGTGGCGGCGGCTTTTTCGGCGGCAACAGCCTCTTTGGCGGCGACAACAACTGCTGTTCCTGGATCTGGATTCTGATCCTCTTATCCTGCTGCTGCAACAACTAGAAAAAGCAGCGCAATGAACCATCCTCACGCGTAACAGCCCGGCCTTAAGGCCGGACTGTTATGGCACATCTTTCAAGCACATCCGGAAAATAGGCTCCTGCCAGAGCCGGAGCCTATTTTTCTCTCATGTGTCATATACTTATAGAGAAAGAAGGCATCAGAAAGGCATATCTTATGGCAGATAAAAAGGAAGACGCGTCAAATGTTATGGCATTCGATGCCTTGTACACCAACAACCAGATCCAGAAGCTCAAGGTTCTTCTCCCCTACATAGAGCCTTCTATGCAGAAGCATCTGGCCGTCTACATCAAATATATGGAACTGCAGTATACCATAAACCATACAAAAAAGCACGCTGTCACACTTTGCGGATGCGGACTTTCCCAGCCGGAAAAGCCCGATTTAAAAAAGCTCTGCAGAGAGCTTTGCCTCTACTCCACCCCGGAAGAAATCAGACAGTTGGAACAGATACAAAATATCCTGCAGACCATGGAAACCGTGCAGGAAATGTCGCAGACCATGAGCGCCATGCAGGAAATTTTCCCCGACATGAATATGGATTCCCTGTTTGAAAATCCACTGTCCGGGATGGGGCATCCCGGGGACGCCGGAGATGCAGACGGTTCTGACCCCCCGTCCTCCGCCGGCTCCCCCATGATGGATATGCTGATGAACATGCTGACCCCGGAACAGCGGGAAATGTATGAAATGTTTCAGCCGCATCCATCATCCGACAGCGAAACGTAGACTACACCGTATTCTACCAGAAAAGCAAAATGATATAGCTTGATCTGGTTCACATTGGAGGTTGCTATGAACAATGACTGGATGAACGACCCGGCCCTGTCCGGAATCGACAAGGCAAAGCTGGAATTTTTACAGGCTCTCGTCTTCGAGAGCCGTACACTGAGCAAAGATCAGATGCTGCCCTTTCTGATGGCCGTCGCCAAGAGAGGACAGGCGGATCACATTACTTTCTCCAATGAGGAAATCGAAACCATTGTCGCCATCATCAAAAGAGAATCCTCCCCGGAGGATGCAGCCGCAATAGATAAAATGATGCGGATGCGAAAAAATAAATGACAGAAATCAGAGACGCCGGAGCCATCCCAAACATGACTCCGGCTTTTTCTTTCCCTGCATCATAACGGATGAAAAACAGGCTGCATTTTTTCATAGGTGCAAAAATGCTGAAAACCGATCTCCTTCAACAATCTCTTTGATTCCTCCATATATGTCCCAAGATGCGCAGGCGCGTGACTGTCGCTGCCGAGCGTCAAAATGGTTCCGCCCATATCAAAATACATCGTCAGAATTTCCCGTGAGGGAGTCGAATCCGAAAGTCCGTAGCGATGGGAAGAAGTATTGATCTCGATTCCCTTTCCGTTTCTGATAACCTCCGCAAGAATTTCCTCCACATAATGTCTCACGAAGCGAAACGGATAAACACCCATTTTATCGTATCTCAAAACCATATCCAGATGTCCCAGCACACTATAATTCTGATAATGCTTTACGAGATACAAAAGTTCCTCATAATATCGCTCGTTATATTCTTTCTGCGTCCGTCCCTGCTGAAATTCCTGCGACCAAAAGCCCTTGTCCTCCACCTGATGCACGGACAAAATAATAAAATCAAAGGGATAACGTTGATATAACGCCTCAAATTTCGGTATCGTGTGAACCTGCATACCAAACTCCAGCCCCATTTTGATGGCGATCTGATCTGCATAGCGGTTTTTCAGTTCCCGAATCTCCTCCACATAAGCCGGATAGTCCACATTTACCATCGCAAGTCCCGCACAGTACGGAATCTCCTCTCCGCTGTCCCAATCCACTTTCGCCCCATAATCCACATGATCCGTAAAGCAGATTTCATCCATTCCCATACGGATGGCATCTTTCACCACATCTTCCATGGAATAGTCAGAATCATCGCTATAATCTGTATGTACATGATAATCCACAAACATGTTCTTCTCCTTTAGAAAACAGGGACATTCCCGCGTCACGAAAATGCCCCTGCTTTTTATTTCTGCACGATATTTACAAGTCTTCCCGGCACATAAATCTCCTTCACAATGGTACCCGTCAGCTTCTCGGCAATTGTCTCCTTTGCCTTCGCAATGACCTCATCCTTCAGGTCATCCTTGCCGATATTCAGCGTTGCCCGGTTCTTACCGTTGATCTGTACCATGATTTCCACGGTTGACTCCACAGTTTTGGCTTCCTCATACTCCGGCCAGGAAGTCTGGTAAACCCTGCCCTCAAATCCGACCGCCTGCCACAGTTCCTCAGTTATATGAGGTGCCACCGGGTTCAACAGCGCAAGCAGCGTTCGGAACTCGCCCTTTGTCACCGCATTTTTCTTATAAAATTCATTCACGAGAGTCATCATCGCCGCGATCGCCGTATTATATTTCAGATTTTCGAAATCGCTGCTCACTTTCTTGATGGTCTGGTGCATCTTAATCTCCATATCTTTGGAGTAATCCATGCTGTCTGTCAGAATATCCTGCAGCTTCCACACTCTCTCAAGGAATCTGCGGCATCCCTTCACGCCATCCTCACTCCAGCCTGCGCTCAGCTCAAAAGCGCCGATAAACATCTCGTATGTCCGCAGGGTATCCGCACCGTACTCTATCACAATATCATCGGGATTCACCACATTGCCAAGGGATTTGGACATCTTGACAACCGGGTGATCCGCCATCTCTCCGTATTTTTCCTTCAGAGCTGCCTTCACCGCCTTCTCGCTGCCATGTTCAGCCAGAAGCGCCTCCTGCTCCGCCGTCGGCAGATTGGAGAAACAGTGGGGATTCAGTCCCAGAATCATGCCGTGGGATGTTCTCTTCGCATAAGGCTCCGGACATGGCACCGTCTTCTGGTCATAGAGGAACTTATGCCAGAACCGGGAATATAACAGATGCAGTGTGGTATGCTCCATACCGCCGTTGTACCAGTCCACAGGCATCCAATAATCCAGCGCTTCCTTACTTGCCAGCGCGTTCTCATTTTTCGGATCGGTATAGCGCAGGAAATACCATGACGATCCCGCCCACTGAGGCATCGTGTCCGTCTCACGCTTCGCGGGGCCGCCGCAGCAGGGGCAGGTGGTATTGACCCAATCAGTCATAGCTGCCAGCGGTGATTCTCCGTTATCTGTCGGCATATAGCTCTCCACATCGGGCAACTCTAAAGGAAGCTCACTCTCGTCAAGCGGCACAAAACCGCATTTCTCACATTCTACAATCGGAATCGGCTCGCCCCAGTAACGCTGTCTGGAGAATACCCAGTCGCGCAGCTTAAAGTTGGTCTTGGCACAGCCTACGCCCTTCTCCTCCAGAAAAGCGATCATTTTCTCCTTGGCGTCCGACACGCTTAAACCGTTCAGGAAGTCGGAGTTCACAAGCATGCCCTCAGCCACATCCGTGTACACTTCCTCCTGCACATCCTTTCCTCCCGCAACCACCTCGACGATAGGCAGACCGAACTTCTTCGCAAACTCCCAGTCTCTCTCATCGTGTGCCGGCACTGCCATGATCGCGCCCGTGCCGTAACTCATCAGCACATAGTCGGAAATATAAATCGGAATCTCCTTGCCGTTCACCGGGTTCACCGCAGACATACCGTCGATGCGCACGCCGGTTTTCTCCTTCGCAAGCTCCGCCCGTTCGAAATCGGACTTTCTGGCCGCCTGCTCTCTGTACGCGCAGATATCGTCCCAGTTTTTCAGCTCTTCTTTATACTTGTCAATGATCGGATGCTCCGGCGACACCACCATGTAAGTTGCTCCGAACAAAGTGTCACAGCGGGTCGTATAAACGCGCAGCTTATCTTCCTTATCCTTGATGGAAAAGTCCACTTCCGCACCCATCGATTTGCCGATCCAGTTTTTCTGGGACACCTTGACGCGCTCCACATAGTCCACCGTTTCAAGCCCTTCGATCAGCTTGTCGGCGTACTCCGTAATCTTTAACATCCACTGGCTCTTTACCTTGCGGACTACCTCTGCGCCGCAGCGCTCGCACACGCCGTTCACCACTTCCTCGTTGGCAAGTCCGACCTTGCAGGAAGTACACCAGTTGATCGGCATCTCGGACTTGTAGGCAAGTCCCGCTTTGAACAGTTTCAGGAAAATCCACTGTGTCCATTTATAATAGCCGGGATCGGTGGTATTGACCTCTCTCTCCCAGTCAAAGGAATAGCCGAGAGAATGAAGCTGGCTCTTAAAGCGCGCCACATTGTTCTGTGTCACAATCTTCGGATGAATATGGTTTTTGATCGCATAATTCTCCGTGGGAAGTCCGAACGCGTCCCACCCCATGGGATAGAGCACGTTGTAGCCCTGCATTCTTCTCTTTCTCGCCACAATGTCAAGCGCCGTGTAAGGACGCGGATGTCCCACATGAAGCCCCTGCCCCGAGGGGTAAGGGAACTCCACCAGCGCATAATATTTCGGTTTGGAGTAATCCTCCGATGTCTGGAAAGCCTTCTCGTCGTCCCAGATCTTCTGCCACTTTGTCTCCACTTCTCTGTGATTGTACACTTCTGCCATGTTACTGCCCATACCTTTCCCGCCGCATACGGCTTTTTTATCGCAAATCTGCGGCAGGAAATGCCCTGTCCGCCACAGTTTTTCCAAGTTTACTCATACTCTACCTATTTTATTATACTGACGGGATTTGTCAACTGTTTTCTTGCGATATCACCCGATATCATGCGCTGAAGCAGAGGCTTTTTCCGTTTACTGTTTTCTTCCCTTCAACCCCTGATAGCATCGAAAGAGACAGAGCCACTGAATGTAAAGCGTGACGCCATCCTCGTAAGCATGATACAGTCCCGCCCCCTTCTCCGGCACAAGCCACATGTCAGACGGCGGATTTAAGCCCACTCGTCAGTTTCTCAACAATCTGTGTCGTCAAAAAGACGGGATGTTGGCGAATACCTTGTAATCCCCGTTTTCCGGCAGACAGTATTTCATAAAATCCCCGGAACCCTTTTTATCCTGTACACCGCGATTCGCCTGTCGGCAAATCCATTTCCCCGCTTTTTACTGCCCCTGATAACGGGTGCGTGCACACTGAATAAAAACTCCCACGCTAAAGCCGCCTTTCAGACCATATGCTGTGTTATATTTTGAATATACCTAATATAACACAAATACAGAAATGCTTTCAATGCAGCAAAATATCTGACAGGAAGATATTCCATGTCACTTTTTCGTCGCATTTATGGTATAATGACATGAGTTATGTCCATTTATTAAAATAAATACACAAAAATATGCAACCGTCATTTCAGACGTGCAAAAAAGGATACAGGAGGAATAGATGATGCGAAACAGAAACAGATGGCTTGCGGCAGTGCTAACCCTGTCGCTTGCACTTGGCAACTGTGGCGGCATAACGGCGCTGGCAACGGAAAATATCGTTGACTCGGAAAATTCTCTTTCAGAAAACACCATAATTTCCGATGAAGCACCAGAAGATGACGTCGAAGAAACTGAGAACAGTGGTGATTTTTCAGAAACTTCTGCCGGACATACCGATTCGGAAGATCAGGATACCCAACCAGATGCGGATGCCATATCCGAGACAGAAAAAGCAGCTCCGAAAACGGAATTACCTGCCATACATATCGGACAGATTCCCGAAGATGGCACGCTTCCCGCCGCAGATGACGATACCTTCTCCTATGATCTCCCCGTCTCTTTCGCGTCAGCGGAAGCTCTGATTCTGTTTGTCAATTATGATATAGAAAAAACGCACACATACAAAGAGGCTGGCACACTGGAATGGAGCATTCTCCGCAGTGAAAGCGGAGCAGAGCCAGGAAGCCCAAACCTTCTTGGCGCAGAGGACAACTGGAAAGACTTTGAGACAGTACTCTCTTCGCCTTACTTTACCATGGAAGAAATAACCGACACAGAGAGCGAATATTATCAAATGATGACGCTTGTCCCCGAAGCACTCTTCTCTGCCGTGACAGATAACCATAGCGGTACATCCGAAGAGGCGGCTGAGGATTACGACTACTACATCCGGGCGGCATATTACCCGGAAACGGAAGGCGTAAAAGCGGAAACCTTTTATTCTGCCGCTACCATACCTTTTCTGCCGCAAAATGACACTATCACAGACACTGACCAGACTGCAGAGGACTTTGCCGTTGCGGAAGAATCCATAACAGATGCCGTACAAAGTAGTTCATCCGTTTCGGAAAATTCTTCTGTCTCAGAAAATACTTCTGTCTCGGAAAACAGCTCCAATACCGCTGACGATGCACTTTCCGGGGACGATCTGACTGGAGACAACGCTCCGGCTGTGGATAAAAACGGCAGCGAAGAGGTGGCGGACGATACAGATTCGGAAAATGCCGGGACAGGCCAGACGGCAGAAACGCTTTCCACAGTTTCCGAAAACAGCCATGCATCTGATGATTCCACGCTCGCCGAGGATAATGAACCGCCACTTGAGGCAGAAACGGAAGGCACGTTAGTTCTGTATAGCGGCGCCGGCACAGATGAGGAAACTATCCTCACCAAAGGCCAGCGAATACCGATGTCATTCGGAGACACTCAGCAGATCACTGCGAAGGCTTCACCCGAAACATTGCAGGCGGATATGATCTGGGACAGCAGCGATGAGACCGTCGCCACTGTAAAAGCGGACGGAAACGGATCTGCCACGGTCACGGCTGTTGCGGAAGGGTATGCCCGGATCACGGTATCCTGCCGCAATATAACATCCTCTTTCGTGGTTGATGTTGTTCCCGATAAGAATAATCCCGACAGCGAAAAACTCCTTGATCTTTCCGGCGATATCCGGATTGCCGGTTTTGTAAAGGAAAGCGATAATCTCGTATATAACGGCCAGAAAATCACACAAAACTTTCGTGTATACCATGAAAACACGCTGCTGAAAGAAAAAACGGACTATACACTAAGCTACAAAAATAACGTCAACGCCGCTACCTGGAATGCCTCCAAAGCACCCAGTGTGACCGTCAACTTAAAAGGACAGTATCAAGGCAGCGTGACCTTATACTATACGATCAAACCGCTGGATATCAACGACATTGATATTTACAATACGCCCAAGGTTTCACCTGGTTACGAACAGACCATCAATTACAGCAAAACGCTAAAGATTCCCGCTCCTAATCTGACCTACGGCAAGAAAAAACTGGCCGCAAAGAAAGATTTTATCTGTGACTACACGAAACCGGGTGAGAACATGACGGCTTTGCCTGCAGATTATACAAACGGTGATCTCTATACCGCAAACAAAATCTACTCGTATACTGTGAACGGAACAGGAAATTTTACAGGCTCTTTTCCCATGCAGCTTGTCGTTCTGAAAGATAAAACACTGAACTTCGGTTCCGCGTCGGTGAAGTTCGATCAAAAACAGTACGAATATCACGGTACACCTCTTGCAAAATCGGATGTTCATATTTCAGAAGTAAAAATAGGCGGAAATGTTCTCGCCGAAACACAGTATGACTACGCTGTTTTCGCATCCGGAACAGAGGGTGCCTATGTTATGGTCTCTCCCAGTGAAGCCGGAAGAACAAGCGGTTACAGCGGCTGCAAAAAAATAGCACTGAAGCTTGTAGGCGACAGGAAGATCAAGGACGCCGTCCCCGGTGAAGACTGGAAGGAAACCATCTCCTTCTCCCAGAAGACAGTCGATAAAGACGGGGGTATGTTCCAGACCGGTTCCGCTTTACTCTCTTTTCATAACGGAGACAAAAAAGAAACCCTCAAAGACGGAACCGATTATACCATAAAATATGGCAATGCGAAAAAAGCGGGAAATGTCACAGTTACCTTCACTGGAAAAGGCAGATATACGGGCACTCTCCGGCTGACTTACACCGTCACATCAAATAACGATATCAAAATTGTCATGGGCAAAAATGTGGCAGTGAAAAACGGGATTTATGAAGTTCCCTATCAAAAAGGCGGCGCTGTGCCCGAGCTCATTTTAAAAGATCAGGACTATACAGTGCTGAAAAACAAAACCGATTACACCATTAAGTATAAAGACAACAAGACGCCGGGAACACCCATGACCTGCGAGATTAAGGGTAAAGGCAGCTATGCTGGATATGAAAAGACAGTGACGCTTATGGTAACGAAGGCGGACATTGGCAACTGCATTATCACCATACCCGATAAGCCGTACAGTGATAAGCCAGACAAATGGAAATCAACCGTCACGATCAAAGATGCGAACGGCAAAAAACTGTCAGCTAAGACCGATTATGACGCGGACTTCACCTTCAGCCATACGCAGAACTCATCACCACAGGCAAACACTGTCGTTACTGTTACCGTAACAGGCGTGGGCTGCTATGAGAAAACCATTACCGGAACATATCGGATTTTTGCCAAAAATATCAGTACCTTAAAAGTTGTTATCGATCCACAGGAATATACCGGGAAGGAAATCAAATTAGCAAAGAGCGATATTCATATTTATGCCACCACTGCCGATCAGAAAAATAAGAAAGAACTGCCCCAGAAGGATTCCTGTTTTGAAATCCTTGAAGAGGAATATAAAAACAATACGAAAGCAGGCACCGCAAAAGTAACTTTGCGCGGCATGGGAGAATACGGCGGAACAAAGACCTATTCCTTTAAAATTGAAAAGAAAAAATACCAGATCAATCATGTGAAAGGGATTACACTGAACAAAACCAGTCTTTCTTTCCCACTGGCGGAACAGGATGAGAAAAAAAGAACGCTTACCGCTACGCTCACATCGGAGAGCAACGGTATCGTTACAAATCCGACCGTAATCTGGGCCAGCTCTGACAACGGCATCGTTGCTATAGAAGAAAAGCCGGATAGCATTGTCACCAGCTCTGCCGGCAGTAAAAAGACTGTCTCCATTTCCGTCGTACTCACACTGAAAAAGGAAGGAAGCGTAACCATCACGGCAACCTCACAGGACGGCAACAAAAAGGCACAGTGTAACGTTACGGTGATTGACGCCCCTGTTTTCCTGGAAGCAGGTCAGACGATCCAGGAAAACATTGGAAACACATACCAGCTTCACATGGAGTTTGCACCCACACAGGATCAAAGCAGGCTCAAATGGGAAAGCAACAATCCTGAGATCATATCCGTTGATCAAACCGGTCTGCTCACTATGAAAAAAGCAGGCGCTGCTCTTATCGAGGCTGTGTACACTTCCGACAGCGGCAAATTTACCCAGCAGTGCTATGCGGTCGCTATCGATGAAAATGAGATGCCTCCGAAACCGGAAACAGGTGCAATTCTCACTTATAAACAGCAGACTGGCGTCACCGACGACACACCATATATTAACAAAATGCTGCGGGATTTTGAGTGGGGTGACGAAACTCACGTGCGTGAAGTGACACTGTATCTCCCTGCGGGTGTGTACCATATTGACGCCACAGCCGGCGGCAATGATTTGTTTGGCAAATATAAGTTCGGAGGCATCGTCCTGACTACCAACCAAAAGCTTGTCATGTCGCCCAGCGCATTGTTAGTTGCTCTTCCTAACAACAAGAAAAATTATCAGGTAATCAATATCACCGGACGCGACGGTGTCAGCGTCTCCGGCGGGCAGATCATCGGCGAGCGGAAGGAGCATAATGGAAGCGGCGGCGAGTGGGGACATGGGATTTATGTAGCCGGTTCTACGAATATCACCATCGACAATGTGGATATTTCCCAATGCTGGGGCGACGGCATATATCTGGGCTTCTATGACGGTCCAAACAAAAGCAGCAACGGTGTAACCATTACCAACTGTAACCTCCATCACAACCGCCGAAACAATCTGTCCATCACGGATGTGAGCAATGTGACGGTCAACAACTGCGAATTTAACTATGCAAGCGGCGCAGACCCACAGTACGGCATCGACATTGAGCCAAACAAAAACAGAACCTGCAGCAATGTAACCATATCCAATTCCAGATTCAAGGGAAATGCCAAGGGAACCATTCAGATTCTCGGACAGTTGAACGCCCATGTGAAAGGCGTCACGATAGAAAACTGCACCGGCGACAAAGAACCTCTCATATGGCAGGGATACGGCGGCAGTGTAAGCGGTGTGACACAGAAGGGCAACAAGTGGGGATAACCAACTTGCATTCCCATTTTATATGGGCTAAACTATTTGTTGAGTCCATCTTTGGCACCTCCTGTGTTGTATTTTTGTCTGTGACACAAAAAAGCGGATATCCTTTCCTAAAACCAAAAGGATATCCGCCATCATATCTCAACTAACTGTTATGCGTCAACGTTCGCCTCCGCAACAGCTTTCGCTCTCGCTGCCACTTCCTTCTCCTGCACGTCGCTGGGCGCCTGCTCGTATCTCGCAAACTCATACTTGTAAGTGCCGCGTCCGCCGGTCATGGACCGAAGATCGGTACAGTAACCGCTTAAGCATGCCACCGGGATATCCGCCTCAACCACGGTCTTGCCATCCCCTGAGGGATTCATCCCGAGCACTCTGCCCCTTCTCTTATTCAGGTCGCCCATCACATCACCCGTGTAAGAATCGGGTACCGTCACCTGTAAGTTTGCAATCGGCTCAAGAAGCACCGGCCCCGCCTCCATAAAACCTTTCTTGAATGCCTGAATGGTCGCCATCTTAAACGCCATCTCGGAGGAGTCTACCGGGTGGTAGGAACCGTCGTAGAGAACTGCTTTCACACCGACCACAGGGTAAGCCGCCAGCGGCCCCGCCGTAACGGAATCCTGCAATCCCTTCTCCACTGCAGGGAAATAGTTCTTCGGCACAGCGCCGCCCACCACTTCCTGTTCGAACACGAAAGGTGTCTCCAGATCGCCGGATGCTTCGAAGCGCATCTTCACATGCCCATACTGACCGTGACCGCCGGACTGCTTTTTATACTTATGCTCCACATCGGATTTCTTGCGGATCGTCTCCTTGTACGCAATCTTAGGCTCCGTGAGCTCGATCTCAACCTTGTATTCGTTGAGAAGACGGCTGACAACCACATCCAGATGCAGATCGCCCATTCCATAGAGCAGTGACTGTTTATTCTCCGCATCGTTAACTACCTGGAGCGTCTGATCCTCGTGGCGCATCTTCTGCAACGCCTGGGAAACCTTATCCACATCTCCCTTATTTTTCGCCCGATACCGCTTGTATGTATAAGGTGTGGAAATCTCTGCCTTGCCGTAGCGGATGATTCTTGCCTTGGTGGAGAGCGTATTGCCCGTTCTGGCAGCCGTCAGCTTCGCGATGGCGCCGATATCGCCTGCATGAAGCTCCTTGATCTCAATGGGCTTACTTCCCTGCATGACGTAGAGCTTGCTGATCTTCTCCTCCACTTCCTTCTCGTCATTGTAAATCATGTCATCACTCTTAAATACGCCGGAGCATACCTTAATCAGCGAATACTTGCCGATAAAGGGATCCACGATGGTCTTAAAGATATAAGCCGACTTCGCCTTGGAGAAATCAAAATTCGCCTGGAATATTTCGTTCGTCTTTAAATCAACGCCCGCCAT
Source organism: Lachnospiraceae bacterium (assembly GCA_910575775.1). GTDB lineage: Bacteria > Bacillota > Clostridia > Lachnospirales > Lachnospiraceae > UBA3282. The sequence goes on along the minus strand of CAJTEY010000019.1, from coordinate 22,215 downwards.
CTCCCGGTTCTCCGGGCTGGGCATATATTTCACGATGTCGTCAAGCAATGTGAACACACCCTGACAAAGCACGTTTGAGCCCATGGACATGGGTACAATGCTTCCGTCCATCACGTTAGTGCGAAGCGCCGCGCGGATTTCCGCCTCTGAGAAGGTATCGCCGTTAAAATAGCGTTCCATGAAATCTTCGCTTGTCTCAGCCACCGCCTCCATCAGCGTATCGCGGCAAAGCTGCAGATTCGCCTTGCTGTACTCAGGCATCTCGCACTCCACGACTTCCTTGCCTTCCCAGCGGTACGCCTGCTCAGTGATGACATTGATATAACCCACAAATTTCTCATTTTCACGGATCGGCAGATGGAAAGGCGCAATTTTCTTCCCATACTTTTCGGTCATATCTTCCACAACCTGTCGGAAAGAAGCATTGTCGATATCCATGTCCGTCACAAACACGAAACGGGGCAGCTTATATTTCTCGCAGATCTCCCACGCTTTCTCTGTGCCCACCTCAACACCGGCTTTGCCGGATACCACGATAATCGCCGCATCCGCTGCGCTCACCGCCTCTTCCACTTCACCTACGAAATCAAAAAAGCCGGGGGAGTCCAGTACATTGATCTTCGTACCCTCCCACTCAATCGGAACAACAGACGTGGCGATGGAAATATGGCGCTTCTGTTCCTCCTTACCGAAATCACTCACCGTGTTTCCGTCGTCTATCTTACCCATTCTGGATGTGATGCCGGAAAGGTAAGCCATCGCCTCTACCAGACTGGTCTTGCCGCAGCCCCCATGCCCCAGCAAAACCACATTACGAATCTTATCCGTTGTGTAAACATTCATGCCTTGTAACCCTCCAATTCTGTTGTTCTTTATTCACCACCCAAAGCCAAACAAAATCATGGCACTAAGTTGTAAATACATTTTACTAAATTTTCAGAACAATTTCAACAACTATTTATACATTCTGCACAGATTGTGAAAACAAGATTCTATCAGCAGCCATGCCTTTCGTATTTTTTCAGAAAACATATATATGAAATACCATTGAGCGCCAATGCTCCTATCCAGGCTATGCCTTCAGCATATATGGCCGCCGCAAATCCAAATACAGGTAATCCGAAGTAAACAGCCGGTATGCGAATCAACATTTCAACGATGCCGGAACACGTAGGTACAGCCGGTTTCCCTAGTCCCTGAACACAGCTTCGAAAAACAAACAATGCATTCAGAAGAACCATAAATAATGCTAAAAATCTCAGATATATGGAAGCACAGGCAGCCGCTTCCTGCCCGGTAAGCATAATTTTTGCCAATAAATCGGAGAAGAAAAACAGTACCATTCCAAGTAACAGCGCTGAGAGAACCGCCATTATGCACGCCATTTTTGTACCGCCGCGAATTCTTTCAAACTCCTTGCCGCCAAAATTCTGACCTGTAAACGAAGATATGGTATTATCACAAATACTTAAGATGATGCTGCTTTAGGAATGCAGCATTGATTATGAAATAAAGGAGTCTCTTATGAAAATAAGAATAGAACTCAACAGGCAGCTATATCTGCAAAAGGTACATGGATATCAAAAGAAACCATACTATTTGGAAGATGGTATATTGGAAGCCATAACGAGCGGCGATACAGAAAAGTTGAACACTTTTATTTCTTCTGGAGAGGTAAAGCTTTCTGCCGTAGGAAGAATTTTATCTGAAAATCAATTACACAATATGAAGTATCATTTTATGATTATCGCAACACTCCTTGCAGAATCGGGTTTGGGAAGCGGCCTGGGACATGATGAAGCTTATATGATTGCAGATATCTACAGTCAAAAATCTGATGCTGCTTCCACATGTGATGATCTGCAGCTTTTGCTTGAGGATATGTGTCTGGATTTTGCGAAACGGATAGGCGAAATAAAAAAGGACGACATCATATCCATTCATGTCAGAAAATGTATCGATCATATTTATGAAGATCTAAACGCAGACTTATCTGCGAAAGGATTAGCTGATTTTACAAATCTAAATGTATCCTATCTGTCCAAATTATTTAAGCAGGAAACCGGGCAAACCATCAAAGCTTATGTCACTGCCGCCAAAATGGATACGGCGCAAAATCTGTTAAAATACAGTAATCTGAGTTATTTTGAAATCTCTGCGTCGCTTGGATATTCTTCACAAAGCGCTTTTACCTATGCTTTTAGAAAATTTACAGGCATCACTCCAGGAAAATACCGTGAAAGAAATTATGCCGTTTGATTTCCCTCCCGTTTTGTGATATCTTAAAAACGAAAAATAAACTTACGAGGTACTGACATGATAAACACTCTCACCTGCGGTTTTATCGGGCTTGGCCTGATCGGCGGCTCCATTGCCAAAGCGATCCGGCATCATCTGCCCGACACCCGCCTGATCGCCTATGACATTCATACAAAATCCCTTAACCTCGCTGTTAATGAACAGGTTATTGATCAGATCTGTCCTGCCATTGACGACTCTTTCGGAAGCTGTGATTATATCTTTTTATGCGCGCCGGTCTCCCGCAATATGGAAAACCTGCTTGCCCTGAAACCGTTTCTCTCACCCGAAACCATTCTGACGGACGTGGGGAGCGTCAAGACCGGCATCCACAGGCAGATTGAAGAGCTGCAATTACAAAAGCAGTTTATCGGCGGTCACCCCATGGCGGGCTCCGAGCGTTTCGGCTACCAGAATGCCAAGGCCTCCCTTTTAGAGAACGCCTACTATATCCTGACCCCCTCCGAGGAGGTTCCTTCCGAAAAGGTGGAGACATACCGGGCGTTGGTTGAGAGCATGGGCGCGATTCCGCTCACCTTGTCTTACGAGGAACACGATTACGTGACTGCAGCGATCTCCCATCTGCCCCATGTGATCGCCGCCTCTTTAGTCAATCTGGTAAAAAGCAGCGACTCCGAGGACGGCGTGATGAAAATGATCGCCGCAGGCGGTTTCAAGGATATCACAAGAATCGCCTCCTCCTCTCCGGAAATGTGGCAGCAAATCTGTCTGACCAACGCGGATCATATCGCAAAGCTGCTCCGTACATATATACAGTATCTTGAGGTAATTGCGGATTACATAGACGACCATGAGCAGGACAGCCTCTACAACTTCTTTGACACGGCGAGAAATTACAGGGAATCCTTTATCAGCACGCCCAGCGGCCCCATCAAAGCGGAATATGTGTTAACTGTGGACATTGCGGATAAGCCAGGCGCCATTGCCGCCATCGCCTCTCTCCTTGCCATGCACGACGTGAGCATCAAAAACATCGGCATCAACCACAACAGGGAACTGGCAGAAGGGGCGCTGCGCATCGAGTTTTACAGTCAGGACACGCTTTCCCGGGCCATGGAGGTTATGACGGAGCACGGCTATAAAATCCATACACGGTAAACTCCGGCGAAGCCATCAACTCCTATGCAGGCAAACACCCATATGATTACTGCCTCCATGTAAGAACCGTCCGCTACGGCGATATATGTAGAAATTTACAACAATATTTTTCCTTCCGCAATCAAAATATGACGGAAGCCTCATAAAGATAAATTTGGATTGGAAATGAAAGGCATAGGACAGACAATTATGAAATTTCAGAAGGCAACTACTTTAAGAGGGGAAGTAACCATCCCCGGCGACAAATCCATCTCCCACCGCGCAGTCATGTTCGGCTCCCTTGCCGAAGGCACCACGGAAATTACCAACTTTCTGCAGGGGGCGGACTGTCTCTCCACCATAGACGCTTTTCGGAAAATGGGGATAGAGGTTGAGAATACTCCGGCGAAAATCGTGATTCACGGAAAAGGACTTCACGGACTCAACGCGCCCTCCTCCGTTCTGGATATGGGAAACAGCGGCACCACCACGAGACTGATCAGCGGCATTCTTGCCGGACAGGCTTTTGAGAGCACCCTCACCGGCGACGCTTCCATCCAGAAACGCCCCATGCGGCGCATTATGGAACCGCTTTCCATGATGGGCGGCAAAATCGAAAGCGTAAAAGGCAACGACTGCGCGCCGCTCCACATCACAGGCTCTCCCCTGCACGGCATCCACTACCACTCCAAGGTAGCTTCTGCACAGGTGAAATCCGCCGTTTTGCTGGCAGGACTTTACGCCGACGGCGAAACCCTTGTGACTGAGCCGATTTTAAGCCGCAACCACACGGAAATCATGCTGCGCTATTTTGGCGCAGATCTGCATGCGGAAGGAAAAACTGCCCGCATTGTTCCCGAGCCGCGTCTGGAAGGCCGGAAAATAGATGTGCCTGGCGACATTTCTTCCGCCGCTTACTTTATCGCCGCAGGACTGATCGTCCCCGGCTCTGAAATCCTCATAAAAAATGTGGGAATCAATCCTACCAGAGACGGCATTTTAAGAGTTGCCCGGGAAATGGGTGGAAATATTACGCTATTAAATGAAAATTACAGCGGAGAACCGACCGCCGACCTGCTTGTAAAACACAGCCAGCTCCACGGCGTCACCATTGAAGGGGATATCATTCCCACGCTGATCGATGAACTTCCCATCATCAATATTATGGCCGCCTGCGCAAACGGCACTACCGTAATCCGGGACGCCGCCGAATTAAAGGTCAAGGAATCAAACCGCATTGACGTAATGGTACAGTATTTAAGCGCCATGGGCTGCGATATCACAGGTACCGACGACGGTATGATTATCCGTGGCGGACAGCCCCTGCACGGAACGGAGGTGGACTCCCATCTGGATCACCGCATTGCCATGAGTTTTGCCGTGGCTTCGCTTGTGGCAGAAGGCGAGACACAAATAAAGGGCAGCGATGTGGTCACCATCAGCTACCCCGATTTTTATAAGGATCTTATCGCGCTTTGTGTTATGTAAGTTTTTCGGGGAAATGCCTGCTAAAGCATTTCCCTGTTCTATATAGCCGTTATAATCTGTTTTCTGTCCTGCCATTCATAACCCATTTCCCGACCTCATGACAGTTTCACCAACAGCCGGTTCAAAAAATACGACCCAACCATACAAAAAATCCCCGCCAGGCTCCCATACCAATTAAGCGCCGCATCGGACTGTTGAAAATGCCTGCCCTCCACAAACTGCTTGTAATATTCCGTGTAATAGGCAAGCACATAGCAGACCGCTCCCGCCCCCATCACACCGAGTATTCTGTAATATCTTCTGAACACAACCATGCTCACAAAGGTGGTTACGAAACCGACCACAAAGAACAGACCCAGATGCGCCCCATAACGAATCATCAGCGCCGTAGTCGAAATCTGGTCCTGCGTGGGATTCTCAAAAATCCGTCTTGCGATCTGTCCTGCCATTTTCATCGTTATGTCAGAAGATACTGTCCCGTTCTGGAAAGATACCGCAACCACAAAATATAAGAGCAGTAAGAGTGCCGCAAACGATATGGCAATCACGCCGAGTTCCAGAAGGATGTGACTTTTTCTTTTTTTGTTCATGCCGATTTTTCTTTCTAAACTTCCATCGTCTCAATCGTGCTGTACGTCTCGATCCGGCTTGCCTCGATCTCCGACATGCCTATAAAAATCGAACCGTAGGAAAAGATATTGTCATCTTTCTTCTCAATGCGTACGATCTCAAGAAATGCGTGAATCACTTCCTTCGTCCAGATCGTCAAAGATGCCTCATAAACCGCGCCGATCTCCAGAGCTTCACTGCACAAAAAACCCACGCCCGTCTTAGACACATCCACCACGTCTATGTCTACCTCTTTCGCTGCGCCCTCCGCATCCAGTCTCTTGATCAACAGCTTGGATGACAGCCCTATCCTCTTGTTTCTCCTGCGTTCCTCCATGTTTTCCGCCTTTCTGTTTTATCCTGTAATCATAATACCCGAAAAATGTCTTCTGTTCTAATATCTTTCTACGATTATAATACGCTTTTGCGTAAATTACAAATACTTTGTATCAATCAATCAGAAAATCATTCAGGAATCCTGAGCGGCGGGCTTAAGTAATCCTCCCCGGGGCACGGTTCCACGGGCAGACTGGATCGGTATTCGTTCGGTCTTGAGGAAAGCACCTGAATGGCAAAACGATAAGACTTTCCGAACTCATTCACAAACTCCGGTCTGATCCGAACCCCCGGCCAGCCATTCTCAATCATGAACTCCATCTCTATCGTGTTGTTCATGACATACTCTCCATCCTCATTGTAAACATAGGCGTCAAAATTGTCTTCCTCCTCATAGTCATCCCAGTTGGAAATGGCGGCAAAATAGTATTTTTCCTCACCAATCTGCTTCATAGTCCAATAAAGCCCCTCCGGCGCCGGCAGTACGGTCAGTTCCGTGCTCCCGGAAAGCGGCTTATCCTGTGACAGCATACTGTCCGGCAGGAGATTCCACAAAATAACTGCCGCCAAAACAACCGCCGCAGCGCACGCAATCCCCGCCCGCCAATCCCAAACAACAGAAAACGCTTTCTTTACCTGACGAACGGATCGGTAGCTTTTATCCAGATCCAAATTCGTGCACTTGGAAAGGACTCTTTGATAGCGCCGTTTCCCCGCATTTCCGCCCAGAAGCTGTTTTACTGTTACACCGAGCGCATAGATATCCGCCCGCTCGTCCGTCTGAGAAAACCCATACTGCTCGGGCGGCGCATACCCTCTCGTGCCAAGCTGTACGGTGTCCTGTTCCGAATTTTCCTTCGGCATCCGCGCCGCGTCAAAATCGATCAGACGGATATGCCCGTCCTGTGCAATCATTATGTTGGAGGGCTTGATATCCCGGTGGATGATCCCCTGTCCATGCAGGAAAATCAGCGCGTCGCAAAGCTCCCTCACAATCACAAGACACTGTTTTTCCGTAAGCGCTGCGCTGCCCGCCGTTCGTCCCTCAATATACTCCTCCACAACAATCGTGCTGCCGCCCTCAAAAGTAACCTCATATACCATCGGCAGATATGGGTGAGTCAATTCCCGCAAAACCGCGTATACCTGATGTCTGCCCTGCAAAATTTTCCGCACGAAAAGACGTTCACTGCCCTGCTCTTTCACAAGCTGCACCGTACTTTTCTCACTCTGTCTCAGCAGCTTTATCTCATCGTAAACCATATCTGATTTCCCTCTCAAAAGGTAAAATTCTTCTCTATTATACCATATCCCTATCCAACAATAAAACAGGATCTCTTTTTTAAACTCATAATATATTTTTAAACAACGGCAACTTTTTTAACAGCCACGTCACAGTTCCTCCCAAAAACATACTGACCGCGCACCAGCCGAAGGAGGCGAAAAGGGACGGCATAAACCGCTCTGCAAAGGCTTCGTAATTCTCATACAAAACCAATTTAAAATAGTGGTCCAACAGATAAATGCCGAAGGTGAGCGAACCCATAAAACAGACCGCCTCCGCCGTTTTTCCGGATGACAATGCCGGTATTTTGACAGCCGTCGTATATTTGACAGCCAGAAATACCGCGATGGCGAGCACATAGTCGAACAGGGAAATAAAGGTCTCATCCGCCGCCCCATCCAAATACACACAAAGACAGGACAGGCAGATTGCCACAGCAGCCGCCGCACAAAGCCCAGCCCATTTTCTTTTGGAGACCGCCCGTATCTCTATTTTACGGTCGATATAATAGCCTGTAAGGGGATAGAAAAACGCCGCCGTCGTGGCGAGCGGCACAGAAAATTCCCCCGCCAGAGAAAGACTTTCGCACCCTGCCAGACGTAGGAAAAGATTGCAGATGGGAAACATCGACCAGATTATAAAATGCAGTGCAAACAGCGTGTAAAAATCGCTCCGGCTCATCTGTCCCGCTATTTTCTGCATCAGAGGCAATAATAAAAGGAAACCAAGATAGGCATAGAGATACCAGTAGGCGCCCGTCTCATCCAGACTCCTTTCAAATACCCCGTAAAGGAAACGCTTCACCGTAAATTCGTAGTCCCTGCCCTGCGCGAGCGCGTACAACCGGCACTCCGTGTAAATGCCCAGAGAAAAAAGCAGGATAACCAGACAAATCCTGCTGACCCGCTTTTTTAAAACCGTGAAAATATCCTCTCGCTTTCCCAAGAGCAGCGCGCCGGAAACCATGAAAAACAGCGGCACATTGATTTTGGTAATCACAGAAAGAACCATGTAAAACAACTGCTTTGCGCCGGACGCGTTCTGAAACAGCACATAGCCTTTCAGGTGATTAAATATAACAAAAAAACAGGCAGTCAGACGTATCCATTCGTAATATACGCGCTTCTCTTTTCCCTTCCCGGATAAAGATATCTCTGTGTATTTCATGCTTTTCCCTCTCCCATGATGGTATTATAGGGAAAATTTTGTCGATTTTGGTCTACCGACGGTAGACATTTCCTCCACAGTTGTCACGCTTACCATAAACAGATATAATAAGATTTACAGGAAATACACAGGAAGGACTTCGATGCAGAATGGATGAAAAGTCAACGGATGAACTGCGGCATGAAATCAGAACCGCAACGGATATGGAAGACTATCTGGAGAAAAACAGAACACATATGCTGAAAGAAAGTCTGGCAGATCATCTGCAGATGCTGCTGGCGCAAAAGAACCTCCGGCGTGCGGACGTGATCCGGGGTTCTCTGCTTGGGCGCGCCTATGTCTATCGGATTTTTGCGGGCGATAAAATTCCCTCCCGTGACAAGCTGATCGCCCTTTCTTTCGGGCTGAGACTGTCCGAGGAGGAAACACAAAAAATGCTGAAGCTTTCCGGCAATCGGGAATTGTATGCCAGAGATGGGCGGGACGCGCTGATTCTGTTCGCCCTGATGAATCATATGACCATCATGGATGCCAACGAAATGCTTCTCGACCACGGATTTGCCGTATTGGACACCGCGAAGGAATCATAACACAAGAAGCCGCTCAGGGATATTGTAACACTGCGTGGAAAACCATATCTTCATAAACAGGAATATGCAAATCGGGCGGCTGACCATCCTTTTCTGAAGTCCATCCCAGAAACTCCGCATAAGATATTTCCGCATCCGGCATTTTCGGCATCTTCTCTCCCGAAAAAACATACAGCGTATCATAAGGCGCATCTTCGATGAATAACTCAATTTCATGTATCGCAGTCTGCTCTATCCATGCCTTGTCCAGAAACGCTTTGCGTTCTAAAATATAGTCCGCCAAAAAAGCGACCTCCTCTTCACGGCTCTCCCATGTACTGTTCTCCGCATACTGTGCCGACCACCGAACCCTGTCCATAGCCGCGGACGCGGCGGTCATCTCTACAAGCTGCGGAAGCGTCTGCAAAGCCATCGTCTCCAAATAGGGACTGATATCTCTCCGGTAGCAGGAAATAACCGCTTGATAAAATTCCGGTTTTTCATATAAGGCGGGAAACCATACGGACGAGTCCTGATGAAAATCCAGCCTTGTCAGCCGCTTGGGCGAATTCGAAAGGTATCCGATGTAAGCCGGGGTATTTCCCCACGTGACGTCATAATCCCATATCGGTCCCGCAAACAGTTTTTCACTGACGGCATCCCTGTCCTTGTAAAAATAGGAACTTGCCACGCCGCCGTCATAATTAGCCGTCACTTCCTCCAAAAGATATTTTCGCGCAAAAGAATCCACGTCAATCAAATCCTGATAGGACTTTCCGCTCTCATGATCGATGCCGTCATGTGACAAAATAGCGTTTTCCACACTTTGAATATAGCTGTTAATATAGGCAATCTGATTCTCCGAAGCATATTCTGGTGAACGAACAATGAACGATTCTTCCGCCTCAGTTATAAAATAGCTGCCGTTAATCTCGACTTCGGAAAGAAACCGCTCCCCAAAATCCCGCTCAATTAAATAACCGCCTGTGATATCCACAGGGTCTTTCGGCACATCTTTTGCCTTTGTCGTATCCGTCCACGCAGTCTCATAGACGTTGAACTCTTCGTTGTTGTTCGTAAGTTCCGTCATCTTCTCCATGTCCGTTATCGGAAGACGGTTTTTATGCACTTCCACCTTTTCCGTGACATAATAGTTTCCTGCGTATTCCCCATTTAAATACAGATCCACAAAGACACCGTCATTCGACCGCGCCAAGTCAAGCTGCCCTGCAAGCTTTCTGGAAAGCGCGTTCCTAAGAAGCGTCGTGTCCGGCGCATTGGAAATGAAAATCCATTTTTTCGCGGCATCCATACCCAAAAGCGATACTGCATCCGTCAATTTAATCTGATAAGGCTTTTTTTCAAAAGAAGTAAAAGAAGTGTTGCCCCTACTCTTGATATAGGCAAGCGGCATACGGAGGCTGATGCTACCGTCCGCTTCCAAAACGGAAATTTCCCCTGCTTCCTTTACGTTTTTATCCGCATGAATTTGTTCCGCGCTCCCGGACTTTGTATCAATAAAAACGGCTGGAATATTTTCCGAATACATCCACACGATAGAATCGGGAGCGGTCTCCTTCGGTATTTCCGGCTGCAAGTCCATCTCCCTGCAGGCGGAAGGAAGAAAGGCGTAGAACTGACCGCCTTGCTGCCACAGTGCAATCTCATGTCCCGCCACGCTGACATAACTTTTTCCCGTATTTGTCTCCGATACCGCATCTGCAGCCGTTTCCATCCTGTCTTCCAACTCGGACTCCGAATAGAGACCGACCGTATAGAGCAGAACCAGAAAAAAGCCGAGCAAAATCCCTCTTCTGTATTTCATTCTCACAGGTTACTCCTTCGTTCTTATCATTCCAGCGAAACGCACCAGAAGATATTTCGGTTAATTCTAACCCAAATATCTTCCAGTTCTCTTTGAAAAGCAAAATAATATTAAATCACAAGCATCGCATCCCCAAAAGAGAAAAACCGATACCTCTCCTCCACCGCCTCCCGGTACGCCGCCAGCACGTTCTCTCTGCCCGCAAGCGCAGAAACAAGCATTACCAGCGTGGATTCCGGCAGATGAAAATTCGTGATCAGGCAGTCCAGCACCTTAAACCGATACCCCGGGTAAATAAAGATCTCCGTATCTCCGCACCCCGGCTGCACCCGACCGTTTTCGTCCGCCGCACTCTCCACCGTGCGGCAGCTTGTCGTCCCCACGCAGATCACGCGCCCGCCGCTCTCCTTCGTGCGGTTGATCAGCTCCGCCGTCTCGGGCGTCACCTCATAATGCTCGGAATGCATATGGTGCTCCAAAATGTTGTCCGCTTTCACGGGACGGAAGGTGCCCAGCCCCACATGGAGGGTCACATAGGCAATATTTACGCCCATTTCCTCTATCTGCGCAAGTAATTCTTCGGTAAAGTGAAGCCCCGCCGTTGGCGCCGCTGCAGAGCCCTCATATTTCGCGTACACGGTCTGGTAGCGGTTTTTGTCCTGCAATTTATGGGTAATATAAGGCGGCAGCGGCATTTCCCCAAGACGGTCAAGCACCTCCTCAAAAATCCCCTCATAGTCAAAGCGGATCAGGCGGTTGCCCTCCTCCTCCACGTCCAGCACTTCCGCCCGCAGACACCCGTCCCCAAAGACAATCTTTGCGCCGGGTCTCGCCTTTTTCCCGGGCTTTACGAGGGTTTCCCAAACGTCGTTGTCCCGCCGCTTTAACAGCAGCACCTCGATTGCCGCACCCGTATCCTCCTTCACGCCCATCAGCCTTGCCGGAATGACCTTGGTATTATTTAAAACCAGACAGTCTCCCGATCTTACATAATTCGTGATTTCCCTAAACGTATGATGTTCCACCGCTCCCGTCTTTCGGTTCAGCACAAGGAGTCTGGACGCGGAGCGATCCTCCAAAGGATCCTGGGCAATCAGTTCCTGCGGTAAATCAAAGTAAAAATCCGATTTTTTTAATTCTGACATTTCGTCTCCATTCCGAGGCATTTTCTAGTGATGAACGCGAAGAGAATCCATAAGTTTTCCAACGGAATACTCTGATTCTCCTCTGCGATCATTTATACTTGAGAAAAGAGCGCAAAAGCTCTCACTCTGCCATGCGCTCCCATCCTTACATACTTCATTACACATACACATCTTTGACTGACCAAGTCAGCTTTCCACTCTAACCACCTTGATTCCTCTTCACGGAATCTCAAATCGGTGCGGAGAATGCCGCTTTTCAGGCATTCTCCTGCGTGAGACTTAGTGCTTCTCCACGAAACAGCCTCTGCTGTGAGTGGTTAGAAGTACTTCTCACGTTAATATAGGCATGCATTTTCCAGAAAAGCCACATACCCGCGCTTCGTCTCGTACACGTCCGCCTTACTTGTTGCCTCCCAGGGCGCGTGCATGTTTAATACCGCCACGCCGCTGTCGATCACGTTCATGCCGTAGAGCGCAAGGATATAGGCGATCGTGCCGCCGCCGCCAAGATCCACCTTGCCAAGCTCCGCTGTCTGGAAATTCACCTTCTCCTTCTCAAAGATCGCACGGATGTGACCGAGATACTCCGCGTTGGCATCGTTGGAGCCGGACTTGCCGCCCCTGCCCGTAAACTTGTTAAACACCATGCCGCCGCCAAGGTAAGCCACGTTCTTCTTGTCAAAGCTGGACGCATATGCCGGATCATATGCGCTGCTCACGTCGGAGGAAAGCATACAGGAGCGTGCAAGGCATCTGCGCAGGCCAAGCTCACTGTACTCACCGAGAAGGTTCATCACCTCCGCCACCGCGTTCTCAAAGAATTTGGACTGCATACCGGTCGCGCCTACGCTGCCGATCTCCTCTTTATCCACAAGAATACAGCATGCCGTTCTTTCGGTCTGCCCGATCTCCAGCATCGCTTTCAGGGAAGAGAACGCGCACACGCGGTCATCCTGTCCGTAGGAAAGAATCATGCTGCGGTCAAAACCTGCCTCCCTCGCCTTCCCGGCGGGCACCACTTCAAGCTCGGCGGAGATAAAGTCCTCCTCCTCAAAATCGTAATCTCTCTTTAAAATTTCAAGGATTCCCTTCTTCACAGCGTCCTTCGGCGCGCTGTCCTCCTCGTCATCCTTCTTTTTCTTCTTATCGATCACAAGAGGCTTATTGCCAATGATGATATCCAACGCCTCGCCCTCAATCACCTTGTTTGCCTTTTTCTCAAGCTGCTCGCTCGCAAGATGGATCAAAAGGTCGGACACGAAGAAAACGGGATCGTCCTCGTTCTCGCCCACGTTGACCTCCACGGTGCTGCCGTCCTTCTTCACAACCACGCCGTGAATGGAAAGGGGAATCGTCACCCACTGGTACTTTTTCACGCCGCCGTAATAATGGGTGTCCAGATAGGCGAAACCGCCGTCCTCATAGAGAGGATTCTGTTTCACGTCCAGACGGGGAGAGTCGATGTGCGCCCCGAGAATATTGATGCCGTCCTCCATCTTCTCCTTGCCGATCTGAAACATCACAATGGATTTATTCATCCATACGGAATACACCTTGTCCCCGGCTTTCAGCTTTTTGCCGTCCTTCACCAGCGCCTCCAGTTCCTGATATCCCGCCTCATCCAGCGTATTTACGATCTGGTCGATGCACTCCCGCTCGGTCTTTCCTCTGTCCAGAAAGTCCATATACTCTCTGGCAAAAGCGTCCACTTCCCCTAGCTGTTTCTCATCATAAGTTTCCCATGTGTTTTTCTGTTCCAAATTTACCACTCCTCTCTTTTCTAATCTTTTGGCACTTTTCATGTGTTCTTATCATACTTCATCCAATGCTTATCATCTTCCCCTACCGCTGCTCCATTCTGTCCTCTTCCGTAATCTCCCTAACAACCCTGCACGGATTGCCAACGGCAAGACTGTGCGGCGGAATGCTTTTTGTTACGACACTGCCCGCTCCGATAACGCTTCCTTCGCCAATTGTTACACCACCGCAAACAACTATGTTGGCGGCGAGCCAACAATCATTTTCAATGGTAACAGGTTTTGCGTATTCAAGATTATAAATGCTGCCATCCTCACGTAACCTGCAGTTCCGCTCTTCTGGGAGCATTGGATGCATAGGCGTTGCAATGGTAACATTGGGGCCAATCATTACATTATCCCCAATATGGACAGGGCACACATCCAGACAGGTAAAATGAAAGTTTACTCCGCTGTATTTTCCAAAGTACGTATTACAGCCATAGTCAAAATAAACAGGCGCTTGCAAGTCAGGCATTTCCAGGGTATTGGGGAGCAGCTCTTTAAGGATTTTATATCGTTTTTCCCTTTCGTCCTCGTCAGTCATATTATAACGTCTTGCCAGTTTACGTGCTTTCAAGCGCAATTGATCCAGTTCGGGATCAGACGGGTCATAAAGCTGTCCTGTAAGCATTTTTTCTTTTTCAGTCATTTTTTTGCCATTTCTCCATATGCCATATTTTAACTTCTCAATTCTATCCCCATGCCTTTCAAACCGTTGAGAATTTTCTTCATGGCGCTGGTCACATCCGCCTCCTCAAGCGTCCTGTCTTTGGCACGGAAGGTAATGGAGTAAGCCATGGACTTGAAGCCCTCTTTAATCTGATCGCCCTCATAAATATCAAAGAGCTGGTAATCTTCCAGAATCTTTCCGCCGCGCTGGGCAATGACAGCCTCAATCTGACCCGCCATCACAGTCTTCGGCACCACCATGCTGATATCGCGCAGAACTGCCGGGTACTTCGCGATCCCCTCATACTTGCGGTCAAAGGTAGCATAAGGCAGAATCGACGGAATGTCAAGCGCCGCCACATAAGCCCTTGTCTTCAAATCATAGTTGTCGCAAACCTCCGGGTGCACTTCGCCGAGATACCCCACAAGCGTCCCCTCGTATTCGATATTCGCCTGTCTGCCCGGATGCAGATAGTTTCTGCCCGCCTGCGGGTCATAGACCGCCTTTTTATGCATGCCGACACTCTCAAAGAACTCTTCCACCACGCCCTTCATGTCGAAGAAATCACAATCCCCATACATGCCGAGGGTAAACTGCATCCGCTCCTCGGGCAGTTCCGTGAGCGGCAGAGCCTTGGGCAGATAAATATTGCCGAGCTCGTAGAGCCGCACATCCTTGTTGCGCCTGTTGTAGTTTGTTGCAAGGCTGGTCAGCATCCCGTGCAAAGGAACCGTCCGCATAATCGAAAAATCTTCTCCCAAAGGATTTGCAATCGTGATCGCCTGCCTTGCCGGATCGTCCGCGGACAGCAATAATTTATCAAATACCTTCGGGCTTTCAAAGGAATAGCACATTCCCTGTGAAAAGCCACAGTATTCCGCAATATCTCTAGCCTTCTGCTCAATGCGCAGTTTGAAAGGGAGTTTTCCCGTAGTCGCCTCGCCGTTTGGCAGCGTGGTCGGAATCTTATCGTAGCCGTAAAACCTTGCCACTTCCTCCGCGATATCGCACTGGCGAAGGATATCCTGGCGGAAAGTCGGCACCGTAAGCGTCCGCTTCTCGGCATCATATTCCACTTCAATCATCTTGAAAATATTAAGCATTTCCTGTTCGGAGACGTCTGTACCGAGAAGGCTGTTATAACGCTCCGGCTCAAAGGGAAGAACCACCTTCTCCTTCATCTCGCCGTGCACATCCACCATGCCGCCGACCACCTCGCCGCAGCCAAGCTCCTCAATGAGCTGGCAGGCACGGTTGATCGCCGCCTCCGCATTGTAAGGATCAAGCCCCTTTTCGAACTTGCCCGACGCGTCCGTGCGCAGTCCGACGCGCTTTGCAGACTTGCGGATGTTCGCGCCGTTGAAAGTCGCCGCCTCAAAGAGCACGGTTTTCACGCTGTCCGTAATCATGGAATTTTCGCCGCCCATGATTCCGGCGATACCTACTTCTTTCTCCGCGTCGCAGATCATCAGCACGTCCGAATCCAGATTCCTGTCCTGTCCGTCCAGCGTGCGGAAAACGTCGCCGTCCTTCGCCCTGCGGACGATAATCTTATGCCCCGCGATGGTGTCTAGATCAAAGGCGTGCATGGGCTGGCCGTACTCCTCCATCACATAGTTGGTAATGTCCACCAGATTGTTGATGGGGCGGATACCGCTTGCCGCAAGGCGTCTCTGCATCCACTTCGGCGAGGGCGCGATCTTAATGTTTTTGCACACTCTCGCGCAGTATCTCGGGCAGAGCTCCTGATCCTGCACCTCCACGGATACATAGTCCTCCACCTTCTCGTCGTTTCCCTTTGCTGTCACTGCCGGCAGCACAAAAGGCTTTCTGAACGTAGCCGCCGCCTCTCTGGCAATGCCGATCACACTATAACAGTCTACACGGTTTGAGGTCACTTCATACTCAAACACCGTATCCCTAAGTCCCAGTTCTTCCACCGCGTCCGCGCCAACCTGTACATCATCCCCGAAAATATAGATGCCCATTTCCGGCGCCTCCGGGTAAAAATTCCTGTCGGAGCCAAGCTCCTCGATGGAGCACATCATACCGTTTGAAGGTACGCCGCGCAGCTTTCCCGCCTTAATCGAGATACCGTCCTCCGGCAACGGCCCGCCGTCGTGCCCTCCGGCAACCTTGCCGCCGTCCAACACCACAGGAACCTTGTCACCCTCCTTCACGTTAGGCGCGCCGGTGACGATCTGAATTTCCTCGCCGCCGATATCCACCTGACAGACGATCAGCTTATCCGCGTCGGGATGCTTCTCGATCTTCTTGATCTGTCCCACCACGATCTTTTCCAGATTTTTGTCCAGTCTGGCGTAGCCCTCCACCTTCGTCCCGGAGAGGGTCATCGCGTCCATATACTCTTGATCCGTGCACGTAAGTTCCGGCACATATGCTTTAATCCATGACAATGCTGTATTCATGCTGTAAACCTTTCCCTTTCTTTTCTAAAAGTCTATGCTGATTGCGAAACTCTTCACAGCGTTATAAACTGGGTATATTTTGAAGAATTTTGATAACCATGCAAGCAATTCACAATCGTGTAATTTTACAAAACCACTTATTTCAAAATATGATAAACACTCGGAATAATATTTAATCGTATGTGTATCCCGGTTTTTTATATAGCAAATCCTGATCGGCAGCCATATCTTTATCCCAGACCTTCTCTTTCCAGTCCTCCTGCGCAACATCTTCAATCGCGACAGAGACACTGGAAATATCACATCCAAGTATTTCAGAAATGTCTTCCGCAATTCTTTCTGCACATCTTCTTTTCTGCTCCTCTGTCCTGCCGGAAAAACATTTGATTTTTACATGTGGCATATTTATTTCCTTTCACAATTACTTCCCTGTCAAAACAGTTTAAGGAAATGTCGCACATCAAACATATCCATTATGTCAGCCTTTATCCATTAAAACTGCTTCAGGAAACGGATATCGTTTTCATACAACAGTCTCATATCATCAATTTCATATTTCAGCAATGCGATACGCTCCAGTCCCACGCCGAAAGCAAATCCCGTGTATTCCTCCGGGTCGATGCCGCTCATCTCCAGCACATGGGGATGCACCATGCCGCAGCCGAGAATTTCAATCCAGCCCTCGCCTTTGCAGAACCGGCAGCCCTTGCCGCCGCACTTAAAACAGGATACGTCCATCTCCGCGCTGGGTTCTGTGAAGGGGAAATGATGCGGTCTGAATTTCACCCTTGTGTTCTCCCCGAACAGCTCCCTCGCAAATTCTTCCAGCGTCCCCTTCAAGTCCGCAAAGGTGATATGCTTATCGATCACCAGCCCTTCGATCTGATGGAAGGACGGGGAATGGGTCGCGTCCACCTCGTCCGCACGGAATACCCTTCCCGGCGCGATCATGCGGATGGGAAGCTTTCCTTTCTCCATCTCATGCACCTGCGTGGAGGACGTCTGCGTCCGCAGCAGGATATCCCCGGTAATATAAAAGGTGTCCTGCTCATCCTTTGCCGGATGATCCGCAGGAATATTGAGCGCCTCAAAGTTATAATAATCTTTTTCCACATCGGGGCCTTCCACTACCTCATAGCCCATACCGATGAAGATTCTCTCCACCTCTTCCAATGCGATGGTATTGGGATGGCGGTGCCCCATCTTATTCTTTTTGGAGGGCAGGGTCACGTCGATGACCTCCGTCTTTAACTTCGCCTCCCTGACGGCTCTCTCCATCTTTTTGACTGAAAGCTCAAGCACCTTCTCAATCTCCGCTCTCGTCTCGTTGACAAGCTGTCCCACCTTCGGACGGTCTTCAGGAGCCACGTCCTTCATGCTCTTTAACACCGCCGTCAGCTCGCCCTTTTTTCCAAGGAAGTTAATCTTCACTTCATTCAGCTTTTCCAGAGCGTCACTTGCCTCGATCTGACGCAGCGCCTCGGCTTTAATCTGTTCCAATTTTTCTTTCATGCCTGTTCTCCTCTCCTTTGATGGACATAATCGTTAGTTGTACGATCAATCAATATTTTCACCTAAAAGTTACATCATTTAGAGTAATCATTCTTATCTCCATGTCTCTGCTTATGCGCGCAAAAAACGCCCCACATGCAACACACATGGGACGAATAAAATCCGCGGTACCACCCAGTTTCCCGCTCCCGGAATCTGCTTCATAGCAGTCCCGTAAACGGACGCTTCCTTCGGCGTAACGTGCCTGTACGTTCCGAACTAATACAACCAACCCGCAAAAGCAGTCAATCGGTTCACCCGGAAAGCTCTGGTGGGAAATTCAGATCATTTCTGAACCGAAGGGAACTCACAGCCGACGATTCCCTCTCTCTGGCGGAAAAAACTCTCCTACTGACACCTTCTTAGCCTTTCGTACTATTTCATTCCTTACTTTCTGCCCCGGACAATTATGTCCGCAACAAATCTATCTGCTATTTTAGTGGCTTTCCTTTGACTTGTCAAGCCACCCGAAGAGAAATTTATAAACCGGTCCGAAATACCTGTTGATATGGGCCCCGATCATCAAGATATACATCAGCATGTAAAACCAGAGCATCAAAATGACCACCGTAGTCAAACTCCCGTAAGTGCCGAAATCATTGTAGTGATCCACATATATGGAAAAGGCAAAGGAGGCGATACTCCACAAAACCGCCGCAAAAGCCGCCCCCGGGATCTGCGCCTTAAAACGAAGCTTGCAGCTCGGTACAAAGGCATAGATCATGGCAAAAATCAAAGTCAGAACCGCCCACGAAACGAGAAAGCGAAAACGCATAATCACATGCACCACCAGATGAAGCGGTGGGATATCCCTGAGAAGAATATCCACAATCACATTGCCGAACACCATCACGAAAAGCGCCACCAGCGTAGCCGCCAGAATGATCACCGTATAAAAGCAGGCGATGGCGCGCAGCACAAAATAATTACGCTTCTCCTCCACATCGTTGACCGCGTTCAGCCCGTGGATCAGCGCCAGCATTGCCTTTGCCGCCGACCAGATCGTTACCAGTGCAAACACCGTAATCGTCCCCGCCGATCTGGCATAGACATCCGACACGATACGTATCACCATGCCGTCCACCGCATCCGGCGTAAACTGTGTGATGGCATTGATTAAATCTACCTCCGTCAGCCTCGTGTACGGCAAAATCGCGCACAGCGCCATCAGAAGCGGAATCATGGACAGAAAGAGGAAAAACGCCGTGCTTGCCGCGAAGGCGCTGATATTCTTTTTCGTCATCTGCCAGTTAAAGTCCCGCAGGATTAAAAAAAGTCTGTAAATCGTTCTCATCATACTCCCGGTGCTTTCTGTCATGTTCTGTGTATTCCGCTTAAAGCTGTAACTAAGCTGAAATAAAACTATCCCCGTTCTACTGCTCTCTCAGCTCCTCCGCATCCCTCACCGCACACCCGGGATAAAAAAGGGAAAGAATCTGCTTATAGTCAGCCCCCTGCGCTCCCATCGCCTTCGCCCCGTTCTGGGACATGCCGACGCCGTGTCCGTAACCGCCGCCAGTCAACGTATATCCTACCACATTTTCTCCGTCTTTTCCAGCCCCGCTGACGGTATCCAGCACAAAAAAGCCACTAGGAAGAAGTGTTTTCGGCACGATTTCACTCCCGTCCTGTTTCCTTACGGCGCTTTTTTCGTCGCACAGGACATAGCGGATATTGTATTCAGAAAGCACTTTATACGTCGCTTTTTCCGTCTCAATGTTCAACTCCTGCGCAATCCCGCCAGCGCCCCTTTTAGCGATCTCTATCTTCCTTATTTTCCCCGGTTTCCCAATCGGCTCCGACACATAATAATCCCCTTCCGCCTTCGTCAATACAAAAGCCGGCGCACTTGCATACCGTTCCTTCAAACGGGAAAACAGACCTTTTTCATCCAACGCTTCCACATGGTAACTCCACCGATACCAAGGTTCATCCTTCTCAAAGTCCGCTTCATGTACCGTGGTTATAAACTGTCGGAATGTCCTCTCATCGCGCAGAGACTCCGCGTCAAATCCTTCGAGCACATCTTCCTCCACCGATACCGCTTCGGCTCCAGACCGCTGTGCATCTTCCGTTTCCTGTTCTGCTCCTTCCGCCCTGTCCTCCCCGCCAGCCATACTCACGCGCACGCCCCGTAGATAAGGCACCTCCTCGCTGTTTCCTCCCTGCCAGCTCACCACATCTGTTCCTGTCCCGCAGGAGGTCGAATAATAATAATTTCCCGCCGCCTCACCATCATAGGCGAGAAGTACTCCGTCCGTCTCTTTGACCGCTGTGGTAGAGTCCGCATGTTCCTCAATATTATGATACACCTGATAAGCCGTGGTATCGTCCACATGGGCGCCAAGCTCTGGGATGCCCGCCCGCAGAATGTAGCGGTACGCATAGGTTCTGGCGCACACCGCCTGCGCCTTAAGCGCCTCCTGCGGATATGAAGCCGGCATCTCGCTCGGCACCACCGCGTAGAGATATTCCTCCAACGGCAGCTCGTTGACCAAAACAATCCCCTGCTCTGTCCGCAGGCACTCGACAGCGCCCCGGTAGGCGTGATCCGCTCTTGTGCTCCCCTCCATCTCCACCGTAACCTTGTCCGTGAGATTTTCACTGCGATAAATTCTGCGCTCTCCGACAGTCATCTGATCCGCCCGTATTCCTGTCTCTGCCCCATCCACAGTAATTCCCACGCGCTCGTGATAATTGGTGCCAGTCGCTGTATTCTTTAGCAATACTCGGATCTGATCCGCCCCTGCTTCCTCCGAAACCAGACAGGCATATACCTTTCCCTTGTCGACGACAAAATCCGTATCCGCACAGCCCACCCGCAGCTGCGCCTGCTCCAGCGTTTTCAGACTTCCGTACAGCTTATAGATCTCCATCTCCTCCGCAATCTGATAAATCCCGTAGTCCTCGATCTCCAGTTCCTGCGCAGTAGCACGGAGAAGCTTTCCGTGAATTTTCTCCCTGCGCTCCTTTGCCTCCACAACACGCCCGCCGCGAAAAGTCAGATCTGCAATCTGTTCCCGTTTGGGCGGATTCTTGTGGGCATTCCCGGAAAGCGCCGCCCGGAATGCGGTCTGACGATAAAAACAGTCCAGCGTACCGTCTTTGTTCTCCATCACCCACACACTTCCCAGATAGTGATCCTCCGGCATGACCTCCACAATCGTAAGCAGCGTATCTCCTTTGACATAGACCCGCATCTCCTGCAGTTCATTTTCCGCAAAGGCCGTGGAGCAATAGCGGCTGGCTCCCTGCATGGCGCCGTTCTCCGTGTAGGCTTCCTGCTTCTCTTCGTCAACCTTGAGCACAAAAACCGTAGTCTCCCAAATAGCGGATTCCGTGTCCAGGTACGCCAGAAGAATACGGAACGCGTCATACCAGTCCTCTTTTAAAAGAGCCTGATCCGGCTCATACTGCCCGCTGTAATCAGGAAGCCCCCATTCCTCCTCACCGATCTGCCGGCAAAGCTCTCCATACTGTCCATATGTAAAATATGCGGCATCCTCTTCCCCATCCGTTTCCTGTGCGCTCTGTGTCGTCCTGTCACTGCCGGATGCAGCCATAGAAAAGGAGACTCCCAGGGCATCCAGCAAAATCTCCACATCCTCAGCCGTAATCCGTTCCCCCTCAGGCGGCGCAGGCGTTTCCTCCTGTTTCTGTCTTCTTCCCAGAAAAAGACAGACAATAAATAAGAGACCGAAAAAAATAAGAGCCAGCTTCGCAAGCTGCTTCCCTTCCAATTTCATAGCACAGCCTTTCCCATTTCCTCCTCTATTTCTATGCGCACAAATAGCAAAATAGTATCTATAAATCCAGATCGGGTAGGAGGCTACCCATTAGTTGAGTAGCCGACCTCCCACACCACTGTACGTACCGTTCGGTATACAGCGGTTCAATAGTTTTCACGATACTTTTAGATAATAGTCAAGCATGGAGATATAGCCCA
>CAJTEY010000018.1 GCA_910575775.1 Lachnospiraceae bacterium | reverse complement strand
ATGTTGACTCTATGATAGAAAATCTGATTTCTTCTGATCCTGATTATGAAAATGCCGTCCAGTTACTCTGTACCATTCCGGGTGTCAAACATGATAGTGCAGTCGCTATCATCTCCGAAATCGGTATTGATATGTCTCAGTTCTGCACATCAAAACGCTTATGCTGCTGGGCCGGCCTTACGCCGGGCAGCAATGAATCTGCCGGTAAGAAGAAGTCTGTCAGGATCACACGTGCCGGAGTTTACCTCAAACCTGCATTGGTACAGTGTGCCCATGCAGCCGTGAAATCTGACAAGTCTCCCTACTACAAGAAAAAATACGAAGCACTTGTTAAGCGTCGTGGCAAGAAAAGAGCCATTATTGCGATTGCCCGTATGATTCTCACCGCCATTTACCAGATGCTGTCTACAGGCGAGATATGGAATCCGAGCGACTTATACAAAATCGATATGCCGCAAGCCCTTGCTGAGAAGCAAAAGGTTAAGGCCATCAAACAGGCTAAAAAACTTTTGCTGCGAGAAGGAATTATTTCCGAATCGCAATTAGTTTCCTGATTTTTATCCAAACATATATTCTTTTGCAAAGCTACCCTATGATAGCTTGTTTAAGTGTGCCATTTATCGGCTGTCCTCTACTTTCTTTCACACTAAGTCCTCCGCACTACAGTTGATATCCAATGCAGACTGTTTCATGGCAGCAAACAGTATCTCTTTGTTCGTCATCTCTTTCCCTTTCCGCCCCTGTCATTCATTCGGCGTACCGTCATAAAGGGCGCTCCGCTTTTGACGGGCGCCCAATCCTCTTCACTTCCTCACGGATACTTTTAGTCCTCTCAAATATTTTTTCTGCTCCGGCGTGATCCGATAGCTCTCCACCGCCTTCTGAATCGCCTTATTGTGCGTCCAGTCCGCCAGTTTTTTCTCCTCTATATAGGGAAGAGTCTCCTCATACTGCTTTGCCAGAGCCGTGGCGAAATACCATGCGATCATCATATTGACATAGTACTCCTCCGAGCGGACTTTAGAAACCATATCCAGATAGATCCGCTCAAAATCTTCGTCCATAAAATGCTCCATCAGCATCCCAATGCCAAACCGTACTGTATAAGTCTGCTCAGAGGCAAGCCACTCTCCGATGTAGGGCAAAAGCTCCTGTCTGTGCTTCTTAAACACCTTCGGCGACATCTGGTCACAGGTCGCCCAGTTATCCACATAGGGCAGAAACACGGTAAGCGCCTCCATACACTGTGCAAAATCCTTCCTCTCCGCAATGATAAACGCGTGAAGCTGGTTTTCATCAAAATACATGTGCGGAAGAACTCCCAGAAATTCGCCGATTTCCTCCCGTTTCGCAAACTGCTTCGCCATCTTCCGAAGCGCGGGCGTGCGCACGCCGATCACCGTTTCTTTGTCGATCGTCGGTATCAGCTTCGCCTGAAAATCCCGGTAAGCGATGTCTTTCTGCGCGGACAGCGCCTCTCTGATCTCATCCGTAATGCTCATCTTACCCATTTCTGCTGTCTTTACCTCTTTCCCATCTGTGTTGTGATCTTCATGCGCGGTATGATATGTATCATTCTTCCCTCTTCAAAAGATTACTGATCTCATCCACCATCCCGTTAATGGTATTGATCTGGTTGGACATTTGCGTAATATCATTCACGTTGCTCTCCACCATACTGTTGATAGACTGGAACTGGGTATTCTCTTTGCTGATATCATCCGCAATCTCTTTGTTGATGGATATGGTATTCTGTATCACCATCGCCTGTTTATGATGCGCGTCTCCCATCGTGTTCACCGCATCCGCCGAAATATCGAGAAGCTGCGTCATATCCTGTATGCCCGCATACACGTTTGTAAAATATTCGTTCTGCTTATCCAGCTTTTTGGAATTGTCATTGACATACATGGTGATTTCTTTCACATTGTCCTGTACCATCTGAATCACCTTTTCTACCTCATGCAATGATTCCTGCGTGCTGTTAGCCAGATTGCCAACCTCCTGCGCAACCACGGCAAATCCTCTGCCCGCCTCTCCCGCTCTGGCCGCCTCGATGGAAGCATTCAAAGCCAGCAGGTTTGTGGACGATGAAATATCGCTGATCAAATTCAGCGTCATACCGATCTGCTCCACCGCTTTCGACAGTTTCTCCGCCACATCCGTCGTTGCAACCATGGATCTGGAAACTTCCCCATTAATTTCCCGAAGTTCAGCAAGCCGCTTCTCATTCTCCTTTGTTTTGTCTGACAGATCTCTGGATGTCTGCTCCACTTTCTCCACATTATCTGCCACAACGTTCTTCCACTCGTCAAGCTCATTGAGATTTTCCATGCTCTCTCTGGTCTTGCCGTCCAGCCTGTTGCTGCTCTCTAAGAGCATTTCGCTGGTAGCCGAAAGTTCCTCCACGGAAGCGCTCTCATTTTCCGAAATCTGTGAGAGGGCCTGCCCCGCGCTCAGAAGATTTGCCGAAAGGGACTGCACGGAATCCAGCACGTTTTTCACCTTTTCGTTGTTGCGCTCCATCTCATCCTTCTTTGCATTTACAAGGAAGCGATTAACCAAATAAGTCAAAAGCACCGTTGTGGGAAGGGACAGGCTCAGGCATACGCCCCTATCAAACATATTTGTCATAAACATCTCATCCCTTACAGGCAGGAGAATTTCCGCCTTAACAACCCAGCCAATCACAAGCGAAGCCGCTACCTCTATCGATGTAACCGCAACCAGCTTATAGTCCAGAAAGAACGTGGAAAGCACCACAAAGAAAAAGGCAAAGCCCCAAAAATCCTTTGCGGGAACCATGTACTGGATAAAGTTCCACTGAATAGCCATGATCAGTGCTATATAAACCTTTCCGGCTTTCAGACTGGAAGCTTTCACTGCGCCGTCCTCAAACCCCGTCTTGACAAAATAGATCCCGATCACCAGATAGATCAGACAAGTGACATCAAAAATCAGCAGCGCCGTCCATGAAACAGGCGGCAGCCAGCCCATAATTTTCAAGAAAGTATACAATATTCCCGCACACTGGCATGCTCCCGGTACCAACAGCAGAACCAGCACATACACCTTATTGATATACTCATCCAATGCCGACAAATATACCTTTTTCTTTCCTTCCATAACCCTCAATCCTCCTGTTTAAAAAAGTACCGCGCCCTTCCCCATACACGCTTTATGCATTCTTAAACCGCCTCAACTTTGTTGAGACGGCCTACGAATAATCCGACACCTTTATCGCACCAAAGTGCCGGATTATGATATGAGCATCATTATATCATAATCACATTCTTTCTTCCACTACATTTTTCTCCCTTCCGTGCATCAGACAGTACTGTAATTCCCGCAGCTTCTTTCCGCCGAACTCATGCGTCATTTCGTGTCCTGAAGGACTGAACCCGCACTTTTCATAGAACCGCCGCGCCCTCCCGTTTTCCTCAGGCCTTTTTAATCTCCACCTTCACCTCATACCGCTTACATTCACCAGGCCGTAAAAACTTGAGCATCCCTGTCTTTCTCATCACATCGCGCCCGTCGGGATAGCAGTTTCCCGGCTCCAGACCGAGCACGTAGTCCCGCACGCCCATCATCTTCCACTCCACAAAACCGTCTAGCTCCTCCGCATCAAAAGTGATCGTCAGCTCCATGCCAAGCTTCGGCTGATAGATGGATGCCTTTCCTTCTTTTCCGGCAAATTTATGGTAATAGCAGCGTTCCTCATATCCCGCCTGAGGCTTCTCCATCTGCAGACAGTGTTCGATATCCTCCGCCGAATGCTCATTTCTCGGCACCACTTCCTTTGCGGGGATCGTGACAACGCTCTCCTCGTCCAGCAGGGGATACCCCATATTCATATGGTAAAGGATTTCAAGCGGCTCCACGCGGTCCCCCATGTTTTCTATCTCGTCCCGCACCACAAAGCTGTTCTCCTTTTTCGATATCTCGATCTCACGTCGAAGAACAAGCTTTCTGCCAAAGATCACCTCATCCTTCACCACGCCGCGCACACAGATTTTATCCTCTTCCTCCTGCCAGTATACCTGCTCTGCGGGCAGATTGCCGATGGAGCCGTGCAGGGGCAGTTCCTCCCCCTCATCCACGCTGGGGGTTCCCACCGTGTACAGGCCGCACGTCGTCATAAACCCTGCTGTAAAGGTTTTCAGCCATCTGTCACCCGTCCCCTCATAATAAGCCGGCGCCACATAACCGCAGGCCGAAAAATACCCCATATTGACGCCGTTTACGCGGAGTCTGGAAATATCCATGCCCCGGTCAGGGGTCAGCGTCATCGTCAGCCCTCTCCCATTATCTGCCTGCAAAAGGCGCATCCCATCGCCCTTCCCGCCTGTCAGACGGTGCTCCTCCACACCCGAAATCTGTGATTCATGTCCAATATACGGATTCATCATGTCATACCTCCTGCTTTATACTCATACCAGTCCTCTGATCACATCGTACACCTTCCTGTACCGGCTGTAAACCTCCATATACTTCTCGTGCCTTGCCGCATCCGGCTGATAAACTTTCGTTTTCTCCACCATATGCGCGGCGACGTCCTCCAGATCTTTGAAGCGGCCCACTGCAATCCCCGTCAGCATGGCACTCCCAACCGTACCCGCGTTGGCTGTTTTCAGCGTTGTAAAGGGCACGTTCAGAATGTCAGCCTTCATCTGCGTCCACACCCCGGAGCGTGCCCCTCCCCCGGTGGCGTGCAGCATCTGAAAGTGAATGCCGGAGCCTTTTAACCACTCCAGGTTGAGCCTCATTTCATAGGCTACCCCTTCCATGGATGCCCGGTAAATGTCACTGACCGTATGGGCCGCCGTCAGCCCGATCACCGCGCCCTTCGACCCGGTATCCATATAAGGCGTTGCCGCCCCTGCAAAATGGGGCAGCACAAGAAGCCCCGTGGGCTCTGCCACACTTTCCTCCCCGTGCTCACGCGCATACTCCCGTTCCAGATACTCATGTACGGAAATACCCTCTTGCGCCGCCAGCCGCTTCTCCTGCTTCGCCAGGGTGTCCACACACCACTGGATCAGCGCGCCGCCCGTGTAGGAAAAGGCATAACACACATACCTGCCCGGTATCACATAGGGCACCACGGAGAAATACCCGTCATACATCACGTCGGAAGGCGGCAGTCCTTCATATACAGGTGTCATGCATTCCACCGTACCTGCGCCCTCCACCGCCGTCTCCGCGTCAAACACACCCGCGCCCACTGCGGCGGCCACCTGATCGTGGCTGATACTTACGATCTGCGTCCTTTCGGAAAGGCCCGTCCGCCGCGCGATATCGGGAAGAATATACCCTGCCGATGTGCCCACCGGCACCGCCTCAGACATCAGAGAAACATCGATCCCCGCCAGCGCAAAGATCTCCCCGCTCCAGGAGAGGGACGCAATGTCAAAGGCCATTGTCCTTGTGGCCAGGGAATAATCAATCTGTGCCTTTCCCGTCAGATGAAACACCACATAGTCCTCCATCAGGAAAGCGTGCTTTGCCTGTTCATAGACTTCCGGCCTGTGTTTCCTGATCCACATCATCTTGGGAATGCTGTACATCTCGTGGGGGCGAAGTCCCGTGATGGCAGCAATCTTTCTCCCCTCCATCTTCCGTGTCAGCTCCAGACACTCCTCCCGGCCTCTCGGATCGGTGTAGAGCATGGCCCTGTGAAGGGGCTTCCCCTCCCCGTCCGTAAACACAAAGGTCTCCCCGAAACTGGTAACGCCTATTCCTCCTATATCCGGGTGTTTTTCAGCCATCAGCGCAAGCAGTGCCAGCACACCTTCCATAATACTTTCCACATCTACCTCATGTTCGCTGCCGCCTCTGGTGACGGGATAATCCCGGTACGCCCGGTCGATATCCTTTCCCTCCTCCGAAAAAACCGTCAGCTTACAGCCTGTGGTTCCGATATCCAGTCCCGCTGTTTTCATAAAACCGCCTCCCTCTTTACGCCTGCCGGCATGCTATCCGTCAATCTCCACCCACTCATATCCAAGATAGGTGACAAAAGCCTCCCGCAAAACCGCCTTCATATGCCCGGCACCGACAGACGTATGATGTTTGAAGCCGCCTCTGGCCAGACGGATCAGCTTATTCTGCATATCCGGGATTTCGCAGACCGCCGCACATCCGAAAAACGCCTCCTCGATCTCGTCCTCCGTAAATCTGGCTTCTGAGGCGTACACAACCAGCTTTCCATCCTTCGTCTGGCAGTTAGAAAGCGTAATGTCCCCGGCCTTCATCCTCCCTTCGCAGGTGCCGCAGCCGCTTCCTGCATCGGTTTTGTCGAACATCTTGTGGCTGGTCACCCGGCCTTTGTCAGTCATCAGGGAATTGGGCACCGGCCCGCAGTGGAACAGAATCACCTTATTCTCATCATCGCCGTAATTGTTGTTCCAGTCAAGAACCGTGGTAGGCGTTTCGCTGGCCAGCGCCATCGCCCGCATCGTGACGGCGGAACACATGTCAATCTCACAGGATGCTGTGATCCCCCGGTCATTCAGCTCAGACAAAAGCACACAAGGGCACACCCGCAATATCTCCTCCATCTCGTTCCAGCAGCGAAGGGCAAGCGCATCCAGATGGTAGACTTCTATGTACTCGTCAATGACAGCCGAAATCTTCGCAAGGGTATTCTTCTTCTCTTCGGACACGCCGGAAAAATCCGTGTAGGCCTCTAATGCCGCCTTCTTTGCCACAACCTTCTCGTCCTCGTCATCAAGCTTTCCCACTTTAAAGACGAGCTCCGACAGATCAAAAGATTCCACATTGATCCCGTATTTCTGCATGGTAATCTCATCAAAGCGAACCGTTTTAAACGCCGTGGTTCTCGCTCCGATACAGCCGATGTTACAGCGTTTCATACCGTTCACCACCCGGCAGACGGCCGCAAAATCTCTGAGATTCTCCGCAAACTTCTCACTGAGGGGATGCACCACATGTGGCTTTAACACGGTGAACGGCACCTGATACTGTGTGAAAACATCCGTCACGGAAAATTTGCCGCAGAACGCGTCTCTTCTGTGGGCAAAATCCATCTTTCCAATCTCATCTGGATAGGCCTGCATCAGGATGGGCACACCGGCATCCTGCAGTGCCGTGATTGCACCGTTTTCATCCGCAAAAATCGGCATGGAAAAGATCACGCCGTCATACTGTCCTTCGTGCTCTTTCAGCCACTTGGCATAAAGCAGTCCCTCATCCCTCGTCTCCACGCCGCCGTAGCGCGTCAGCTCTGCGTCCATAGCGATATAATCATAACCCGCATCCGTCACTGCCCGGATCATATCCTCTCTGGCCCCATAGATTAGCTCTCCCGGCATGAAGCCCCGGTTACAGAAACATAAAGCAAATGTCATTCTTTTCATTTTGTTCGTCCTCCTTTTTCATGGCGCGGCACGCCCACCGCCGCCGTGCCCTAACCCGTTATACTCTTATCCTAATTCTAATCCCCCCGCCCCAAAAAATATATAGACTTCCGTCCACTTTTCTTTGAATTTGTTCGCAAAGCTGATATAATCATAACAGAAACGAAAACCCTTCCCGCAATATATAAAAACGGAGGACATTATGATTTCCACCTTTAATCTTTCCAAACTCAATTCCCTGTTACAGGATTTCCATAAGATCACCAGCCTGCGGATCACGGTATTTGACGACTCCTTCCATGAGCTGACCGCCTACCCGGAACAGATCGCGCCCTGCTGCCGGATCATACGGACCGATCCGGCGGCTGCCGCCCAGTGTGCCCGCTGTGACGCCCACGCCTGCGAGATGGCCGCAAGCAGACGCAGCACCTACACCTACCGCTGTCATGCCGGATTAACCGAGAGCATCGCGCCTCTCACTTTAGGCAATATTGTGATCGGCTATCTGTTTTTTGGGCATGTATTTTCCTATTCGAGCTACGAGGAAGGATGGAAAAACATCCGGGAAAACTGTGCCTCCTACCGCATTGACAAGAACGCGCTGGAAGAAGCCTGCCAGGCAAGCCCGCTCATTTCAGAGGATTATATTGTTTCTGTCTCCCACATCATGCAGGCTGTGGCCTCCTATCTCTGTCTGGAGCGGATGGCCATCGTTCAGCGGAAAGAACTGCCCGTCCAGATCGACGAATATATCAGCGCACACTTCACTGAGGAAATCAGTGTCTCTGACCTGTGCCGCCGTTTCCAAATCGGCAAGACCTATCTCTACGAAATTTCCGATCAGAATTACGGATGCGGCCTTGCCGGGCATATCCGAAACCTCCGCATAGAAAAGGCGAAAGCGCTTCTCACCGAACATCCCGAATGGAAGATCAGCGAGACCGCCTCCGCCTGTGGCTTCTCTGACTACAATTATTTCATTACCGTGTTCAAACGGCTTACCGGCATGTCTCCCGGGAAGTACCGCATCGGTGCCAAGAAAACTTTTTCCTCCTCCACCACCTCTTTCAACCCGTTATGACCGAAGGCGGTGGAACCAGTCCGCGCGGACGAATCGCAGGAGGATTATCCGAAGACCATACTTATGCTGCAAAAGCGGCTCGGGCAGGTTCGCTCCATAGATATCGCAAACGAAATGAATTTTACCAAACCAAAAATGTGCCGGAGCGGCACACCATCCTCTCCGACTGGCTCCTCAGCATCGGCGTAAGCCGCCAGACCGCTCTGGAGGACGCCTGCCGGATAGAGCACGATTTAAGCGAGGAAAGTTTTGAGTCCATCAAAGGGGCCGTGCGCCCTTCCTGATTACCGCGCTGTTTTTTCTTATCCAAATCTTAACTGCATTTCATGTATACTATGTATAGTGACTGTGCCGGACAGGACTGTA
This sequence comes from Lachnospiraceae bacterium, assembly GCA_910575775.1. Taxonomy (GTDB): domain Bacteria; phylum Bacillota; class Clostridia; order Lachnospirales; family Lachnospiraceae; genus UBA3282. The sequence continues at coordinate 76,408 of CAJTEY010000018.1, read as the reverse complement.
CACCTTGCCTGCCGCGCCGCGTTTCCCTTTAACCAAGGAGGCGTTTCCAATGAAAAAGTTTCCAAAACACCTGGCGGATGCCGCTTTTACCATGTTTCTTTTGGCTGCATGTTTTGCCCTTTGCCTGCTGATCCAGACTGTCTGCGGTGCCCATACACTGATTCCCGCCATTTTTATTCTGGGAACTTTTTTGACCGCTCTGGCCACAAACGGTTATCTTTACGGTATCCTATCGGCTCTGGCCAGCGTCCTAATTTTCGAGTTTGTCTTTGAGCTACCCTATTTCAGCTTATATTTCACCCTAACCGACAATCTAGTCACTTCTGTTATTATGATCGTCATTGCCTGTATGACCTGTACGCTGACCACCAAGATCAAAAAACAGGAAACATTAAAATCACAAAGCGAAATGGAAAAAATGCGGGCTGATCTGCTGCGGGCCGTATCCCACGACCTGCGCACACCCCTCACCACCATATACGGCGCAAGCTCCGCCATGCTGGAAGCGGGCGACGGATTGTCAGCAGCGCAAAAACAGCAAATGCTGCAAAGCATCCGTGAGGACGCCGCATGGCTCACCCGCATGGTGGAAAATCTGCTCTCGATCACACGATTGGATGATTCAAACGTCAAAATCATAAAAACTTCAACCGTGCTGGATGAATTTCTCGACGCGGCCCTGATCAAATTTCATAAACGCTATCCTGAACAGGAAGTGTCCGTCGAACTGCCGGATGAATTTATCACCATAGAGATGGACGCCCTTCTGATCGAACAGGTAGTGATAAATATTCTGGAAAATGCCGTTTGCCACGCCAAAGGAATGAGCATACTTTCTTTAAAAGTGTCTGTTCTTTCCGGAAAAGCCGTGTTTGAAATAAGCGATAACGGATGCGGCATCGAAAAGGAAAGGCTGAAAACCCTTTTTACGGGTTATTATCAGACGGAAAATCTGCCGCCGGACAGCAGGCGCAGCAACGCCGGAATCGGCCTCAGCGTATGTGCCGCTATCATCCGTGCACACGGCGGAACGATCACGGCCAGAAATTCGGAAAGCGGCGGCGCACTCTTTTGCTTCACTTTAAATACGGAGGAAACCGCAGATGAGCAGTAAATATAAAGTTCTTATAGTCGAAGACGAAAAAAATATCTGTCACCTGATCGGCGCTTTGCTGGAAGCGGACGGCTATCAGGCTGTCCCTGCCAGAGACTTTGCCAACGGCAAAATGCTGTATTTCTCGCACCGCCCTGATCTGATGATACTGGATCTCGGTCTTCCCGACGGGGACGGTATGGATCTGCTGCGTGAAATCAGAAAAGACTCCCTCGTGCCCGTCATCGTTTTATCCGCAAGAGCGGACGAATCAGACAAGGTGGCGGCGCTGGATCTGGGCGCAAACGATTATGTCACCAAACCTTTCAGCTCCGCCGAACTGATGGCACGTGTCCGCTCCGCACTGAGAACGGCGGCCCGGTATTCCGGCACGGCGCTTTCTCCCGACGGCACGTTTACACGGGACGGTCTCCTCATCGACTACGGCGCAAGACGGGTTTTTATCAATCAGTCGGAAATCAAACTGACCCACACCGAATTTGACATTCTTTCTTACTTATCCCGATGTTCCGGAAAGGTTGTCACTTACAGCGCAATCATAAAAGAAATCTGGGGCTACAGCGATTCGGGCAGCGTCAAAAAACTGCAGGTTAATATGGCAAATATTCGAAAAAAGCTGGGCGCAAAACCGGGAAAGAAAAACTATATCGAAAATGAACTTGGAATCGGATACCGCATGTAGGAGGACACGACAATGGATATCTTTGATGTTTTGACACTGGCCGGAGGCTTAAGCCTGTTTCTCTTTGGCATGAGCGTGATGAGCGAAGCCTTGGAACGGCGCGCAGAAGGGAGTTTAAAGCTGCTCCTTGCCAGACTGACCCAGAATAAGACTGCGGGCTTTCTGACGGGTCTGGTCGTCACCGCCGTAATCCAGAGTTCATCCGCCGCCACCGTGATGGTGGTTGGTTTCGTCAATTCCGGAGTAATGACCCTAAAGCAGGCAATCAATGTGATTATGGGTGCAAACGTGGGCACCACCGTCACCGCATGGCTCTTGAGTTTAAGCGGCATTTCCAGCGACAACTTTTTCATACGGATGCTCAAGCCCACCTCCTTCACACCTATACTGGCTGCCGTCGGCATTCTGTTTTTCATGTTCGGAAAGACAAGTAAAAAGAAGGATTCGGGCACGATTCTTTTAGGCTTTGCCACCCTGATGTTCGGCATGGACACCATGTCCGGCGCGGTGTCCGGGCTTGCCGATGTACCGGCCTTCCAACAGATGTTTATCCTGTTCAAGAACCCGGTACTTGGCATTATCGTGGGCGCCGTACTTACGGCGGTGATCCAGTCAAGCTCCGCCTCCGTCGGTATTCTGCAGGCGCTCGCGTCCACGGGACAGGTTTCCTACGGCGCGGCCATGCCGATTATTATGGGGCAGAATATCGGCACCTGCGCGACGGCGCTGCTCTCCTCCTTCGGCACCACGAAAAACGCCAAACGGGCGGCAATTGTCCATCTTTCCTTTAATATACTGGGAACCCTGATCCTGCTTCTCGTCTTTCTGCCGGTGTCCCTGTTTGTGAAGCCTGCGCTTTTGGATGAGTCAGCGTCCCTGTTCGGCATCGCGCTCACCCACTCCGCGTTTAACATTTTATGTACCCTTGTGCTTCTCCCCACCTCTGCTCTGTTAGAAAAGCTGGCGGTAAGGCTTGTCCCCGACGCCGAAACGGAAGAAACCGCCTCCGTACTTGACGAACGTCTCCTCGCCGCGCCCCATATTGCGCTGGACAGATGCCATTCGCTGGTAAGAGAAATGGCCGAAATTTCCACCTCCTCCCTGAAGGACGGGATGAGGCTTCTGACCCGGTACGATAAACAGACCGCAAAGGATGTGCAGGAGGCGGAAGAAAAATGTGACCACTATGAAGATATTTTAGGCACTTATCTGGTGAAACTGAGCAATTACCAGATGAGCGACGCCGACAGCGGCAGCGTCTCCATGATGTTAAAGGTGATCGGCGATCTCGAGCGGATTTCCGACCACAGTGTCAACATTTTAAAATCGGCGGAAGAATTAAAGGACAAAAAACTGCAGTTCACCGCCGAAGCCTTAAAAGAGCTGGACGTGCTTTGCCGCGCCGTATCCGAAATTATGACGCTCTCCTGCACCGCCTTTGTGCAGAACGATCTGGAATTGTCGCGAAACATAGAACCGCTTGAGCAGGTGATCGACGATTTGAAAGAGAACATGAGAAACGCCCATGTAAGACGTTTGAAAAAGGGTGTCTGCTCCATAGAGACAGGCTTTATCTGGCTTGACCTTCTCACCAATCTGGAAAGGGCGGCAGACCACTGCTCCAACATCGCCATCTGTATCGTGGACAGTGCCGAAAACAGCATGAATCTGCACCATTCCCTTTCCGTAATGAAAGAGGAAAGTCCTTATTACAAAGATCAGTATGCCTTCTATTCGGAAAAATATGTACTGCCAAAAGTCAGTGAATAAAATTAGTTCTCTGGGCAGGCTCGTCTTCCGGCAGGCCGTAAGTTTCCTTCCCGAGCGCAATGCTCTTGATTAAGAACGTCATATTCCGCGCAAGCGTGCGCATGATCTGTAACCCTTCCGCATCCTGCGCCGCTTCGCCCTGCAGCCTGCCGTGAACACTGTTCCAGTACTGGCTGGACACCACCGGCATACCGCAGATCGTAAAATATTTGTTCAGCTCATCAAATGTGGCCGACAGGCCGCCCCGTCTTGCCACGACGACACTGGCTCCTGCCTTCATGCGTTTGTCAAAGGGCGTACTGTAAAACAGTCTGTCCAGAAAAGAAATCAGTGTGCCGTTGGCAGACGCATAGTAAACCGGGGACGCGATCACCAGCCCGTCGCATGCCTCAAATTTCGGCGCTGTCTCGTTTACTATATCGTCAAACACGCATTTCCCTTTTTCCACGCAGGAATTACAGGCGATGCAGCCCCGTATGGCCTGACTGCCGATCTGAATGGTTTCTGTTTCCACGCCCTCCGCCGCAAAAATCTGTTCCATCTCCCGCAGGGCGATGGATGTGTTGCCTCCTGCACGCGGACTTCCGTTGATCATAAGTACTTTCATTGCTATAATCCACCTTTCTGCGAAAGGCACCGATGGGGTTATGAAACCCTTCATCTGCTTTCCGCTTTCTAATCTATTTTCCTTCTGATATGATTCTCTTATAAGACTGACACACTACAGAACACGCGGAGGTGAGTGGCGGGGCGGTTCAAACATGTCAAAAATACATGCAGCATTTTCACCGCCCCATGCGCCTTTCACACTTTCTTCCGTGTGAAGCAGGCCCCGACGATCACCCCAATCAGAGCAAACGGCGCTATTCTGATGAACAGCCACTCAAATGTGTGAAACAGTACTCCGGCTACTGCGGTTTCGGGATGACTGTAGTCCCAACCCAGGTAAGGACTGTTTAATGCTTTCAGTATGGCAAAAACAGCCGCTATAATCACACACAACGAGACAAAAAACCAGTGAATCACTTTTTGTCTTGCTGCTTTTCCATGCGCAAGCTGTAAGTTGATGACCTCAAGCTTCTCGGCGATTACTCTCAGATCATCGGCCTTCGTCTCTACAACGGTTTCTCCAAGCAGTGTGCTGACAGGTATTTCAAATACCTCTGATATGGAAATCAGCATATCGGCATCTGGAACCGACAGACCCTGTTCCCATTTCGAAACCGTTTGTCTCACCACATTCAGCTTGATTGCAAGTTCCTCCTGCGAAAGCCCTTTGGACTTTCTGATGGTTTTGATATTTTCGTTTAGCATCAGGGATGCCCTCCTTTCACTCCCATTATACGGAGGAACACCCGTTGCGGCAAGCAACGCAGGTTAACATTATTTTACATAAAGGCAGTATTTTTCTATATTTTCGTTTTTTATGATATCCCTGCTTTTTAACTTTTCCCTATACGCTATGTTTTCCCCGACGGTCCAGACGTTTCCCCGCGTCTTCTTTCACGAGTTCAACAAAAACAGCCATCAGCGGAATAAAGAAGATAATTCCCATGATCCCAAAGAGATTGCCGCCGATCATTGCCGCAACAAGCGTATACAGTGGCGGTAATCCTACAGAGCCGCCCACCACTCTTGGATAGATAAACTGATTCTCAACAAACTGGACAATCAGATAGACAATCAGACAGCGGACCGCCAGGGCCGGGCTGATCAGCAGAGCAAGAATTACGCTGACCGCGCCGGACATAAGCGCCCCCACATAGGGAATGATCGCGCAGACTGCCGTCAGTACGCCAACCAGACTTCCATAAGGCAGTCTGAAAACCGTAAATGCCAGAAACATCAGTATTCCGAGAATCACCGCCTCCGCACACTGCCCTGACAGGAAATTGGAAAAAGACCTGTTGAATGTACGGCAAAAATGCATGACGTTTTCCGCCCATGCAGGCTTTAAATAGGCATATACTATCTTCTGGGCATGTCCGCCTATCTGCTCCTTCCCCAACACCAGATAAATACTGATGATCAGTCCAAATGCCGCCGTTATGACTATACTCGCGGCAGAGGACACCGTGCTCACCACGCCCTCCAAAAACAGATTTGCTCCGATGCCAACATTCTGCATGATCTTTTCCAGATTGATGTCCGCAAGCATTTCCTCCAGCCACCCCGACTGCAGATCCAGACTATCCAGATAGGCAATCCACTGCGGCAGGCGCGCTTCAACCAGCAAATAAAGCCCTTTCACGGAGCTTGCAAGCTCTGGTATGAGCAGTGTGAATACAAGCGTAAGCACCAGCGCAACACAGACAAAGGTGAGCAGAAACGAAGTGAGCCGGTAAACCTTGTCGGAAGGCTGCTTTTTCGTTTTCTGCATCCATTTGCGCAGCCGCTTTTCGATTCCCGTCATGGGCACATTGATAAACAGGGCCAGGATAGCGCCGACTATGACAGGCAGGATGACCGCTATCCCCTTTTCCAGAAACTGGAGAACCACATGTAAATTCATCAGTGCCGCAAATAATACCACTCCCACGATCACTATGATTAAATTCTGTTTTGTTTTCTTTTCCATTCCAGTTCCTCCTTTGACATGTTGATATCATAACACAGCCGTTTGAATCCTCATAGCCTATCCGCCAAAATTTTCTGTATCCGAGCTGTTTATGAGACCCCTTGTACATCCTTCCAAAATCTTCTATAATCATTATGACAAAACAGTCCGAGTCCCCAAATCCTTCTTAGCCGGAAACAGCTTAAGTTACGGCGGACGCACGAAAATGGAGAAACTATGATTAAACAGGAAATATGCACCATTGACGAGCTATTACAGTTCGTTAACAGTTTATATCAGGAGCACGGTATGCGTTTGTGGTACCGTGGGGAAGAAAACGCATCGCTCAAGCTGATTCCTTCCATCCAGCGCAGTAAAAAGCGTCTGGATGCCGAGCGGTATATCACCAATGATTTCTATACGCGAGCCAGACAGATCATTGATAATCCCCCTGAAAAGCATAATTACGCGGGCTGGGTATCTTTGATGCAGCACTACGGCCTTCCCACCAGAATGCTTGACTGGAGTCAGTCCCCCCTGATCGCGGTTTTTTTCGCCACGGAGACTTACCGGGAACTGCCGGAAACGGACGGCTGTGTCTGGGTGCTGGCGCCGGGTCTTTTGAATGAGCAGGAAGGATTCGGCAACTGCATTTATCCCATCGACGCCGACACCACGCAGGAAATGCTGCTGCCCGCTTTCAAGCATGCCCATCACAACCACGAGCTGACAAACCGCATTCTTGCATGCAGTTCCACAGAAAATAACCTGCGGATGTACTCCCAGCATTCCAACTTTACCGTGCATAACTCCCTGAAACATCTGGAGGATGTCTGCGACGAAAACATGCTCTACAAAATCATTATTCCCTGCGAGCGGAAGAAATACTTTATCGACAGTCTCCGGGTGCTCGGTATCACGGAGAGCTTTGTCTATCCCGATCTGGATCACATTTCGGCAGATTTAAGGGACGAATACGGTATCTGACAACAGCCATTGATTCGGAATCCGTTCCGCAGATTTCGGAAAGGAATGCAAAATTATGAAAATTGTACTCTCGCACTTGACAAAAACTTTCCCCGGAAGGGGCAGAGGAAACAGAAAGAAGGAAGATGTCATTGCCGTAAATGATTTCAACTTTGAAATACCCGATGGAAAGCTGGTCGGCCTGTTAGGCCCTTCCGGCTGTGGAAAAAGCACAACGCTGCATCTGATCTGCGGCCTGCAGAATCCTACAGAGGGGCAGATCTTTTTCGATGAGGAGGACGTCACGCCGCTTACCCCGCAAAAGCGGGGCGTTGGCATGGTATTCCAGAATTATGCCCTTTATCCCCATTTAAACGTAGAGCAGAATATCCGTTTCCCTCTGGAAAACCTGAAAGGGAGCGACAAACTTTCCAGGGAAGAAATGCATGCCCGGGTAACAGAAGCCGCAGGGCTTGTGCAGATTGATAATCTTCTGGACAGAAAGCCGTCGGAACTGTCCGGCGGACAGCAGCAGCGCGTGGCCATCGCGCGGGCGCTTGTAAAGCTTCCCCGGGTGCTTCTCCTGGACGAGCCTCTCTCCAATCTGGACGCACGACTCAGACTCCAGACCCGTGAGGAGATACGCCGCATCCAGCAAAAAACGGCCATCACAACCGTATTTGTGACCCACGATCAGGACGAGGCCATGAGCATCTCCGATCTCATTGTGGTGATGAAGGACGGTCTGGTACAGCAGATCGGGAAACCTCAGGAAGTATATGACAATCCCGCCAATTTATTTGTGGCAAAATTCCTCGGAACCCCGCCCATCAATCTGTTCAAGGGCAGGGTGGAAAAGGGCTCTCTCTTCCTCGGGGAGGAGGCGGTTCTTAAGCTGAAGCAAGTGCCCGACCAGCCGGTTCATGTGGGCATACGCCCGGAAGGTTTTATCCTGGCAGAAAACGGCTCCTTCACCTGCCGTTTAAGCAGGCCGGAGGTTATGGGGCGCGATGTGAGCATTGTCTCTACCCACCCTGCATCACTGAATCCCGTGATCCGCTCCATCGTGGATGCGGAGAGCTGCGGACATCTTTCCGGCGATACCGTGCGCTTTATGCTGAAGCCGCAGAAGGTCTTTCTCTTTGACCAGGCTACGGGACAGCGGATTTCATTTGAAACTGACTGACCATAATTCATATATGCAGAAGCTGTGCAAGTCTGATATCTGCCGATTGTTTCCCGATTTGTACAAACGCTTCGGAATGGAGAGTCTCATGGAAAAACAAAATAACAAGGGCTGGCTTTATCTGCTGCCCGCCATCCTCTTTTTGGGCGCTTTTCTGATCTATCCCTTGATTGATGTATTTATCTATTCCTTTGAAGAAGGCTACAACTCTGCCTCCCAGACGTTTTACGGTATCGGCGGCTACAACTATTCTTATGTCCTGCACGATGCTTACTTTTTGCAGGCCTTAAAAAACACGTTTATTCTTGTGATCATCACCGTACCGCTCTCCACCGGGCTGGCTCTCCTGATCTCCGTGGCGCTCAGTTCCATCAAACCCTTGCAGGAACTGTTTCAGACTGTCTTTTTTCTGCCCTATGTGACAAACACGCTGGCGGTCGGTCTGGTGTTTATGATTCTATTCAAAAAGACACCCTATTCCGACGGTCTCGTCAATCTGCTGATTCACTGTTTCGGCGGCAGCTCCGTGGATTTTATCGAAGGTCCCTACTGGGCGAAAATGTTCGTGCTCTGCTTTTACACGGTCTGGGTTGTCATGCCCTTTAAGATTCTGATTCTGACGAGCGCGCTGGCAGGCGTCAATCCCGTCTATTACAATGCTGCAAGAGTGGACGGCACAGGACGCATCCGCATGTTTTTGAAGATTACCCTGCCCATGATTTCCCCCATGCTCTTCTATCTGGTCATCACAGGCTTTATCGGCGCATTCAAAGCATACAGCGATGCGGTGGCTCTGTTTGGCACCAATCTGAACGCGGCAGGCATGAACACAATTGTGGGCTATGTGTACGACATGCTCTACCGGGACAGCGGCGGCTATCCCTCCTACGCATCGGCGGCGGCCATTATCCTGTTCTCCATTGTCCTGACCATTACATGTATCAATCTGCTGGTGAGCAAAAAGCATGTTCACTATCATTAGGAGGCTTACATTATGAAAAAGAACCGCATACTCACCATAGTCACATATGCTTTTCTCACTTTCTGGGCGCTGGTCGTGCTGTTTCCCTTCTACTGGATGGCTCTGACCTCCGTAAAGGATTACGGCGCCTACAACGCAGAGCATATTCCGAAATTTTTTACGCTCTCTCCCACCCTGCAAAACTATGCGGACGCCTTTACCACCGTTCCGCTTGGCCGGTATCTGTTAAACACCCTGGTATTTACGGCGGGCACCACAGCGCTGATGCTCGTTGTCATCACGCTGTCAGCCTTCGCTTTTGCAAGACTGCAGTTTGCCGGACGTGATCTCGTATTCACTCTGTTTCTGGCACTGATGATGATTCCGGGCGAACTGGTGGTGATCACCAACTTTGCCACCATCACCAATCTGGAGCTGCGCAACACCTTCACGGGGCTGATCCTGCCCTCCGTGACCTCCGTGTTTTATATTTATCTGCTGCGGGAAAATTTCGCCCAGATTCCAGACGAACTGTACTACGCCGCCAAGGTGGACGGCACCTCGGACTTTCGGTACCTGCGCAGGGTAATGATTCCCATCTGCCGGCCCACACTGGTCACCATCACGATCTTAAAAATCATAGAGTGCTGGAATTCCTATGTGTGGCCGAGACTGATCACCGACGACGCCAATTACTATCTGGTCTCCAACGGCATTCAGGAAATCCGTGAAAACGGATTCGGGCGGGCGAACATTCCCGCCATGATGGCTGCGGTGGTTGTGATTTCCCTGCCGCTCATCCTCCTGTTTCTCCTGTTCCGCAGACAGATTATGTCCGGCATTGCCAGAGGAGGTACCAAAGGATGAATAGAAAATGGAAAAATATACTGGCAGTCCTCTTCACAGGCGCAAGCCTTTTGACCCTCACAGGCTGTCACGGCTCCAGGGCACTGCCGGAATTTACCGTGCCTGCAGAATTAGATACCGCCCAAAAATATGAGATCACCTTCTGGGCAAAGAACGATACCAACAAAAACCAGACCGATGTCTACAAAAAAGCCATCGCTGATTTTGAGTCGCTCTATCCCCACATCAAGGTCAATATGAAACTCTACACCGACTACGGCAGGATTTTCAACGATGTGATCACCAATATCTCCACCGGCACCACGCCGAATGTCTGTATCACCTACCCGGATCACATTGCCACTTACATGACCGGGACAAACACCGTGGTTCCTCTGGATGCGCTCTTTGCCGATGAAAAATACGGGCTTGGCGGAAGCGCCCTCCTCTATGACGGCCCGGCGCAGGAAGAAATCGTTCCCCAGTTTCTCGCGGAATGCGTGCTGGAGGAACAACACTACGCTCTCCCCTACATGCGCTCCACCGAGTGCTGCTATATCAACAAAGACTATGTGGAAAAACTGGGCTACAACATACCGGACGTGCTGACCTGGGATTTCATATGGGAAGTGTCGGAAGCAGCCGCCGTCAAAAATGATGACGGCACCTTTGCCTTGAACGGCCAGAATGTGATGATTCCCTTTATCTACAAATCCACGGACAACATGATGATCCAGGCTCTGAAGCAGCAGGGAGCGGCCTATTCCACGCCGGAGGGCGATATCGGACTTTTTAACGACACCACCGAGGCGTTTTTATACGAGATTGCGGATCATGTGGAAAGCGGCGCTTTCTCCACCTTTAAAATCTCCAGCTATCCCGCCAATTTCCTCAATGCGGGACAGTGTGTGTTCGCCATCGACTCCACGGCAGGAGCCACATGGATGGGCGCGGATGCGCCACTCTCGGATATCAGCGAGGACGCCTTCGTCGACTTTGAAACCGCAGTGCGGATGGTGCCCCAGTACGACCCGGAACATCCTCAGATGATTTCCCAGGGGCCATCGGTCTGCGTATTTAACAAAGCCGATCCGCAGGAAGTGCTGGCCTCCTGGCTCTTTGCCCAATATCTTCTGACAGATGAGGTACAGATCGGCTATGCCCAGACGGAAGGCTATCTGCCCGTCACGTCAAAGGCACAAAAATCCCCCGCCTACCAGGCGTATCTGGCAGGAAGCGGGAAAGACAATCAGACCCATTACCGCGTAAAAATCGATGCCTCCAAACTGCTCCTTAACCATACCGGGGACACCTTCGTAACGCCCGTGTTTAACGGTTCGGCCTCCCTCCGGAACGCGGCGGGACAGCTCATTGAGAATGTGGCAAACTCCGTGCGGCGCGGGGAATCGGTGGATGACGCTTACATGAATCAGCTCTATGCGGACGTCACCGCCCTCTACCGCTTAGACCAGAAAGACATTGCCGCCGGCAGCCGGAAGGAACTTGGCGCACTGCCGCCGGCAGCCGTGCTTCTCCTCGCCGCGCTGGCTGTTTCATGGTGTCTGATTTTGCTCTATGTGTTGTCCGATTTTGCCAAAAAGAGAAAAAAGCATTGATTTATCCACTGGTTATGGTATAATCGTCGCTGTAAAAGCTAACCAGAATACGCTACGATCGAGGAGGAGAATTATGAAAAAGACACTTGCATTAACCCTGACGCTGGCCCTTGTTTTGTCACTTACCGCCTGCGGTAAAGACGGAAACAGCGGAGAAGACAAAAAATCCGAGGGCGTTATGACCCATGACGAGTACATGGCTGCCGCAATTGACAGTGAAGTGGTAATCGAGACATATGTACAGGCAAAGCAGTCCTGGTGGGAGGATAAGGCTACCCTCTACACACAGGATAAGGACGGCGCATATTTCGTTTACAACGCTGTCTGTTCCGAGGCAGATTACGCCAAGCTGACTCCCGGCACGAAAATCAAAGTGACCGGCTACAAGACCGAATGGTCCGGCGAAGTGGAAGTTGCCGAAGGCGCAGCCATCGAGATTCAGGATGGCAATTATGTGGCGCCTGTCACAGATGTAACCGACCTTCTCGGCAAGGATGAGCTGATCGACCACCAGAATGAGTTTGTTTCCTTCAAGGGCATGACCGTGGAAGCTGCCGACGACAGCGGCGCCGCTTTCCTCTATAACTGGGACGGCTCCGGTGAGGACGGAAGCGACCTGTACTTCAATGTCTCCAAGGACGGCCAGACCTACACCTTCACGGTGGAGTCCTATCTGTGCGACAGCAGTACTGACGTTTACCAGGCAGTTAAGGGCTTAAACGTTGGCGACACGGTTGATATGGAAGGTTATCTGTACTGGTATGAGGGCGTAAACCCGCATATCACTTCCCTTACCGTAAAGTAAAAGATACGTCCCTGCTGCCGGAACTGCGGATCGCTTCGCCGTTCCGGCAGCTTTTTTTATATAAACAGGAAATTGCGACGATTTTTTATTTTTGCATACCAATTACCTGATACAGCCGTTCCAGTTTCTCCTCACCGAGCTCTCTCGGCCCGCCAAGCTGTGTTGTCCGATACAGAAGTTCCGCATAAAACTCCAAAGACTCCATCTTCATATATGCCGCCGTCAGATCCTTCGCCCATGTGAGCGCACCGTGGCTCTCCAGCAGAATGGCCTGGTAATCCGCCAGATAAGGCTCAATGGCGTCCGGGATCTCCGCTGTAGAGGGCGTGCCGTAAGGGGCAAGCGGTATCTTTCCGAAATTGACAATCACCTCTGGCATAATCGGACTGTCAAGCGCCCTGCCCATCACCGCAAAGCTGGTGGCAAAAATGGGATGGGCATGTACCACAGCCGAAATATCCGGGCATTTCTGATAGACGCGCAGATGCATCTTGACCTCGGAGGACGGGCCAAACCCTTCTGCCGCCTCCAGCACATTACCCGAAACATCCATTTTGCAGAGCTGCTCCGGCTTCATAAAACCCTTGGAAACACCTGTGGGCGTACAGATAATCTCATTCTCCGAAAGCCGCACCGAAATATTGCCATCGTTTGCCGCCACCATCCGCCGGCCGTACATCCTTCTCCCAATCTCGCATATTTCTTCCCGAACTATTTTTTCATCCCTCATGATTTTCCTCCGTTTGATACCTCATTTTCTCGCACGACCTTTCCTGCTGTCGCAGTATATATCCATTTAAAACGCCTGTCGTCCCACTGTCAGAAAATATCGTCCGCACGCAATTATTATACCGAAAGAATACCAAACGAACAAGTACCTGTACACCACTTATGCCCCGTATACAACCGACTATCAGAAAACAGTTGCAGGAAATATCCCCTTTTCCTATAATGACATCACAGAAAGAAAACAGAGCATACATGAAAGAAGATAAACGCTGTGACCGGGAGGTGAACACAGAAATGCAGGTTGAAATAAAAATAGACAGCTCCTGTACCGAGCCGAAAATCGTCATACACACCGCTTCCATAACGGAAGAAGTGAATACCCTCATGCAGAGGCTGTCCGACCAGACGCCACCCATCCTCACCGGCAGCAAAGACGGCAAGATGGAAGTCATAGAGCCGGATGATCTGTTTCGGATTTATGCGGCAGGGGGCAAAGTTTTTGCGGTGACAGACAAGGGAGAATACCTTCTGCGGCTCAGGCTCTATGAGGTTTCGGAGCGGTTAAATCCCTCCCAGTTTGTCCGTATCTCCAACTCGGAGATCATTCACTTAAAAAAGGTGAAAAACTTTGACTTGAGTTTCAGCGGCACGATCTATGTGAAGCTGACAAACGGTACGACTACTTATGTTTCCAGACGTTATGTCTCAAAAATCAAAAAAATATTAGGAATGTGAGGTAAAAGACATGTTAAAAAAAATCATTATACGCGGGTTGTATGGTTTCCCTCTGGGACTTTCCATCGGCTACACCTTCACGATCATCACTTCCCTGATCTGGGAGGACGGTTACTACGTTCCCTGCATGCCAGAACTGGTGGAACTGGTGGGAAGTGAAATAGGCGCCGTCATCGTACAGGCGCTCCTGTGCGGCCTGCTCGGAGGGGGATGCGCCGGATGTTCCGTGATCTGGGATCTGGAGACTTGGGGGCTTGCCAAACAGACCGGTATTTACTTTCTGCTCATCACCGTTTTGATGATGCCAATCGCCTATATCACTTACTGGACGGAGCACAGTCTGATGGGCATTGTAAAGTATTTTGGCATGTTCGCATGTAATTATGCCATCATATGGCTGATACAGTATGCCTTCATCAGACACAACATCAAGAAAATGAACGCGACCCTGCACCAGCATCAGAATAAATAACTTTGGCCTAAAAGACCCCGGAAATAAATATCTCAACACCGATCGCAATCAGAATGATGCCGCCGAGCACCGCCGCCCTGCCGGAAAGAGCCGTCCCAAACTTTTTGCCGATGACAAGCCCCGCCATACAGATCACAAACGTAACCACTGAAATAAGGAATGCGCATACAAAGGCCATCATAAATCCGTATTCCGCAATTGTAAAACCGACCGATAAGGCGTCTATGGAAGTGGCGATTCCCTGCACCAGAAGAGCGGCAATCCCCAGCCGGGTTTTTGTGGTCTCCTCTCCGCTGTTTCCGATCCCCTCCTTCAGCATCTTGCCGCCGATAAACAGAAGCAAAACGAGCGCAATCCACGGTATGCACTTGCTGAATACCGTAAAGTACCGTATGAGTGTGTGGACGCATATCCAGCCGATCATCGGCATGACTGCCTGAAACAGGGCAAATACTCCCGCTGTCGCGCACATTTTTTTACGTCTCATATCCGGCTCGTTTAACCCGTTTGCCATAGAAACCGAAAAGGCATCCATCGCGAGTCCGACGCCGAGAAGCACACTTTTTATGAAAAATGCCAGACTCCATTCCATCTTACGTTCCTATACCGCCGCAGTAGCCTCCCCAAGCCATGCAAGCTCCTCCCCTGTAAAATAAGGCGCAAGTGTCTCATACACCTTTGTATGGTAATCGTTCAGCAGGCTGATCTCTTGCGGCGTCATCAGACTTACGTCAATCGCATCCTTATCGAATGGAACCATCGTGAGCGGTTCCAGATACATGAACTGCCCGTAATTGGTCTTCTCCCCTTTTCTGACCAGCACCAGATTCTCATGCCTGATGCCAAACTGTCCTGTCAGATACAATCCCGGTTCATTGGAGAGCACCATCCCCTCCTGCAGGGGCACGCAGGCCGCCTCACCGCCCATACGCCAGCGGAAGTTCTGGGGACCTTCATGCACGCTCAAGAGATACCCAACGCCGTGTCCCGTGCCGTGGTTATAATCCAGTCCTTCTTCCCAGAGCGGCTGTCTCGCCAGCACATCCAGGTTCTGTCCGCAGACGCCCTCCAAAAATTTCGCCGCGCCAAGCCGCAGATGGCCTTTTAACACAAGGGTATAGGCCCTCTTCTCCCTCGCCGTCAATTCTCCCAGGGCAATCGTCCGGGTAATGTCTGTGGTGCCTTCGCTGTAATGCCCCCCTGTATCGGCAAGGCAGAAGCTCTTTGGCTCCATCGCCACATCCGTCTCCGGGGTCGCCTCGTAGTGCACGATGGCCCCATGAGGCCCGTAGGCCATAATCGGATCAAAGCTGGGGCCCAAATACCCTTCCCGCCCGGCCCGGAACGCCTCCAGCTTGGAAGCCGCACTGATCTCTGTGATCTCCTCCGCACCCACATGGGTCTTCAGCCAGTAAATAAACCGGGTCACTGCCACCCCGTCCTTCACATGAACCGAGCGTATATGAGTGATTTCCCGCTCCGTCTTCACCGCCTTCATCAGTGCAATGGGACTGGGTCTGTTGATCTTCTCCACCCCTTTGGAAATCATTTTTAACAGCCGGTAGCTGACCTTTTTTTCATCCACAAGGATTCTCTGCCCTGCCGGCAGGGAAGCCACCATATCCTCTATGCTCTCATAGGGCAGAAGGGTTACGCCCGCTTTCGCCAGTTCGCTGCAGACCGCCTCGGAAAAGGCGCTCTTTTGTGCACATAACAGGGCACGTCTCTTGGTGATAAACATATAGGAGAGAAAAACGGGTGTGTGCTTCACATCGCTGCCGCGCAGATTTAAGAGCCAAGCGGTTTCATCCAGCGCCGTCACCAGAAACGCATCCGCCCTCTCCTTCTCCATCTCCTGTCTCACCTTTGCAAGCTTCTCCTCCCTGGAAAGCCCCGCGTAGGATATCCCAAGCTCCCACACAGGCTCCGCCGACATAGGCGGCCGCTCCTCCCAGACCCGGTCAGCCAGATCCCTTTTCCCGTAAAAGGTAACCTGTTTCGCCGCCGTCTTCTCCTTGAGTTCCTCCACAAAAGCGCCGGTCACTGTTCTTCCGTCGAAACCCACAACCGCTCCCTTTTTTAAGTGTTCGTCAAGAAACTCCGGGAGCGTTGGAACCCCCGGCTCTCCGCTCTTCATCAGCTCAATGCCACTGCCGGAAAGCTGTGCTTCCGCCTGCAGAAAATATCTGCCGTCCGTCCACAGCAAAGCCCTTTCCGGCATCACCAGAAGCGTACCCGCTGATCCTGTAAACCCGGACAGATACTCCCTTGCCTTAAAGTAATCCCCCACATACTCTGAGCAGTGAAAATCCTCCGTCGGCACAATGTACGCCGAAAGATTCTTTTTTCGCATCTCCCCCCGGAGCGCCTGCAGTTTTTCTATCGTATTCATACCCACCTCATTTCTGCGCTCTGTGCTGCGCATCATTTTTACCCCATCACAGTTCCCGGCACCACCGCGTAAAATTCAATCACCTCACTGCTCTCATTGCGCAGGCTGTGGCTGTGCCCGTTCGGGCAGTAATGACAGCTCCCCGCCGGCAGAATTTCTCTTTCTCCGTCGTTTAGAACAACTCCCGTTCCCTTCAACATAAAAACAATTTCACTGTCCGTCTCGTGGGTATGCAGGCCGATACTCGCCCCCGGTTCTAAGGATGCCCGCATGATTTTGCACGCCTCATCCGCGTACAAGTGTGTTTTTAACTGCTTCTCTCCGCCTTTAAAATTGGGGATGACCTGTTCGTCAATTGCGTCAAAATTTAAAATCATAAATCCAGTACCCTCCTGCCAATTTTCTCTTCCTTTAACTATACTATCCCACTTACTGAAACGCAAGCAAAAAGCACATAAGATGCCGTGTCTGAATGTGGGGCAGTCCTATGTCCGAAATTTCCTGTTTGACAAAATGAAACTGCAGTGTTAGAATGACTCTATCTTTGAAGAGAGAGGTGAAAGGATGAAAAAATAATCTACTTTTGATTGCATGAATGTTTTGATGAATGGGAGTCTGTTCCCATACCATTTTCATGTCGCCAAAAGTGGATTATGTTCTCATAACCTCTCTTTTTGTGTGCATTCTTTTGTGGTGCGTTTTCCGCACGACACTCCCTGTGAGGTAACTGAGCATATCATGTGACTTTTCCGGCGACGACACTTTTTCATGCATACTCCGCAGCCTGAAACTTTTTGAGAGAATGCCTGGCATTCTCTGAACCGCCTCTTGCTTATGGAGGTTTTTAGAAGGGAGAGATGTGTATGTCACAAATAAATGTAACAAATCTGACGTTCTGCTATGAAGGGAGCTTTGACAATATCTTCGAAAATGTCTCTTTTTCGATTGATACTGACTGGAAATTAGGCTTTATCGGACGGAATGGAAAAGGAAAAACCACCTTCCTGCGCCTGCTGACGGGAAAATATACTTATCAGGGCTCCATAAGCGCATCTGCGGCCTTTGATTATTTTCCTTATCTTATCACAGCGACACAGCGAAAACTGCCCGCATCCGCCTTTCTGGAC
This sequence comes from Lachnospiraceae bacterium, assembly GCA_910575775.1. Lineage (GTDB taxonomy): Bacteria > Bacillota > Clostridia > Lachnospirales > Lachnospiraceae > UBA3282. Next base: position 58,450 of record CAJTEY010000018.1, on the reverse strand, counting down.
GAGTTGAAACCGGGATGTGAAGAGTGGCGGGTGATCTGTGAGCTGGCGCAGCTTAACGAGGACGCAGAAATCCTCTACCGCTCTTTTGAAACCTTAAGTTTCGGGGAACAGACAAAGATCCTGCTGGCCGTTTTGTTCTCAGGCGAAAATGATTTCCTGCTGATCGACGAACCGACAAACCATCTGGACCGGGAAGCCAGAGAAATCGTGAAAAATTATCTCGCCGCCAAAAAAGGCTTTATACTGGTATCCCATGACCGGGATCTGCTGGACGCCTGCATTGATCACGTCCTTGTCTTAAACAGGCAGAGCATTGATGTACAAAGCGGCAATTTCAGCATCTGGTGGGAAAACAAACAGCGCAGGGACCAGTTTGTCCTTTCCGAAAACGAAAAACATCTGAAAGAAATCAGAACACTGAGACAGGCCGCCAGACGGGCCTCGGACTGGGCTGACAAAAACGAAGCAACCAAGATCGGTTATGACCCCGTCAATGAACATGACCGCTGCAAGGGCACAAGGGCTTATATCGGCGCGAAGACTAAAAAAATGCAGAGCCGGGTGACCCAGATGAAGCGGCGGATTGACCGGGAAATCGAGGAGAAGGAAGGACTTTTGCAGGATCTGGAAAAAACGATAGATTTAAGGCTTGCGCCGCTCTCCCACCATAAGGAAAGACTTGTGCAGATCCGGGACTACGGTCTGCAATATGCGGATGCCAAATCGCCTGTCTTTTCCGGGATCACCTTTGAGATCCAGCGCGGGGACAGAGTTGCCCTGCATGGGGAAAACGGATGCGGGAAATCCACTCTTATAAAGGTGATTCTGCAAAGAGCCGGATTTCAGAATTTTGGTATGGCATTCACAGAGGAAGGCGTCTGTGAAACTGCCTCTGGACTTGTGATTTCCTACGTCAACCTGGACACTTCCGGCTTGGCGGGCAGCATTGCCGATTTCTGTAAAAAACGGAATCTGGATCAAAGCCTGTTCTGCGCTGTCTTAAGACAGCTTGACTTTGAGCGGACACAGTTTGCAAAAAATATGGAGGATTACTCGGAAGGACAGAAGAAAAAGGTGCTGCTGGCGGCAAGCCTGCTGACTCCCGCGCACCTCTACATCTGGGATGAACCGCTTAACTATATCGACGTCTTCTCCCGGATGCAGATTGAGAAACTGCTTTTGGAATATGAGCCGACACTGCTCTTTGTGGAGCATGATGTGCGGTTCCGGGAGAAGGTGGCAACGAAAGTTGTGCCGTTATAAAGCGCAATGCATCTTCCCATATCTTTTCCCCCATTTTGTCACAAAATATGATCATACAAGAAAGGAATGTCCGCGCCGCAGCGCCAGACATTCCCTTTTTTGTCTACAGTCTCACATCAAACGGCATATACCCCTCGGGTATTCCCGCCGCATTGGCCGCTTCCTTTTCCGCCGCATTGGCCGCAGCCGCCGCCTCCGCAACCTCTTCTGCAGAAAGCTCCGCATTCTCGGGCAGCGCTTCCGTAAGCTCCTCGGTCGTCTCCTCCACCAGTTCCTCGGTCAGCTCCTCCACAACTTCCTCGAGTTCTTCCATTGCCTCCTCGAGTTCGCCGCCATCCTCGATGCCAAGCGCTTCCTCGGCCATTTCTTCCAGTCGCTCCTCCGGAGTCTTGGGTTTTGTATCCTCGACCGCTTCCGCAATCTTCTCGCCCTGCTCTGTGGATTCATCCAGAATATGGAACATCTGCTCCTGGTTGTAAGCCGCCTTTATCGATGAAATCTGATCCTCGTAGGATTGGAACATTTTCAGCTTTTCAGCGATCTCCTCCACACTTTCACAGGAAACATTTTTCAGGTTCTCTTTCTGCTTCTCGAAAAAATCCACCTGCTCCTGCGTCTGTTCCTGACGCTCCAGCCTGTCCTGTGTGCTCTTCAACATGCCTGCAGTATTCATCCTCCGCAAGATACTGCTGGTCTGATCCCATGAAATATTCATAAACGCCGCCTGCCTTTCTATTAAAATATAAATGCGCTTCATTTTTCTCTGTTGCTTTTTATTTCGGTGCACCTATCTGATTTCTAAAGTCTTTTCGTCATCAATCATCCTTTTTTCGTCATGGATGGAAAATTTCGCAGCCTTGTGCTAATATGTCAAGTACCGAGAACCCGATATCCCATCAGACCATAGGATGTGATAAATACGCCGCATGACAGCACATTCTCCCCGACTCAACCAACGGTTTGTGTACAAAGAATGCCTTTCGGTGTATGATGCAGACATAACAAAGCACAAGGAGGAACCAGCATGGATCAGACAAAGATCGGGAGCTTCATCGCCCAATGCCGCAAGGAGAAAAAACTGACGCAGATGCAGCTCGCCGAAAAACTTGGAATTACAGACCGGGCCGTCTCCAAATGGGAGACAGGAAAAAGTATGCCCGACTCATCAATCATGTTAGAGCTTTGCGAAATACTGGGGATCACGGTAAATGAACTGTTAAGCGGGGAGGTCATTACAATGGAAAACTATGAAAAAACAGCGGACGAGAATCTGATTGCACTGAAAAGAAAGGACGAAAATAATCTGACCAGAAACGGGATCATTGCCATCCTCTATTCTATGGCTCTTTTGATCGGCATGATGGTCTGTCTGGTCTGCAACATCGCCATATCCGGTGCCCTGACATGGTCTCTGATTCCAGTCAGTTCCATCCTCTACGCGTGGGCGGTATCGTTCCCTGTTATTATCTTTGGGAAACGCGGCATCCTTACAAGTCTCGTTTCATTGAGCGCCTTCACCATCCCCTATCTGTTTGTGTTAAGCCGTCTCACCAAGGCGCCGGCCGTCTTTTCTATCGGGAAGGTGGTTGCTTTCGTTTCCATTCTGTTTGTGTGGATCGTTGCTGTCATTTGTATGCGCATGGGAAACTCCAGAAAATTGACCGCGCTTGGAATCATTTTTTTGTCAGCCGTTCCGCTCGTGTTTATCATAAACGCCATTCTTGCAACAATGATTTCCGAGCCCTTGTTCGATGTGTGGGATATGCTGGCTGTCTTTGTTCTGCTGATCCTTGCGTTTTCCTGTTTTATGTGTGGTTACGCAAAGAAAAAAGGACTTCTGCACTGCCGGAAATAATTTAAATTTTTATGTCACAAAAGTCACGCGGCGTTGTCTAATTATATAGGAGGTAACTTTTATGGACAAAAATACAGAAGAATTATTTGCCTTGGTCGACAAGGCGACCGCCGGAGACCGGGAAGCGCTGGAGGCTGTTATCCTAAATGTGCAGGATCTGGTCTTTAACCTTTCCCTGCGCATGCTCGGCACCTTTCCCGACGCGGAGGACGCAGCGCAGGATATCCTGTTAAAGGTCATCACCCACTTGTCCTCTTTCAGCAAGGAGAGCGCCTTTTCAACGTGGGTGTTCCGCATTGCGGTGAACCATCTGAAAAACTACCAAAAGCATATGTTTGCCAAACATCCTCTGAGCTTTGAATTTTACGGCGAGGATATCAAAAACGGAAACATCCACGACGTGCCTGATCTGACGCAGAATGTGGAAAAAGCGCTTCTGGAAGAGGAACTGAAACTGTCCTGCACCAATGTGATGCTGCAGTGCCTTGATGCGGAAAGCCGCTGCATTTTCGTACTTGGAACCATGTTTCAGACAGACAGCCGCATAGCCGGAGAAATTTTAGGAATATCGCCGGAAGCATACCGCCAGCGTCTCTCCCGTGTCCGCAAAAAAATGGCCGATTTCTTAAGCGAATACTGCGGCGAATACGGAAACGGGACATGCCGGTGCGCAGACCGAATCAACTATGCCATTCAAAACCACAGGATTCATCCGGCCCATCAGGACTTTACTGCCGCAGATGAGATCGAAAGGCAGACCATGCTCGACGTGAAGGAGGCTATGGAAGAGATCGACGATCTGGCCCAGAATTTCTCCTTTGCCAGACTCTATGCGACCCCGGAACAGACCAGACAGTTTATGAGAAATTTTCTGAACTCAACTTCTCTATCGGTCGTAAAAAACACATAACTTGAAATGACGCACATGAAAAAAGTTCTGGCACAGAAGACGCATGAAAGTTCACATTGCTATGTGAGAAAGCACCTTTCGCATTTTATCTGTGCCCGGAAGGAATGGGAGGAAATAATGAACACAGAACTGATCTTCAAATACTTATCCGAATTAAAGGAAAACAACAACCGGGAATGGTATCATCAGCATAAGACAGAATACAAAGACGCAAACGCGCAGTTTGAAGAGCTGGTGCAGGAACTGATTCTGGCTATCGGAAAGACAGACAGCAGTATCCTCCAGAATGTGCCCAGGGATCTTACCTTTAAGCTGGTGCGGGATACCCGGTTCAGTCACGACAAGTCACCCTACAATCCCGCCTTCCGCGCCCACATCGGCGCGATGGGAAAGCTCCCTGTCCCGGTTGGATATTATCTGATGATAAAGCCCGGCGATGAATCCTTTCTGGGCGGCGGACTGTTTGCCGATATGTTCAAGGAGGCCACCGTCATGGTGCGGGACTATATCGTGAAGCATCCGGACGAATGGGAACAGATCATTCATGCAGACACCTTTACCAAATATTTTACGGTACAGGGGACGGCTCTCAAAAAGGTGCCGGCCGGGTATGACAAGGATCATCCGCAGGCCGAATACCTGAAATATAAGAGCTGGTATCTCGAATACCCGGTCAAGGATCAGGATCTATCGGATATCGGGACATTCCTGCCGAAAATGGTAGAGATTTTTGAAGCGATGAAACCTTTCAATGATTATTTGAACCGCGCTCTCGCGGATTTCAGAATGCCGACACGATAGTGCCGGCATTCTTTTTCCTCTCTGACACATCAAGTCTTTCCCTCGACAAATATCGAAATCTATATTATAATTAGAATAATTCTAATTTTTAGTATGTTATCCCTGCCAAAATACAAAAACTACAAAGGAGGAAATTGCAATGATCTACAAATGCAGCATCTGTGGGTATGAATACAATGAGGAAAAGGAAGGAAAACCCTTTTCAGAGCTGAAGGAATGTCCCATCTGCAAACAGCCGCCGGAGAAATTCAACGCGCTGGAATCCGAAACGCCCGCAGCCTGCGCGGGACCGAAAAATGGGGAAACTTATAAAAACGCCGGAGACCTGGATTTAAGTTATCCGAAGGAAACCAGAAAAACAGACGGCAGCTACCGCTATATGAAAGAGATTCACGAGATGGCTGTCACCGGAAAATCTGCGATAGAGGCTATGGGCACGCAGATGAAAATGCCGGGCTGGGACGATGTCCTGATTCTGGGCGCACAGTTAAACCCGATGCCCTTAAATGAGCATGACGAGGTATCTCTGCAGACTGTGATCGGCAAACACGCAAAAAAACCGATGACCCTTTCCATGCCGGTCTACATCTCCCATATGTCCTTCGGCGCCCTTTCCCGGGAGACAAAAATCGCGATGGCAAGAGGCAGCGCTGCCGTGGAAACGGCAATGTGCAGCGGGGAAGGAGGCATTCTCCCGGAAGAAAAGGCTGCGGCCTGCAAATACATATTTGAATATGTCCCGAACCAGTACAGCGTTACCGATGAAAACTTAAGAACATCCGACGCCATTGAAATCAAAATCGGTCAGGGTACAAAACCGGGTATGGGCGGCCATCTGCCCGGCGGTAAGGTAACCCCGGAAATTGCAAAAATCAGAAACAAGCCGCTTGGGGAAGACGTCATCAGCCCTTCTAAATTCCCCGGTATAGACAGTGCAGATGATTTGAAAAAACTGGTGGAAGAACTGCGCACCCGAAGTGAAGGAAGACCCATCGGCATCAAGATCGCTGCCGGGCGGATCGAGAGAGATCTGGAATTTTGTGTCTATGCCGAACCCGATTTCATCACCATAGACGGCCGTGGCGGCGCAACCGGGGCTTCCCCCGCCATCATCCGGGACTCCACCAGTGTGCCGACCGTCTACGCCCTCTGCCGGGCAAGGAAATACCTTGACGCCGTCGGCTCGGACATTGATCTGGTCATCACCGGGGGCTTACGCGTGTCCTCTGATTTTGCCAAAGCGATCGCCCTGGGTGCGGACGCTGTCGCCGTGGCATCCGCCGCTATGGTCGCTGCTGCCTGCCAGCAGTATCGTATATGCGGCAGCGGCATGTGCCCGGTGGGCGTTGCGACACAGGACGAAAAGCTGCGGGAAAGACTGCATATTGACGCCGCCGCAAAGCGGGTGGAAAATTATCTGAGATGTTCCGCTGAGGAGCTGAAGACGTTTGCCCGCATCACCGGCAATCCAGACATTCACGGCCTATCCGTGGACGACCTGTGTACGATCAGCCGGGAAATTTCAGAGCATACCGATATTCCCCACGCAGGCAAAGCACGGTAATCCGCACAGGCTGATCCTCCAAAGCGGAAATCATTCGCTTTATCAGATGCAGCAGACAATCGCGTACTCAGATACGCAAAATACAAAAAGGAAAACGGCCTCCAGACATTCACGGGGTAAGCTGACTGCCGGAGGCCGTTTTCTCTATCTCTTATGCTCTATCTTTTTGTTTTCCTGCTTCCCTCTCTTTAGATCGTCACCAGCTCATACTGGTCAGTCCCCAGCCCGATCTTCACCGCATGGGCAATACAGGACTTCCATTCCGTGTCCGGGTGGGTCATAAAGAAATGGTCATGCCCTTCCTCGTTGCCATGCTTGTGCAGATTTTCACCGAGCACGCTCTCCTCCACCGGGGTCATCTTATTGCACAGGTCAGCACATGCCTGGTCTAGCGCCACCGGGTCAAAAGATGCCAGCATTCCCACATTGGGGATAATCGGAATGTCGTTTTCTGCATGACAGTCACAGTTGGGCGACACATCACAGATCAGAGATACATGGAAACACGCTTTATCTTTGCAGACTGCCCACGCATACTCCGCCATCTTATAATTGAGCATGGCGATGGAATCCTCAAAACTTGCAGAAATTGCATCCTTCGGACAAACCGCAAGGCACCGTCCACATCCCACGCATTTTTCGTGGTCAATATGCGCCTTGCCATCCCCGATCACAGGCGCGCCGTGGGCACAGATCCTGTCGCAGGCGACACATCCCACACAGAGAGACTGATCCACCTCCGGCTTACCGTCGCAGTGCTGCTCCATCTTGCCAGCCCTGGAACCACAGCCCATACCGATGTTTTTCAGTGCACCGCCGAAACCTGCCATTTCATGCCCTTTGAAATGTGTCAGGGAAATAAACACATCCGCATCCATGACCGCGTGTCCGATCTTCGCCTCCTTCACATACTCCCCATTGATGGGCACCAGCGTCTCGTCGGTTCCTTTCAGACCATCTCCGATAATAACATGGCATCCTGTCTGATAAGGAGAGAAGCCATTCACATAAGCTGTTTCCAGATGATCCAGCGCATTTTTCCTGCTGCCTACATAGAGGGTATTGCAGTCTGTCAGATAGGGCTTGCCGCCAAGCTCCTTCACATAGTCCGCCACCACCCTTGCGTAGTTCGGGCGCAGAAAGGCCAGATTTCCGTACTCACCGAAATGAATCTTGATCGCCGTATACTTGTCTGCAAAATCAATGTTCTCGAAGCCCGCCGTCTTCATCAGCCGGTGAAGTTTCTGTAATAAGTTCTCATGCTCCGTAGCCTTAAAGGATGTAAAATATACTTTTGCCTGTTCCATATAGAATAGCGCCTCCTCTTCTTTTCTGCTATTTAGCCAAACTTTTTGAAACGTTCAATCATTATCGCATACTGCTCTTTGATTTTCAAGTATAATCCGATGGTGTTTTCCTTTTCTTTCTCAAACACTTCGATAATGCTGTCATAACTCTTCTCGAGCGTTGTCACAACATTGCGGTTTATCTTGCCTTTGTCCGCATCAGAGTTCATAATGTCGAGAATTTTCTCCTTGCTGAAAGCCTCCTTGTAGCTGCGTTTGCCGTAAAGCGCACTCAGAATGTCCGCCACCGCAATGATCTGCTGGGGCAGAGTCAGATCCGCCGCCGAAAGCCCCCTGTGATAGCCTGTCCCGTCCAGTTTTTCGTGATGTCTGACCGCGATCTGCAGCACTGCATCATCCACAACGCCTTCCAGTATCATCTCCGTGATCCGCACATGGGCTTTCATCACTTTCATCTCATCGTCACTCAGCCGACCCGTGGACTCCAGAATATGTAAGGGAATGGCAATCTTTCCGAGATCGTGCAGAAGCGCGCCGTAATGCAGGTCACGCAGATCCTTGCCTGAAACTCTCGCAAGCCTGCCAAGCTGTTCCGCAAAGTTCACCGTCGCCAGCGTATGGATCACCGTATGCTCGCTTCTAAAATCAATGGTGTAGACAAGCATCTCCAGAAAGCCTTTTTTGTACTGCTCGGAAAAGGCTCTCTTCGCAAGAAGCACATCCAGTTCTTCACGGTATTTGCCGGTCACGAGATTATCCGTTATCCCATAACACTTTTCCGCTTTCTGAAACAGATCCATCGCCGCACCCGAAAATTTGATATTGCGGTACTTTGAAAAATAATCCTGCTCCAGTTTCTCCTCCTTCAAATGCAGAACCGTATCCATCTTGTCCGCCAGATTCAAAAGTTCCGTCACATGCAGATAGCGGCTCTGTATCATGCTGTAGCGGTTATAATCCAGATGATGATAAAGCACGATCTCCGCCCTGTCCCCTATGGGTGACAGATACTTCAAAAAGAGAAAGCCGTAGATCGAGTGCGGCCAGAGATTTTTCGTCTCAAAATCCGACACATTTTTGACATTGTCTTCCTTATAAAGACCGATATCATGCAGAATGCCGAGCATGGTGTAATCCACCAGTTCCTGCTCCGTGTAATTCTGATCGGTGTAGGCATTTTCATACTCCATCATCTTATATAAGATATACCCCGTGATCTCCCCATGATGCATAATCTTATTGTTGATGATGCCGAGAGTTTTTCGGATGATCTCGTTGACATCCTTACTGCTGATAACGCTCATTTTCCTTTACCCCTTCATACATATAAGGGTATTCTAACATTAAATTACAAATTTGTCCTTATTTTTCTTTTTCCTGTCCAAAATAAATCATACAGACGGCATAAAAATAACCGGCATCCTCCCGCACCGCTTCCGGCACTTTGTCACTGCATTTTCTCTTGCCAAACATATGTTCTTGTGATATGCTATGACTATATAAAAAGCAACGAAACACGGATACGATGACCGATTGCAAAAGGAGCAAGAAATGAGCCGCACCTATCTCTGCATAGACTTGAAATCTTTCTACGCCTCAGTGGAATGCGTGGAAAGAAACCTGGATCCCATGACCACCAACCTGGTCGTAGCCGACCCGAGCCGGACGGAGAAAACCATCTGTCTTGCCATCACCCCGGCCATGAAAGCGCTTGGCATTAAAAACCGCTGCCGCATATTTGAGATTCCGAAATCAGTGGAATATATCGTGGCTCCGCCCCGTATGCAGAAATATGTGGATGTCTCCGCCGACATCTATGAAGTTTATCTGAAATATATATCCAAAGAGGACATCCACGTCTACTCCATCGACGAGGCATTCATGGATGTGACGGATTATCTCGCGCTCTACCGGCTCTCCGCCAGACAGCTCGGTTTTCAGATCATGCAGGACATCTATGAGCAGACCGGCATCCGTGCCTCCTGCGGCGTTGGTTCCAACCTGTATCTGTCCAAAATCGCGCTGGATATCACCGCCAAACACGCCGATGACTTCATTGGTGAGCTGACGGAGGAGAGCTACCGCAAAACACTCTGGGCGCACAAGCCCCTAACGGATTTCTGGCGCATCGGCGCAGGTACCGCCAGACGGCTTGATACCTTCGGCATCCGCACGATGGGGGATGTGGCCGCCGCAGACGAAGATCTCTTATATAAGCTTTTCGGAATTGACGCCGAACTTCTGATCGACCACGCCTGGGGACGAGAACCTGTCACCATCTCCGACATCAAAAACTACCGGCCTCGCAGCAGCTGTCTTACCAGCGGGCAGGTGCTTGGCAGCGACTATTCCTTTGACAAAGGACTTCTCATTGTCAAGGAAATGATGGATCTTCTGTGTCTGGATCTGGTGGAAAAGAATCTGGTCACACTCCACGTCGGCTACTCCAACCGCATGAATGCGCCATCTGCCCACGGCACGGCCGACTTACAGACGGACACCAGCTCAGACCTCATTCTCATTCCTGCGGTGACAGCTCTCTATGAAAAAATCGTGAACCCCGAGTGGCCGATCCACCGCGTCAATCTGACATGCAACCATGTAATGCCGGAAGAATACCACCAGTACCACTTCTTCGTGGATGCCGAAGAACTCGAGAAAAACCGCAAGGTACAGCAGGCTGTCATCAGCATTAAAAATAAATTCGGAAAGGACGCCATCCTGAAAGGCATGAATCTGGAGGAAGGCGCCACCACCAGAGAGCGGAATCACCAGATTGGAGGCCATAGGGCCGAGTAAATGCTCCCGACGGCTGATGATACCGCCGGAAATGGAAGGAAAAATGACAAAAAAACCGAAAACCAAAATGTCCATAGAAGAGAGAGCCAAGCAGTTTATGCCCTTTGCGGCACTGCGCGGGCTTCCAGACGCCCTCGCAAAAAAGGAAAAAATTCTCGTCCCGAAAATCGTGCTCTCCCCGGAAATGGAGGAAGAGCTGGACCAGCGGATGCATCTGCTCTCCAAAGGAAACATGGCCACTGTCGTCTATTTTCAAAACGGGGAATATATCAAAATAACCGGCCTGGTCGCCCGCATCGACGAGACCAGCCGGTTATTGCAGATCGTGAACACGAAAATTCGATTTGAGGATATTTTACAGGTGGAGGCGGACGGCGGCTGCTAAAGCGCCGGACCGTTTTCCTTTAAAACGAAGACGGATCTTTTTCTCAATTTCCGATATATTTGAAATATTTGAAGTAATCTACGGTTTCCTGGTAATCTTCTTCGTCCACAAAAATATCTGCCGCCTTTCCCACCTCCAAAGCAAAATCAACGTACTCATTTCCCGGACTCAGGATCATATGATCCAAAACGCATGTCTTTTCAGGGAATATCAAATCTCCGACAGCATCCGCGATAAGCATTCTTCCTGCACAGATGCCACCGACAATTTTCTTATCCTCTATACACTTGTTGATGATTTCAAATAGCAGTTCCTTATTATGAATGTTGTCAATTTCACCGCCGCAAAGGATAAACACATCCACACTTTCTGCTTTCATCCGGGAAAGGCTGATATCCCTTTGCACCCTGATTCCTTCATTCGTGCATATCACCTGGTGTTCCTCCTCCGCAACGATATAGACACTGCCTTTCGTTTTCATAAAATAGGCAGCCAGCGTTACCTCAAAAAAGGATGTGTTCGGATATAAAAAAATGTAGGTATTCATTCAGTCCTCCTTAACTACGTTCTATTCCAGCAAGTCCCCTCTAATATAACACGCTTTCACAGATACGTCCAGCCGTTCTGGAAGTGACTCCTGATCCAGAAGATACCACATCTGGCCGCCGGTGTCCTCTTTCCTGCCAAGAACAGTGACAATTTCCCCCTCACCCAGCAGGCCCACCGCCTGAAACTCCGCCCCGGCGCCTTCCCTGATATAGCACGCGGGCATACACACGGTCATTTCCTGGGGAAATACCACTGCGTTCTCCCCGTCCGCCTCATTACCGCTGCCCTCTTCCTCTCCATATAAATCCCCCAACAGTTCCTCCACTTCCGCTTCTGTCATATATGCCACGCCCGTAATTTTCCCGTCCTGTGCGCGTACAATCTTAACGTTGACCTTCCCCGCCGGATTCATATTCAGCGTATAAAAAGCTTCGTTCGGTGTATGGATATCCAGAAAAATGTTCACAAGCTGTCCCTGATAATAATAGTTTTTCCCACTCCAGGTAACGCCGGCTGCCCGGTATTCCTCCCGCAATTCCTCCTCCATCGCCTTTTCCAGTTTTTCCCCCTCCTCATCCATGCCCAGCTCATCATAGAGAACCGAACAAAAGCTGCTCTTCTCATCTGCAAGCGCCCGGTCCAGCCATCCCTCCAGCGCTTCCTTCTCCATCATATCCGTGAGAACGGAAAAAAAGGCAATTTCATCCGCCTGATAAAACTTTTCTGCATAGGCCTGTATCAGAGGATTGTCTGCGTCCAGACTCCCTGCACCGACAGAAAAGAAGGCAATCTCATCGTCCGCATAGAACCTGTCAAGCCAGAGCTCCTGCTCCTTTTCCCCCAATTCGTAAAACACGATATGGATCATAGGCAGACTGCGCGATTCGTAATACTTTTCTGCTTTCGCCCATGCCTCCGTCTCACCTGCGCCAGCCTGCTCTTCCCGGCTACCGGCTCCCGCTTTCCCATTCTCTTTAGCGGATAACGCCGTTTCTCCGGCACGGTCAGACTCTGCCGCCACAGTCACTGCCGGGTACACCCCAAGAAAAACTGCTCCCAGAGCAATACCCACCGTCAACCCTGCTGTTATGATACCCGTTGCTTTCGACTTTTTCCTACAATTCATAATTGCACCCAGCCTTTCTCTCAACAATTCTTTGTTGGCGCTCATGGTAACAGCGGCAAAAGGTTCTCTGCATATTCCGCCTGCCACCATAGCGTTAAGCAATGTTTTCCCGTAATCCGCCGCATGGTCATACCCCGTCTTCGCAACCACCGCTTCGTCGCAGGAAAACTCACAGACTCTGTCTATCTCCCGGCTCATCAGATGAACGAGCGGATTGAACCAGTGCAGACAAACCGTAACCTGCACCATCCATTTATACCAAATATCCCTCCGTCTGTAATGTGTCAGCTCGTGCATGGCAATCCACTGAAACTCTTTTTCCGAAATGTCCGCGCCGGACAGAATGATGCAGGGATGAAAATATCCCACAAGCATCGGCGAAGAGACTTGCGGATTCACGCAAAGTTCCACTGGCCTGTCGATTCCCAGCCTCTGCGCCGTCACTGTAAGCCGATCCAAAAGCGGTATATCGCAGACCGGCTCCGCTCCCGCTTTCACATACCGCGTATAGCTCTGGTAAATGGTTATTTTTCGTATCAGCATGGCAAACGCTGCGGCCAGCCAGACCGTCCACAAATATTTTCCTGCAAAGGCCGCCGCATGTACAAGAAAAGAAGCTTCTTTCGCACCTGTGTCCTGCCCCGCGCTTTGTTCTGGATTTTTCTCAACTCTCAGCCCGTCTTCCTTTCCATAGCCCGGCCCATCACTCTGTCCCGCCATCTGCCGGGAATCCTGTCCCATACTCTGTCCGCTCAGTCCTGCCTCGTGCGTCACCTGCGTTCTTTGTGTGATTACGCGGTCCGCCGTCTGATACGCCAGCCCCATCAGACTTGCCTTGGGCCCAAAGGGAAGAAGAAGCCGCATCACGGCAATCAGCCAGATATAATACTGCCACTGTCTGCCAAGTTTTCCCTTCAGAACCCGCCCCGTTAAAAGCACCAGCGAAATAAGAACCGCCCCCGACAGAGACATGGACAAAACCGTCATAAAAATCCGTGTCATCCTCTCCTCCCTCCTTCCAGCAGTTTTTTCAACTCCTCATACTCTTCCTCCGTGAGCAGATCTCCTGCGATCAGATTGGTGACCAGCCCCTTCACGCTCCCTTCATAGACTTTATCTATAAAATGCTGGGTTTGTGCCGTCTGATATGCCTGCTCCGAAATAAGGGGCACATATTCATTGCGCCGTCCGATTTTCGTCGCGCTCAGATATCCCTTGCTGACAAGTCTGGATAACAGGACAATCAATGTGTTTTTCTGGCAGGGCTTCCCCTGCGCCGCCAGTTCCTCCATAAGATAGGAAAACAGAGTCGTCTCCTCCGCGTTCTCCCAAATGATTTTCATAATCTCAAACTCTGCATCGGATAATTTATTCGTCATCGGCGTTTTCTCCTTTATGTATAACATTATGTTATGCATTAAATATAACACAGCGTTATACTATTGTCAATTACCCTTTTAAAAAGCTTTAGAGATTGTTATTATTTGATAAATGCCATATAATAAGTGGAATACCAGCTCAAAAGGAATCTTTGTAAAGGACAGGAACATAAAATGAAAAACAAATTGACTTTTCGTGCGACAATACTGCAAAACGGAACGATGGATGCCGGGTAACGCCCTATTACATCATCGGCGTTACCAGACAGATCCGCAGACAGCTTGGCAAGAGCTTTGGCGATGTTGTCGAAGTGGTTCTGCAAGAAAGAGAAAGCGAAAAAACGACTATGTGGAAATGCCCCAAATGCGGAAGGGAATTTCAGAAAAAGGAACAGAGTCATTACTGTGGCGAAAAACCGAAAACCATTGACGAGTACATTCTGCGCCAGGATACAGACAAGCAGGAAGAACTGCAGTATATCCGCCGGATTCTCCACAGTGCACTGCCGGACGCGGAAGAACGGATCTCCTGGAGTATGCCCACCTTCTGGAAAAAGCATAATATTCTTCATTTTGCCGCCTCAAAGGAGCACATCGGGTTTTATCCAGGCCCGGAAGCTGTCATGCATTTTGCGGAAGAACTCCGGGGATACAAAACCGATAAGGGAACGATCCGCATTCCCTATGGCAAGATCGACGCGGCATTGATTGAGAAGATTGCAAAGTGGTGTCTGGAAACTGGAAATCATGCCTGATTCTATTTTCTATTTTCATGTATGCCTCAGACTGTCCCGGAAAAAGGATGCCTCAAGACGGATGAAATCCGGCGATTTCCGATACCTTGTCTTTTACCCCGTTGATTTCCAGCCTGGCATCCGCCTTTTCCAGACATGACAGGGGCAGTCGCCAAGAATTTTTTATCAAAGCGACAGCCCCTCTATTTACTGCAGTTAAAACCGCAAATCCTACTTTTTATTTAGGCTGGTTTCTGACATCACTGATGCGCAGTGTACAGAATACCGGCTGGTTGTTGTTTGTATAATACCAGAGCAGGTTTCCATCGTTAACTATTGGCTTACAGTCAGAAATCGGCCCCTCAAAACTGTATATACCAGAAATCGGTTCGCCAGTCCCGTTGAGCAGGACACACTTTTGTGAAGTAGAAGTGGTCACCGGCTTGTTGTTTTCTACAGCTATTGTGGATTCTGTCCACAATAGCATCATTTCACTGCCACTGATCTTTACAAGCTGCGGTGTGGAAACGGATGCCTCCGGCGTTTTTTTCGCATTACCGGCCGCATCGGTATATTCAATATACTTATGGTTCGTGATCCAGTGAACTGTGTTGCCATTTGCCGTAAAATCATCCTTTTTTGTACTCGTCACATAAATATTACGCACACCGCCTGTCGTATAAGTCTCGGGATTCTGCTCCACGGAATTTCCGGCTGTCAGGTAAGCGGTGTCAGATACTTCAAAACCGCCGACCGATACGCCTGTAGCAGGGTTATTGCGGCCTCCCTGTATCTTCAGTGCCGCGACACTGTAGGAACCTTTTCCCAAAATACCCGGCGTTCCAACTGCTGCCCCGTATTTTGCCAGCGATACCGCACGCGGGTAAGCATCTCCATGGTCGACTGTCAGCAAAACAGAATCATCAATCAAAACAAACTGATTAAAGGAATGGCTAGCATATGCAGAGTGATGTATACCGAGATACTGCTCCAATATTTCCATATTGGTTATGTCTATGCTCAGCGCAACATTTGCCTGATGCTGCTTTCCATCACTGCTTCTGTACATCTGGTGGCAGGTACGGATGTACAGCGTATTTTCGTATTCCACCATGCGGAGGCTTCCGTTTTTAAACGGAGAAACCGTATTTCCGCCGAAGATGCCGACAGACCCCTGGCGCTCCCAGTTTTTATCATATTTTACAATCCTTATAACTTCCACCGTATTGTCTTCGCCAGGGTTATCCCGTCCAAATACAAGAAAATAATAATCTTCGCCGGAATAAAACCCTCCAAATTTGGGAAGCTCCATCTTAATCAGTTTTTTAGAAACAAACTTATAGTCTGATGTATATGATTCAACACAAACATTATTTTTACCGATGTGTTCCACGCGCATGAAGGTGCCATCGTCATTTTTCTGCAAGTAAGAATTTACAATGCATCCTTCATACGATCCATAGTTCTGCCTGTTTATGTTTTTGGAAACGGAGGCAGAAGCGCTGTCTGGATCTTCCTCCGGCGCAGAAACACTTAACTGTTTCGTCACGTTACCGGTGAAATCGCTGCGGCCCTCTATTGTGACCGGAATCTTTTTGTTTTTCATTTCCCCATATTCGGTGATGATATAATCAGCGTATTCCTGTAATGTTTTTCTGTTATAAGTCAGGGCAATGGTATTCGGCGCTCCATCTTTTCCCTTGATCAGCTTTACCGCAGCCTTTTTGATCTGCTGCGGCTCAATTTTAAATTTGATGGTTGTTTTTCCATTACAGTTATTACCGATTCCCGCTATTGTAATCGTAGCCATTCCAGAATGGATATTGTTGGAATAGACAGCAGTATAGTCTTTGTTTAAAGCCAGTTTTTTGTTGCGCATTGTTTTTATTATCACAGCAGGCTTTTGTTCTTTTCCGCTATAAATTTTGGGAGATATATCTGCTATGGTAACATGTTGTGCAATATCCTCCGCAGACTCTTTTTTATTGAGATCCACCTTTCCAATATTAAATGTAGATACGATTTTTCCCTTATATTTCCCCTTCCCGGTGATGGTCATCATTGCTGTTCCTGCATTGACATTGTTTTTGTACTGCACCTTGTAATCCTTATTATTTCTAAGCTCTGTATCCCCTATCTTGATTTTCACATTCCGTGTGACGGCTTTTCCAGTATACAAAGTATCTCCTGTAATTTCCGGCGTGACCGAATTGATATAATTTTCTCTCGGAACGTCATACACCGTAAGTCTGGAAGTGACAGATCCCGTGTAATCTGTGGTAGTTGCCTTCGGAGTAATCGTAATCTTCGCTTTCTTAGGATCCTGCGCGTCAATATATTCCGCCAGAAACGCCCCATTGTTTAACTTGATATTGCCATCATAAATAACAATGGATACCGTTCTGTCATTGGTAAGCTTGCTTCCCGTATATATCTTTAATTTTTTTACATTTTTAGGGGTGATCGTATACTTTTTTATCACACTTCCCGTGTATTTTCCAATTCCTGTAATGGTTACAGAAGCTGTCTCCTCACCGGCATGTAAATTGTTCGCATATTTAAGCGTATAGTCCTTGTCCTTTTTCAAGGTGACACGTTTTTTGCCATTCATCGCTGTCACTTTTATGGAAGGCTCATACACCATGCCGTTATAGACTCTCGGTTTGATTGTGTTTGTCTTTGTTGCTGTCAGTTCATCACTCAGATCAATGGGCGTTTCTTCTACTGCAGCCTCACGCACGTCATCTGTATTGACATCTGTCTCATTTTCCTGTATCCACTTTGCATACAAAACGGTGTCACAGGTAATCGTATCTGTTTCAAAATCCCACAGATGAACACACTCCGGCTCCTGATACCATTCTGCAAACGTATATCCCTCGGCTGTCGGGATGTCAGGCTTTTCTATTGTTGTGCCCTCGTTTACGGACTCTGGCGCTATCTGCTCTCCCATACCCTGCATATCAAAGGTAACCATATATGTGATAACTGATTGTGCCGCAATCCATTTTGCATACAAAGTGATATCTGATTCTACGATATCCGTCTCAAAATTCCAGCGATTGACACCCTCTGCTTCCCGATACCAGCCATCAAAAAGATAACCTTCTACTGTCGGGGGTTCCAATTCAGCAAAAACTTCACCGGCATTCACGGTTACCGGCGCTATCTGCTCTCCCATACCCTGCATGTCAAAACTTACTGTATAGAACGCTTCCGCCGGCGGTTCATCCCATTTCGCATAGAGTGTTACATCCTGTGTGATGAGATCTGTCTCAAAGTCCCACTTGTTTTCAAAAGCTGCATCCTGATACCAGGCATCAAAGAAATAATTTTCTTTTGCCGGTTCCTCCGGTACGTCAGCCGTTTCATTTTCCGATATGTACTGTGCGGGTACCATGGTTCCGCCATTGGATTCAAACGTTACCGTATACTGTACAGGAATATCTTCCTCCGCAGCGCTTTCTTCCGGCAAAGTCATCTCTGCATCCTCTTTGGGAAGAGCAAAGAACTGCACGCGGTAACAAAGATATGGCTTTTCCTCTTTGGTGATTTCCACTTCAAAGACATCACCATCTGCATATTCTGAAATTGCAGATGTCCTTGGACGGAAAATAATGCATCCGCTCTGTTCAGAATCATCATTGTCAACAGAGAACAGACCATCTGCCTTATTCTCAGAAAATGTCCATTCCGTTCCGTCTGATTCTCGTGTAAGCGTTACACAAATGTCCGAAGCTTTCAGCGTTTCCCCGGTTGATACAGACCAGGGGTATTCCTTGTCAAAGTAGTCGACCGGCATATTTTGGGCTGGCCACGCAACGCCGCATACCGCTTCCTCTTCGTCGGTCTGATCCTGGGCATACATCGCGCTGTACATCCCATCGCTGCCTCTGACCGCACCGAAGCCGACCTGTTCCACAGACGGTTTCAATAATTGCCCGCGCATGCTGTGTTCGTCATAATCCGCCATCCATATATCAACAATGGTTTCATTTATCGTCTGCAACGGCTCGCTGCTGTAAGCCAGACCGGCATTTGAGGCACCGTCGGATCCTTCCTTAAACAGCTCCTCAGGCATCTCTTCCGGCCTGGAAGGTTCCTGGCTCAGCTGCCCATTCACATAGTTTAAAAGAGCCGCCGCCTGACTGGAATGATTATACTCGTCACTTAAATCCATCTCGTAAGGCAGACCAGCTATAAAACGGATCTGACGAGTCATGGCTGCAGCCGATTCTAATGTTTCATCAGACAAAGCACCTGCACGATAAGGCGCTGTTACATTCGGTTTTTCTGCATAAGTGACAGCGTCTGCTTTGTCTGCTTTTTGCTGGTTTATAAATTCTGTGATCTCTTCAATGCTATGATATTCTACCTGGAGTTCTGTATCTTCCTCCTCCAGGTCTGTTTTCTCCTCTTCACTTTGGTCTTTGCCCTCTGCTGTTGTTTCGTCTTCCGGCTCTGTATTTTCTTTCACAGACCCTGAACCGGCTTCTTCGTCTGTGTTTTCTTCCGCAGGCCCTGAACCGGCTTCTTCGTCTGCGTTTTCTTCCGTGTCAGATTCTGTTGACTCCTGTTCTGAAGCCTTCTGTCCGGCAGTGCTCTCCTGCGCAGGAGACGTCTCGCCCTGTGTTTTTTCGATCGCCGTTTGCAGTTGTGTGGGGTACTCTGCCGCCAGTACCAGAGAATCTGCACCTGTAGATGCCATTGTTATAGATAATAGCATGCATAACAATTTTTTCTTCATAAAGTCCTCCATCTTAAATAATCTTACTTTTAAAAAACTCTATATCATTTCTATATAGAGACACTGGTATATAATACAATATTAATCCGGTTTTTTCTATGCCGCCCGGGTCAAAAACTGAAATCCCATCACCACAACCCCAAGCGCCACCAGCACAATGCCCGTTGCCCGGTTCAGCGTCCTTGGCTGTGCCTTATTGGCGAAAACCGCCGCGATCCTCGCCCAGATAAACGTAAAGACCACGCAAAGCGTCCACACCGGCCAGTCCGGCATTCCTCCTATGGCAAAGTGGGACGCCGCTCCTGTAAAAGCGGTAAACGCCATAATAAATACACTGGTACCGACCGCCGTCTTCAATTCATAGTGCAGAACCGATGTCAGAATCAGAAGCATCATCATACCGCCGCCCGCACCGATAAAACCGCATATAAAGCCGATTATCACACCTGCCGTGAGAGACTGCACCGCCCGCTTCCCCGCCGCAGTCTCTCCCATCGCTTCCTTCGTAGTCATCACGGGTTTCAGGATAAACTTAACGCCCAGCAAGAATGTCATAAACACGGAAAAACCGCCCATCGCTGTCGATGGAAGAAGGCTCGCCGCATAACTTCCAACCACAGTAAAAATCAGTACACTGCCCATCATAATGAAACCGTTTCTGACATCCAGATTTCTGTTCTTCCCATAAGTGTACGCCGACACTGCGCTGGCCAGCACATCTGAGGACAGGGCAATCCCCACCGCCATATAAGCATCCATGTCCAGAAAGGTAATCAGCATGGGGCTGATGACAGCCGCCGCACTCAGCCCGGCAAATCCTGTCCCCAAACCTGCTCCCATTCCCGCAAAAAATGTAACCACAATCATCCATAACCAGTTCATCTTAATCCCGTCCTTCCCTCATCGTCTTAAGGTTTGTCTCCATCATGCTCAGAACACGGAAAAAATCAGTCTTCAGCCGTTCATCCACATTCTGAAACAGCTCGTCCATAAAGTGTTTCTGAAGCTGCCTGCCCCTCTCTACAATGGGCTGGGCCTTTTCCGTGCATACAAGCCTGACCTTTCTCCTGTCACCGGGACTTTTCTCCCTCTGCAGATACCCCTCCCTCACAAGACTGTCCACGTTCACGGACACCAGATTCGCCTTGATATATCTTGTCTCAACGATATCCCGGGCCGTGTCGAAACCGGGATTATTGGCCAAAAATAACAGGATATCAAATGCGGTCTGCGGAATCCCCATTTCCTGACAAAGCGGTTTACACCTTTCGCTGTATACCTGTAAAAGGCTGCGTGCCATCTTAATACTCGTTTTCATATGCCCCCCTTTTTTTATTTATACAAAATTGAATATTTCAATTTTGAACTATTTTAATGCAGAAGAAATTGTTTGTCAATACACTCCAAAAAAAGAAAACCATCTGCCCACAGACAAATGATTTTCCTTCCTCCCCTTTTCGTCGCTCACGCAACTCTTACATACTGATCGTGTCCACCACCGACATCTTCCGTATTTTTCGTATCGGCCCGGTCAAGGCAGCTGCCGCCGAAGCAGTCATCACCGCCACAATGACGAGACATTCCGCAAGCGGAAGGACCCATGCATCCCCCCATCTTGTGGTAATCACCTGCCGGTACAGGCAGTAATGAAGGGACAGACCAAGCAGCAGACCTTCTGCCAGGCCGCCAAACAGATAAGTGAGCGTCTCCACAGCAACCATCGTCTGTAACTGCCTTATACTGATTCCGATGGCTCTCATGGCTCCATACTGCCGCATACGCGCAGATACGCTCATGCCGACGCTGTTGATGATATGGAAAGCGGCAATCAGCGCAACTACCGCCAGAAACCCATAAACAAACAGGGCAAAGGAAAAGTAAACTGCCCGCATTTCCCGATTGTGGGCCCGGCTGTCAGAAAAGCTGTACGCATCTTTCACCGTACTGCGTATCTTTTCCACCGCGTCATCTGATCTGTCCCGCAGTTGGATATCCAGAATCGTATAGCCATTCTCTCCTGTCAGTTCCCGGAACAACCCTTCTGAGCAGATCAGCGTACCCACATCTTCCCCGCCGTCAAATGGCGCATTCTTTAGGATCCCGGCCACCGTTACCTGCTGTGTGCCCTGCGAGGTCTCCAGCGTGATCTCATCGCCGGTATCTGCCGCAAATCCTGACTTTTCCACCAGAAGAACGCCGCTTCTGTCTCTGACATGTTCTAAATCTCCCTGCCGCAGATCGCCCGCCGCCCAGTCAAACTGGTATGTCTCATAGGAAACCAGCATGACCGTTTTTTCCACGCCGCCCAATTCCGCCGGCAGGTCATAGGAAAAACTACGGCCGAAAATCCGCCTGATATCTTCATTTTCCTGCAGCTCTCTATACAGTGATTGGGGTATGGCACAGGAATTATCAGGACTGACAACAGCCACATCCGGCGTGTAGGGCCGCAGTGTCACAATCGCATGTTTCATAAAATCAACCCCTATGCCGAAACCCAGAAACAGAATAATGCTTAATGCGAAGGATGAGGTCAGTAAAATCAGATTCTTCCTGCTTCCCGCCGCATGATGCAGTCCAAGCGCCGCCTCCACTTGCATGCGTCCAGTATGCACTGCGCCTTTCCCGGCTGACACCGGGTAGGCATTCCCAGATACCGCTGTCAAAGGCGAAACTTCCGAGGCTTTGCGGGCTGGCGTACGACTTGCCGCAAGCACCGTTACCAGGCCGATCAACGTCCCGGAGATCAGACCGGGCAGACTGATTCCCCATCCCGGCATTTCCCTAAACCAGGTGGGGGTTATCACCTTTAACATACGGCACAGCCCCCACACCATCAGTACGCTGACGGTAAGCCCTTGCGGAACTGCCCTAAGGCACCAAAAAAGCCCTTCCAGCCGCACATAGCGCCGCACCTGCTTTCCCGTCGCACCCAGACACCGCATCATCCCGAAAAACTCTGTCCGCTGTGCCACATTGCTGTTCATACTTCCCAGAATCATCATCATGCCGGAAACTGCTACCAGCACCGCCAGAAGGAAAGCAGTCAGATAGATAATCATAATGTATCGATCACTGCTCTGCATCATCGAACCCATCAGCTTGGCATTTTCGCTGACCTGCTCCCTGGAAATGCGCAGCTCTCCACAGATCTCTTCTATCGCCTTCTGTATCCTGCAATGAGGTACAAACTCCACATAATAAGCAAAATCCTCCTGCAGCGTCACGTTGCGAAAATAGGACAGATAAGTATCAGTACTCATAAAAACACCGAAAGCATCCTTTTGCAGCATCATGGATGTATCCTCCACAATGCCGCTGATACGAAGAGACAGGGAACCGTCAGGCGTCACTACCTCCACCTCGTCCCCAGGTGCAAGTCCCTGCCGCTTCCGCATGCCCTCTGTCACGAGCGCCTCACCTTTTTCTTTTGGGTAAATACCGTCAAGCAGTCTGACTGCCGGATATAGTTCAAAAAATGTCTCATCAAACCCGCACAGGACTGTCGGCACGCCCCCCGTCTCATAACCCATGTCCAGCCTATAATTTGTGGCTGCATATCGGCTTGCCGTCTTCACCTCCGGCCTTGCGGCAAGCAGTGCCATCTGCTCTTCATCCAGTTCCCGGAACATAACGTGCCACGCGCCATCCGTCATAATAGCCAGCTTTTTCTGACTTTGCAGAAACATATCCGCCATACCAAAAATAGAAGAGATCAAAAATACAGATATCACAATGCACCATCTTGTCATACGTGTCTGTCTTCGGTGAATTTTCGCCGAAATGGGAATCAGGTCAAGATAATTTTTCATTGACATGCCCTCCCAAATCCGTCAAAATACCATCCGACACCTGCATGACACGGTCTACCGAAGATATCAGATTCGGATTATGCGTTATCATTAAAATAGTCTGCTGATACTGTCTGGATGCCTTTGTTAAAAGCGCCATCACATCCCTGCTGTTTTTTCTGTCAAGATTGCCGGTCGGTTCATCCGCCAGAATCAGTTTCGGCTTTGTAATCAGCGCTCTCCCTATCGCCACTCTCTGCTGTTGCCCGCCGGAAAGCTGTCCCGGCAGATGCCTTCTCCGATCCTGCAGTCCCAGCACCTCCAGAATCTGATCCACCTGTCCAAAATCCGGCTTCTTATAATCCAGTAACAAGGGGAAAATAATGTTTTGCTCCACGTTGAGTTCCGGGATCAGATGAAAAGACTGAAAGATAAAGCCAATGTTACGCCGTCTGAAAACAGTGCGCTCCTCCTCCCCCATGCCAAACAGATTCTGCCCGTCTATCAGAATCTTTCCGCCAGTCGGTTCATCCAGTGCGCCAATGCAGTTCAGGAGGGTGCTTTTGCCAGAGCCAGACTCCCCGACCACCGCCGCAAACTCCCCTTTGTGAAGGAAAAAGGAGACATGCTTTAAGGCATCCACTTTTGCTTCGCCCTCTCCGTAAGTTTTACACAAATCTTGTACTTCCATAATTTCCATTGTATGACTGAACCTCCTCCGCTTTCTTCTTGATCAAGCTTTTTCTTTAGGATAACAGGATCAGCTTACAATCCCATGAATGGAATCTTACAAATTTGAAAGAAAAGTAATGGTAAAAACAGTCCCCTCTCCCGGTGTACTGCTCACAGAAAGGATTCCGTCCTGTCCTTCCACAATAGACTTGGCGAGGGGCAGCCCCAGACCGATCCCCTGCCTGCCGCCATCTCTTTTGCTTCTGTAAAATCGTTTGAACACATGGTAAATGTCCTCCTCCGCGATACCGCATCCGTCGTCTGACACCGTCATGCGGAACACTGCCGGTGAACACTCCCAGGAAACTGTAACCACACCGCCTTCATCCGTATGATCCAGCGCATTCTTTATCAGATTGGCAACCGCCTCCCTTGTCCAGGATCCGTCGCACAAAAGCATCTGTGCCGGATCCCCCTCCATGATAAGCTTCTTTCCCTCCTTCTGCGCTCTCACAGACAAATCCGCCGCCGCACTTTCAATCAAAGCCAGGGCCGAATGCCATTCTTTATGGAAAACGATGCTGCCCGCATCGATACGACTCACTTTGAGCAGTGCCTGCACAAGCTGTTCGATCCGTTCCAGAGACTGCATGGTTTTTTCTGAAAACCGCTCCACGATCTCTTTATGTCCCGGTTCCTCTGCTATGATTTCCGTATACATATGCAGAGCCGCAAGAGGTGTTTTTAGCTGATGGGAGATATCCGAAATCGTGTCCTTTAAAAAGGCTTTCATCTGCTGTTCTTTCCTGCTCTGAGCCCTCAGCGCAACAGCCAGCTCTTCCACCGCCGAAAACAACTGGTAAATACTGCCTTCTGCGTTCTGCGGCAGATGCCTTTCAAAATTCCCTTCGGAAAATTGAGATATGATACTTTCGGCCTGCCGGTACATCTTCTCCCGTTTCCACAGAAAGTGAATGGACATCACTGCCAGCGCAATAGCCGGAAGTGCTGCCATACCAGCTGCAATCCCGGCAAATGCCCGCACCGATCTGTCTATGTCCGGAAAAAGCCTGACAGAAGCAGTTTCCGTGTGCCCGATCTTCTTAAGCAGCGCAGCCCCCTCTCTGGTTGATTCCGCATTTTTAATCGCACTGGCAATCATGGCTGGGGAAATTCCCTGCTCCATCAAAGATGAGCTCATAGTCCGCTCTCTTTCAAAAAGAAGGCTCTGTGTCTCTTTTCCGTGAAACCAGGCGAGAAAGAGGATCACTAATACAAAAGAACCAACGATGCCAATCACACATGTGACATACTGCCGGCTTTGTCGATCATGCAAAACGCACATACAAACCACCATTCCTTTCCCTTTGCCCCGACACAAAAGTGCGCCCTATTTCCGCCATGTATACCCGAATCCCCGCACCGTCAGCAGATGCGCCGGATTGGATGGGTCTTCCTCTATCTTTTCACGCAGTCTGCGGATATAGACAGAAAGCGTATTGTCATCCACAAAGTTACCGTTCCCATCCCACAGCGCATCCAGAATCGTGTTCCTTAAAACTGTCTGCCCTGCGTTTCGGACAAGCAGGCAAAGCAGCCGATATTCCGCATTGGTCAGAGACAGCGGACGATTATCCAAGAACGCTCCGCCCCCAAACAGGTCAATGGATAACGGTCCTGAAAAAAGCCGATTCTCCACACTTCCATCACTGAGTCCGCTCCGCCGCAGCAGCGCCCGGATTCTGGAGCACAGTTCCCCCAGTTTAAAAGGCTTCGTGATATAGTCATCTGCGCCGCTGTCCAGCCCTCGTATCACATTTACCTCATCATCCATCGCCGTCAGAAAGATAATCGGTGTCCTGCTTCCCTGTTCCCGCACCCGGCGGCACACGTCCACGCCGTTTCCGTCGGGCAGAGTGACATCCAGCAGCAAAAGACTGTATGACCGTGTTTCCAGACGGACATAAGCTGTTTTGACTGTCTGCACCACATCTACGATATAACCTTCTCTATTCAGGGAATACATCAGCCCGTCAATTAAGTCTGCATCATCCTCCAGCAAAAGTATGGTGTGTTCCACGCTTCACGACCTCCATTCAAAAGTAAACGTTCCTTTTATGTCATAAATATATCACTCTTCTGTTCCATGTCAATAGAAAGGATCCTGGCAGAACGCAAAACACAGAAAAGCGCTCCCCGGTATGCGACCGGCAAACGCTTCCCCGCATTTTACACGCTCTTATCCTTACTGATCTGTAAACTCAGTGTTCTGCTTCCTGTATGTGTCCGTGTCCTTCTGACTCAGCTCCCGCTCCACCTGTGCCAGTTTGTTCTCCAGCTCCTTCGTTTTCTTTTCGTCCCCGGAAGCTGCCTTGAGCTGCTGTTCCAGCTTTTTCTTCTTCTCCTTCAGTTCCCTGATTTCCCGCTCCACCTTATCCGAATTCGCAATGTATTTCTCCCCGCCATTGTCCGGGGCATCCGCATTTACTTTGGGGGATTTGCTGCCTCCCTCCTTTTCGGAACCCTCCTTCTTCGGATCGTTAAAATAAACTTTTTTGTTACCGTTCTCGTCCTGCCCTACATAGTACAGGCCGTTTGGCTTTTCCCCCGACTTTTCGCTGCTGATATACGCATCATGCGGCGTGCGGTTCTGGTTTGATGCCTTTTCTTCACTCTGACTGCTTCCGGGTTTTGTCACCTTTTCCGCATTCCGGCCGTTTTCGGCTTTCGCTGCCTCCTCCCGCTGTGCCTGCATTCGATCCGCATAATCGGTCTTGTAGATGCTCCCTTTTACGCTGATTTCCATTGCCATATGCCAATCCTCCTTTTCTCCACAGCATCGTATCTGCTGAATCTCACTATCCATTTCGACAATAAAAAAAGAGATTTAACCGATTTGCCGTGGGATGCTCTCTGTATGCCGTGGAATGACAAGCAGCACGCTTAGAATAAAAGAGCCGCCCTGTGTTTTGATGCTCATTGCTCCCTGATACTTTTCCGTTACCGCCCTGATATTTGACAGGCCCGTCCCCTCTCCGGCCCGCCCCTTTTCCTGAAAACTATTCTCCACTTCCATCAATACAAAATCTCCCTGGATACGTCCCGACACACGGATATATGTCTCCGCACCGCCATTTATATCGCGGCACGCCCGGATGGCGTTGTCCAAAGCGTTTGAGAGAATAATGCCAAAGTCAATATCGCGCACCGGGCACGGATACGGCAGAATCAGAGAACAGTCGACAGCAATCCCTATACTTTTGGCAATCCCCAGCTTGTTCCCAAGCAGAATATCCGCCACCGGGCTGCCTGTGCTGCACGGAAAGGAAAGTTCCTCTGTCATTTCCGCCAGATCACCGATATAAGCAAGCGCCTCCTCCGAGTCCCCGTTCCGCAGAAGATCTTTGATCACCGTCATATGATTTTTTATGTCGTGGCGAAACGATTTTGTCTTTTCATAACGCGCCCGCGCTTCCTCCACATACTGCTTAAAAGAACGCTCCTCCTGCTCCAGCAGTGACAGCTCCGTGCGCAGTTGAAAATTCTGGAGCAGTTTTTTATAGGCGAACATAAGGCAGAATAAACTTGCCATACCAAAAAGCTGTATCACAAACATCTGATAATGATTAGCCATTACGATGATACCGCCGGCATTCGTGACCGTTATATTTCCGTATATGATAGAACCGATATATTCATCCATAAAAAAGATCATCAGGATCGGAACCAGAATCATAAAGAGATACTGTTTCTCTACCGTTTCATAATACCAAAAATAACGGCACGCCACACTATAACAGACAACCGCCATCACAAGAGCCGCTATTCCAAGCAGTATGGACAGCACCGCAGAAACATTGCGATGTGCATAAGACAGCTTCGGCTGCACAATCCCTGACAGGGAATTGACGATTCCCAAACTGAGCTGCATAATCTCCACTGTCAACACCGCATATAAAATGACGGATTTCCAATCGGCTCGGCATATAAAAATCCCGATGATTACAAGGAGCAGCGTATAAATCAGATATTGTGCAATGCTTTTTGCAGGCGCTGCCTGCATCACGACACATCCAAGTGCAGCGGACAGCAGATAAAGAGAAATTCGTTCCCGTTTTTGTAGAAATTTCCTATAAAAGTAAAAGCCGGTAAGCATCTGGATCATTCCTATGACATAACTGTTAAAAAAATTGATATAATTTTCCATCTCACAGTCTCCATTCCTTCATATACTGCAAAATCACCACGGAAAATTCTTTGCTGCGCAGCCGGGAAACAGGGATTTCCTCCCCGCTCTCCATATATGCCACGCCGTTTTTGTAGCTTTTCAGATATTGCAGATTGATCAGATAACTTCTGTGACATCGGAAAAAACGGCTGTCCAATCTGGCCTCCAGATTTTCGATCCGGTCATAAAAATCCACCACATCCGACGATGCCAGATGCAGATACACCTTCCTGTCTATAATTTCAGCAAAAACAATGTCCTCAAAGGAAATAATGCTTCTCTCATAGCCTTTCTGCACAAGAAGCTTCTCCTCACTGACCTGTTTCATGGAGACAAGCAGCCGGTCCAACGTCCTTGTAAACTGCTTTTCCTCAATCGGTTTCAACAGATAATCATACGCCTGCACTTCAAAGGACTGGAAGACCATCTCTTTCAGAATCGTTATAAAGATGAGAAAGCCTTTAAAATTCCGGCTGCGCAGTTTCCTTGCCGCCTCCATGCCGTCCATGCCTTTCATCTGGATGTCGAGAAAAAGAATGTCTATGTTTTTATCATATTGTAATAATTCTTCTCCGCACGAAAACCAGACAATGGATGCCTCCATATTTTTTTCACGGAAAAAACGGGCCGCCAGCTTTTTGACTTGATCCGCTATATATTTTTCGTCGTCACAGACCGCAATCGTAATCATAGCCTCCTCCTTAAGAGTGGTATTATATCACGTTCCTTTTCGGGAGACAACGGAAATGCAGTGAGATGCCGCGTAGCTGCCGTAGAATATGGATACTGCCTAAAAAGAGCATGATATGGGTCGATTACAAACCGGGCAGGAAATGGCTGATGCAAAAAAGATCTTTTCCCGCTTTTTCGATTTATATTGATTCTCCCCCGTAAATGTCTTAATATGATAGACACGATCCCTAATATTTCACTTGCATACACCAGAGGAAAAATTATGAACGAATTTCACAGCGAAACAGAACAATTAGACTTTTTAAAAAAATATGGGTTAATATCCCCGACAAAAACCAGTCTGCCACCCTTTCAATACTATGCTCCTGATTCCGCAGTACCCGTTCCCTGCGAAATTACCGGCTACGATCAGGCTTTCGAAACCTGGGCCATACTGGTTATAAACGCCGCAGGAACCATGATCAAAATACATTCCAGCTGTCTTCTTGAAATGAAAACACGCGGCACATCGCGCCAAAAGGGAAATCGGACTGTCCGAAAAAAAGACACGATGCCGTCTTCTTACGTTGTCCTCGACATTGAAACAACCGGCCTCAGCTATACCGCTGACAAGATCATCGAAATTGCCGCCATCAAACACAGCGGGGGACAAACCTCTGAATTTCAAGAATATGTTTACATTGCTGACCCTGTTCCGGCAAAAATAACCTCGCTGACCGGCATAACGAACGAAACCCTTCAGGATGCCTCCCCTATAGATGTGGTACTGCCAAAGTTTCTCTCTTTTATTGCAAATCACACGCTTGTAGGACATAACATAAAATCCTTTGATCTTCCTTTTATCAGCAGAGCCTGCTCCAGCCTTGGACTTCCTCCTGTCAAAAATAAAGTAATTGACACCCTGCCTCTTGCACGGAAGAAACTGCCAAATCTCAGTAACCATAAGCAGACTACGCTCTGCAGCTACTTTGGCATTGATACCTCCCATGCGCACCGGGCCCTTTCTGACTGCCACATGTGCGATCAAGTGTACCGTTCACTGACCGATGACGTTTAAGCAGAATTCTCCCTGCGATGCTGCAGATGAATACCGATATGCCCTATCCCCAAAATAATACTTGCCATCAGCATCCACACCACTTTTCCGTAAACGCCAAGCAGAAAAAACGCAAGTACCGGCAGGGTGGCGCCTGCCACGGGAATCCCTAAGAAACTGCTGTAAAAGTCGGTCAGTCTGCGCTCACTCTTAAAGTACCTGATCCACCAGATTTCATACATGACCATCAAGGCAGACGCCGCCACAAACCACCATGACCAATTCGACCACTGCCGCAAATTGAAGTCTGAAAAGATCAGGGCACAGCAGGTCGTCAACGCCTCTCCCACCCGTTCCAATAACGCTAAAAATCTGTTTTCCTTTTCCGCCGAGTAACCCTGCGGCTGCTTTTTCATCCAGAGCAGATTCGGGATGAGCAGCATCAGCATAAATATGAGTCCTACATAGGAAAACCCTAAATGTCCAAACATGTTGTTTATCCTCCAAATTTCTATTTTATTCCGTTCGAAAATATGTTATTATATAGACAACAAAGTATTTGACAATATAATATGCTTACCCGGGCAGCCGGGGGACGTGCTCTCACCCGTTCCGAGTCTTGCGGAAGGTGGTGATTATTATGAGTACATACGAGGAATTCATGGTGATCTTGACTGTGTCGCTGCTGATTGTAGCAATTCTGAGTCTGAAAAATAAGAAATAGCCGTCCTGTTCTCTGGCCAGAGCTGACGACTATCTCTTAAAGTCTTAAGTATTCGCCGGGTCGGGTGACTTGCACTCACCTTCCGGCTGTCCTGTTAAGCACATTATAAACCAATACGGATAAATCTGTCAAACATTATAACCACTGATCCCTCGAAATCCAACCGCTCCGAATTAACTCTCTTATCCTACTGCCAAACGCTTCCATCTCCATCCAGCCGGCGCAGCTCCTTTTGCGAAAAGAACAGCAATGCAAAAATAACGGCCAGCATTCCAGCCATTATGTAGATCAATCTAAAATTCAGGTTTCCTTCATGGAAAACTGTCTGCATCACGTTACTGACATCAGGATATTTCTGCAAAACCGCTGGAATCCAGCTATCTGCCATCGGGCCGCCCAACAAATAGGAAAACGGTATGATACATTTAGCCACCATACTTCTTGCCACGTATACTCTGCCCTGCAGTTCCTTCGGCGTCTTTAAAATCCACAAAGTTCCCGCCAGCGTATTGAATCAAATCTATTTTATGGATTAAAAAATCCCATATACAAGCACCTTCTCCTGTATATGGGATTTCTAATTTTTAATAACTATGCCTTAAACAACACCCTGTGCCTTCATCGCCTCAGCTACCTTTAAGAAGCCTGCGATATTCGCACCTGCCACATAATCGCCTTCCTTGCCGTACTTTTTGGAAGCCTCATCCAGACTGTGGAAAATATTTACCATAATACCCTGCAGCTTGGAATCTACCTCCTCGAATGTCCAGGAAAGTCTCTCGGAGTTCTGGCTCATCTCCAGTGCAGAGGTCGCCACGCCGCCTGCGTTTGATGCCTTGCCGGGGCAGAACAGCACGCCGTTCTTCTGCAGATACTCGGTTGCCTCCATGGTGGTGGGCATGTTTGCTCCCTCAGCCACCGCGAAACAGCCGTTCGCCACAAGCATCTTTGCATCCTCCAAATCCAGCTCGTTCTGCGTTGCGCAGGGAAGGGCGATATCGCACTTCACGCTCCATACGCCGTGCTCGCCGTTCTTCTTCTCATGGTACTCTGCATTAGGTCTCTTTGCTGCGTACTCTGTCAGACGTGCGCGCTTCACTTCCTTCACTTCCTGAAGCGTCGCCACGTCAATGCCGTCGGGATCATAAATCCAGCCCGTGGAATCGGAGCAGGTCACGGGCTTGCCGCCCAGCTGGATGGCCTTCTGGATTGCATAAATCGCAACGTTTCCTGCGCCGGATACTGCGATCGTCTTGCCGTTGATATCCTTGCCGTTGCACTTAAGCATTTCCTCTGTCAGATAAAGCAGACCATAGCCTGTTGCTTCCGTTCTTGCAAGAGAGCCGCCGTAAGTGAGACCTTTACCTGTCAGCACGCCCTCATACAGGTTGCGGATTCTCTTATACTGTCCGAACATAAAACCGATCTCACGACCGCCAACGCCGATATCTCCTGCCGGTACATCGGTATCTGCACCGATATGTTTGCAGAGCTCTGTCATAAAGCTCTGGCAGAACGCCATCACTTCTCTATCGGATTTTCCCTTAGGATCGAAATCAGAGCCGCCCTTGCCGCCGCCGATTGGCAGACCCGTCAGGGAATTTTTGAAAATCTGCTCAAAACCAAGGAATTTGATGATGCCCAGATTTACGGAAGGATGGAAACGCAAGCCTCCCTTATAGGGACCGATCGCGCTGTTAAACTGCACGCGGAATCCGTTATTTACCTGTACCTGTCCCTTGTCATCCACCCAGGGAACACGGAACTGCACGATTCTCTCCGGAACCGTCAGACGCTCCAAAAGCGCATCCTTTCTGTAAGCGTCCTCATCCGCCTCAATCACAACACGCAGGGACTCCAATACCTCTTTTACTGCCTGATGGAACTCAGGCTGAGCGGGATTCTTCGCCACAACTAACTCATAAACCTCATCAACATATGACATCGCCTTATGTCCTCCTTCTTCCTTGTATACATTACCAAATACCATTATAGTATGTCGCATGGTAATCCACAAGACAGTTTAACGAATTAAAGTGTAAAAATTTCGGCTCTGTTTTCCTCATATATTGTACAATAATACCAAAATACTTGTATACAAACTTGTATTTGGCATCAGCCGCTCAAAGATATTCCTTCAGCCGTTCGATGCTTTTTTCCTCAAAGTCCATCAGCTCTTTCGCCAGTTCCACCGTTTCATCCGTGGCAAGGCCATTGTGTTTTAAACTCTTCCACATGCTGGTGATTCCTCTGTTGCTGCCTTGAATCATCATTTCTGCCAGATGCTCTGTGCTGATGTTGAAAGCCGTGTTCGCATGTATGCTTCCTTTCAGCATCATTTCCCCGATCTGGCTGCCACGGTACGCTTCCCCCTCCTGCTGCAGGATCTGGTCCAGCGCCCGATTGTGAATATCTGCGTAATGCAGGGACTGTCTGGACAGTGTTATGGAAAAATCATCATTTCCGATCTTGTCCAGAATGGTATCAATAGCCGTCATTCCCATCTGTGTGTTTTTCTGTATTTCCCTCAAAACCATCTCGTCATCATGTTTCATGGATAGTGGCTCCTTCCTTCTTTACTGCCCCTCCTTACTCTGCTTATCTGCAAAAAACAGATGAGGGTATGATACTCCTCATCTGTCCAGTCTTTCCGTTTTATTCGGTTTTTAAACAATGTCACTCCACATAATCCGACTTCACATAAGCCGTCTGACCATTGTACTTAATCTTCGTCCAGCCATCCGCCTGTTTCATAATCACATCAAAGGTTTCACCCATATAGGCAGTCGCTATCTTCTCGGAATTCTCGCTTGCGCCGCTCCGGATTCTGACGGTTTCCTTAACTGTCACCGTGCCGTTTGTGGCTGCGGAATCATCACTGTTATCAGCCTGCTCCTGCGAATCCCCTTCTTCCTCATCCTCATTTTGTTCCACATCAGACGCTGCCATGCTCTCGGAAGGCTCCAGATAATCGCTCTTGATAAACGCCTCACCGCCCTCGTATTTGATCTTACTCCAGCCGTTTCCTTTCTCTTCCAGAAGTTCAAATTCGTCTCCCACAGCCGCCTTACCGAGCTTATCCGCCGTCTCGCTGTCGGAAGTCCTTATATTAACTACATCTATCGCCTTTACCTTGGTCACTACCTCAGTGGGCGTTTCCTCCGCCGGCTCCTCTGGTGTTTCTTCCTCTGTCACCGCTTCCGGCTCCTCGCTCTGCTCTGCACGCGCCAGGGCTTCACCTACGTTCTTCTCGATCTCCTCACGCAGTTCCAAGAGAAAATCAGCAAGCTGAGGATCCTCTACAACCATTTTGTTATAGGCTTCAGCTGCCTTGTTATTCAGATCGATGACATCACCCTGCAGCTGGATCTCCCGCATGTAATGCAGCTCGTTGTCGCTTTCCTCTCCGTCTTCATTGATGTAGAGTTCACCGTCCTCGTTGGTACACACATAATATGTCCGCATACCTGGAATCGGTTTATCATAATCATGGAACTTTAATTCCGCATAGACATAAGCAATATAGGTGCCTTCCTTCGGTCCCACTTTGGTATAAATCTCCAGAGGCGGATAGGAATCAATATACTTACTTGTCTCCGCTGCTCTCAGGATCTCCGTCGCATCCATATAATAGACCAGCTTCTCCATGGTGTCAGTGTCACCTTCCACCATCGCCTTATAGTAGACATCAAACAGTTCCTTGATCCCCGGAACGGCATCTTTCTCTAAAGGCACCTCCGGCACGTCAAGCATCGCTTCCTCTTCACCCGTGCTCTCTTCCGGCGCGACCGCCGTTTCTTCCTGTTCTACCTTCCTCTTATTCGCCTGAATCGCTATCACAATCGTCAGCGCCACACAGACCACTAAAATAACAGGAAGAACAATTTTGGAGTATCGTACCAGCCAGTTTTTAAACGCTTCAGACTTTGCCTTCAGACCCTCCCGCATTGTATCGTTTGTCATATTCATGAAACTCCTCCAGTCTCAAAATTTCCGGGACAATATCAGCATATCGTCCCGGAAACCCATAACTCTATGCACCCGACAGGACTCGAACCTGCATCAAAGGCGTCGGAGGCCTACGTTTTATCCATTAGACTACGGGTGCCCGCCTTGATGAAACAAGTTTTGTACAACCCGAAAAATTGTTACAAATTTGTTACATCTTCTGTATCATACCGCAAGCGGGCACACTTGTCAAGTAATCGCGCCTAAGAAATAATTTCCTCGATTTCCGATTTTTTTCTGCAATACCGATATAACCCGTAAGAAAGCACTTCCTCCGGCTCTACCTGGGTTCGATTGACCTCCTCTACCATCTGTCTGTAAAAAGAATATTCCCTGACGTGGTCATCGGGTATCAGCAGCACCTCATGGACAGAACTGGGCAAAATCAGAAGATCACAGCCGAATCGCTCCGCCAGCCACCCGATCTTTTCAGAATATAACATCACCGAAGCGCCAAATCGTTTTTCCTGATTTGTCAGTACATACATTGGCACCGCGTCATCTTCCCGCATGGCAATCCCCGTCATCTCCGCAATCAGTTCCCGCATGGAAGCGAGAAGTTCCGGCTTGCCGCGCTTCGTATTGCGTCCGGCCGTCCGATAAAGTGATTCCGCATTCTGCTTCCACATCAGCATATGCTGCCTCTTGATCGTAATAGAAGCCCCCTCTGCCACATTTTCTTCCAGCGCATAGTAAAACACAATCGCCAGATCATGCCATCTCAGATGCGGCGCATCTCTCAGAAACTTTTTATTCTTTTCAAAGCTGACCAGCTTATAAAAAATCCGATCCTTCACCCTGCTGTAATCACGAAAAAAATCCATGTCCAAATCCAGCGCCATAGACTGCTCCTCATGGCAGTTTATAATCCGTTCCACAAGTACACCAAGCAGCTCCCCTTCCCTGTACTCCTGATAAAGCCCTTCCATGTAAATAGTGGGGAAGATACTGTCTTCCTGCTTTGTGATAGCGATTCCCGTCTGCTCCACGTCATTGTTTTTGGTCACATGGAGCACCCTGATCTCATATGCATCCCCCATTCTTTCCTGTAATAAATCCACGATATCTTCTACAAACTTTTGAAATCCCATATCATCCTCTTTCCCATTCTCTCCGGGCATATCAGGGTAAAAAAAAGACAACACAGACCGAAAGTCTATATTGTCTTATGGGCTTTGACATGAAACGTTTCTTTTATACTCTGGACAGATACTCACCCGATCTGGTATCGATCTTGATCTTCTCGCCGTTTTCCACAAACAGCGGTACCATAACCTTCGCACCTGTCTCCACGATCGCAGGCTTGGTCGCACCAGTCGCGGTATCACCCTTAAAGCCAGGCTCAGTGTCGGTAATCTCCAGCTCTACGAACAGCGGCGGCTCGATTGCGAACACATTGCCGTTGTAGGAACAGATCTTAACCATCTCGTTTTCCTTCACGAATTTCAGAGAGTCGCCTACCGTTTCCGCATTCAATGCAATCTGGTCATAGGTCTCCACGTCCATGAAATTGAACAGGTCTCCATCAGAATACAAATACTGCATGTCCTTTCTGTCAATACGTGCCTGAGGGAATTTCTCAGTGGGACGGAAGCTCTTCTCCACCACACCGCCATTGATGATGTTTTTCAGCTTCGTTCTGACAAAAGCTGCGCCTTTGCCCGGTTTAACATGCTGAAATTCAATTATCTGAAAAACATTACCCTCCATCTCGACGGTAATGCCGTTTCTGAAATCACCCGCTGATACCATATTTCTATCTCCTCCTAAGCTTTCACAAATATAATTCTTTTCTAGTTTATACTAAAAAAATTCTTTTTTCAACCTCTTTTCTTAAAAAACATAACATTTCAGCCCGGACCATCCAGGCCGGCCAGACGATTACTTTATATTTAAAATAAAATCAATTGCCTGCAGATAACCGTCCAGTCCCTGCCCATAAATCTGTTTGTCGCAGACCGGCGCCGTCACCGATACTTTGCGGAACTCTTCCCTCTGCGTAATATCAGAAATATGGATTTCTACCTTGGGCACAGTGATACTTGCCAGCGCATCCCTGATGGCATAGCTGTAATGAGTAAAAGCGCCCGGATTGATCACAATTCCCTCTGTGCCGTCGAAATAGGAGTCCTGAATCCGATCGATAATGGCGCCTTCATGGTTACTCTGAAACACTTCCACAGCACTGTCCGTCTCCTCTCCCTTTTTCGCGATCATCTGCAGCAGATCGTCATAATTCTGCGTTCCATAAACACTCTTTTCCCGGATACCCAGAAAATTCAGATTCGGTCCGTTAATTACCAATATTTTCATCTCTCATCCCTCCGTCAGATTGTTTCCTTCCCTCTCGTTTACATGTTCCTCGATCTCATCCAAAATCTGCGAAAAGCTCTTACCATCCACAGTGATTACTACATCCGCCGCCGCTCTGTAGCAAGGATCTCTCTCCTCTATGAGCGTCTTTATTCTCGTCAGCGGATCTTCCACTTGCAAAAGCGGTCTTGTGGTGTCGTCTTTTACCCTCTCATAAATCGTCTCCCCCTCAGCCCGCAAATAGAAAACCTGTCCCAGCTCATGCAGCAGCGCCCGGTTTTCCTCCCGCACAGGCAGACCGCCGCCCACTGATATAATCTGGTTACCCGCGCTGTCATTCAGCTTTCGAAGACAGTCTGTCTCCAGATTTCGGAAATACGCCTCCCCGTCTGTCGCAAAAATATCCGATATGGTTCTCTTCTCCTCTTTCTCAATTTCCTTATCCGTATCTACGATCGTCCGCCGCAGACGGTATGACAGCCGAAGCCCGACTGTAGACTTTCCGCATCCCATAAATCCGATCAGTATTACATTTTCCATGTTTTCCTCCATGCCCAGACTGTCCGCTGTAATGACATGTCCTTGTCTGCCGTACATCAGGCAATTAAATAAAATGTGCTTTCAGCTTCTCATAAACCGTGGCCGCATCCGCCTCGGACACCGTCACCCTGTTCCAGAGTTCATAGGCAATGATCCCTTGATAGAGGAGCATTTTCAGTCCGTTATAGGCGCGTCCGCCTCTCTTCTTCACCAGCCTCATAAACCGCGTCTCCCACGGACTGTAAATCAGATCAAAACCCGTATGTACCTTTGCGTAAAATTTTTCATCATCAATCACCACATCCTCCACATGAGGCGCAAGCCCCACAGAAGTCCCTTGTATCGTCAGGAACTTCCGATCTGGCAGACTGTCAAAATCGGTCAGCGCCATCGGAAGAATCACCTGTCTCTCCACTGCACGGTTTACCTCTTCCGCCACCTTCTGCGCCTTCTCCAGTGTACGGTTCAGAAGATACACCCTCTTTGCCCCTTTCACAGCACACAGATAAGCCACTGCCCTGGAGGCACCTCCTGCACCCAGCAGAATAATCTCCTCGTCCACGATCTGGATGCCCTCTGACATCATCGCTCGGTAAAGTCCTTCCATATCCGTATTATATCCCTTAAATCCACCCGGTACCGCCACAAGCGTGTTGACTGCGCCGATGGACGCCGCAAGAGAATCCACCTCCCGCAGGCAGGAAATCACCTCCCCTTTATAGGGAACCGTCACATTGAGCCCCAAAAGCTGCAGCGCCGACGCCCCGACAACCGCTTCCTCAATCCGCCCAGTTTCCACAGGAAACGGCACATACACCAGATTATGCCCAAACCGCTGCGCCAGCGTATTATGTATCACCGGTGAAAGGGTATGCTCCACCGGGTTTCCGATCAGTCCGCAGGTTCTTGTCCTACCGTTTATTTCCATATTCTCCTCCTACACTTCCAGGCCTGCCTGTCTGCTGCCTTTTCAAGGATCTCCTGTAAAAAAACAGCACAATCCACTCCAGCCTTCTCTTTATGACAATCTGGATCTCCTCCTTCGGATGAATCGGCTTCACCAGATATGTTAATATCCCCATCCTTTTCGCTCCCCACACATCGGTAAAAAGCTGATCTCCCACAAAAAGCGTGTCTGAAGGCTCCGTCTGCATCAGCTCCATAGCCCGCAGATAACCCTTTTTCCCGGGTTTTCCGGCCTTATAAATATAGCGCGACTGTACCTTATCACTAAACATTTTTACACGCGGCTCCTTATTGTTGGACAAAAGCACGCTCTCAAAACCAATCGTTCTCAGCCTTTCAAAAAGCGCAATGCTGCGCGCATCAGCGGGCGCCCCGTGGGGCACAAGCGTATTATCAATATCAAAAATGACACCCCGGAATCCCTCCCGGTATAACACCTCAAAATCAATCTCATATGTGGAATCCAGATATACGTCCGGATAAAAACATGCAAGCCACGCCATCGCCGTCCTCCTTCTCGGTTTCATTCGCAGTATCGCCCGTAACCCCCTCGTCTTTCCTCGCTCACAGGCATTCGTCCCTCCGAAGCAGGCACCGGCAAATCCGTCTGCAGACAGGCGGTTCGTCTCTGCCCTCTTTGACACTGCTCATTGCTTTCGTGCCTATCATAACAAAACACCCTGCACTCATGCAAGGTGTTTTTATCTGCCGCTTACTTATCCAGCACACTTTTCAGTTCTTCCATAAAGGTGTTGATATCCTTGAACTCCCTGTAAACAGAGGCAAATCTGACATAGGCGACTGCCTCCAGATCCTTGAGCTTATTCATAACCAGCTCGCCGATCACCTGGCTTGGAATTTCCTTTTCTTCCCGGTTAAATATTTCCGTCTCCACCTCATCCACAAGCTGGTTGATCTGATTTGCACTGATCGGCCTCTTATGGCAGGCTCTCAGCACACCCGCCTCAATCTTGGATCTGTCATAAGTCTCTCTGTTGTTATCTTTCTTAATGATAATGAGCGGTATCGTCTCCACCTTCTCATATGTTGTAAACCGCTTGTCACACTCGTCACAGACGCGCCGTCTGCGGATAGAACTGTTGTCCTCCGCCGGTCTGCTGTCAATGACTCTCGTATTCTCATGTCCACAAAAAGGGCATTTCATCCCGGATATCCTCCTTATCCACCTGTACTTGAGCCACATACAAAGGCGCCGCGCTCAATACGAACATTATAGGACAAAACACTCATTATGTCAACTATCTTATGGTAACCACATG
This sequence comes from Lachnospiraceae bacterium, assembly GCA_910575775.1. Classification (GTDB taxonomy): domain Bacteria; phylum Bacillota; class Clostridia; order Lachnospirales; family Lachnospiraceae; genus UBA3282. The sequence goes on along the minus strand of CAJTEY010000018.1, from coordinate 18,780 downwards.
ACCAGACATAGCCAAAACATCTACATGCAGATATCCACCACGATAATATCCGGCCCTATTTTTTTGATATCCTTATAGCAGATCACATAATCCGGCTCATTCCCAAAAAACCCGCACCATTTATTGTCTCCCGGAATAATCAGTTTGAAAATCTGTCCCGTGCACTCGTCGAACTCAAAATCGGTCACCTTTCCAAGCCGCTCACAGTTTTTCAGGTTGATAACTTCCTTTTTCTTTAATTCCGAAAATAACATAGGAACCTCCCCGGGCTTTTTATTATTCTATGTCCCAGCCCGGAAAAGGTTCCTGCTCTATTGCTCTGTCCCGGCAATGATTATTGCGGCTCTACATAATCCGCGCTGACATAGCCGAACTCATATCCATATTCATCGGGAAGATAAATCTTATACCAGTGTCCGCCTTCCACAACCTCAGCGTACTCATAAATGTCCCCCTTCTTCGCCGTCGTGATGACAGTGGTGCCCTGTGTACTCGGATTATCCCTGATTCTCACATCGGCAATAGCAACAACAGCGCCTGCGGCAGAAGCTTCAACCGTTTCCTCCGATTCCACATCCTCGTGCTCCTCCGAAGGCTCCTCCAGCCGTTGTCCGTCCTCCTGCTCTTCCCCGTCTGTCTCTTCCTCGATCTCCTGCTCCTCGGACGCCTTGTCATAATCTTTCGGCACATACCGCTGGTACAGGTTAAATCCCAGCACAGCCACAATTACCAGGAGAATACAGCCGACAGCAACCGTCATGATGGAGAGAATATCCACATTCTCCTCATCCTCGTCCTCCTCATCATCCCAGTCGTCTTCCTCCCAGTCCCTTCTCCTTCTGGGCCTCTCCTCCTGAACCACCCGCTTCTTCGGGGGCGGTGCGGGATTCGCCTTCTTTCTTGGCGCATTCGGATTTGCCTTTCTGCGCGGCACCTCTTCGGAATCTGCCCTCCTTCTTGGCATTTTCTCGGTTTCCACCCGCCTTCGCGGCATTTCTTCGGTTTCCACCCGCCTTCGCGGCATTTCCTCGGTTTCCGTCCTTCTCTTAGGCGCTTCCTCCGTATCTGTCCGCTTCACCGGACGTCCCTCACCCACTTCCGTGCCGCACCCCGGGCAGAAACGGGTGCCTTCCCGAAGCGGCTCCCCGCATTCCGGGCATTTCCTTTTCCTTATCACCTTCGCGCCACAGTCAGGACAGAACTGATCATCCTCCAGCAGCGGCGCGCCACATTTCTTACAAACCATAACACTCACTCCTCATTTATCATATGTCCCAAAATTGATCCATAGACTATGGTATCAAAAAACTCCCTGTTTGTAAAATCCTATCCGCCGTTTTTTCTTAAGATTTTGTGAATAATTTCCCCTGAATCGCACATGCTTGTTACATACCAAAAAAGGAAAGCAAAAATGACACGAAAGGGTGGTAGCGTCATGGTACAGGGAAAAGTAGAAATCTGCGGCGTCAACACTGCCAAACTGCCGCTATTAAAAAATGCGGAAAAAGAAGAATTATTTAAAAAAATCGAAGAAGGCGATCAGGATGCCAGAATGGCGTATATCAACGGCAATCTCCGCCTCGTCTTAAGCGTAATCAAGCGTTTCCATTCCAGCAGCGAAAATGTGGACGATCTTTTTCAGATCGGCTGCGTAGGTCTGATTAAGGCCATTGACAACTTCGACAGCTCTCTCAATGTAAAATTCAGTACCTACGCCGTTCCCATGATCGTCGGCGAAATCCGCCGGTATCTGCGCGATGCCAACTCCATCCGCGTCTCCCGCTCCTTAAAGGACACCGCCTATAAGGCAATCTACGCCAAAGAACATCTGACCCGCACCAACTCCCGGGAGCCCACTGTCTCGGAGATTGCCACGGAGATCGGTATCCCCAAAGAGGATATCGTCTACGCACTGGACGCCATCCAGAGTCCCTTAAGCCTCTACGAACCCGTCTACACTGACGGTGGCGACACCCTCTATGTGATGGATCAGATCAGCGACAAAAAGAACGGCGAAGAAATGTGGGTGGAGCACATCTCCCTGACGGAGGCCATGAAAAAACTCACAAAGCGGGAACACGAAATCATCTCTCTGCGCTTTTTTGAGGGCAAGACCCAGATGGAAGTGGCGGAAAAAATCGGCATTTCCCAGGCGCAGGTGTCAAGGCTTGAGAAAAATGCGCTTAAGACCATGCGGCTGTATCTGACCGCGTGACAGCTTAAACAAAATGCCACAGAGGATGCAGTCCTGATCCCGGAGACTGCATCCTGTCCTTCGCTTTTTAGTGTGTTCTACCTCTTCCCGCTTAGAAACCGCTCAAAATCTGTCCTCATCTGCTGAAAATTCTTTCTCTGGTCCACCAGATACCCGGTGTGCTTCCCGGCATAGACCGCCATCCATTCGTCCAGATCCCTGTCCTCCTTATAGGAATAAACCATCATCGCCAGAAGGGACGGCCTGTTTCCCGCACTGCGGAGTTTGGATCCGATTTTCACCGTATCGTCCAGCAGAATATCCAGGGACTCCTCGTACAGATCCAGATCCGTCTGAATGTCCCTTTTGTCCATATCGAGATTTTCCGCAAGAAAGGCCACCAGTCCGTCGGCCCGTTTCCCGCCTCTGTCAGCACATAAAAACTCTTTCAGCATTTCTTCCAGCATACACAGCTTGTCCGCAATCACCTGCCTGTCCTTCGTGCTCAATTCTCGGTCAATCTCATCAAAAAGGAGTCCTTTTTCATTTTTCCTGAGGCCCCTGAGATGCAGTTGGAATTCCCTTAAAAAATCCCCGAATCTGATATCCTCCGTCTGATAGCCTGTAAATTTCTCAAAGAGCGTAAGGAAAATAAAGGAATCCTTTTTATTAAATATTTCCTTTATATCGTCCGTCACTACACGCTCCAGCCGGCGCAGATAATCTGCAAGTCTCTCAAATTCTCCCTCCGCCGCATGCTCGTTCAGGTATTTACAGGCGGCCTTAGGCTGCGTTTTCCAATGTTCAAAATGATTGGTGCACATGATCGTCTCCACAACCACCCTTTCCACTGCGCCTTTTGTCCTCTCCTTCTCCGTATAGCTGCTGCACTCTACAAAAAACCGACTGTCCACAAGCTTTCGGATACGGCTTGCAAATCTGTCAATGTATGTAAAAGCCCTCTGGTCCGGATTCATGGACACATGGTTGTTGTAACGCTTGATATACTTGGAAATACGGGAGCTGTCACAGCATTCATGGATGACAGTCTCAATCTGATACTCGTCAAACTTTTCCTGTAACTCTACCGGCAGCTTCTCAAACGTCTTATTTCTGATATCAAATACGGCATCCTCATATACGATATTGCCGTCTTCATTCACATACTTTTTCTTGTAAGGAATCATGGCGTTCTCCACAACAGAGGTAATTTTATAATTCATTTCCCTGAATTTCCGCAAGGCCGCCGTCCTGCACCCGCCGTCCACAATATGCAGCTTCGAGTCCTCCTCCTCGCCAAGAATAATGGGCGGAATATAATCGTCCGTCAGGACAGTAGCCACAAGCTCGTTGATCTGCTCTTTGTTCCACACAAAATTTCTCTGCACGTCCGCGTTATTGTCTATGTCCCCTTTTTTGTTTTTCTTCAGATACATTTCCAAAGTATAGGTCTGTTTCCGTGGTCTTGCCATTTCAAATCCCCCTTTTCCTGTCCCGCACAGTTTAAAGCAGTACAGAAGTATTTCTATAAGAGTGAATCGCGGCCTGACAGTCCGCATATTGTTTTTTGCTGATCTGCAGCTCTTTTCTGACCTCATCCGGGGAATAGCCGTCCGCATACAGACACAGGACATCCTTCTGCATCTTCGACAGCCTGCCCAGATACAGCCGCGTTCTTCTGCTGTATTTCTCCTCGCCCTTTTCGAGTGCCTCCCTCTCTATCACAAAATCTCCCGCAATGATATCTCCCAGGGTCAGTTCCCCGTCCTCGTCAATACAGGTGTCGATCGGAACCGCAAGCCTGTCCGCCCTGCGTTTTTCCCGGTTCATTCTCGTCAGTTCCGTTTTGATCCTGTTAAAGAGACAGGAATATAAAAATGCGTCAAAACTCCTCGCACCGTCGTAGCGCCCTATGACATCCACAAATACCTCATTAGCCAGCGAATAGAACTCGTCCAGATCCCATTCTGACAATTTCCCGAATTTCAGTAATATCCGCTCCACCATGCTGCGGAGTCTCACGGCATTGCTCTCATAATATGCCTCTATCATCTCTTCCATCTGCTGCCACCTCACTGCTTCTACAATCTTTAGAATCCTGTTTACCCTTTGTATCTGGCAATGATAAGTATAGAACACACGTTCTTATTTGTCAATATATTTTTAGAACAAATGTTCGTTTTCTATTTTAAAAACTTTTTCCAAATCCGACACTTCTTATATATATTAATCCCTTTCCCGTCCCAAAAATCGGACTCTGTTTTCCCCTCCGTAAATTTTTAGAAAAAATGAAATACAGACGGAGAAATACATAGTGTGAGAAGTACATTCCATTTGTGAAAAAGAAGGGAGAATAAAACCATGCAGAAGACATATAACAGGCAAAGCATCATGCAGACAGCCCACACAACATTCGGCGGCATCATTTATCCGTCCGATTTCAACACAGAATCCAGAGGAAAACCACGTGTGAACGGTTCCCTGACTGCAAACCGCATCGCACAGGATTTCCGATTCGATGAGGAATGCAAAAAAATATCCAAAAGCAGAGCCATACAGACTATCCCGGCTGCGCACATATGAAAGGAGAATGTTCTAATGCTTGACAGACAATATCATTTATATTCGGTGGACACCGGCAATTTTTACAGCAGCCGCGAAAAATATCTGCATGAGATGAACTGCAGATATCGGAAAGAACGCAATTACATACAGAACAGGCTGCCGGAAATTGAGAAGAAGCTGAAACAGTGCGGCTTCACGGAAGAGACCCTGCATCTTCTGCGAAAAGGGAAATCCCTGGACACACCTTTGTCCGGATCCTGCGCCGACACCGTAAATACTTATCTGCACTGGATCGGACTGATTCAGCATAAAAGAGAAAAGGCAAAGGAATCCAAGGAAAAACTGCTTACCCTTCTCTCCAATAAAGTGAAGCAGAACGAAATGACTGACGGCAGGGACCATATCCGCACACTCAGGCCGGACGCACTGACCGATACGAATGTGATTTCTGCCTTTGACTCCGCGTTAAGCCGCGCCATCGGAATCGGACAGGACGAACTGACAGAATCCTTGATGATAGTCCAGGTTTACTACTTCGACGTGTTTAAAGACCTGTTCTTTTACGGCTTCTTCCACAAGGGAGAAAAATATATTTACTTTACCTCCTCCGCCGGGCAGATTCGTAGCAAAAAAGCGGTTTTTATGAAAGAAACCGTATGGAACCGGATCAGAATGACCATCATGTGCGGTCTTTCCATAGAGAAAATCAATGCGAAGGGCGGCAACAATGTGAACAAGCATCTGGCCTACATGGCGCTTGCCAACTCCGCCACGGACGAGTGGAAAGAATTTGATATCGACAAATCCATCGTCATCGAGGACTTTGAGACAAAAGTGTACGGCACTTTTGACCTTGTGGATGAGACAGACTATTCCATCACCAGAAAAACGGACGCCGTTCCCGTGCCGCACACCGACGGCGCAGGCATGATCCTGCCCGCCGTTTCCTCCAAAAACTTCATGTTCCGCGCTCCATGGATCAAAGGGCTGCTTGGCGTGTTCGATTTTCGAACATTTATAGAGACAACAGGCTGTTCTCCCGTCATCTGCGATATTTACGGTAAAGCGCATGACATTATCAAAGAGGACATTCAGATCATCTTCACCAGAAGTCAGTTTAAAATGCATCCTTACTATGACTCCTGGGACGAATATAAGTCCTTGTTTAAAAAGCATCATTGCAGCGCAGGCAGATGCAATGTGGAGGAGGACAGGATCAAAAAGGCAAAAATCAATTATCAGATGCTGCAGACACTCACAGACATTACGGAGGAAGAAATCGACCTGCTGGCACAGAAGTCGGCAGACCGTATCCGCAATATCTGCTCCTCGAAGGAAACCATGTTTGACGTTTTGGGCATCTCCCCCTACAACACGGATATGACGCCCTTCCAGCAGGCCGTCAGACTGTACCCGCCCCTTCTTGGAGACATCTACACCAAAGACATTCTGCGGGAAGTAAAAAACAGCCTGCTCAAAAAATACCGAAGCGGAAAACTGGAGGTAAACGGCAGATACACCTTCCTGCTCCCCGATTTCTACGCCGCCTGCGAATACTGGTTCGAAAAGAAAGAACATCCCCAGGGACTGCTTTCGGACGGAGAGGTATTCTGCCATCTGTTCCGTCGTTTCGATAAACTGGATTGTCTCAGGAGTCCGCACTTATATCGGGAACATGCCGTGCGACACAATGTGGCAGGCGAAACTGATACCGGCCGTGCCGAAAAGCTGCGGGAATGGTTTCTCACAGACGGCCTCTATGCCAGTACCCATGACCTGATCAGCAAGCTTCTGATGTATGACGTGGACGGAGACAAGTCTCTCGTGGTAGCTGACCCGCAGTTGATTGAAATTGCGCAGCGCAATATGAGGGGCATCGTCCCGCTCTACTATAATATGAAAAAAGCCAAACCCGCCCTCTTAAATAAAGCGAATATTTATGCCGGACTGCACGCCGCTTTCACCGGCGGCAATATCGGGATCTACAGCAACGCCATCTCCAAAATCTGGAACAGCGAAGTATTCCTGTCAGGTTCCAAAGCGGAAAAGCAGGACGCCGTCGACTGCGTAAAACAGCTCTGCTGCCAGAATAACTTTGTGATCGATTTTGCCAAAACCTTATATAAACCCGAATTTCCAAAGGAGGTCAGCGATCGGATCGCCAGATACACAGGCGGCAGGCTTCCCGCCTTCTTCGAGTTTGCAAAGGATAAGGAAAAGTCACAGATTCAAGAGCGAAACAAAAGCTTCGTAAACAGACTGTACGAAAAAATCCCGGACAGGCCGATCAACACCCGTGGGCTGCGTCTGGATGCACTCGACTATCAGAAAATGATGGCAGACCCAAAAATCCGATGCAGTGACGAGGCCGCCGCCCTGTATGATGCCTTAAATAAACAATACCGCTATATGATCCATATGAAAGATGCACGCGCCGACAATATGCAGTATATTGCAGTCAAAATCCGGGAAGCCTTCTCCTCCCTCGGCCATTCCGATGAGACCGTCGCCGACATGCTGGCAGAATACCTGTACGGCAGGGGAAAAAGGTACAAACAGCTTCTCTGGTTCTGTTACGGGGAACAGATCGTAACAAACCTTATGAAAAATATAGAGACACCCAATACCAAATATGTTGCCTGCGCCGACTGCGGGGAGTGGATCGAAATCCGCGCCAGGGACAACCGCACCAGGCGCTGCCCTGCGTGTCAGAAATCCTATGTGCGGATGTATGACAGAAATCGGAAACAGAAAAATTCCGTTTAACAAAGCGAAGCAAAACAGGCCATTCCCACTGGCCCAAAGAAAAACGTTTAAAATTCAAACAACCATCCGCAGTGGACTTTCCCTTGTGTGTATAAGGGAAACAGCATATTGCGCAATGGCTGCAAACAGGAGGAAACCATCTTGATTATCACGCAGGAAAACCTCATAGCCCAGATAGCCGGCAGGGAAGAGATCAGCCCTGTAACCGTCCGCAGGATTTTTAAATCGGCAGAAGATATCATTTTTAACCATCTTTCTTCCACTACCTCTTCTGAACATACAGTCATAAAAGTACTGGATGGATTGAGCTTAGAATGCTCCCTCCTCCCCGAGCGGAAAATCCATACCTATGATACCATCGTCTGCAAAGAAAGACTCTGGACAAAGCCCAAAATCACCCGGTACTACAACAGAAAACTGAACGGGTATTTTAAATGAAAGCAGGTGATCCTTTGAAACCCGGCTATTTTGAACTGTTATCCCCAGACCCTGTACAGGTTCCGTCGGTCGGAGGCGTAAAGTCTCCCACCCTGCGGGAAATCTCTTCCCTTGGTTATAACACCTACCGCCATTATCTGGCGGTTCTCTCCCTGGATCTGGACTCCTATCTGTCCATGACCGGCATGTCTGAACTCTATGCGCTTCTGTCTGAGGAAGAAAAAACGAAAATGACCTTGTTCGATCTGCTCCTGTCAAGCCCGCCGTCCTGCGCGCTGATTCAGAACATGCTGGACTTTTTTATGGAGGGGACCGTCACCTTCTCCGAATCCCAGCATGCTTTTCTGGTCTGCGCTGACGACGGACAGACCGGACTGATTACAAGGGAAAACTACCTGACGGTATGCGATCTGATCGGACAGCGCAATTACCTGAAACCGCGACGCGGCGAAGACTTGTCGAAGGTGAAAAGCAAAAAGGCGCTGGAGATCATGAAAAAACTGCAAAAGGGAAGAGCCGAAAAGGAAAAGCTGGCAAAAACGGATAAAAATATGGAGCTGGGAAACATCATTTCCGCCGTCGCGAACCGAAGCCAGTCTCTGCATATTCTCAATATCTGGGATCTTACCGTCTACCAGCTCTGGGACTGCTTTTCCCGCCTTTCCGGCAATAACCTGTACAACATTCAATCCATGAGCGTTGCGGCGTGGGGCGATAAAAATCACTCCTTCGACGCGTCGGCCTGGTTCAAAAAAATAGAAACAGAAACATGATAACACTTAAAGGAGGAACACATCATGACAAACCCTAACATGGCAAACAGAGAGGTCTGCGATCTGCTTTTCGTGGACTACGCCACAAAGAAACCTTTTCTCAATCTGGATTTTGCAAACGTCAGCACAACGGAGCTGACCGGCGAGTCCGTATTCGCCCACGGCGGAAAAGGCCACTCCAAGCGCGTCCAGTTCTCCGGCGAGAGAGGCGGCACCATTACCATCGAGACACAGATCCAGACCGTCAAGCTCTGGCAGCTCATTACCGGCGGCGAAATCTCCAGATCCGCCAAGTTTGTGACCAGAATGGAGACATCCGTGGATGACGCAGGCACTGTCATTACCCTGCCCGACGCACCCGCAGCAGACAGCGTGGTTGTCTACAAGGCGGACGACGACTGTGGCGCAGAGCTGGCATGCACTGTGGCCGATAAAGTCATCACACTCACATCCGCACTGACAGGCGGCGACGCGGTTATCGTTTACTACATGAAGGAAGTAAACGAAGGCGTGCAGAGAATCAACATCAAATCCACCAGCTTCCCGAAGAATTTCATCGTCTACGGCGACACGGTTATGAAGACCGAGGACGACGAGGCGGTGCCGCTTAAGCTGACCGCTTACAAGTGCGCTCCCCAGTCCAACATGTCTCTCAGCTTCAGCAACAACGGCGATCCCGGAAGCCTGACCATCACCGCTGATCTGATGGCGGATCAGGACAACAACATTCTCGATCTCACGCTCATCGAAGAATAGAAGTCTCATCACAGGGATAACATTTACATTTTGTATCTGTTATCCCTTTTTTTTACGCCACACAAACCGCTGCGGAATGGAGGAAATATGAGTTTTACAGAGATGATCCAATATATTTTATACATTGTTCTGACGGCCATTCTGCCTGTGGCCGCAAAATATACCGTCAATTTTATTCAGGCCAGAATCAGGGAGAGTGCTTTCATCGAGGAGGCAGCAAAGACAGAGGCGCGAAGTATCCTCATAAAAGACGCCCTGTCCGACGTCATGGATGCCGTACTGTACGTCAACCAGACCTTTGTGGACACCCTGAAAGCAAGAGGCGAATTTACACAGAGCGCATGGGAAGAGGCAAAGCAGAAAGCATACAATGCGGCCCTCCTCTCCGTCTCCGAAGAGTCAAAAAAAGCGGTGGCCAGCGTGTACGGTTCCTTTGACAACTGGCTGCAACTAAAAATAGAAGCCTCCGTTCAGGCGGCCAAAACAAATAATACGAGGATGTGATTATATGAATAGAAAAATCAGTGAAAACGGCCTTGCCCTCATCAAACGGTTTGAGGGCCTTCGTCTAACCGCCTACCAGGACAGCGTCGGCGTGTGGACCATCGGATACGGCCACACCTCCAGCGTGTCCGAAGGCCAGACCATCACCCAGACACAGGCGGACGCCTATCTGCGCGCCGACTGCGCAAACGCCGAGAAAGCCGTAAACCGCTATATGGCCGTTTACCAGTGGAACCAGAACCAGTTCGACGCCCTCGTCAGCTTTACCTATAACTGCGGCGCCGGAAACCTGAGAACCCTGCTGGACGGCGGCGCGCGCAGCATTGCACAGATCAGCGAAAAAATCCCCGCCTACCGCAAGGCCGGCGGAAAAGTACTTAAGGGACTTGTCAACAGACGCGCCGCTGAGAAAACGCTGTTTGATACGCCTGTCTCCCCGGATTCCACCGCCTCATCCCCCGCATACATCAGACCCGTCAGCTATATGCAGACCGATCCGCGCTGGAAATCGCACAACTACTCCGCCAAAGGCGAGCAAAAAACCATCGGCAGTGCCGGCTGCGGCGTCGCCGTTTCCGCTATGGTGATAGCCACCTTGAAAGACCCCTCGGTAACCCCCGTCACCACCGCGCAGTGGTCCATGTCCCACGGCTATAAAGCGCTGAATCAGGGAACTTACTACTCCTATTTCGTCCCCCAGTTTTCCGCCTACGGCATCCCATGCGAGCGTCTGAACCAGTCAAACCTCTATGGAAAAACCTCCTCACCCGCCCATGAAAAGGCTCTGCAGACACTGCAAAACGGCGGCTGGGTGATTGCCTGTATGGGAAAAGGACATTGGACAAGCGCAGGTCATTTTATTCTTCTGTATCACTGCAAGGACGGTTATGTCTATATCAACGACCCTGCGTCCACGAAGGAAAACCGCATCAGGAACACATGGGATCTGTTTGCAAAACAGGTAAAATATATGTGGGCCGTGCGCATTCCCGATGGGACTGTCTTACCGGCAGACGCGTGACGCTCCGATCGAGAAAAGGATACTGTTAAAATGAATGAAATGATAGAACTTACAAAAATTGACTATGTATCTGTGCTTCCCGCTGCGGTTGCCATTCTGGCCGGAACAAAGGCCATACTCTCCCTTTTGGAGAGTTTTGTGGAAAAGCTCGGTCTTGAGACAAAATGGATGCGTCAGAGACGGGAGGAACACGAGCTGCTGATCCAGACCTCCCAGAACCTGGCTGCCCTGCAGACACAGCATGAACACGACATGCAAAAGTCCGACAGACGGGATGAGGAGATCTCGGCAGACATAAAAAAGCTCACCCGGATGTTTGTGGATAAGGAAATCGACGACATGCGCTGGGAAATCAACAATTTCGCCACCAAGGTTTCCGATGGGAAACCCTGCAACAAGGACAGCTTCCAGCACTGCATCCGTATTTATGAAAAATACGAGCAGATCCTTTCGGAAAACGGCCTTGAAAACGGTGAAGTGGAGATCTCCATGGAGCTGATTAATGATGCTTATATGCGGAAGATGCGGGAGGGGTTTTAAAAAGTTTTACACAAAATTTTGATAGCGTTCCTTTCTATTTTGTGATATATTATATATTATTGATAAATTATGATCAAAACATTTACAACAGAGAGAATGAACTATGGCAAAAGCTTTGGATGGATATCTTAATCAGCAGTTAAATATTGTAAATCCCATATGCAACCATTTCGATGTTACTTATGTAGATTCAAAGTATCATCCTCTGGTACAGCTAATTGATTTTGTATCAAATACTTTCTACAGAAATCTTGAAAAACATGATAAAACGTCTGTCCGGAATATCAGACTACTGCAAGACTGTTTATGTGGAAAAAGAATTTTTGATTTTTCAACTAATCACGATACGAAATTGTTCCTCGATGAATAACATTATGCCTTACTTGACAATATAATTATAGTATGATATATTTGTTTTACCAAGTAATTTCCCTTATACGGTGCATGAGGATGTAAGGCGGCTGTAATGTCGTCCACCATAGGGTTTTGGTAGAAAAGCATTCCAGATATGGGATGTTTTTTCGCTCTAAAAGCAAATATTTTCATATATCTTATGAAGAGACGAGGCTGGCTGCTTCGTCTCTTTTTATTCGCAGACTCCATTATTGTTCTGCACTCCGTCAGAATACATGAACATATCATGTAAGTATTACTTCCTGTACTGTGACGACTTGTAGATTAGCATTGGAAGTGATTATGTTGAATTAAAGAAGGTGATACCTATGCCAGAGGCGACTTTAAAGAGGATTCCGATGTAGATATTATGATTCTGGTAGATTTGGAAGATTCAGAAATTGAACAGTTCCGTAAACAATTGTCATGGATCACATACGACTTTAATGAAGAGTATGACACGGATATGAAACCCATAGCCAAAAACGAGACGCATTTTAGAAAGTGGCTGTAAGTTTATCCCTTTTATACCAATGTGCAAAAAGAAGGAATCGAAATATATGTAAGTGCATGAAAAAGTTCACCGCAGCTATGCGGCGCCATATGATGGCTTTTAAAAACATGTATGGCTGAAATAGCGCCTGAAAAGGCAGATGATATAGAACTGCATGTGAAAAGGTGGGCGGCACAGGATGTCCCCTCGTGTCCGACTCTGCCTTATACATAATCTAAGGTCTCCATTTATGTCCGCAGTTGGCACAGCGGTTCACGGTTCTCCCAAAGCCCACAAAACCTGTCAGAAGGGAAAATCCCCTCTGTCCTGCAGTGATGTTGGCGGAGCCGCATCTGGGACATTTCACCGTGTTGGCTGCCTGCGCACGGGTGTTTTCCTGCTGTTGTACCTGGGTTTTAAATTGGCTGAGTTTGATAATCTGCCAGAAACATGGGTAATCTTTATTACAGAAAATGACGTAATAGGAAAAGGTCTGCCGCTCTATTCGGTTGAACGCTGCTTTTTGGACACTGGAGAAAGATTTGATGACGGCTCACATATACTGTATGTAAATGGCGCTTACCGTGGAGATACAGCAATCGGAAAGCTGATGCATGACTTCTCCTGTACAGACGCTGCAGATATGTATTATGGAGTGCTTGCGGAACGAGTAAAATTTTTCAAAGAAAGCAAGGAAGGAATTGAGATTATGTGCCGTGCTATGGAAGCTATGAGAAATCAGACTTTAAAAGAAGGGGCGATTGATTCCGCAAAAAGAATGTTATCAGACGGCATCCTGACCCTTGAGAAAATTGCGGAATATGCCGGACTTTCACTTGACGAGGTCAAAAAACTGAAAAAAGAATGAAGAGCGGACATACAATTTAATATTAAGATAACCGCGTAAAGGGCGTATGTATCAAAACATGCGTCTTTTTTATTTTTCTGCCCTCCGCCAGAATACAGGACGATGCAATCACTATTCCGCTTCCCGTACTGTGGCGGTCTACAGAGGCCGGAAATAAAAAAAGACAACCTACACACCACAAATTTAAAAGGAGGAAAATCTATGGATGATTCTTTGATGGAAGTTCTGGAAAGTTCCGAAACCCAGGGGACAAAAACCAGTACACCCAAAAAACAGAAACACGTTTCTTTCGACTGGGCCTCCCGCTTCCTGGATATCGCCGGTCTTCTGGAATACCTGAAAGTGATCCCGGAAGAAGCCATGAAAGTGGATGCCGCCATGACCAATTTAAGCCAGTCCAGCGGTGCATCCGCTTCCGAGCTTCAGGCTTACTTTGAACAGGCCGCGAAAAGCGCACAGAAATACGGCGTCTCTGTCAGTGACCTGATCGGCATTACCGCCGAGTGGAGCCGGATGGGCTACGGTCTGCCGGATGCTAAGGCTCTGGCTGAGACTGCCGCCTTATACAGCCACATCACCGGCATGGACCCTGGCGCATCCAGTGAGGCGCTGGCTTCCACCATGCAGGGATTACAGCTGGAAGCCGGGGAGGTCATGCAGCTTCTTGACATGATGGCCAGGGCAGGTAACGACCTTTCTGTCGACCCCGCCGGAATCGGCAGGGCATTGCAGGAAAGCGCGGCCTCTTTCCGCACCGCAGACACGGATCTCTCACAGACCATCGCCCTGGTTACCGGGGCTGACAGTGTCATTACCGATCCCGGGACAGTCTCTGATTTATGGAATGCCGTGGAAACCCACATTTACGGCACAAGGCAGGAACTTGAGGCGGCAGGGGCAGAGACTGCCGGGATGGTATCATCTGCCGCACAGTTAAGGGATCTGGTGCAGGATCTGACAGGCTTTGATATCATGGCTGACGCATCCGGCACACAGCTAAAGGATCTCTACAGCATCGTTGTGGGGATCGGGCAGGAATGGCAGAACCTCTCCGAATCCGAACAGGGCTGGCTCCTGGATGCCCTGGCCGGTTCACAGGGAGACGCCCTCGGCTCTGTGCTGGACAATGTCTCCGCCATCGAGACTGCCTACCAGTCAGCGGGAAATGCTTCCGGCTCCGCTCTGGCGGCACAGGCGGAATACGAACAGGGCATCCAGTATTCCCTTGACCGTCTGAAAGCGTCCTTCCAGCAGTTCGCGGACACGCTTGCGGGCGACGGCCTGTTAAAGGGGATTCTGGATTTCGGGAACGGTGCAGTGAACGTGCTGGACTTCATTACCGACAAGCTCGGTGTTTTAGGGACACTGGGTACGATCGGCGGCGCTGTCGCCGGTGCAAAAAACTTGGGTTAGCATAAAACAGATCACGCATAATGTGCGAGGCTCAATATATACCCCGTGCCGGGGTGGGAATCCCCGGGCAAAACACTAAGAACTGTACGGAACAGTACAGGAGGGTATATTGGTAAAAAACTGCGGCCGCTATACCGCAGACCTCCGATATGGCTGTGTGTGAACTACGCAGCTTCCGGATTCCGCAAGGGCCGGACAAGGACAAGAACAGCTCATGTGACTCGTCATGTAGCATGATGACTCAACTTGCAGAGAGGCGTACTGCCCGTCAGGGCAAGTGCCGCTCCCATCGACTACCAGGAGGGCGCAGGTATCTTTCAGGTACCCGTGAAGGCATAGTCAGACCCCTGCCATTGAGCGTGGCAGTGAAAAAGTTCACCGCAGCTATGCGGCGCGTAAAAAATAGCGGGCAGCTGTGCCCTGCCATATGATGGCTTCCAAAAACATGTATGGCTGAAACAGCGCCTGGAAAGGCAGATGATATAGAACTGCATGTGAAAAGGCGGGCGGCGCAGGACGACCTTAGGAACACCCTGCGCCGCCCGCCATATACAGAGTCTAGGGCTTCCACTTATGCCCGCAGCTCGCACAGCGGTTCACGGTGCTGCCGGAACCCACAAAGCCTGTCAGAAGGGAATAACCCCTCTGGCCTGCAGTGATGTTGGTGGAACCGCATCTGGGGCAGCGGACTTGATTATTCTCCTTTTGATTAATCTGGTGTTTTTGCTCTAACTGATTCTTGAACTGAGATAATTTAAGTCCATACTCAATGATATCTTTCTGTTTAAGTTCAATCATTGCATCAATGATTTCTGTTGAATGGGTGACATTATATATTAGATAAGCATCATCATCACTAATTAGTGGATGGATATCCATCTCTTCTATCATCTGGTTTCTTTCATAATCAGACATTTTAATATATTCATCTTTTGTTACATTGAATACTATTTTAGTTCCTCCGCAAAAACATTTTTCATCAGCTTCTATAGGTACTAATCCTTTAGAACCACATTTCGGACATATTCTTGCTTCTAACGCCATTATAATTATCCTTTCTTCTTTAATTTTATATTTATATTACTACATTTAGTAAATAATTGGAAGTTACTTGTTAAATGATTCTTATATTATTTTCTGATGCGCTCGCACAAGTCACAGAAAATGGTTTTGAATTAAGTAATATATTTAAAAAATTTAAAGTTGATATTGATGATTATAAAAAAGTTATTGATAATTTTAAAACTTTAGATTTTAAAGATTCAATTTATAAACTAGAAGATGGCAAAGCGGTAGTTTGACAGTTGAATAAAAGAAAAATTCTTGCAGGCCCGATAAATCCTGTATTTTTTTGTCAAATTTTCTTTTATTTTATGTGGCTATTTATACGTATTTGTGCTATAATAGAGGTATGGAGGATATGCCTTATGAAACTGACTTGTGCCGGATCTAAAAATTCGCCTACTTATTATGTTCAGAAATCTGTCCGTATTGGAACCAAAACAACTACCAAAACTGTTGAACGTCTTGGCAGCATTGAAGAAATCAAAGCCAGATGTGGTGATATGGATCCCATTGAATGGGCAAAAGAATATACAAAAAAACTGACCTTGGCAGAAAAAGCATCAAAGCAGGGAATTCTTCTCAAATATTCCGCGTCCATGCTTATTGATAAAAATGTCCGNCGTTCCTGCAACGTTGGATATCTGTTTCTCCAGGATATCTGCTACTCTCTTGGAACCGATAAGATTTGTGATGCCATCTCTGAAAAATATAAATTTGATTACGACCTGAATGACATCCTTTCCATGCTTATTTATTCCAGAATCATCGCACCCGGCTCGAAGCTGTCTTCCCTTGAAAGTGCACAGAACTTTCTGGAACAGCCAAAGTGTAACCTGCATCAGATTTACAGAGCGCTCGGGGTGATCGCTAAGGAAAATGATTTTTTTCAGGCAGAACTCTACAAAAACTCCCAGTCTGTCATTGCACGCAGAAAAGAGGTCCTCTACTATGACTGTACTAATTACTACTTTGAAATCGAGGAGGAAGACGATTTCAGAAAATATGGTGTTTCAAAAGAACACCGTCCCAATCCCATAGTACAGATGGGACTGTTCATGGATGCGGACGGCATCCCTCTTTCCTTCTCTGTTTTTGATGGAAACCAGAATGAACAGCCTTCCATGACTCCGTTAGAGAAAAAAATCCTGAAAGACTTTGGAACATCAGATTTTATTGTCTGTACCGATTCCGGACTTTCCTCTACAGCAAACAGAAAATTCAACAGCATTCAGGGGCGTGGTTTTGTAACAACGCAGTCTGTCAAAAAACTCAAAGGATTTTTACAGGATTTCTGTCTGGATGATGACGGCTGGTATATCCCCGGTGAAAAGAAAAAATATAAACTCAGTGAACTGGATGAAGAAAAGGATCACGACAAAGTCTTTTATAAAGACAGATGGATGAATGAAGATGATCTTGANTTCTATGCCGTATGTACAAATCTGGATTATGATGCGGCAAAAATCATCAGGATCAATCAGAAAAGATGGGAGATCGAAGAATGCTTTCGGATCATGAAAACAGAATTCAAAACAAGGCCGGTGTATCTTTCCAGAAAGGACCGGATTACAGCCCACTTTACGACATGCTTTACAGCTCTCGTAATCTACAGAATACTCGAAAAGAAACTGAAAGAACAATACAGCTGCGGGGAAATCATTGGAACCCTGAGAACTATGGATATGATGATCGCTCCCGGAGAGGGATATATTCCCGCTTACACAAGGACAGATTTAACAGATGCATTGCATGATGCTTTTGGTTTTCGAACAGACTATCAGATTACTTCTCAAAAAAATATGAGAAAAATTTTAAACCAGACCAAGAAGAAGCAAAAATAGCTACATACTTTTCAACCAAGAAAACCCCACAAACAGCGTATTTATGCTGGATGTGAGGTTTTTACCTTTTCTCAACTGTCAAAGATGGGATTTTATATCGGTTAATGCAACAAAACATTTTATGAATTTTTTATAACTTATTTTCCACTTGCTATCCCGCCAAAACAGAGGTAAGCTACGACACCAAGAAAGCCTGCTAATAAAAAGTCAAGTGTTTTTTGAAGAAAATTCCAATTCGAGTAGACAGGCACCTCACGATGCCAGCCCCTCACAGATCCGTACGTGCGGCTTTTCCGCATACGGCTCCTCATAACAACATTCACAGTTTCAGAACAGACTGAAATATATCTTCGGCATTGCCAGCGGATAATATTTCAGCATTTCTATAAACCCTTCCCGTGTGTAGCTCTTTCTGTTGCTTCTACGGTTTAGGACTTTAAATAGCATTTCTCGCACTTGTTGTTTGAAATTGCTTATCATCCTGCCGTTGAAACTGACACCATAATACCTGTAGTGCCCTGTCAATTTCAGATTGAGCATTCCCATCAGCTTCTTTAGTTTCTGGTCTCGATTAGCGTACATCCAGACTTTTATGTCCTTCAGTTTCTGCCGGAATTTCTTACTGCTCGTTTTCGGCATTATCCATGCTGTTCCTTTCCTTGTCCTTCCGCAATAAAATGTAAATCCAAGGAAATCGAAAGTTTCCAGCCTTGTTGATTCTCCGCGTTTCTGCTTCGATTTTGCCAGATATCCTCCGCTTTCCAGCATCCTGCTCTTGCTTTCCTCCAGTTCCAGTCCGAACTTTTCCATTCGTTCCTTAAGAAGCTTATAATATTTCTCCGCTTCCCATTTGTACTGGAATCCCGCAATGAAGTCATCTGCATAGACAATCAGGAAATTCTCGCCCTTGCTCTCTTTGGCTATTACAAACTTGTACCATAGTGTAAGAACATTGTGCATATAGATGTTCGCAAGGATTGGGCTGATGATGTTTCCCTGTGCTGAACCTTCTCCGTTTTCAACCAGCTTTCCCTCATCCATCACCCCGGCTTTCAGGTATTTGTTCACCAGCCAGAGGATGTTCGGGTCTTTGATGTATAGATTCAGGAATTTCATTATCCAGTCGTGCTTCATATGGTCAAAGAAGCCT
>CAJTEY010000017.1 GCA_910575775.1 Lachnospiraceae bacterium | reverse complement strand
GCAGCAGTTGATTCAGCGCGCCAAAAACGTAAGGTCCATTATCCGTCCAGACAGACATTTCAAAAGGAAAGTGAGTCATCACGGAATAACAAATGGTTTTTTCATACGCGTAAATTTATAGTTAGCGGATTTTCGGCTTAAGTTGACGACATTGGGAGGGGATATCCCTTCCCCATATACATAGGAAGTGAGGACAGATCATGTATACGGTATCGGATATCATAGCGGACATTAACAGAGGATGTACCGCTAACAATATGGTAGAGGACAGATTCAGCTATAGAATCGTGTTTTTCGTCAACGGTGGAAACAGTAGTTCCAGGCATTACATAGACACATCTTACAACGGTTTGCGGAAAGCGTTGGAAAGCATCATCAGGGAAAATCTTTCACTGACAAACTGTGTCGTTATCGCGGAGACAACGGCGTTAAAGCATGGGAAATGTGTTTTTCTGCAGAAAAGGGCATATTCTTTTAGCCTAGACGGGTATTTTAAGCAGATAAGCGGAGAATGTAGGAACAGTGGCAGGAATGGAAACGCCAGATATGGAAGGTGTGCGGGACGATAGAATTTAAGAGCAGGAGGGGGATAGAGATTATGTGTTTTAATTTTAGAATTATTGATATAGCGGACGGAAACCAGATCATAGATAGGAATCTTAAAACACCATATAGCGCACTTACTCCGCTTCAGATGGTGGAATACATAGAAATGGATGTACAGCTTGCAATCATGGATATGATGGAACGGAAAGCAAAGGAAGAAACGGGGCGCAAGCGGCTTGTAAGTGTAAGGAATCAAATATATAAAATAGCTTGCTTTTGCGGATTGGTTTAATAAAGTTATTATCATGGACTGCTTGAAATAGGGCAGTCCTTATAATTATGGGTCGGATAGACCCTGTTGAGTGCATTGGAGTTTCTCAGCAGAGAAACGGAAATGTGCTCAACGTTAAACCACCCGCTATGCGGGTGCGCGACGATTGTTATACAAAAATCACCTTTCCATTATAATAGGGGTGTTCAGGCCACTATTAGAGAAAGGAAAGGTGATTTTATGGCAAAGCAAACAAATTCGCTCGCACATACGAAGTGGATGTGTAAATATCACATCATCTTCACCCCAAAGTATAGACGAAAAATTGTCTATAATCAATATAAAACAGATTTGCGTGATATTTTAAAGCAGTTGTGCAGTTACAAGGGAGTGGAGATCATAGAAGGGCATCTTATGCCTGGCCATGTGCATATGCTTGTAAGTATACCACCGAAGATAAGTGTTTCATCATTTATGGGATATCTGAAGGGAAAAAGCGCCCTGATGATGTTTGACAGGCATGCAAACCTGAAGTATAAGTTTGGAAACCGTCACTTTTGGTCAGAAGGGTATTATGTTAGTACCGTAGGATTGAATGAAGCCACGATAAAGAAGTATATTCAGGATCAGGAGAGAGCGGATATCATGCAGGATAAGCTCAGCGTGAAAGAATAGGAAGACCCTTTTAAGGGTCAGGGCTGAGTAGTACAAACGCCCCTTTAGGGGCAGCAACGAGTCAAAAGCAATGTGGCTTGAACGGAGCCATGGGAAGACTGCCGTGGGCAGGCTTCCCATGGTCATAAAGAGAAAGCCAGCGTCTTGAGACGCAGCCAAGTAGGGCGGGCTTAGAGCCCGCGTCCCTAGCCACCCGTTTTACGGGTGGGGGCGACTATAGTAACAACGGAAATTTTTTGTTTTCATAGTTTTACAGTTCGGATTGTTAGGAATAAAGAAAAATGCTATAATCCCATCTTTGACAGTTGAGAAAAGGTAAAAACCTCACATCCAGCATAAATACGCTGTTTGTGGGGTTTTCTTGGTTGAAAAGTATGTAGCTATTTTTGCTTCTTCTTGGTCTGGTTTAAAATTTTTCTCATATTTTTTTGAGAAGTAATCTGATAGTCTGTTCGAAAACCAAAAGCATCATGCAATGCATATCAGATCTTCTTTCGTGTATAGGATGACAGCACAAGCATGATGTCGTTTTATCTTACATCAATGGTTCTCTCCAGCAAATAGAGATAGCACAGGAGGGAGGAAAGGGCGGAAAAAACGCCCGCAGAATATACAAAAAGGTACGAATGTAGTATATTAAAAGAAAATAGGGGCGGTTCATCTGATATGGAGGTGCGTATGACATTACGGGAAGACGCGGAGCAGATCATCAGGAAGTCGATTCGGGCGGTGCTGCCGGATGAGGCGGTGCGGAAGGCTCTGGAAGGGCGGAAATTCGGGCAGGGAAAACTCTATATGGTGGCGGCCGGGAAGGCGGGCTGGCAGATGGCTAAGACCGCAGCAGATATTCTGGGTGACAGGCTGGCGGCGGGGGTCGTGGTGACCAAATACGGACATGTGAAGGGGGAAATCCCTCGGACAAAGTGTTATGAGGCGGGACATCCCGTGCCGGATGAGAATTCTTTCCTGGCAACGCAGGCGGCTCTCGATCTGGCGGCTAAGGCCGGGGCCGGGGATGAGGTGGTTTTCCTTTTGTCCGGCGGCGGTTCCGCACTCTTTGAAAAACCGCTGGTGAGCGGGGAGGAACTGCGGGATGTGACAGAACAGCTTCTGGCCTGCGGAGCGGACATTGTGGAGATAAATACGATCCGCAAGCGGCTTTCTGCGGTGAAGGGCGGGCGGTTTGCCCTTGCCTGCGGTCCAGCCCGCGTGTTTGGCATCGTGCTTAGCGACATTCTGGGCGATCCGCTTGATATGATCGCTTCCGGGCCTGCGGTCCCGGATTCCTCTACCTGTGAAGAGGCGGCAGCGATTGTAAAAAAATATAAACTGAAATTAACAGATGAGGCATGGGCGTTTCTGCGGAAGGAGACGCCGAAGAAACTTACCAATGTGGAGACACAGATTACAGGCAGTGTGTCCGGCTTGTGCCGTGCGGCGGCATTGTCCTGCGGAGAGCTTGGATATGAAACGATCATTCTGACGGATCAACTCAACTGTGAGGCCAGAGAGGCGGGGCGATTCTTTTCAGCTATCGCAAGGACGCACCAGAACGCAGAGAAAAGTCTGGCCTTTCTGGCGGGCGGCGAGACGGTAGTGCATCTGACAGGCAAGGGAAAGGGCGGCAGGAACCAGGAGCTTGCGCTGGCAGCGGCGGAAGGGATTGCGGGTCTTGTCGACACAGCAGTGTTCAGCTTCGGAAGCGACGGTACGGACGGTCCGACCGACGCGGCGGGCGGCTGCTGTGACGGGCATACCAGGGAGAAGCTGGCGGCAGAGGGTGTGTCCATCTATGAAACGCTGCGGGATAATGACGCCTATCACGCGCTGGAAAAGGCAGATGGACTGCTTTTTACGGGAGCTACGGGCACCAATGTGAATGATGTGGCGGTTCTCCTGATCAGACGCTGAGGCTGTTCATACGGCCGGCGTTTTGACGGGAAACGGGAAGAGGGAAAAGAAAGAAGGAAAAGGAAGGGTGTATTGATGGTGATTCTGCGCACATTACTGGAAAACAATCTTTCACGGAACAGGGCGCTCGCTGCACAGCACGGGCTCTCTTTTCTGGTGGAGACAGGAGGCAGAAAGCTTCTGTTTGACTGCAGCGCGGGGAAAGCGGCGCGCAAAAATGCGGAGAAGATGCATGTATCTCTGAAGGACGTGGATTATGTGATTGTAAGCCACAGTCACTACGATCATGCGGGCGGCTACCCGGATATGGCATCCCACGGCGTGCATGCGCCCCTTGTGACAGGGCCCCGGTTCTTTGAGGAGAAATATGCCAGAAACGGCGATATATATACTTATCTGGGATGCGGTTTCGGTCCGGAACTTCTGAAAAAGAAGGGGATCGGGCATCTTGTCTGCGAGGAGACGATGCCTCTCTTTGACGGCTGTTATGTGGTGGGAGGATTTGCACGGACATATGAGTTTGAGAAACCACCGGCCCGCTTTGTGCGGCTGACGGGGTCAGGTATGGTGGAGGACGATTTTCCGGACGAGGTCTGTCTGGTGCTGGAAGACCCGAAAGGACTGATTGTCATAGCGGGATGCAGTCATCCCGGCATCTTAAATATGTTAGAGACGGTGCGCAGCCGTTTTGGCAGGCCGGTGTATGCCGTTTTCGGCGGCTCCCACCTGGTGGAGGCGGACGAAGACCGGCTGAGTGGCACGATAGACATCATACGGGATATGGGGATCCGTATGGCCGGTTTTAACCACTGCACCGGAGATGAGGCACAGGAGCGGCTGCGCGCAGCCGGGGGCGGTACGGTTTACACCCATCTGAAGACGGGAGACTGTATCTTCCTGTCTTGAAGTTTCCCTGCTGTTTTGCACCCGGGCAGAGGGCCATGTGAGGGCGCAGAACCTGACAGGAGGACAGTGCTGGCACACTGGCTGCGCTTCAGCTCAGACCGATGCGTCCGCTTCATCCGGCAGAATCGCTGTAATCAGATAAAAAGGCAGACAGAGTACAAGAAAATAGACATATCGGAATTCTGTAGCCACCGGCGTGGCTGCGAGTACGGAGAGAAGCAGCGTAATGCCCGGCAGATAGCAGATCAGTTTATGGTAGTCCTGGCGGATGATGGTGACGCTGATACTGAAAAGCAGAACCCAGCCGGCGACGCCCATGCTCCAGAGCGTGCCGTAAATGGGTACCATGCTGCCCAGTTTGACGGCAATTTCCTTTGCCTTAATGACCAGAGGGCCGCCAATCAGCGGGGTGTGTGATATGCCAAGATCCGTGGCGCTTACGCCCTCGGCCTCTGCCACCAGGTAGAAGGAGTCCGGATACCAGTAACCGTAGGTCTGGTCTACGTAGGCAGTGAGGTAGTCGCCGGGATAACGCAGGCCTAAGTCGATCCAGAGCTTTAAGAACTCGGTTTTGTGGGAGACCAGATAGTCCTGATTGCCCGCCCGGACGAGTTCTTTGATGTTATCTGCGAAGGTGGGATTGTAGAGATCGTGGATGTAGGTCAGGTCGACCACCTCCTCTATCAAAGCGCGCTCCTCTACGGAGAGGTACCTGTCGTTGCAAATTACGGCTGTAATTTGCTGCATGGGAATGCAGACGGATTCAATGAAATCAGGCTGCTGCACATCAAAGGCGCTCATGACCGGGTATTTGACGATTATGGAGAGGAGGAGGGCGGTAAAAAGCGGTGGATAGACTGCCTTAACCTTGTGGCGGAAACCAAACAGCAGGAAGGGCAGGGCGAGAAGAAAGGCATACCACCCATTTGAGCGGAAAAGACATATCATAACGCTTGATATTGCTAAAGTAAGAAGATTTTTCGCACAGATCTGGTTCTGTACAGACAGGCGCAGAATGGCACAGCTGAAAAAAAGTACCGCTGCCGCAAAAGGAATGTCTTTCCAGATGGTGACAGAAAAGACGGCATGGTAGGGGATCAGGGCATAGAAAGTCGTAATCAGCAGCAGGACAAAGGGACGGATCTTGTGAGAACGAAGCGTGGAAATAAAGTAGGCGGCGCTGGCGGCAAGCAGGCACATCTGGAAAAAGGTGTAGACAGATACGGCGATAACCATATTCCCTGTAAGCGCATAGCCAATGTGATAGAATAAGCCGAAAATCAGCGTGTGAACCCAGGGATGATGGTTGGACCAGGGAATCACGCCCAGAATCTGTTCCAACTGGTTGATGCTGTCGGGAGTCATGATGCCGGGATACTGGTAAAGGTAGTAGGGAAGCCAGAAGATAAGGCAGCAGAGAAAGGCACACAGAGCCGTATGGCTGCGGATAAAATTTGCAAATGCCGAAAAGCAGGCGGAAACCATGGGACGGCGGCCTTCATAAGTGTAGGGCATGTCCTGATAGCGTGTGAGCAGCATGCGGTACAGCCTTTTTCTGTCACAGGCATAGGAATATAAAAAATGCAGCAGATAGTAAAACAGGCAGACAAAGCCCGCAAAGATAACAGACAGAATGATGAACTGGTAGAGCCTGCTTGTGAGCAGCTCTATATAGTGAGGATAATCTACAAGCATGTAAAGGGTCGTAAAGATGACTGCGGTAAGCAGCGCCATACGGTTGGAAACCTGTAAAAGATCCATCCTGCGGTTCACATGCCGATAGAAGAAAAATACCAGTAGATAAAAGACGAAAGTGAGTATATTGCCCGGCTCCATGCGGGATGCCTTCATCAGCGCCCAGGTGGTAATAAAGCTCTGGAACAGATGCAGCAGTAAAAGGCGGTCCAATTTGTTGGTCATGTTTTTCTCCCCCATTAATGAAAACTATCTATAGAGTAAAGGATATCTGCTGCCCTGTCAAATAGGTAACAGGAAGAACGCCGCGCAGGAGGGCAGGATGGCGGGTTACGAAAACGCTTGCAATAGAAGAAAAAGGGTGATATAATACATTAGAATTAAGAATAGTTACTGAGATAAAGAGTGGACTTGCGAGTCCGCTCTTTTCCGTGCAGGAGGATGTTATGTCAAAACGGGAGACATATGAGGAGAAGACAGAACACCTTCTTACTCCCATTGTGGAGAAGTATGGTGTGGAGATTTATGATGTGGAGTATGTGAAGGAGGGGAAGGACTACTATCTGCGGGTTTATATCGATAAGGCAGCGGGTGTAAATATTTTGGATTGTGAGAATGTGAGCCGTGCTTTATCCGATGCGCTCGATGTGGAGGACTTTATCCCGGACGCTTATATTCTGGAAGTCAGCAGCCCTGGACTCGGCAGGGTGTTAAAGAAAGACCGGCATATGGAGAAAAGCCTTGGGGAGAAGGTGGAACTGAAAGCGTATAAGCCCATTGACGGGCAGAAAGAGTTTTCCGGGATTCTGAAAGCGTATGACGCCGGTACCGTTACCATCGAGGAGGACGGCGTTTCGCGTACATTTGAAAGGTCTGATATCGCCACAGTCAGACTGGCACTGGACATTTAATGCGTTGGCTTATTTCATAGGAGACATAGGAGGACAATGGAAAATGAATAAGGAATTAATGGAGGCGCTGGAGATTCTGGAAAGGGAAAAAGAGATCAGCAAGGATACGCTCTTTGAGGCGATAGAAAATTCGCTGATTACCGCTTACAAGAATCACTTCGGCAAGGCGGATAATGTGAAAGTGGAAATCGACAGGGAGACATGCGACTACTACTGCTATGCGGAGAAGGAGGTAGCGGAGGAGGTGGAAGACCCTGTGATGCAGATTTCCCCGGAGGAGGCGAAGGAGATTGATCCGGCGGCGAAGACCGGCGACATTGTCCGCGTGGAGATCCGCTCCAAGGAGTTTGGACGCATTGCCACCCAGAATGCCAAGAGCGTGATCCTGCAGAAGATCCGTGAGGAGGAGAGGAGCGTTATCTACAACCAGTATTTCGAGAAGGAGAAGGATGTGGTGACAGGCATCGTCCAGCGTTACATGGGCAAGAACATCTCCATCAATCTTGGCAAGGCGGACGCCATTCTGAATGAGAACGAGCAGGTGCGCACCGAGCATTTCCGTCCTACGGAGAGAATTAAGGTGTACATCCTGGAAGTGAGGAATACGCCAAAAGGGCCGCGGATTCTGGTGAGCCGCACACACCCGGAGCTGGTGAAGCGCCTTTTCGAGTCCGAGGTGACAGAGATCAAGGACGGCACGGTGGAGATTATGAGCATTGCCAGGGAGGCGGGCAGCAGAACGAAGATCGCGGTGCGCTCCAACAATCCAAACGTGGATGCCGTCGGCGCCTGTGTGGGAATCAACGGCGCGAGAGTCAATTCCATTGTGGATGAGCTTTGCGGGGAGAAGATCGATATCGTAAACTGGGATGAGAATCCGGGCAACCTGATCCAGAATGCCCTGTCCCCGGCCAAGATCGTGGCGGTATTCGCTGATCCCGATGAGAAGACAGCCAAAGTGGTGGTGCCGGATTATCAGCTTTCCCTCGCTATCGGTAAGGAAGGTCAGAACGCCAGACTGGCGGCCAGACTGACGGGGTATAAGATCGATATTAAGAGCGAGACACAGGCCAAGGATGCACCCGGTTTCCGCTACGAGGATTATGTCTACGACGATGAGGAGTATGACGAAGAGGAGTATAATGAAGAAGGTTACTCTGAGGAGAGCTACGACGGGGGCTATGAGGAGGCGTACACGGAGGAGAGCGGATCTGAAGAGTAGTAGAGTGATAAGTGAGGGGCAGTATGGCAAAAAAAGTATCCCTGCGCCAGTGTGTGGGCTGCGGTGAGATGAAGGATAAGAAAGAGATGATGCGCGTGCTTAAGAGCGCGGAGGGGCTTGTTTCCCTGGATATGACCGGGAGAAAAAACGGTCGGGGCGCATACCTTTGCAAGAGAGGGGAGTGCCTGTGGAAAGCCAGAAAGAACAAGGGATTAGAACGGTCATTTAAGATGCGCATACCGGATGAAATATACGAGGATCTGGAGAAGGAGTTTGAGGAGGGCAGGCATGAAGCAGTTACCGGGAAGGGATAAGGTATTATCCATGCTGGGACTCGCCGCACGCTCCAGAAATGTTGTCAGTGGCGGATTTGCAACGGAGGCGGCTGTCAAAGGCGGTACGGCAGTTCTGGTTATCATAGCCGAGGATGCGTCGGGTAATACCAGGAAAAAGTATAGTAACATGTGTGAGTTTTATGAGGTTCCCTATGCGTTTCATGGGACGAAGGCGGCGCTCGGGCATTCTATGGGTAAGGACGAGAGATCGGTTCTTGCGCTGACAGACGAGGGATTTGCAAATTCGATACGGAAGCATTTAGGAGATTCGGAATAGTTGGAGGTAGTAAGTATGGCGAAGATGAAAGTACATGAGCTTGCAAAAGAGTTAGACAGGAAGAGTAAGGAACTGATTGACTTCCTGCAGGCTAAGGGATATGAGGTGAAGGTGGCGCAGAGTTCGATTGAGGATGATGCGATTGCGCTGGTGAGGAAGGAGTTTTCTTCTTCGGGAGACAAGGCTGCGAAGGCCGTCGGGGAAGAAAAGCAGTCAAGAGCGGAAGAAAAGCCGCGCAGTGAGGAGCCTTCCGTGAAGGAGAAGACCGCACCGGCAGCCGGGGGAGAGAAGGCAGCGCCCGCGAAATCCGCGCCCGAAAGGCCCGCAGCGGAGAGCGAAAAGAGAGATGGCAAGGGCGAAGCGCCCAAGAAAAAACGGATCATCTTCGTGAGCAATCCTCACAACTCCAAGATGGGCGGCAGACAGTCTCAGGGCGGTGGAAACGGACAGGGCGGCCAAAACAGCCAGAACAGGGGCGGCAACCGGCCGATGTCGAACGGCGCGCGTCCTGTACAGCCCCAGAATACGCCCCATAAGATCATACGTCCCACGCAGAAGCCGATTCCGGTGACGGCAGAGCCTTATGATGTGAGGCAGAAACAACAACAGGAGAGACGCCTGGAGCAGAGGCAGCAGGAGAAACGTCAACAGGAAAAACGTCAACAGGAAAAACGCCAGCAGGAGAAATGGCAGCAGGAAAAGCGGGATAACAATAAGAACACGGCGGCCGGAAACAAACCGGCACCCGGACAGGGGAGAGTGGAAAGTGCAGGAGAAAATCGCAGGCCTGAAGGCCAGAGCAGGCCGAATTATAGCGGCGGTCAGGGTGATCGCGGCCGTGGCGGCGCTCCCAACGCTTATGGCAGGAACGCTGGCGGTGGTGACCGCCCTCAGAGAGGAAATGGCGGGCCGGACAATCGATTTAAGAAAAATAACGGTCCGAAGGACTTTGTCGCTGAAGCACCTGCCAAGGATGCGGAAAAGCACAGGGACGACGAAAAGCGCAGGGTAAATCAGGACAGGGATAAACGTTCCAAGAAGGATCATATCTATGAGGAGGACGATGCTGCGGTAAAGAACCGCAACAAGGCGGGCCGCTTCATTAAGCCGGAGAAAAAGGCCGAGGCGTCCAAGGAAGAGCAGATCAAAGTGATCACGGTTCCTGATACGCTGACAATCAAGGAACTGGCTGATAAGATGAAGATCCAGCCTTCGGCGATTATCAAGAAACTCTTTTTACAGGGGCAGATTGTGACTCTGAACTCAGATATCAGTTTTGAGGAGGCGGAGAATATCGCCATCGAGTATGAGATCATCTGTGAGAAGGAAGTCAAGGTCGATGTGATTGAGGAGCTTCTGCGCGAGGAGGAGGAGGATGCCTCCACAATGGTGGCGCGTCCCCCGGTTATCTGTGTCATGGGTCATGTAGACCACGGCAAAACCTCCCTGCTTGACGCGATCCGTAAGACCAATGTGACAGATAAGGAGGCAGGCGGCATCACACAGGCCATCGGTGCGTACACGGTCAGCGTGAAGGGACAGAGCATTACCTTCCTGGATACGCCGGGTCATGAGGCTTTCACGGCCATGCGTATGCGCGGTGCGAATTCCACCGATATTGCGGTGCTGGTGGTGGCGGCCGATGACGGCGTGATGCCCCAGACAGTGGAGGCCATCAACCATGCGAAGGCGGCGGGAATCGAGATCATCGTTGCCGTCAATAAGATTGATAAGCCGAACGCGAATATTGACCGCGTGAAGCAGGAGATGACAGAGTACGAGCTGATCCCGGTAGATTGGGGCGGATCGACAGAGTTTGTGCCGGTTTCCGCGAAGTCGGGCGAGGGCATTGAGAACCTTCTGGAGACGATTCTGCTTACGGCGGAAATTCTGGAGCTGAAGGCGAACCCGGACAGAAACGCGAGAGGTCTGGTGATCGAGGCGGAGCTTGACAAGGGCAGAGGTCCTGTGGCTACGGTACTGGTGCAGAAGGGTACGCTCCATGTGGGCGACTTTATCTCCGCAGGCGCAAGCCACGGCAAGGTAAGGGCGATGATCGACGACAAGGGCAGACGCGTGAGGGAGGCGAAACCTTCCACACCTGTGGAAATTCTCGGCTTATCCGATGTGCCCAGTGCCGGCGAAGTGTTTATTGTCCATGAAAATGACAAGAGCGCGAAATCTTACGCTGAGACATACATGGCACAGCATAAAGAGGAAATGCTTGCAGACACTAAGACAAAGATGTCCCTTGACGATCTGTTCAACCAGATTCAGGAAGGTAATCTGAAAGAGCTTAACCTGATCGTCAAGGCGGATGTACAGGGCAGCGTGGAAGCCGTAAAACAGAGTCTGATGAAGCTGACCAACGAGGAAGTGGTTGTGAAGTGCATTCACGGCGGCGTGGGCGCGATCAACGAATCGGACGTATCGCTGGCTTCCGCATCTTCGGCAATTATCATCGGCTTTAACGTGAGACCGGATGCCCAGGCGAAGACCGTTGCGGAGCGGGAAGGTGTGGATGTGCGCCTCTACAAGGTGATCTATCAGGCGATCGAGGACATCGAGGCGGCCATGAAGGGTATGTTAGACCCGGTTTTCGAGGAGAAGATAATCGGTCACGCGGAAGTGCGCCAGATCTTCAAGGCGTCTGCTATCGGCAATATAGCCGGTTCCTATGTGCTTGACGGTGAGTTCCAGAGAGGCTGTAAGATCCGTATCCGCAGGGGTGAGGAGCAGATTTAC
Organism: Lachnospiraceae bacterium; assembly: GCA_910575775.1. Taxonomy (GTDB): domain Bacteria; phylum Bacillota; class Clostridia; order Lachnospirales; family Lachnospiraceae; genus UBA3282. The sequence goes on along the minus strand of CAJTEY010000017.1, from coordinate 75,365 downwards.
GAGGGTGAGCTCGCCTCCCTGAAGCGCTTCAAGGATGATGTGAAGGAAGTGAAGGCCGGTTTCGAGTGCGGACTTGTGTTCGAGGGCTTCGACAAGATGGAGGAACTGGACATCGTGGAAGCTTACATCATGGTGGAAGTGCCGAGATAATGGGACATAATAGCGGGCGTTATGAATAAAAGCGCAGAGGAAAGGACTGGATATCATGCGTAAAAACAGTGTCAAAAATACCCGTATCAACGGGGAGGTGCAGCGTGTACTGGCCCAGATCATCCGCGGGGAGATCAAAGATCCGAGGATTGCGCCGATGACTTCGGTGGTGGCGGTGGAGGTTGCCCCGGATCTGAAGACTTGCAAGGCGTGGATCAGCGTGCTTGGCGATGAGAAGGCACAGACGGATACGCTGGCGGGACTTCAGAGCGCGGAAGGTTATATACGCGGTCAGATTGCGAGAACCATCAATCTCCGCAATACGCCGCAGATTCATTTCATTATGGACCAGTCCATCGCCTATGGGGTGAATATGTCTAAGCGCATTGAAGAAGTGGTAGCCTCGGACAGGAAGGCTGCTGAGTCTGATAAGAGGAGTAACGATGAAGAGGATTGACGAGTTAAAGGATGTGAAGACGGTGGCGATCAGCGGACACATGAGACCTGACGGAGATTGTGTGTGCTCATGTCTGGCGCTATATCATTATCTGAAAAAGGAGCTGCCGGAGGCGAAGATTGACGTTTATCTGGAGGAGCCGCCCGTACCTTTCCATGTTTTGAAGGGAATAGATGAAATTAAATCTGAATTTAATAGTAAAGAAATTTATGATGTGTTCTTTGCGCTGGACTGTAATGATGAGCGGCTTGGGGATGCGCTTCCCATGTTCCGGCGTGCAAAGAGGCGCGTCAACATTGACCATCACATCAGCAACAGGGGCAGCGGAGACGTGAATATCGTAGAGACGGAAAAGAGCTCTACGGCGGAACTGATCTATGAGCTGATGGAGCCGGAGCTGATAGACGAGGAGATTGCAAAAGCAATTTATCTTGGGATGGCTCATGACACGGGAGTGTTCCGCTACTCCAACACTTCCCCCCGGACGATGCAGATTGCGTCGGAATTACTCAAATTTGGATTTGATTTCTCGGCTCTGATAGAAGAGACTTTCTATGAGAAGACTTATCTGCAGGCACAGATTATGGGCAGGGCGATTCTTGGAAGCGTGCGCTTTATGAATGACAGGTGTATTGTCAGCATGGTAAGCAGGCGTATGATGGAATTTTACTGTGTAGGGCCGAAGGACTTAGACGGCATCGTAAACCAGCTGCAGGGTGTGAAGGGTGTGGACTGCGCCATCTTTATGTATGAGACTGGTACCCTGGAGTACAAGGTGAGCATGCGCTCAAACGGTCTGGTCAATGTGGCGGAAGTTGCCGTGAAATTTGGCGGTGGCGGCCATGTGCGCGCTGCTGGATGTATGATGAACGGTACATATCATGACAATATCAACAACCTGTCACGGGAGATTGCGGCCCAGCTCGAACGTACGCAGGAACAGGAGTAGAAAGAGACAGGGGCAGCTATGTACAATGGTATTATGAACGTTTATAAGGAGGCGGGGTTCACGTCCCATGATGTGGTGGCGAAACTCCGCGGGATCTGTAAACAGAAGAAAATAGGACATACAGGGACACTCGACCCGGATGCGGTCGGCGTGCTTCCTGTATGTTTTGGTTCGGGCACGAAACTGTGCGACATGCTTACGGACTGGGATAAGGAGTACATCGCCACACTCCGGCTTGGGGTGGTGACGGACACACAGGATTTATCGGGAAAGGTGCTATTTCATGCGGAGGAAGAGAGGATTGCGGCGCTCACGAAAGAGCAGGTGGGGGAGAGCATTCTGAGCTTTCTGGGAGACTATGAACAGGTTCCGCCTATGTACTCGGCGCTCAAGGTGAACGGAAAGAAGCTTTACGAGCTGGCCCGGGCGGGGAAAGAGGTGGAGCGCAGGCCCCGCACAGTACAGATCCGGGAGCTGGAGATTCTGGAAATGAATCTGCCCACGGTCCGGTTCCGGGTAGCCTGCTCGAAGGGCACCTACATCCGGACGCTGTGCCACGATATCGGGAAGAAACTCGGATGCGGCGGCGTAATGGCGTCTCTGACGCGGAGCCGGGTCGGTATGTTCGGGATCGGGGAGGCACTGCGGCTTTCAGAGATCGAAAAGCTGAGGGACGAAGATAAAATATCGGATGTTATTATTCCTCCTGATGCCGTTTTTAAAGAGTGCCGGGAAGTGAAGGCATCGTCGGATGCACGCAGGCTTCTGGAGAATGGGAATAAAATCCCGGTCAGTATGCTTTTGGCTGACACTTTGCAGCAGGAAGGAGAGCGGCTGCGGATGTATGACGAGTCGGGGCGGTTTTACGGCATTTATGAGTATTATGCAGACACAAATGAGGCAAGGCCTGTGAAAATGTTTCTGCCTGAGAGATAACAGAGGATGAATCGACAGAACCGGACGGCGTATGGCGGGACACGGGATAAGCCGGAGCGGATGATGGAAGTGGGACAGACAGCATGCGGATTATAGAAAATACAACGGAATTTCATTTGGAAAACAAAAGCGCCGTTGCGCTCGGAAAGTTTGACGGGATTCATCTGGGACACCGCCGTCTTCTGGAGCGGGTGCTGGAGCAGAAAAGCCAGGGGCTGTGGACGGTGGTTTTTACCTTCGACACTTCGGCCGCGTCTTTTTTTGGCGGAGAGACGAAGGAACTGTCTACCAGAGAGGAGAAAAGAGCGGTTTTTTCCAGACTGGGAATAGATGTGCTGATTGAGTTTCCCTTAAACCGGGGGACAGCGGCCACGGAGCCGGCAGAATTTGTGGCCCGCTATCTGGCAGAGCAGATGCGGACAGCCTATCTCTGTGCAGGGCCGGATATTTCTTTCGGGAAGGGCGGCGCGGGAGACTATAAGCTTCTGTCAGAATATGCCGGAACCTGCGGATATCAGGTGGAGCTGATCGACAAAGTCCGCGTGGACGGCGAGGAGGTCAGCTCTACCCGGGTGCGACAGGCGGTCAGGGAGGGAGATATGGAGAAAGTTTCGGTCATGCTGGGCGCCCCCTACTGTGTGAGCGGAAAGGTGGTGCACGGCAGACAACTTGGGCGAAAACTTGGCATGCCTACGGCAAACATTCTGCCGGATGTGCGCAAACTTCTGCCGCCAAACGGCGTTTACTATTCCAGGGCAAGACTTGGCGATGCGGTTTACCGGGGGATCTCCAACGTTGGCTGTAAGCCTACGGTTTCGGATGAGAAGATCATGGGTGTGGAGACTTATCTCTACGATTTTTCGGGAGAGGTCTACGACAGGGATATGACGGTGGAGCTTCTGGCGTTCCGCAGGGCGGAGCGGACATTTGAGAGTGTGGAGGCGCTGCGGCGGCAGATTGAGGCCGATGTGGAGGCCGGGAGAAGCTTTTCATAGGCTTCTCTCAAAAAGTCTTTTTTTGTCGTAAGGGGTTGTAAGAGGTTTTTTTTTTCGATACAATAGAACCGTGTAGCTTTTCAATGGGAAAAGAACAAAGGAAGGATATCTGAATCGAGATGAGTATATCAATTATTCTTTCCATGGCGGGCGGCCTTGGGCTGTTCCTGTATGGTATGCGCATTATGAGTGACAGCTTCGAGAAGGTTGCTGGCGCCAAGCTGAGAGGAATACTGGAACGGCTGACAACCAACCGTTTTATGGCTATTTTAGTCGGTGTGTTCTTTACGGCGGTCATCCAGTCTTCATCAGCCTGTACGGTCATGGTGGTCAGCTTTGTCAACTCCGGGCTGATGACGCTTACGCAGGCGGCTGGCGTCATTCTTGGCGCCAATGTAGGTACGACGGTAACGGCGCTCCTTGTTTCCTTTAAGCTGGAGAAAGCGGCGCCTGTGATTCTGCTTGCGGGCGTGTTGATTCTCATGTTTGTTAAGAAACAGAAGATTTCCAGATGGGGAGAGGCAATTATCGGCTTTGGCGTTCTTTTCATGGGACTGAGTTCGATGTCGGGAGCGATGTCCGGTATGAAGGATTCTCCGGAAATTTTACATATGTTTGCGTCCCTGCAGTCGCCTCTCATGGCGGTGCTGCTGGGCACTGTCTTAACGGCGGTAATCCAGAGTTCGTCCGTGACGGTCAGTATACTGGTGCTTCTTGCCAATCAGGGGATGATGGGAATAGATATCTGCATGTTTACCATTCTTGGTTGTAACATCGGTTCCTGTGCAACTGCCATGATAGCTTCGTTAAGCGGAAAGAAAGATGCGAAGCGGGCGGCGGCGATTCATCTTATTTTCAATGTAATTGGAACGGTTATTGTATTCCTTGTCCTTTTGGCGACGGTGGATACGTTTGCGGCAGCGCTTATGGCGTTTACCGGCAATAATCCGGGCAGGGTGGTGGCTTATGCGCATATTTCCATTAAAATTTTTCAGGTTGTCCTGCTGATGCCGTTTATCAGGCAGATTGTGAAGCTGACTTATGTGCTTGTGCCCGGCGACGATAAGAAGATCGGCTACCGGGACAGCTATCAGCTTAAGTATATCGGTGAGAAGGTGGTTTTAAACCCGGCTACGGCGGTGGTGGAGGTTATCAAGGAACTTGACCGTATGGGATCCCTTGCGAACGAAAATTTGAACCGAGCCATGAATGCACTGATTACACTGGATGATGAGGAGATTGGGGAGGTTTATGAGGTGGAGAAGAACATCGACTTTTTAAGCCACGCCATCACAAACTATCTGGTGAAGATTAACCAGACAACCCTGCCTATTGAGGACTTGAAGAGCATTGGCGCGCTGTTCCATGTGGTCAATGATATCGAGCGGATCGGCGACCATGCGGAGAACATTGTGGATGCGGCGGTGCAGAGGGAAAAGACCGGCGTGGCCTTCTCAAAGGCGGCACAGCGGGAGCTTGGCGAGATGATAGATATGGTCAACACGCTTCTGCGCTTTTCCTTTGAGATGTTTGTCAAGAGCACAGAGGAGCATGTGGAGGACATCAGAAATCTGGAGGAGGCCATCGACGAGAAGGAGAAGGAACTGCAGCAGCGGCATATCGAGCGGCTTTCCAACAACGAATGTACGCCCGAGGCGGGCGCGATGTTCTCGGATATCGTGTCGGGACTCGAGAGAGTGGCGGATCATGCCACAAATATTGCGTTTGCGAACAGTTACTTTGAGCCGAACTAGTACATACAGCAGAGGACAGGGAGAGGAATTGATTCCGGATGAAGAGACGGAAGGTTTTAGCTATAATAGCAAGTGTTATGATTATGCAGACATCATTTACGGTACAGGCATCTATGCCTGTGCCGGATCTTTTGCCGATCGGGCAGCTGAAGCTTTATAAGGAGCCTTCGGAGGAGAACGGGCAGGTCAGCGGCAACAGCGCGGAGGATGAGGCGGAGACGGCGCAGGATGTTCTGGACGAGGACGCCATCGGGTCTGGTGCGATCCTGATTTCCGACAAGACGGCGGAGGATTATGAGCTTGCCTATGAGCGTGCGAAGAACGCCAACTGGGGTTATACTAATCTGGGAATTGCGGATGTGAGCGACAATCTGAATATCCGCGCCATCGCTGCGGAGGACGGCAGGCTTGTGGGGAAACTCCCACGAAATGCCGCCTGCGAGGTGCTCGATACGGACGACATATGGGCGCATATCAGATCCGGCGAGGTGGAGGGATACGTGAGTCTGGACTATCTGCTGACGGGCGTTCCGGCGAAGTTTAAGGCGGAGGAACTGGCGGTTACTGTCGCGAAGGTGACCACGGACAGCCTGAAGGTCAGGGCGGAGGCGAACACAGAGTCGGAGGTGATTACGCTGGTTGCCATGGGTGAGGAACTGGAAGTGGCGGCCGTGGAAGGCGACTGGGTTAAGGTTTTGCTGGATGATGATGAAGTTTATGTTTCTGCGGAGTATGTGGAAGTCAGCGCGGAGCTTGGCACGGCGGTCACCATGACGGAGCTGCTCTATGGACAGGGTGTTTCTGATGTGCGGGTGGATGTCTGCCAGTACGCGAAGGAGTTTATCGGGAATCCTTATGTGTGGGGCGGCACCAGTCTGACGAAGGGGGCGGACTGCTCGGGCTTTGTGATGAAGGTCTTTCAGAAGTACGGCGTGAAACTTCCCCGGAATTCCAGGGCGCAGGCAAACTGCGGCACCACGATCAAGGTGGCGGAGGCGAAGCCGGGCGATCTGATTTTCTATGCGAAGGGCAAGACCATCAACCATGTGGCGATTTATATCGGAAACGGACAGGTGGTTCATGCCAGCAGTCCCAAAACAGGCATCAAGATTTCCAACGTGTCCTACCGTTCGCCTTACAAGGCGGTGCGGGTGCTGTACGACTGAGGACAATGGCACGGTACCGGGGCAGTGTTTCCCGGTATGAAACGGCATAGAACAGAGGGAGAGATGGAGAAGCGCATACTGACTTACCGAAAATATATGGATAAACTGTTGCTGCGGGAGGATGCCGACTGGGAGAAGATCCGGGCAGAGCATCTCGTACAGATCGGTTTTTTCCAGCATGAGAGGCTGGTACATCTGATTGTCACGGTGGTTTTCGCCCTGTTTGCCGTACTGTCCGTAGGAATGGCGTTTTTGCTGATGGCGCAGGGCACGGAGGGTGCGGAAAGCTGGCTTTTTGTGGTGGCAGCGTTTCTCGTGCTGCTGATCCCCTATGTCCGGCACTATTATATTTTGGAGAATGAAGTGCAGAAGATGTATGGGCAGTACGATGAGATTGTCTCGAAGCTGGGAGAAGGATACCGGCAGGGCAGCGCATGAAGCGACATCCGGAAGGGTGTCTGAGCGCGGGGAATACCGGCACAAAATTCCCGCGTGATTGGAAAACAGGCTTTACAAGACAACAGCGTTGTGGTAGAATGTGACGGTATGGATTTTAGCCGGCACGCAGAGGCGGGACACTCCGACCCCTTCTTGGTGTCAGGCGTATGTCAGGGTAACCCCTTGAAGGAAAGGAGAAACTATGATTTCTAAGGAAAAGAAGACAGCGATTATCAAAGAGTATGCCAGATCTGAGGGCGACACAGGTTCACCTGAGGTACAGGTAGCGGTTCTGACGGCGAGAATCCAGGAGCTGACAGAGCATCTGAAAGAGAATCCGAAGGATCACCACTCCAGAAGAGGCCTTCTGAAAATGGTAGGTCAGAGACGCGGCCTGCTCGGCTATCTGAAGGAGAAAGATATCGAGAGATATCGTGCACTGATCGAGAGACTTGGACTTCGTAAATAGTTGTGAGATGATGAGCGGAGATAGGGTTGGCAGGTCCGACCCTAAATCCGCTCTTCTAGTTTCAAAGAAGAGAGAAGAAGGAGAGAGAAGATTATGTACAAGAGTTACACCTTAGAACTCGCCGGGCGTACCCTCCGGGTAGACATCGGCAGAGTCGGCAAACAGGCAAACGGCTGCGCTTTCATGCAGTATGGTGAGACCACCGTGTTATCCACGGCGACGGCCTCCGATAAACCCAGGGACGGCATTGATTTCTTCCCCTGCAGCGTAGAGTATGAGGAGAAATTTTATTCGGTTGGTAAGATCCCCGGCGGCTTTAATAAGAGAGAGGGTAAGCCCTCCGAAAATGCGATTCTCACAAGCCGTGTGATCGACCGCCCCATGAGACCCTTATTCCCGAAGGACTACCGCAATGACGTGACCTTAAACAATCTGGTAATGAGCGTGGATCCGGCATGCCGTCCCGAGCTGGTAGCCATGATCGGTACGGCCATTGCCACATGCATTTCGGATATTCCTTTTGCTGGTCCCTGCGCGATGACGCAGATGGGTATGGTGGACGGCGAGCTGATCGTCAATCCTTCCCAGGAGCAGTGGGACAAGGGTGACCTGAAAATGACCGTGGCATCTACCGCCGAGAAGGTGATGATGATCGAGGCTGGCGCCAACGAGGTGCCGGAGGCGAAGGTGCTGGAGGCGATCTACAAGGCGCATGAGGTAAACCAGACGCTGATCACGTTCATCAGCCAGATCGTGGCAGAGGTGGGCAAGCCCAAGCACACTTACGAGAGCTGCGCGGTTCCCGGGCAGATGTTTGAGGACATGAAGAAAATCGTGACGCCCGAGGAGATGGAGACGGCTGTCTTCACCGACGAGAAGCAGGTGCGCGAGGAGAATATCCGAAATATCACGGCGAGACTGGAGGAGGCTTTCGCGGAGAACGAGGAATATCTGTCAGTGCTCGGCGAGGCGGTGTACCAGTATCAGAAAAAGACCGTTCGCAAGATGATCCTCAAGGATCACAAGCGTCCCGATGGCAGGGCGTTAGACCAGATCAGACCGCTTGCGGCAGAGGTGGATATCATCCCCAGAGTGCATGGTTCTGCCATGTTCACGAGAGGACAGACACAGATCTGCAATGTATGTACACTGGCGCCTCTCTCGGAGATTCAGAAGGTGGACGGCTTAGACCCGAATATCACGGGCAAGAGATATATGCACCACTATAATTTCCCGTCCTACTCTGTAGGAGAGACAAAGGTGAGCAGAGGTCCGGGCAGAAGAGAAATCGGCCACGGCGCGCTTGCAGAGAGAGCGCTTTTGCCGGTGCTTCCCTCCGAGGAGGAATTCCCTTATGCAATCCGTACCGTGTCGGAGACCTTTGAGTCCAACGGCTCCACTTCTATGGCTTCCACCTGTGCGTCCTGCATGTCCCTGATGGCGGCGGGCGTTCCGATCAAGAAGATGGTGGCAGGTATCTCCTGTGGTCTCGTAACGGGCGACACGGATGATGAATTTGTACTTTTGACAGATATCCAGGGCCTTGAGGACTTCTTCGGCGATATGGACTTTAAGGTGACAGGTACCCATGACGGTATCACGGCCATTCAGATGGATATCAAGATCCACGGTCTGACGAAGCCCATCGTGGAAGGCGCGATCAGCAGATGCCGTGAGGCGAGAGAGTATATCATGGCGAACTGCATGAGTCCGGCGATTTCCGCGCCTCGCAAGGAGGTTGGTCCTTATGCGCCGAAGATCATTTCCATCCAGATCGATCCTGAGAAGATCGGTGATGTGGTTGGCCAGCGCGGCAAGACCATCAACGAGATCATTGCCCGCACCGGCGTGAAGATTGACATCAACGATGAAGGACAGGTTTCCGTCTGCGGCACCGAAAACGAGATGATGGACAAGGCCGTAGATATGATTAAGATGATTACAACGGACTTCGAGGAAGGACAGATTTTCCAGGGTACCGTGGTAAGCATCAAAGAGTTCGGCGCATTCATCGAGTTTGCACCGGGCAAGGAGGGCATGGTTCACATCTCCAAGATCGCGAAGGAGAGAATCAACCGCGTGGAGGATGTACTCACCCTTGGAGACAAGGTGACAGTGGTATGCCTCGGCAAGGACAAGATGGGCAGAATCAGCTTCTCCATGAAGGATGTGGCTCAGGTATAAACAAAAAGCGTATACAAAAAGACGTCCCGCTGTTTGACGGGGCGTCTTTTTTGGCGCGCATAAGCAGAGTCAGAAAACGGCGGACTGCTTACCAGGCAGAGGAGTTGCCGGCCTTCTCTTCACAGTATTTACAGCGGTAGATTTCTTTTTCCTCATCCGCTAGCACGAAGATATGCGGCAGACCCTGTTCGATGGAAGTGATGCAGCGCGGATTCCGGCATTTGATCACGTTATGGATTTCACGGGGGAGCACCAGAATTTTCTTATCTACGATATCCCCGTCCTTAATGACATTGACGGTGATATTATGGTCGATAAAAGCGAGGATATCCAGATCCAGCGTGTTGATATCACACTCTACTTTCAAAATATCCTTTTTTCCCATTTTGTTGCTGCGGGCGTTTTTGATGATCGCCACCGTACAGTCCAGCTTGTCCAGCTTCAGGTGATGGTAGATGTCAAGGCTCTTGCCCGCTTCAATATGGTCGAGCACGAAGCCCTCCTCAATTTTTCCTACGTTCAGCATATCGGAAAACCTCCTTTTTAAGCGTTTCAGTGATACCTGCGTACTGGTCTTATTCTTCGATGCCGAGCAGGGTAAGAATCAGCGCCATGCGGACATAGACGCCGTATTTGGCCTGTTTGAAATAGACGGCGCGGGGGTCGTCATCCACTTCCACGGAAATTTCGTTGACACGGGGCAGGGGATGAAGAATAAGCATGTCCGCTCTGGCAGCCGAGAGTTTTGCCTTGTCCAGGATATAGAAGTCTTTCAGCCTTACATAGTCCTCCTCATTGAAGAAGCGCTCCCGCTGTACTCTGGTCATGTAAAGGAGATCCAAGTCCGGCATACAGTCTTCCAGCCGGATGACTTCCTCGTAGGCAATGCCTTTCTCGGTCAGCATGTCTGTGATATAGTCGGGCACCTTAAGCTCCGGCGGCGAGATGAAGATGAAACGGATATCGGAATAGCGGATCAGTGCGTTGATCAGGGAGTGTACGGTGCGCCCGAATTTCAAGTCGCCGCACAGGCCGATCGTAAAGCCGCCGAGCCGCCCTTTCAGGGAACGGATGGTGAGAAGATCCGTAAGTGTCTGGGTGGGATGCTGGTGTCCGCCGTCTCCGGCGTTGATTACAGGAATGCCGGAACGTTCGGCCGCTACCATCGGAGCGCCTTCTTTTGGATGGCGCATGGCGCATATATCAGCGTAACAGGAGATCACGCGGATGGTGTCAGATACGCTCTCACCCTTTGAGGCGGAGGAGGAGGCGGCATCTGAAAAGCCGAGAACCTGTCCGCCAAGATTCAGCATGGCGGCCTCAAAGCTTAACCGTGTGCGCGTGCTAGGCTCGTAAAAACAGGTGGCCAGTTTTTTTCCTTCGCAGGCGTGGGCGTATCTGGCCGGATCGGCCTCCATACGATTAGCCAGGTCAAAGAGCTTGTCCAGCTCCTCCACAGAAAAATCAAGCGGATTCATTAAGTGTCTCATAGAAAAGCATCACTCCTTTGCAAGTTGGTCGAAAAAAATAGAAGAGAGTTTTCTCTTCTATTTTTAGGTTTATGACAAATAAGATAACAGTTCTTCCACAGATTTTCTTCTGGGTGCAGCAGGCGTCTCATCGGGATAGCCAATCGGAATGAGAGCTGCCAGCTCTCTGTCTTCAGGAAGCTGTAACAGCGTTTCTGCCGCGCTCTGGTCAAAAAGACCAAGGATCACGGAACCAAGCCCCTGTTCATATGCCGCAAGGCAGAGGCTCTGGGATGCAATACCGGCATCGTACATCTGCCAGCCATCACCGCGGGGTGTGCTGAAGGATCCGTCGCGCTCATAACCGCTTCTGTTCTTGATTATGGTAACAGCCATCAATACAGGAGCCGCCGCGATGATATCGCCGTTGGGGGGATACATGGAAGTGCATTCCTTTGCAATCTTATCTTTCAAGGCACCCTCCACAGCTATGTAGCGGGTGATCTGTGTATGCTTCCAGCTCGGTGCGTAGGAAGCGGTTTCAACGATCTCAGACAACAGTTCGTGGGAAACAGCGTCAGATTTAAACTTGCGGATGCTTCTGCGCCCTACGATACAGTCTTTTGCGGTCATATGGAGTCCTCCTTATGATGTGGCGTGGTTACTGCCTGCTTACTATATTTTGTATATCATAGCATAAAGGAAGGGGGGACGCAAGTGGGATAAAAGGACGATGGCGGGGAAATCCGGCAGAACGGTAGAAATGTGAAGATTGTGAAATAAGGGGGAATGTGATACACTATGCGTAGACATTGCGAAACGGACGGAAAAGTGAAAAAGATTGTAAAATCGTCATCACAAAAAACGCCGGCATGGAGGTAAGTATGGAAGAATACAGAGACGAAACGAAGGACATGGAGGAAAAAGAGGAACGGGAGGACATACGGGAGTATGTGGAGCGCAAGCGTCTGCTGTTTTTCGGTCTTCCGTTTACTTTTACGAAGTACAAGGTGAACGAGCGTGTGATTACCATTAACTCGGGGCTTCTTAACACGACAGAAAACGACTGTTATTTGTATAAAGTGCAGGATGTGGAGTTAAAGACCAGTCTGGCGGAGCGCATATTCGGGCTGGGCACGGTTGCCTGCTATACAGGGGATAATACGCATCCCCAGCTTTATCTGGAGCACATCAGACACGCGAAGGAAGTCAAGGATTACATCCTGCACGCTTCCGAGATGGCCAGAAGAAAACGGCGTACGTTGAACACCTTAAATATTGACGCGGACGATATTGATATGGACGCAGACTGACTGCAGACCATGAAGGCGCCGGCAGACCGGAGTGTCCGGGATGCCGGCTCAGTCCGGGCGCAGGGAGGGATCGTTTTCCCGCAGAAGACGCTCGAAGAGGAGCCCGGTGACAAACCAGCAGGGGGCGAAATCGAGGCGGATTACCCTGGCCAGGTTCCAGCGGCAGCGCTCGTAGTTCCACGGGCACAGTTCGCGCCGGTTCAGAAACATGCCCGTGAAAAATTCCCCGGTAAAAATCAGCCCCATGTATGTCAGGCCGCGGAAAAGCACGGAACGGTTCCGAAGCAGGCGGCAGACGGGGGAGAGAAACGCTGCCAGTCCGTAGATGGGAAACATCCAGACGGAAGTTGTGCCGGGCAGTTTACAGTCGCGCCTGCGGAAGGCGTGGAAGGCCGTGAAGGTGATTTCCAGAAACCACCCAAGCAGGCCGCAGTGAATGAAGTTGTGCAAAAATTTTCTCATGCTGACAGTGTTGCCGGGTTTCGGCACATTTATACACGGTTAGGGTTGATTGCCGGGGGTTAGGAATCGTGACGCCATTTTTTATGTGCAGACCCGTGCAGAGGAAGTATGCCGCCAAGGAGGTGCGCGGGCCGCTCGGCGAGTAGGGGAAGAAGGCTCTTCCCTGCTCGGTCGGGGATAAATTCGGGAGGGAAGAGGAGAGCCATGAACTATCGGGAAGCCATGCAGTATATAGAAGAGGTGCAGCCTCTTGGCAGTGTTATGGGGCTGGAAACCATGCGTCATCTGTGTGCCGCGCTCGGTGATCCGCAGGATCAGCTGAAATTCGTACATATCGCCGGCACCAACGGAAAGGGTTCAACGCTCGCCTATATTTCCACAGTCATGCAGGAAGCGGGATACCGGGTCGGCAGGTATCTTTCACCTGCCGTGAAAGGGTACCGGGAGCGGTTTCAGATCAACGGCCGTGAAATCACGCAGTCGGGGCTGTGCAAGTATCTGGAGCCTGTAAAGGCGGCGGCGGAGCAGATGGCGGCACAGGGACTGGCGCATCCCACTCTTTTTGAGATAGAAACGGCGGTTGCCTTTCTGTATTTTCTGGACAAGAAATGCGATCTGGTGGTGCTGGAGACAGGGCTTGGCGGTGCGCTGGATGCCACAAACGTGGTGAATACAACGGTGGCGGCGGTTTTTGCCTCTATCAGCATGGATCATATGGATATTCTGGGGGAGAGCCTGAAAGAGATCGCGCTGACGAAAGCAGGTATAATAAAAAGCAAGTGTTATGTTATATCGCTGAAACAGGATCCGGAAGTGATGAAGATTTTGCGGCAGTCCGCCCTGATCAAAAAGGCAAAGTTTTTCACGGCGGATATATCCCGCGCGAAGCGGATCAGATACGGCGTGACGAAGCAGAAGTTTGACTACGATAAGTATAAGGATCTGGAGATCTCCATGCTGGGAAAGTTTCAGATTGAGAATGCGGTTTTAGCTGTGGAGACGGTTCTTGCGCTTGTCAGGTGCGGCTTTAAGGTGCCGGAGGAGAAGCTGAGACAGGGGCTTTTGCAGACGAGATGGCATGGAAGGTTTGATGTGATCGCGAAGAGACCGCTCTTTATCGCGGATGGTGCGCACAATGAGGATGCGGCCAAAAAATTGGCGGAAAGTATCCGTTTTTATTTTACAAACAGGAAAATTATTTATATAATGGGAATGTTACGGGACAAAGAATATGACAAGGTGATTCGACATACCTTTGAACTGGCATCCCATATCATTACCGTTACGCCGCCCTTAAAGGAGCGCGCGCTGTCAGCGCTGGAGCTGGCGGAGGCGGCCAGGGAGTACCACAGGGCCGTGACGGCGGCGGACAGTGTGCAGGAGGCGGTGGAAATCGCGTATCTGCTGACGGGAAAAGATAAGGATGCCGTTATTGTCGCCTTCGGCTCTCTCTCCTATCTGGGAGAACTGATGGATACAGTCGCGCACAGAGATACGATCAGGAGAGATACCCATGGTAGATCAGACAAAAATTGAAGAGGCGGTCAGGCTGCTCTTAGAGGGCATTGGCGAGGATGTGAACAGAGAGGGGCTGCGGGATACGCCGGACAGGATTGCCCGCATGTACGGGGAAATTTTTTCGGGAATGGATGAGAATGCCGGGGAGCATCTGGCAAAGACATTTGCCGTTGCGAGCAACGAGATCGTTCTGGTAAAAGATATCACCTTTTATTCTATTTGTGAACATCATCTGATGCCGTTTTACGGGAAGGTGCATATCGCTTATCTCCCGGACGGAAAGGTGGTGGGCTTAAGCAAGCTGGCCAGAACGGTGGAGGTTTATGCCAGAAGGCCGCAGATTCAGGAGCAGATGACCATTCAGATTGTAGAAGCTGTTATGGAGCACTTAAAGCCGCAGGGTGCGATTGTCATGGTGGAGGCGGAGCATCTCTGTATGACCATGCGGGGGGTGGAGAAACCGGGGAGCAGGACAATGACACTGGCGTCCAGAGGCTGTTTTCGGGAAGATCCGAAGTGGCAGGAACTGTTTTTTCGTATGATCGGAGAGAACAAAGTATATAATCGGGATTTAACAAAATAAGATCCTGTGGATAAGTAATCATATAACAAAGAATACGGAGGATAGGAAAATGAGGATAGGACAGAGAGATTTCAGAACAAAAGGGCATGCTTATGTGATGGGAATACTCAACGTAACACCCGATTCTTTTTCTGACGGAGGAAAGTATAACGATCTGGATCAGGCATTATATCACGTAGAAAAGATGATAACAGATGGTATGGATATTGTGGATGTGGGCGGTGAGTCCACAAGACCGGGTTACACACAGATTTCTGCGCAGGAGGAGATTGAACGGGTGACTCCTGTAATCGAAGCGATTAAATCCAGATTTAATGTTCCGATTTCTCTGGACACCTATAAGTCCGAAGTGGCGAAGGCAGGCATTGCGGCGGGCGTGGATATGATCAACGATATCTGGGGACTGAAGTATGATGAAAATATGGCGCAGGTGATTGCGGAGTCGGGACTGCCCTGCTGTCTGTCACATAACCGCAAGGAAATGAAGTATAAGAATCTGATTGAGGAGATGTTCTGGGATCTGGAGGCTTCCCTGGAGCTTGCAAGCAGTAAGGGGATCGCATATGACAAGATTATCCTTGACCCCGGTATCGGTTACGGCAAGAGCTACGAGAACAATCTGGAAATCATTGATAATCTGCAGAAGTTCCATTCCCTTGGCTATCCGCTGCTTCTTGGCGCAAGCCGTAAATCTGTAGTGGGTATGGGAATGGATCTTCCGGTGAATGACCGCATGGAAGGAACGCTGGTAACTACGGTTTACGGTGTCCAGCGGGGCGTTATGTTTGTGCGGGTACATGACGTGAAGGAGAATGCCCGCGCTGTCAAGATGACGGAGGCGATTCGCTACGGCTACAGGAACTAGTGCAGGACAAAGATGAATAGCAGATGATATATAACGCTCTTTATCCGGGCGGGAAGGGAGCCGGTGATGGCGGATCAGATTATAGTGGAGGATCTGCAGGTATACGCCTATCACGGCGTGTATCAGCAGGAAAATGAAAAGGGGCAGAATTTTTATGTGAGTGTGGTTCTGGATACGGATACCCGGGCGGCAGGCATGGCGGATGATCTGGCACTGTCCACGAACTACGGCGTGGTATGCCGCTTTCTGCACACCTTTCTCACGGAGCATACATACAAACTGATTGAGACGGCCGCAGAGCGGGCTGCGGAGGCGCTGCTTTTGCAGTTTCCCTATGTCAGACAGGTTACTATGGAGGTGAAAAAGCCGGAAGCGCCGATTACAGTGCCTTTCGGTTCGGTTTCCGTAAAGATCACGAGAGGCTGGCGGCTGGTCTATATCGCCTGTGGTTCCAATATCGGAGACAAAAGGGCGCATCTGAGTGCGGCGGTGGATGCCCTGCTTGACGATAAGAAGTGCAAGGTGCTGCGCGTTTCGGACTGGGTGGAGACGACGCCCTACGGCGGTGTGGAGCAGGCGGATTATCTGAACGGTGCAATGTCTGTTGAGACGCTCTACACGCCGGAAGAGCTACTGGAGGTGCTGCAGAGGATTGAGAGAGCAGAGGCCAGAGAACGGAAGGAACGCTGGGGACCGAGAACACTGGATCTGGATATTCTTCTCTATGAGGGAAGGGTGATGGATACGAAGAAATTGACGATTCCCCATCGGGATATGCAGAACCGTGATTTTGTGCTGAAGCCGCTTGCGCAGATCGCCCCGTACGAGAGGCATCCCGTTTTTAATAAATCAGTGCTGGAGCTTCTTTCGGATGTGGAGCGGAACGGAGAAAAACATGTGTTATTAGATTGAACCGCACACAGAATCAGAGTAGATGGACAAAGGAAAGGGACTGCAAAGGCAGTCCCTTTTATGCTGCTTTAAGTCACTTTAAGTTTGCCATGGCCGCTTCCCTTGCGGCATCGAAGGTGGTCACGTTGATCGGGCCATAGGTGTATGTCTTGTATACCGGCGTGGATTCGTTGAAGGAGTTAAAGTATACATACTCGGAGGTAATATTGATGTTCTGGTACACGCCTTCCCGCACGACCTCCTGCAGACTGCCGTCAGTCATCATGCGCTTGAGGGCAGGGGAGTCTGCCGAGCTTACCTGATAGTATATGTAGTTGCCGTAGACATTGAACATATCAATGCGGTCGTTGGTCAGAACCTCCACCACATTGTTGGATAAACTGTAGCGGCACAGGCGATAGTTTTCCGCCACATCCATGTAATAGACGTAGCCGTCCTGCACGATGGGATTCCAGATGTTTCCCTGCCAGACGACGGAATCTTTGTCCGTGGTTACGTCGAGGGCGTGAAGGTAATGATCCTCCGCTGCGCCGTTGTAATAGATTTTGCCGTTTACATAGCAGTTGGGATTGATAATCGCTTCCGCAACAGTCTGTCTGTCTTTTTTGTCAATGCGTACTTTGTCAAGGGAGGTGCCGATCTGTTTATCGTACTTTTCGTAGTAGAGATAGTTACCGCAAAGCTGCATACTGACGATGTCGCAGCGGTCCAATCCGACCACGGATTTTCCTTTCAGGTTGCTCCGGTAGATACCGGCCATCCGCACGGCGCTGCCGATGCCGCCTGCCTCTGTGCCGCCGCTGATCTGGGCGTAATAGAGATAGTTTCCTGCAGCATTGATGGAAGAGACGGCACCTTCGTTAAATTTGACCAGATCCGTCTCGTCCGGATTCATGGAGTAGAGGGCGAAATTGTCGTATGCGTTGGCGAAATACACCCGTCCGTCCATCTCGCAGAAATACCCGCCGTTGTTTAGGTTTCCAGTGGTGTTTCCAGTCGTATATTCGTCATTCATGGGAATGCGGCTGCTCAGTAACACAAACAGCAGCAGAACTATTAAAATAACTCCTGCTATAGAAAGGATGAGGATATTTTTTTGCTTGGTTGTCATGAGATTCCCTCCCCGGAAAGTGCCTTCGTAACATTACTATTATATCTGGAAAGCCGCTTGCTATCAAGAACAAATTGCGGTAAACTTTACTTATCAGTTCAGCCAGAGCTGCATCCGTCGGGCAAATTGTGCTTGCACGAATTTGACAGATGGATACAGTTCTGAGGGAGCGCCTTCTTATGAGCAAAAATAGCCGCGAAGCAGCGGAGAGCGCCAAAGGCGCGATTTTGCGAATGGCGCGGGCTGAACGAGATGATTGAAAGGACAGGGAAAATGGATTTACTGGAATTGCGGGGCCGGCTTGACGTGATTGACGAGAAAATTGTGGCGCTCTACGAGGAGCGCATGGCAATTTCCTCGCAAGTGGCCGATTACAAGATTGAGACGGGGAAGAAAGTATTTGACAAGGTCAGGGAGGAGGAGAAGCTCAAGAAGGTGCGCTCCCTCACCCATGACCCTTTTAATGCCCACGGCGTGCAGGAGCTTTTTGAGCAGATTATGTCCATGAGCAGAAAACTCCAGTATCAGAAGCTGGTGGAGGCGGGATCGCTTGGGCGGCTTCCGTTTATCGGAGTGGACAGGCTGGAGACTGAGCGTGCCAGGGTTGTTTTTCAGGGAGCGGAGGGGGCTTATTCCCAGATGGCGATGCTGCGATATTTCGGGGAACAGGTGAAGAGCTTCCATGTGGAAACCTTCAGGGAAGCTATGATGTCCATAGAGGAGGGAAGCGCGGATTTTGCGGTGCTGCCCATCGAAAATTCCACGGCTGGAATTGTCAGTGAGATTTATGATCTGCTTGTGGAATTTGAGAATTATATCGTGGGCGAGCAGATTATCGAAATCGAGCACTGTCTGATGGGTCTGCCGGGGACGGCGCTTTCGCAGATCAAGACGGTGTACTCCCATCCGCAGTCGCTGATGCAGAGCGCACGGTACTTAAACGAACACGAGGACTGGAGACAGGTCAGCCTGAAAAATAACGCCTTCGCGGCCCGCAAGGTGAGCGAGGAGGGTGACAGGACCCAGGCGGCCATCGCCAGCGAACAGGCGGCCAAGATCTACGGTCTGGATATTCTGGCGCAGGGCGTGAACCAGTCGGATACCAACTCCACTCGGTTTATCATTGTCACCAACCAGAAGATATTCAGAAAGGATGCGGGGAAGATCAGCATTTGTCTGGAGGTGCCCCATGAGAGCGGCTCACTTTACCATATGCTGTCCCATTTTATCTATAATAATCTCAATATGACAAAGATTGAGAGCCGTCCCATTGAGGACCGCAACTGGGAGTACCGCTTCTTTATCGATTTTGAGGGGAATTTTGCGGACGGTGCGGTGAAAAACGCCCTGCGCGGACTGCGGGATGAGGCGCGCAACTTGAGAATACTGGGCAACTACTAAAGCGTGAAACGTGCGAAAAGAAGTTCTAATGCTCGCAGCAAAGGCTGCTTCGCAAAGAACTTCTATGTTTCGCACCAGAGAATGCCTGAAATGCGGTATTCTCTGAAAAGACTGGCGGAGGATAGAAGAGGATGAGAGAAGAGGAATTGATCATATATAAGGAATTTGCGGACGGGGATATCCTGCGGGATGTGGTGTGGCTGATGGAGCACTACCGCTCCGGGGACGGCAGGGCGAGGCCGCTCTTTTACAGGTGTATGCACAGGCTCTCCGAGCAGGCGGCGGATCACGGCTTTTACGGGAATCTCTGGCACTGTTATCTGACGAACCTGCTGGTAAACAACGAAAACAGCTATAGCTGCGCCTGCGAGATGCGGGGCGAGGTAGAAGGCAGTATCAATGAACTGGTGCTGCATGATATCGCGATCTTCAAGGAATTTTTTGATTATGATTTCACGGAGATGATGGAGGTCTTAAAGGCGCCGGAGTTTGCCGTGGTGCTGGCTTACAGAGGCGCTTCGGCGGACAGTAAGATCTATAACAGGCGTATCCGTGACCGAATCTGTACGCTGGCGCAGCATTTTGTGGAGAATGAGAACGCTGCGGCCATGAAAGCGACGCTCACCCAGTTTTACAGAGAGTACGGTGTGGGAGATCTGGGACTGCACAAAGCCTTCCGTGTGGAGCATACGGAGGAGGGAGCGCGGATCGTGCCGATCCGCAACATTGCCCATGTGTATCTGGATGATCTGGTGGGATATGAGATTCCCAAGCAGAAGCTTTGTGAGAATACGGAGGCTTTTGTGGCCGGGAGACGCGCCAACAACTGTCTGCTGTTCGGGGACGCGGGGACGGGCAAATCCTCCTGCGTGAAGGCTATCGCCAACGAATATTACGAGAAAGGCCTGCGTATTATTGAACTGTACAAGCATCAGTTTCAGGATCTGAACGCGGTGATCGCCCAGCTCAAAAACCGGAATTACAAGTTTATCATTTATATGGATGACCTGAGTTTCGAGGATTTTGAGGTGGAATACAAATACCTGAAGGCGCTGATTGAGGGCGGCCTTGAGAAAAAGCCGGCCAATGTGCTGATTTACGCCACTTCCAACAGGCGGCATCTGATCCGGGAGAACTACAGCGACAAGGCGGACAGGCGGGACGAGGATATGCATGCGGGAGACACCGTGCAGGAGAAGCTGTCGCTTGTCTACCGTTTCGGCGTGACCATCTTTTTCGGATCGCCGGATAAAAAGCAGTTCCAGGAGATTGTGAAAACACTGGCGGTGCGGAACGGACTGAAGGTGCCGGATGAGGATTTATTCCTTCTGGCGAACAAATGGGAGCTTTCCCACGGCGGTCTTTCCGGCAGGACAGCGCAGCAGTTCATTGATTTTCTGTTGGGAACAAGCGAGAAGAAAAACGAATCGCTCACATAAGAAATGCAGGAAAAAGGAGTTGCGGGGGAAGAATGAAAACATTTGCAGCGATAGATGTGGGTTCCTATGAACTCGGCATGAAAATATTTGAGATTTCGTCCAAGAACGGCTTGCGGGAGATCGACCATATCAGGCATCGGATTGACCTGGGGACGGATACGTTTGCCACGGGGAAGATCAGTTATGACCGTGTGGACGAGCTTTCCCGGGTACTGCGGGATTACAATGATATTATGAAAAGTTATAAGGTGGACGATTACACTGCTTACGGTACCAGCGCGATCCGGGAGACGGAAAATACCATGATCGTTCTGGATCAGATCGCCCAGCGCACGGGCATCCGCATTGAGGTGCTCAGCAATTCGGAGCAGCGCTTCCTGAATTACAAGGCGATTGCTTCCAGAGGACGTTTCAACAAGATCGTGGAGAAGGGAACCGCGATTGTAGATATCGGTGGCGGCAGCATCCAGATTTCCCTTTTTGACAAGGATACGCTCGTCACGACCCAGAATATGCGTCTTGGCGTACTGCGGCTGCAGGATCAGCTCGGGCGGCTGAATATCAGCCCCAGACAGTACGAGGTAATCCTGGACGAGATGGTAAATTCCCAGATTCAATTGTTTAAAAAGCTGTATCTGAAGGACGGGCAGATTGAAAACATTATTGTGGTGGACGATTACATTTCCGCCATTGTAGGGAAAAATGTTTTGGGACTGGAGGAGAGCAGTGTGGAAGCGCCCGTCGTGGAAAAGTTTCTGGAACAGATTCGCGCGAAATCGAACCAGCAGGCGGCAAAGGCGCTGGATATGCCGGAGGAGAACATACCGCTTCTCTATATTTCGGGTATTCTGATTAACCGGATTGCCAAGATGATGGGCGCAAATCTGATCTGGGCGCCGGGGGTGACACTCTGCGACGGCATGGCATACGAATACGCGCAAAAGCATAAGATCATCAGGGAAGAACATGATTTTGAGCAGGACATCATTGCCTGCGCGCAGAATATCAGCAAACGGTATATGGGCAGTAAGCGCCGGGGCGAGACGCTTGAGAAGATTGCTTTGACCATCTTTGACAGTATGAAGAAGGTGCACGGTCTCGGGAAGCGGGAGCGGCTGCTTTTGCGGATTGCCACGCTTTTACATGACTGCGGCAAGTACATCAGCCTGGTGAATCTCGGTGAATGTTCCTACAATATTATTATCTCCACAGAGATCATCGGCCTTTCCCATATGGAGCGGGAGATTGTGGCCAATGTGGTGAAGTACAATCACATGGATTTTGATTACTGGCAGGTGATGGGAGGAAACAGCACCATTGACAGGGATGCCTATCTGACCATCGCAAAACTGACAGCCATATTAAAGGTTGCCAACGGGCTGGACCGGAGCCATAAGCAGAAATTTAAGGATGTAAAAGCAGTCTTAAAGGAGCGGGAGCTTGTCATTACCGTGGAGGAGTCGGTGGATATTACACTGGAGAAGGGACTGTTTACGAGACGCTCCGATTTCTTTGAGGAGGTTTACAGCGTCCGGCCGGTGATCCGCCAGCGCGGATAGTAGAGTGAAAAGAAGAAGGAGGCCATGGATATGGCGCAAGGGAAATTTTTTGCAGATGAATCTTACTACACGAACAGGGAGCTGAGCTGGCTTCTTTTCAATGAGAGGGTGCTGGCGGAGGCGAGGGATAAGCAGCTGCCGCTGTTTGAGCGGCTGAAATTTTTGAGCATCACCGCATCGAATCTGGACGAGTTTTTCATGGTGCGTGTGGCGTCCCTCAAGGATATGGTGAACGCGGGTTATAAGAAGCGGGATATTGCAGGAATGACGGCGACGGAACAGCTTGTGCGGGTAAATGAGAAAACCCATCAGCTTGTGAACCAGCAGTACAACACGTACAACCGATCCCTCCTGCCGCAGCTTTCGGCGAACGGACTCCGCATCATTACCCATCATGAGGATCTGACGAAGGGGGAGGCGGCCTATGTGGACAGCTATTTTACGGATAATGTCTACCCGGTGCTCACCCCGATGGCGGTGGATTCTTCCCGCCCGTTTCCGCTGATCCGCAATAAGTCCTTAAATCTGGGGGCTCTGATGACGAAGAAAAACGGAGACGGGGAGCTGGAGTTTGCCACGGTGCAGGTGCCAAGCGTCCTTTCCCGTCTGGTGGAAATTCCTTCGGAGGAGGGCCGGAAGCTGATCCTTCTGGAAGAAGTGATCGAGCGCAACATACACAAGCTGTTTTTGAACTATGATATTGTCTGCACCTATCCTTTCCGCATCATGCGGAATGCGGATCTGACGATTGAGGAGGAGGAGGCGGAGGATCTCCTGCAGGAGATCGAGAAGCAGCTCAAAAAGAGACAGTGGGGACAGGTGATCCGTCTGGAGGTGGAGGAGGGCATTGACAGCCGCCTCCTCAGACTGATCCGGGAGGAACTGGCAATTCCGAAGGAGGATATCTATGCCATCGGCGGACCGCTGGATCTGACTTTTCTGATGAAACTCTACGGTGTGGAAGGTTTTGACCATCTGAAGGAGCACAGTTATCTGCCGCCCCAGGTTGTGCCGGAGCTGCCGGAGGACGCGGATGTGTTTGAGAAGATCCGGGAGGGGGATATCCTGATGCATCATCCGTACCAGAGCTTCGAGCCGGTGGTACGGTTTATCAGACAGGCGGCCAGGGATCCGGAGGTGCTGGCCATCAAGCAGACCCTTTATCGGGTAAGCGGCAATTCGCCCATCATTGCGGCCCTGGAGCAGGCGGCGGAAAACGGGAAACAGGTTTCCGTGCTTGTGGAGCTGAAAGCCAGATTTGACGAGGAAAACAATATCGTCTGGGCGAAAAAGCTGGAGAAAGCGGGCTGTCATGTGATTTACGGCCTGGTAGGACTTAAAACCCACAGTAAAATAACACTTGTTGTCAGAAAAGAGGAGAATGGTATCCGACGGTATGTCCATCTGGGAACAGGCAATTATAATGACTCCACGGCGAAGCTGTACACGGATATCGGGTATTTTACCTGCTCGGAGATGATCGGGGAGGATGCCACGGCAGTGTTTAACATGCTTTCGGGCTATTCGGAGCCGAGAAGCTGGAACAGGCTGTCCCTGGCGCCGCATTGGCTGAAAGACCGGTTTATTCATCTGATTGCCAGGGAGAAATCCCATGCAGAGTCGGGAAGACCGGCCAGAATTATTGCAAAAATGAACGCCCTCTGTGATAAGGATGTGATTGATGCGATTTACGATGCCAGTACGGCGGGGGTAAAGATTGATCTGATTATACGGGGCATCTGCTGTCTGCGTGTGGGCATCGAGGGTGTCAGCGAAAACATAACGGTCCGCTCCATCGTCGGAAATTTTCTGGAGCATGCCCGGATCTTTTATTTTGAAAATGACGGCAAGCCGGAATACTACTGTGCCAGCGCTGACTGGATGCCGAGAAACCTGGAGCGCAGGGTGGAAATCCTATTCCCCATTGAAAAGCCTGCCCTGCAGGAGAAGCTGCATACCATTCTGGACTGCCAGCTCAAGGATACGGTGAAGGCTTCGGTTCTGCAGTCTGACGGAAGTTATGTGAAGGTGGATAAGCGCGGGAAGGAAGTGTACAACGCCCAGCTTGCGTTCTGCCAGTCAGCCAAGGCGGCCGCGAAGGAGAAGGCGGGGACAGTGCATAAGCGGGTCTTTATCCCGAAAATGCACCATGACCAAAGTGAGAAGAACTTCTAAAGCTCGGCAGCAGAGGCAGTCCCGCTAAGAAATTTCAGGAGTTGCAGGGCAACTCCGCCTCACTTGTGAGAAAGCCAGGTGTTTGAAAGGAATGAACAAATATGAAAATTTATCTTGCCTCGGCGTCGCCGAGACGGAAGGAACTTCTGAAGCAGGTGGGCATCTCCTTCAAAGTCATGCCGAGCACGGTGGAGGAGAACATCACAAAGGAGAAGCCGGATGAAGTGGTGGAGGAGCTGTCCTATCAGAAGGCGGTGGATGTCTGCGGAAAGCTTGCGGCGGAAGGGAAAGAAGACTTTGTCGTGATCGGCGCGGACACGGTGGTGAGCGCCTGGGGAAAAATTCTTGGAAAACCTGTCGATAAGGAGGACGCATCGCGCATGTTAAAAGATCTGCAGGGCGGCAGCCATCAGGTTTACACAGGCGTTACCCTGGCGTGGAAGTATAAGGATATGCAGCCGATGTTTATGACTTTTTCCGAGTGTACGGATGTGACCATGTATGCCATGACGGACGAGGAAATCCAGGGATACGTGGACAGCGGGGAACCGATGGACAAGGCGGGCGCGTACGCGATCCAGGGACTATGTGCGGCGCATATTCAGGGAATCTGCGGGGATTATAACAATGTGGTGGGACTGCCTGTTGGACGGCTCTGTCAGGAACTTAAGAGACGGGGACTGCTTTAAAGACTTTGTCCCTCAAGGTGTGAATGATTATATGATGTAAACAATAAGATGTAGGGAGGAATGGTCTGTGTTTGACGAGAAAACAGTACGGTGTTTTTTGGAGAATCAGCTACAGCTTTATCCAGAGAAAGTAGCTGAAACATACGAGGAGGCAGAAAACTTCCTGGAGGAGTGTATGGCGGTTGTGGTGGATTCCGTCAGGGAAGTGTGGGAGTTCTTCGAGGAGGAAGGCGTGGACATGGAAGGAGCCGGCGAAGAGGAGATCCTGGAAGCCGATGAAGTGTTTGAAATCGGTGACGGAAGGTACCTGATCATAGAATAGTGTGAGACGGAGTTGCCTAAAAACAGGCATTCTCCGCAGATTATCGTTCTAACAATTTACGCATCATATCGGCAAGCCCATTCTGGTCGTTGTCAAAATCCGTGACAACATCGGCGTGGGCTTTCACTTTGTCCGTGGCATTTTGCATGGCAATGCCGCAGCCTGCAGCATCCAGCATGGAAATATCGTTGTCTGCGTCCCCCGCCGCGTAGGAGTCAGAGACGGGGATGCCCAGATAATCGCACAGAAAGAGCAGAGAACTGCCCTTGCCGGCGTTCCAGTCAAAAAGTTCCAGATATTTATCGCTGGAATAGATCATGCGGACTTTGCCTTCCGCCCAGTCTGCAATGTTGCGGCGGAATGTCTCCAGTTTTCCTGAGTTATGTAAACTGATAGCCAGCATTTTGCATGGCTCTTCCGTGAGGGCGTCACAGAGATTTTCAGAGACCACAAGCGGCAGATGTACTTTTCTTCTGTAAAACCGGACTTCTTCATCGTCTGCCGGAGAAACGACGGCGTCATCCACATCGCAGTCCCGGTAAGTCTGGATGTGGAGGGAGAGCGCCTTTGCCTGCTCCTGCAGATAGGAGATATAGGAGAGGGGAAGGCTGACTTTCCTGATGGTCCGCTGCTGGTCGCAGTCGTAAACGCGGGTGCCGTTGGAGGCGCTCAAAAAAATGCCGGGCTGGGTCAGACCAGCCAGCTCCTTTACCTCCATCACACTCATTAGGGGCCGGCCGGAGGAAAGGACAAGCCGGTTGCCGGCCGCAAGAAATTCATCCAGAAAAGCTTTGGTTTCAGCAGAAACCTGACTCTGGTTGTTTAAGAGTGTATCGTCCAAATCCGTGAACAGTATTTTCATAGTGCCTCCTTGATTTTGAAGAGCGCTTCTTCAGGAACATATAATTTTCCGTAGCCGCAGCCGAGATCCAGGCCGGGTTTGTTCGCACCGTGGAAATCGGAGCCGCCGCTTATGAGAAGATCGTACTTATCCGCCAGTCTGCGCATATCCCGCACATCCTGATTGGTGTAGGTGCTGTAGAAGACTTCGATGCCCATAAGGCCGTCCTCTTTCAGAGAGGAAACCAGGGACTCCAGTCTGCTGTTTCCCATATGATAAAGGGGCGGGTGTGCCAGAATGGGAATGCCGCCCGCCTTTATGATCAGTTCCACTGCCTGGGAGGGTGTTACCTTTTCCCTGGGCACAAAGTATTTCGTGTGATCGCCAAGGTATCTGGCGAACGCGTCCTGCCGGCTTTTCACATATCCGTGTGCGAGCAGGTAGGATGCGTAATGCGCTCTGGTGATGACCGCTTCGGGATACATGTGAAGCAGCTTATTATAGGTGATATCGATGCCTGCACCCTGCAGATTTTCACACATTTTCATATTGCGGCTGATGCGGGAGTCCACGAAACCGCAAAGCGCATCCTGGAAGGCTTCTTCCCCATAGGAGATATAAAGCCCTACAATGTGCACGTCCTGTTTCTGGTATTTTGTGGAAAACTCAATTCCCGGCACTACTTCCACGGAAGGAAGACCACGCTTTTTCAGATCAGAAGCATGGGCCAGCGCCTCATCCAGACCCTCTATGCTGTCATGATCTGTGATAGCCACTGCGGCCAGATTTTTCTCTATGGCATAGTCCACCAGTTCCGTAGGCGTGTAGCTGCCATCAGATTTGCAGGTGTGGGTGTGCAGGTCGATAGCTTTCATCATTTTCCTCTATTATCTATATATTCGTGCGGAGAATGCCGTATCTTAGGCATTCTCCTAAGTGAGATTTAGTACTTCTTGGCGTCTCGTCCAATGGCGGGACGTCTTTAGAAGTACTTCTCACTTTAGTCGTCCTCTTCCTGACTGGCGGTGCTTGTGTAGACGGTACGTTTTCTCGCCATCTCATCGCTTTCCAGATACTCGTCGTAGGTGGTGATCTTGTCGATCAGAGTGCCGTCCGGCAGGATTTCCATGATGCGGTTGGCTGTGGTCTGTACCACCTGATGGTCGTGGCAGGAGAAAATTTCCACACCCTTAAATTTCTTCATCCCCTCGTTCAGCGCAGTGATCGCTTCCATATCAAGGTGGTTCGTCGGCTCGTCGAAGAGCAGACAGTTGGCACCGCTGATCATCATTTTGGAGAGGAGACACCGCACCTTTTCTCCGCCGGAGAGCACCTTTACCTTCTTCACGCCGTCCTCGCCCGCAAAGAGCATACGTCCAAGGAAGCCGCGCACATACGTCACGTCCTTCACGGAAGAGTAGCCCATGAGCCAGTCGGTGATGGTGTAATCGTTGTCGAATTCTGCCGTGTTATCCTTCGGGAAATAGGCCTGAGAGGTGGTGACACCCCATTTGTAAGTGCCTTCGTCCGGCTCCATCTCCCCGGTCAGAATCTGAAGCAGGGTGGTCTTGGCCAGCTCGTTGCCGCCCACAAGGGCGATTTTGTCGTCATGACCCACGATGAAGGAGAGATTGTCCAGTACCTTTTCGCCGTTTATGGTTTTGCTTAAGCCCTCTACGGTGAGTACTTCATTGCCGATCTCACGCTCGGGCCGGAAATCAATGTAAGGATATTTACGGCTGGAAGGACGGATGTCGTCCAGCTCAATCTTTTCAAGGGCGCGCTTTCTGGATGTCGCCTGCTTGGATTTACTTGCGTTGGCGGAGAACCGGGAGATAAATTCCTGCAGCTCCTTGATCTGTTCCTCTTTCTTTTTGTTGGCTTCCTTGCGCTGTTTGACGATTAACTGGCTGGACTCGTACCAGAAATCGTAGTTGCCCGCATAGAGCTGGATTTTTCCATAGTCGATATCAGCCGTGTGCGTGCAGACTTTATTGAGGAAGTAACGGTCGTGGGAAACCACGATCACTGTGTTTTCAAAGTTGATCAGAAATTCTTCCAGCCATGCGATGGCGTCCAAATCCAGATGGTTGGTAGGCTCGTCCAGAAGAAGGATATCCGGGTTGCCAAAAAGCGCCTTCGCCAGAAGCACTTTGACTTTTTCGTTACCGTTTAAATTTGCCATCTGGCTGTAGTGCAGCTCCGTTCCGACACCAAGACCGTTCAGAAGCATAGCGGCATTGGACTCTGCGTCCCAGCCGTCCATCTCTGCAAATTCTGCTTCCAGTTCGCTTGCACGGATGCCGTCCTCATCGGAGAAATCCTCTTTGGCGTAGATGGCGTCCTTCTCCTTCATGATCTGATAGAGACGCTCGTTGCCCATGATGACCGTATCCATAGCGGAGTAGGCGTCGTATTTAAAGTGATCCTGCTCCAGAACGGAGAGACGCTGGCCGGGCGTGATGGAAACATCGCCGCTGGTGGTTTCCAGTACACCTGAGAGAATTTTTAAAAAGGTGGACTTGCCAGCGCCATTTGCGCCGATCAGTCCGTAGCAGTTGCCTTCGGTGAATTTGATATTAACGTCCTCAAAGAGGGCCTTTTTTCCTACGCGTAAGGTTACGTTGTTTGCCTGTATCATGTGGAATCCTCATTTTTCTTATTTTACTTGTTTCGGTTACTCATATCATTATACACAAAGAGCAGGTTTTTGCAATGAAAATCGGGGAATACGCGCATTTTATCCATTCGTCAGGTTTTTTGAAACTTTTCACTACACTGATTCGTATTATTAATATAGAAGAAACGGTAACAAACAGCATGATGGGGAGGAGCGGATTCTATGAGCGGATTTCTATTTACGCCGATGACGCGGTTTTATGCAGAGGCTCTGGCATATATGAAACATGCGGGCGGTAAGGCAGCAGACGCAGAGGGAACAAACGGGGCGGCAGATACGAACGGAACGTCAGGCAGCTTTGCAGGAACCGTGCTGGATCAGCTTGCCAGAAAAGAGCAGGAGGCGGGGAAATCCTTTGGTTCGTATGCGGCGGGCAGTATACCGCCGGCGGGATACCGCGATGAACAGGCGGTGCAGGCTATGTCCATGGATCAGTATAAGATGTATATTTATCAGAAGATATCGGCCCTGCCAACCAGTGCTACCCAGAAGTGGGACGCTGTGTCTGTCCAGATCTCTGAGGAGGGTTTTGCGGCCATGAAGGCAGATCCGGCTTATGAGAAGTGGGTGCTCGATACGCTGCGGCAGGATTTTGCCTTTTATAATCCGTGGAGCGCCTATACGGGAGGCAGCTACCGGGTACACTTTTTCGGGGCGACGAGGGAGGAGTATCGGGGAGAAAGTTTCCAGATGGGGTTTCGTAATGGCGGAAAGCATACGGATTCCGCGAAGAAAAAGAAGCAGAAAAGCTTCTGGGAGAAGAGAGCCGAGCGACATAAGATGTACATGGATCTGGCTACGAAGGCATACTATAAACGGGAGAACGAGCGGGAATACCAGCAGAAGATTGCTCTTGGCAGGAAAGAAGTGAGCAGCGCACTACTGCGGCAGCAGGCGATAGAACGCGCCACGGGGGAAAAGGTTGCGCTTGGCGTGAACCCAGATGTGCTGTCGGAAGCGGCCACGGAGCTTGCGCAGAATTATGTGTTTTTCAAGATACCGAGCGCGCTGACCAACCCAAAGCCGAAAGCGGGGAAGTGATACGCGTAGGTGTGGAGAATGCCCGTATTTTGGGCCTCCTGTGTGAGAAAAGTCAGAAAAACAGACTTAGTACTTCCAAGTCATCTTTGCTGACTTTGCGATGCAGCCTTTGCTGCGAGTGATTAGAAGTACTTCTCACACGATGGCAGCATGACCGTGAATGCGCTTCCGCCGCCGGGGCGGCCGGTGACACTCAGCGTACCGTGGTGGAGCTTTACAATTTCGGAGGCGATGGAGAGACCAAGCCCGAAGTGCCCTTTGGCGCTTCGGGATTTTTCTGCCCGGTAAAAGCGGTCGAAAATCTTTTTCCTGTCCTCGGGAGGAATCCCGATGCCGGTATCGGAGACGGTCAGATAAAAGCGGTTCTTTTTGCGGAGGAGGGACAGGTCAATGCGTCCGCCCTCCGGGGTGTAGCTGACTGCGTTGTGAAGCAGGATGGAGAGAAGCTGTATGATACGTTCCGCGTCCGCCGTACAAAGGGGCAGGGATTCTTCCGGCAGGGTAACGGTGAGGGACAGCTTTTTTTCGGCGGCTAACGGCTCAAAGGCTTCGTAAGTGTTGATAACCAGTGTGTCCAGCTCCACGGGAGCCGGGCGGAAAGAGAAGCGCTGGGAGTCGGAGGCGCTCAAAGTGAGCATATCATTGACTAAAGAAGTCAAGATATCACCTTCCTGCTTGATGGTGTCGAGAAAGCGTGACTGTTTTTCCGCATCTGCGTCTCGGCAGCATTCAGCGGCAGAGAGAATTACGGCAAGGGGGGTGCGCAGCTCGTGGGAGGCGGCAGCCACAAATTCCGTCTGCTTCCTGCGGCTTTCAATCACAGGATGAAGCAGTTTCCCGGTAAAGAAAAAGGAAAAAAGGGATAAGAGTAAGATGGCGGCGATATCAATCAGAAAGAAGCGCACTCTCTGTCTGGTGATCTGTTCCCGGAGAAAATCCAGAGGGAAGAGCACCAGAAGCTGCAGGGAGGACGTGCCCCGCGTCAGTTCAATGACGCTGATATAAAATTCCTGCGCTGTTCCGGCAGGGTGGAAAGAAAATTCCACATGCAGACAGGTATTGTAAGGAATGTCGCCGCCTTCCTCCAAAGAGCCGGTTTCATAGTGGGACTCATAGTATTCCAGGCAGGCATCGAGGAGACTGCGGATTTCGGAGGATTCGGAAAAACTGGTGAGCCTGTTGTAGAGAAAGGGGATGCCGTTGTCCAGGGCATAAAAAGTGTAGCCGCCCCGGGTTTCCATCTTGGAAAGCCATTCCATAGAGATCACGGATTGCTGCTCTAAGCTGGTGGAAATGGTAATGATATCGCTTTGGAAAGAGCGGAACTGGTTTTCGTACAGTTCTTTTTCAGAGAGGTACAGATAGAGCAGGGACATCACGATCAGGATGGAGGCGGTAATGCCGGCGCAGAGCGCCGTGAGATACAGGTGTACTTTTCGAAACATGTCTGGTCCCCATTTCTACGTTACTTTACTGTGATTCCGCTATGGCGTAGCCCACGCCGCGGACGGTTTTCAGGCACAGGCGGCTGCCAACCGCTTTCAGACGTCTGCGCAGAAAATGGATATAGTTGTCCAGATTGCCTTCCTCCACATCGCTGTCTGGTCCCCAGACCTTTAGCAGCAGATGGTTTCTGGACAGGGTGGCACCGCCGCTTTTCAGAAAAGCTTCCAGAAGCGAGGCCTCCCGCTTTGATAGTGTACAGTGCCCGGAAGGACCGTCGAGTCGGTTTTCTGCGGGCAGCCAGGAGATGTCTGAAAGGGTGAGCGTCTCCTCGGCCACGATGCGGTGCGGTCTTCTGGCCACACAGCGGATTCTGGCTAAAAGCTCCTCTATGGCAAATGGCTTGACCAGATAATCGTCCGCGCCAAGATCCAGTCCTTCCACCTTGTCGGAAAGCGTTCCCAGAGCGGTAATCAGGATCACAGGCGTGGAGATGCCCTTTTTGCGCAGGGAGGCAAGCACATCCGTGCCTTCCATACAGGGCAGCATGCGGTCTAAAAGAATGACGTCGTAAATATTTTGTTCTCCGTAGAAGAGCGCATCCTCCCCGTCAAAACAGGCGTCAACGATAAAGCCGGCCTGTGTCAGGCCATAAACAAGTGTCTCATTCAGTTTTTCATCATCTTCTGCAAGCAGTATACGCATGATTCGTTCCACCTTATATCACTATTCTATCACATAATTCTTTAAAAAATCTCTAAGCTCTTTTCTTTTTTACAATTAAATTGTATAATCGTTCTGGGAGGAGAGGCAGTGAAAGCATACACGGATAAGTCGAAATTTACAATTAGCTTTGATGAGCATACGCTGCCCGTTATAGAGCAGATCTCAGAGGGCTTGCCCGGCGGTTTTTTTATTTACCATGCGGACGGGGATGAGGAACTGATCTATATAAACGACGCCATGCTGCGGATCTTTGGCTGTGATACAAGGGAGGAGTTTCGGGAACTGACCGGTTACACCTTCAGGGGGATTGTGCATCCGAAGGATATTGACAAGGTTGAGGCAAGCATCAGGTCCCAGATCGCAGACAGCGGAGAGGATCTGGATTATGTGGAGTATCGGATAATCCGTAAGGACGGCACGGTGCGCTGGGTGGAGGATTACGGCCATGTGGTGCATACCGATGCTTACGGAGATCTTTTCTATGTTTTCATAGAGGATGCTACAGAGCGGATCAACAGGCGGATGGCAGAAATTGAGCGGGTGAACGAGGCGCTTTATACGGCGCATCTGCGGGAGGATTATTTTAAGAGGGCGATTCTCTACAATGCGGTTTCCTTTGTGGAGATTAACCTGACAAGGGATGAGTTTATCTCAGCCTCCGTATTGAATGAGGAAGGGCAGGTGCAGAACCTCTTCACATATATGGGAATCACTCCCTTTGAAAAATATTCTGATTTTACCCGGTTCTGGGCAGATTTTACTGAGACAAGGGAACTGGAGGAGTATAGAAGTTTTTTCGATATCGAAAGGCTGATCCGCTGCTATGAGAACGGGGAGAGAGAGCAGATTTATGACAGCTGGGTGACGGATATGTACGGCAGGAAGCGGCTGAGTCATTATCTGTTTTTTCTGGAGAAAAACGAACATACGGGGGATGTGATCGCACTCTCCGTATCCAGGGACATTACGGAACAGATCGAGCGGCAGTCACTTTTAAAATCTGCGCTGCGGCAGGCGGAGATCGAGCGTCTTGCCAGAAATACCTTTTTTGCAAACATGTCCCATGATATCAGGACACCGCTGAACGCGATTATCGGGTATGCCGAGCTTTTAAAGGGCTGTGTCGGAGATCCGGGAAAAGTGGGCGAATGCATAGAGAAAATCCATCTTTCCGGGGAGGAGCTTCTGGCGGTTTTCAATGAGTTTTTGAAAGATAATCTGAATGAGCCGGCCAGGGCAGAGCTTACGGAGAGGGAATACCATCTGGGCGAACTGCTCAGAGAAGTGGAGAAAAGCGCAGAGCGGCCGGTGAAAGCGAAAAATATCAGCCTGCGGATAGACAAATCGGAAATCACCCATCTGACGGTGGAGGTGGATTACATAAGGCTGCGTGAAATCCTGAATCAGCTGCTGGACAATGCCATCAAATATACCCAGTCCAGGGGAACGGTGAGTCTGACAGTCAGAGAAAGTGCAAGTGACATCAAGGGACGGGGGATGTACCGTTTTCTGATCGAGGACAGCGGCTGTGGGATTCCGGAAGATCAGTATGAGACGATCTTCCAGCCGGCCAGACAGGAAAAGAGCGCGGTCTATAACGGAATGCCGGGCGTGGGACTGGCCGTGGTGAAAAGTTATGTTGAGACAATGGGAGGCAGCATCAGTGTGGAGAGCAGGATCGGAGAGGGCAGCGTCTTTACCGTGAGTCTTCCCATCAAATATCCTGTGACCGCATCTTTTATGGAACATGAAAGTGCGGCAGCTGACAGCCCGGAGGCGGCGGGAAAGAAAACCCGCATTCTTCTGGTGGAAGACAACGGCATCAACAGGGAAATCGAGGAGGAGCTTCTCAAAAATCTGGGTTACCGGGTAGATACGGCATGTGACGGCGTGAGCGCCTATGAGATGCTGAAAAGTGCCGAACCGGGGCAATATGCGCTGGTGCTGATGGATATACAGATGCCTGGTATGGATGGGTATGAGACGGCCCGGGCAATTCGGAGACTGGAACAGGCGGCGATTTCCAGCATACCGATCATAGCGCTTTCCTCAGATGCCATGGAGGAGGACCGGCGGAAATCCCTGAAGGCGGGAATGGACGAACATATGTCAAAGCCTTTTGACATAGACGCGCTGCAGGAACTGATTGACAGGATTCTAAAAGAGAAAGAGTATAAATAAGAGGGCAGAGGCAGCCCGATATGCTTTGGAGGGAATATATAAATATGCGTGGAAAGAAAGTATTACAGTTGTTTGTGTTTTCCGTTCCGCTGGTTTTGATTGTGTTTCTTTTATTCAATTCTTACACGGTGCAGAATAAAGAAAGAATTGCGGAACAGAATAAAAATTATGCGGAGGATGCGATGCGCCAGAAAGCCAAGCAGGTGGTTGGTGAACTGGAAAACGGCGTGCGTATTATCAATGCCTATGCCTATTTCTTCAACGATTCTCTGACGGACGATTCTATTCCGACGCAGACGCTTGCGGAAATAGAGAGAAATTCTGTGTTTGACACCATACGGTTTACGGATGCGGAAGGAATAACCCATTTTTCCGACGGCAGAACGGTCAATTCGGCGGATCGGGATTACTATGCGCGCGGGATGCAGGGAGAGAGCGGCATCTCCATTCTCTTTGACGAGCGTCTGACCGATGAGGAAACGAGACTTGTCTTTTTTGCGCCGGTGCGGATGAACGGAAAGATTGTCGGCATTGTTCGGGGATCTTATCTGGCGGAGCAGTATATGAAGGAGATTCTCCGCACCACCTATTTCGGGGAACCAGCGACTACCTGGCTGTGTATGCCGGATGGCAGGGTGATAGCCAGTTCTGACGATCAGGATTATGGCGAGGAAAATCTGTTGGATTTTCTCGTAAGCTCGGGTGAGATCGACCAGGGAACGGAGGAAGCGGCGAAGGCTGTTTTTGAAAACGGCGGGGAAGGTGCTTTTATCTGCGGGGAGAACAGCAGAGCGGACAATCTGTGTGTGACTTATATTACGGATAGTGATTATGTTATGGTGCAGCTTTTTCCGCCAAGCGTGACCCAGAAGATGATAAAGGGTGCGAACGCGGCGGGCGTCCGTCTTGAGATTGCGCTGCTTATGCTCTTTGTAATTTACTTCACGTTCGCTATCGTACAGGCGGCTAAACAGAGGAAAAAGCTGGAGGTGGAAAACAGTCAGATTAATTACGTGCTGCAGGGATTGAACACGTTGTTTTCTTCCAGATATCTGACGGTAGACCTGGAGACGGGAGTCTATGCCTATACTGCCGACGTAAATCTGCAGGACAATCAGATGGTGCGAGAGGGAGATTATGCCAATGTGCTGGAAAACCACAGCAAGGAGATTATCGGGGAGGAAGCGCAGGAAGAATTCCGGCAGACCCTGAAAGTGGATTCCATTATAGAAAATCTGGACGGGCAGGATACCTTTACCTATGAATGTCATGTGATGCGGGCCGGAAAAGAGGAGTGGGAGCAGTTAATTACCGTCTGTCTGGAGCGGAACGAGGAAAAAGCGAGCAAGATTCTTTATGTACGCCAGAATATTACGGAGATGAAGATGCGGGAGCTTAGAGGGGAAGAGGAGATGTCTGTGATGAACCGCAAGGAGCGGCAGTACAGAATCGCGATCACCTCCAGCGCATTCTGCACCTTTGAACTGAATCTGACCAAGAACCTGATCGAGCAGGATGTGACGTGTGCAAAGGATGACGAGACCGTTTCATTTCTCGGTAAAGTCGGGCTGCAGGCGCCCTGCAGTGCTTCGGAGTATTTTGAAAAGTGGAAACAGTTCATTCTCCCAGAATCTATGGAAGAGTATACCAATATCCTGGACGTGGATTACCTGAAGAGCCGCTTTGAACAGGGTGAATTGGAAGTTGAGGTGGACTACTGGAGCAGGATAGATGACGAGAAAGGCAGAATGTGTGTACGCCAGTCCTTTATTATGACAAGGGACGATATGACCAATGACTTGATTGCGATGGTTGTCTCCAAGGATATTACAGACCAGGTAATCAAACAGAAGGAACAGACGGAGGCGCTGCAGGATGCCTTGATGCATGCAAGACAGGCCAATGAGGCGAAGACTACGTTCCTCTCGAATATGAGCCATGACATCCGCACACCCATGAACGCCATTATCGGTTTTGCAACGATTGCAGCGAGCCGTATTGACAATAAGGATCAGGTGAGGGAATGCCTGCAGAAGGTACTTTCCTCCAGTAACCATCTGCTCAGCCTGATTAACGATATTCTTGACATGAGCCGCATCGAGAGCGGTAAGA
This sequence comes from Lachnospiraceae bacterium, assembly GCA_910575775.1. Taxonomy (GTDB): domain Bacteria; phylum Bacillota; class Clostridia; order Lachnospirales; family Lachnospiraceae; genus UBA3282. Next base: position 39,025 of record CAJTEY010000017.1, on the reverse strand, counting down.
TGCAGATCCACGAGCAGGAGTGCAACATTTCCGAACTGATGCACAATCTGGTCAATATCATACAGCCGCAGGTGAAAGCGAAGCAGCTGGAGCTTTTCATCGATACGTTCGAGGTGGTAAATGAGGATGTGATTACCGATCCGCTCAAGCTGAACCAGATTTTCATCAATCTGATGAGCAATGCGGTGAAGTACACGCCGGCCGGTGGCATGATTTCTTTCCGAATCATGCAGCACACCACGTTCAAGCACGGATATGGCGATTATGTTTTCATCATCAAGGATAACGGCATCGGCATGTCGGAAGAATTTGTGAAGCATGTATTCGAGCCTTTTGAGAGAGAGACAACGACTACAAGAAGCGGTATTCAGGGCACAGGACTTGGCATGGCCATCACCAAGAACATCGTGGAGATGATGAACGGTACGGTGACAGTTGAGAGCGAGGTGGGTAAAGGCAGTACCTTTACCGTAAAGCTTACCCTGAAACTGCAGGATGTGGAAAAGAATGCGGAGCAGATCAAAGAGCTGGAAGGCCTGCGTGCGCTTGTAGTGGATGATGACTTAAATGTCTGCGACAGCGTAAGCAAGATGCTGAAAACAATCGGCCTGCGTGCAGAATGGACGACTTCGGGCCGTGAGGCAGTGTACCGCGCCAAAGTCGCACGGGATGACGGGGATTCCTATCATACTTATATTATCGACTGGCAGATGCCGGAGACAAGCGGAATCGAGACCGCAAGAAAGATTCGGAGCGCTGTCGGTGAGGAGTCGCCAATCATCATTCTGACGGCCTATGACTGGACGGATATTGAGGAGGAGGCGAAAACTGCGGGTGTTACGGCTTTCTGTGCAAAACCGCTGTTCATGTCTGACTTGAAGTCTGCGCTTCTTTCGGCAAACAGTATGGACGTCAAGGAGGAGGCTGCGGGGGCGGCGTGGCAGCAGATTGACTTCAGCGGCAAGCGCGTCCTTCTTGTGGAGGATATCGAGATGAACCGCGAGATCGCGGAAGTTATATTGACAGAGAGCGGATTTGAAGTGGAGTCTGCACCTGACGGAACCGATGCGGTGGATATGGTGAAGCGGTCGGAAGAAAACTACTATGACGTGGTGCTGATGGATGTGCAGATGCCGATTATGAACGGCTACGAGGCGACCAGGACAATCCGATCCTTGCCGAGAAAGGATGTGAGGACGCTGCCGATCATTGCAATGACGGCGAATGCGCTGGAAGAGGATAAGGCGGCGGCATTAAAGAGCGGCATGGACGACCATATCGCCAAGCCCCTTGATATTGAGTTGTTTATCGAGGTACTGAGAAAACATCTGAACCGATAGTGGAGACGATGTAAAATATAAAAAGATCAAAAAACTCTCCCATAAAGGGTGAGTTTTTTGCGTTGGTAGAAATTCTGGAAATCCGCCTAATACAAGAAAACCTTAAGAAATTTTAGAGATACTTTAGAGGAAGGTCTGCTAAGATTGGGAAATGAAAAATGGCGGGTTACATAAAGAAAAGAACGACAGCCCGCAGAAAGGATGTGTACGATATGAGAAATGAAAAAGGAATCGGGGTTGCGCTTGGTCTGGCGGTTATTCTGGGGCTGACGGGATGCGCAGGCACAGAGGAGATATCAGCGGAAGTGCATGAGGATGCTTCGACGGAGACTGGAACAGAGACGGAGGCGGACGGTGAATCGAAGGACGTGAAGGAAGGGAGTGACGGCACGGATACGACTGAGACGCAGGCGGGTGAGTGGAAAAGAGAGGAGCCGGTTTCCGCGAAGGAGCCGGAGAAGGAACATGCAGAAAAGGACGCCGGGGAATCGGAAGAACCGGGGGATGCGGAGCAGTCAGTGCGTGCTTCGGAAGGGACACAATATCTTGGCGGCAAGGTACAGAGTCCGCAGACAGACGGCATGACGCTGGCCCGGACCACACTGATGAATGAAGATAATACGGTTACCCTGCTGGATGACAAGGATGCGGAAAAAATTCCCGTAAGGTTTACCGCCGATACAAAGGTGGAGCACTGGACCATTTCGGGAGGCGGCGCGGGGATTGACATGCGGGATGCCGATGTTTCGGATCTGGAGGAAGGTATGGGTGTGGAGCTGGAAGGATATTACGACGGTGATACCTTCATGGCGACACGGGTGATCATGGAAGAATATGTGTAGTTTTCGCTCCGGCATCAAAAACGGCAAAATAATTAGTGAATACTTTATGAAGACAGATTCAGAAATACTTAAAGATTCTTAGAGATTCTTTAGAGAAAAAACTGATAGAATAGGAGGATAATAAAATGACAGACATGCAGAAGAAAGAAGTAAGGCTTGGAAAAAGAAGCAGGGGGATGGCGGCTGCAGCCTGTCTCCTGCTGGCGGTTCTGATGGCAGCATGTGGGCAGGTGGAGGAGCCGGTGCCTGTGCAGTTATCTTCGGGGGATATGGAGGAGACATATGAGGAAGACGGCGGCGCCGATGCAGAGGAAGCGGCGGATGCCAATAACGGACAGCAGGCAGCGGACACCGAAAATCAACCGGGAGAGGCTGCGGGGGTCGCAGAGCTGGAAGGGAATGTCCATAGCGTGAGTCAGGGCAGCTTCGTGGTCACCAGGACGGAAGTATGGTCCGAGGAAGGCGCTGATGTTGCAGTGGCTGCGGCGCCCGGGTATGAGGAGGAAGAGGATCTGATCACGGTACATGTAAGTCAGAACTGCGGCTGGCAGTATAAGACGGTTAAAAACGGCGGCGTTAACCCCGAAGATATCTCATCCAGAGAGGGGCTGGCTGATGAGCTGAAGGAGGGAATGGCCATTCATATGGAAGGAAGCTGGCAGGAAGACGGGAGCTTCCTTGCGGAAAGCATCGTGATGACGACGTTTATGTAGCACAGTAAATGGCTCTGAGATGGAGGATTAGTTCGTATGATGAGACAATTTTTAGATAACGACATTCATAGAAAGCAAAAAAGGAAATACAGAAGCATCAAGCGGGCATCAGCGGTTTTGCTTATGCTTATTATGACGGCGGGGGTGCTTGGCGGCTGTGGAGGCGGCAGACCGGCGGCTTCCACGGACGAGACGGGGGTGTCGTCCGTGGATGAAACGGGAGCAGAAAATGATGTGCGTAGTGGAGAGACAGGGACGGGCGAGGAAAACTCGGACAATGAGCCGGCCGCCATGGGGCGCTACGTGGAGACGACGGTGGATGTCTTGGAAAACACTTCCCGCTCCTACAATATTACGGTGCTGACGGACGGACGGCTGGTCATTCTGGACGAGACGGCTGGGCAGCTGATCTCCGCTGATGGCGGCATAAACTGGGAGGTGGTTTCGATCCCCGGGATTGACAATATGAAGGTCTTCACGGAGAACAATTATATATTCAGTATGGCGGCGGCACCGGACGGGACGGTGGCGGTGCTCTCTTCGGACAATGCAGCGTACGATCAGACGGAAGAATTTAACCCGTGGCTCCATGTGGCGAAGCCGGACGGCACGGTGAAGAGGATCGATTCACTGCCGGTACAGGAGAACGAAAGCTACGTTTACAGCATTTTTTATTCCCCGGAGGGGGAGCTGTTTGCCACAACGGTGGGCGGAGGTATGATTTACCGGGTGGACGTGGAGAGTGGTACGCTGACGAAAGAGGTGACCATGGAGTGGCGCCCGGATCTGGTGAAATGTCAGGGTGACAACATGTTTTTCCTCACTTCCAGAGACGGCATTTCCATCTACGACCGAAAGGAAGAAAAGTGGGTGGAGGACAGCGTTCTCGCCGACTTCATGGAGGAAAACTATAAGAATGAGTATTATGCCAACGACAGCTACTCGGTGTATATGACGCCGGGCGAGGATGGCGCGATTTATCTGGCGGGCAAGGACGGGATGTACCGCCATGTGATAGGCGGCAGCGTGATGGAGCTGATCATAGACGGCGCGCTCACCAGTTTCAGCAACCCTTCCATGAACATGATCGGCGTCACCGCATACGGGGAGAATGAGTTTGCGGCGCTGTTTTCCGGCGGAACGGTGGCGCTTTACAAGTATGATGCCAGCGTACCGACAGTGCCCGAGAATATGATTTCGGTGTACTCCCTGGAGGAGCAGGACGCGGTGCGGCAGGCGATCGCACAATTTCAGACGGAAAACCCGGATACCTTTGTTCGATATGAAGTGGGGGTGAGCGGCACGGACGCCAAGGCGGCGGAGGACGCGATCAAGAAGTTAAATACGGAGCTGATGGCTGGCAAGGGACCGGACGTGATCATTATGGACGGGCTCCCCGTGAAATCCTATGAGGAGAAGGGAATTTTAAAAGATTTAAAACCCCACATTGACAGTCTGTCCGGGGACGCGGTTCTCCTTTCCAATATTGTGGAGGCGTTCAACCATGGGGGAAGCGTGTACATGATGCCGGTTTCTTTCCAGATTCCCATGGTGATTGGCAGACAGGACGATCTTGCGGGCATTACGGATCTTGCGTCTCTGGTTGACACCGTGGAAAAAATCAAAGCCGAGAAGCCGGAGGCGGAGATCAGCCGGTTCTTTTCCGAGGAGGCGACAGTGCGGTGGCTCCTTCCCGTGGCGGCTACGGCATTTATCGGGGAGTCGGGCGGCATTGACAGCGCGGCGCTTTCGGAATATTTATCAGCCATGAATCAGATTTCAACGGCCGCCCTGGAAGGAATCCCCGAGTATGTTGAGGAATCTTACGGGTGGCAGAAGGATTATTATAAGGAAGAGAAGTACGCGTATGAGCATTTCAACAGCGTGGGATTGGATTATGACGACTTTATGATGCAGGGTATGGAGCTCAACTTTGGCATGCTTAAAAATGTCTATAGCTATCAGAGCGGATTATCCTTAAAATACTGCGAGGGGTTTGAGGATGTGGACATGAAGTTCTTTGACGGGATGAGTGAGGGCGCTTTCGAGCCGTCGGTTCTGGTTGGGCTTTCCGCATCGTCCGCCCATCAGGAGGAGGCGGAGCGGTTCTTTGACATCATTATGGGCACGCAGGTGCAGAGCCTGCTCTACGACGGTTTCATGGTAAACCAGACGGCGCTGAAGGAGCAGCTCAGCAACCAGTGGAAGATTTTTAAGAACGGCGGCACGGACAAAGAGTACGGCGAGCCGAGCAGCTCGGTGGGTGGAAGTTACGCTGATGGCAGGGAGTTCCATATGGATATCTATATGCCGACGCAGGAGGAGTTTCAGAAGCTTTACACGCTCTGCAGTCAGGTGAAGACGCCCTATGTGGCGGATACCGTGGTGGAGAATGCGGTGATCGAGATAGGCGCACAGTATCTGCAGGGGCAGATGTCGCTGGATGAGGCGGTGCAGAAGATAAAGTCTCGGGTGGAATTGTATATGGCTGAATAACAGCGTGAGAAGAACTTCTAATCGCTCACAGCAAAGGCTGTTTCGCGAAGAAGTTCTAAGAGTTGCGGTGCAACTCCTTCTCACGCGGGAGAATGCCCGAAGTGCGGGCATTCTCCGTGTAGGTATGATTTTAGAGAGTATGGAGGGCAATTCAGATGCAGGTGAACGGGATGAGACAGCAAAATGGCAGGAGACGGGCGGCGGCTTTGTGGCTGGCGGGGGTGATGGCTTTGTCCCTTGCAGGGTGCGGCGGCAAAGGCGGGGACGGAGGGACAGACAGCACAGAGACAAAGACGGGTGAACTGTCCGGCGACACTGTGGCGATGGGACGGTATGTGGAGACCATGCTGGATGTGGATACCGGGGAACTTATGGATCTGAAAGAGCTTTCCGACGGGAAGCTCGTCCTTCTGGAAAACGGCGCGGAGGGGCGATGGGTCTCCGATGACAAAGGTGTGACGTGGAAGCCGGATGCCCTGCCGGGTTGGAATGATCTGGCGATGAATTATTATATATATGACATGAAGGCGGCTCCCGACGGAAGCGTGGCTATGCTCTGCAGGAGCTTTCGCGGGTTGACCGGGGCGGCGGAAGAGGATGCCGGGGAATCCGGGGACGGAGAAGGGGCGGAAGAGGACGTCGGGGAATCCAGGGACGGAGAAGGAGCGGAAGAGGACGCTGAAGAATCCGGGAACGGAGAAGAAACGGTAGACGGCAAGGAATCTGGGGACGGCGAAGCGGCGGACGGCGAGGAATCCGGGGACAGCGAAGGGGCGACAGATGAAAAGGAAGCCGAAACAGACGAAGAAGAGGAAACGGATGAGGGAAGCAGAAATAAGATTTGTCTGATTTCCGCGCAGGGCGAGACGAAGTGGTTTGATGTGCCCGCAGATGAGTTTGATATTGCCGCAAGTCTCGGTTTTTCGGAGGATGGCAGCAGGCTTTTTGTGGCGTCGATGGAGCCGAACATTTATGAGATCGATCAGGAAACGGGGACGGCAAAGCTGTTTCTGGCGGTGGATATTATACCAGACATGTTCTGTGTCTGGGACAACTATATGGCGGTCAAGAGCGAGAGTGGCGGCGTTGTCCTGTACGCACTTGACACGGCGGAGCAGATCGAGGATGATGTGATCACGGATTTTGTGAATAAAAACTGTGTGATCAACAAGCATGTCGCAGAATCCACCTACAGTATTTTTCCGGCGGAGGAAGAGGGCGTTTATCTGGTCTGCAGCAAGGGCGTGTACCGTCATGTGATCGGCGGCACGGTCATGGAGCAGGTGATCAACGGTGGTCTGTGCAGTCTGAGCGACCCCATGAAGCATGTAGTGAAGATGATACGGACGGAGGAGGAAAGCTTTATGGCGGCATTTTCCGAGGGTAAGGTGTCATCCTTCGCCTACGATCCCGAAATCAGTACCGTGCCGTCGCAGACGCTCACGGCGTACAGTCTGACAGAGAACGATATTTTGAGACAGGCGATCATCCGCTATCAGGGGGCGCATCCCGACGTCTATGTGGAATACAAGGTGGGCATGGACGAGGAGGGCGGCGTCACCAGAGAAGACGCGGTGAAAAAGCTGAACACGGAAATCATGGCGGGTAAGGGTCCCGATTTTCTTATTCTGGACGGGCTTCCCGTAAACTCCTATGTGGAAAAAGGGGTGCTGGCGGACTTGACGCCGTATCTGGCAGAACTGGAGAAGGAGGAAAAGATTCTTCCGAATATCAAGGAAAGTTTTACGGCGGACGGAAAAATCTGTATGCTTCCGGCGGCGCTGACCGTGTCCATGTATATGACTGACAAAGAAAATATGACGGAAGTGTCGGATCTTTCCGCTCTGGCGGATATGATAGAGAAACTCAGAAGTGAGCATCCGGGCGAGGGCATTCTGGAGACTTACAGCGAGGACATGATACTGAACGCGCTGATGCCGGTGTCCGCGCCGCTCTGGTTTACCGATGCGGGGCAGCTCGATGCGGCGGAGCTGTCCGACTATCTGGAGCAGACGAAGCGTATTTATGATGCCTGCATGGAGGGGCTGCCCGAGGAACTGCTGCAAGTCTATCAGGGGAGAGCCGAGAACACAGTTGGCAGCAGCGATGAGTTCAGCGCCTACAATGACCTGCAGGGCGGCGGCGTGCAGATCGTTGCCGGCAATGAGAAGGTGGCTCTGGGAGAATTAAAAAACGCATACAATTACGCCTTTTTACAGTCTGTGAAGCGGTCGGACAACGAGGAGAATGGCACAAATTGTCAGATGGCGCTGACGCCGGGAAACGCGAAGGATTCCTTCCGCCCTTATGCGCTGATGGGCATGAACGCAGCATCCGCCCGGACGGAGCTTGCCGGCGGGCTTTTGCGGGAAGCGCTTTCCGAGGATATGCAGCGTATGATTTATCCAGTCGGTTTTCCCGTCAATGAGGCGGGTTTAGAGACATATCTTGAGACGTTGGGCGGTCAGCTCCCCGAATGGGGCAAGCCGGGAGAGCCTTTCAGCGGATACGGCTTTGGGGACGAGAATGGTCTGGTGGTTCAAATGAGCGTCTATGTGCCAACGGAGCAGGAGACGAAGGAACTGTTCGATCTGCTCTCCTCTGTCCGCACCCCCTATCTGTATGACGCGGTTGTAGAAGATGCGGTGCGGGAAGCCGGGAAGTATTACATGGAAGAGCAATGCAGTCTGGAGGAGGCTGTGGAGGCTGTGCAGAAGAAACTGGGGATTTATATGTCCGAATAACAGCGTGAGAAGAATGCAAAAGGACGGCATTCTCCGCATAGAGATTATGGGCTGTGATATGAAATAATTGTGTAGATAATAATAGAAAATAGTGGAAAAATGAATAATACCATACTGTAACGGGAGAGTTTGTGAAGGAATGACAGAAACACGAGGAATGCAATACAGTTTACATAAATTACGAATCCGAAATAGGCAGGCGTGGGGGAACGGGAAAAAATACAGGCGCAGAAGGCGCGCTTTCCTGTTATTTCTTCTGCCGAGTCTTGCGGGGGTGATGCTTTTTGTGCTTTTGCCTTTTCTGGACGTGGTGAAGCGGTCTTTTCAGACGGCGGTTACGGGCGAGTTTACAGGCGTGAAAAATTATGGCGTTATATTCCGAAATCAGGCGTTTGTGCTGGCGGTAAAAAATACCGCGCGGTTTACGATGGTATGCATTCCGCTTCTGGTGCTGGCGGGGCTTCTGGTGGCACTTACGCTGAGCCGTTTTCAAAACGCTTCGCTGATCAAATCGGTGTATCTGTTTCCGCTTGCCATGCCGACGGCGACCATCGTTCTCGTCTGGAAAATGGTCTTTTACAGGCAGGGGTTTCTAAACCTGTTTCTCACAAAGATCGGGGAGTTTACAGGTCTGTGGGAGAATGTGACGATGGATTATCTGGGGACGGGTGCTTCCTTCTGGGTGCTGGTGGCCAGTTATCTGTGGAAAAACACAGGTTACACGGTGGTGCTATGGCTGGCGGGGATTCTGTCCATACCCAATGAGTTTGTCGAGGCGGCCAGAGTGGACGGGGCGGGAAGAGGGAAATGCATCCGTTATATCATCCTGCCGAATCTGAAAGGCAGTTTTTATACGATTGTGATTTTGTCCTTCCTCAATTCGTTTAAGATTTACAGGGAGGCTTATCTGGTGGCAGGGTCTTATCCGCAGGAGGATATTTACCTGCTCCAGCATCTGTTCAACAACTGGTTCGTCAATCTGGAGTTTGACAAGATGGCTGCTGCGGCAGTCTGCGTGGGGGCGGTGCTTTTTGTGGCGATTATGGCGCTGCAGAGGGTCTGGGACCGGGCGGAGTGAGGCAGGGTCTGTTTATGGTTGTGCTATCTGCACAATAGATATAACGTTGAGACGAGCTTCGCAATGTACATACTAGACAAAAAGAAGGAAGGCCGTGGGATGCCGAAGTTTAGAAAAGAAATATATAGTGTGATAAAAAAATATATTGCGGCGGGAGCTTTGCTTGTGCCGGCTGTTCTGATTTGCCTTCCTGTGCTTCTGATTTTGACAGGATCGGTGATGGACAGTCTGGAAATGAAACAGTATCTGCTTCCGGTGTTCGGTGACGGGGAGGGGTATATCCGCTGGAAACTGATGCCGGATTATCCCACTTTTGAACATTACGGGAGGCTTCTGTTTATGACGCCTTCGTTCTTTGTTCTCTTTTGGAACTCTGTGAAGCTGGTGCTCTGTATTTTGGCGGGGCAGCTTCTGGTGGGGGTTCCTGCGGCGTGGGCGTTTGCTGCCTATTCTGTGCGTGGGAGCAGGGCTTTGTTTGCCCTCTATGTGGTGCTGATGCTTCTGCCGTTCCAGGTGACGATGCTTTCCAGTTATCTGGTGCTTGACCGCCTGGGGATGATGAATACCCATGCTGCCATTATTTTACCGGCGGTGTTTTCCACCTTGCCAATCTTTTTGACCTACGGCGGTTTCCGGGCGATTCCTCCGCAGCTGTTTGAGGCGGCGCGGATTGACGGGGCGAGTGAACTGCGGATATTTCTGACAATGGGGCTTCCTTTAGGGAAAAGTGGATTGTTATCTGCCATGGTGTTAGGTTTTTTGGAGTATTGGAATTTGATGGAGCAGCCGCTGGCGTTTCTGGAAGAGAAGGCGCTGTGGCCGCTGTCATTGTATCTGCCGGAGATCTCGTGGCTGCAGGCTGGCTTTGCGCTCTGCGCCTCGTTTGTTACTTTGATTCCGGCGGCTTTTGTATTTGTGCTGGGGCAGGATTATCTGGAGCAGGGAATTGTGTATTCAGGCTTAAAAGAATAGCGTGTTTTAAAGATAGAAGGACTGTGAGGAGGACGGAATCATGGATAAGCGGAGGAAGAGGATTGTAGCGGGGCTGGCGGTTTTTATGGCTTTTATGTGGCTGTGCACGCTGGTGTCAAAAAGCATATATGCTTCAAAGCTGCCTATGGTTTCGACAACCCGGACAGAATCCAAGTATATCGAGCATATCGTGGAGGCGGAGGGCATCGTGGAGGCAGGGGCCAAACTGCCGGTGACGGCGCTGAGCGGACTGCGGGTGAAGGAGCTTGCGGTGCATGCCGGGGATAAAGTGGAAGAGGGAGATCTGCTGTTTACTGTGGATCTTGATGATATGGAGCAGATCATGGAGGAGCAGGAGCTGGCTGCGGCAAAAGTACAGCTTGAGATCGATGCCATCGCCCACAATAAGGAGCTGGCACAAAGCAGGAGAGAACGGGAGGAAGCCAGAGCCAGAGAGGATTATGACGCCCTTTCCAGATATCAGGATACGCTGGTGGGCAGGGCGGCCGAGGGTGTGGTCCAGGCCGAGGAGGCGCTGGAAGAATTACAGGCCCAGAACAGAGAGCATGAGGGCGACTGGGAAAAGGAGAATGGAGAGTCGAAGACCGAGGAGGAGATGGAGGCGGAAAGGCAGGCCAGAGAACAGGAGGAGGAGCGGCTGAAGCAGGAGCTGCAGGCCGCCGCCTATGCGGAGGCGGACGCCAAGTGGAACAGAGACAACACCATAAAGGATGCGGGCCGCAAGGTGGAGGATATTCTGCAGGAGGACAATGCCGATGCGGCCTTGGCCGTCTATCGGACGGAGCTGGCGGCGATACAGGAAAAGCTTGCATCATACAAGGCCATTCAGGAGCAGGAAGGAAAAATCGCAAGCCCCATGAGTGGGATGGTGACGGACGTCTATGTGCAGACAGGCGGCCGGGTGCCGGATACCGCCTCTTTTTTGCTTGCGGACAGTGAGGTGCCCTGCCAGTTCCGGGTTCCCCTCACCAAAGAACAGAAGAGTTATGTAAATCTAAACGACGATGTGAAACTGCAGCTCGACGGGAGCAAAAAGATGGATGCCACGGTGGATTATATCGAGGAAAACGAGAATATGCCGGGCAGTTATACGGCTCTTTTGAGGCTGCCAGAGGAGACGGGAATGCCTGGTCTTTCCGGAAAGATGACCTGTTCCAAGGTGGGAGATAAGTATCCCGTTTGCGTTTCCCCTATGGCGCTGCATGCGGAGAACGACAGGAATTTTGTGTATGTGGTGAATGAGCGGGAGGGGATTCTTGGCACGGAATATTATGTGGAGGAGATCACCGTCAGCGTCGTTGACAAGAACGACAAACTGATAGCGATAGAAGGGGCAGTGAACGATGAGAGCCGGATCATAGAGTCCTCCACGAAGGAGATTAAAAAGGGGGATGTGGTAAGACTGTCGGACGGGTGATGTGGGATATACCGGGAAACAATGAAAACAGGGGAAATTATAGGTGAAAGATATTGAAAAGTGCCGGGCATGGTTGTAGAATGGTTTCGGATATTTGAAACTTTGCAAATAAGGACGGACAATGCTATGATTCTGGCGGCTATCAAAATTACACTGAGCAGTATGGGGGCGCTTGCCGTTTTATATTTTCTGGCGATCATGCCGCGCATGATAAAAAGACCCGACACTTCGCTCTTTAAAAAGGTGTACTTTGCCCACAGGGGGCTTCACGACAATACGGGGGATGCGCCGGAAAATTCTCTGGCGGCTTTCAGGAGGGCGGTGGAGGCCGGATTTGGCATGGAGCTCGATGTGCAGGTGAGCAGTGATGGCGTGCCGGTTATTTTTCATGATTTTAGTCTGGAGAGAATCTGCGGCGTAGCGGGCAAGGTTGTGAACTACACTTACGATCAGCTGCAGGCTTATACCCTCTGTCAGTCCGGCGAGCGGATTCCCAGACTGGCAGATTTGCTTGAGATGGTGGACGGCCGGGTGCCCCTGATCGTGGAGATCAAGGCGGAGACGGCGGATGTATCCTGCTGCAGGGCCATAGACCGGCTGTTGCGCGCTTATCGTGGGCCGTACTGCATCGAATCCTTTAATCCTATGGTGCTCTGGTGGTTCCGCTTAAACCGCAGGGATGTGGTGCGGGGACAGCTCTCCTCAAATTTCCGCAGGGAGGGAGAGTACTGGAATATTCTCTATTTTGCCATGACGCATCTTCTGTTCAATTTTCTGACCAAGCCGGATTTTATTGCCTACAACCATAAATTCAGCGAGGAGCCGGGAAGGCGGATATGCAGGCATCTCTTCAGACATCCTGCGGCGGCATGGACGGTTCGCAGCGAACAGGATCTGGAGGCGCTTCAGGGGGAGTATGATGTGTTTATTTTTGACAGCTTTCTTCCGAAAAGAGCCAGCAGCTTGTAATCTTTTGGCTCTTTTCGAAAATACTGCGGCGCTTTCGCACGCTAATCCGACAAATATTTTGTAATATTTGTCTTTCTTTTTGTGAAATTTTTCAAAAAACCAGTGTTAAAATTGCAAATATATGGTAAAATAGATGCTAGCCGAGAGGCTTTAATTTTAACGGAATGGAGGATAGCAAATAAAATGGCGAAATGGGTATATTTATTTGAAGAAGGAAACGCGGACATGCGTAATCTTCTGGGTGGCAAAGGAGCCAATCTTGCAGAGATGACGAATCTGGGGCTGCCGATTCCGCAGGGCTTTACCGTGACGACGGAGGCTTGTACAGACTACTATAATAATGGCAGACAGATATCGGATGAGATCACGGAGCAGATCTTTACCGCACTTGCAGAATTGGAGGGGAAACAGGGGAAGAAGTTTGGCGATACCGAGAATCCCCTTCTTGTGTCGGTGCGTTCGGGTGCGAGGGCATCTATGCCTGGTATGATGGATACCATTCTGAATCTTGGCCTGACGGATGTAGCCGTGGAGGGTTTTGCGGCAAAGACCGGGAACCCCAGGTTTGCATATGATTCCTACCGCAGATTTATCCAGATGTTCTCCGATGTTGTTATGGAGATACCCAAATCTTACTTTGAGAGAATCTTAGACGAAATCAAAGAGTCCAAGGGCGTTAAATTTGACACGGATCTGACTGCCGAGGACATGAAAGAGATCATCGTCCGATTCAAGAATATTTATAAAGAGAACAAAGGTGAAGAGTTCCCGCAGGATCCCAAAGTACAGCTTATGGAGGCCGTTAAGGCGGTGTTCCGTTCCTGGGATAACGAGAGGGCGATTGTATACAGACGCATGAACGATATACCAGGCGATTGGGGCACGGCGGTAAACGTGCAGGCGATGGTATTTGGTAATATGGGAGAAACTTCCGGCACAGGCGTTGCCTTTACCAGAAATCCTTCCACGGGCGCCAAGGGTATTTACGGCGAGTATCTGATCAATGCCCAGGGTGAGGACGTTGTGGCAGGCATCCGCACGCCGCAGCCCATCACCAGACTGGAACAGGATCTGCCCGAGTGCTATAAGCAGTTTATGGAGATTGCGAACCGCCTCGAGGATCATTACCGCGACATGCAGGATATGGAGTTTACCATTGAGGAGGGCAAGCTCTTCTTCTTACAGACAAGAAACGGCAAGCGCACCGCACCTGCGGCTCTGCAGATTGCCTGCGATCTGGTGGATGAGGGCAAGATCACGCCCGAGGAGGCAGTTCTGCGCATCGAGGCGAAATCTCTGGATCAGCTCTTACATCCGACCTTTGATCCCGACGCTTTGAAGGCAGGCCAGGTAATCGGACAGGCGCTTCCCGCGTCTCCCGGCGCAGCGGCAGGTAAGGTATACTTTACCGCGAACGAGGCGAAGGATGCCCATGAGAAGGGCGAGAGAGTGGTACTGGTACGTCTGGAGACCTCTCCTGAGGATATCGAGGGCATGCATGCGGCGGAAGGCATTCTGACCGTGCGCGGCGGCATGACCTCTCACGCGGCTGTTGTGGCTCGCGGTATGGGCACGGCCTGCGTATCGGGCTGTGGTGAAATTGCCATCAACGAGGAGGACAAAGTATTTGAACTTGGCGGCGAGGTGTTCCACGAGGGTGATTATATTTCCCTGGACGGCTCCACCGGTAAGATTTATAAAGGAGACATTAAGACTGTGGAAGCTTCCGTCAGCGGAAACTTCGGGCGGATTATGGAGTGGGCGGACAAGTACCGCAGACTGCAGGTGCGCACCAACGCGGACACCCCGGCTGATGCGGCAAATGCAGTGAAGTATGGTGCGGAGGGCATCGGCCTCTGCCGTACCGAGCATATGTTCTTCGATCCCGACAGGATTCCGAAGATCAGACAGATGATTCTGGCGAGAACCCAGGAGCAGAGAGAGAAGGCGCTCAATGCCTTGATCCCGTTCCAGAAGGGTGACTTTAAGGCGTTGTATGAGGTGATGGAAGGCAGACCTGTGACCATCCGTTTTCTCGACCCGCCGTTACATGAGTTTGTGCCTACCGAGCAGGCGGACATCGACGATCTGGCGGTTGAGATGATGATGACGGCAGAGGAAGTGCAGGAGATCTGCGATTCCCTCCACGAATTTAACCCCATGATGGGACACAGAGGATGCCGTCTGGCGGTTACCTATCCCGAAATCGCAAGGATGCAGACCAGAGCCGTGATGGAGGCTGCAATTGAGGTGAAGAATGAGAAAGGATATGATGTCGTACCTGAGATTATGATTCCCTTAGTAGGCGAGAAGAGAGAGCTTAAGTTCGTCAAGGATGTGGTTGTAGAAGTGGCTGAGGCCGTGAAGAAAGAGAAAAATTCCGACATCCAGTACCACATCGGCACAATGATTGAGATTCCCCGTGCGGCGCTTCTGGCAAACGAGATCGCTGAGGAGGCAGAGTTCTTCTCCTTCGGTACCAACGATCTGACCCAGATGACCTTCGGCTTCTCCCGTGACGATGCAGGCAAGTTCTTAAGCGATTACTATAAGAATAAGATTTACGAGTCTGATCCCTTCGCAAGACTGGATCAGAGCGGCGTGGGACAGCTTGTACAGATGGCGGCGGAGAAGGGACGTACAACCAGACCTGACATCAAGCTGGGTATCTGCGGCGAGCACGGCGGTGATCCGTCCTCCGTGGAGTTCTGCCATAAGGTGGGACTGACCTATGTTTCCTGCTCACCGTTTAGAGTGCCGATAGCCCGGCTCGCGGCTGCGCAGGCGGCTATACAAAGTAGGTAGGAGTTCTCTTTCCTTTGAATTACCGCTATCTTTCGAGCAGGCGGCAGCTTACCGAAAGGCTAACGGACAGTATGTAAGGAAAAATCAATGGAGAGAAACGAATGTAACCGTTTATATCGACCTTGATTAGAGAACGAATTATGATAGGCGTATCATTAGAAATAGTGGTACGCTTATTTTATTGTCTGAATCGCACCTTTGATTGGTTTGGCATTTCTCTATATAATGAAATCAAAAAAGGTTGGTGCTGATTATGAGAGAAAAGAAAAATCATTTATATGTGGATAGTGAGGAACGGAGCATTTTATTACATAGCCTTGTGGAACTGAAAAATCAGCTCATTCAGCAGGGCAGATATACAGATTGTGTTGATGAACTTATTTTTAAAGTTATCCATGCACCTGTAAAAAAGTTAAGAGTAGAACTGGCAGGAGGAAGTGATGTGCGATAAGGAATTTAAGGAACTGGTGAAGATAGCGGTAGAGAAATTGAAAGACGAATCTGTCTTGAAACTGTTACAAGCTGATGCGAGTTATCAAAAGGACAGTAATAATGAGGGGAGTGCAGAGGATGCTTTTAATCAGCTTGATTTAACGGAGAAACAGAGGGCTGTTTGCCAACGCCTTTTAGATTGCAGGGATAAGCAGGATTTTAAATACGGAACTCATGCGTATATTGCATGACTGATAGATGCGTTTCATATTATGGCGGTGTTGTTTCCAGAAAAATGGGATACAGAAAGAATAAGGAAAGCCTTATCATATAAGAGCAGATAAAAACAGAATAGACTTTTACATAGCCGATTGGTGTAGTTTCTGTTTCATCAGCGGCTTTGATCACAGATGCTATCTGCTCATGCGTAAATATATGTTATCCAGCACCCTAGGTGCTCCAGATCTTTCTGATACTCGTCAAGTCGCCCCCACCCGTAAAACGGGTGGCTAGGGACGCGGGCTCTAAGCCCGCCCTACTTGGCTACGTCTCAAGACGCTGGCTTTCTCTTTAAAACCGTGGGAAGCCTGCCCATTGCAGTCTTCCCACGGCTCCGTTCAAGCCACATTGCTTTTGACTCGTTGCTGCCCCTAAAGGGGCGTTTGTACTACTCAGCCCTGACCCTTAAAAGGGTCTTCCTATTCTTTCACGCTGAGCTTATCCTGCATGATATCCGCTCTCTCCTGATCCTGAATATACTTCTTTATCGTAGCTTCATTCAATCCTACGGTACTAACATAATACCCTTCTGACCAAAAGTGACGGTTTCCAAACTAATACTTCAGGTTTGCATGCCTGTCAAACATCATCAGGGCGCTTTTTCCCTTCAGATATCCCATAAATGATGAAACACTTATCTTCGGTGGTATACTTACAAGCATATGCACATGGCCAGGCATAAGATGCCCTTCTATGATCTCCACTCCCTTGTAACTGCACAACTGCTTTAAAATATCACGCAAATCTGTTTTATATTGATTATAGACAATTTTTCGTCTATACTTTGGGGTGAAGATGATGTGATATTTACACATCCACTTCGTATGTGCGAGCGAATTTGTTTGCTTTGCCATAAAATCACCTTTCCATTATAATAGTGGCCTGAACACCCCTATTATAATGGAAAGGTGATTTTTGTATAACAATCGTCGCGCACCCGCATAGCGGGTGGTTTAACGTTGAGCACATTTCCGTTTCTCTGCTGAGAAACTCCAATGCACTCAACAGGGTCTATCCGACCCATAATTAAATGAAGGTACTGGCTCATATATTCTGATGTATTTTACAGCAGAGTGTTTGAACCAGTACCTTCTTGTGTTATCATATCAAAGTTACTAGAATAGCAGGTATCCCACCGACCAAAGTTTGATACCTGCTATCATAACAATCCTCACAGTGCTGTATCTTTCAATATAACACTGCAGGCAACACTTTTTGTCTAAAAGTTGTAAAGTGGTGTAAAAAGAGATAAATATTATCAGAATGCGTTGGAAGAAGAACGGTCAGCATCAGACATAATGGACAGCCTGAATTTTACGTCTGAGCAGAAAAAAGCGGTTGACCGTGTTATTACAGCATATAATGAGTGTGGCGCGGCATATGGCGCTGTGGCTTACCGATTCGGAATGGAGGATGGGATTAGGGTGCGGATGGAGATGGAAGAGATTATGCGCTTCCTAAAGTATTGATATATTGTGCGACTTATTGTTCCCTTCATTATCTTATGAACTCGATATTAACACATAAGCAATAGCAAGGGTGGCATGTATGTCATTATACCATCTGATACCACAGCAAATATATTGTTTAAAATTAAAAGCTGATGCATGTTAAAAATAAGAGTGATTGAATAAATACCTGAAATAAAGTACAATGTAAAAAGAAAGAAAAGAAGCAGGAGGATGCCGTAGATGATAATTTATCTGGACAATTGCTGCTATAACAGACCATTTGATGACCAGACACAAGAGCGTATCCACTTGGAAAGTGAAGTTATTTTGACAGTCCTAAAAATGGGACAGATGAAACAGGTGGTTATAGCCGGAAGCGAAGTACTGGAACTTGAGATGAACCGTATGCAGGATGAAAATAAGAAACAGAAAGTATTTGATCTGTATCGCGTGGCGGGTATGCATATACCATATACAGAAAATATCAAGAAACGGTCTGCAGAAATCATGTCAGTTTCAAGGATACGGGCGTTTGACAGCCTGCACATTGCATCTGCGGAAGAAGTTAATGCAGATGTATTTCTAACTACTGACAATAAACTTGAAAAAATGGCAGAAAAATTGAAGCTGGGAACGAGGGTAATCAACCCACTTAGGTTTGCATGGGAGGTAATCTGAATGGTAGATGTTAATTTAAGCAGTCCGATTGATGTGAGGAATGCAGGAGTGAAAGCGCTGCAGGAGGCACTGGGACCTGTCGGAATGGTAAAATTTATGCAGCAGTATGATATGGGATATGGGGATTATACCAAGGAAAAACAGGAACAGCCGGATATGAGTCTGGAAGAGATAGATTTGCTATTAAAGAATGCAGACGACCATTAATTTATAGTAGAAACGTGTACGAAGACAATTTTATAAAAATAGCGAGATAGTGGTCAGAGAAAATGGAAGGAAGAGTAACTCACGTTTGGCGCAAGAGGGTTCAGTCTTGCGCCATTTGTGAAATCAGCAGTATCTGGATATCTGTGGAGTCATTGTTCTACCTCAATTTAAGGGGACCGAAAATATTATATAGGGGGACATTTGAATATTTTACAATAATCCAGATATCCCTGTGCCGTACATAAATTCACATCCAGATTACTAAATTCTGAAAATTCCTTCATTACTTCTGTAAAATAAGCTCTTAGAAAATTTGGTATATGTTTAATATTCCATTCTCTGGGAATCGTAACAGGATTGATATTGAGAACGGCTAATTCTTTGAGGGTATTCTTAAAAGCGATCAGTTCTTTATCTTGACAGGAGGCTTTTGCCTTAGCCAGACTGCGGCACTGGCTGACATCTTTTACTGCGCTGATCAAACGCTGTTCCTTTTGGCTGTTGAAATTTTTTGACTGTATGATACGGACAGCTTCCGGCAGGGTATACCAATCGCCTTTTTCGATTATTTTTTTGTAATAACTGCTGACAATTTCAATACATTTGACAGGATGGAGAAGACTTTTATATTTATTGAGGCTGTTATTTTCTAAATTTTCAACTTGCTGTGAAAGGGAATAAGTTTTATGGTATTTACATTGCACCTCAAAACGGATGATGTTGCGAGAGGCATCAATAATTTCTGGGGAAATTGGAGCATATCTTTTTTCAACGTTTTCTTGTGAGCGATTTAGTAATTGTAGATATTTGCTGTAACAATTTATATTGACAGATTTACTGTACAGGTAAAAACTTTCAGGTCGGCTTTTCTTTCTGTGTGAATCGTAATCATACACCATCCATTCTTCGTAATGTTGTGGTATATCGCTTCTCTTGATAAGATTCATTATTAGTGCAGGATCATATGCGGGAATAAAATCATTTAAACAGATATTAATGCAATAATCCACCCGCTTGATTTTATAATCATTAAATGTTCCTAAAAGTGATGAGATTTTTTTGGATTCAAAATTAACTATTGCAATGTTCATATCGCTATAAGTGGCTGCTGTCAGATAATCAATGATACCGATAAGAATTTTTGGATTTATTGTTGCTTTAATAATGTATACCATGCCAGAATAACGATCATCACTGTAGATGTGCCAGTGAATACCCTTATCCTTGCCATCAAAATAGATTTTGAAATCTATGGGAAGATAGCTTGGAGAGGGAAAGTACGTTATGTAGTTACCTTCTTTTAATCGATACATTTTAAGTGCGGTAGTTTTACTATACTCTATAAAATCCGATAATAATTTGTATGTGTCTGATTCTGTCAAAGACATATCTAATGTCATTGTATGGCAACCTAAAGATGATCGTAGCATTTATCATTCACTCCTTATAAAAGATTTTTGATCTATATATAGGAGGATATCAAAGGGATATAAGCATGTACATACTGAAAAACTGCCGCAAACGCTTTGGGGCAGCAGAGATTCTGGATAAGAAAACCCTGCGGATGATTGCGGATGAGGTGGGGGACAGATTTATTATACTTCCGGGTTCTATACATGAGACAATTGTGTTGCCGCCAAAGGATGAAAAGGAGTATGGAATGCTAAAGGAAATGGTGCGGGAGATTAATGATACACAGGTAGATATTGAAGAGCGGCTGTCTTATCACGTATACATGTACAGCAGGGATGAAGAAGCGTTGAAGATCGTTGCATGATAACGGATATTTATGGTGTAGGAATGGGAAAAATAAAAAGGCGGCAGGAGATAAACTGACAATATCAAACTGTATTAGCCAGTGCGAAGGAATCTCATTGTATGAATGGCTGCTTTGTGCTACCATAAACACATAAGCAAGTCTTCGGACAAAGAAAGGATGACTGTGACATGACTCTGATGAAAGAAAAAGCGGTGGAGATGATACGGCGTATGCCGGAAGACAATATGACGTATGTAATCAATATCCTACAAAATCTGGAAGCAATGTCTGTTGACAAGGATGCAGATAGAAAAAGGGAAAAAAGCGCGCTTGCGGAAATCTTGAGTATGGAGAAGCGGTTGCCGGATGACTTTGATCCTAAAAAGGAACTGGAGGAAGCGAGGGCAGAAAAGTATGAGAATCTTGGCTGATACAAATATCATACTGGATGTTCTTTTAAAGAGAGAGCCACATATCAAGGCAGCCCAGATCATTATGACAAAGTGTGCGGATCGGGAGATTACGGGATATCTGGCGGCACACAGCATCCCTGATATATTTTATGTGCTGCGTAAGGACTATTCTCAGAAAGAGAGGCGGAAGTTTATCAGAAATCTCTGTGAAATATTTCGGATATCGGATTTGAACGCGGAGAAGATCATGTCGGCTATTGATAATGAGCAGTTTTTGGACTTTGAGGATTACCTGCAGGAAGAGTGTGCAGTAGCGGAAACTGTGGATTACATTGTTACGCGGAATCCGGCTGATTTTAAGCAGTCGAGGGTTAAGGTAGTCGAGCCTGATGGATTTATGAAATTACTATGAGGTGAGCCCGAAAAAATAATATGAAAAAAGGTATGGGAGCAGGAAGTCTTAGCATTGATAAGATGCCCTGCTCTTTTAATATCTGCAAATGAGGTGACATGAATGAGGAAAAATGGATTGTTGGAGATCATAGCGGCACACAGGACAGTGAAAGATCTGGACGAACTCTTAAAAAGGGATAAATCTTATCAGGAGGCATTGGCAGAAGAACAGTCGGCATCGGACATTATGGACAGCCTGAACCTTACGTCTGAGCAGAAAAAAGCCGTTGACCGTGTCATTACGGCATATAATGAATGTGGTGCGGCATATGGCGCAGTAGCTTATCGATTCGGAATGGAGGATGGGATCAGGGCGCGGATGGAGATGGAGAAGGTCATGTGCTCTCCACAGTAATTGCATATCGTGGTAGTAATAGGTTGGTTATATAATTAAAGCGCGGGTATTAGCAGATATAGAGTGGTGTTATGGCTACCATATATACCCGCGAATGACCAGCGCAGGCTCCATCATAGATTTTCGTTTCCTATTTTAATAACCAGTCAAATTGGGAAATATCCCAAACCCTCTTGATAGTTCTCTCACTACCGGCAGCACCGCACAAGACGATTAAAATGCCAAGCATTATTTAATTTCTTGAATTTATTCGGCCAACCGTATATAATTATAGTGATAGAACTTAGGAAAGCGAGGGAGACCGAAAATGTTAGAGTTTATTTCTGCCCCGGAAGCGGCGAAGAAATGGGGCATTTCAGAAAGACGGGTGCAAAAGCTATGTGAGGAAAACCGCATACCGGGTGTAGCAAAATTTAGTCGGCTATGGCTGATACCAAAAGACGCTGAAAAACCAACAGATGCCCGGTTGAAAGCAGAAAGGAAGAAAAAACATGAATAAAGTTTTAATTATTGATGATGATAAAGAGCTTTGTGCATTGATTAAACAAAGTATTTTACAAGAGAATATAGAAGCTGACTGCTGCTATTCCGGGAAATCCGGCTTGCTGCAACTAAAAGAAAAGGAATACCAGCTTGTCATACTGGACGTAATGATGCCCGGTTTCGATGGCTTTGAAACATTAGAACAGATTAGACAGGAAAGCAGTCTGCCTATTTTAATGTTTACATCAAAAAA
Source organism: Lachnospiraceae bacterium (assembly GCA_910575775.1). Taxonomy (GTDB): domain Bacteria; phylum Bacillota; class Clostridia; order Lachnospirales; family Lachnospiraceae; genus UBA3282. The sequence continues at coordinate 16,865 of CAJTEY010000017.1, read as the reverse complement.
TGACAGTGCTTCAAAAGTGCGTGGCTTGCGGGCGGGAGCCGATGATTATTTAACAAAACCTTTTGATATGGACGAGCTGGTTGCCCGTATTGTTTCATTGATTAGACGCTATACCCGTTTCAACCCAAAAGACGGACAGACACAGAAATTTGAGTTTGACGGGTTGACGATAGATTTTAATAGCCGTTCCATTGTCACAATAAATGGAGAATATGAACTTCCCCCGAAAGAATTTGATCTTCTTCTGTTCCTTGCTAAAAATCAAGGAAAAATACTGACAAAACAGCAAATATATGAAAAAGTATGGGGCGAGGAATATGTGTATGATGATAGTAATATTATGGCAATCATCAGCCGTTTGCGGAAAAAAATAGAAGAAAATCCCGGCAGCCCTAAATATATACAGACGGTAAAAGGGATTGGCTATCGTTTCAGTAAGGAGGTATGACCGTTGTTTACAGAAGCTGTCATTGTGATTGGAATTGTGATTGTCCTTTTTTCTGTTTGCAGTTCTGCGCTGACCGTCCGACGTGTAAAAAAGCAGATTTCGGAAATATCTGACGCTTTGGAAGATATAAAAAACGGGAATGGAAACAGGCGTATTTTAGCAGAAACACATGAGCTTGTTGCCCCTCTTGCTTATGCAATCAACGATATTATCCTGTCTTATGAAAAAAGGCTTTCTGCCTGTCACCAGACGGACGAAACAAACAGGCAGCTTATGACGAGCCTTTCCCATGATGTAAGGACACCGCTTACCACACTGATTGGGTATTTGGACGCTGCACACAAAGGGATTGTAGACGGAAAAGAACGTGACGACTATATAGAAACTGCCCGCCGGAAAGCGCATGACTTGAAAGAATATATAGACGTGCTTTTTGATTGGTTTAAGTTAGGTTCTGATGAATTTTCCATGAACATAGCGGAGATTGATTTAACAGAGCTGACACGGAATATACTAATTGACTGGATACCGATATTTGAAGATACACAGGTAGGTTTCACGATTGACATTCCAGAACAGCCTTTCCGGGTGCAGATTGACCCGGACGGATATATGCGGATATTAAACAACCTGATACAAAATGTAATCTCCCATAGCCATGCAGATAAAATTGAAATCGCTTTATCGGAACAGAACGGGAATATAAAAATTCTCCTGTCTGATAATGGAATAGGGATTGACAAGGAGGACTTAAAGCATATATTTGATCGGCTGTATAAATGCGATAAAGGACGGTCTGAAAAAGGCAGCGGTCTTGGTCTGTCTATCGTACATGAGCTTGTTGAAAAATTAAACGGAACAATAACGGCAGACAGCACACCGGGAAAAGGAACAATTTTCACCTTGTTTTTCCCTTTGATAGACTAATCAGCTCCCGCCCCCCCCCTTATGGCGGGAGTAATTATTTGTAAAAATCTGCCTTTTGCAAATTGCAAGGTTAATGCAAGATTGGTGCAAGGTTAATGCAAGGTTGGCGTGGTAGAATGGTAGACATGAAAAGGAGGTTTCGCAATGAGCAAATATGTAATTGAAGCGAAAAATCTTACAAAGCAATACGGAACACAAAAAAGTGTTGCCAATCTGAACATTCATGTTCAAAAAGGGCGTATCTATGGTCTGCTTGGCAGAAATGGAGCCGGAAAGACAACGACCATGAAGATGCTGCTTGGACTTACACAGCCGACTTCCGGGGAAGTAACTATTTGGGGGAAGCCCTTACAGGCAAATGAAAAAAGGCTGTTACCCCGTATTGGCAGTCTGATTGAATCTCCCGGCTTCTATCCTAATCTCACAGCCACCGAGAATCTGCGCATTTTTGCTACTCTGCGGGGAGTGCCGAACCGCGACGCAATTAAAAACGCACTCAATTTAGTTGGTCTGCCTTACAAAGATAAAAAGCTGTTTTCCCAATATTCACTTGGTATGAAGCAGCGGCTGGCGATTGCCCTTGCTATTATGCACGACCCGGAGCTTTTGATTTTAGACGAACCAATCAACGGTCTTGACCCGATTGGAATTGCAGAAGTCCGTTCCTTTATCCGTGGTCTCTGCAATGAGCGTGGAAAAACAATATTGATTTCCAGCCATATCCTTTCCGAGATTGCACTTTTGGCAGACGATATAGGCATTATCGACCACGGTACATTGCTGGAAGAAGAAAGTCTTGCAGAACTGGAAGCAAAGAGCAGCAAGCATATCCGGTTTATTGTTTCTGATACGGCACAGGCGGCAAGAATTTTAGAACGTATCTTCCATGAGAGCCGGTTTACCATACAGGACGACCACAATATACAGGTGCATAATCTTGATTTACCAATAGGAAGAATTGTTACTGCTTTTGTGGAAAACGGTTTAGAAGTATCGGAAGCCGCAACTTTAGAAGAAAGCCTTGAAGATTACTTCAAACGTGTAACAGGGGGTGAGGGGATTGCTTAAACTGGTTATATGCGAATTTGCAAAATTAAAGCGCAAAAAATTTATATGGCTGGTTGTTCTTTCTGCGTTTTTATTTCCCGTGCCGCTAACCGTATTGATGACAATGCCGCAGACAGCAGAACGATATGACAGTAAGATAGCGATTTTCAATGATTACTTTCAGTCGGTTATGGGCTATGGGGTAGAATTGCTTTTACCGTGCATGATCGGGGTGATTGCAGCCATGCTCTTTTTTATGGAACGGGATAATGATACTTTCAAAAATCTGCGCACAATTCCCATAACAGGCACACAGATGATTTTGGCAAAGATTATTGTCCTGTTCTTTTTTGGGATTGTTTTTAGTTTGACATCAGCTCTTATAACAATCCTGTGCGGCGGGCTGATTGCAGAAGTAAACAGTATTGCTTATAGATTATTTTTTGCGTTGGAAATGGGAATTTTTATTACAGCCGGGACGCTGCCGTTAATCGTCCTTGTTGTTTTCTTTAGCAAGAATTATATATTTTCTGTTTTATTGTGTGTTTTTTACAGTGTTTTAAGTATGACAGCCGAATCATCTTTTGGTGCACTGCCTAAAGCGATGTGCTGGCTGATGCCAATTCCGCTTACAACCCTGTGGAGCGCAGGAAATTTAACCGCGCATGGCACTATGGACGGTGTGGGGATGTTGGAAAATTTAATTCCGACTACATTTCAGACAATCACTATTTTAGCCGTTATCGCTTTGCTTTCCGTTATAGTGATTGATTATATGTATAAAAAGAGAGGGGACGAATGATATGTTTCGCATGGTTAAGACCGAAATATGGAAATTAAAGCGGTATCATATGATATGGGCAGGTGTTTTCCTGATGCTGCTCTCCGTCGTTTTAACGCTTTTTTCCACAACAGCATTGGACGGAACGGTCTGGACATTTGCCTTTTTTACAGAACAGGTAATCAAAAATAATGCCACAACGATTTTCCCCATGTGCATTGCCCTCATTGCCGGATATATCATAGCAAGGGAGGGAAAAGACGATACGCTGAAAAGTATTATGACTATTCCTGTTCCTTATAGCAGCCTGTTGTGGGGGAAACTGCTTGTATGTGCGCTGCTTTCTTTGTTTTTTGGGCTGATAAGTGCAACATTCACGGTAATTGCCAATTTGGTAATGGGATTTCCGGGAATGTCTGTAACATCAGTATTGCAGACATTTATTCAGATCGTTCTAAACTGTCTGTTTTTGTATTTTGCGGTCATGCCTGTAATTGTATTTGCTGCCCGTATATCAAACGGACATATGCTTGGAACAATTATTGCTTTTGTTTATGGCTATGGCGGTATGTTTGCTTCTGGAAATGCTGCGTTAGCAAATATTTATCCTGTTACTGCAAGTTTAGGCTTGATCAGCTACCGAAGCTACGATCCGGCTGTACATTGGAATGTGTTAATCTGTCTGTTTAGTATGATTTCCGTACTGATGATTACTGCTGTTTTCGTATTTACTGCAAAAGGAAACGTGCCAGTCATGGCAGCAAAAAAGCACAAAAAAACAATAACAAAAAAAGGCTGGTAAGGGAGGTTATAGGAATGAAGAGTAAATTGACTATCGGGATTGCAGCAGTTGTAATACTTATTGTAGGCTTTATTGGTTTTTGTATGTGGTTCCTTTCGGGAAGTGGCAGCACATACTACTATTCACAGATTGATAACAGTAAAATAGAACAGACCGAATCAAAAGGCGGTGTAATTAACTTTAGTGGAAGTATGGATTACTCATACACTTTATTTTCTTACGATGAGAATGGAAAAGGAAAAGACATTACATTCGGAACATCAAAGGAATTGAAAGAGGGAGCTTTTATCCGTTTAACGGTAATGCCGATCCGGGGTGTTCTTGAATGGAAAGAGGTGCAATATGATGAACTTCCTGCCGCTGTGCAGAGCAACTATACAGCACCAACGGGTGAATAAGGGCGGTTATAGGTTTGGAATTAAAAATAGAAAGGCTGATGACATGTGCTATAAGAGAATACGTTTCCATTTCCTTTCAATAAGTGTTTTGATATTTAGTTTGATACTTACAGGGTGTTCAAAAGATGAAATCTTAGAAAGGAAGCTGGAATCACAATTTTCAGCCGATGCAGAGCGGGAGTGGCGCTGACAAAGGAAGGCATGGAATTTTTAGGATATGCAAGGCAGGTAGTTCAGCAGATGGAACTTCTGGAATCAAAATATATTGATAAAAAACCTGCAAAACAGAGATTTTGTGTTTCCACGCAGCACTACACCTTTACCACAAATGCGTTTGTGGAATTGATACAGCGTTTTGGACAGGAAAGATTTGAGTTTATACTGAATGAAACACAGACGCATCAGATTGTGGAAGATGTGCGGAACAGGTTCAGTGACTTAGGAATCCTGTATCTTTGTAACAGCAATGAAAATGTGCTGAGAAAGTTGTTTGAAGAATACAATCTGAATTTTTTTGAGTTGTTTATTGCAACGCCCCATATTTTTATAGGCAAAGACCACCCGTTGGCAAAATGCAAATCTGTCAGGCTGGATGATCTGAAACCATATCCCCGTCTTAGTTTTGTGCAGGGAACGTATGAATCTTCCAATTTTTCGGAAGAGCTTTTCAGCAATGAACCTGCCGAGAAAAGTATTAAGGTGAGTGACCGTGCGGCTATTGTAAATCTAATGATTGGGTTGGATGGTTATACGATTTCAAGTGGTATTTTCCCTAAATACCTGCAAGGGGATTCTATCGTTTCGATTCCTTTGGAGGAAGATGAGGTGATGCATATTGGATACATACTGAACAAGGATAAAGAACTATCAGAGTTAGGGGAGATTTATGTTGAGGCTTTGAAACAATACCAGACATAAATGAAACATAGGCTCAACCTATGTAACAGCATATAAAACAGATATTACCTATTACATGGCATTTCGTGTTAAGCTATAGAAGCGGAAAGGAGGCATAAAAATGCCGAGTTATGTATTGGGTAATTTTTTTATTTATTCTGTTATCAATGCTTTTACGCCGGGACCGGGAAATATACTGGCGTTAAATACGGTAACGAACTATGGATACAAAAAAGGGAGACCGCTCTATTGGGGGATATTTGCAGGGTATTATGTTGTTCAGGTAATATGTGCTATTTTCGTGTTTGGGGTAAGCACTTTTTTACCGGATGTGCTTGGCATTATGAAATACTTAGGCGCTGCCTATATTTTATGGCTGGCAATTCATATTGCGATAAGCAAACCAACTACAATCGCTGTAGAAAAGTCGGCGTCATTTCTAAAAGGTTTTTTATTGCAGTTTGTCAATGTAAAAATCTATTTATTCGGAATTACGGCATTAACAGGGTATATCACGGATTATAGCGCCTCTTTATGGGTTTTGCTCTTGTTTGAGATTATTATAGCTACGATTGGAACGATTGCAACGCTTACTTGGGTTGGAATGGGGTACTGATACAGAGCGCATATCAAAAATACTACAGGATAATTAATATGATTCTTGCTTTAACGTTATTAGAGTGTGTATATAGCATGTTGAAGTAGCGAAAGGGGTGTGGTAAACATAGGGAATTACAGGCAGGTCTTGGTGTTACAGTAAAATACCCGGATGATGAAAACTGGAGTTTTGAAAAGGTACATGATTATTGCTATATAGAGGAGGCAGAGTGATGAAGAAAATTCTGTTAGCTACTCCTACCATGCATACGGAGGAGCAGCAGTATATTCAGAAAGCATTTGAAACAAACTGGATTTCACCTTTGGGACCGAATGTAGATGAGTTTGAGGATAAAGTGGCAGCCTATGTTGGAGCATCTTCTTCCGCTGCGCTTTCGTCCGGAACAGCGGCATTGCATTTGTCGGTGGTTTTAGCGGGAGTGAAAGAAAATGATGTTGTGTTTATCCCTTCCCTGACTTTTGCAGCAAGTGTTAATCCAGTCAGATATGAGAAAGCAGTTCCCGTTTTTATTGATTCAGAGCGTGATACATGGAATATGGATGCCGCAGCATTAAGGAAAGCGTTTGAAAAATATCCGCGCCCAAAGGCTGTCATGGCAGTGCATTTGTACGGCACATCAGCGAATATGGATGAAATATGCGCTCTTTGTAAGGAACATAATGTTCCCTTGATTGAGGACGCGGCTGAATCGTTAGGTACGACATATAAAGGGAAAATGACAGGTACTTTCGGGGATTATGGAATTTACTCATTTAACGGAAACAAGATTATCACAACTTCGGGTGGAGGTATTCTTGTTGCCCGGCAGGAAAAGGCTGTAGAGAAAGCCCGGTTTTTATCCAGACAGGCTCGTGATCCTGCCAGGCATTATCAGCACTCCACAATCGGCTATAATTATAGGATGTCAAATATTGTTGCCGGGATCGGATGCGGTCAAATGCAGCATATCGAGGAGCATATACAGAAGAAATACGAAATTTATAAAGCGTATAAAGAAGCCTTTTCGGATATAGAAGAGATAGAAATGAATCCATTAAATAGGGAAGGTATTGATAATAACTGGCTTTCCTGTATGACGATTTCCTCTGACAGCGATGTGACACCTACGCAGGTTATGGATGTCCTAGAGGCTGAGAATATTGAAACAAGACCGATATGGAAGCCGATGCATTTGCAGCCTGTATTTGAAGAATACGATTTTATTCAGGTAGAGGACGGTATGAGCGTAGGTGAAGATATTTTTAACAGAGGGCTTTGCCTGCCGAGTGATATTAAAAATACAAAAGAAGATATGGATCGTATCATAAAAATCGTGCGGAAACAGTTCCGGCAGCAGTAAAATTGTCGCTGTGGCAGAAGCACTGTAAATTTGAACAAAGGAGATTTGACTGCTATGATCGAAGTCCTGTTTGGCGAGAGTGAAGCCGCTTCTATGAAAGTGGCAAAGAATAAAATAATTGTTGGAACAGTCAATGGACCGACTTCCGTCTGGATGGCAGGGAAAAAAGCACCGCCACAAAAACCTTTCAGCGGCTGGATAGAAGGAACGTCGGAAGAAGTCATTTGTCTTGGATTTATCATGGATATAGGCAATATCAGGGAACCGATGGACAGCCCATACCGCAGGGAACTGATCTGTTCCATGTATGCACAGGATCAATGGGCGCAGGATGAGGCGATAGGGGCTGAGCTAAAAAGCGCCGGAGATTTTTATACAAAAGAATTGCTGCGATTAAAGGATTTTCTGGATGACGGGGAATCTGTCAGAATATGGTATAGCGATGCCCCTTATTCCAGATGCGGTCTATACAGTCTGTGCCGGATATTGCAGGGGTATAACAATCGGATATCGACGGTTAAGATTCCGGATTATGTGGTCCGGGATAAAAGTATTGTCTCCTATCATAGCTGGGGTGAGGTTTCGGCAGAGGAGTTTGCCGCTTTTTTACCCTATGAGAAGCCGCTTTCAAAAGAAGAAGTTCATATGTATGCTATGCTATGGGGTGTTCTGGTTGAAGAAAACAGCCCTCTCCGTGCGGTGGTCAATAATCGGGTTCTCAGTGTCCAAGAGGATTTCTATGATTTTCTGATATGGAAATGGCTAAAAGATGTTCCCGTAAAAGAAGCCAGACTGATTGGTGATATAATCGGTCATTCACAGCTTGGTGTGGGGGATTGGTGGTACGCCGGAAGGATTGAATATTATATTGAGCAGGGGAAGATACAAGTCATTGAAGACTCAGAGAATAAATATGCAAGGATGATTTGTGGCAGAGGATAAGTTTTTTGTTTGTGAAAATAGATGCAAAAATGATGCAAAAACGATGCATTTGGCATGTAAAATAGCAGTGTAAAAGGAGGGTGTGGGGAATGGAAAAGAAGAGGTTTTGCGATAAACCTTGATTGGGTAAAAGGGGGACGCAAGTCAGAGCGCTTGCAATGACAGGACATTATGAGTTCACAAAAGAAGAAAAGAAAAAGGAAAAAGAATCAAAAGTGGAAGCAGAAGGTACAATCCGTACAGGCATCTGTAGTACAGCCGGTGCAGGCATCTAAAGCACAGCCGGCACAGAAGCGGTCAGAGGGAGCAGTACAGGCTGTCAAAAGGAAATCCGCTGCAGCGAATGCGAAAGACTTTTTACCGTGCGGTTCTATACGGCTGGCCGCCTTTTTGTCTCTTTCGTGTTTTTACATGGAGATTGTTTTCAAGCTGTCAGTGGAAACATTGCACACCGGAAGTTCATTTGTATTCCTGGCTTTATTCTCACTCTGTGTGGGGCTGATTGTTTCAGGTATTATTTCGCTGCTGCCGAAAAAAGCAGTGCAGGTTCTGGCACCATGCTGTCTGGGATTTTTATCTCTCGTTTTCATTGTGGAATTTCTGGTATACAGACAGTTTAAGGTGGCATATGACATAAATACCATATTGAATGCCGCAACTGACGCACTGGGCGGATTTGGCGCAGATATCAGGCGGCTGATCTTCTGCTTTGACGGAATCAGCCATATTGCACTTCTTTTGCTGCCGCTCGTCTTGTGGTTTGTACTGGGAAAAAAGATAACAGAGCGGTTACCCCAAAAGGGCATCTGGCGGGGACGTACAGGGCGGAACGTTTATCTTTTGCCGGCACATTTGGCTGGGGGAGCTGTCTGTTATGGAGCGGCTTTGTTTCTTATTTTATGCTGCGGTCTGCACAAGGACATTTATACAAATCAATATAATTTTGAGTCGGCAGTCATGCAGTTTGGGCTGGGTGAGGGGCTGTGTCTGGATATCCGTAATCTTGTTTCATCCAAAACGTCTGCCCATGCCTTTGAAAGCACGGGGACGGAACTTGCGCAGGGCGCGGTCAATACATCTTCGGAAGACATCCGTGTAAGCGGCAGGGAGGAAATCATATCCGGCGGGAAGATCGTCGTACAGGCAAAGGAGGCGGCCAGCGCTCAGAAGGTGGCAACGCTGCAGGAGGAGACTTCCGCCCAAAGCAAGAAAACCGCGCAGGAGGATAAGGAGGCAGCGCCGGCTGTATACGGGCAGAGTGTGTCTTCCGTTGATTTCGCGGCACTTGCTGCCGCAAATGGGAACTGTGCCGATATTGACGCTTATGTTTCCTCGCTCACCCCGTCAAGCCAAAATGCCTATACGGGAGCTTTTGAGGGAAAAAATCTGATTTTGATCTGTGCGGAAGCATTTTCGGGTTTTCTCATCGACCCGGAGCTCACACCGACACTTTACAGGCTTTCCACAAAGGGAATTAATTTCAATGATTATTACCAGCAGTCCATTGCCGGAACAACGGGAGGCGAATATCAGCTTTTATTTGGTTTGATTCCGACTTCCGGCGGAAGCTCTATTAAGGAGATTACGCAGAATGGAACGCATACGAATATAGGTGCGCTTTTAAATGAGAAGGGATATTTCGGTATGGCTTTCCACAACAGCACCTACACTTACTACGACCGGCATGAGACGCATACAAAGCTGGGCTACAGCGGGGGATATATGGGCGTGGGAAACGGTCTTGAGGAGCTGATCAGCCCTAAATGGCCGGCAAGCGATTTGGAATTGATGCAGGAAACCCTGCCAATGTACATTGACAGGCAGCCTTTTAATGCGTATTACATGACGGTAAGCGGTCACAGTGTGTACGATTTTGGCAACAACGCCATGTCAAGGGAAAATAAAGATACCGTAGACGCGTGGTGCGAGGAGAGAAATCTTTCCTACACGGAGCCTGTACGCGCCTATATTGCGGCGAATCTTGAGCTTGAAAAGGCAGTGGCTTATCTCGTGGAGACTCTGGAAGAAAAAGGGATTGCAGATGACACGGTCATCTGTATTGCGCCGGATCATTTTCCCTACGGGCTGGATTCGGATGCTTCCCTGGGAAATATGCCGTATTTATCTGAATTATATGGTTATTCGGTGGACACCTATGAGGAGCGGGACAGAAGCCGCGCGATTATCTGGTGTGGTACGCTTGAAGACAGTGAGCCGACTATTGTCGATGCGCCTGCCTCTTCCGTAGATATACTTCCGACATTGTGCAATCTCTTTGGCGTGGAATGGGATTCCAGGCTTTATGTGGGAAGGGATGTGCTTTCAGATGCGCTTCCGCTTGTGTTTTTTGGAAATTATGACTGGAAGACTGACTTGGGGCATTATAGTGCAACTAAGAATACCTTTACGCCGACAGATGAAAATACCGTCATTCCGGAAGATTATGTAAACCAGATATCCAGTATGGTGAGAAACAGAATGACATTTTCCAAGTCTGTGCTCAGCCATGATTATTATACGCATGTTTTTGATGCGGTATCGGTGTCGGAATGTTTCGCAAAGGAATGATGAATATAATAAATACTTATTTGCGTAAAATGTGCTATGATAATAACAGAAAATTGTGAAGTAAGGAAATGGAAAGGAACGATCATGGCAAAGATAGCTGTCTATTTTCCGGGCATAGGATATCATTGTGACAAACCGTTGTTATATTATGGCAGAAAGATTGCCTGCGAGCAGGGGTATCAGGAGTATAGAAATGTCAGTTACACATATCACGCTGAAAATATCAGAGGCGATGAGGAGAAAATGAAAGAGGCGTATGAGGCGCTGTTTGTGCAGGCGGAGGCAAAATTGGCGGACATGGTTTGGGCTGATTATGATGATGTGCTTTTTGTTTCCAAAAGCATCGGCACGATCATTGCAGCATCTTATGCGAAGAAATGTGGGTTAAGCTGTGTCAGGCACGTTCTGTATACGCCTCTGGCACAGACTTTTCTGTTTACGCCGGACCACGCGATTGCTTTTATCGGAACGGCTGATCCGTGGAGTGACACAGGGGAAATTGTCCGCCTTTCGGAGAAAAATCATATTCCTATAGCAGTATATGAGGGATGCAATCACTCCCTTGAATGCGCCGATACTTTGAAAAATATTGAGAACTTAAAGGATGTTATGCAAAGGACATTGGATTTTTGCGGGCAGTCTGATGTTCGGTAGGAATTTGTAGCGGAATCAGGAGGATTAACATGGGAATTTCAGCAGGATTTATGGTGCCGCACCCGCCGCTCATCATACCTGATGTGGGCAGAGGTGAGGAAAAGAAAATTCAGAAGACGATTGATGCGTACAAGAAGGCAGCGGAGGCGGTCGGTCGTCTGCAGCCCGAGACCATCGTGCTCCTCTCCCCGCACCAGACCATGTATGCGGACTATTTCCACATTTCGCCCGGGAAGGGCGCAAGGGGCGACTTTGGGCAGTTCCGCGCCGGACAGGCTTCCATGGAAGTATCCTATGACACGGAGTTTGTCCGTGCGCTGTGTGAGGCTGCGATTGATTCGGATTTACAGGCGGGAACGTTGGGAGAACGGGAGAAGAAACTGGATCATGGCACCATGGTGCCCTTATATTTTGTGAATCAATACTGGACGGGATACCGTCTGGTGAGAGTCGGTCTGTCGGGCTTGCCTTTGGCGGCGCATTACCGGCTGGGACAGTGCATCCAGACGGTGTCACAGACGCTCGGGCGGAATACGGTGGTGATTGCCAGCGGCGATCTGTCCCATAAGTTAAAGGAGGAGGGACCATACGGTTATCAGGAGGAGGGACCGATTTACGATGCGCGTATTATGGATGTGATGGGCAGGGGCGATTTTGGGAAGCTGTTTCAGTTTTCGGAAGATTTCTGCGAGAAGGCGGCAGAGTGCGGACATCGTTCCTTTACCATCATGGCGGGCGCATTTGACCGGACCGATGTGGAGGCAGAGCAGTTTTCCTATGAAGGACCTTTCGGGGTGGGGTATGGCGTCTGTACCTATCGACCCTGCGGCGATGACAATACACGGAATTTTCTGGAGCAGTATGAGGAGAAGGAGCGGAAGGAGAGTCTTGCGAGGCGGGAACGGGAAGACGCTTACGTCAGGCTGGCGAGGTACACTGTCGAGAAGTTTGTGAAGACGGGGACTTTGCCCGAGATGCCCGAGGGGCTGCCTGAGGAATTGTACAAAAGCAGGGCGGGTGCGTTTGTGTCCATGAAAGAGGACGGAAGGCTCAGAGGATGTATTGGAACGATCCGGGCGGTCAGAGGAACGCTTGCGGAAGAGATCATGCACAATGCTGTCAGCGCCTGTTCGGAGGATACCAGATTCTCTCCTGTGGAGGACTGGGAGGTGGATCGTCTGACGATCAGCGTCGATGTGCTGGGGGAGACGGAGAAGATTTCCTCGCCGGAGGAGCTGGATGTGACCCGGTACGGCGTCATCGTGACAAAAGGCGGAAGGCGTGGGCTGCTGCTGCCGAATCTGGAGGGTGTGGACACGGTAGAGCAGCAGATCGCCATAGCGAAGCAGAAGGCGGGAATCAGAGAGCATGAGAGTGTGGAGCTGGAACGGTTTGAAGTGATACGGCACTATTAATAGAGTGAAAAATGCGAAAAGTACTTCTAAAGACGTCTCACCATAGGACGAGACGCCAAGAAGTACTAAATTTCGCATAGGAGTGGGGATATGAAAACAATTTGTCAGGTGTGTATGCACCACTGTGCGCTGGAACCCGGACAGACGGGGCTGTGCAGGGCGAGAAAAAATGAGGGTGGGGAAATTGCCTGTGTAAATTACGGCAGGATTACTTCCATGGCTCTGGATCCCATTGAAAAGAAGCCTCTGTATGATTTCCATCCTGGATGTATGGTTTTGTCCGTGGGAAGTTATGGGTGCAACCTTCGCTGCCCTTTCTGCCAGAATCACGAGATTTCCATGGCTGACAACAGGAGCCTTAACGCAGAGCATGTCTCCCCCGAACAGCTTGCGGATCTGGCGCTTATGTGGAAGGAGCGGAAAGAGGCGGGGAACATCGGTGTGGCATATACTTACAATGAACCGCTGGTAGGCTGGGAGTTTGTCCGTGAAACGGCGCGGCTGGTGAGGGAATACGGGATGGTAAATGTGCTCGTGACAAACGGAACTGCCTCGCAGGAAGTGCTTGAGGAGCTGCTTCCATGGATAGATGCCATGAACATTGATTTGAAGGGATTTCGTGAGGACTACTACCGAAAGCTTGGCGGGAATCTGGAGACGGTTAAGGCTTTTATCGCGAGGGCGCAGGAAAGCTGTCATGTGGAGCTGACGACGCTGATTGTGCCGGACGAAAACGATTCTCCTGAGGACATGGAAGCGCAGGCTGAATGGATTGTTGACCTGCGTCCGTCAATCCCTCTCCATATCACCCGCTTTTTTCCGCGGTATCACATGATGGACAGGGAGGCTACGGACGTGGAGCAGTTGTACCGCCTTGCCGGGATAGCGGGGAAGTATCTGGAAAAGGTGTATGTGGGGAATGTGTGAGACCTATTTATGATGACTGTGTGGAATAAAGATTTCTTAACAAATATTGAAACTTTTTTGCCTGCTGGTTCGTATTATTGACAAAGAAAATTGCAGATCGGATAAAAATACCGATGCATCTACTGATAGGCTATACTGAGGCATGAATGACAAGTGCAGGGCAAACGGGCATGAGCTTTGCGGAGACAGCGCAGACAGTAATGGAAAGGGCGGAAAATAGCACGGAGGCGGACAAAGAGGTAAAGGGCAGAGAAGCTTCCGGCGTTTTGGATTCCATTGCGGAACACGCCCCGGAAGAAGTGAGGCAGGCATTTTTGGAGGCGGAGAAGGAAACAGGTGGAATCATAACGGTATTTGGGCTTTGGATATCTAATGACGGGAAACGGTTTGGATGAACCGATGAATGGCCTCGACAGGGAAGGCGTTGCGGAAATGAGAAAATTTTTTTCGGATCAAAGGAGTATGGGGAAATTGATACTATTGGCCAGCCACAACAAAGAGGACATTGAGGTGCTTTGCGATGAAGTGTATGAAATAGTGCAGGCAGGGCTTTTTCTATTGACGCAAAATATGCAGATATAATGATATTAAACCCAACAAATGGAATAGCAGTAAAATACAATTTTAATCCCTCTGTTGCGATTTCCTGCAACTGCATATTTTGCTCACTGTTAAATATGCTTACTATTGGATTGGCTGTAAGTAAAAAAAACGGGTAAATACCAAGTGATATAACTAACATGGTTTTTAAGGCATATTTCAAAATCTGTTTCTGACTTTCATGCTCTCCATATCCGTATACCTTGCTTAATATGGGCTGTGTTCCCTGTGCTATCCCGGTATAAATTGTAATAACCACAAGTGATAAATTTGCAACTACACCATAAGCCGCTACACCGATATTCCCCTGCAAGTGCAGGATAATCGTGTTAAAAACGATCATTACAATTCCCGAAGCCATTTCAGTGATAAAGGACGGAACACCTAACGAAATGATATTTCCTATCAATCGAAAGGAAGGCTTAATCCGCACAAAATGAAACTGGTTTTGTTTTGTAAGCCAATGCTTAGATAAAATCATGAGACTAATAACAGGTGCTGATTCCGTTGCCAATACTGCACCGAATATCCCCATATTAAGAGGAAAAATAAATATATAATCTAAAATAATATTCGAGAAACTTCCCGTCAACATACCAAGCATAGACAATTTAGGATTTCCGTCATTTCTTACAAAGCAGATCAGTGCATCATTTGCCATAAATGCCGGGGCAAAAAGTAAAATAACCTGTATATATGTTTTTGTCATATGATAGACATTTTTATCGGCGCCTAATAATCTTGTCAGTTGTCCGGAAAAGAAAATGCCTGTCAGCATAAAAGTGACAGCCAATGCAGACATAATATATATTGTGTTTGAAAAAGATTTATCTGCATTTTTGTATGCTTTTTGCCCTCTGTAAATGGAATATTTTGTTGCACCTCCCATTCCAAACATCAGACCGCTTCCGTGAACAAAGCTGTATATCGGAATCGCTAAATTAAGTGCGGTCAGACCATTTGGACCTAAACCGTTTGAAACGAAAAAGGTATCAGCGAGTATATAACATGATAAGCCAATCATGCCGCATATATTTAATATTACATATTGAGAAAATTCTTTCAGTAGCTTTTTGGTTTCCATAGACATCTCCTTAAAATACAAAAGCGTCAGAACCTTCTATCTTCTCTGACCTAACGATAGAAAGTCTGACGCATAATCTCTTTACCCGGTGGCAAAAAGCAACGTTGTTTCCAGTACGGTATTATATACCAAAACAAATTGAAAAGCAATACCTACAATTTGACTTTGAGTTTTCGAAAAATTAAAATTTTAAATTCCATGCCCTCCTGACAGCAGTAGAAGGAGGTTCCCAATGAGCAGATACATACCAGGCAGTCAGAAACATCTTACCCTTGATGACTGCAGATATATTGAACGTTCCTTAAACCAAGGCCTCGCTTTCAAAGAGATCGCCAAGTACCTGTGCAAAGGCCCTATCACCATCTCCAAAGAAATCGGGGCTCACCGTCATAGTGACTGGTATCATAAGGGCACTTTCTATAACGCTTCCTGTCCTGCCTGTAACCAGAACTGTCCTGATTTTGTAAGGGAACGCTGTGGCCGCCTCGACAAAGCTCCTTATGTCTGTAATGGATGCCCTAAAGTCATAAATCATTGCACCATCGCCCATAAATACCGCTATGATGCAAGGTTCGCTGACAGGAAGTTTTTCTTAAAACAGGAAAAGCTCTTTCTGGCTTTCCTTATGAACCGTTGTACAAAAGGTGCCGTCCATATGGATTTTGACCGGCTGGAAAAGAAACACTATAGTAATGCAGAGTTTCCACGAAAGAGTATGTCCGCCGGGAATCGGATGAGTGATACTACGAGTCCGTGCACTAAGAATTGTTTAAATGCCTTAGTTTAATTGTGTGGCAGTTCAGTCAATGGCTTCTTATCTTTTATAAAAGTTACTTTGCAAACCTGTAAGGAAGATTATGCCCGAACTTACCATAAGGGGGCAAGGGCGGTTCTAAATGACAGAAGGGTGGCCACAGTAGATAAGAGAAATGAAACTTTTTTGAGGATTGGTTCGTATTATTAACAGATGGCCGGTTCCCTCAATTTATGACGGTGGACATGAAAAATGCATGTTAGCAGATTATCGGCATGGCTTATTACAGTAATTATGATTCCTGCATGCTTTCTGATTAACGTAAAAGGAACAAAGGACAAGGGGGATAGACAAAGTTCCTGAAAATCTCAACCAGAAGAGGCTAAGTGCGGCTGCCTCGTTTAAGGAGAAATACGCGGTCTGAAAGCAAATAATCCATACCCGGTATTCAGCGGAGACGCAAAAACTACGCGCCTCTGCCGGGGGTAATTGCTCGAACTTATTACGAGGGAGCGGGTGCGGCCCTGACTGACAGAGGGGCTGCAAAAATAAAAATAATGGAGCTTCCTGTATAATTCAAGTATAGGGAATTCCAAGAAAGAAGGTTGAGAAAAAAATACCTCAGAGTAAAATAAGATTACTGACTTCGGATGGTTAGTAAAA
>CAJTEY010000016.1 GCA_910575775.1 Lachnospiraceae bacterium | reverse complement strand
AAAGCATTGGAGTGCGGTTCAGCGGCTGCCTGAGCGCTATTTTGTGAGCTAAAGTATTGATTTTTCAAGGAGAAAATCCCATTTTTAATGTGGGAAGTTTGAGTATATAACCTTACCACCATTTTTGCAATAGGATATTTTATTTATATTTCATTTTTGCCATTTTCCATAGAAATTATACAGGCCGTTTATGCATTTTGCACATGACCTTTGCGGTCCTCACGCAAAAGGGGCAGGGAAGTTTTCTTCCCTGCCCGCTGTATTGACCAAATCACTGCCTGCTCCGCAGAAATTCCAGAAATGCCGCCTCAGGAAGCGGCCTTGAGAAATAGTAGCCCTGAATATAATCAATCGAAAGCTCTTCCATCGCCCGGTACTGCTCTTCCGTCTCGATTCCCTCCGACACAATCTTAAGCTTCATGCCGTGAATCATCTGCATAGCCGCATTCAACACATATTTTGCCTTCTCATCCCGGAAAAAGGCCTGGCTCATCTCCCGGTCAAACTTGACAATGCTGACCGGCATATCCACAATATAATTCAGATTGGACTGGCCGGTGCCGAAATCATCCAGGGAAAAATGCACGCCATACTCCATCAGCCTGTGCATATTTTCCAGAAGGGTCTTCTTCGCCGCCAGAGACGCAGACTCTGTGATCTCCAGATTGATGTATTGGGGATTGATCTGGTACTTTTCCATAATCCCCATATACTCTTCCGCCAGTCCGGGGTATCCGCACTGGACAACGGAAAGATTGACTTCTACATAGTGCAGCCCGTACTGTTCCAACCGTTCCCTCGTAAAAAAGCGGCAGACTTTCTTAAACACGATTTCCCCCAGCTGCAGGATCTTGCCATTCGCCTCCGCCACGGAGACAAACACGCCCGGCGGCACCAGATTGCCGTCCCGGTCCCTCATACGCACGAGCGCTTCCGCGCTCACAAACTTTTTCTCCGCAGTGGAAAAAATCGGCTGATAGAATACCTCGATCCGATCCTCCTTCATGGCCTCCTCCAGCATCTGCTCCATTCTTTTTTCTTTCCGCATCTGCTCGACAAAATCCATATCCACCCGCGTAAAGTTGGATCCGCTGTGATCACTGCTTTTCCATCTGGCGTACTGCATCAGATGAACCATCTCCTGGTAGTCACCTACCAATGCGGCATCCGGCATGTAGGTGAAAGTCGCCTGCGCCATACCGCCAAGTTCTCTCCTGCCATACTCCACAAAGCTTTTGACCTTCTCGATGGTATCCTCCACATGCTCCTGATCCTCAAAGACCATCCACACCTCATCGTCAGCCATCTTAAATACTCTGGTATTGTCAAGTTTTGGCAGTCTTCTGGCAAAGGCAAGCATCACCGCCTGCTCTCTCTCCCCCTCGTCGGCCTGGCTGACCCCCAGATTCCACCAGACGGAAAGCAGGGAAAAATTCTTTTCCCTGTTGTAAAGCTTTCTGGCATACAGCAGCAACCCCTCCTGGTTGTACAGGCCGGTTACCCGGTCCGTCAGATACTCCGGGTTTTCCAGCCGGAAAAAGATCACCAGAATGCCAAGCGCCCCCGCATACCCCATCAGCAGAAGTTCATTGTTCAAAAACTGCACAAACGCCGCACCAAACCATATGGCCATCCAGCACAGGATCACCTGGCTTCTTCTGGCATTGGCCTGTTTTCGGTGGGCTATGGTAAAGATAATATTAAAGACAACGAAGCCCCCCGCAAAGGCATAGGTCGAAAGCACCGCCGGCCCCGCTGTATACACCACGCGCCCCATCTTGTAAATGCCGATTGGCAGACAGGCAATCACAATGCTCTCCGCCAGCCAGATCCCGCATCCGGCTGCCGCCGCCCACAAAAATTTTTTCTGTCCCTCATACACATCCGAGCATTCATAGAGAAGTCCCAAAAGACCTACCAGAACCAGTGATATCAGATACAGCTTGCAGACCGCCAGCACCAGCCCTCTGTAGTCCAGCAGCAGTCTGACAATCGCCCAGATGGAAAGCATATCGCAGATCACGCAAAACAGCATGCCAAACAAGAGCACCTGAAACATAATCTGAGTGCCCAGCTTAAGTGACTGATATCTCTTATAGAAGAGAAACATCGTCACAAGTAGAATAATTCCACACATTTGTGCCTGTATGTTCATGTAAATCCGTCTCCTTTTGTCAATCACGGCAAACCGTCAATCCCTTTCTATACAGGAAGTTGCCCGGACATGCGGCAGTTCTGAAACCGCCCGGTTCCGGCACGGATTTTGCCCCAGATATATCGGCAGCTCCACAGCTCCCCATTATAGCAGAAACGGAATCATCTCCCGCACCGATGAAAAAATCAGATGCGGTTTTACATCAGAGCTCTCTGCATCCGCAAGCGATGCCTCACCACTCAGGACGAGCACGCTCTTTAACCCGTGATTTCTGCCCGCAGCGATATCTGTGTACAGCCGGTCTCCCACCATAGCAATACGGTCTCTCTTCTCATTGACCCTTTTAGTCAAATATTCAATGATATCTTCGTTCGGTTTACCGATAACCCTGTCCGGGTAACGGAAGGCTGAAGCGTGGATAAACGCATGGATGGCCCCTGCGTCCGGGATAAAGCCATCTTCTGTGGGGCAGTTATAGTCCGGGTGTGTCGCCAGATAGGGAAGACCCGCCCGCACGAAATCACATACCTTACACATTTTCTGATAGTCAAGCGACGTATCAAAAGCCGTTACCACCACGTCAGGGTTCTTCTCCTCCAAAAGAATGCCCGCCTGTGAAAACTCTTCCCGCAAAAGCGCATTGCCCAGCAGAAACACTCTCCTTCCGAAAAAATGTTGTTTCAGGTAATGAATCGTGGCCTGTCCCGAAGTGACGATTTTCTCCTCCCCCACGGACAGTCCCATGCGCTTCAGCTTCTCCACATAAACCGCTGCATTTTTAGAAGAATTGTTGGTCACGAACACATACCTTCTCCCGGACGCCTCTATGCGCTCCAAAAACGCCTTCGCGCCCTCAATCCACTTCTCCCCCAGGTAAATCGTGCCGTCCATGTCCAGGGCAAAGCATTTCACCTGCGAAAGGATGCCTTCCGGATCCTTGTTTATCTCAAAAAGATTTGATTTCATAACGATGTACTCCTCACTTTGTTTTCTCCAAGCTGCGCTTTCGCGTACATTATAACAAAAGACTGCTGTGCCGTCACCTATGTATTTGTCTGCTGTGCCGGCGCCCGCCCGTAGGCCCCCTGCGCGCTCTCTCAGACCACTCTTTTCATCTTCCCTCCGGGGTGCTATACTGGATGTGATAAGAAACAGGAATCCGTTGTCCGTGAAAGGAGCCATGCCATGAAAGAGAAACTCTACACCATCCCTCTAAACGACGCCATGAACGCGCAGGACGAATGCCCATTCTGCTTCATTGAACGGAATGTGGAACAGGATCTGCTTGATTTTGTCTTAGGCTCCGGCTCCTCCTACATGGAGAGCGATGTGAGGGAACAGACGGACAGGGAAGGCTTCTGCCGAAACCATTTCAAAAAAATGTTTGATTACGGCAATACTTTGGGAAATGCCTGGATTTTAAAGACACACTATCAACGGATGAACCGGGAACTGCAGGAGAAAATCCGAACCTTTACTCCAGGGAAAACTTCCCTGAAAGACAAGTTCAAAAAGCAGACAGAGCGCACAAATCCCATCGGCATATGGATTGCCGAAAAAGAAGAGTCATGCTATATCTGCAAACGCTTCGCGGACACATATGAACGCTATCTGGACACCTTTTTCGTGATGTACAAAAAAGACGCTGCATTCCGCACGAAAGTATCGGAGAGCAAAGGCTTCTGTCTCCATCACTTCGGCGATCTGTGCGAGGCTGCAGACAGCCGTCTGAACGATAAGGAGAAAAAGGATTTCTACGATACGGTTTTCCCTCTGATGGAAAGAAATATGACACGTCTGTCAGAGGATGTCTCCTGGCTGGTGGAAAAATTCGACTACCGCAACAAGGACGCGGACTGGAAAAATTCAAAAGACGCCATCCAGCGCGGCATGCAGAAGCTGAAAGGCGGATATCCCGCCGATCCGCCGTATAAGGCGAATAAATAGAAAAAGACAGAGATTCTGTCCCGCTGTGAGAAAACAAACGCCTGCGAAACGCAGGCGTCTGTTTTGATATACTGTTTTTACATCGCATCCATAGAGCCGTCGCTCTCATCGTCATCGAAAAACTCTTCCACCTTCTTCACACTCCCGACAACCTTATCTGTCGCCTCAGTCTTCGCTGCCTGAATGCCTTCCTTAAACTCTTCTTTCAGCTCTGCCGGCGCACTGCTCTCCTCTGTTTTTCCGAGATCGAGATCCACGTAATTCCTGTCTGCATCGCTTTCGTCGAGATCATCATCAAAATTGTCGAAGTCCTCATCGTCATCAAAATCGTCATCCAGCAGCGTGTCCCTGCCCTTCAGGTAATAGTACACACCACCCGCTACGGCGCCAAGAGCCGCTGTCACCATTAATAACTTACCGAATTTTTTTGCCATCAGTGTTCTCCTTTCACCGCATCAGTTCCTATTATTATTATATTAATACTATTTTGTGAAAATGAAAAGAGAATATGTATAAAAAAAGAGAAAACTTTGTTAATTTTGCATCCCAGATACAATATCTTGTGGCTCAAAATTTTCTTAAAACTAGTTTTTCACAGATCATTGAATCCCGCGCGGCGATATGCTATAGTTATAGTCGACCAAAAAGGTCAATTTATGTAGAATTGGGGAAGGTATGAACGAAAAATTTTTTGACTTGAAGAAAGAAAAACAGGATCGCATGATCAATGCCTCTTTGAAGGTATTTTCTATTGGAGGCTACAAGCATGCCAGTACAGACGATATTGTAGGGGAAGCAGGCATCAGCAAAGGACTCTTATTTCACTATTTCGGAAGTAAGCTGGGACTTTACGGTTTTCTTTTTGATTACAGTGTACGTTTTATGAAGCTTGAACTGACCGGAGGTGTTTCCTCATCAGAGCGGGATTATTTTGAGATCCGCCGCCAGATGGAGTATGCCAAAATGCAGGTACTCAAAAATTATCCTTACATGCAGCAATTCCTCGACCGCTGCCGTTTTGAGAACGTGAGCGAGGCTCTTATGGCCATAGAACGCCAGAAAAATGTTCTGAGCGATATGCAGGCTGTTCTGAAAAACCAGAGCGACCGCTCCCTGTTTAAAAGTGAAGTAGATTATGAAAAGCTGGATCTGATGGTGACCTACACGCTTGACGGGCTCATGGACGCCCACTTCCAGGACTCATCGTTCCACCCGGACATGCTATATGAAGAGATCTGCTCTTATCTGAATATGTTAAAAACGCTTTCTTACCGCTGATATAACCAGATCAGTAAACTGAAAGAGAATTGAACGCCAAAAAGCCCGATACTTAATGTATCGGACTTTTTTATGTCTGTTTGTATGCAAAATAAACGCTTCCTGCCCTGCCGCGCCATTATTTTCTGGAGGCGGCGTTCTTTTCCTTAATCTTTTTCACAATCATTTCCTTCACATCCCTCGCCTTATCTTTCATACGGGGATTCGCCGTTTTAGAAGTGATAAGCCCTGTGATCAGCCGACTTGCCACATCGTACTGCTCAAAGCGCATCGCCGTCACGGAAATCAGGAAATCTACCGTAGGCTCATCCATGCCGCACATGGGGAAACTCTCCGTCTGTCTCGCCGCCAGAAATCCTTCCAGCGCATTCCTCAAGAACTCTTCTTCCTCAGTCTGACACTGTTTCTTCTTCTCTTCGTATCCTTCCTCTTCAGGATCCAGATGTTCTGCCTGCCCTCTGAGGAGCCATGCTGTTTTCAAACAGATATATGCCTTCTCACTGGCCTTCGTCTGCTTGACAATGGCGTTTGCCAGAGCCATCTTATAACGCTCCAGTGCCTCATCATAAGTATAAGTCTCCGCCGCCTCTTTCTGCGGTTTAAAGTTTGCTGAAATTGCCTTCTGGATATTCTTCGCCTGGGGAGAAGTCAGATATTTAAAAAATCTGCTCAGTGACGCATAGCCACAAGACGGGCACATAATCACGTCATATTTTAAAAGATCAATCTGCTCATATCTGGGACGCAGATCCAGATCACTGCCTGCCAGCTTCGCCTTACCGATCTTTACGGTTCTCGCCTTAAACTCCCTGTCACAAAGCGGACAGGTGAAAGATTTGTCGAAAAGGAAATCCTGCTCCTGCACCGTATGTGCAGCCTGCCCTGCTACTCCTCCTTCGCCTCCCTCTTCCGCCTTTTTAGGCGTCTCGTAGAGATCCATACTCTCCAGATTACTCAGTCCAAACTGCTCTAACCCCGATAACAGTCCTGCCATTTGTTTTTCCTCCCCGAATTATTTTATATATGTTCTGCAGTGCTTGCTCGGCTCACGGCCATTCGCCTTCGCCTCTCGCCCGCAGTGCACGCTCGGCTCACGGGCATTCGCCCTATGCATCCGCAATCTGAAAAAACTGTCAGCAAGCTGCCATTTTTTCATCTTACGTCTGCGCACTGCTCATTGCTTTCGTGTATATTTTACCCTAATTCTCCTGTTTCGGCAAGACGTAGGAACTCTTAAGAGACACAATTCTGTTAAAAACAAGTTTTTCAGGCCTAAAATCCCTGCAATCCACACAGAAAAACCCTTGCCGGACAAACTGAAAGCTCTCATATGCCTTCGCATCCTTTACTGACGGCTCTACCCGGCACTCCTTTAAGACAGTCAATGAATTGGGATTCAGGTTTAAACTCCCGTCCTCATTGTAAACGCCCTTCTCCTCGTCGATGATGTTCTCGTAAAGCCTTACCTCAGCTTTCACGGACTTCGCCGCAGATACCCAGTGAATTGTTCCCTTTACCTTGCGGCCATCCGGGCTGTTGCCTCCTCTGGACGCCGGATCGTAAGTACAGTGCACAACCGTCACATTTCCTGCTTCGTCCTTCTCATAGCTTTCACACTTAACGAAATATGCACCCATAAGCCGAACCTCATTTCCCGGGAACAGCCGGAAATATTTCTTCGGCGGCTCCTCCATGAAATCCTCTCTCTCAATATAAAGTTCTCTGCTAAAGGGCACCTCCCTGGAACCAAGCGACTCATTTTCCGGGTTATTTACCACAGGCAGCCACTCCGTTTCCCCTTCGGGATAGTTATCTATAATCAGCCTGATCGGATCGATTACTGCCATAATCCGAGGCCGTTTCATCTTCAGATCCTCTCTGATGCAGTATTCAAGCATCGAGTATTCTGCCGAGGAATTGGCCTTGGACACGCCACACAGCTCCACAAAGAGCCGGATTGACTCGGGTGTGAAACCGCGCCTGCGCAGCGCCGCAATAGACACCAGCCTGGGATCATCCCAGCCGTCTACGATCCCCTCCTCCACAAGCTTCTTGATATATCTCTTTCCAGTGACCACATTGGTCAAATACATTTTCGCAAATTCAATCTGTTTTGGCGGATGCGGGTATTCCAGCTCCGTTACAACCCAGTTATAAAGCGGCCTGTGATCTTCAAATTCCAGCGTACAGATAGAATGGGTAATTCCCTCAATCGCGTCTTCTATAGGATGCGCGTAATCGTACATCGGGTAAATACACCATTTGTCCCCCGTATTCTGATGAGACAAGTGCGCTACACGGTAAATAATCGGATCGCGCATGTTGATGTTCGGCGAGGACATGTCGATTTTCGCGCGCAGGGTTTTCTCCCCGTCTGCGTATTTCCCTTCCTTCATCTCCTCAAACAGCCGCAGATTCTCCTCCACGCTTCGGTTCCTGTTCGGATCATCCTTTCCCGGTTCCGTCAGCGTTCCGCGGTACTCCCGCATCTCGTCCGCCGTCAGATCCGACACATAGGCCTTTCCTTTTTTTATCAGTTTAACCGCACCCTCGTACATCTGCTCAAAATAGTCGGAGGCAAAGAAAAGCCGGTCTTCATAATCCGCTCCCAGCCACTTCACGTCTGCTTTGATTGACTCCACGAACTCACTCTTTTCCTTGGTGGGATTCGTGTCGTCAAAGCGCATATTAAACTTTCCGCCATACTCGGACGCCAGCCCGTAATTAAGCAATATGCTCTTGGCATGCCCGATATGCAGATACCCGTTGGGCTCGGGCGGAAATCTCGTATGCACGGTGTCATAAACACCCTCCGCAAGATCCTTGTCTATGATCTGCTCGATGAAATTTTTGGATTCCACTTCCGTTCCCTCCTCTGTCTCAAAAGGGCAAAATCCCACACCGTGGAATCTTGCCCTATCCCTAAATCTGTGTTCCCTGTCCTTTTCACCGTCTATATGCTTTTCCAATCATGCCGCAGACGTGCTTCTATCCGCTTTTGCCCGCGAAACTCAGTCCTCTTCATCGTCCACTGCGGCCGCAATCCCCGATACCACTGCAGATACCACAGAAATCACCACCGGGATAATCACTACCACAAGAAAACCACCCAATAACAAAATGCCCATAATCGAATTCCTCCTCAGCCGAAGTATGCCATCGACCACACATTAATAATTATACACATTTTTCCTAAAACTGCAAGAGCCCGGTCATGCAATTTTCCCTCGATCGCAACACCACCATTTTTTAAGGAATAGCTGTCATCGTCTTCCACGTTTACCTGTTTACCGCATCATATTGCCCGGCAAAGCCATAAGACGCCAGCATCTCCCGGCAAAGTCCAGACTTTCATTTGTCTTAAGCGCATTTCCGAAAAGAATTCTGACTAGTTCCACCATATCATCGTAATACCCCGACTGGTATGCCTTATCGAGCGGCACATCGTACTCGTCGATCAGCATGATCACTTTCTTCCCATAGTGCTTTTCCAAAAGCCGCGACAGCACCTGTAAGCTGTCCTTCAGCAGCTCGTCGGACATCGTGCAGGCACCCGTCTGATCTATATTGACCATCGATTCATACAGACTCTGTTCCGTCTTTGTCAAGCGGTCACTCTCCGGCAGGAACTGGAACCGCATCGCCTCGTTTCCGATTGCCCGCCGGAGCATTGTCCTGGCTTTCGCAAAGTTTGTCCCAGTTGCCCCTTTTAGCGTGAGGGATATGACCGGGAACTTCCCCATAAACTCTTCACAGAGATCTCTTCCCCTGGAAGTCTCGAGTCCCTCAAAGAGCGTGCTGTCCCTCTCTACTTCAAAAAAGTATTTCAGTGCGCCTATTTTCTGTCCGGCTCCCCCGCATTCATATCCGTATACATGTCTAAAAGCCCAACCGTCTCCGAGGCCGGTCTGCCGTACATATGGCAGCATTCATGGGATACGTTCTTGGCCTCCTCGCTTTCGTCATCAAAGCTGACGCTCATGCGGTACACGCCATGTTCCGATTCCGCATCCAGGTGCCGCATAATCTCCTCAATCATTTCCTTGTCATTTCCTTCCATAACGCCTGCCCCTTTCATGCTGCACGGCATTTTACCACCACATGCCGTACATCGCCCCCATCAGATTTTCGTAATCCCTGTACACCCTGTCTAAAATGGCATTCCATTCTCTCTCCGACAACTCAAAAAATGCCGTCTTCGCTTTCACGTTCTGCCTGACCCTCCTCTGCAGCGGTGACAGGCCGACATCTCCTCTGACCAGCGCAAGCTCCTCATTGTTTACGCTAAGCAGCATCTCATCAAGCTCCAGATCAAAGCTTTCCCCTTTGTTGATATGGGAAAAGTCTCCCGATGCCTCCAAAACCATCTCCAGATCTTCCATCGCGTTCTCTATGGAAAATTCCCCGTCAAAGCTGTTCTTTCTCCCATCACACTCCAGCTCGCAGCCAAGCCTCACTTTCTGCGTCTCCCCGTTCGCTGTATAATTGCACTTGACATCGGACTCCATCAGATAATTGTCAAGTTCCAGGCTCTGCACCGTCTGCCAGATAATTTCCGTTTCCTGCTTCTCCTCCTGCTCCTTTTTCACGGTAAGCATTCCCTGCATTTTCTCTATGCTGCGCTTTTCGCCAAGAAAATGAATGTCTCCGTCAACCCTTATCTTGCCGTCACAGAGGAAAAGCGGCTCCTCCAGACGAATGCTCTCGATTCGGTTCGCATCGTTTATCTCCAAAATGAAGCTGATTGCATGCGCGCTGGTAACCACATCATAATAACTCAAAATTCCCATTGCGTCTTCCCGGCCCACCTTGGAGAAATCCACATAATCATATAAGAACTGTCTGACCAGATCATCGAAATGCAGTTCGTCGAAGCTGACCCGGTAAAGGTCTTTTCCCGCTTTCTCCATACGCATATGTCGTCTGCACTCCGCGATTTCATCGGCATACTCTTTGAAAAAGGCTCTTCCCACGCCCTCCTCATCCTCAAACAGCCACGCGTCCGGGAACAGATCAATGGAAAAATCGTCTCCAGACGCCTTCCCGAAAACCTCCGCCCACAGAGAATGGTTATACTGCCTGCACACATTTTCATTCTCAATATAGACGTCTTTCAGATAAAGTTCCGGAATGGAAAAACACAGTTTCTCCTGATCCCCATACATCTGCATGCTGGCCAGCTCATAATTCATCACGCTGACGTTCGTGGACAACGCCATCTCCTTTTGTCGCCTGTCGGTCTCACATTCCGTGTCCACGCCAAGTGTGACCTCCCCGAAAACGGTTCCTGTCGTGACATTCAGTCTGCTGTTCAGATGAGCTCCGTCCTCCACAAGCATATGCTTGATTTCCCCTGCCCCAATCTTCTCTGCAAGCGGATTTTTCATTTCCTCCGCCTCCCGCATCAGATTCAGAAAGCCCTTCTTCACCTTATAAGATGCCGAATGGGTATAAGTAACCCATCCGCCCAGAGCGGCAGCAAGAATCACTGCTGCCACGCACAGGATGACGGTAAAAACCTTCTTTTTATGATCCTTCGGAGGCAGGTAAAGCTGCGCGGGCGGCCCAAACGTGTTTCTGTTCTGATTTTGCGGTTGTAACCCAAAACTGTCCATACACAATCCCCTTTTATATACAAATCCTGCAGTCCCTGGTTCTATATCTATTATGATATCCCTGTTTTTCTGCCTGTTTTTATATCTTATTTATCATCTTACCATATCCGCGTAAAAAAAGAAACGCCCCGGCAAAAACCGGGGCGCACATGATGTTGAAATTATACCAGATTGAGCCTGCGTCAGCAGCGACCTTTATCAGATATCTCTCAGCCTGCCGAGGCTGCTTGCAGCCTCGCAATCGAACGAAGTTTGATTTGTTATTTAGCCGCAGCGATCTCTGCTTTCAGAGCCTCTGTCAGCTTCGGAACGATCTTGTTGAGATCGCCGACTACACCGTAATCAGCCACATCGAAGATCGGTGCATCCGCATCCTTGTTGATCGCAACGATAATGTCGGACTCCTCCATACCTGCCACGTGCTGGATCGCACCGGAGATACCGATTGCGAAGTACACGTTCGGGCGGACAGTCTTACCGGTCTGGCCTACCTGCAGATCCTTGGGCTTCCAGCCGGAGTCTACAACTGCACGGGAGCAGCTGACAGTACCGCCAAGCACCTCTGCCAGATCCTCAAGAATCTTGAAGTTCTCCGGGCTGCCTATGCCACGGCCGCCGGATACAAGAATCTTAGCGTCCATGATGTCCACTGTCTCGGCAACAGACTTCACAATGTCAAGGATCTCCACATACTTGTTGTCGGGAGTAAATCCAGGATTGAACTCTTCCACATTTGCCTTTGCACCCTTGATGGGCTCAATCTTCTGCATAACGCCCGCGCGAACCGTAGCCATCTGAGGACGGTTGTAAGGACATGCGATGGTAGCGATGGTGTTGCCGCCGAATGCCGGACGGGTCATCAGCAGCTGGTTGTGAAGCTGCTCCTGACCGGGAACTGCCTGCAGCGGGAAATCACCGATCTCGAGAA
This sequence comes from Lachnospiraceae bacterium, assembly GCA_910575775.1. Classification (GTDB taxonomy): domain Bacteria; phylum Bacillota; class Clostridia; order Lachnospirales; family Lachnospiraceae; genus UBA3282. Next base: position 76,342 of record CAJTEY010000016.1, on the reverse strand, counting down.
CGGTACAGTCAGCCGTCAGACCGGTAGCCACTCTCGCTGAAACTCTCGGGCCTAAGTCTCTGCCGATAGCCGTAGCGCCTACCAGCATGATCTCAGGCTTATACTGATTAATCACGGATGACAGCGCATGTGCGTAAGGCTCCGTTCTGTAATCTTTTAACTCGGGATCGTCCACAACGATCACCTTGTCAGCGCCGTACTCAGCGAGCTGATCTGCCAGTCCTTTGATCCCTGCGCCAAGCAGCACTGCCGTCACTTCCGTATTTAAGTCCTTCGCCAGGTCTTTCGCCTTGCCAAGCAGCTCAAAAGCAATGCTGCTGATCTCGTTATCTACCTGCTGCGCAAAGACATATACACCCTTGTATTCTTCTAAATTCATTTTATACCTCTTTCTGCGCACTCGTTTTACGCGTATTCTTTGTTAGATGACATGTTTTACCTTTAACTTGTCAACGATGTAGCTTACGGACTCATCGGGATCAAGGGAAACCTTCTCGCCGGCACCCTTTCTCACCTTGTCGGAAGCCTTCGCGATCTTGGTCGGGGAACCCTTAAGACCTAAGTTCGCATCGTCAACATCCTTAAGATCCGCTCTGCCCCAAACGGTGATCTCCTGCTTATAAGCATCGAAGATGCCGCCGGGTGTCATATAACGAGGCTCATTCAACTCGGAAAGAGCGGTGATCAGGCAAGGCATTTTAGCCTTAACCACATGATATCTGTCCTCATACTGGCGCTCAACGACTACGCTGTCGCCTTCGATCTTGATATCCTGCGCATAAGAAATGACAGGAATGTCAAGATGCTCGGAAATCTGCGGACCAACCTGTGCGGTATCACCGTCGATTGCCTGACGGCCGGTAATGATCAGATCGTACTCCAGATTTCTGATCGCGCCTGCAAGCGTGGTAGAAGTTGCCCATGTGTCAGCGCCGCCAAGCACTCTGTCTGTCACAAGCACGCCCTTGTCTGCGCCCATAGCCATCGCCTCGCGCAGAACCTCTTCTGCCTTGGGAAGACCCATCGTTACAACCGTTACCTCTGCACCGTACTGATCCTTTAATCTGAGGGCCGCCTCCAGACCTGCTTTATCATCAGGGTTCATGATGGTAAGCATAGCGCCTCTGTCAAGAGTTCCGTCAGGATTAAACTTAACGCCGCCTGCGGTATCCGGAACCTGTTTTACACAAACCACAATTTTCATTGTATTTTTCTCCTTCTAAATTTTTTATGAGTCTTAGAACTTCTTTCCACGCGCTTACTTAAGCAGAGCCCCGGAGATAACCATTCTCTGCACTTCGCTTGTGCCTTCGTAGATCTCCGTGATCTTAGCGTCACGCATCATGCGCTCAACATCGTACTCTCTGATATAGCCGTAACCGCCGTGCAGCTGAACTGCCTTTGTGGTCACTTCCATAGCCACTTCTGCCGCGTACAGTTTTGCCTTTGCCGCTTCTACGGAGTACACCTTCTGGGTAGCCTTCGCCATAGCAGCCTTGTAAACAAGGAGCTGTGCCGCCTCAACCTTGGTAGCCATGTCAGCAAGCTGGAACTGCGTATTCTGGAATGCGCCGATCGCTCTGCCGAACTGCTTTCTCTCCTTCACATAAGCGATGGTGTTGTCGAGAGCGCCCTCTGCCAGACCGAGCGCCTGGGAAGCGATACCGATACGGCCGCCGTCCAGCGTGTGCATAGCGATGTTGAAACCTTTGCCCTGCTGTCCTAACAGATTCTCCTTCGGGATACGGCAGTCTGTAAAGATCAGCTCGTAAGTGGAAGAACCGCGGATACCCATCTTTTTCTCCTTCGTACCGAAGGTGAAGCCGGGCGTTCCTTTCTCCACGATAAATGCGGAAATCTCTTTCTGCAGGCGGCCGCGCTTCTCAACCGTGCCTGTAATTGCAAAAATGACATAAACGTCAGCTTCTTTACCGTTGGTGATGAAGCACTTGGATCCGTTGAGCACCCACTCTTCTCCATCAAGTACAGCCTTGGTCTGCTGTCCCTGCGCATCGGTACCTGCACCGGGCTCCGTCAGGCCGAATGCACCCAGCTTCTCACCCTTTGCAAGGGGAACCAGATATTTCTGCTTCTGCTCTTCCGTGCCGTAGGTCATAATCGGGTCACAGCACAGAGAGGTATGTGCGGATACAATAACACCTGTTGTTCCGCATACTTTAGAGAGCTCCTCTACACACATAGCGTATGTAAGCGGATCACAGCCCTGTCCGCCGTACTCCTTGGGAACAGGAATGCCGAGAAAGCCTAACTTTGCCATCTTCTCAACAGTCTCTCTCGGGAAAACCTCTGTCTCGTCCACTTCCTGGGCAAGAGGTTTTACTTCTTTTTCAGCGAACTCTTTGAACAGAGCTCTCGCCATTTCATGTTCTTTGCTTAAAGTAAAATCCATGATTTTTTATTCCTCCATGTTTTATTTTATACTTCTTTTCCATGAGATAGGCAGACTCGAAATGCTACGCATTTCTCGTGCGCGTTGCTCCCTCAAACAGCACAAAGAGTCGATTCATGTCTGCAGGCAGCCAGAATCTTTTCTTTGGCTGTTCTCAGTCTGCTTATCTCGACTATTTCGAATAATCAAAGAAACCAGCGCCGGTCTTTCTGCCGAGTTTCTTCTCCTCCACCATCTTCTTAAGAAGAGGCTGGGGCGCATACTTCTCGTCCTTGGTCTCATTGTAAAGCACTTCCATGATTGCCAAGCAGATGTCCAGACCGATCAGATCGCCAAGGTGCAGCGGACCCATAGGATGAGACGCGCCGAGCTGCATAGCCACATCGATATCCTCTGCAGAAGCGGTGCCTGCATCGAGAACGCCGATTGCCTCGTTGATCATCGGAATCAGAATTCTGTTTACCACGAAGCCGGGAGCTTCCTTTACCTGTACAGGTGTCTTGCCGATCTCAGTTGCAATGGCTGTGATCTTGTCCACCATCTCCTGAGGGGTGTTCTCGCCTCTGATTACCTCAACCAGCTTCATTCTGTCAGCGGGATTGAAGAAGTGCATGCCGATCATAGGTCTGTCAAGTCCCTCACCGATCTTGGTGATGGAAAGAGAAGAAGTGTTGCTTGCAAACATACACTCTTTCTTCACGATACCCTGCAGCTCTTTGAAGATCGCCTGCTTGATCTCCATCTTCTCCAGAGCAACCTCAACAATCAGATCGCACTCGCCGCAGATATTGTTTAAACCTGTGGTGATCTTGCCCATGATCTCGTCAGCCTTCTCCTGGGTGATCTTCTCCTTGCTTACAAGGAAATTCATATTTTTCTGGATCTTCGCCTTGCCGCCCTCAGCGTACTCTTCCTTAATATCGCAAAGGCAGACCTCGTAGCCGTCTGTCATAGCGAATGCCTGCGCAATACCGGAACCCATAGTTCCCGCACCGATAATACCTACTTTCATTGTAGTTCCTCCTTATAAATTTAATATTTTAATTTTGTTTATCCTTCAAAGCGCGGCGCAGGATTAAATTTCACCTGAGCGGCCGCCTTCCATGAATAAATACTCTAGCAATTCTTAAACGGCTCCTTCACCTTCTCCTTGTTCTTGTCAAGGAAGAAAGCCATGCCGTATTTCTGATCCTCCGTCTCGAAGCAGTCGCCAAAGAGTTTCTCCTCAATCACGATCGCCTCATCCATATTTACCTCAAGGCCGTCGTTGATTGCCTTCTTGCAGTTGCGGACCGCGATAGGTGCGTTCTTTGCAATGCCTGCCGCCATCTTCTCCGCAGCCGCCATCAGCTCCGTCTGCGGATAAACCGCATTTACCAGGCCGATTCTGAGAGCCTCATCCGCCTTGATATTTCTCGCCGTGTAAATCATCTGCTTCGCCATGCCGGGACCGACGATTCTCGCCAGTCTCTGCGTGCCGCCAAAACCGGGCGTAATGCCAAGCCCCACCTCGGGCTGTCCGAACACCGCATTCTCAGAACAGATTCTGATATCGCAGCTCATGGAAATCTCGCAGCCGCCGCCAAGCGCAAAGCCGTTCACCGCTGCAATCACAGGGAGCGGGAATGTCTCCAGCTTACGGAACACATCGTTGCCCTTCTTGCCGAAAGCCTCGCCCTCCGCCTTGGTGAGCGTGCTCATCTCGCCGATATCTGCTCCCGCCACAAAAGACTTCTCGCCTGCGCCGGTCAGAATCAGACATCTCACCTCATTTAAATCCACACCGTCAAGGACTTCATTCAGCTCGTCAAGTACAGCGGAATTTAACGCGTTTAACGCTTTCTCACGGTTGATCGTAATGGTTCCGACCTGCCCCTTCACCTCATACAGTACAAATTCCATGGTTTGTATCTCCTTCTTAAATTATTTTCACAGTCACGAAGAATGCCCGCTTTTGGGCATTCTCCCAAACGAGACTTAGAACATCTTGACATCCCGTCCTATGGCGGGATGTCTTTAGATGTTCTTCTCGTTTTCGAGACTTTAGAACATCTTGGCATCCCGTCCTATGGCGGGATGTCTTTAGATGTTCTTCTCGTTTTGTTACATTTCTACGATGGTTGCGCAGCCCATGCCGCCGCCGATACACAGCGTAGCCAGACCCTTCTTCGCGCCCTTCGCCTGCATCTCGTGAAGCAGGGTTACAAGGATACGCGCGCCGGAAGCGCCTACCGGGTGGCCGAGTGCAATCGCGCCGCCATTGGGGTTAAGCTGCTTGTCTACGTCGATGCCAAGCTCCTTGCCAACTGCAACGGACTGAGCAGCAAACGCCTCGTTTGCCTCGATGATGTCGAAGTCCTCAATCTTGTAGCCGGCCTTCTCCATAACCTTCTTTGTAGCCGGAACAGGACCGATACCCATAACCTCGGGTCTGCAGCCTGCAAGTGCGCCCGCTACGAAGGTAGCCATAGGCGTTACGCCAAGTTCTTTCGCCTTCTCCTCGCTCATCACAACGATGGCAGCCGCACCGTCGTTGATGCCGGAAGCGTTTCCTGCCGTCACGAAGCCGTCAGGATTGATAGGACGGAGTTTCTGCAGGCCCTCGATGGTAGATCCCGGTCTCGGCCCCTCGTCAACCTTGAACTCAACCATCTCTTTTTTCTTCTTGACCATAACAGGAACGATCTCTTTGTCGAATGCGCCGCTCTTCTGTGCCGCCTCAGCCTTCGTCTGGCTCTTAAGTGCAAACTCATCCAGCTCCTCGCGGGTAAGACCCCACTCTCTGCAGATATTATCCGCAGTCATAATCATATGGTAATTATTGAAAGCATCCCACAGCGCATCGTTCACCATAGTGTCAACCAGCGTGCCATTGTTCATTCTGTAACCGTAACGTCCCTGCATAACCGCATAAGGAGCCATAGACATATTCTCCATACCGCCTGCAACAACGATGTCCGCGTCGCCCGCCTGAATCATCTGTGCAGCCATGTTCACACAGTTTAAGCCGGAACCGCAGACCACGTTGATAGTAACTGCCGGAACCTCATTGGGAAGCCCTGCTTTAATGGAGGCCTGGCGAGCCACGTTCTGGCCCTGTCCCGCCTGGATAACACAACCCATGTACACCTGATCCACCTGGTCAGGAGACACTCCTGCCCTGTTCAAAGCCTCTTTAATTACGACTGCTCCAAGATCTGCTGCCGGTGTGGTGCTCAAGCCCCCGCCCATCGTGCCGATTGCCGTACGGCAGGCGCCTGCCAAAACAACTTTTTTTGCCATTTTTTTCTCCTCCATTTTTGTAATATTTTTTTAGTGAAAAGCCCTGTATTCAAGGCTCGCCGACGATTGTTATTTTTTTGTCATTGTTCGCCGTTACTATTGTATCATAGGGTTTTCGTTTTTGCAATCCACTTTCCGGCAGACAGGCACCCCCTTATTCAATAGAAAGAAATGCTCTCATTCCCGCCACGCAGACTGTCAGGCCTGCGTCTTTTTATATCTCAAACCGATCCATCATTTCTACCATCGTCTCCACCTGCGACTTCTGTTCCGTGCTGACAGCCGCCGTCTCCTCCGAGGTAGCCGAATTGTTGTCGACTGCGGAAGAAACCTGCGTTACATTTACATTCAGTTCCTGCATCCGCTGGGTGTCTCGCTTCAGGATCTGTTCGATCTGTCCCATCTTCTCGGTGGCCTCTTTTGCGTCAGACATAACCTGATTCATGTTGGCCTCCGTCTCCTCCGCAATGGCAATACTCTTGTCCATCACCGAAACCGTGGTTTCAATCAGCTCTGTCGTCCTGCCTGCCGCGTTCGCTGATTCATTGGCCAGATTTTTCACCTGCTCCGCCACAACGGCAAATCCTCTTCCGGCCTCTCCCGCTCTCGCCGCCTCAATCGCTGCATTCAGGGCCAGCAGGTTTGTCTGGGATGCAATGTCTTCAATCGCCTCAATGATCGTACCGATCTGCTCGGAGCACCGGCCGATTTCCTGGATAGACCCCTTTAACTCCTGCAGCTTTTTATTGCCCTTCGCAAGCGTTTCGCCGGCCGATGAAGCCATGCTGGCAGACGCTTCCGCCTCGCGTGCGTTCACTTCCATACTCTTTGTCATGGCATCAAAGGCTGTCATCAGCTCCGATACCTGGGCTGCCTGCAGCGTGCAGTTTTCAGCCAGATCCTGCGCCGCAAAGGCAAGCTGCTCCGAACCGCTGTCGATCTGTCCCGAAACGCTGCGGATTGTCCTGAGCGTTTCTCTCATCTTCTCCGCAATCTGCAGAAGCGACTCCTTGATCGACACAAACTCGCCTACATAGTCCTGTTTGATCTCAATCCGATAGTTTCCGTTCCCCATCTGTTCAAGCGTCTGGGTAATCTCCTGTATCATGCCAAGCAGGTTTTTCTTCATAAAAGCGATGGCCGCCACCATTTTCCCTACCTCGCTCTCATCCGCCTCCATGTCAAGTTCCACATGAAATTCTCCGCCTGCAAGCACCGTCATCTGATCCGACACCTTCATAATCGGCTCCAGCAGTTCTTTTTCCGAAAATTTGATCGTCCTGATGAATTCCTTCACAAGATACAAAAACGACAGGGCGAACAGGATCTCAAACAGATACTGGAATATTTTCAGTCCTGTCTGCCTGTTTTCTTTCCTGTCCAGAATTGCCCGGATTGTCTCATCCGTCTGCCCGTTGATCTGATCTACCGAATTTCCGTACTGTGCGCTGAACACACATGCCTGCGCCGCCTCAAGGTCGCCTGCCTGCACATGCGCGATCGCCTGCTCCTCCAGCGGTACAAGCTCATTGGACATGGCTGCGATCTGGTTTAAGCTCGTCCATTCCGACTCTTTGAGTCCGCAGTCCTCCAGCGCGGCAATCGCCTGCTCCCTGTTTTTGTCCTCGTTCAGTTCTTTCATGTAACCGTCATAATATCTCTGATCCCCCGTAACAGCATAGGACTGTATATTGTAGGTCAGCGTCTTGGAAGCAGTCCTGTACTGGTTCAGAGCCACGGTTGTGTTCACCTGCGCACTGAATATATTGGACATGCAGATGTTAAAAAAGATAAATCCGAGCAGCAGAACCCCTCCCACTGCCACCGAAACCAGCGCCTGATGCACCAGCCCTTTCAACTGCGCTGCCTGACTTCTTTTTTCTAATGCCCCGTTTTCCTTTTTCCCCATAATCCTTCTCCTATAACCCGTCTCCAGTTACCCAAAGCATATGTATAAAATAAATAGCTTTACAAAAAGTATATCTGAATTTTTACCAACTTTCAACAATTTGTTTTGCTATTTCGGGTTATTTTTCGTGCATTTTGCTAACACCCCTATGGAGCGGGCGATTTTATTTTCTCCCTGTATGCATCCGCTGCCGGATCTGTCATGGGTACAGCCCTTCTCCACTCTCTGGTATCCCCCACTTTCTCCACCTCACACCGATTGCGGTACAGAAACTTGGAAAGCGCATAGCAGTCCACCCAGATCTCGTTACTGCCCTCCTTCTGGGATTCGTCAAAGATAAGCTGCAGTCCCCAGTGCAGATGCACGGTCTTGATATTGTTCACATTTTCCTTCGTGCTGTAGCCCGTATGCCCCATATAACCGATCACATCCCCGGCCGTCACAACGCTGCCCTCCTTCAGTCCTTCCGCGTAAGGATAATTCTGGCGCAAATGGGCATAATAGTAGTAGCGTTTCCCATCGAAGCTTCGAATACCGATGCGCCATCCACCATACTGGTTCCAGCCAAGCGCCTCCACATAGCCGGATTCCACCGCGATGATGGGCGTGCCGATCAGCCCCATCATGTCATGGCCCAGATGGGGTCTGGCATAGCCGTAGCTGCGTGAAGACCCGAAATCATCATAGTGGCTGTAATCAAATCCTTTAGCGATGGGCGAGAAGGCTTTCAGCCCGTAAACGGGCCGGCCATCCAGCTTAAATTCCCCCATCATGCCGCCGAGCACCGCCGTGTAAGCCTCCAGATAATAATCGTAATACTCCATGCTCTCTGTCAGCTCCTCCATCGTTGTGTCACCGCTTTTGAGCTTTTCCGCCGCCTCCTGGATTTTGCGGACACTGCCCTTTTCAAATTTTCCACCGGTCTTTGCCGCCACATAGGAGAGAAGTTCGATCCAGTTTAGGTGAACCTCATCCCTGTAGGTTTCCACATCCAGGTCATAGGCCGCCGCAAGGGCCTCGTCGGTCACATGGAACTCCACCCACTTGATATAGTTTCCGTCGGCTGTCACCTCCACCGCCTGCCCCTTTGTCTGCTCACCGCCGATTCCCTGCCAGACGGGTGTCTGCCATTTCCCTGTCAGTTCCCCCGCGATGCAGACGCAGCCGAGAACAAGCAGCAAAAGCGCCCCGATCCTCACGGCCGTCCCTCTGCGTCCCCACCCCCTGTTATATTCCCCGTTTTGTTTCATAAAGCCTCCGCCGCCGCGCTTTAGCAGTTCTTTTCACTCTAATATATGTATGTTAAAATCCTGTTATGTCAGAAGCCTGCTGACGGAATCGCGGCAAAAGGCAAAGATCACATTGTCCCCCGCCGCATATCTTGTTATGATAGAAATATATTGCAATGCACTTGCAGGAGGATCTGCCTATGACTGAAAAAATCCGAAACGCTCTGGAAGGAAAAGAGATGTACGCCTTCAGCACCGCAACAGCCCTGTTTCTGTTTCTGACGGCCTTTCTTCTGGCTTCGCCGGACGAACTCCTGCGCGGCATGGTTACCATTGTGCTTACCAGGGACGCCCTTGTGACAGATTATTTCGAGCTGGCCGGCTTCGGCGCAGCTTTCTTCAATGCGGGGCTGGTAATGAGTATGGCCATCCTTCTGATCCGCCTGCAGAAAATTCCTTTCACAGGCCTTACGATGGCTGTCCTTTTTATCAACGCCGGGTTTGCCCTTTTCGGCAAAAATCCCATAAATGTACTCCCCATGCTGCTGGGAACATGGCTCTATGCAAAATTCCACCGCTCGGGCATGAACCGCTATATCTATACAGCTCTTTTCGGCTCCTGTCTGGCCCCTATGGTGACGGAGCTTGTTTACCTTCTGCCGTTCTCTTTTGCGGCCAATCTGGGAATTGCCATCGCCGTTGGCATTTTTTCCGGCTTTGTTCTGCCGCCGCTCTCCGTACATACCGCCTCCATGCACATGGGCTACAATCTTTTTAACATGGGGTTTGCCGGAGGTCTTTTCGCCTTTGTGATGATGTGTGTCCTGCAGTCTTTCAGCCTGGAAAGCAGCAGCGTATTTATCTGGAGCTATGGAAGGCCCCTCTGGCTGCTCGCCGGCCTTTACCTGTATTTTGCGGCCGCCATGCTTTTCGGTCTGTTCCTGAGCAAAAACTGCCTGCGCTCCCTGCTCAAACTGATGCAGCATCCCGGCCGCGCGGTAGCGGACTTCGTACTGATGGACGGCGTGCCTGCCACACTGGTTAACATGGGAATCATCGGTCTGCTGTGCACCACCTATATCCTGCTGATCGGCGGCGATCTGTCCGGCCCCGTTGTGGGCGCGGTTCTGACCGCCTTCGGCTTTGCCGCTTTCGGCGTCCACGCCAGAAATTACCTGCCGGTATTGGCAGGCGTCCTTCTCTCCACCTTTGTGACGCACATGCAGCCCACCACGCCAGGCATCCAGATGGGCGCCGTATCCGCTGTCGGTCTGGCTCCCGTTGCCGGACAGTTCGGTATTCGAGCCGGAATCATCGCCGGTATGCTGCATGCCGCAGTGACGGTATGCTCGTCCTCCCTCTACGGCGGGCTGAATTTGTACAACAACGGTTTTTCCACCGGTCTGGTTGCCATCGTGCTTGTACCGGCTCTCGAAAGTTTTATCAAAGGATATCAGACCAAAAAGGAACAAAAAAGAATGCGCTGATTCTGCGCGGAATGGAGATTGCCATGACACATGAAGAAAAAAAGACCGCTAAAATCGTTGAGGAACTGACCATGTTTTTCTTTGCGCTGGAGGCATCTTATATCGACACCCGGATCGAACGGAAAAAGCAGCATGTCACAATCCGTCTGGAAGCGGATTTCCATCCATCCTTTGCCGAAAAACTTGCCCATCTGGATCACTATCTGAACGGCCAGAAGAACGACGGTATGGGCGATATCTACTGGGAGCTGGCCGGCAGCGGCGATCCCGGCGAAAGCAGCCAGCTTCTCTTAGTCGGCATGATGATAGACCGCGCAGACATCGAGCTGGGCGCAGACCGTGTAAAACTCACGCTGCACAGGCAGACCTGACTTCCTGTCAAAAGCAATGGCAGGGTAGATCGCTCTGCCCTGCCGTAGTCTGTTCCTGTATAACGGTTGCTCAATTCTCAGGCTCAATCAGCCCGTAGGTATTTCCTTTTCTCTTATAAACCACGTTCACCTGATCCGTCTCTGCGTTGCAGAATACGAAAAAGCTGTGGCCGAGAAGCTCCATCTGCACGCAGGCATCCTCCGGATACATGGGTTTGATGTCAAACTTCTTCGTGCGGATAATCTGCACATCCTCTTCATCCATGTAGTCCTTCTCAATAAACTCCTGCCGGAAAAAGCCCGACCCCTGTTTCTTATCTACCAGCTTGTTCTTATACTTCTTAAGCTGTCGCTCGATAATCTCCTCAACCAGATCAATCGACACATACATATCACTGCTGACCTGCTCGGAACGGATGATATTTCCCTTCACAGGAATCGTCACTTCGATCTTCTGACGATCCTTCTCCACACTGAGCGTAACATGCACTTCCGTATCCTCGGTAAAAAACTTCTCCAGCTTACCGATCTTGTCCTCCACTGCTGCCCGTAATCCCTCTGTAACCTCGATATTTTTTCCGACAATATTAAACTTCATCTCACTCATCCCCTTCCAATTGGAGTAATAAGCTGCAATGTTCAAGCTTTGTGAACAGTATAGCATATCCGCCTCCTTCATTGCAACAATTTGCTCCCAATTATAGGAAATTCACAAAACGTACGTTCCTTCGGTTTCCATAAATGAAATGATCGACCCGGTCAAAAAGTTGTGGATACTGTGGATAAATCCGTGCATAACACCATTTTATGCCTAACCCATGCGTTTTTTATGTGTATAACCCGCTTTTCAATTACATTTGTCATTCTTTATTTCCCAATATCTTTGTGCAATGTAGATAAAACCGGGTTTCTGCCATCTCTCAAAATGACATGCAAAAGCCTCGCTGGCAAAGGCGCTGTGCCCTTCCTGCCGCCGCAAATAGAAACGGGAGGCGGTTTTTGTCTGAACCGTCTCCCTATACTGCCTGGTTTCTGTTTCCGTGCCGCTCCTCTTATTACAGGATTCTTCTGATAGAAAGAATGGAACGGTAGGTTGCACTGGATACAATGATACCCGTTTTGGATGTGGATGCGTGCACGATCTGACCGTTGCCCGCATAAATTCCCACATGACCCGAATAGCAGATGATATCGCCGGGCTGTGCATTTTCCAGACCGTTAACTGCCGCGCCTACGCTTCTGTCCGCCGCTGAAGAGTGAGGCAGATTGACGCCAAAATTCTTATATACACTCATAACAAACCCGGAACAGTCCGCACCGTTTGTCAGACTGGTGCCGCCGTACACATAGGGATTACCCACAAACTGCTTCGCAAACTGTACCACATCGGCTCCCGTACTTCCGGTCGGGTTCGCGTATGTCTTGCCGCCCTCCTCGGTCTTGCCGCCGGATGCTGCGTTTTCTGATGTCTTCTTTCTGGCCGCAGCCTGCGCTGCCTTTCTCGCCTCTTCTTCCTTGGCAAGTCTCGCCTTCTCCTCGGCTGCAGACTCTGCTTTTACAAACTCAGTGGAAAGGGTAACGTAATCCATGGAAACATAGCCGTCACCTTCCTCGATATTTACCTTAACCCAGCCGTCCATTTCCTCTGTGACAATCAGTTCATCCTCAATCGGAACGAGACCGAGAACCGCCTCATCCAGACCGGGCTTCTCACGAACCTTCAGTGTCGTGGTCGTAACGGTCGCGATACGGGTTCCCACTTCCTTCGCATAATCAACGGCTGCGTCACCTGTCACGCAGTACTCGCCCTTCACATATCCCTCAACGGAGCCGGAACTGATCTTATACCAGCCGTCCTCCTCCTCGATGAAACTGCCGACGGATTTGTTGTAAAGCTTACCGACAATCTCACCGTCTTCGCTCGGAATGTCACGCACATTTACATAATCATTTACTTTCGCGATAACCAGATTCTTAAAGCTTTCCTCTTCCTCAGACAGGCCGCTTCCCGCCGCCGCCTTCAGATCCCTGGTGTAGCCCTCGCTGACTACAATCGTATCTTCTATCTTTTTTTCGGGAGCCTTGCTCACCTTATCGGAAGTGCTGGCAAGATCGGAAAACCCGCCCACCTGAACGCTGCCAACGCTGATGCCTTCGTTTTCGATTTCAGAGGAAGCATTTGCACCACTGTCTTCTCCCTGCTGTGCCGCTTCTTTATCCGACTCTTCTTTTAAACTCGATAATGCGGTGGATTTCTCTTCATCCTGAAGGGAAAACTCGATACCTGCCGAGGGAAGAACACTTCCCACATTTCCTGTGGCTTCCGCCTCAAGTCCCGTACTTGTAAATCCGACTACTGCCGCCAGTGCACATGCTGTCCATTTAAGTTTGTTTTTGTTCATAAAAAACACCTCATTTGTTACAGAATTGTTACATCTGGCTCTAATATAGCATTGAATTAACGCTTTGTCAACCACATCATCTACCATCAAAGCGCAAACTCGTACGCAAGTTATTGTGCTATTCTTTCAAAAAGCCCGGTTTTTCAGTGGTTTAGGCGAAATATTTCAGTCAAATCATGGCACAATTTACCTATTACAAATTCGTAATATTTTTGTAATCATTGCCTCAGGGAGAGCAGATATTTCTCCACCGAGGACACCGCGCACGCCCCATCGGACACCGCAGTTACGATCTGGCGGAGCGCCTTTGTGCGGATATCCCCTGCGGCAAAAATACCCGGAACGCTGGTTGCGCAGTCCTCCCCCGCCAGGAGATAACCGCTCTCATCACAGGCCACCGTCCTGCGGTAGATCTCTGTATTAGGACGCATACCCACCGCAAGAAAGACACCCTCCACCGCAAGTTCCCGCTCTGTGTCCTCCCCGTTTTGCCGGATACCTATTCCCTCCACCAGATCGGTCCCTTTGATTCTCTGCAGGGTACTGTTCCAGATCACCTCCGCATTTTCACAGGAAAACAGTTTTTCCTGTAAACTTTTTGCCGCCCGGAGACTGTCCCGCCTGTGGATCAGATACACCTTGTTACAGAATCGTGACAGATAGACGGCGTCCTCCACCGCCACATCGCCTCCGCCCACGACCGCCACGTCTCTCTTCTTAAAGAAAGCGCCGTCACAGGTCGCACAGTAAGACACGCCCTGTCCTCTGTACTCCTCTTCTCCCGGCACGCCAAGCTTCGCATGCTCCGCGCCGCCTGCAAGGATCAGCGTCCGCGCCTCATAGGACGCGCCGTCTGCCGTTTCCACCACTTTACACGCTCCCTCGTCCCGGACCGCCGTAACCCTGCCGTTCCTAAATAACACACCAAGCCCATCTGCATGACTGCGGAATTTCTGCCCAAGTTCGAAACCGTTGACCCCCGGCATTCCCAGATAATTATCCACCTCATAAGTATCCACCACCTGGCCGCCGCCCATCGGCGTCTGTTCTATCACAATCAGATCCAGACCCGCACGCCTGCCATAGACCGCCGCCGACAGTCCCGCCGGACCCGCGCCGACAATAATAAGATCATACATAACTGCCGCACTCCTTTCCCATTTCCTGCTTAAAACTCCAGACCCCGGATGCCGGGTCTCCATTTAAATGACATTCCCTGTCATCTGTAGTATACTCTTTTTATGATATTATTTTTAATAAATTTGAAAATTTAAAAGATTGGACTGCAATGTATATGAAAAAACAGGATGACAAGCCCGCCGCAAATCAATATGAAAACACATCTGCTGCCACTCCGAAGCCCGTGCTTCGGTCCGCCCTCGTCACCGGTGCCTCCCGGGGCATCGGCCGCGCCATCGCCCAGGCTCTGGCAGAAGAAGGTTACCGCCTGTACCTCACCTGCCACCGCTCCGAAAAAGAACTGACAGATCTGTCAAATCATCTGTCAGAAGCCTACAACATCATGTGTACGCCCATTATAGCGGATATGGGTGACATGCATGCTGTCAATGATGTGTTTGCGCAGATAGATGATCTGACTCTATTGGTCAACAATGCCGGCATCTCTCATATCGGTCTGCTCCATGAAATGACAGCGGAACAATGGCAGACACTTATGAACGTCAACCTGAACGCACTGTTCTATACGTGCCGTCTGGCCATACCCATGATGCTCAGGCATCACGCAGGAAAGATCGTCAATATCTCCTCTGTCTGGGGCAATACAGGCGCCTCCATGGAAGTGGCTTACTCAGCTTCCAAAGGCGGTGTAAACGCATTCACGAAAGCGCTGGCAAGGGAACTGGCTCCCAGCGGCATTCAGGTCAATGCCATCGCCTGCGGCGTCATCGACACAGACATGAACCGCTGCTTTTCTGAGGAAGAGCGTTCCGCTCTGCAGGCCGAAATACCCGCTGACCGATTTGGTCAAGTATCGGAAGTCGCTTCCCTTCTGCTCTCTATTGTCAATGCGCCCACTTATCTGACCGGCCAGGTCATCACACTGGATGGGGGGTGGCAAACGTGAGAAACGCGAAAAGTACTCTCCACTGTGGTATTCTCCGCCTCTTTATCCCTGCAGTTTCCTCATCTGGATAAAGTAGCTGATCACCAGCACCACGTCCGCACCGAGCCATGCCGCGATCTCCGCGAAGAAAATCCCGGTTTCCCCAAGAAGCATGGGGAGAAAAATCACCGACAAGGTGCGCATCACAAATTCCGCTATGCCGGACAGCATCGGCAGAATCGTATTTCCCATGCCCTGCAGTGCCGACCGGGTCACATGCAGTACATAGAGAACCGGCAGGCAGACGCTCATAACCGCCAGATAGAAGTAGGCGATCCGCATGGTCTGTTCCACCACTTCCGGCGTCCCGGAAATAAATAATCCCAAAAGATATTTCCCGAAAACGAGCATACACGCCGCTATGAAAGCAGATGTTGCCATAGCTATCCCCATGGCCGCACGCATCCCGCTTTTGATACGGTCATTTCTGCCTGCTCCCAGGTTCTGCCCCACATAAGTCACCATCGCGTAGCCATATGAAGTGCCCGCGATTTCCAACAGACCGTAGAGCTTGTTTGTCGCCGTAAATCCCGCAATAAAAATCACACCATACCCGTTCACCACAAACTGCACGATCATACCGCCAATGGCGATAATTCCATTCTGAAAGGCCATAGGCAGTCCCAGCATAAACAATCTGGCAGAAAGCTCCTTGCGCAGGCGAAAATCCGTTCGCGCTAGCTTTAGGAAGGTTATCCTTCTAATATGGAAGAAACAGAACACGCTCGAAACTGCCTGCGCGATCAAGGTGGCTGCCGCCGCGCCCGCAATGCCCCAATCAAAGCCAAGCACAAAGAGATAATCCAGCGCAATGTTTGTCACAGAAGCGACAATCATGGCATTTAGCGGCGTCCTGCTGTCTCCCAGGGAGCGCAGGATACAAGCCAGCAGGTTATAGAGCATCACAATCGGCACACCCGCGAACATAATCCGCAGATAGAGAAGCGTGTAGGAAATGATCTCCTGGGGCGTCTGCAAAAGCGCCAGCACGGGCCTGGCAAAAAGCTGCCCTGCCGCCACCAGTACAACGGCCGAAACCATCGAAAGCACAGCCGCGCTTCCCACGCTCCTCTTCAGATCTTCCGTCCGTCCCGCACCGAACTCCTGCGCCATCCTGATGCCGAATCCCTGCGTCAGACCTTGTATCACCCCTAGCATCAGCCAGTTCAGCCAGTCCGAGGCGCCAAGCGCCGCCAGCGCGCTTACCCCGAGATATTTTCCAACCACCATAGTATCTACTACCGTGTATAACTGCTGAAAAACATTGCCCGCCACAAGGGAAAGAGAAAAGCCCAGAATCAGCTTTCCCGGTTTCCCGGTAGTCATATTCTTTACATGTACCGCCATCGTCAGATATACCTCTTAAATCCCTTCCCCATAATCTCACTGCTCTTGGTCACCATGAGAAAAGCCTCCGGATCCACCGCCTGAATATGCCGTTCTAAAAGCACCGCCTGTTTCGGATCCATGACCGTAAGTATGACCACCCGGTCTTTGTGCGTGTAAGCGCCCTCCGCCTTGTAAACCGTCGCGCTCCGATGCAGATCCTTCATAATAAAATCGCAGATCGGTTCCGGCTTACTGCATATAATTGTAAAATATTTGCTCAGCTTCATGCGCTCAATGGCCTTATCAATCACAAGTGACTTCGCCATCAGTCCGCAGATGGAAAAAAGCCCCGTCCTCGTGTCAAAGGCAAAGCAGGCCACCACTACGATAATGGCGTCCACCGCCATAAGCGCCGCCGATATGTCCATGGTTGAATATTTCTTTAATACCATCGCTATGATATCCGTGCCTCCGCCGGAAGCATTCTCGTAAAACAAGAGCGCCGAGGCAAGCGCAGGAAGCGCAATGGCATAAAAAAGCTCCAGCGTCGTTTCATCGGTAAGCGGCGCGTTCATGGGAAACAGCGCTTCCATCAGATTCAGCAGCAAAGATGACACCACTGTCACATATGCCGTCTTCACACCGAAATTCTTTCCCAGAAACAGAAAGCCGAATACCAGCAGAATCATGTTGATAATAAGGTTGATCTGGGAAGCCGTAAAGGGTGTAAAGTGCGTCACTACCACCGCCAGACCCGAAACACCGCCAAAGGAGAAATTGTTTGGAAACTTAAAGACATAAACGCCGATGTCCATAAGAATCACCGCTACCGTAATAAGAATATATTCCTTTATGATCTTTTTCCGTTTTATCATAGCTATATTCCCCCTGTCAATTTCTGGCTCTGCTTATATGCATAAGCAGACTCGAAAGCTTCCGCATTTCTCGTCCGCGTTGCTCCGTGCTTCCATGCGCGGAAAAAAAAGCCGGAATGGCACCGTTTCATTCCGACTTCTCTTCATAAGATAATGGAAGCAATGGGGCTCGAACCCATGACCTCTCGCGTGTGAGGCGAACGCTCATCCCAGCTGAGCTATGCTTCCAAGGTGGAGATAGGGGGACTCGAACCCCTGACCTATACGTTGCGAACGTATCGCTCTCCCAACTGAGCTATATCCCCATATCCAAAATTATAGCATGGAATTTAAAAAAATCAATAAAAAAATATAATATGCCGCGCTCAATATCAAAATGCAGTTGATAAACCTTTTGGTATGACAAGATTTATACTGTCGTTTGTGTGCTATGTGTGTGCTGCGCTTCAAAATTCAGCACTTTTTACCACAATTCCAGAAAACTTTAGATTAAAGAAAACCCTTGAAAATACCGAGCTTTCAAGGGTTTTACTAATTTCATTATTCTTCTTGTAACTATCTCTTAGAGAACTGCGGTGCGCGTCTCGCCGCTTTGAGACCGTACTTCTTTCTCTCTTTCATACGAGGATCTCTGGTCAGATAGCCTGCCTTCTTTAAGGTAGGTCTGTAATCGGGATCTGCCTGAAGCAGCGCCCTTGCAATGCCGTGTCTCACTGCACCTGCCTGTCCTGTATAGCCGCCGCCCTTTACAGTAACAATCGCATCGAACTTATCTACCGTATCAGTTGCCGCCAGAGGCTGACGTACGATAACCTTCAAGGTCTCAAGCCCGAAATAATCATCAATGTTTCTCTTGTTGATCGTGATCTCACCCTTACCGGGCACTAAATATACTCTGGCGATAGATTTCTTTCTTCTACCGGTTCCGTAATATTTTGCTGATTTATCTGCTTTAGCCATGATTCTTTATCCCTTTCTTAAAATGTTAATACCTCAGGTTTCTGTGCCGCATGCTTATGCTCGGGTCCCACATATACAAAGAGCTTCTTGTACATTTCTCTGCCGAGCGGTCCCTTGGGAAGCATACCCTTAACCGCATGTTCCACAACTCGCTCCGGGTGTTTCTGTAACATCTCTTTCAGGGTCGTTTCTTTCATGCCGCCCACATAATCGGAGTGATGGTAATAGATTTTCTGATCCAGCTTCTTACCTGTTACCTTAACCTTCTCCGCATTGACAACGATCACATAATCCCCTGTATCCATATGGGGGGTAAAGATCGGCTTATTTTTCCCTCTCAGTACCTTGGCAATCTCGGATGCCAAGCGTCCCAGTGTCATATCTGTCGCATCAACTACGTACCACTTTCTCTCGATCGTAGCCGGGCTCGCCATAAAAGTTTTCATCAATATTACCTCCATAGTAACTGTCTGTACCGCTCCCGCAGACCCTCATGCAGATGTCCGGCCACACTTGGCATCCCTTCGCGGCAGTTTGTATTGCTTCTATTCCGAACAGGACAATTCTTCCCGTCCGCCGCACCACACGCATACTGCATCAGCAGCGATACTCTCTGTGCGGTGTGTGCATATAAAATGTCTTACCGGGGCTTTGGTCAGACATTTATAACCAATTCGTCACAGTTAAATATTATATTATACGTCACCGCGTGTGTCAACTGATTTTACCCGAATTTTCCTTTATTTCCCTAAGTCTGCATGTTCCTCCACCGCTTCGCAGCTGCCGGCTATAAAAATTCATACCCAATCAAGGTAAGACCGCAGGCCGGAGCCGTCGGTCCCGCAGCCTGTCTGTCACAGGCTGCCAGAATATCCTTCACGCACTCAGGCGGCAGCTTTCCCCTGCCGACTTCCATCAGTGTTCCTGCAATAATTCTTACCATATTATACAGGAAGCCTCTGCCCGCCACGCGGATCACAATCTCCCTTCCCGGCCGCCGTATCTCCCGGCCGGGCACAGCATCCTTTGCCACATCCGCCACGCCGAAAATGTTCTCCTCCCACACTTCCACGCTGTCCACCTGCCGCACCGTAGTCTGTGCCTGCGTGTCCACGCTGCAGAAGCTCTTAAAATCATGCTCGCCTACAAGAAAAGCTGCTCCCTGCCGCATTCGCTCCACATCCAGCGGCACATAAGTAAAATAGGAATATAGACGCTTCACAGGAAGCGCAAAAGGCGCGTTATAAATCCGATACTCATACGTCTTCCGGCTGCTGCAATGCCTCGGATGAAAATCCACCGCCACTTCTTCCGAATTCTGGATTCGAATATCCTCCGGCAGTCTCTGATTTAAAGCATAGGAAAACTTCTCCGCCGGGATCAGACTCTGCGTATCAAACACGGCCAGATTTCCCATCGCGTGCACACCGGAATCCGTCCGGCTTGCGCCGATCACTTCCACCGTTTCTCCGGTAAGTTCACCGATGCATCGGTTTAAAACCCCCTCTATGGTTTCCTGTCCCGCCTGTATCTGCCATCCACGGTAAGCTGTCCCGTCATACGCAACAGTCAACATAACTCGTCTCATTTTCGTTATCTCCATACCCGTATTGCCACACACCCCGCAAAATACAACAGCAATACGCAGTATGCCATCCTGTCCTCACCACGGTAGCGAAGCGGCTTCATCTTTGTACGATGCTCGCCGCCCCGGTAACACCTGGCCTCCATTGCCATCGCCAGATCGTTGGCCCGGCGAAAAGCCGAGATAAACAGCGGTACCAGAAGGGGCACCATCGCCTTCGCTTTCTTAATCAGATTGCCGCTTTCAAAGTCCGCCCCTCTCGCAATCTGCGCTTTCATAATCTTATCCGTCTCCTCCAGCAGAATCGGGATAAACCGCAGGGCAATGGACATCATCATCGACACCTCATGCACCGGCACCTTTACATACTTCAACGGTCCCATCAGCTTTTCCATACCGTCCGTCAGACTGTTCGGCGTAGTCGTCAGTGTCATCAGTGAAGAACCTACGATCAGAAAAGAGAGCCGTACCGCCATCATGACCGCAATCCTGAGCCCCTCCTTTGTAATCGTCAGTTTCCAAAAGGTGACGAGCGGTTCCCCCGGTGTCAGAAAAAGATTGAACACCACCGTAATCAGCAGAATAAAGACAATCGCCTTCATTCCCTTCACCATATAACTAAAAGGAACCTTCGACAGTTTGATCATACACGCCAGAAACAGGGCTGCCACTACATAACCAACCCAGCTGTCCACCACAAACAGGGAAATAATAAAACCTATTGTAGCCACCAGTTTTACCCGCGGGTCCAGTTTATGGATGACGGAATCCGCCTGATAATACTGGCCCAATGTAATATCTCGAATCATTCTTTCTCCATTCCGAAGCATCCATAGCAACTGCCTCCTGTAAGCCCGGACCGCTGCGTGGAATGCTGCTTTTCACACTTTTCTCAGTGGGACAGCGCCCTCAGAATCTCCTGTTCCGCTTCTTTAATTGTCGTGACGGCGGTGTCCACTTCCATGCCCTGTCTGGCCAGAGCCTGCATAATATACGTCACCTGGGGCGCCGCCAATCCTACCTGCTCCAGCTCCTTATAATGCTGAAAAACCTGCCGCGGCTCATCATCGTAAAGAACACTCCCCCGGTTCATAACAATGATGCGTTCCACATATTTCGCCACGTCCTCCATGCTGTGGGAAACCAGAATAACAGTGATTCCCGTCTCCTCTTTCAGTTTCGCAATCTGATCAAGTATCTCATCCCGCCCTTTGGGATCAAGTCCCGCCGTAGGCTCATCCAGAATCAGTATTTCCGGCTTCATGGCAAGCACACCTGCGATTGCGACACGGCGCTTCTGTCCGCCGGAAAGATCAAAGGGAGACTGATAAAAATATTCATCACCTAGCCCCACCTGCTTCAGCGCCGCATAAGCGCGAAGCTCCGCCTCCTTCTGGGAAAGTCCCAGATTCTTCGGCCCGAAGCACACATCCTTAAACACATCAATCTCAAAGAGCTGATGTTCTGGATACTGAAATACCAGACCCACCTTGCTGCGCAGCTTCTTCTTTTCATAATCCTTGTCGTGGATATCCTCACCATTATAATAAATTGCCCCGCTCGTCGGCCTCATCAGCCCGTTTAAGTGCTGCACCAGCGTAGATTTGCCCGAACCGGTATGTCCGATCAGCCCGATAAACTGCCCGTCTGGAATCACAAGATTGATATCCTTCAGGGCATGCACCGCAAGCGCTGTGTCTTCTCCATATACATAATTTACATGATCCAAAATCAGCGACATGATTTTCGTTTCCTCTTTATCCCTATTCTCGATGTCAGACGCACAGACTGCCTGTTACTCTTTTCCTGTCCCCTTGATCTGCCTGATCTTACTTGTTCCCTGAGACAGCCATGAGCGCCCCCGTAAATTCCTCTATGGTCAGAATCCCTTCCGGCAGATTGACACCCTTCTGCCTCAACTCATGCGCCAGGAGCGTCACCTGGGGTACATCCAGACGCAGCTCCTTCAATTCGTCCACCCTGGAGAAAATTTCCCTTGGTGTCCCCTCCATGGCAACATGCCCCTGATCCATGACAAAAACCATATCCGCATGAATAATTTCTTCCATATAATGGGTAATCAATACAACCGTAATTCCTTCCACGTCATTTAAGGCACGCACGGCCCGCACCACCTCTTTGCGTCCGTTCGGGTCAAGCATAGCCGTAGGTTCGTCCAGAATAATGCACTTCGGATGCATGGCGATAACGCCCGCGATAGATACCCGCTGCTTCTGTCCGCCGGAAAGTTTGTTGGGCGAATGCTTGCGGAACTCATACATACCAACTGCCTTCAGACTCTCCTCCACACGCTCCCAGATTTCTTCCGTGGGCACGCCCATATTCTCGGGACCGAATCCCACGTCTTCCTCCACCACCTGGCCGATGATCTGGTTATCCGGGTTCTGGAATACCATCCCGGCCTCCTGACGGATATCCCAGAGATGATTTTCATCCTGTGTGTTCATCCCGTCCACCCAGACTGTCCCTTCCGTCGGATAGAGAATCGCGTTGATATGCTTGGCAAGCGTAGACTTCCCGGAACCGTTATGCCCCAGTATCGCAATAAAATCGCCCTGCCTGATATCCATGTCTACCTCATCCACGGCGCGGGTAATGCCTTCCACATTGCCCTCCTCGTCCCGCCGTATATATTCAAATGTCAACTTATCCGTCTTTATGATTCCCATCGCATTTCCTCTGTCTGTCTGCAAACCGTTCCTCCTGATGGCCGGATACGGCGTTTCACCACCGCCTATTTTACTGGATTGCCGGGAAAAAAGCAAGTACAGGCATTCCCTCCCTCTTAAAATGTGCTATACTATTCGTGTGGAAAGGAGTCATTCCTATGTCTGATATAAAAATCTTGTTGCGGCAGGCTGCAAAACCCATGCTGTTCCTGCTGACTTTTATTTTCATATGCGCCTTTCTTGCGCACTACCTGACAGGAGATGAAACCCTGTTAGAATATGCCCAAAAGAACCCCGGGCAGGCCTACGGCACACAGACCGATGCCGGGGACATGCCGATTTCCGGCGAACTGTCCGATAACGGGGACAAACTGCCCGAAAAAGAGCCGACCAATACAGTCGATTCCTCCCTGTCAGAAACGACATCTATGTCATCTACAGGCAAAGCAGCGGATTCTTCCATTGCTGCGGAAAACGGCGGCTCTGTCACATCGAACGAAGCTGATGCATATACTGGCACAAAGAGCCGTATCCCGGACACCTCCGCCGAAACATCCGCCGGAAACGACCAGGATACCGCCCAGCCTGTGGAGGAATCTGACACAATGGAGCACAGCCCGGATCGCATCACCTACGAGGATGGATTCTACTATGAACCGCTGACTGAATCAGTAAAAGAAAGAATCACCGGCATTTCCTACCCGGAGAGCGGCTGTACCGTTCCCTATGAAGATTTAAATTATGTGGGACTTAAGTACATTGACTTTAATGGTCAAGAGCAGACCGGCGAACTGATCTGCAACAAAGCCATTGCGCAAGATATGACAGAAATTTTCTACGAGCTTTACCGCAATGAATACCGGCTCGAGAGCGTCCGCCTGATCGACGAGTATGGCGGAGATGATACCGCCTCCATGGCGGAAAATAATACTTCCTGCTTTAACTACAGGGTCGTTGACGGCACAACCAGTCTGTCCAAACACGCCTACGGACTTGCCATCGATGTCAACCCCTACTATAATCCCTATGTGGTTTTTAACAGGAACGCTGACGGAAGTGACTATATCTCCCCACCCGGCAGTGAAATCTATGCCGACCGCAGTCAGAATTTCGCTTATAAGATCGACGAGAATGATCTGTGCTACCGCCTTTTTACCGAGCGCGGCTTCACATGGGGCGGTAATTGGAATTCCTCTAAGGACTACCAGCATTTTCAGAAAGTAATAAACTAAAAATATTGCAGAGACAGCCGCCCTCCCCATAAAAATAAGGGATGGCGGCTGATTCCACACAATATTACATATCTGCCAGCTATTCTCACCTCATGCGATATTAACCGAGTAAGGACAGTGCCAGCTGGTTGCCCTGATTTGCCTGAGACAGCATGGATGTACCTGCCTGTTGTAAGATATTGTTGTTGGAGTACTGAACCATCTCCGTAGCAATATCTGTATCGCGGATCGCAGCCTCTGCGGACTGGGTATTCTCCACAATATTGTTCAGGTTGTTGATGGTGTGCTCCAGACGGTTCTGGATTGCACCGAGATCGGATCTCTGGGAAGATACAATCTGCAGAGCGCCCTTGATGAATGCGTTCAGGGAGTTGAAGTCCTTGGTCGTAGCAACGGTCTTCGCCTTACCGCCTTCAAGGTTCTGGAAGGTGCTGACCACCTTATTCGCCATTTCTCTTGTCAGAGCCTTTAAATTATACTTTTTCGTATCCGGGTTTACAGTCGAATAGGTAGTGGTAGTCGCCTTATCGTTGATGCTGCCCTGCAAGGTATTTGTAGCGGTATCCTTCGTACCATCGGCTTTAATTCCTGTATAACCGCTCGCAGATTTCAGCGTGTAAGTGGTAGCCGTGTAACTTACATTCTTCGACTCCACTAATGCATTAAAGGTAATTGCGCCGTACAGTTTGCTGTTCTCACTGCTTCCCTTTTCCCAGCCGGTTCCAATATAGTGTGCAAGGCCTGCCATACTCATATTGGCAATGGAGATATCGATGTGCTGGCCTGCCTCCGCTCCTACCTGGATGCCCTTGATAAATGCACCGTCTAACAGGTTCATCTCGTTGAAGGTCGTGGTACTCTGTACACGGTCAACCTCGCTCATCAACTGGCCGATCTCAGCCTGGATGGAAGCACGGTCGGAAGTGGTCAGGGTTCCGTTCTCACCCTTAACTGCCAGCTCGTTCATTCTCTGGAGCATATCCTCAACTTCGTTGAGAGCGCCCTCAGCGGTCTGTACTACGCTGATACCATCCTGTGCGTTAGCGGAAGCCTGTGTAAGACCTCTAACCTGCCTTCTCATCTTCTCGGAAATGGAGAGACCTGCTGCATCATCTGCCGCACGGTTGATCTTGTACCCGGAAGATAGCTTCTCTGTGGACTTAGCCTGAGAAGAAGTGGTCAGTCCTAACATTCTGTTAGAGTTCATCGCTGTGATATTGTGTTTAACGATCATAAAACTTACCTCCTTGTGGTTGCCGACGGTAAATCCTTTTACCGCCGTTTGCTTGTTGACAGTTTCCGAGACTGCAAAGCAGCTCTCATGAGGTAAATCTCTTCGAGATTAACCCCGGTTATTGAATAATCCCGAAGCCCCTAGGATAGCCCCGGGTTATTACCGTTTACCTTGAAGAAGCTTTTGCCCCGTCGTTCATGACGACCTTTTTTCTGCGGTACTTTTCCTCCAGCTCCGGCACGGCGTAATAGTGAGAAATCCTTTCCCTGTCCTCCGCTGTTTTCGCATGATTTTCCAGCGCGCGGCTTCTCACCACGTTGATCTCCTTCGGCACATCCAGCATCACCCGTGTATGATTTCTGCTTCCTCCCAGAAAAACAATTCGGATATCGTCGCCGATCTGGATGTACTCCTCTGTGTTTACCGTCATTCTAAGCATTTCAGACCTCCCTGCCTCCTCCTCTTTCGAGGATGCCGCCTTGCATTTTCCAATGCAACTTTTTGTAATAGAATGTTGCATGTAGGGACACGTTGCGAAACGAAACATTCAAGATCAAGCAAAAGGAGGAAATTTTATGAGTGAGACATATCCGATCAAAGACAAAGAGGCTCTGCATTCTTTCCGGGATTACTATAAGGATGCGAATCCAAATCCACGCAATTACTCTCTGATTGTCACGGGACTGAACACAGCGTTCCGCGTCGGCGATTTGCTAAAATTGCAATGGCAGGATGTATGTCATGCGGATGGCGTTCTGCGAAAGCATATCTGTATCGCCGAGCAAAAAACCGGGAAAAACCGAACGGTTCCCATTAACACAGTTCTGCGTCAGACGCTGGACACCTATAGAAGCTACTGTCCCGGAACCGCTCCGCAGGATTTTCTGTTTCCTAGCACCCGCGACAAATCCTGCCCTCTTTCCCGCTCCCAGGCTTACCGCATTGTCAAAAGAGCGGCGGAAAACTGCGGCCTCTCCGAGCATGTCGGCTGTCATTCCTTACGAAAAACCTTCGGCTACTACGCCTGGAAACAGGGGACGCCTCCGGCCATGTTGATGGATTTGTACAATCACTCTTCCTACCAGATCACAAAGCGCTACCTTGGTATCGGTCAGGACGAACGGGATCAGGTCTATCTACAAATAAATTTATAATTTTTCAAAAAGGGGGTTAAGTATTCTGATTGTTTTCCGATATATATTTTGAACAGAGAAGGATGCAACATTTTATTACAAAATGTTGTATCTTTTTTTGTGTGCCAGACAGGGAACATGCCGCTCATTCGAACTGACACATTCCCTATTATTATTTCATAGTCCAAGGATTTTCAATCGCATTAAAATATGCTGTCAGAATTTTCTACAATAAAAAAGGCCGGGTTTTTATTCACCCGACCTTTCCTGTTTTGTCTTAAATTAAACAAGCTCCAGAACTACTTCCATCGCTGCATCACCCTTACGGGGACCGATCTTGATGATTCTGGTATAGCCGCCCTTGCGGTTCGCATACTTAGGGCCATACTCGTCAAAGAGCTTATCTGAAAGATTGATCTCTTTCGTGTTCTTCTTACGGCCTGCAGGTGTGTTAGGCACTTCTTTGACAGGATAAAGCACCCTCATCATCTGTCTTCTCGCATGAAGTCTGGAAGGCAGATCTTTCTTGATTTCCTTCTCCACCTCATCATACACCGTAACGGTCATGCCGTTCTCGATTTTGAGGATCTTGCCATCCTTATCGCGGTGTGTCTCGGAGAGCACTGCCTTCGTGTTCTTATCCACGATCTGCTTCACTCTCTTGCCATCCTTATCCTTACGCGCCACCTTTGCAGTCACTTTAACGGTCTCGAAGTTGTCCTTTTCCTTAACCGCAAGCGTGATCAGCGGCTCGACAATCTTACGCACTTCCTTTGCTCTCGCCTCAGTGGTCACGATCTTTCCGTTATATAAAAGAGCGGTAACCTGGTTTCTGAGTAACGCTTTTCTCTGGTCAGATGTTCTGCCGAGTTTCCTGTATTTTGCCATGATTGGCTCCTTTCCGAGTGCTCTTCGGGCTTACCTCTAAATTACGCTTCATCACTGGGATTCAGCTGTAATCCTAATTCTTTTAATTTCGCAAGTACTTCTTCCAGAGATTTCCGGCCCAGATTTCTGACCTTCATCATATCTTCAGAAGTCTTGTTTGTCAGTTCTTCCACTGTATTGATGCCTGCCCGCTTCAGACAGTTGTATGAGCGCACCGAAAGCTCCAGTTCATCAATACTCATCTCAAGCACTTTCTCCTTCTCGTCATCTTCCTTCTCCACCATGACCTCTGCGGTCTTAGCGTTCTCAGACAGATCAATGAAAAGGCTCAGATGCTCGCTGAGCACCTTTGCTGCCAGACTGACAGCCTCGTCGGGCACAAGCGTACCGTTTGTGAATACATCCAGCGTCAGCTTATCGTAGTCCGTGATCTGGCCCACACGGGTATTCTCAACAGTAACATTGACTCTTTCCACAGGCGTGTAGATCGAATCAATAGCGATCACACCAATCGGCAGATCCTCCGTCTTGTTCTTATCCGCTCCAACATAGCCCCGGCCTCTTGTGATGGTCAGCTCCATGTAAAGCTTTGTATCCTTACCACTCAGGGTAGCAATCACCAGATCGGGATTTAAAATCTCGATATCCTGATCTACCTGAATATCAGAAGCGCGCACAACACCCTCGCCCTCATATTCGATGTAAGCGGTTTTCACCTCGTTCGCATCGCTGTTGCTTCTGATAGCAAGGCTCTTAACGTTCATGATGATCTCCGTCACGTCCTCCTTCACACCAGGAATTGAACTGAACTCATGGAGGACGCCCTCAATCTTAACCTGACTTACTGCCACACCGGGCAAGGAAGACAGCATAATCCTTCTAAGTGAATTGCCGAGGGTAATACCGTAACCTCTCTCTAAAGGTTCCACTACGAATCTGCCGTATTTCTTATCTTCGGAGATCTCTACTACTTCTATATTCGGTCTCTCAAATTCAAACACTCAAGCACCCTCCTTTTGAGAACACATTTTACTTAGAATATAACTCGACGATAAGCATCTCATTTACCGGAACGTCAATCATCTCTCTGGTTGGAAGGTATTTCACGGTTGCCTTCATTGCCTCCTGATCCACCTCAAGCCATTCGGGAACAAGTCTGCCTCCGGTCACCTCAAGAATATCCTTGTATCTCTGCAGGGATTTTGCTTTCTCTCTTACCTCGACTACATCGCCCGCCTTAAGCAGGTAGGAGGGAATCTGTACAGGCTTTCCGTTCACGAGGAAATGCTTGTGGCCTACAACCTGTCTCGCTTCTCTTCTCGTTCTCGCAAATCCCATTCTGAACACAACGCTGTCCAGTCTGCTCTCCAGCATAACCATCAGGTTTTCACCTGTCTGGCCTTTCATTCTGTCGGCTTTCTCATAATAATTTCTAAAAGGCTTCTCCAGCACACCATAGATGAACTTAGCCTTCTGTTTCTCTCTCAACTGCAGACCATACTCGCTGATCTTCTTACCCGCTCTTGCGGATGTTCTGTTGGATTTCTTGTCATACCCTAAAAAAGTAGGGTCAAGATCAAGGGATCTGCATCTTTTTAATACCGGGACTCTGTTTACTGCCATGATTCTGGCTCCTTTCTGTTTTTGTTTACAATACCACTTTCTTAAGCGGCACCTTCTTCCAAACGGTTATCACACTTTACACGGAGAACCGCCTGCGGTTCTCCCAATCGAAACATAGAAATTCTTGGCGGCGTCTTCTGATGCCTTAGAATTTCTTTTCGATTTGTTATACGCGACGTCTCTTCGGCGGACGGCATCCATTGTGAGGCACGGGCGTCACGTCGCGGATGCTGGTCACTTCCAGACCGCATGCCTGCAGCGCGCGGATCGCAGCCTCACGGCCCGAACCGGGACCCTTAACCATAACGTCCACAGTCTTCAGACCGTGGATGAGAGCAGCCTTTGTCGCTGTCTCTGCAGCCATCTGAGCCGCATAGGGAGTAGATTTCCTTGAACCTCTAAAACCAAGACCGCCGGCACTAGCCCAGCTTAACGCATTACCTTCGTTGTCTGTCAGTGTAACGATGGTATTGTTAAAGGAAGACTGAATATGTGCCTGTCCATGTTCAACGTTTTTCTTGACACGCTTTTTTGTCACTTTTTTGGTAACTTTCTTTGCCATAATAAACTAACCTACTTTCTCAACTATTTACCTATGTTTTCTCTAATTCTGATCTTACTTCTTCTTGTTTGCAACAGTTCTCTTAGGACCTTTTCTTGTCCTTGCATTGGTCTTTGTCTTCTGACCACGAACCGGAAGACCTTTCCTGTGACGGATTCCTCTATAGCAGCCGATCTCCTGAAGTCTCTTGATATTGAGAGCAATCTCTCTTCTCAGGTCACCTTCCACCATATAATCCTTTTCGATTACCTCTGCCAGTCTCTTCACCTCATCATCGGTCAATTCTCTGACACGGGTATCAGGATTTACGTTTGCCGCCTCCAGAATCTTGTTGGAGCTTGCTCTTCCTATCCCATAAATATAGGTCAAGCCGATCTCCACACGCTTCTCTCTCGGTAAGTCAACACCTGCAATACGAGCCATTTACATTTCCTCCATTTCCTTTGCATTTTCATGCGCTTCGCGTGCATCCTGCACGCGTGACACTAATTGATTGAGGCAAAATGCTTTGCCCAACCGGATCAGATATCCGATCTTTCCAAACATATAAGTTGGTATCAAAAAGTGGGCTCTCTATCTATTAACCCTGTACCTGCTTATGTTTCGGATTTTCACAAATAACTCTGATCTTTCCTTTTCTCTTGATGATCTTGCACTTTTCGCAAATCGGTTTTACTGATGATCTAACCTTCATCTCAAACCCTCCTTTCAAAAAAGACCGTTTTACATTATAACACCAAATCCTGCCAGTGGCAAGACCTTTTACTATTTTTCTGCTAACTTAAATCGAGCCTGCCCGACTATTTATCTCTCCAGATGATTCTCCCTTTGGATAAATCGTAAGGGGAAAGCTCCAGCGTTACCCTGTCGCCGGGCAGAATACGGATGAAGTTCTGGCGCAGCTTTCCGCTGATATGCGCCAACACCACATGACCGTTTTCCAGTTCCACCTGAAACATGGTATTGGGTAGCTTCTCAATTACAGTTCCTTCGATCTCAATTACATCAGCCTTTGACATTTCCTTCCTCTCTTTCCCTCAGATATTCCTTGATGATTCTTTTCATTTCCAAATCGGTGAAACCGTTCTCCGATTCCGCCGCCCTTTTCTTTTTTATAAGCTGTACATGTTTTTTGTTTTTCCGCTTCGGGCGTTCCACGGTTCTGCTTTTGCCGTCAGCTACATATATATATTCGCCGTCCTCCCGTATGATGACATACACGGAGTCCTTATCATGCCCTGCCTTGGAAGCGGCGAGCATTCCCACGATATTTTCTTCCATATTCTATCCCGTTTCTTCCATTACTATGGCAGTGTTAATATCTCCGGCTCCCCGTCTGTAATCAGCACCGTGTTCTCATAGTGTGCGGAGAGCGACCGGTCTGCCGATACCACCGTCCATTCATCATCAAGCCACTCTACCTCGCCGGTTCCGATATTGATCATCGGCTCAATCGCCAGGGTCATACCGGCTTTTAACCGTATTCCCCTTCTCCTCTGGGGAAAATTCGGTATATTCGGCGGCTCATGGAGTTTCGTCCCGATCCCGTGTCCTACCAGATCATGTACAATCCCGTAACCATGAGGTATCACATAATCTGCTATGGCATTGGAGATATCGTGCAGATGTTTTCCGGCGCTGGCCTTCGCAACTCCCTGAAAGAAACTCTTCCTTGTCACCTCGATCAGTTTCTCCGCCTCTGGGCTGATCTGTCCCACGCCGTAAGTCCTGGCTGCGTCCGAATGATATCCCTCATAAATCAGCCCCGTATCCAGGCTCACAATATCTCCCTCACGCAAAATACGGTCTGTCCGGGGAATCCCGTGCACAACCTCCTCATTTACGGAGACACAGACGCTTGCCGGATATCCCTGATAGTGCAGGAAGTTTGGTGTACAGCCATATCCCCGGATCAGTTCCTCACAGACCGTATCAATCTCCTTCGTTGACACACCAGGATGTATCACCTTCGCAAGCTCCTCATGTACCCGGGCTAGCAGTATACCCGCCTGCCGCATTTTTTCTATTTCCCACGCCGATTTGATCGTGACCGCCATAGCTCTGCCTCTATTTCAAAATCTCTGTAATCGCTTTAAATACATCCTGCATGTCCTGTGTGCCGTCTACACTTCTCAGCACACCCTTTGCCGAATAAAAGTCAAGCAGAGGCTGTGTCTGCTCCTGATATACCCGCAGGCGGTTCTTCACCGTCTCCGGCTTATCGTCGTCACGCAGCACAAGTTCCTGACCGCATGTATCGCAGATTCCCTCCTTCTTCGGGGGAACATGTTCGATATGATAAGTCGCGCCACAGGATGTGCAGGCGCGTCTGCCGCCCATTCTGCGGATGATATTCTCATCCGGCACCTCCACGTCAATGGCGTAATCAATTTTGTCTCCAAGCTTATCTAGCGCTTCCTCCAGCACCTCTGCCTGGGGAATCGTTCTTGGAAATCCGTCCAGTACATAGCCGTTTTTGCAGTCATCCTTCGCCACCCGGTCAAGGAAGATGCGCACCGTCAGTTCATCAGGCACCAGAAGTCCCTGATCCATGTATTTCTTCGCCTCCATGCCAAGCTCTGTCCCGTTCTTGATGTTCAGACGAAACATGTCTCCTGTCGAAATATGGGGAATCTGATAGTTTTCGGCAATCATTTTCGCCTGTGTGCCTTTTCCGGCGCCGGGTGCGCCCAGCATTACAATCTTCATTTTTATATCTCTCCCATCGCATATAACACAGACGCAAGGCTAGGGACGTGCCGATATCCGCCGTCCCTACCTGTCTTGTCTATCCATTAGTCGTTTAAAAATCCCTTATAATTTCGGACAAGCATCTGTGATTCGATCTGCTTAACCGTCTCCAACACCACGCTGACAATAATGATCAGGCTGGTCCCGCCGAATGATACCTGTGCACCAAACACGCCGTTAAAGAAGTATGGCACCACACATACGATCGTGAGACCAATAGCTCCGATAAACACGATATAGTTTAAGAGCTTTGCCAGATAATCGCTGGTAGGCTTGCCCGGTCTGATACCCGGAATAAATCCGCCCTGCCGCTTCATGTTATCCGCAATCTCCATCGGGTTAAAAGTGATGGAAGTATAGAAGTAGGCGAAAAACACCACCAGCACAATATACACCACCAGACCGATGGAATAAACCAGATGCTCCGGATTACACCAGTAATTGGAGTTAAGTCCCTTGAGGATCTCTCCCCAGAAACCGGCCCCGTTCACATTAAACAGAGAACAGATCACCACCGGCAGCTGCATCAGGGACGATGCGAAGATGACGGGAATCACGCCCGAAGTATTGACCTTCAGCGGAATATTCGTTGTCTGTCCGCCCACCATCTTTCTGCCCTGCACCTTCTTCGCATACTGTACCGGGATTTTGCGCACACCGTCATTCAGAACGATTACAAGCACTACCATCAGCACGATAATTGCAATGATAATGATCGCTGCCACCACGCCCTTGGCAATGGATCTGCCGATCACAAACTGTTCAAAGAGTTGTGCAATATCCTGCGGCATACGGGAAAGAATGTTGATCGTCAGTACGATGGAAATACCATTGCCGACGCCGTTCTCCGTAATCCGCTCTCCTATCCACATCAGAAATGCGCTGCCCGCCGTGAGCGCCGCGATAACCGTAATAATGTTCATCACGTTGTAGGTTTCAAGCAGGCCCTGTCGACCAAAGCCGATTGCCATGACACCGGCCTCAATCAGCGCAAGCGCAACTGTCACATATCTCGTAATAGATGCGATCTTCTTTCGTCCGTCCGCGCCGTCCTTCTGCATCTCCTCCAGCTTCGGAATCGCTATCGTCATAAGCTGCATGATGATAGACGATGTAATGTACGGCGTAATGTTAAGCGCCAGAACAGACATATTCAAAAAAGATCCACCCGTAAAAGCATCAAAGAAATTAAATGCGTCGCCGGTCTGGCTTTCGAACCATCTTGCAAAATAGGTCCTGTCAACGCCTGGCACGGGAAGCTGTGATCCGAGACGGATCACAACCAGCATGAGAAATGTGAAGAAAATCTTATTTCTGATCTCCTTGATCTTAAATGCATTTTTTAGGGTTGTAAACATTAAATCACCTCTGCTGTTCCACCAAGTGCCTCGATTTTCTCCTTCGCGGATGCGCTGAAGGCATTTACCTTCACGTCGAGTTTCTTAGTAAGTTCTCCGTTTCCAAGGATCTTTACGCCATCACGGGGATTTTTTACGATTCCCTTTTCAATCAATGCATCTACATCAACTGTTGCACCGTTGTCGAACACCTCCAGAACGCTCAGGTTAAGAGCAACGATCTCTTTGGTATTTCTGTTGGTAAAGCCCCTCTTGGGGAGACGTCTGTACAAGGGCATCTGACCACCCTCAAAGCCCGGTCTGGGCGCGCCGGAACGAGCCTTCTGACCCTTGTGTCCCTTACCTGCCGTCTTACCGTTTCCAGAACCATGTCCGCGACCCCTTCTAAAGTTATCGCTATGCACAGAGCCCTTAGCAGGTCTTAAATTCGATAATTCCATCTATCACACCTCCTTTATGCCTCTTCCACTTTGACCATATGTCTTACTCTCTGAATCTGACCCCTGGTCGCCGCATTGTCAGGCAGTTCCACTGTCTGATTGAGCTTGCGAAGTCCCATAGCCGCCACCGTAGCGCGGGCCTTGGGCACCTGGCCGATCGTAGATCTGACTAAAGTGATCTTTAATTTTTTATCTGCCATTTTAATACCTCCTGATTGTAAAACTTCGAATCTGTACAGAGAATGCCTTCTTTTCGGCATTCTCTTATGCGGGACATAGATGTTCTTTGTGATGCAGCCACTGCTGCGAGCATTAGAACATCTTCCCGCATTGTTATGCGCGGATTTCCTCCACGGATTTCCCACGATTTTTAGCCACTTCCTCAGGAGTCTTTAACTGGCTTAAGCCCATGATCGTAGCTAACACTACGTTCTGCTTATTGTTGGACCCCAGGGACTTTGTCCGAATATTCTTGATGCCTGCAAGCTCGCATACCACACGCGCAGGGCCTCCGGCGATAATACCGGTACCATCTGCAGCTCTCTTCAGCAGAACAGATGCAGAGCCGAATTTTCCGACAAAATCATGTGTAATACTGTTCTTCTCATCCAGTGCAACGCATACCAGGTTCTTGATCGCGTCTTCCTTGCCTTTGCGGATCGCTTCAGGGATTTCAGTCGCTTTACCCAAGCCCGCGCCAACATGGCCGT
The DNA here is from genome assembly GCA_910575775.1 of Lachnospiraceae bacterium. Lineage (GTDB taxonomy): Bacteria > Bacillota > Clostridia > Lachnospirales > Lachnospiraceae > UBA3282. Next base: position 41,757 of record CAJTEY010000016.1, on the reverse strand, counting down.
TACCGTCGCCGACTACCACAAGCGCTGTGAAACGCATGTTACGACCACCCTTGACAACCTTGGTTACACGCTTGATTGTCACAACTTTCTCAGTGAGTTCTAACTGACTTACGTCAATGATTGTACGTCTCATGTGATCTTCTTTCTCCCTTCCTAGAATTCCAGGCCAGCTTCTCTGGCCGCGTCCGCTAATGCTGCAATCTTACCCTGGTAAATGAAGCCGCCCCTGTCAAAAACAACGGCCTTGATGCCCTTCTCAATTGCTCTCTTAGCGATCACTGTTCCTACATATGCTGCCGCCTCAACGTCATTGGTCTTCTTAAGCTCGCCTCCCACGCTCTTCTCGAGAGTAGATGCGGAGACTAAGGTATTTCCCACCGTATCGTCAATAATTTGAGCATACATATGATTATTGCTTCTGAACACAGCCAGACGCGGTCTCTCAGCGGTGCCGCTGAAACGGTTACGCATTCTGTTATGTTTCTTTACGCGAACTTTTTGTCTCGATTCCTTCTTAACCATTTCCACACTCTCCTTATCTGTTATTTCTTACCGGTCTTACCGACTTTACGTCTGATTGTCTCATCAGCATACTTGATACCCTTGCCCTTATAAGGCTCAGGACGTCTCTGGTCTCTGATTTCAGCCGCAAACTGACCTACTTTTTCTTTATCGATTCCCTTGACGATGATCAGATTCTGCCCTTCCACAACGGTCTCGATACCCTCAGGGTCTGTCATCTCTACGGGGTGGGAGTATCCTAAGTTGAGTGTCAGCTTCTTGCCGGACTTAGCGGCTCTGTAACCAACGCCGTTTACCTCCAGCTTCTTCTCAAAGCCGTCTGTCACACCGACCACCATATTGTGGATCAGTGTCCTTGTCAAACCGTGGAAGGATTTCATCTTCTTCAAATCGTTCGGTCTGGAAACCAGAATCTGATCGCCTTCCACCTTAATTTCCATCTCTGCCGGGAGCGTTCTCTCAAGCGTTCCCTTGGGACCTTTTACAGTCACTTTATTATTTTCTGCAATTTCCACAGTCACACCTGCGGGGATCGCGATTGGCATTCTTCCTATACGTGACATGCCCGTACCTCCTGTTTTATTTGTCAAAAATTCTTTTCGCTCTACCGAGGCTGCTTGCCGCCTCGCAAACCAAACATAAATTTTCTTAGGCGGCGCTTTTGACGCCTTGGAAATTCTATATGGTTCTCTCACCTGCGAAGAATGACATAGTCATTCTTCAGACCGGGCTTGCTCGGTCAGTTACCAGACAAATGCTAAAACTTCGCCGCCTACCTGAAGCTCTCTTGCCTTCTTATCGGTCACGACGCCCTGGTTTGTGGAAATGATTGCCACACCTAAGCCCCCGAGTACTCTGGGCAGCTCTTCCTTGCCCGCATACACACGAAGACCGGGCTTGGAAATTCTCTTGATGCCGGAAATGATCTTGTCGTTCTTGTCCTCTCCATACTTTAAGGTGATATGGATGGTCTTGAAGCTGCCGTTCTCGATCACATCAAATTTTCTGATATAGCCTTCCTCTAAGAGAATCTGCGCAATAGCCAGCTTCATCTTGGATGAGGGCACATCTACTGTATCATGCTTTGCAGTATTCGCGTTACGGATTCTCGTAAGCATATCTGCAATCGGATCGCTCATTGTCATGATTTTTCCTCCTAATCCTAATTTTCCAAAAATTCTTTTCGCCACCGAGGTTGCTTGCAACCTCGCAAGCCAAACATAGTATTTCTTAGGCGGCGTTTTCCAGACGCCATAGAAAATCTTTTGGCTTTGTTACCAGCTGGCTTTCTTAACGCCGGGAATCTGTCCCTTATATGCTAACTCACGGAAGCAGATTCTGCAGATTCCGTATTTTCTCAAATAAGCATGTGGACGACCACAGATTTTGCAGCGGTTGTACGCTCTCACGGAGAACTTCGGTTTGCGCTGCTGTTTGATCTTCATTGCTGTCTTAGCCATGAATTTACCTCCTTCTATTTGGCGAATGGCATATTAAATAATCTCAACAACTCACGGGCTTCTTCATCCGTCTTGGCCGTGGTGACGAAGATAACATCCATACCTCTCACCTTATCAACCTTATCGTACTCGATCTCAGGGAAAATAATCTGCTCCTTGATACCAAGTGCATAGTTGCCTCTGCCATCGAAGGAATTGGCACTCACGCCTCTGAAGTCACGCACACGGGGCAGAGCCAGGTTTACGAGCCTGTCTAAAAACTCATACATCTTGTCGCCGCGAAGCGTCGTCTTACAGCCGATCGACTGTCCCTCTCTGATCTTGAAGTTTGCGATGGAGTGTTTTGCCTTCGTGATGACGGCTTTCTGACCGGTAATGGTCTCCATATCACCAACAGCCGACTCCAGCACCTTCGCGTTCTCCTTCGCTTCACCGACGCCCATGTTAATCACGATCTTGTCAAGCTTCGGAACTTCCATGACATTTTTATATCCAAACTTTTTGATCATAGCATCTACGATCTCGTTTTTATACATATCTTTAAGTCTGCTACTCACGCTTATGGATCTCCTTTCTCAGATTTAATCAATGATGTCACCAGTGGACTTGGCGAAACGTACTTTCTTATCCTTCTCAATCTTGAAACCGATTCTGGTCGCCTTTCCCTTGTGTACATACATCACGTTGGAAGCGTCGATGGGAGCTTCCTTCTGAACGATACCACCGTTCTGGTTTGCTATAGAAGGCTTCTCATGCTTGGTAATCTTGTTGATTCCTTCCACAAGAACCTTGTTTTTCTTCCTGTCTACGGAAATAACCTTGCCTTCTTTGTCTTTATCCTTGCCGGCGATCACCTTGACGGTATCACCTTTCTTAATCTTAGCCATTGACATACCGGCACCTCCTATAATACTTCCGGAGCCAGTGAAACAATTTTCATAAACTGTTTATCACGCAGCTCTCTTGCTACTGGTCCAAAAATACGGGTTCCTCTGGGAGTCTTATCATCTTTGATGATAACAGCAGCATTTTCGTCAAATCTGATGTAAGATCCATCCTTACGTCTTGCGCCCTTCACAGTGCGCACAACGACAGCCTTCACGACATCGCCTTTTTTTACAACGCCGCCTGGTGTTGCATCTTTGACCGTAGCGACAATCGTATCACCTATACGCGCATATCTTCTTGTAGATCCGCCCATAACCCTGATGCACAGGAGTTCTTTTGCACCGGTATTATCAGCAACCTTCAATCTGCTTTCCTGTTGAATCATGCTATTTTCTCCTTCTTTCCTATTTCAATGCCGAGTTTGCGAAGCAAATCTCGCAACTGAAGTTATCGTTTTTCTCAGGCGGCGTCCTCTGACGCCTTAGAAAATCTCTTCAGTTTGTTATTTAACCTTTTCAACGATCTCCACAAGTCTCCATCTCTTATCCTTAGATAAAGGCCTGGTCTCCATCACCTTAACGGTATCGCCAATGCTGCACTCATTGTTCTCGTCATGCGCTTTTAACTTGTAGGTCTTCTTCACGATCTTCTTGTAAAGTGGATGCTTTACGTGATCTTCTATCGCTACCACAATGGTCTTATCCATCTTATTGCTTGTAACCTTGCCGGTACGAGTTTTTCTCAGATTTCTTTCCACGATTGATATCTCTCCTTCCTCTGATTTCGCTGCCGCGAAACTGATTTCACTGCCGCAAAACTGATTTCACTGCCGTGAAATCAGTAAAAATCACTTCGCAATTCTTACGCTTTCGCCATGTTATACAGTTTTTGCCTTCTGCGTGATCACCGTCTGGATTCTGGCGATATTTCTTCTCACTTCTTTGATCCTGGCCGTATTGTCCAACTGGTTCGTTGCGTTCTGGAATCTCAAATTGAAAAGCTCTTTCTTAGCGTCTACCAGCTCCTGTGCTAATTCAGCATCTGATTTTTTATTTAAATCTTCCACATATTTATTAGTTTTCATTTGCCACACCGCCTTCCAAGTCTGCTTTAGAAACGATTTTACACTTGCAGGGAAGTTTATGGGTTGCGAGACGCAGCGCCTCTTTTGCCACATCCTCAGCCACTCCGGCGATCTCGAACATCACGCGGCCGGGCTTAACCACTGCTACCCAGTACTCCAAAGTTCCCTTACCGGAACCCATACGTGTCTCTGCCGGTTTTGCAGTAACGGGCTTATCCGGGAAAATCTTGATCCATACCTTACCGCCACGCTTAATGTGCCTTGTCATAGCGATACGGGCTGCCTCTATCTGATTGGACTTGATCCAACAGGGCTCCATAGCTACAATACCGTACTCACCGTAGGTAATTGTGTTGCCGCGGGTCGCTTTACCCGCCATGGAACCACGGAACTGTTTACGACGTTTTACTCTTTTTGGCATTAACATTATTTATCGCTCCCTTCCTTGTTAGATTTAGTCGGAAGTACCTCGCCTTTGTAAATCCAAACCTTTACGCCGAGCTTACCGTAAGTGGTATCCGCCTCAGCGAAACCATAGTCAATATCTGCTCTCAAAGTCTGCAGCGGAATGGTACCCTCGCTGTAGAACTCGGTGCGGGCGATGTCCGCGCCGCCAAGACGCCCGGAAACGGCTGCCTTGATACCTTCTGCGCCTGCCTTCATGGTGCGGCCCATGCAGGACTTCATTGCACGTCTGAAGGACACACGGTTCTCAAGCTGCTGCGCGATGTTCTCCGCAACAAGCTGCGCATCCTTATCGGGACGCTTGATCTCCTTGATGTCCACAAGAACCTTCTTGCCTGTCATCTTGGAAAGTTCCTTCTTGGTTACCTCGATCTCTGCCCCGCCCTTACCGATTACGACACCAGGCTTAGCCGTGTAGATGATAACTTTCACTCTGTCGGAAGCTCTCTCGATCTCAATCTTAGAGATGCCTGCGCTGTATAACTTCTTCTTCAAATATTCTCTGATATTGTAATCTTCTACTAAAAAGTCAGCAAACTCTCCGTCAGCATACCACTTGGAATCCCAATCCTTGATGATGCCGACTCTCAATCCGTGCGGATTTACTTTCTGTCCCATGTTGTTCTCCTTCCTAATCTGATCCTATCTTGCATCGAGAACGATCGTGATGTGACTCATTCTCTTCTCAATCCTGTAAGCCCTGCCCTGTGCCCTGGGCTGAATCCGCTTCATGGTAGGCCCTTTGTTTGCGTAGCACTCAGCAATATAAAGGTTTTCCGGATTCGGGTACTTCGTGGGATCCTGACTGTATTTGTACTCAGCGTTTGCGATAGCCGACTCCAGCAGCTTCTTGATGATGCTGGACGCATATCTGGGATTATACGCAAGGATTCCGAGCGCTGTCTCGACATCCTTCCCCCTGATCGCATCTAACACGAAACAAGCTTTCTGTACAGACACTCGTGCGTAAGACAGCTTCGCCGAAGGTCTGACATCCTTGTTCGCATTTCTCTCTCTCTTTATCTGGGATCTATGTCCTTTAGCCATAGATTGAAGCCTCCTTTCAAATTAGCGAACTTTGGACTTTCTCTCGTCCTTATCATGTCCTCTATAAGTTCTGGTAGCCACGAACTCGCCGAGCTTGTGTCCAACCATATCCTCTGTAACATATACCGGTACGTGCTTTCTTCCGTCATGCACCGCAAAGGTGTGTCCCACGAAAGAAGGGAAAATCGTAGACCGGCGGGACCAGGTCTTGATAACCTGCTTCTGTCCCGACGCATTCATAGCATCTACTTTTTTCAGTAAGCTCGCATCTGCAAACGGTCCTTTTTTCAATGATCTTGCCATGATCTATCTATCCTCCTACTCTACTTAATAGCTCTGCCGTCTCTTCTTCTCACAATCAGCTTATTGGAAGCTTTCTTTTTCTTACGGGTCTTAAGACCGAGTGCCGGTTTACCCCAAGGTGTACACGGGCCCGGGCGTCCAATCGGAGCGCGGCCCTCACCGCCGCCATGCGGGTGGTCATTGGGGTTCATAACGGAACCGCGGACAGTAGGACGAATGCCCATGTGACGCTTACGTCCGGCCTTACCGATCTTAATCAGGTTGTGGTCTGTGTTGCCCACCGTGCCAATGGATGCTCTGCATACCATCGGAACCATTCTCATCTCACCGGAAGGAAGTCTTAAGGTCGCATACTTGCCTTCCTTAGCCATCAGCTGAGCGCTGTTGCCTGCGGAACGAACCATCTGGCCGCCCTTGCCGGGATATAATTCGATGTTGTGTACCAGTGTACCTACCGGGATCTCAGACAGAGGCAAGCAGTTACCTACTCTGATTTCGGCCTCGGGTCCGTTCATAACCTTCATGCCGTCCTTTAATCCCTCCGGTGCAAGGATGTATGCCTTCTCACCGTCCTCGTAGCAGATCAGCGCGATGTTAGCCGTTCTGTTGGGATCGTACTCGATACCGATTACCTTAGCGCTGATGCCGTCTTTGTTTCTCTTGAAATCAATGTTTCTGTATAATCTTCTGTTTCCGCCGCCGTGATGTCTCACCGTGATCTTACCCTGATTGTTGCGGCCCGCATTCTTCTTTAAGGAAGTGCAAAGCGCCTTCTCAGGAGTCTTCTTCGTGATCTCGCTGAAATCAGAGCCGGTCATGTTACGTCTTGACGGTGTATATGGGTTATATGTCTTGATTGCCATGATCTCTTATCTCCTTTATTTCAATATTTATTTCGCAACCCGAAAGAACCGCTTGAGATTCTCCTATTCAGACCTACAGCGAATCGCTTGCGCTTCTCTCAACCGAAGCTATAGATTTTCTTAGGCGGTCCTCAGACGCCTTAGAAAATCTCTTCGGTTTGTTAGAGTCCTGCAAAAATCTCAATATCTTTGCTGTCCTCGGTAAGCTGTACAACCGCTTTCTTGGTCTTGGCAGTCTTGCCGTAAACCATGCCGCGTCTCTTGGTCTTACCTACCTGGTTCATGGTGTTTACCTTTGCCACCTTCGCACCCTCGAACATCTTTTCCACAGCCTCTTTGATCTGCGTCTTGTTTGCCTCGGGATGAACCAAGAAGGTGTACTTCTTATCGCCCATGCCTGCCATACTCTTCTCTGTAATCACAGGTTTGAGGATCACATCATAATACTGAATCGCTGCCATTATGCAAACACCTCCTCGATCTTAGCTACAGCATCCTTGGTGAGCACCAGTGTGTCTCCCTTAAGAATGTCATACACGTTGATATTCTCAGCCATTGCCGTGTTGACTGTGGGAAGGTTTCTCGCGGAAAGAATCACGTTCTCATCCTGTCCGTCAATTACTACCATCGCCTTGCCAACTTTCAAGTTATCCATAACCTTCTTGAACTCTTTGGTCTTGATCGCATCAAGCTTCAGCTCGTCGAGCACGATCAGCTTGTTGTCCTGCACTCTGCTTGTCAGCACCGACTTGAGCGCCGCTCTCTTCTCCTTCTTGTTTAACTTGAAGGAATAATCTCTGGGGGTGGGAGCAAATACAACGCCACCGCCTTTCCACTGGGGTGATCTGGTCGAACCCTGTCTTGCATGACCTGTCCCCTTCTGTCTCCAGGGCTTTCTGCCGCCGCCGGAAACCTCCGCGCGGGTCTTGGCTTTCTGTGTGCCCTGACGCTTATTGGCAAGGTTCTGGACTACAGCCATGTGTACCAGGTGTTCATTGATCTCGACGCCAAACACCGCATCATTTAAGTCCATCTTGCCGACTTCTTTACCTTCCATATTATAAACAGATACGTTTGCCATCTGAATGATCCTCCTTTCATCTGTGACCCAAGCCACTATTTCGCATCAACCTTAGTTGTCTCTTTGATGGTTACTAAGGCCTTTCTGGGACCGGGCACCGCGCCCTTTACCAGAATGAGGTTCTTGTCTGCGTCAACCCGCACTACTTTGAGGTTCTTCACCGTAACTTTCACGCAGCCCATGTGTCCCGGCATACCCTTACCCTTAAACACCTTACTCGGTGAAGAGCACGCGCCGTTGGAACCCTGATGACGATGGAATTTAGAACCGTGTGTCATAGGTCCTCTGTGCTGGCCATGTCTCTTGATCGCACCCTGGAATCCCTTACCTTTGGAGATTGCCGTCGCGTCCACTCTGTCGCCAGCCTCAAAGATATCCGCCTTGATCTCGCTGCCAAGTGTGTACTCGTCCGCGTTCTCAAGCTTAAACTCTCTGATAAATCTCTTGCAGGAAACACCTGCCTTATCGAAGTGTCCCTTCTGTGCCTTGTTCGCACCGTGACGATGGATCACTTCCTTCTTACCGCCCTTGTCCTTATTGACGATTCTTTCCTTCTTGTCCACAAAGCCTACCTGCACCGCACTGTAACCGTCATTCTCCACGGTCTTGATCTGCGTCACTGCACAGGGTCCTGCCTGAAGCACGGTAACCGGTGTCAGTGTGCCGTCTTCGTTGAAGATCTGGGTCATTCCGACCTTTGTTGCCAAGATTGCTTTTTTCATTTTCTTTTTTACCTCCTGTTATTCTACAGCGGACCCTCAATCATAAACTATCACATCGAGCCAGTTCCATAGGAATTTGCTCGGGGAGTTAATCGCACAGCAGTTTACTCCGGGTCTTTCTAGTAGGGGTTTTATTTGTTCTTCATCTTAATGTCGATATACACACCTGCAGGCATCTCCAGTCTCTGGAGCGCGTCCACCGTCTTGGGGGTGGGGGTGATGATATCAATGAGCCTCTTGTGGGTTCTCTGCTCGAACTGCTCTCTGCTGTCCTTATACTTGTGAACTGCACGCAGGATCGTGATAACTTCCTTCTTGGTAGGAAGGGGCACCGGGCCGCTCACCTGGGATCCGTTTTTCTTAACAGTTTCGATGATTTTCTTCGCCGATGCATCCACCAGCTGATGGTCATAGGCTTTCAGGGTGATTCTCATTACTTGACTTGCCATAAAAAAAGTCGCCTCCTTTTCGCACTTTTTAAAGAATAAGTACGACAAGCGGTGACTGTACACTCTCCCGTGTGTGTCCTAAATGTTCTCATATCGAACTACAACACGTCGTTTCCGGCTGACCGGACATTTTGTCTGTACAGTGACTTGTCGTCAGTTTCCTAACTTGACATTCGCTCCACGGAAAACCTGCCACGTGGGCAGCAACCTCACGCTTCATAGCTATCATGCCACAGCACAAACTAGTATATATGAAGTTTTTGGGAATTGCAAGAAAAAACCCTCGAATTGGATTGTTCTTTTTTTAATACAATGGCATATGGTCTCTGATTTTATAGGCACGCTTGCAAAATCAGCTTAGTCATTATATCATAGTTACCAGAAAAACAACAATAATCTTTTCGTATACTTGTACGGCAAAAGAATTTTTGCGTTTATTATAGCACAAGGATGGTTTAAAACATGTGGATCGCAGACAACTGGAAAGACTATGAAGTGATAGACTGTTCAAAGGGAGAAAAGCTGGAACGCTGGGGCCGGTTTATTTTAGTGCGGCCCGATCCTCAGGTCATTTGGGACACGCCGCAGACAGAGGAACGCTGGAAAAAGAAAAACGGCCACTATCACCGCAGCCAGAAAGGCGGGGGCGAATGGGAATTTTTTGATCTGCCTGATGAGTGGAGCATCCGTTACCAGGATCTGACCTTCCGCCTGAAGCCGTTCAGCTTCAAGCACACGGGACTTTTTCCGGAGCAGGCCGTCAACTGGGATTGGTTTTCTTCTATAATAAAGAAGGCGAAGGCGAAGGAACCCGGCCGGCCTCTCAAAGTCCTGAATCTTTTCGCCTACACTGGCGGCGCCACGCTGGCCGCTGCCGCAGCGGGCGTTGCTGTCACTCATGTGGATGCCTCCAAGGGCATGGTCACATGGGCGAAGGAGAACGCTGCCGCCTCAGGGCTTTCCGATGCGCCCATCCGCTGGCTGGTGGACGACTGTGTAAAATTCGTGGAGCGGGAAATCCGCCGCGGAAACACCTACGACGGCATCATCATGGATCCGCCCTCCTACGGGCGAGGCCCAAAAGGCGAAATCTGGAAGATTGAGGAAAATGTATTTCCACTGATCCGGCTTGCTGCCGGGCTGCTGTCAGAGAATGCCTTGTTTTTCCTTGTCAATTCCTACACCACCGGGCTCCAGCCCGCTGTGCTCACCTATATGATGCACACCGCCCTCGTTTCGAAATATGGCGGCCAGGTGGAATCCTCGGAAATCGGACTGCCCGTCTCATCGAACGGACTCGTGCTTCCGTGCGGAGCTTCCGGTCGATGGTTTGCATAATATATAATAAATCCCGGGATATTGACTCATCCCGGGATTCTCTTACCTTTTCCATATGTTTACATAACTCCTGTCATCCTCGCAATCCCAAACAGGATCAGCAGATGCACCGGGTAAAATCCATAATAAAACGGTTTGGGCATCTGTCTCCCCTTCTCCCCGTTATACAGAAAAATAAACACAAACGCCAGCAGTCCGTACATCTCCCGCATAGAAAACTGAAACAGGTAAGCCGCTGAAAAAGTTCCCGCATAGCGGATCAGATTAGAGCCCCATGTACCAAACAGCATGACCAGCCCGGCCGCCATAAACTGCACACCCGCGTTCTTTTCTCTCGTCCGATACATGGCAAATATAAGAAGGATCCCCATAAACCGATAATCCATTGAGAAGAGAAACGCAGCCGTGCATCCTGCCAGCAGCGAAGCCAAACGTCCCGCTGTTGCAAAAACATTCCCGTAATGAGAGAGATAGTCCCACAGCGTCAGCACCAGCACTCCCAGAAACAAAGTCCAAAATACATTCTGGCCTCCCCAGTCAAACGCGGCTCCCGACATGGCCAGATCAAAAGGAATCTCCGAGATCAGCGCAAATAGAAAAAGGCGCAGCAGTAACCGCACTCTGCTCCTTGTATAAAAGAACCCCTCCACAATTAAAAATGTGAAAAGCACAAAGGAGATTCTTCCCACCGCCCTGCCTGCACGATAAACCGATTCAAGCTGTGGATCCCACCTGCCGTCCACCGTATACATCTGCATATAATTCAAGAAGACTACCGCAAAAAAATGATCGATCAACATTGTGATATACGCTGTATTTTTCAACACGGCTCCGGTTAATCCGTATTTCTTTTCGGTTTTCAGAAAATCCGCCATTTCATTCTCCTGAAATCTGCACCCTACGCGTGCCTTTCCGCCGCACGGCCTGTACCCCGCTTTGACTGCTGACCCTCCGATGCAAAATGTATGCATAAAAAAGCCTCTGCTATCCTACATAGCAAAGGCTCCCTGCTCTTCTCTCTACGCCATCGCATCCACATTGGCGCCCTGCACCAGTTCTGCCCCCGACTGTCCGGTATCCGGGGAAACCGGAATATCCACACCTTGCAGTTCCAGCGATACCGCAGGATTCGTTTCCTGCTGGAACGCCTGCTGACTTACCGCCTGCTTCTCTCTCTCCAGCTTATTGAACATCGCCTTCAGATATTTCATATCCGCCTCCACGATGTCCTTCATCTCATCGGCGCGGTGTTTCTTTCGGAGCTTGTCAACCTGTTCCGGCGACATTTCCTGCTCTGACGCGCCCATATACTCCTTCATAAGATCGTTGACCCCGCTGGTGTCCTCAAGCTCCTGCATAAGCCGCTCGTACTCCTCCATCAGCTCCTGCATCTGCTCCAGTTCCTCTTCCTTCAGATTCTCCATGGACTCCTCGAGCTTTTTCATCCGCTCGTCCTCGTTCGACGCAGCCCCCTGCTCAACAAGACCCTTGCCCGTAGCAGCAGCCTTCTCTTCCTCCTCCAGATGTTTCTTTTTCCTGCGCGCAACCCGCTCCATCTTTCTGGCATGGATGATCGCATGACGAAGATCTGTCTCGTCATATTTTCCGCTCATCTGCTTTCTGAGAAGGGAGACCACCTCCTCGCGGGCTTTCGTAATAACCCTGCGTGCACCTGTCGAGGTGTTATTCATGGTAATCTGTCTCGAGATCTTTTTATAGTTATAATTCAGCTTTTTCTTCTTTTGACTCGCTCTCTGTTTTTGAATCCTGATGGCATTCGCCGTCTGCCTCGCCGCAATGCCGGCGCACTCATTCTTAATGTCCTGCTTCGTCCTCTGCTTAAAGGGTTCCGTCTCCGCAGCCGCAGGCTGGCTCTGACTCGGATTCGTACCTACTTTTATGCCCATACATGTATCCTCCATGACGCTGTCAGCGCGGCAAATCCGTTTGCCACAATTCTGTTGTTATAGTATATATCGACCAGATGTGCCCGAATGTTTAGGATTTACAGCCGTCTCATCCAACTCTTTTTTCGGAAGACAGCCAGAGAAATAAAAAAACGGAAAACCTCCATTTTTCTTCCATTCTTTCTTCTATTTTTCCGCCGGCTTTGCCTTTCTCATCTTTTCCACACTGTGCTCCCAGGTATCCGGCTCCTGTCTCTTCTGCTCGGGAATCCACTTCTTCAGAGTCTCATTGAGCGCCTTTTTGTCCAGCGGCTTGGTGATAAAGTCCTGAAAGCCGTTTTCCAGAAACATCTCCCGCACGCCCTCCATAGCGTTTGCCGTCAGCGCAATAATGACCGGCAGTGTTCCGTTTTCCCCGCACTCCCTGCGAATCCGCTGTACTGCCTCTATGCCGTCCATCCCCGGCATCATATGATCCATAAAAATAATATCATACCTTGTCTCTCTGACACATTCGATCGACTTCTGGCCGCTGTCCGCCTCGTCAATCATCAGTCCGTAAGGCCGCAGAAAACCTTTCGCCACCTTCCTGTTAACCAGATTGTCGTCCACCACCAGCACCCGGCAGTCTTCCGCCTGAAACGTTTTGATCTCATCTTCTTCACTGACAATCTCCTTGGGCACCTCATTCAGTGTTCTGCGGTCCACAATGGTCTGCGGTAACTCCAGAATAAAAGTCGTTCCCTCTCCATACACGCTCTCCACCCGGATTGTTCCGCCCATCAGCGCCACCAGATGCCTGGTGATAGACAGGCCGAGCCCGGTGCCTTCCACGGTGCGGTTGCGCTTCGCATCCACCTGGCTGAAATTCTCAAATATTTTTCCAAGATCCTCTTCCTTAATCCCACAGCCGGTGTCCCTCACCTCAATGTGCAACAGCTCCGTATCCGCAGTCTCTCCAGGTCCGCCGCCCACAGAGAGTTTCACATAGCCCTCCCTGGTGAATTTCAGGCCGTTGTTCAGAAGATTGATCAAAATCTGTCTGATCCTGCCCTCATCGCCGTGATACCGGCACGGTATGGACATATCGAACTCGCATTTGAGCAGGATCCCCCGCTTTGATGCCGCACCGTCCATCATATTAATCACCTCGTCCACAATGTTCTTAATATGATAATCCGTGCACACCAGCTCCATCTTTCCGGCTTCCACCTTGGACAGATCCAGGATATCGTTGATGAGCGCCAGGAGATTTCTGGAAGCCGACTTGATGTCACAGGCATAATCGTGCACCTTCCTGCCCTTGCTCTCCTCCATAATGATATCGCTCAATCCCACAATGGCATTCATGGGCGTGCGTATCTCGTGGGACATATTCGCCAGAAACTCACTCTTCGCCTCATTGGCCTGCTCCGCCTGTATTCTGATCTGCTTGATCTCCTCGATGTAGTTTCTCACTTCCGTCATGTCCAGGATCCGTACCACATAGCCCTTTACCACCCCGAACCGGTCCGTGATCTGCTCCACATGGCTCTGGTAATACCGCTCCCCCAGAAAAAACTCGTTCTGCACATCCTCCCCGAGAACAATTTCCGGAAAATCCGCGATCTCCCCGACCCTCCTGCCGACGGCCCGGCTGTTCAATCCAGCGAAAATGGCGGCCGACGCCGGATTATAGTTGACAACCCGTCCCCGCTCATCCAGTGCAATCACGCCGTCACTCATTCTGTTGAGCAGCGTACCCGATGCCAGACTCCCGAAATCGTAAACCTTCCTGCTCCACACAAGAATCACCACACTCGAAAGCACAAGCCCAAGGACAACCGGCGTAAAGTCAAAGGCGCGCGTCAGTTTCGTGACATAGGCGTACAGGGCAATGACCGGCAGAAAAGACAACGTCAGAATCAGCCCGTACTTGCGGTCCACTGCATCCTCACCTCTTCTGGATTTGGCACGGATCAGCACACGCAGGGACATCACATAGGGGATAAGCGTTGCACATATGATAAAGACCGCATACCCCGGCCCATACTCCAGAAACAGATAAGAGTGTCCATCCGCCGTTGTCTCCCAGTCCAGATATCTGTAGAAAAGGCTGTGGTAATCACAGGTCAGAATTAACAGGAGCAGCACCGCGTCAATCAATCCCAACAGCTTCAACGCCTTAAGCGGCGCCTCCTCAAAGCAGTAAATATAAATAAAGTAGCAGTAACAGACAGGTATGATCATCGTTCCCAGATGCTGCACCTTCACCGCCACCATAGCCGCCTCCATCGTAGGCGCCGTCAGCTCCAGCAGATATCCAATGTTCTGTATCAGGGCTCCCATCAGGAAGTATTCCATCATCTTCTGTTCCCTGGATCCATCCCCGTTCAGCAGAAGCGCCAACGCAAAAAAGACAGCGCATATTCCCAAAATCTGAAGTCCGATAAACGCAATACTCATGTTACTCTCTCCTACCGTGCACCCTTGTCATAGATCACGCCAAGCGCCCTCGGCGAGTGGTTCTTTCTACCAAAAAATACAAGCATCAGAAGCGTCAGCACATAGGGCAGCACCATTACCAGATCCTGGTAACTGCTTGGCATTTCCAGAATCTTTACCAGCTCATACCCGCCCGATCTCGCAAAGCCAAACAACAGGCATGCCCCCAGCGTAGGCAGAATCTTCCAATTGCCAAAAATCAGCGCCGCAATGGCCAGATACCCGTACCCCGAATAGATATTGGATGAGAAATTCGCGGAAATGGAGTAGGCAAAGCAGATGCCTCCAAGTCCCGACAAAGCCCCGGAAACCAGAACCGCAATCAGACGCACCTTTCCCACCTCAATGCCTGCCGCGTCCACCGCGTGCGGGTTATCGCCGCATGCTCTCAGATGCAGGCCGAAAGGCGTCCTGTAAAGCACATACCAGGCGATCACCGCTATCAGCGCAATCACCGGCTCAAAAGGATACAGATTGGTGAAGACCGCCCCCAGCACAGGAACAGATGAGATCCCCGGCACGGTCACGCGGGCCGACACGCCCAGCACAAACTTGTTGGAAGCCGCCTTAAAGATGCTGGCATTGATCTGCTTCGTCATAAATTCCGTCAGTGACATGGCCAGTATGTTGATCACCACACCGCTTATGACCTGGTTCGCCTTAAAGCGGATGCAGAGCATCGCGTGAAGCAGGGAAAAGAGCGTACCTCCCAAAAAGGCAAATACCATTGCCAGATAAAAAGGCACCGGCGAATCGCCTGCAAAATATGGCGCAATGCAGACCGCGAACAGCGCGCCGCAGAAAGCCCCGAATCCCTGCAGGCCCTCTATCGCCAGATTGGTCACGCCGCTCCGCTCACAGTAAATACCGCCTATTGCCATGATAAACAGGGGAAGCGCAAAGGATAAGCCGTCAATTATGATCGTATTCATATCATCTGTTCTCCTTCCATCTGTCTAATCTTTCTCTCACATAAGCGCCGCATGCGCTGATTAACAGGATGATTCCCGTAAGGGCGGCAGCCATCTCCGCCTGCACCCCGGCCGTGGAACTCATATAGGTACTCCCCTTGGAAATCACGGTGATCAGGAAAGAGGAGAAAATAATGCCGATCGGGGAGCTGTTTCCAAGCAGCGCCACCGCAATGGCATCATATCCTGTACTGGCCAGCACTCTTGGCTGCATGGAACAGAAGTACCCGAGATAATAGGTCACGCCGGCAAGTCCGGCCGCGCCTCCCGAGAGCATCATGGCGAGCACTCTGGTGCGTCCCACGCGGATGCCCGCATACTCCGCCGCCCGGCTGCTGCTGCCCACCGCCTTGATCTCAAAGCCAAGCGTGGTTTTCCCGAGCAGGAAAACCGTGGCCGCAACCGCTGCCGCCGCTACAAGGATCCCAAGCGGAATGTCCATCTTATAATCGCCCACCACCGTGTCCACAAGCGTCAGCCTGCTGGCTGCGCCTATGTTTTTGGACTGTCTCGAAACCGGGTCCACAAAGAACACATTGATAAAAAAGCTGGCTACAAACTGCACTATGTAGTTGCACATGATGGTGGAGACCACCTCATTGATGTTGAAGCGGTGCCGCAGATATCCGACCAGACCGCCCACAAGCGCACCTACCGCCAAGCCAATCAGAATCACAAGCGGCTTCGCCAGCACAGCGGGCAGCTCCGAGTAGCCCACCAGAACCGTTGCCACAAAGGCCGCCGCCAGCATCTGTCCCGAAACACCGATGTTAAACAGCCCGGCCTTCAGGGCGATCAGCACGGAAAGCGACGCCAGAAGCATCGGAGTCAGCGCATTCAGAAAGCTGGTAAAGTCCGTAATCATTCCCTTATGGCCCGCATAGGACGCCTTCGGCGCAAGCCCCGATCCCTGCAGCAGATTGTAGTATGCCAGAAACGGGTTCTTCCCCAGCAGCGCTATCACCACGATTCCCAGAACCAGGCTTAAGAGAACCGTAAAAAACGGTATCAGATCATGCTTTTTCATGGCGTCCCCCCACTCCCATCATAAATTCCCCGACTTCGCCCGGGGTCAGCGTTCCCGCATCCGCAATCTTTTCGATTCTGCCGTTATAAATGACGCCGATCGTGTCCGCAAGGTTCATCACTTCATCCAGCTCCAGCGAAATCAAAAGAACCGCCTTGCCTTTGTTTCGCTGCTCCACAATCTGCCTGTGGATGTTCTCAATCGCCCCGATATCCAGTCCCCTGGTCGGCTGTACAAAAATCAGAAGAGAGGAATCCAGTTCAATTTCCCTTGCAATGATCGCTTTCTGCTGGTTGCCTCCGCTCATCGAACGCACAATCGTTTCGCTTCCCTGTCCGCTTCTGATGTCGTATTTCTCTATCAGCTCGTCGCTGTATCTGGTAAACGCCTCACCCGCTATCACCGATCCTTTGGAAAAGGGCGGTCTGAAATAACTCTTCAAAGTCAGATTATCCGACAGCGAAAGATCCATCACCAGTCCCACATTCTGCCGGTCCTCCGGGATATAGGAGATGCCTTCCAGATTGCGGCTTCGGATCTCCGCGCGGGTGATATCTTTTCCGTTTAAGGTAATGCTGCCGCCCGAGGGTCTTAATAGTCCGGCCACTGCATCGGCCAGCTCCACCTGCCCGTTGCCGGAAACGCCCGCAACTGCAAAGATTTCACCGCCGCGCACAGAAAAGCTGACGTCCTTCACCACCTCGAACTTGTCCTCATTCTGTACTGTCAGATGCTCCACCTTAAGGATCTCCCTGCCATATTCCGGCTCCGGCTTATCCACGGAAAAGTTTACTTCCCTGCCGACCATCAGATTAGCCATCGTCTTCGTGTCCGTCTCCTTCACGTCAAGCACATCAATCAGCTTACCCCGGCAGAGGATGGCACAGCGGTCCGCAATCTTTTTGATTTCCTCCAGCTTGTGGGTAATCAGGATGATCGTCTTGCCGTCACGCCTCAGACTCTCAATAATCTCCAAAAGAAACTCGATCTCCTGCGGCGTCAGCACCGCCGTCGGCTCATCGAAAATCAAAATCTCCGCCTCCCGGTACAGCATCTTTAATATTTCCACCCTCTGCTGCATGGAGACATTGATATTTTCAATCACCTTGGTGGGATCCACCTCCAGACCGAATTTTTCCGACAAGGCCCTGATCTCTTCATTGGCCCGTTTCTGATCCAGCGTCTTAAAAATGCCAAGGTGTTTCCTGACCGGCTCCATCCCCATAACAATGTTTTCCGCTATGGTATAATTGCTCACCAGCTTAAAATGCTGATGCACCATGCCGATATTCAGCCGGGTGGCATGGTTGGGGGAGGCGATCTTTACCTTTTCTCCCCGGATGATGATCTCCCCCTCGTCCGGCTCATACATGCCAAACAGCATACTCATCAAAGTGGACTTCCCCGCTCCATTCTCCCCCAAAAGAGCGTATATCTCACCCTTTTTAACCTGAATGGAAACATCATCATTTGCAACAATGCCCGGGAAACGCTTCGTGATATGATTCATCTCAATAATATAATCAGACATATGCGGTCTCCTGCCCTTCTCTGCAACCTAACGCGTATCTGTTTATAGTATAAGGCAAAGCGGCACATCCCGCAAGATATATACTTCCGCCTGCTTCTGTCGTTTTTCTGACTCTGCGGATAAAAAATCGAGCGTCGGCACGCTCGATTCAGAGAATGCTTCGCATTCTCCTTGAATGGTTTGCACTGTCGCAATTTCCTATGAAACAAGAAGAAGGACTGCGGGAAAAATACTCCCGCAGTCCAATCCATTGTTATATGCTGTTTTTTCGTGTGCCGGTCTGCTCACAGGACTCCGTTTCCTACCAGCTGAAATCCTCCGGGGTCACACCGTTAAAGTTTGCTGCCGGAACAATCGCGCCGCTCTTGATCTGCTCATACGCCGCATCCAGCTTTGTGATAGAGTCGGCGGAGAGCTGATTTCTGCCGTCCGCATTGATATATCCCGTGGAATCCGTATCCGCATGCAGCGTAACGTTTCCACCCTTAAAGCTGCCGTCCACAACTGCGTTCAGCGCACGCTCCACATTCAGATGCATCACCTTTACCGCAGAGGTCAGAACCACATTGGCATCCCCGTTTGTCCCGTCATCGTACTGGTCTACGTCACAGCCGATAAAGTAAACGCCGTCAGCTTCCTTCACCGCAGTAAGGACACCGTTGCCGGATGCACCCGCTGCCACGAAGATGATATCCACACCTTCTGCGATCAGCGCGTTGCCGACTACCTTGCCTGTCGCTTCGTCAGCAAAGGAACCTACATAGTTGCCGCCCACATCTGCGCCGGTCACATCCGTGCCCGCGTAGGAGGGAAGCTCCACGAGCTCAACAGACTTTCCTTCCGTCTCATTGATATATTTCACGCCGCACTCAAAACCATACTGGTAATTCACGTTAGAGGGATAAGCGATACCGTTCACCACAGACACCTTATTGGACTTCGTCTCGAGCGCTGCCGCCATACCCGCAAAGAAGCCGGACTCCTGCTCTGCAAACTGCATCGCGTAGATGTTGTCCACTTCCACATCGCTTCCATCTTCCCCGGAAGGAAAAGCGTCCACCAGCACAAACTTCACATCAGGGTTCTCCTGTGCAATCGTCGTGATGCCCGCAAACTGGAATCCGCAGCACACAATCACATCATAGTCAGCCACAATGTCAGCCACCGCCTGTACGGCTGCCGCCACGTCACCCGTCGTCTCCTGCACAGGTGTCACCGTGCTGTCGGGATGGCTCTCAATAAAGGTAAGAATACCATTATAGTTGTCCTGGTTAAAGGAACCGTCATCCACGCCGGAGGGGCTTGATACAATCGCGATCTTCAGTCCAGCCGCCGTCTCGCCTTCCGCTGCCGGAGCTTCCTCACCGGCCGTTTCCGTCTCTGCCGCATCCGCCGCAGGAGCCGCTTCCTCTGTGCTCTCCGGCGCAGCCTCGGGCGCTGCTGCTTCCTCACCGCCGCCGCAGGCCGCAAGGGAACATACCATTGCCGTCGCAAGCATAACTGCTACTACTTTCTTTTTCATAAATCTCCTCCATTCCGTACTGTATCGCCTACTTTTTGTAACGAATCTATATTAGCATTACAGCGACGGAAATGCAATGGTCTGTTTGCATTCCGCACTGGATCTCAGAAAATTAATGAACTCCGGCTTCGGAAGCGGCTTGGAAAAGAAGTACCCCTGGATAAAATCACATTGCAGCTCCGTAAAGAAATCCAGCATTTCCTGGGTTTCAATACCTTCCACCACAATCTCCATATCCATATCCTTGAGCATGGCCACCGTATTCTTAAGAACGACCCGCATTTTCGGATTGTCCTGTTCATCCACGAAAGTTTTATCCAGTTTAATGATTTTGAGCGGCAGCTGGATGACCCGCTTGATGTTGGAGTAGCCTGTCCCATAATCATCCAGCGAAAAGGAAACGCCCGCCCGCGTCAGCTTGTCCAGGTTTTCCGCCATAATCTCCTGCGTATGGCTGGCCGCAGTCTCCGTGATCTCCAGATTGATCAGCTCTGAAGAAACCTGATGTTTTTCCATAATTGACATCACTTTTTCCGCCAGATTGACACGCATGCACTGTGTCACCGACAGATTCACCTCAATATACTCCAGACCCAGCGAACGAAATTCCCCGCTGGCAATAAACTTACAGACCTCTTCGAGAACATAATCCCCGATTTTGTGAATGGCGCCGCTTCTCTCCGCCGCCGTGACGAGGATTTCCGGTGAAATAAAACCGTAGACCGGGTCAAACAGGCGAAGCAGAGCTTCCGCAGAGATAAACTTCCCTTTTTCAATGGAATAAATGGGCTGATAATATACCTGAAACCGATGAAATTCCAGTGCCTCCTCAATGATCTGGTCGATGTTTTTGTGTATCTCAAAGAGGCCCTTATGATAGACCTCGTCCACATGCATCACACGCCCTTCGTACTTGAGTTTCTCATGGAAATCTGTTCCGAAAATCATAAGCGTCTTAAAATCGGGAATCTCCTCCGGGCAGCGCGCCAGTATCACAAAGGGATTCAGACTTACGTCCAGATTGTTGAAATCCGATTTTTCTTTCAGACTCTCCACCAAAAGCTCCGCCGCCTCAGCCGCCTTTTCCCGGTTCTTCTCCTCAAACACCATGCGGAACCGTCCCCGGTCCAGATAGTACAGTTCCCCCTTGTTATCCAGAAGCTTATTGACCCTGCGTATCCTGTCCACCACATCGTTCAGCACAAGCATGGAAAAGTCATACCCCATCATTGCGCCGATGGAGGAAAAACTGCCCAGATTGAGCATGACCACATCCACATTCTTTGCATTGCGGTAATTTCGCTTCATGTCCGAAGCATAAGCGCTGTATTTCATAAACTGTGTGTCGGAATCCACGATCTCCTCCGGCTTCTGCACACCGACACTCATAAGGAGCAGACTGATCGCAGAACTGAACATCTCCACCAGTGTGGAGGGAGACACGAGCTGGATCAGCAGGGCTGTTATGCCGATGGGAATATAGGACATAACCGCAATGATTTTGGAACGCTCCACCAGCCTGCGATAACGAAGCATATATCCAACCACAAAGACAAGATAAACCGCAACCGCAGCATAAATCAGGAAGAACCAGGATCCGCGCTGATAACCGCCTTCCACCAGAAACATTTTCCCGGTAAGCGGATTGGTAAGCAGCGCCGCAAATACCGTCGAGCAGGGCGCCCACAGCACAAACTGGATCCAAAAGCTCTTCCTGATCTTATGCCAGGTGTCCGTGAGGCTGATGACAAACAGCACATACACAGGCACCGTGAAATTATGAATGAATAAATATCCCGAATGTGCCACATGCAGTGCAAACAGATTCGTACTGGACGCATTGTCAAGCGCCACCGCCCAGATATCAAAAACCGTTGCAAGCAGATTAAAGGAAATGAATGCCAGAAACAGCCGGTTAGGCGTACCGCTGGTCATCTTCCTCACAATGCATGAAACCAGAAGCAGTGTCAGAATTAAGAGCGCTGCAATGTCAAAGCTTAGACTTTTTCCCATATATTCCCCTTATATGCCGCTTTCCCTGTTTCTGCGGCTGTTATATTTAAATTATATCAGATCTGGGAAAAAGTGGAAAGTCTTTCTTTCATTAACGCGCTGTCCTGCTGCTGGTCCGCACTTACTCAGCCAGATAAATGCCAAGCCTCGTCTCAATCGCGTTCATGGCCTCCTTCAGGCTCCTGTCTCCCCGGATATAACCCTCTCCTTCCTCATAGACAACATTCTCAAAAGTTTTGTCTTCCACATAGGCGGTGTCCACAGATCCAATCCAGTTAATCAGTTCACTGACCTTCTTCTCATCCGGCACCCGGATCGGCATGAGGATCTCCTCTCCATTCAAATCTGTCGTTCCCCCCTGCCCGGAAACATAGTCGTTATCCTTGTATACTCTCCATTGATCTTTATAGTTATCCAGGAGCGCTTTCGGCGTTACCGGGAAGCCGTTCAGAACTTCCGACTGTATCTCACTCCCAAGTACTGTTTTCAGAAAATCCTGCGACTGCTGTGTGTTGGTCGAGGATGCATTGATCCCCAGGAGCGTCCTTGCCCAGAACACGTTGTCACACTGTCCATTCATAGGGACGCTCACACAGTCTCCAAACCCTTCCATCTTCGAGACGGATGTCTGAATATTGTAGTGCCAGACATCTTCTGTCGCGCCTGCCACAAACTGCCGTCTGGCACCCAGCAGATGCGTCTCCTCGTGGCGTGTCCGCACCCCGTCCGCATCCTCTAACGCTTCCCCGTTCGGGCTTTCAAATTCCTGATAGTATGACGCATCTGCCTCCCAGCTCTGCATTCCTTCTTCGGGAAGACCGTTCACCTGCGCATCGTACATCCGCTTTGTCTGGGTCAGGAAATCGGCGACGGCATCCTTGTCCAGCGAGCCATCTTCGGTCCGCCACGCCGGAACACACGACGGTGAGAAAATGCGCATAATTCCCTTTGCCGACGGAACGCACATGAGGTAGGCGTCCGGGTCGTTCTCCCGCATCAGTTCCATCTCATCCGCTATAGATGACAGGTCTGTCATTTTCTCAAGATCGCTCTTTTTCCCGCAGATATAGGGAAGCTGAATCCTGCCGGGCACCGCATAGACATGTCCGTCATCTCTAAAAGCATCCACCACATTGGAAAAAACAGCTTCCTTGCCGCTCACACCGTCTAAAATCGGCGCGATGTCCATGAGTATGCCTTTCTCTATATAGGAGTCCATCGGTAAATTATCCAGAACAAGCACATCCGGCCCTTTCCCTGCCATAGTGCGTGTATTCAGATTTTTGATGGCATCCTCCCTGGTCATGGAATTTCCCGCAAGGCCGATTTCATACTCCACATAAACCGCCGGATTATCTTTCTGATACTTGCTGATCGCCTGCCGGATCACCGCCTCATCCTCCAGGCTCCACACCTGCAGTTTCTCTTCGGGTCTGGAAGGCACGGCCGGGTCATAGACGAAGCGGGTCATCTTTTCTCCTGTGAGCACCACCAGAAACTCATTGTTCTCGGCAACAAGCATATCCATAATCCGATAAGCCGGATTTCCCAGAATATTCAGACTCCCGTCAATCACCTGTTCCATAGCGCTGCCGCCCAGCACATGCCGGTACACCCCGCTGTTCCCTGCCAGGTAAATGGCATCCTCGCCGCCCGATACGAGAAACAGGTCATGGCTTTTTCCCGCATAGCCATCCCTGTCCTGAAAATTCTCCTTTACAAACTCCGCCAGTACCTCATCCTCTATGTATTCCTTCGCCTCCATATCATAGAGCAGCGGCGCATCGAACGGAAAGCCGTCCAGCAGCATGATATTTCCGTGGAACTGCAGCAAGTCGATACTGTAACCGTCTATTGTCAGATACTTCTCGCTGCTGCCGTCCTCCTTCACCTCATACAGATTCGGCCCGGACGCGGTGGCAAAGATTCTGCCGTCATCCGATATGTACACGGCATTTATCCACCACTCACCCTCCCCCAGCTTCATTTCCACCGGAGTTTCCGTACCATCGGGCTTAACAAGCGTAAGCTGCATATCCATCTTGAGCTGCACCCCGCTGCCACTGTCCTCAGTGCCCTCCTCCGGCTCCGTCCATATCACGGCCGCTGTGCCGTCCTGCCCGATCGCCATGCTTAAGATATATTTGTTCTCCGCCTTCATTTGGGCAAGCCAGGGCAGATTCTCTTTCGTCCAGCTTGCCCCGTTATCTGTAGACCGCAGCACAAACCCACTATTATCTGCCAGAAGATAGCTGCCGTCAGCCTGCTTAAACAGGCGGCTGTTCCAGTCGGTAAGGGCACTGCCGTTCAGTTCCACATCCTTTTCCACATAGCGTCCCATCGCAGTTCCCTGCTCGTCTGTGCCCGCATCGGTTCCATCCTTACTCTCGCCAATGCCGGCCTCTGTACTGCCTTTGCCGCCGCAACCGGCAAGCATGCCTGCCGCCAGTGCCACCGACAGCAGGCATGCCGCCAGCCTCTTTCCTATCGTTCTCCCTCTCATGTCGACCTCCATTCCGAAGCACCTTTTACAGGCTATCCTCTACACAAATAAAAAACATATACTTCCACTTATTCAGCATACCATCCTTATCTCTAAATTATCTCTAAAAAATCGTCGCTCGGCAGCGACGATTCAGAGAATGCTTCACATTCTCCTTGAATGGTTTGCACTGTCGCAATTTCTTTTAAGCAAAAAATCGAGTGCCTGCGCACTCGACTTTCATAAGTAATGTATGTTGATAAATTTTATAACAATCACCTTTATTGTCTGTGAAATACTCACTCCTCATCGTGGTACATGTCCAGCAGATGCTCGAAGCTCGGCTTCACCTCCGTAAATGCCTTGAGAAGTTTTGGCGAAAACATGCCGCTGTGTCCGTTCAGGATCATCTGGTATGCCTTATCCGATTCATATGCCGTTTTGTAAACCCGTTTTGAGGTAAGTGCATCGTACACATCCACGAGGGAAACAATCTGGGCCGCTATGCTGATCTCGTCCCCCTTAAGCCCGTCGGGATAGCCTTTCCCGTCATATTTCTCATGGTGATGTCTCGCAATATCATAGGCATAATCGTAAATTGCCCGGTCGTTCAGACGCACCCGCTGCTGGATGATCTCCGCGCCCTTTGTCGTATGCGACTTGATAAGCTCAAATTCATCCGCCGTCAGCTTGGCCGGCTTCAGAATAATGGAGTCAGGAATGGCAATCTTTCCGATATCATGGAGGGATGACGCCCATCCGATCTGCATCAGCTTCTCCGGCGTCAGTTCATACTCCGGGTAAAGCTTCATCACGCTCTTGCCCAGACACATGGAATACTCCCGTATCCTTTTGATATGCCGTTTTGATTCCATATTTCTGAACTCCACAAGGTTGCTCAGGGAATCAATCAGAATTTCATTTACATGGTTCAGTTTCTTCGTCTGCTGGCGGAGCACACTGTTCTGCTGCTGTATGCTGATATTCTGCTTTTTGACCATCATCTCCAGCTGCATTTTGTACTGGAACCAGCCGATGGCATTCTGCACCACCTGTTTTACCACGTCAGACTGATAGGGCTTTTTGACATAGCTTACGATACCGTACTCGTAACCCTTTCTCTCCATCTCCGGTGAGCTTTCCCCGGTAATCATAATAAAAGGGATCTTGTTGAGTACGTTCTTTTCCTTCAGGTTTTCCAGCACGGTGAAGCCGTCCATCAGCGGCATCAGATTGTCAAGCAGCACAATGGCGATCGACGCAAAATGGGAATTCAAAAGCGCAATCCCCTCCTTGCCGTTAGATGCCTCCAGTATCTTGTAATCTGACTGCAGTAATCCGACCAGAATTGCACGGTCAATTTCGTTGTCCTCAAAAATTAAAATGGTATCACGTTTCATAATTTACCTGTACCTTCTCATTTATTATTTGGAGAATGCGCTGTGCTGCCCCTGTCATGTCCCGTCTGCCATGCAGTCCGCACACATTACAAAGCTACCATCACTACCTGTTTGTTGCGAAGTTTAAAGAGAACCCTGCGCACCTCCGCCGACAGTGTATATTTGATCCCGTTTATGATCACCACACTGCCTTCATAGGCCCTGCCCCTGACACAGACAGGTTCTTTGGCCGCCTGCCCAGTCAGATTGGCTAGTTTTGACTCCTCGCCGTCAATCTCCGCCAGTTTCTGTCCCTGCACCTCAATCGCCGCATAAATTTTACGCTGTATCTCCTCCGGTACCTCTTTCCCTGCTTCCTCAAGCTGTACGATTTTTCCCCACTCCCGCTCCAGCGCTTTCAGGTCATCCAAAAGCTTTTCCCGCTTTTTCTCATATTCCGCATGTGCCTTGTCATAAAGCTCGTTCCGGCCGATGTCAAGCACTGTCTTCAAGTGCAGTCGGTTGCCCAGATTATAGGTCTCCACACCTCTGACCGCGCTGATAGTGCCGCCCAGAAGCATGCCCTTGCTTCCCGATACGATCACCCTGCCCATCGTCTTAATGCTGCTGTTCATAATATAATTGGCCTTGACATTACCGCCTGCATGGATATTGGCAGCCTCAAAAAAGCTTCCGGAAACTTCGCCGCCTGCATCGATAAAGCAGTCGTTCTTGGAACAGCTTCCCGTTTTTATCATAACGTTTCCGCCGGCTATGAGCCTGCATGTCTCCACGTTATGTTCGACAATAATGTCCCCGGTTGCCTTGACATAGCCCCCGGAAGAAACACTGCCTACCACATAGACGGAACCGTCCACCTCCAGCTTGCCCGTCACAGCGGTTACGTCCTCCCGGACAATCAGCATATTGGTAATCAGAATGCGTCCGGCCGTAAACTCAAATTTCCCGTTCATTTTAGACCGATAAGTACACCCGTCCGGCTCGATCGTAAATCCGATTCCTCTTATCGGTTTCAGCTCCATGCCATTCTCGGCGTGAATCATTTCCCCATATATATTTTTGCCGCTGACGCCCGTTTCCGCCCGGTGATAAAAGGCAATTTTCTCGTCCTCCTCCACCATCTCAAAGGCTTCTATATTGACATAGTCAACTCCGCCGTCCGGCAGCGGCGCCGGAATACGCGGCAGATCAAGTCTGACAAACCATTCAAACCAGCCGTCTTTTCCTTTTTGGGCCGGGATTCCCTCGGCAATCAGTATTTTTTCATTCAGCCGCCTGCGGTCAATCATATCGGCAATCGCATCTTCCTTGATGCCAAAAACAATCTCCCGCCTCTCCAGATCTTTGTAAATATCCTCTTTGGTCACTATATTGCCCGGAATCCAAGGGATATAGGCATACGCCTTGTTTCCGTTTTCTTCTATAGATATAGAAAATTCTTTCTTTTGGAGGGAAGCTGCCCGGGAGCTTTTCTCTTTCTTGTCCTGCGAAGCAGCCGCGTTTCCTTTGTCCGCATTCTGCGCCGGTTCCCTCTCTGCGGTCTTTTGCGGCTCCACGCTGTACTGCGGCTCCGGGGATGCCGTGCCGCTTGACCGCTTACGGTTGATAATAGCCTGCCGCTTCTCCTTCATGTCTGTGGCCGAGTAAACCAGACTGCAGTAGGATGCGACATCAAGCCCCGCCTCCAGTCCAAGGCGGATCTCCCTCATCTGCGCATGGTTGAACAGATGGTTGGTATAAAGCGACACATTCAGCTTTTTCTCAAGCCCGAGACGAATCTCCTTCATCTGCAGCCAGTTATATTTGATGTTTGCATAAGGCGTGATATCGATATCCTCACACAGGCCAATTCTGATTTCATGGATCTGCGGCGCACACATCATATCCTGCAGCCACTTATCAATCGGCAACCGGTTCATCAGCGCAAAACGGATTTCCTCCAGGTCGTCATCCGCAAATCCCCTTTTCAGATAGGGGATCAGATCTATGGCCGAGTAGAGGGACAGCCTGATCTGCCGCATGGTCTCGTAATTGTAAGCAGGATCGGCATACACAGAGGCATCCACCTTATCCTTGAGCCCCATTCGGATCTGCTCCATCTGCAGCCAGTTAAATTCGGGGTTGGAGTAAATAGATACATCCAACCCTTCCTCTTTCCCGAGTTTGATTTCCTGTCGCTGCGCTTTCTGATACTCGTCATTTTCCATCATGGGAAAATGCAGTTTCTGCTGTTTTTCCCCGCCCAAATCACTCATAACCGTTACCAATCTTTCCTGATTCATAATGAAATGCATATATCCTGGGATAGCCTAAAAATCGCAAGATATATGCCGCTTTCTTTCTGGGATCAATATGTTATTTTATTTTATCAGAATCATGGATGAAAGTCTACTGCTTTATCAGAAAACTCAGGTGCGTAAAACAGGCCCAAATCTGCGCACAAAAAACCTCCTGTTTTCGGCCAGTTCCCCGACTGAAAACAAGAGGTTTCCAAAACACACCATTTATCCTTTCACCGCACCCGCTACCAGGCTGTTCTGCACCTGATCGCTCAGCAGCAGATAGATGACAACGGTCGGCACCGTGGCAATCATAAGCCCCGCGCCGATCTCGCCCCACTTGGTCGTGTAAGCGCCCACCATAGACATAATGCCTACGGTCAATGTCTTATACTGTTGTTTGTTGATAAACGTCACCGCAAACATCAGCTCATTCCAGGAAGAAATAAAGGTAAAGATACTGACCGTCGCGATAGCCGGCCGGATCAGGGGCAGCATGACACGGAAGAACAGCTTATAAATATCACAGCCGTCAATCGCTGCCGCTTCCTCCATCTCTTTCGGGATCGATACCATGAAGCTGCTGAACAGATAAACCGCCAGGGGCAGCCCGAACGCCACATAAGGAATAATAAGCGCCCAGTATGTATTGAGCAGTTTCATCTTGCTCAGTACGAGGAAAAGCGGAAGCAGAACGGCATGGATCGGAACCATCATTCCCACAAGGATGCCCTTCATGGCAGCGCCTCTCCCTTTCCATATCATTCGCTGGATCGCGTAAGACGCCGTCGCTGCAAACAAAATCGTAATCACAATGGTTGCCGCAGTAACCAGAATACTGTTCAGTAAATATTGTAACACGTTCGCCTGGTTAAAGGCAGACACATAGTTGGAGAATCTCCAGTTCTGCGGAAGTCCCGCTATATTCCCGCCAAAAATCTCACTGTTGTCCTTTAAGGAAAAGCCAAACAGCCAGAACAGAGGAAACACCTGCATAAAAGCAATCGCCATCAGACAGATATGCAGAACACCGCTTTTTACATTTTTCATTGTTCTCATGCCTGCTCCTCCTTATTTCGGAAAAATAGTTTTAAAAGCATGGTAAAGACAAAGCACTCCAGAATAATAAATATAGAAATCGCGCTTCCATATCCATAGTGGAAGGAATCAAAAATCGTCTTATACATATAAATCGTCGGCACCTCTGTGGTGAAGAAAGGACCGCCTCCCGTCAGCACATAGATCAGGTCGAAGATCTTAAGCGCACCGATCAGGGAAAATGTCACGCACACCTCCAGCACCGGTTTCAGCAGAGGAATGGTCACCTTAAAGGCAATCTGTCTGCTGTCTGCCCCGTCAATGGTCGCCGCCTCATAAATTTCCGGCGAAATGGATTTGATGCCTGCGTACATAATCAGCATATGATACCCCACATACTGCCATAAATTGGGAATAAATGCGGCAATAAGGGCTGTGGTCTCCTGTCCAAGCCAGTCCTGCTGCAAATGTTCCAGATGCAGACTCCCCAACACGGCATTTAGCAGGCCGTAATCTCCATTGTAGATTTTCTGCCAGAGCTGGCCGATCACCACGCCTGAGATGATAACAGGAATAAAATATGTCGTCCGGTAGAATTTCTCGCCCCGTTTTATGTTTGCCACAATCAACGCCAGAAGAAGGGATACCGGAAGCTGGATAAACAGGGAAAAGGCCACATACAGCAAGGAGTTTTTGATAGAATTTACAAAGCGTTCATCTCCCGCCAGTTCCATGTAATTTCGAAGTCCGACAAATGTCCCTCTGCCGAGTCCGTCCCAGTCCAGCAGACTATAATAAACGGATATGAAAATCGGCACAACGACAATGACCAGCATGATGAGTATTGTCGGACATACAAACAGCGTAATCGCTTTTTTATCAGATAATATTTTTTTCATCGTCCCACCTATCTCATAAACAAGTTGTGGGCCGCCGCCAAACACGGCCGCCCACAACGGTGTCTGTAACTATTTAATAAAATTCTGAAGGCTGTAACTTGGACATCGCTTCCGCGAATTCTTCCGGGGTAATCTTGAGCGCCATCACCTGTGCAACCAGATCCTTGTATGTCTCGGAATCTTCCGCAGACAAAATATTATCCCACCAGCTGATATAAGAAGTTCCCGTCTCCATCAGCGCTGCCGATTCCATGTCAAGCGGCGTCAGCGTTGAAGTATCCACGCCGGTCGTATCCCAACAGGGAAGTCCTGCGCCCTGCTGATAACCAACGACACCAATCTTCTCGCTCAAATACTCCAGATACTCAACCGCTTCCTTCGGATGCTCACAGTTTGCATTGATATAGTAACCGTCGGAGCTGCCGCCCGAGAACTCGGTAATGCTTCCTGCGCCGCCGTCAATAACCGGGAACGGCACACATGTCACTTTGCCTTTTGTCGCTGCCGTGTCAGCCCAGAAAGAAGGATGCACCCAGTTTGCCTGGAAAACCATCGCGCCCTGTCCTGCCGCAAATCCCTCAATCATCTCATCGTAGCTCATGCTCATCATATTGTCGTTAAACGCATTTGCCTTCACCAGCTCCTGCAGCTTCTCCGCACCCATGACAAAGCCTTCTGAATTAAACTTGGACGGATCGCCGAACGCTTCCACGATCGCTGCGTTGCTGGCTGTTCTCGCAGAGATAATATCATACCAGTACATGCCGGGCCATCTGTCTTTCTCACCCATAAGGATCGGCGTATATCCGGCTGCATTCAGCTTATCTACCGCGTCTAAAAGCTCATCCCAGTTGGTCGGAATCTTTGCCCCTGCCGCGTCGAACATCTCGGTGTTGCAGTAAAGGTTCGCAAGGAACGTAATGGTAGGCAGCGTATATACCTTGCCGTCAAACGTACATCCGTCCAGCGTACCGGGCAGCACTTTACTCTTAGTATCCTGGCTTAAATACTCATCTATGGGCAGTAAATATCCCGCATCGATATAAGGTTTTACGAAACTTCCGCCGCTGAACATATAAGAAATATCCGGCGCCTCTCCCGCCACGAAAGCGGTCTTGATCTTCGTCTTGTACTGCTCTCCCGTAACACCGTCCTGTACGATTGTCACATTCGGGTGGAGCTCATGGTACTCTGTCACAGACTCTTCGATAATTTTCTTGACGGGATCCGTGTCTGCCACAGACTGGTGCCAGATCGTGATTGTAATTTCCTCTTCGGAAGACGGTGCAGCCTCTTCCTCTTTTGCCGGCGTCTCCTCCGCCTGATCCTGCGCTTCGACAGATGTATCCGCATTTGTTTCGCCGGCCGTAGCATTTCCTGCACCGCCTCCGCATCCCACAAGCTGCACCATCATGGATGCCGCTGCAAATAACGCAAGTAACTTTTTCATCCTGTTCTTCATTTTATCCTCCTTATCAAATCGGCACATGTACACATTGCATATACCTTTTTATGTCTCTCATTGTAAAACGCCTGTGTTCAAAAAAAAATTCATAAACATATCTATTTATTTCACTTTTCCTTATTTTTCATGTCACAGTTTCACTTTTTTAACATCACTTTCACTAATTCGGAATGACTGGCTGAAATCAATGCGTAAAAAACCGCAGACACACTGCCTGCGGCTTTTCATTTTCCCGTTATTCTATAGACTCATCTTCCGATATTCCGTAACAGAATATCCTGTCATTTTTCTAAACCAGATGCTCAGATAATGAGGATCATTGATCCCAATCCGATTGCCGATATCCCGGTCCAGCATCTCTGCATCCGTGGCAAGCAGTTCCAGCATCTTCCAGAACCGCAGTTCGGACAGCAGCTCACTGTAAGACCTCCCCGTAAACCGCTTGAACATCCGGCTTAAAAGACTGCCACTAATGGCATATCTGGATGCCAGGTAATTCATGTTGATATCCGCGTTGTCCAGATTCTCCTGCAAAAACGCCATCAGTTCTCTCATTGTGCTGCCCTTTTGCTGTTCAGCCTGCACCGCTCTGTTCATAGCGAGCACTGCTGTTGTCCGCTCCAGACACCGCACCAAGTCACTGCCGCAGCGGCACCATGTGAGGGCTTTTTCCACATGAACCAGTTCCTCCCGCTGTCCCGTTCTGATACAAATACGCTCTAAAATCTGTTCCGCACCCTGCCTGGAACATACCGCGTCTGCACACGCACCTCCCAGACAATCCAGAAAACGCGGCAGTGCGGCAAGCGCCTCCTCCGTATTCCCCCCGCTGATATGATCCACCAGCGTCTGAAACTCATCATTCTCGTAGACTTCAAGGAGTCCTGTCCCATAAACAGTCTGTTTCTTATCATATCTCCTGTACATATCTTCCAGCGCCAGCACATACAGGGCGCGTACGCCACCTATACCGACTTTTCCCGTGCCTGTCCCGTATCGGAAGTGATATTGATATTTTTCCCGCAAAAGCTCCAGCAGCAGATCAAAGCACTCCCAGAAAGAGTCGTTTTCGCCGATTCCCAGAAAAATAATCCTGCCCCAGGGATCCGCAACCACATGAATTTCCTGTTCGTCCTTAAAAAACTGCTGCGCCTCCTCATAAATGTGCATCAAACATTCATGGTCACTCAGACTCTCCTGTACCATGACCACGCCAAGCTGGACCCGCTCTTCCTCCTGCGCAAAGCTTACACCGTATTCAGCCAGTTTCTGTATGATATCCTCCCCGATCTCATCGCTCAAAAGCAGTCTGCTGATATAAGTATTTCTGAGCAGCGGAATATTATTCTGCCGTTCTTCCAGCATTTTACGGTGCGCCTCTTTCTTCCGCTTCTCCTCCCTGATCTGTTTCGCCAGCCGCTCCACGGACGCATTAAGTTCTTCCGTCTGCACCGGTTTCATCAGATAATCATTGACTCCCGCCTTCACGCTCCTTCTCGCATACTCAAAATCATTATATCCTGTCAGTATGATAATCTTGATATCGGGCAGGATTCCCGTACACTGTTCACTAAAACTGATCCCGTCCACGCCCGGCATACAGATATCGCTTATGATAATATCCGGTTTCAGCTCCTCCAGTTTCTCTACTGCCATGCCGGCGCTGGAAAACTCCCCCACAATCTCCAAATGAAGCGCTTCCGTATTCAGTTTCATCCGAACCAGTTTTCTGATCAGTACTTCATCGTCAAGCAGTACCACTCTCAGTCTGTCCATCCTCTTGCTCCTTTAATTTACAAAGCCCAATCTGCAGATGTATCTCTGTATATGCTCCATTGCTGATTGTAAAGGTAAAATTTTCACCGTACAATAACCGCAGTCTCTCGATCGTCCCGCGAAGCCCCAGACTTTTGCCCCGCTTCGGTTCCTCGCTTCGGTTCAAATCCCGGATCACCTCATCCGGCACGCCCGCGCCATTGTCTCTTACCACAATATGTAGATTTTCCTCCCTCGCATAGGCCGCAAGACCGATAATGCCATATCGCTCCTCTCCTCTGATCCCATGCTGGAATGAGTTTTCAATGAGAGGCTGTATGGTCAGCTTCGGCAGCAAGTATTTTTTGCAGGACTCTTCCATCTGAATCTCACATTCAAAAGAATCTTCAAAGCGAATTTTCATAATATCCACATAATCCTTCACGATCTGAAATTCTTCCTCCAGAGACAGCATCTCCCGTCCGCCGCTGACCGACTTGCGGTAAAATTTCCCAAGCGCCTCCACCAGTTCACACACCTTCTGGCTCTCTCCCATCATGGCGAGTGCTTGAATGGAATCTAATGTATTATACAGAAAATGCGGCTTCATCTGCTCCTGCATCTCGTTCATCTCTACCTGCCGGATTCTTCTCTGCTTGTCGATCGTGCTCTGGATCAACCGTTCAATCTGCTCCACCATGCGGTTATACCCCTTGAACAGTATCTGAAATTCATCTAGCAGCGGTTTGCTCGTAATCCGGCTGAATCTTCCATGCTCCGTTTCCTCCATCACCTGCACCATATCCTGAATCGGCCGGGTAAGCATGGTGGAAATGGCCGCTGCACCGATCAGAATCAGAATGCCAATGGCCGCGATAAGGCCGATGTTAAACCTGACGATCTCGCTGACGTCACGGTTCGGCGGTACCTGCGTATATCGGATGATCTTCCACCCGCTGTAAGGAGCCAGAACCCCCGCCGCCATATATTCCCTGCCGTGTATTACCGTCTTATGCAGATACTCCGTATTCTCTTCCGACAGTTCTGCGGCAATATACCTCCCCTCACTCTCCTCCGAAATGTTTCCTCTGACCAGAAGTACTTCGTCCTTTTCATCCAATACCACAATCTGCTCCAATTCCGGGTCAATGACGTCCTCCAGAATCTGGTTCAAAAACTCGCATCTTAAGTCCACGCCAATCACGCCAAGGCTTTCAAAATTGTCCAGACTGTTGTACGATCTGACCAGCGAGATGCTGTTATCATCCATTGACTTGCTTGTCCGTATCTCATACTTTCCATATGGTTTTCTCAGCTCATCGTAACCCCTGCCGGCATCCTCCATATGAAAATTGGCGCTTCCCCCGACAGTCAGTTTCTGCCCTTTCCCGTCAATCAGCCAGATAGATTCCACATAATCGGAAAATTGAAAAATAGAATATATTTTCTTAATCACATTTGACTGCCCGGATACACTGAAAAGCAGATCCCCTCCCGCCATCTGTGACTGTACGATGTTATCTGCAATGAGCATCTTGGAATAGTCATCCGCATTTTTTAAAATAGAGTTTAACGAGGTCTCCAGTGAATGAAGTACCTTAATATTTTCCTCTCCCAGAATCTTTTCTTCATATTTATTATAGTGGAAATTGAACACAATTGTATATATAATGATAATCGTAAAGATTACCAGTCCAAGCGCTACAATAATTTTCCGGCTTAACTTGTGTTTCATTTTTGGTTCCCACGTTTCCCTTCATATATGTAAATCCGCCGCGCTGACACCTCCTGTCTGTTGTACGGGATTCCTTTTGTCTTCTTACAATTCATCATACTTCTTCGCATTTCCTCTCGCTTTTTCAACCGGGTATTTCACCTCGTTCTTATCCATTTTATGATTCACAATTTCATTGATATCCAATCCCAGATTGTCCAGCATATCATAACAGTAAATCAAAACATCCGCCAGTTCCTCTTTCACATGCTCTATGTCATAATCTTTCTCACTCCACTGAAAACATTCCAAAAGCTCTCCCGCCTCTATCATAATAGACTTGGCCAGATTGGCCGGGGAATGAAATTGGTTCCAGTCGCGCTCCTTTGTGAATTGCCTGATTCTGTCGATTGTCGTTTGATTCATAGCTGCTCCTTATCTTTGTGCTTGATGCATCTCTTTCTCACATATTTTACCACACACAGCCGCTTCACAGGTAGTCAAAAGCAGATAAAAAGAATACATCGACATTATTCACTGCCGTTAAGCAGACATTAATTACAAGATTACTCAATGATAGTAGCCACACGTCCAGAACCAACTGTACGACCACCCTCATGGTATTTGAATAGCGTTTTTTGTAGTATTTTCTATGCTTTTTATTACGGAAAACAGCGCAAATGATTTTCTCA
Source organism: Lachnospiraceae bacterium (assembly GCA_910575775.1). GTDB lineage: Bacteria > Bacillota > Clostridia > Lachnospirales > Lachnospiraceae > UBA3282. The sequence goes on along the minus strand of CAJTEY010000016.1, from coordinate 6,356 downwards.
TTATCTACTCGTATTACATGATGCCAGCACCATGTATAAATAACATTAACAAAGAAAGTATTAATGCGTTGTTCTCCTCCCCTCTAATTCACAAATTTACGCTCATCGTTCTGTTTGTTCAGTCATAATTCCCCAACGAATTCCAAACCTATCAACAAAAACAACGCGACAGGAACTGTAGGGCGTTGCTTCCAGTTGATATATTGTCTTACTTCCTTCTTTCATGATTTCATATGCTCTTTGCACTTCTTCTTTTGTATCATACATAATAGTGAGGAAATTGGAATAACACGTTTGAAATTCAATATCCACATGGTCACTCATAATAATTCTTTGATTTTCCAATACAAGCTCTGAATGATATATATAATCTTTTTGATTTTCCTTAAGTAACGGAATATATGCTGGGTCATTCGCCTCACCATATGTAATCATACAACTAATCTTTCCCTTAAATGCCTTTTCATACATTTGAATTGCTTCCCGACAGTTTCCTCCAAAATTTAGTGTAGGTACAATCTGCATTTTTGTTCTCCTTTTCCATCAAATTATTAAGTATCAAGTTCACTACTGTTCTTACAAAATAAGGCTTCGTTAATACAGATTCTAACGAAGCAGTATGGTTATTTAGAATTGTTGCGCACGTTGAGACGGCAATTCCATTAATTTCAGCCATATAAATATTTATATTATTGCTTTCTACTCATATAAAATAATGTTCTGCATCAATCATATCCCAACCATGCAATGCCGTATTAACCACATCTATCCACAATTTAAAATCTTTCTTTGTACTTATTTTTCTGCAAATGATAGGACTGTCTATTTCTTCATATAATGTGGGAAGTTTGAGTTAATAATTCCACAGGATCCATTTGCCGGATAATTACTTCCATCATCCTGTCAATCCTATAGTAAACCTTTTTAAGATAAGACTCCGCACTGTCATTTATATGTAAATCTGAAATCATCAGCATTTTCATTTATCAAAACACCTCACAAACTCGTTTTCTCTAATTTTTTTCTAGCTGTTGCTTTAACTCTTTAAAGCTCTCCAATGCATTTTCGGATTTTGTTCCGAGTAAGTTTCTTTGCGCTCGTAACGATTTTTGGGATTATAGCATAATATAAAATCTTCTAAATCCTGATCCGTCATTGGATTCTGCTTTAAAGTAAAGTGCATATTCGTCCGAAAATCATATATCCAAACATCTTTTGTCTACGTATCCGCACTTGCAGGGCGCTTATCAAAAAATATAACATTCGCCTTTACGCCCTGCTTATAAAAAATCTCCGTTGGGAGCTGCAAAATGGTATGTAAATCAGTAGTCTTCAATAAATTTCTACGGATACTTCCCCGCCCCACCTTCAAACAATACATTATCAGGAACTACTACCACTGCCTTTCCTGTCGCATTTAAAATGTAAGGGTCAAATCCACCGCCTTGGATAGTTAGCACTTTTATGCCATACTCTAAAGAACCCGAAAAAACTAGTAGTTTTTTAGAGGAGGTAGAACTATCATGAATCAGACAACCCACAACGTTCGCCGTGCAAACCGGCTGACCATCATCACCCAGTGTCAGGAAAGACCGAAAGGTATTTCTGTCAAACAATGACTTTCCGATAACGGTGTAAAAGAAAAGGCGTATTATTACTGGCTCCGAAAATTTCGTGAAGAAGCCTATGCGCAAATGCAGTCTCCGGGTTCAAAGGAAAATCCGGGTAATGAAATTGCATTTACAGAGATACTTATCCCTGCAAAAACAGCACCATCCTGCATTTCACCACGGGTTGAATCATATGAAAACCCAGTGGCTGTTATCCGGTATAACGGCGTGTCAATCGGGATTTCCAATGAGATTTCCGACAGCCTGCTGTCAAGAATTCTCAGGGAGGTATCCCATGCTTTAGGATGCAGCAGGCATCCGCCGGGTGGTGCTTGCCTGTGGCACAGTGGATCTTCGCAAAGGCATAGGTGGGCCTGCCATGATCATTGGTGACAAATATAAGCAGAATCCTTTTGAAAAAGGCACGCTCTTTTTATTCTGCGGACAACGTTCAGACAGAATAAAAGGATTGTTGTGGCAGGGAACAGGCTTTCTTCTTCTTTACAAACGCCCTGAAGATGGCCGTCTGTCATGGCCGCGGACTACGCAGGAAGCGGCGGAACTTACGGAAGAACAATTCCATTACCTGATGCTTGGATTAAACCCATTAGAGCCGAAGGTCAAGGACGTGAAGCCCGGAAAAATTTATTAATGATTGTGCAAAACAGAGAATTTTTTCCTTTGCTTTTCACTGCAAAATGGTGGTTTTGTCAATAAAATCCAGGGAGTTCGGCTAAGTGTGGCGAAAATTCATCGTCATGTTTTCGAGAATCCGGGTTATATGCCTGCCTTTTGCAATCCTGAAATTTTATCATGCTTCCGGCAACTCTTGGACAGCCGCTTTTCCAAAAATTGTAACATTGGATATGGCAATTGACTCGCTTGGTCGATTTCTTAATGGTACGTTTGCTGTATACATCCGTGCGCCCCCCAAAACATACTGAAGAACACTTTTGCATCTGTTTCTGTAATCTCTCTTGGTATCATTCTTGCTCTCTGATTTGGATCATATTCGTGAACGTTCTCGATGATTTCTTTTTCAGAATAGGAAATCCCAGCGTCTGACAGAAGATGTTTCAAGTATTGGTTTTCCTGTTCCAAATACTGTATTCTTTTTTCCAGTTCTTCCGTACTTCTCATTAGAATCTCCTTATTAAATGTTGCTCTTATTTTCTCTTCATATCAATCCAGCCATACTTCCTCATTTCTTCCCGAAATGCACTCCTTCGCGGGTACGCATCCTTATACGATGTCATAAGCATCTGTTTTGCACCCATCTCTCCCATAGATTCACGCACCTCGCCTAACGCGGCGATATACGCTGCGCATTCCCCATAATAGTTCCTGCGGTTTGCATCCATAATTCCCGCTGTCCGCTTTTCCAGCAGCACTGTGATTCTTTTTATGGCTCGGTTCCTTATATCAGATGACATCGGCACTATAGACTTCCATTGTGAAAACAGATGACAAAACAGGTCATTCTCTCCTATTCCCTCAAGTCCGCAGGTACCATTTCGATATTCTTCCGTGGAAAAGCTCATTGCACTTTTTGCCATCTCTGCCATAGCGGCGATTCCACTACCGTTCCATTGCCCCTCATAAAGACATAACAGAAATAGGGCAATTCCCTGTTTCATGAAAGATCCCGTCCAGCCCAGCGCTTCCGATTTATGCAATCCTTTGTCCAATACCTCCGCAAACTGCCCGTCTAAGAACCTGAGCATCAAAATCATATTGTTGTTTGGTTTATTTTCCTCTCTCTCAAAATACACACTTCCGCCATATCCGCGAAAATTCCCTTCATCCAGCAGATAGCTGTTGCTCTTGTACACTGGGAATGACGCTAACAGCTTTTGAAGTTCTTCCCTTCTCTTTCCGTTTCCATACCCATTTAATAATGCACGGAGATAGTTTTGTGCGGATGTATCCGATTCACATGCAGCAAAATAACACTTTTCCAGTAAAGATTGTTCCTCATCTGCCGCAATAACATACTCCGCTGTTTTCAACGCTGCTTTACTGCGCATTACATATTTCTTTGGTATCGCCTTCATCGCTTCGAGTCCTATAGCTACCATATCATCCGCCGGCATATGTTTCCCGTTTTCCAATATATTCAGATATAATCCCGGATGGACAGCGGCATACTTTTCCGCACACTGCACCTCCAGCGAAAGATCATTTAACAGATCAACGGCTTCCAGCATAAGGCGGTCCGCATCATGCCCCGTCTTACCCCCAAGATAGGTAATCCATGACAAAAGAAACTCTTCCAATTCCGGCAAGTCTTCCTCGCCATGCTGCATAACGGCTTCTAATGTAGCTGTGTCCTCTCTTGCATTTAGAATAACTCCATACAATGCATCCGGGCGTTTGGCAGGCGGCGCTGATTGATATGCGCAATATGCTATATCAAGGATTACCCGTTTCAAATCGCAGTGCAAAAGCTCATAATGCACCATATCCCCCAGTGAAAGTTCTTCATCGCCATACTCATTATCGCACAGAATCTCCATTTCCAGCAGCTGCTCCCCAACTGCAAAGCCTTCTTTATATTTCTCCCTGTCCATGCAGATATGCACAAAATCACAGGCTTCTTCAAGCATATCCGAAATGTCGTCGTTATCCTCATAATAAAATTCTTCGCCGCTGTCGTCATACCAGTCGTCATATTCTTCGTTCAATACGGCGGTAATAGTGACCTCCTGAGAATCAATGCTCTTTAAATGATCTCTGACACGACTGTACATCTCGTCGAAATCAATATCTTTGTCCTCATCTTTGTTTGATGCCCTTACCGCTCTATTCCCTGCAGATTTCAGCATTTCCAAAAAGTCCTCCCTGCGATGCTCCGGGCAAACCCTCCCGATATCATGAATAAAATCAATGAGCTGTTCCGTTGAATACTGTGACGTAATGGCATCTGTCTGTTTTAAAAAATGAGTCAGGTTCATAGCTGCTCTCCCTTTATCTGCGTGTCCTAAACCGATACTCTTTCTTTAGTCTCTCAAAAATCTCAAAAGCTGCCGGACATATTTCTATCGTATCCAATGTGTTCAGCAAACTTGATAATTTTTCCGGCTGATTGGTGTATGGATATTTTTTTCAGCTGTCCGATTTGCAATCTCCCAACTTGCACTTCCCGTCCTCCTGCAAAAAAACACATGGTTTATGCCTGGTCTGATAGTTCATGCCATACTCTTCTTTTTCAGGTAAGTATCAATAAACTGTTTTCATTTTTGTTTATCTATATCTTAACCATATCCTGACCATCTTGGTTAAGATAACGTCTCTCTTTGTCAGTAGTTTCCACGACTAAAACATCTTCAATATCTTTTTGCCCCATAATTCAATGAATTTTCAATTACTGGATGATAGTAGCACCCCTATCGGAACCTACTGTACGTCCACCCTCACGGTTTTCTGTGGTGGAAATCAGGGTGATTGCGTGTGATTTTCAGGGCTTTTTCGGTACCTTTTTCTTTTATATGCATCCTGTATCTGAGGTTTTGGGAATTTTTGTTATCATGGTGTTATCACGAAACTCTTTCTAATTCATTTGTGCAGACGGTCTGCACAATTTATTTTTTCATGTCAATCCTACTTCTAATCTCCTCCGGATCTGGTAAAGCACTTTTCAAGTCTAGCGGAAGATCTGTACACAAATGATATTCGCTTACACCAATAGGTTTCGACATATCTCTTAACGCATATTCTGCAATGGTTCTATTCTCATCTCTACATAATATTAATCCAACAGATGGATTATCGTCTGGGGATTTAACCAAATCGTCCAGCGCCGACAAATAGAAATTCATTTTCCCTGCCTGCTCCGGCTTAAACTCACCTGTCTTTAAATCAATCGCCACATAACATCTAAGCTTTGTATTATAGAAAAGAAGATCAATATAAAAATCTTTTCCGCCAACTTCAAGATGATACTGCTGTCCCATAAAAGCAAAACCGGTTCCTAATTCCATCAATAGCGAAGTAACATTCCTTACCAACTCATTTTCTATATCTGTTTCCAACATATCCTCTGCATAATTGATAAAATCAAACATATATGGATCTTTCATAGTACTTATAACAATATCCTTTTGTTCAATAGGCAATCTGTTTTCAAAATTTGAAATCTTATTTGCCACAACTTGCCTCTCATACAACTGGCCCTTCACTTGGGATGCCAATTCATCTACCGACCATCCATGCTCTAAAGTTTTTTCCAAATACCATACATATTCTTCTTGGCTTGACACCTTACTCATCAACACTTGATGATGGCTCCAAGTAATCCTTGCCAATCCATACTTATCCACATCATCCTCAGCGAAAATCTGTGCAAACTTCTTCATATACTTTAAATTTCGAACAGAATACCCTTTTGCACCGGGATATTTCATCCTCATATCCTTAGATAAATTATCAACGAATTTATTACCCCATTGGGAGTTACGAATAATCACACTTCCAATGAACAAGTTTGTTTTCAGCACTTCACTATTCACACTAACGGACGCTCTATATTTAGCCTGATTCACATAATCATTTATTTCTTGTACTGCTTGCAAATACTCATTCGATGTTATAAGCATACTACCTTCCTTCCAAATTGTGCAGACCGTCTGCACAATTGTTAATAACTCAACTTTCCCAGCGGGATAACTGTCCCAAATGCCTGAGTTATCAATTAAAATCGCTATAATAAATAGTGCATTGACATTAAAATGGCACCTGATCTTTGGT
>CAJTEY010000015.1 GCA_910575775.1 Lachnospiraceae bacterium | reverse complement strand
AAAATCTTTTGAAGGATGTTCATAAGAGTATTATGAAGGAATAAGGGACAGAAAACAACCTCACCCCTCAAGATTGAGGGGCAGGGGAGTTGAATAGGCGAAGCCTATTTTTTATAATAGGAAATTGCGATAGTGTAAAAAATCGAGCGTGCCGACGCTCGATTTTTTATCTCCTTCTCAAATGACATTTTGGTAAAATTTTTGTAGATTTCTTGACAATCGTCAGATGATAATATAAAATTAAGCATATGCTTAATTTTGAAAAGAGGTATTTATGGATAAAGGAGACGAAAGAAAAAAACAACTCTTACAGGTTGCACTGGATGTTTTTATAGAAAAAGGATATTACGGTACAAGTACACGCGAAATTGCAAGAAGAGCCGGCGTCAGTTCGGGCTTGCTGTTTCACTATTTTAATAGGAAAGAAAGCATTTATCTTGAACTGGTAAAGATTGGTGTGGAAGAAATGAGAATAGATACAGAAATAGCAATGGAAGCACCTTATGAATACCTTTTACAAACGGTGAAGCATGTGTTTGAACGGTTGGAAAGCAATCCCTCCTTTGGTAAGATGTTTGTGTTTATGGATGCTGTTCAATATACAACAGTTAATGAGAAGGAAATAGAGCTGCTTTTGAAATCAATGGATATCTGCAGGCAGTGGATTCCTGTCATTTTAGAAGGGCAGCGGCGCGGCGAGTTTCGAGCGGGTAATTCCCATGCATTGTGCGTCGCTATTTTTGGCGCTATACAGGGAATTGCACAGGAAAAAGTCAGAATCCCTGACACGCCGTTACCAGAAACAGACTGGCTTATGGATCTGATAGTTAATCGTACCAGATAGCACAGTGCATTTAGTTTTAGGAGTGCAAAAATATTGCAGAAAGGCAAAGGAAAATAGATGACATGGTGATGTTATGAAAGCAAAAAGTTATGATAAGCTATTTGATCAATATGTGCATAAAAAAGGGATTTATGAAAGTGTAGTCCTGATTGAAAAAGGAACCGGGGAAACTGTATTTTCAAAGGCTTATGGGGGAAAAGATATAGATAGTCCAATCATAGCGGCGAGCATAACAAAAATGTTTACTGCTGCATGTATTTTTATTCTCATTCAACAAGGGTATATAACATTGAATGATAGTCTGTTGGATTTTTACGAACCTGCTTATCTAAAGGGATTGCACGTTTATAAGGGCAAAGATTATTCCTGTGAATTGAAAATATCGGATTTACTCTGCCAGACAAGCGGATTGGCAGATATATATGAGGAGGGAAAAAACAGCATCAAAAAACGAGCTGTCCTTTCAGATACATTTATATCCTTTGATGAAAATATGGCTTTAACGAAAGAAAAAGAAGCGCATTTCCCACCCAATTACAAAAACAATGCCTACTATGCAGATATGAACTATAATATACTGGGCGATATCATTGAAAAAGTCAAACAATGTTCATTGGAAAGGGTGTTTGATCAATACATCTTTTCAAAAATAGGTATGACTAAAACGTATCTGCCTGTCTCGGAAAAAGAATATATACCTAAGGTTTACTATGGGGATAAGCAGTTATATAGACCGCAATTCATAATGTGCAGTAAAGCGAGCGGCGGCTGTATTACCTCCGCAAGAGATTTAATGAGATTTATACAGGCATTCTTTCGTGGAGAACTGTTTGACAAAAAAATGTTTGATTCAAGACCGTATAGAAAATTGCAGCTGTCTATGTTTCCGATCTGCTATGGAAGCGGCTATATGAGAATAAAAATGGGCGGATTTTCCACATCCTTTCTGGGGCAGGGTGATTTGATAGGCCACAGCGGATCGACAGGTTCCTTTGCATTCTATTATCCTGACAAAGAGTTATTTTTTGTCGGGGATTTTAATCAAATGAAAGATCCGGCGCTGCCTGTAAGGTTTGGGATGCAGCTTGCCATGTCTGCCCCGTAAAAAGTAAGCGGATACATGTTTTGGGCCTTCTCTGTGCATACTAGTGTACTGACATGTTCATTCTCAGGCAGGAAATCTGGCAAAAAATGAGCGAGTCGGGACATTGGATGAAAAATGCACAGAGGAGGTTTTTTATATGGGAAGTAAACTGAGAATTGTGGAGGTACATGCGAGACAGATACTGGATTCCAGGGGAAATCCCACCGTGGAGGCGGAAGTGACCGTGGAGAAGGAAGTGGGCGGCTGTCAGTACAAGGGCCGGGCGGCTGTCCCCAGCGGCGCCAGCACCGGGCGGTTTGAGGCGGTGGAACTCCGGGATGGGGAGACGGTATACTTTGGACTGGGAACGACCAAGGCAGTCAATAATGTGAATACGAAAATCAGAGAGGCGCTTCTTGGCATGGACGCCTTTGACCAGGGACAGGTTGACAGGGTGCTGATCGAACAGGATGGCACGGATAATAAGAGCAATCTGGGGGCCAACGCCACGCTTGGCGTCTCTATGGCCTGTGCCCGGGCGGGCGCGGAGGCGCTGGGGATTCCGCTTTATCGGTATCTGGGCGGCACCTACACCAGACTTCTGCCGGTGCCAATGATGAATATTTTAAACGGGGGCAAGCATGCAGATAACACCGTGGATTTCCAGGAATTTATGATTATGCCCGTGCAGGCGGAAAGCTTTGCGGACGGACTTCGCATCTGTGCGGAGATCTACCATAACTTGAAAAAGATCTGTAATGACAGGGGACTTTCCACAGGCGTGGGGGATGAGGGCGGATTTGCACCTTCCCTGCCGGATGCTTTCGCGGTGCTTGATTTGATTGTGGAGTCCATCAAGGCGGCGGGCTATACACCGGGGCAGGATATTAAGATTGCGCTGGACGTGGCGGCCTCCGAGCTTTATAATGAGGCGGACGGGGTATACCATTTCCCGGGGGAGACGGAGTTAAAACGGTACAGACAGGAGACCGCAGGCTCCTTTGTCGCCGAGTGCTATGAAGCGGGCTGTCAGACGCCGGACTGCGGGGAACTCCCGGAGATCACGAGAAGCACGGAGGAGATGGTGGCCTACTATGAGGAACTGGTGGAACGTTATCCCATTATTTCCATCGAGGACGGGCTGGCGGAGGATGACTGGGATGGCTGGCAGATGATGACAAAAAAACTGGGAGAAAAGATCCAGCTCGTGGGAGATGACCTGTTTGTCACAAATACCAAGCGGCTGGATGCGGGCATTAAGCTCCATGTGGCCAATGCAATTCTGGTGAAGGTGAACCAGATCGGCACAGTCAGCGAAGCTATGGATGCCATAGAGATGGCACAGAAAAACGGGTACAAGGCAGTGATTTCCCACCGTTCCGGCGAGACGGAAGATACCTTCATCGCCGATCTGGCCGTGGCCGTAAATGCCGGGCAGATCAAGACGGGCGCGCCCTGCAGGAGCGACCGCGTGGCGAAGTACAATCAGCTTCTCAGGATCGAGGAGGAACTTGGCAGCGTGGCCTGCTATAAGGAGCCGTTCAACAAGATATAAGGTTGAAAGGGAAACTCTTCCGTATGGATTGAAATTGTACAAATAGCTCTCTTGTGTCGGGCTCCGCAACATGGAATCTCTCAAATATTCCGGCATGATATATGGATGTGGGACGGCATATTAAGAAAATCTCATGTTACTGTGAAAGGACAACTGAGAGAGCTATTCGCACAATTATTATGATATTGAGGGGAGTTTCGCAACTGCTCAGATATAGTGTGCTATTATGCATAAGAACAGATGCGCTTTTTGTAAGAGCAGGAGACGGCTGTTTTGAGGGAGCAGGTAGTATGTTATGCTTAGAGATGGGGAAGGAAAGGGAGAGGGAAATGAAACGGATCGGTGTGTTGTCGGATACGCACGGGAAGCTGCGGGATGAGGTGGCGGAGATTCTGCGGGGGTGCGATGTGATTTTACATGCGGGGGATATCAATATCCCGGAGGTGATGGAGCGTTTGCAGGAAATCGCGCCGCTCTATATTGTCCGTGGAAATGCGGACAAGGAGTGGGCGGAGGGACTGCCGGAAAGTCTGTCGGAGGAAATCTGCGGTCTGCGGGTTTTCATGGTACATAACAAAAAGCATATGCCCGAAGAGATGGAGAATTATGATCTTGTGGTATTCGGTCATTCCCATAAGTATGAGGAGCGCCGGCAGGGCGCCTGCCTTTATCTGAATCCTGGGAGCTGCGGGCCGAGACGCTTTTCCCAGCCTGTGACAATGGCGGTGCTGGAAGTGGAGAACGGAGAGATTCGCGTGATCAGAAAAGATATCATACAGGAAACGCAGAGGACGGCAGATAAAAGGAGCGGGCGCAAGGCGGCAGAAGAAATGGGAAAAGAGGCAGGGCAGCAGTTTTTTGCGGAGAGACTGCATCTGATTTTGCGGGACGTGGACCGGGGAAGAAGCGTGTCCGAAATTGTCGCAAAACATGAAATGGCAGAAGAAACGGCGGAGCAGATCTGCCGGCTCTATCTGACGCATCCCGGCATTGATGCCGCAGGCGTGATGGACAAGATGGGGCTTCCGGGGAATCGGTAGCACTGTGGGGCAAACGCTCCGAAATGGAGATTATTATATCATTTGCAGATATAGATTTGTGATAGAATGAAAGTAGTAATGTGCGATAAGAAAAATAGTGGCAGGGGAGGGATTGCTATGACCATAGAAGAGGTATTGGCGTTTGAAGAAATGCAGATATTTGAGCGGAAGAGTGTTCATATTGAGCCGAAAGCGCTGGCAATACCAATCATAGCATTTGCAAATGCGGATGGTGGAACCATTGCTATTGGGATATCCGATATAACGCGTAGAATTGAGGGAGTAGACTATGATAATAGGAACTTAAATGAACTTCTCCGTGTGCCATATGACTTTTGCGTACCGACTGTAAAAGTCGAAATTGAAAAAATACAGTGTGTAGATTTTAAAGGCAGAAAGAATCATGTGCTTTTGATACATATAGAGCCAAGCATGGAAGTACATGCAAATCAAGCAGATGAAGTTTTCATGCGTGTGGGAGATAAGTCAAAGAAACTCACGTTTGAAGAACGGATGCAGTTGATGTATGACAAGGGAGAGAGATTTTTCGAGGATAAGCCTGTTCCAGAAGCAAATATAGATGACATTGATTTGGACTTTGTAAAAAATTATATTGATCAAATTGGCTATTCCAAGACAACGATGGAATATTTGATGGAAAATAAAGGATTTGTAAGAGAAAAGAATGGTATGATGCAGATAAGTTCAGCCGCAATATTACTGTTTGGGAAAAATCCGCAATTATATTTTCCTAGAGCCCGTGTACGCTTTATCCGCTATGAAGGTATAGAGGAACAGGTTGGTACAGAGATGAATGTGATTAAGGATGTCATCTTTGAAGGAACTATTTTGAAAATCATAACAGAAGCTGTTGCATATCTGGATACACAAATTAAAGAGAAAACATATCTAGGTGAGGATGGTAGATTTATAACAGAAGAAGAATATCCCAGGTTTGTCCGTCAGGAAATGATTGTAAATGCTGTTACGCATCGCGATTACAGCATTCGTGGAACGGATATTCAGATAAAAATGTTTGATGGAAGGATTGTTGTAGAAAGCCCTGGAAAACTGCCAGGTCTTGTAAAGACAAATAATATCCGGCATACACATTTTTCGAGAAATCCTAAGATTGCAGAATTTTTGAAAGCCTATCGGTTTGTGAAAGAATATGGAGAGGGTGTTGATCGGATGTGGAAAGAGCTGGAAGCGATTGGGCTGCAGGGGCCGGAATATAGAAACAATGCTTTTATGTTACAAACGATCATTAGAAGCAATGCGGCACTTGAAAGAAAACCACAGTTTGAGAAAGAAAACCACGGTTTGGATATTGAAAAACCACGGTTTGAGAAAGAAAACCACGGTTTCGATGTTGAAAAACCACGGTTTGAATGGAAAGAACCGCTGTTTCAAATGATTGATGATGCAGTATATAGCAAAGAATTAACCCCCATTATTGCAGGAAATGTAAAAAGAATTATAGAAATATTTGAGCCGAATCAGATTTTTGGCCGAAAAGAAATTAAGAAAGAATTAGGTTATGGTGATTATAAAGCAGGAAAAGCGATTGAGGCAATGCAGATGCTGAATATCGTAATTCCTGTAGCAGGAAAGGGGAAAGGAAAATATATGTTAAAAGAAATGCAGGGGATTAGACGATGCAGATTATAGAGAGCAATAAGACACAGTTTGAATATGACATACAGGCGCTTTTAAAGTCCTTTTACCCGGAGTGGGAGCCGAGAATGCTCGCGCCGGACTCGGAAGTAAGGGACAGAAGAATTTTGGAGGGAGAGCCGGTGATGGCGCTCTTTTTCGGGGAGGAGGAAGTGACCCTTGAAATATTTGACGCAGACTCGTGTCCCGACAAGATTGATAGTTTACATAATATAGAAAGAGAGGATGCCCTCGACACAGAAAGGAGCGGCCATGTGTATACCTGGCATCCGCAGGAGGCGCCGGGTACGCCGGCCTATAAAAATGCCTTCAAACGTTTTTTCTATCTCTCCATGCAGGAGGAGACGGGCATCACTCTTCCGTGGGGCAATCTGACAGGTATACGTCCCACGAAGATTGCCATGACGATGATGGAACAGGGGAAAAGTGAGGCGGAGACCGCTGAATATTTGAGAACCATGCATTTGGTGAGCGAGGAACGGACTGCGCTGGCATTGGACATCGCCGAAAGGGAGCGGCGGATTTTAAGCACGCTTCACTATGAGAACGGTTACAGCTTATACATAGGGATTCCTTTCTGTCCCACAACCTGTCTGTACTGTTCCTTCACCTCCTATCCGATCGCAGCCTGGAAAAAGAGGGTGGGGAAATATCTGGATGCACTGGAGAAAGAGATTGAGGCGACGGCCCGGTTCTGCCGGGATAAAATACTGGATACGGTTTACATCGGGGGAGGCACCCCCACTTCCCTGTCGGCACAGGAGCTGGAACGGCTTCTCGGAAGACTGAAAGAAGCCTTTGATTTCAGCCAGGTGCAGGAGTTTACAGTGGAAGCGGGCAGAGCTGACAGTATCACGGAGGAAAAACTGAGGGTGCTTTTGGCAATGGGGGTGACGCGCATTTCCGTGAATCCCCAGACCATGAAGCAGGAGACGCTTGACCTGATTGGCAGGCGGCATACCGTGGAGCAGGTGGAGGAGGCGTTTCATCTGGCCAGACAGATCGGGTTCGACAATATCAACATGGACATTATTTTAGGGCTTCCCGGGGAGACGGCGGTGGATGTGGCACATACCATAGGACGGATTAAGGCGCTTTCCCCCGATGCGCTGACGGTGCATTCCCTGGCGGTAAAGAGAGCGTCGAAACTGGGACGGTGGATTGCGGAAAACGGCGCCACAGCCTACAATAACACAGGGGAAATTATGGACATCGCCTCCAGAGGGGCGGCGGAAATGGATATGGTGCCGTATTACCTTTACCGCCAGAAAAACATGTCCGGCAATTTCGAAAATGTGGGTTATTCCAGACGGGGTAAGTATGGCATTTACAACATCCTGATCAACGAAGAAAAACAGACCATTGTGGCTCTGGGGGCAGGCTCTATCACCAAGGGTGTCTTTTCTGATGACAGGATCGAGCGGTGCGAGAACGTGAAGGACGTGGCACAGTATATAGAGAGAATCGATGAGATGATTGAGAGGAAACGGCAGCTTTTAGGACAATAAGGATTGCATTTTTATAAAACGGGACCGGCACGCTGCCGGTCCTGTCAACACGTCTGTCCGCCAGAATGGCGGCTTTTTTACGTTCCAAGACGCTGTTTAAAGTCTGCATATGAAAAGGTCCGTAGGCGCTGCAATTCCCTGTCAGTGCAAAGAACCGTGATATCCGGCAGGGGCATCCCGTTGAAGGTGTTGTTTTTACACATGGTATAGATTGCCATGTCGCCGAACAGGAGAAGGTCTTGCTCCTGTAACGGCGCGGCGAAACTGTAATCTCCGATCACATCCCCGGCCAGACAGGTTGGCCCTCCCAGACGCACCGTGCAGGGCAGCTCGCCTGGTTCCCCGGCTCCGTACAGCGGAGGCCGGTAGGGCATTTCCAGTACATCCGGCATATGACAGGCGGCGCTTGTGTCCAAAACAGCAGTGGTTATCCCGCCGTTTTGCACGATGTCCAGCACGCGGGCGGCCAGATAGCCAGCATTCAGCGCGCAGGCTTCCCCCGGCTCCAAATAGACTTGCAGATCCCATTTTTCCTGTGCAAAGCGGATGCACCTTTCCAGCAGGGGGATATCGTACCCAGGCTTTGTGATGTGATGTCCGCCGCCGAAATTGAGCCACTTCATTCGGGGGAGTACATCGCCGAAGCGTTTTTCCACCGCGTTTAGCGTGTGTTCCAGTGCATCGGCGTCCTGCTCGCAAAGGGTATGGAAATGCAGGCCGTCCAGCAGTTTCAGCAGTTTCGGGGACATGCCGGCATTCCACTGTGCGCGGGTGGCGCCCAGGCGGCTGCCGGGGGCGCAGGGGTCATAGATGGCGTGATCCTCCTGGGTGGAGCATTCTGGATTGATGCGCAGTCCGATGCTCTTTCCGGCTTTTTTGGCTAAGGAGCCGAACCGCTCCAGCTGGCGTGGAGAGTTAAAGACGATGTGCCCTGCGTAACGAAGCAGCTCGTCAAACTCCGGTTCCCGATAAGCGGCACAGAAGACATGCACCTCCTTTCCGGGCATCTGTTCCGCGCCAAGCCGGGCCTCATACAGTCCGCTGGCTTCTGTCCCGTCCAGATAGGGGGATAAGGCCGGGTAAAGGTCATAATTGGAAAATGCTTTTTGGGCAAGCAGAATCCGGCAACCCGTCCGACCGGACACCCCGGCCAGAATTTCACCGTTTCGGCGCAGCATAGCCTCGTCCAGGATATAACACGGCGTAGGCAGTTTTTCAAACAGTTGTTGTGGGGAAAGGCCGTCCAGCCCTGCAAAGCATGGACGGCTTTCTTTTGCGCGGGTATTCATCAGCCCACCAGTACCGGGGTCCGGCTTTCGCTCCGGGGCAGGCCGTACTTGTCCAGCGCTGCCAGGAAGGGATCAGGGTCGAACTCCTCCACCGTGTAGACGCCGGGTTTGTCCCATTTGCCTGTCAGCAGCATCAAAGCGCCGCACATGGCAGGTACGCCTGTGGTGTAACTGATGGCCTGGCTGCCCACTTCCCGATAGCATTCCTGATGGTCACAGATATTGTAAATATAATAAGTCTTGTCCTGACCGTCCTTTTTCCCGGTGAAGATACAGCCGATGTTGGTCTTTCCCTTTGTGCGGGGGCCCAGACTTGCAGGGTCTGGCAGCAGGGCTTTGAGGAACTTTATGGGTACGATCTGCTGTCCTTCAAAGTCTACGGGACTGGTGGAAAGCATTCCCACATTTTCCAGACAGCGCATGTGATCCAGATAGCTCTGCCCGAAAGTCATAAAGAAGCGGATCCGCTTTACCTCCGGGATATGCAGCGCAAGACTCTCGATTTCCTCATGGTGGAGCAGATACATGTCTTTGTGTCCCACCTGGTCGAAGTCATATTCCCGTTTGATGCTCATAGGGGGGATTTCCACCCAGCGTCCGTCCTCCCAGTAGCTGCCGGGGGCGGAAACTTCTCGCAGATTGACTTCCGGGTTAAAGTTGGTGGCGAAAGCGTAGCCGTGATCGCCGCCGTTGCAGTCCAGAATGTCGATGGTGTCAATGGTATCAAACTCATGCTTTTTTGCGTGGGCGCAGTACGCCTGGGTTACCCCGGGATCAAAACCGCAGCCCAGAAGTGCGGTAAGTCCTGCGTCTTCGAACTTCTTTCGATAAGCCCACTGCCAGCTGTAGTCAAAATATGCCGAAAACCCCGCTTCCTTACAGCGTTTTTCGTAGACAGCCCGCCACGCCGGATCATCGGTGTCCTCAGGCTCATAGTTGGCTGTGTCCATGTAATTCACGCCGCAGGCCAGACAGGCGTCCATGATGGTCAGATCCTGGTAGGGGAGTGCAATATTCATCACCAGGTCCGGCTTGTAAGTGTGGATGAGGCTGATGAGCTGCTGTACATCGTCCGCGTCTACCTGGGCGGTGGTGATTTTTGTTGCAGTTTTGGGGGCAAGCTCTGCGGCCAGTTTATCACATTTGGATTTTGTACGGCTTGCGATACACAGCTCAGTGAATACCTCGCTGACCTGACAGCATTTGTGGATGGCAACGGATGCGACGCCGCCGCATCCGATCACAAGAACTCTACTCATAGTGGTTATCTCCTTTTTAACAATTATTTTTATGCAGGGCTAAAATCAATTCCCGCAGCACTTTGCAGGCGGTGGCGGTGGAAACGCCGCTTGGATCCAGCATGGGCGCCAGTTCGTTTACATCGGCTCCCACCACATGGGCCGTGCAGACTGTCTGAATGGCTTCCAGAAGCATCAGGAAGCTGACGCCGCCCGCTTCCGGCGTACCCGTTCCGGGAAACACGGAGGGATCCAGGCAGTCCAGGTCGATGGTGAAGTAGACGGGAATCTGCTGCTCCCGCAGGTTTGCAACGGTTTTTTCCAAGCCGTCAAACAGGAAGGGGTGCATATCCGTATGCGCGCCGGCAAAACGGAATTCCTCCCGGTCGCCGCTTCGGATGCAGAACTGGTGGATGCGGCCGTCGCCTGCCAGTTCGTGGCACCGCCGCAGGACGCAGGCGTGGGAGAGTTTGGCCCCCAGATAATCATCCCGCAGATCGGCGTGGGCGTCAAAGTGGATGATGTGAAGATCCGGGTACTGTTTCGCCACGGCACGCACCGCGCCCAGCGTGACCAGATGTTCGCCGCCAAGCAGCATAGGGAATTTCCCATCCCGCAGGATTTCGCAGGCGCAGGTCTCGATGTCCGCCAACGCCGACTGCGCGCTGCCAAAGCAAAGCTCCAGATCGCCGCTGTCAAATACGGCGCAGTCTGTCAGGTCTGCATCCTGGTAAGGGCTGTAAGTCTCCAGGCCGAAACTCTCGTGGCGCATGGCGCCGGGACCGAACCGGGCGCCGGGCCGGAAACTGGTGGTGGAATCAAAGGGTGCGCCGTACAGAACCATCCGGGCGCGCTCGTAACTGCAGTCACAGCCGATAAAAGTTTCAATATTGGGTTTCAGCATAAGTTATCCCTCCACTTCCCGCAGCATCTCCTCCAGAAACGCAGGCAGGCAGAAAGCGCCCACATGGAGTCTGGGGGTATAGTAGCGCGTGTGCAGATTCAGCTTCTGCCACGCCGCCGTGTCCAGATCGTCGGTGGGATGATACTTCTTACTGGCAAAGCCGAACAGCCAGTATCCCGCCGCATAGGTGGGGATATGGGCCTGGTAGACCCGGCTGATGGGGAAGGTACTGACAATGCGCTTATGGCTGCGCTGCATGGCTCCGGCATCCTCGGCGTAGAAAGGACTTCCCTGCTGGTTTACCATGATGCCGTCCTCCCGCAGCGCATTGTAGCAGCTGCCGTAAAACTCTCTGGTGAACAGTCCCTCAGAAGGCCCGAAGGGGTCGGTGGAGTCTACAATGATGAGATCGTATGCCGCCTCCTGCCGGCGGATGAACTTCAGCGCGTTTCCGAAGTGGATGTGGACCCGCCTGTCATCCATCCGGCAGGCGTTGCTGGGCAGATAAGTCCGGCAGGCTTCCACCACAAGAGGATCCATTTCCACCAGATCAATGTGTTCGACACGGTCGTACCGGGTCAGCTCCCGAACCACGCCGCCGTCTCCCGCGCCGATGACCAGAATGTCCCGGATGCCGGCATGCACCGCCATAGGCACATGGGTAATCATCTCATCGTATATAAATTCATCCCGCTCCGTCAGCATTACATTTCCGTCCAGAGTCAGTACCCGTCCGAATTCCGGCGTTTCGAAGATATCGATGCGCTGGTAGTCGCTCTGCTTGGAATACAGGTGCCGGTTGACCCGGATGCTGTGCTTCACGTCCGGGGTATGATATTCACTAAACCACATTTCCATCTTTCATCTCCTTTCACGCCAGCACGTTCAGCCGCTCCAGATCCGGATCTTCCGGCCCGGTCATGCTGCAGCCTTTTTCTTTGGCGTACCTGATGTGTTCCAGAATCTCCGCCGTGACCCGCTCTCCCGGGGCCAACAGAGGGATGCCGGGTGGATAGCACATGACGAACTCGCTGCATACCCGCCCTTTGGTCTTCGCCAGAGGCAGGCTGAGTTTTTCTGCATAAAACGCATCTTGAGGACTTGCCACCACTTCCGGCTCCACATATTCCTGATTCAGAAGGCCGGTCGGATCCTTCTGGTAACGCCGCCGGATTTCCGCAAGAGCGCTGACCAGCCGTTCCACTTCCTGGGGCCGGTCACCCATAGACAGATAGGCCAGAATGTTGCCGATGTCGCCGAATTCGATCTGGATGTCGTACTCATCCCGCAGGATGTCGTACACCTCAATGCCTGCCAGACCGATGTCCAGAGTGTGGACGCTGAGCTTGGTAGTGTCGAAGTCGAACACCGAGTCCCCGTTCATCAATTCCCGGCCAAAGGCATAGTATCCGCCCACGGCGTTGATCTCCTGTCTGGCGTACTCCGCCAGATCGGCCACCTGATGGAACACGGTACGGCCCCGCAGGGCCAGATTCCGGCGGCTGATATCCAGACTGGACATCAGCAGATAACTGCCGGAGGTAGTCTGGGTCAGGTTGATGATCTGCCGTACATACCCCGCATGGATATCGGGCCCGACCAGCAGAAGGCTTGACTGGGTCAGACTGCCTCCGCTTTTGTGCATGGATACGGAAGCCATATCTGCCCCCGCCGCCATTGCCGATACGGGCAGGCCGCCGCCAAAATAGAAGTGAGTGCCGTGTGCCTCGTCCGCCAGACATTTCATTCCGGCAGCGTGAGCCATTTTGACAATGGCCCTCAGATCGCTGCAGACACCGTAATAAGTAGGATTATTAACAAGCACCGCCACCGCATGGGGATGCTCGGCGATGGCTTTCGCCACCTGCTCCCGGCGCATTCCAAGGGAAATGCCGAGCCGCTGATCCACGTCTGGATTGACGTACACCGGCACCGCGCCGCACAGAACCAGAGCGTTGATTACGCTTTTATGTACATTGCGGGGCAGGATGATTTCATCACCCCGCTTGCATGCGGCCAGGATCATGCTCTGCACGGAGCTTGTCGTGCCGCCCACCATCAGAAACGCGTGGGCTGCGCCAAAGGCATCCGCCGCCAGTTTTTCTGCCTCCAGGATGACCGACACCGGGTGACAGAGGTTATCGAGCGGCTTCATGCTGTTTACGTCCACGCCGATGCACTGCTGTCCCAGAAATGCGGTCAGTTCTGGATTGCCCCGGCCCCGCTTGTGGCCCGGCACGTCGAAGGGAACAACCCGCATTTGCCGGAAGGATTCCAGCGCCTCATAAATGGGTGCGCGGTTTTGACTCGACTGATTGGGATGGAGTTGAGAATTTTTCAATTTTTTCTTACGCCTTCTTTCTGATTTGCTGGCAAAACAAAACCGCAGGCTGCGCTGTATGCACAACTTGCGGTTATCAGTCAGATAAACGTCATATTTCCAATTTCCTGCAAAAGATCCAATGCCAAAAGGTAAGGCGGAAAACGCAAAAAACGGAACGAAAAAATCTGTTCAGATATACGGATGATCAGAGTCTATATAGCAATACTACTTTTACCACTCTTATTGACCGTTTCACAAGTCTGTGCACAGGGCACATTTCGGTTATGAAGTAACCAACTTATAAAATTTGAGCTTTTAACTCAATCAATAGGGCAGCGCAATGCCGCCAATCGGCAGTGGACCCGGCTGTCCGTATGGCCTTAACTCCTGAAGGAGTGGTCCGAGTAATTGCTTTGAAAAGACTCTGGAAAGGACCCTTTCAATTGCTGACATGCTATCACAGGATTGCTGTTTTGTCAAGAATTTATTAGCAAAAACGAATTTCTGTTCCGCGCATATTATTTATAAAGGAAGCAGCAATCCTTAACAGATAGGAATGAGGTGGTTTTGATTGAATCAATTTAACATGAACTGGATGTTCCCTCCGCCGAACCTGTTTGGCATGAGGGCGCCGAACAGAAACGGCAGTCAGTTTACAGGCCAGCCTTTCTCTGAGGGCATGCGCGGGGAAGACAAGGATATGTCCGAGAATGCGCCGCATATGGATACTGATGGATCAGAGGATATATCCGAGATGCCCGGCACGCCCTGCATATGCGTGGAGCCAGGGCCGATGGGGCCGAGGGGAGAACCGGGGCCGCCCGGCTGTCCTGGAGAACGGGGAGAAACCGGCCCGCAGGGAGTTACCGGGCCACAGGGTCCCCAGGGAGCCACCGGACCGATGGGACCGAGAGGAGATCCCGGTGAACGTGGACCTGCCGGGCCGTCCGGCTATCCACAAAATTATATCTTTGCATCTTACACAGGGCAGAATCTGGTAATGCAGGAGGCTGCCTGTCTGCCGCTCAAAACGGAGATTCCCGATATCACGCAGAACATCTCTCTTTCTGACGACGTTTCTATCAGACTGACTCCCGGCTGTTATGCCATCAGCTGTTATATATCCACGATGATGAAAAAACATGGTTTCATAGAACTGACACCGGTGCTCAATGACTGGTGGCAGAATCTGTATACTGTATATGCAGAAGCGGCAAAGGGGAGAGAAATGCTGACAGTATCAAGATACTTTATTATGGAAGTGCCGACAGAATCCATCCTGTTTTTTGCATGGCGTTCTTCTGCCGAAACTTCCCTGATCAGCATGAATGTGATCCTTGAAAAATTTTGCAGACAGTAGATCGGATGGGAGAAAATAAAATGCCTACAATAAGTCTTTGTATGATTGTCAAAAATGAGGAGGCACACATTGCACGCTGCCTTGACAGTATAGCGGAACTTGTGGATGAAATCATCATTGTGGATACGGGCTCAACAGACCGAACGGTAGAGATTGTTTCCAATTACACATCTCAGGTTTATCGGTATCCTTGGAAGGATGATTTTTCTGAGGCAAGAAATTATTCCTTTTCCAAGGCTTCCATGAATTACTGTATGTGGATGGATGCGGACGATGTACTGGAAGAGACGGAAAAGGGAAAATTTTTGGAGTTAAAGCAGATCCTGGCACCGGATACGGATATGGTAATGATGAAATACAACACCTCCTTTGACGAAGCGGGCAAGCCTTCCTTTTCCTATTTTAGGGAGAGGTGGATCAGAAACTGTGCCAGGTACCGCTGGATCGGCGCTGTCCATGAAGTCATTCCGCCAAGCGGCCGGATTGTATACTCGGATATTGCGATCTGTCATAAGAAAGTGGGAACCGGGGATCCGGACCGAAATTTGAGGATATACCGGAAACTGCTTGCGGAAGGAAAAACATTAGATCTGCGGCAGCAATATTATTATGGCCGGGAATTGTATTATCACGGGCTGTATGAGGAGGCGGTTTCCGTGTTGGAAGCGTTTCTGCTTTCAGAGGCGGGGTGGGTTGAAAATAAAATAGAAGCATGCTCTGTTTGTGCAAGCTGCTATTACAAAATGGGGCAGGAGCAGACGGCGCTGTACGCGCTTCTGCGCAGCCTGGGTTTTGACCTGCCGAGGGCGGAACTGTGTTGTGAAATCGGCAGGCATTTTCTGGAACATGGAAACATCCATAATGCAGTTTATTGGTATGAAACCGCACTGCGTATTCCGAAAAAGGAATATGCGGACGGGTTTGTGCTGCCGGACTGCTATGATTATGTTCCGTACATGCAGCTGTGTGTGTGCTATGACAAATTGGGAGAACAGGAAAAAGCGAGAGAGTATAACGAAAAAGCCGGGGCATGTAAACCGTATTCCCCGGCGTATCTCTACAACAGGCAGTATTTTGACAGCCTTCAGAGAAAGGAACAGAGTTGAAGCCCGGGGAGAAAATTCCCTTTTCGACAAAAAGTGACAACGTTGGCAGAGCTGCATAAATTATTTGTATAAAGAAGATATTTTTTTAGCGATAAAAAATAATCGGAAAGGATACGTTTTGTATGAATCAAAATAATTTATGTAACTGTTGTCCAAATCCATGTTTTCCCGACTGCTGTGAGCGCGGACCCGAAGGTCCGAAAGGGGATCAGGGACCGACAGGCCCTCAGGGGATGAAAGGAGATACCGGATGTCCCGGCCCAAAGGGTGATAAAGGCGATCCGGGCCCTATGGGTCCGCAGGGTATTCCCGGCGCACCCGGCGCGAGAGGGCCAAGAGGCAATACGGGGCCGGTAGGGCCTACCGGCAACACCGGGCCAAGAGGCTGTGCAGGACCGAGAGGCTACGCAGGTCCGCAAGGTATTCAGGGTATCCAGGGTGTCCGTGGTGACATTGGTCCGAAAGGGGATCCTGGCTGTGAAGGTCCGAAAGGAGATGTGGGGCCCCAGGGACCGGCAGGCCCTAAGGGAGATGTGGGCCCTGCAGGCCCACAGGGGGATATCGGTCCCCAGGGGCCGAGAGGGATTCCCGGCCCTGCAGGCTCCAGTGGCCCTACAGGCGCTATGGGCCCGCAGGGTGTAACAGGCCCGCAGGGTATTCAGGGGGCCACAGGCCCGGTTGGTCCGCAGGGCCCGAAAGGATGTCCGGGCGATGAAGGTCCGACGGGGGCGACAGGAGCGACAGGAGCCACGGGAGCTGACGGAGCGACAGGCCCGACGGGAGCCACGGGAGCTGACGGAGCGACAGGTCCGACGGGAGCCACGGGAGCCGATGGAGCAACAGGTCCGACGGGAGCGACAGGAGCCACGGGAGCTGACGGAGCGACAGGTCCGACGGGAGCGACAGGGGCGACAGGAGCCGATGGAGCGACAGGTCCGACAGGGGCGACAGGAGCGACAGGCCCGACAGGTGCAACGGGAGCGACAGGAGCTGACGGTGCAACAGGAGCGACAGGAGCCGACGGAGCAACAGGCCCGACAGGTGCAGCGGGTACGGGAGCGATGATTCCGTTTGCGTCAGGACTGCCGGTTTCCCTGACGACAATAGCGGGAGGACTTGCGGGTATTCCGGCCTTCGTTGGTTTTGGAAGCAGCGCACAGGGACTTACACTGTTGGGAAGTACGATTGATATTACAAACGCAGCCGGAACGCTTTCTAACTTTGCGTTTCAGGTTCCGCGTGCCGGTATCATCACTTCCTTCAGCGCATTCTTCAGTACAACGCTTGCGCTTTCCCTGGTAGGTTCCAATCTTACGGTCAGAGCGCAGATTTATCAGTCCGCAACGCCGAACAATGTATTTTCTCCGATTGCGGGAACACTCATCAACCTGACGCCGACACTTACCGGAATTATATCTGTGGGAACATTGTTAAATGGAGCGCTTACCGGACTCAATATTCCGGTGACGGCGCAAACACGGCTGATGCTGGTATTTTCGGCAACGGCAAGCGGCTTAACATTGGTTAATACGGTGGCTGGTTATGCAAGCGCCGGTCTGGCGATCAACTAATACGGCAGGATAACGGAAAATCCCGGAGGTTTCGCTTACACGGAATCTCTGGGATCCTTTGCATGTATTATATTTCCTTGTCAACTGCATGCAAATTAATCATAGCAACTATTTGGTTCTGCATATCCTCAACAGTTTCTATTCTGATTCTGCCTATATTTTTTCTTGTCATTTCAAAATCTATATCGGGAAATAGTCCTTCGCAAAAACTATTTGTTTCGGGAGATGCCCCCATTAATGCTGTTACAAGCGAATTAGTGTCAAACTGTTCCAGCGCTTCTTTCAGTTCCTTTTCAGAAATTGTTGAAATCTGCTCAAAATCAGTTATTCGCTGGTACTGGATCTTTGGTTCTAATATGTCATTTATCGTGATGCCATATAATTTAGAAATTTTTAATAAAACTTCTAAGTCGGGAATAGTCATTCCTGTTTCCCATTTTGATATTGCCTGCCTTGATATGCCTAATTCTTTTGCTAAATCATCTTGTGTGTAGTTGTTGCTTTTACGCAAAAATTGTAAGTACTTTGATATGATATTCATATTCATAAAAATCGCCTCCCTATTGCTATTATAAGGTATATGGCAATAAGAATAAAGAATGCAGCAAGTGCTAAAAAGCAAATATCAGTTGCATGTTATTTTACAATTTTTCCTCGTTCCGCTTAATCTTGTTCTGTTGTAGGCAGGAATGGGGATATGCTTGGCTGTGAATGGAGTTATAAAATATAAAAGACTTCTTAATCAAAATAAATACAAAAGAGCCATAGCATAGCATTTATGCGGTACTGGAGGAAAGGAGGAAATTGATTATGAGTCACGATTTAACAGCATTATACGAGAGGTTGAGCCATGATGACGAGTTACAGGGCGAAAGCAACAGCATATCCAACCAGAAGGCAATGCTTGAGGATTATGCGGAAAAGAACGGCTTTACTGGTATACGGTTATCTGAAAGACAGCGGGGACAAAAACCAATGGGTAATTGATGAAGTGGCAGCGCCCATAGTCAGACGGATATTCCGAATGATTCTGGAGGGCTACGGTCCGTATCAGAGGACAGGTAAAGCGTTATCCCAATGGTTGGGGCGAGGCACATCCGCTCACAGGTTTGATGTATTGTGCTGATTGCGGCGGCAAAATGTATATCCAAAGAATGAACAATGGAAAGCGTGTTCCAATATATCATTGTGGCAATTATCCCAAAGTACCCGTAGGGACATTGTGCAGGTCGGCGCACCGTATCAAAGCTGATCATGTTATGGAGATAGTGGTAAAGACCATAAAAGAGGTTATACAGTATGCCAATCTTGATAAAGAGTGTTTTGCGGGCGAAATACAGTCACATATTGAGGACAGACAGACCGTAGATTTTACGGAACAGAAGAAACGAATGGCAGTATGTGAAAAACGTATCGGGGAATACATACCACCCACTATGGCAGAGAAAGAACCGACACCCGAAGAATTGGAAGAAATGCGTAAGAAAGAGGCGAGAAAGGACAGACTGCATCAAAATTATCTGAGGAGGAAAGCCAGGAATTAGTTATGAATTTGACAAGGTATGAACAGGAAACTGTTGTCAACTACAATGCAGGAGAAAAGGGAGCCACCCTCTACACAAGGGATAAGACAGTCATACGGAAACGGGATGCGCTTGTTGCGGGGTTTCACGATATATACAGGCAGACAGAACAGGACGGGGTATCTAAGACTTACGACTTCCCGAAATCGTTCATTAGTTACCGTAAGCCGAGAGCAGTAAGTGCGGAGCAGAGGAGCAGGCAAGAGCGAGAATGGTACCGATAAATTCTACTGATAATAGCATTGAAAAGTGAGGAACGTAAAGTATTTTGAATTGTGTCAAATATGGGAGAAGAATGGACAGCGAACATTTAGCTGGGTTTATATTCAAGCAAATCTGAAATAGAGCAACCCAGAGTGTCACATATTCTAATCAGCACATCAATGTCTAATCGGGTGATTGTGTTGTTGAGATAACCATTAAGTTGTGAACGTTGCAACTCTGCTCTCTGGCAAAACTTGTTTTTACTCAGTCCGGCTTCTTCCAGTAATTCCTTTAGGTGAATTTCGATAGTACCCCTTGTTTCGTTCAATATAGTCACCCCCCTACATATCTTAGGTACATTATAGCTTTTTTATTACTGTAAAATCAGTTATGATATATTATGGTTAAACTAATAGATATAATTTTATATAGATAAGAAACTATACACATGAAAGGAGAAATAGAGATGAAAAATGAAAGCAGGATGAGGAAGAGAGGATTGTTGGACAGAATTGCATCACAGAGAACGGGGCAGGATATTGACAGGGTACTCAAAAGAAATAAAGAGTACCGTAAAGCCGTAAAGCAACAAGAAATAGCAGTGGAGAGAATGGAAAAGCTGGAACTGAAGAAATCTCACAGACTAATCATTGACCATGTAATTTCTGCTGATAGCCATTGTGGAGCAATGTATGGCGAGGTAGCCTATCGGATGGGGATGAAAGATGGAATAAGGCTTATGTCTGAAATCAGAGGACTTGAGCGTCGGCAGAATCCTTATTTCTGAATATCCAGTCCCTCAAAGAAATCATCATAGGAGCAACCATAAATTTTGCGTAATTCTATGAGGACGCTGATCTTGATATTCAATTCACCATTTTCATATTTTGCATAAGTTGATCGACCAATATCACAGCCTCTGTTTTGCAATAACGCACAGAGTTTTTCTTGTGAGATATCGTAATTCTCACGGAGGGCTTTGAGATTGTTTCCGATATTCCGGTCCCTTCGTAATTTCTGTTCCATTTTGACTTTCCTTTCACAGATAAATTCTATGTAAGTCTTATTTTAGGGAATTTCAAAAAGGTTGTTGACCGCTATATTGGTCGACGTGGAAAAGATGGAAGAATTTCAATCGGGAGGAATGGAGAATGGTTTCTGATAACAGAATGACAAAAAGGACTTTAGAAGAATAAGGAAAGGGATAAAATGAATTTGTTGGAGTGTTTTTTTTCACGGCTTTTAGTGATATTTATTGCATTAATGCTCTTCATGTGGATGTGGGTATTATATTATAAAATTAATTGCCGAAAGGTAGATTCGTGTGCAAACAGGAAATGCAGATATTGGGAATGGTGCAGCCATAACCGTGAGGAGCGAAAAAGGGATGAAATGGAATATAGGAAACAAAATCTGATGCGTCAATATGGATTGTCCGAAGATGATCTGAAATAGGGATTTTTCCATTAAAAGATTAACAGCGTCTCAGCAGAAAGGAGACAGGAGTAAATTGCAGAAATCAAAACGAATACGGGCAGTAATTTATGACAGAGGAAACGCTGTCATCAGACTGTCAAAAAAAGCCAGATCCTGCTGACCTTTTTTGACAGTCTGATACCACCTTCGGTGGTATGTGCACCTACCCTTGTGTGTACTTTGCGTCCAGACAAAAGCCAAAGTGCGGCTTTTATCTGCCCATAAAGTCTATGGGTGCGCCCCACTATCCTATTGGCAGAATGTAGGTGCCTTGTATGGGTAATGTCACGAAACAGGCAAGTACACGTTTTTCCATAGTCAAACGGAGCAAAGGGCAGTCGGCAGTTGAGAAGGCGTCCTACATCAGCAGGAGCGTTCTTGTGAGCGAATATGACGGGTAGACCTACCGCCCCAAATACCATGAGGATTTAGTCCACAGCGAAATCTCTCTCCCACCAAATGCGCCCAAAGACTTTGCAGACCGATCCGTTTTATGGAATGATGTTGAACTGTCCGAGAAAGGGCAGAAATCACATGCCTGCAAACCCAACCCAAAAACGGTTGGGTTAAATGTTAAAAGCATCACTTCCCAACGAATGGAGTTACGAACTTGCAGAGGAAGTTGTGAGGGATTACGTTCAGAGGAATTTTGTTGATAAAGGTATGTGCGCGGACTGGGCAATCCATGACAGCGAGAACGATAAAGGACAGCGCAATCTTCATATCCACGTTTCACTCACTATGCGCCCTCTTACTAAAAAAGGGGAATGGGGAGCGCAACAGAAGAAAATCTATGCCCTTGACGAAAACGGCGAAAAGATATCGGTGATTGATAAAAAGACAGGACAGCAGAAAGTCGACAGGCAAAACCGTAAACAGTGGAAATGCCATACCGCCGACAGTACCGACTGGAACAGCAAGGAAAATGCCAAGATGTGGCGTAAGGATTTAGTCGACACAATCAATGCCGCCAATGAGCAGTTGGGGATTGCGGTTCATTGGGAACACCGTTCTTTTAAGGAACAGGGAATTGACCGAGAGCCAACAATGCGGAGAAATTCATTACTACAAGAAAGATAGACAGCTTTGAGAGCCTTGCAAAATTCACAGCGGATAAGGAACAAAGATACCAACAGTTGGAAACAGTACATCTTTCTATGGGGCAGAAACTAAACCGCTTAAAGGAACTGTCAAAAATGTATGCCCTCTTTGCACCGATCCAAGCTGTCTATAAGGAGAACCAGTCACTCAAAGGACTTGCGAAAATGCAATATGACAAAGAGTATAGGGACAGCTTATCGAAGTACCCCGAATTAAAGGAGCGCATGCAGAGCCTTTTGTAGGGCGGCGAGAATATAACACCGAAACAGTGGAAAGCCGAGATACAGTCTATGCAAATGGAATATGATAGTATTAGAAAAGAGCAGATTAAAGTAGCTACGGAATTGGCGTACTCTGAAGTAATCAGCTATAACAAAAAGAATCTTGAGAGGGAACTTCAGAACGAGAGCCGACAATATAGCCGACAGCAGAGCAGGACGAAACGAAGGGAGGAAGAAATTTAATGTGAATTTTATTGTAAAGGCAGACGCTTTTTTATATAATTGAGATATAGCAGGAGCAGGCTATATCGTATCTTGTGCCACAGATTTTAAGGAATTGAGGTATTAAAGTGCAGGACGACACAAAACAGATGCAGGAAGTTATGGCAAAGCGTACAGCAAAAAACAGCGTATTCCTTGACCTTTTTCAAAACAAGAGTTATCTGCTAAAGCTGTATAAGACGCTCCACCCGGAGGACACCACAGCGACAGAGGACTCCCTTACAGATGTGACGATCACAAATGTATTGACGGATAACCTGTATAATGATCTTGGCTTTATTGCCAATAATAAGCTGATGATACTTGTAGAGGCACAGTCTACATGGACAGTGAATATTCTGGTGAGGGTTTTGCTGTATCTGGCGCAAAGCTATCACGAATATTTTCAGCGTACCAGCCAAGACTATTACAAAAGCAAGAAAGTCAGAATGCCTAAACCCGAACTGTATGTGATATTTACAGGCAATAAAGGAAGAAAACCCGACAAGATAGCATTATCAGAGGAATTTTTCAAGGGTGCGGATATAGACATTGAGGTCAAAGCTAAGGTGATCTATGAAAGCGATACAGATGACATCATCAACCAGTACATCATTTTCTGTAAAGTTTTTAACGAGCAGACAAAGCAGTATGGAATGACGAGGACGGCGGTTACGGAAACGATCCGCATATGCAAGGATAGGAATGTTCTAAAGGAATATTTGCTTGACAGGGAAAAGGAGGTTGTGACGATTATGATGAGTTTGTTTGATGAAGAACAGATCATGAAGTCGTTTATAAGAAGTGAACGGCATGAGGCGGCGCAGGAAACCGCAAGGGAAACAGCAAAAAGAATGATTGAAAAAGGGAAAATGTCACTTGATGAAATTGCGGATTGCGTTCCGTTATTGTCGCTTGATGAATTAAAAGAAATTGAAGCCGAGGTTATGCAGTTAGCATAATCAGAGAAACAATTTAATATCAATAAAACAGCGTAAAGGCGCATGGAACAGTAAATTGTAAACCATGCGTCTTTTTCTATGCATGTTTGCACGCATTGCCCAACAAGGAGGAACATGTGCGGCAGTCTGATATGGGCTGTAATCCTCCAAAGTCATTCGGAATATACGTCTGACAACAGGTGCTGCCACTTCATCAATTATCCATTTATTTTACCCTCACTGTCTTTCAGATAGTTATATGATGGACTGCCTGCAACGTGCCTTTTGCTTTAAATGGAGACTTGATTTTTTACAGATGTCTTTTGCATAGTATTTGTTGATTACATCCTGGAACGGAAGAAAATCATCATCAAAACCCGAACCTGTGTCAACACCATCGTTGACTGCAATCGGTCTTTTACAGTTTATAACTCTGAAAGCAGGAAAATTTTATTGGACAAAGAGAAATTCGCAGAATAAAGGATTGCCTGACGGGTAGGAATGTGAGAAAATGAAAACGGAAAAAGACGATTGTGCGAAGGAGGAACTCAGTATGCAGTACAGAATTATCGGAGATACGATGCCGGCAGTGGAGGTTTTGTTTGACGCGCCGGGAGAGTCCATGTACACCCAGTCGGGCGGTATGGCTTGGATGACGGAGGGCATTTCCATGGATTCCAACATGAAGGGCGGTCTGGGAAAGAGCATTGGCCGGATGTTTTCGGGAGAATCTCTTTTCATGGCGACTTATAAAGCGGAGCGCGCGGGCAGTATGGTGGCTTTTGCCTCAACCGTGGCCGGGGAGGTACTTCCCATTGATGTGGGGGCAAGCGGCGGTATGATCTGCCAGAAAGGCGCATTTCTCTGTGCACAGGAGACTGTGAACCTGAATGTGACTTTGACCAAGAAGTTTTCTGCCGGACTGTTTGGCGGGGAAGGATTTATCCTGCAGGATATCAGTGGAACGGGAATGGTGTTTCTGGAAATTGACGGCAACAAGGTGGAGAAAAATCTGGTGCCGGGGGAAGTTCTCAAGGTTGACACGGGCAATGTGGTTGCCTTTGAGAGGAGCGTCAGCTATGAGGTAGAGACGGTGAAAGGAATTAAGAACATCCTTCTGGGAGGCGAGGGCCTGTTTTTGACAAAGCTCACGGGGCCTGGGAAGGTGATCCTCCAGACGCAGAACTTTAATGAGTTTGCGGGGCGGATTATCAGGATGGTGCCGTCGTCGAGATAGAGGAGTATAATATTAAGATAAATGTGATTTGAAGAGAGTTGTGGAAGGCTGAAAAATGTGATAAAAGCATTTTTCAGCTTTTTTGTGTGGAGGTGTTTTGCTGGCATGTATTGTATAAAGATGCTTTTTAAATTGAAATACGATTCGGTTTTATCGTAGGGAATGGGGAGGAAATATTTCTTGAATAAAAAGTTACTTTAAAGTATACTACTTATAAGTAGTATTGTTATGCCTATATAAATATATGAATGTCAGAGTATATTCCAAATAATTGACTGCCTGTGGCGGATTGGGATCAGGAGGACGGTAAAGATGATCGGAAGAATGCAGGAAATGAATCAACTTGAGCGTATGTATACAAGTGAGCGGTTTGAATTTATGGTCATGTACGGGAGGCGGAGAATCGGAAAAACTACTATTTTGCAGGAATTTTCCAAAACGCATAAAACCATATTTTTTTCTGCGCAGGAAAAAAATGACGCTTTGAATCTGCAGGATTTTTCGAGGCTTGTGCAGGAGTATTTTGACGGAAATTTTATTTCGAACTTTGCAAATTGGGAAGACGCATTGAATTATCTGGGCAGAAAATCGCAGGATAAAAGGATTGTGCTGATCGTTGATGAATTTCCTTTTCTGGCAGAGACAAACCCCAGTATAAAAAGTATTCTGCAACATAAGATTGATCACGACTGGAAAGATCGAAATCTTTTTTTGATTCTTTGTGGTTCAAGCGTCAGCTTTATGCTGGATGATGTTATGGGCTATAAAAGTCCTTTGTATGGGCGCAGTACGGGAAGTATGGAAGTTCAGCCATTTGATTATCTGGAAAGCGCGGCTTTTTTTCCAAATTATTCGGAGGAGGAGAAGCTAATCGCATATGGAATATTGGGAGGTGTTCCGAGATATTTGAATGCGTTTGATCCGGGACGATCCTTGAGGGGAAATCTTATTTCAGAAATTTTGGCAGAGGGCGCCTTTTTAAATGACGAACCACAGACGATGCTTCGCATGGAACTCAGAGAACCGGCCGTTTATAATTCTATTCTGGAAGCGGTCGCAAACGGCTGTAACAGGGTTGTAGAAATTGCGGATCGGATCCATGAGGAAAAGAGCAAGTGCAGCAAATATATGTTGACTTTACAGACGCTGCATCTGTTGGAAAAGCATGTTCCCTGCGGTGAACCGAATGGCAGCAAAAAGGGCATTTACGAGATTACCGATCACTTTTACAGGTTTTGGTACAGATATGTATTTTCAAACAAAAGTTATTACAGTATGTTGGGAGTTGATAAGGCCGCGGATGAAATTATGAGAGAAATTAACGAATATATGGAGCCTGTGTTTGAAGATATTTGCAGACAATATTTAATCAGACGAGCCAAGGCCGGAACGCTTCCTTTTACTCCGTATACCCTTGGCAAGTGGTGGGGGAACAACCCGGTCATTAAGGCGCAGGATGATATAGATTTACTTGCTCTGGATCGGAAAGGGGAGAGAGGAATCTTTGTGGAATGCAAGTTCCGAAACAGGCCGATGGCAATGGAGGAATATGATGATCTTGTGACAGCAGCGGAGGCATTTCCAGACGTGAAGGAGAAGATGTTTTTGTTTATCAGTAAGAGTGGGTTTACGGAAGCGGTGAAGAGGAGGGCTGAGGAAGAGGGGGCGGAACTGGTTGAGGCAGGGGAGCTGTATGGGTGAGAGGATGGCAGATGCCTTTTGGCCCGAATGTTGTAATAATAGGATATTTGGTCTATAATATTTTTATGATTTTATCAATACAGTATGCTGTTTTAAAGGATATATATTGTATGGCGGAATGGGAAAGGCTGTATGTGTGAGGAAAAGATAAGGGCGGTCGTGACACAATTTGCAAAAGAAGTGAAGAAAATATATGGGACAGTTTTGCGGGCTGTGATTTTGTATGGTTCCTGTGCGCGGGGGGATTTTGCAGACGATAGTGATATCGACATTATGGTTTTGCTGGATGTTGGGCAGGATGAGATCGGGATAGCAAAGGAGAAAATTTTAGATGTTTCAGATCAGATCGATTTGAAGTATGATGTGGTTTTAGTGCCGGTGATTCAGAGCTGGCGGTTATATAATCAGTATATGACAGTGTCGTGCTTTTATCAGAATGTGCAGAAAGAAGGGATTAAGTTTGCTTGAATATACAGCGTTACAAAAAGATTATGCAAAATATAGACTTGATAAATCGAGGGAAGATTTGGGTGCAATGTATTTTGAGATTCAACAGAAGAGTTATTGCAGTAATTTCTCGCAGATATATGCAAAGAATATTTATCTCATAATTAGTAATGTTAAAAACGGTTGTCTTGGTATGTACTATTTGGTTTGTGTCTGACTATGATGATATATTTATTGAAAGGCGAGACAGTTAAGCAGATTATGATTAAAGGCTGGGTATGCAGGGTGGTTAGTAAGTATAACGAAATATTAGTATTTGAATGTATAACAGGTGTTTTTGTGGTAAGATGGTTTGGAGGGAAATAACAGAGTGTGGTGTTGCAAGTGTAATATTGAAACAAATGAGAACGCGTGTCCAGTCTGTGGTGAAGAAACAGTGACAGATATTCCAGCTGGAATATATTGGTGTAAACAGTGTAAGATACCTATTGTTCAGATGATTAATCAGGCGGATAAGGGTATATGTCCAATCTGTGGTGAAATGACGAAGTATTTAACAACGGATTTAAGACCAGTTTTTCCGGAAGAACGTTTATTACTGGAAATTTTATTAGACAAAAAGCCGAATGAATTTGTAAAGAGTTCAGTTTGGGCTGTTAATAGCAGATATTACATAGATGGAAAAAGCATTTCTATTCCAAGTAGTTTATTTCAGAGTGCCGATACCGATACGATTGCTAGAAAATTAAAAGAATACGATTCTGCAAATACATATGAGTATTTTAATGAGAATATGAAAACTTTTATCGAAGCAAACCGTAATAGAGTAAATTATTTGAAGGATGAGTCTTTTGACTTTGTAAGAAAAACTGCATCAAGGTTTGATGAAGAGAGTCTGGTAATATCATTTTCTGGAGGTAAAGATTCTACGGTTACTGCTGACCTGGTTACAAAGGCATTAAGTAATCCGAGTATTGTACATATCTTTGGAAATACTACTTTGGAATTTCCGTTTACTGTAGCATATGCTGAGAGATATAGAGAAAATCATCCGCAAGCTATTTTCTTGTTTGCAAAGAATGATGAGCAGGTATTCATGGATGTCTGCAAAGATATTGGGCCACCAGCACGTATGATGCGTTGGTGTTGTTCAATGTTTAAGACAGGGCCAATAACACGTGTTCTAAATAGTTTATATAGAAATCAGCAGATATTAACTTTTTATGGTATTAGAAAGTTTGAATCTGTTAGTAGAAGTAAATATAACAGAGTTGAAGATGATGCTGAATCAGTAAAAATACAACAGCAGACAGTAGCATCTCCTATTTTCTTTTGGAAAGACATAGATATTTGGCTCTATATGTTGGCAGAAAATGTTGATTTCAATGAAGCTTATAGATTGGGGTATGATAGAGTGGGCTGTTGGTGTTGCCCAAACAACAACCAGAGAGTACAATTTTTATCTAGAATTTATATGCCTGTGCAGTCTAAAAAGTGGAGAGATTTTCTTATAGGTTTTGCAAAAAAAATTGGTAAAGAGGATGCGGAGATATATGTAGATACTGGTAAGTGGAAAGCACGTCAAGGGGGAAATGGCCTTGCAGCAGCTGGTGATGTGAAAATCAAATTTACAAACTGTACAACAGAAGACCATGCGAAGATATATCGTTTGGTTCGTCCATTTGATGATCAATTGATAGGCATGTTTACACCTTTTGGTAGGGTGGCACCAGAACTTGGCAAGAAATTATTACATGAGGTACTTGTACTTGACGCAAGAACAAGTGTACCTATTTTATCTATTCAACCTTTTAGCCAGGATGGATATGAGTATGCTGTCAAAGTCAGAACGATGAATGTGCAGGATCATGATGACTTGCAGAGAATGGTTGGTTATCAGATTCGTAAATTTAATGCATGCAGAAAATGCTTGAAATGTGAGTCGATTTGTCGGGCAGGAGCGATTTCAATTTCAAGTGATAATTATTATATAGATTCAGATAAATGTGTTCATTGTAAGATGTGCATGACTGCGAAATATATTGATGGTGGTTGCACAATGGATAAGTATCTGAGAACTAAATAACAGTAATGGAGGTTACTAGAATGTCAATGAAGTTTCGTGCTCATGATACATTTTTTATAAGGAAAGGCTGGCTTAGTAAGGGCATGGAACGTGTTGTGGCTAAGGAAGACTTGTTTGTAGATAAAAATGAAAATCCAATGGATGTTCTTGGAATAGGTTCCAATATGGTCAAGGCTTTACGTTATTGGTTGCAGGCGGTAGGATTGACATCGGAGCCTAAGAAGGGAAAACGTGTCCAGAAGCTTACGCCACTTGGAAATGAAATATTTAATAATGACAAATTTATTGAAGAATTAGGAACATTATATTTGCTACAATATCAGTTGGCGAAACAGGATGAAGAGGCTACGGCGTGGTATTACTTTTTTAATGTGTTTTCAATGTCGGAATTTACGCGAGAAGAGTTTGTACAGGGATTGCAGAATTATGTTTTGATGGCTGATGATGCCTCAACAGTAGCTATTAGATCTTTAAACGATGATTTCGCTTGTATCATCAATACATACTTGCCACGGTACAAATCAAATCCAGGCAAAGTGTCGCCGGAGAACAATATTGATTGTCCTTTTGGAGAATTAGGACTTGTAGATATTGCAAATAAAAGGCAGAAAACATATAAGAAATCAATACCAGCAGCAAAGACATTCAATCCGTGGGTAGTTTATGCCGTAATAGTGGATCAAGCAAAAGGAAAGGGAGAGATTGGTTTGAATGATCTCCTGACAAAACCTAAAAATATAGGACGTGTATTTAATTTAGATGCCATTACAATGTTAGATATTTTACATGAGGTAGAGAATGCAGGGTTGGTCAAGGTCATAAGAACTGCAGGCTTGGATGTTGTTCGGTTGAATATGCAGATGACATTTGACCAGTGTGTTAACAAATATTATGAAACAATAAATGAAGAAGTGTAGGTGGGATGCCGATGAGTAAAATGATTTCGGTTGCTTCGGGTTTCCAATATTCGGTGAATATTGGATATGATCTGAACAACGATGATAAACTAAAGAGTTTTATACCGACTAAATCAGCGTTGTCATTGATGGAAGAAATTCTTCTTAGTACTAATCCAACATCGACAGAAAGAGCAAGAGTTCTTATTGGACCATATGGAAAAGGCAAGTCACATATTGTACTTACTATTCTTGCCATGCTTATGAAAAGGGAGCATACATTATTCGAAAAGGTTATGCCAAGGATTCAAGAGAATCCCAGACTTTTTCAGATTGTTGATAATTATTATGAGACTGATAATAAGCTTTTGCCAGTAATTGTTGCTGGTAGTAATACTAGTTTGTCACAAGCTTTTTTGTTGGCATTGCAAAGAACATTGTCGGTTAATGGGTTACTGCATGTGATGCCAGAAACAAACTACAAAGCAGCAGTGCAGGTAATCGATCGTTGGGAAAAAGATTTTCCTGATACATATATGAAACTAAAAGGCATTCTTGATATGCCTATTAAGCAGTTTGTTGAAGAGTTACAGAATTTTAGTATAGGGGCATATGAAAAGTTTGAAAAGATATATCCGATATTAACAGCAGGAAGTGTATTCAATCCATTCCTTGGATTTGATGTTGTAGATCTTTATGAGGAAGCTTCAAAAGGACTGAAATCAAAGGGGTATACAGGAATCTATGTGATTTATGATGAGTTTAGTAAGTTTCTTGAAGCTAATATAAAAGAAGCATCTGTAAGTGACACTAAGATGCTACAGGACTTTGCTGAGAAGTGTAACAGAAGCGGTGAAACTCAAATGCATCTTATGCTGATTTCTCACAAGGAAATCGCAAATTATATTGATAAGTTGCCTAAACAAAAAGTAGATGGATGGCGTGGCGTATCAGAAAGATTTAGGCATATACATTTAAACAATAATTTTGCCCAGACATATGAGATTATCAGTTTCGCCATACAGAAGAAAAGGACTAAGTGGGATAAGTTTTGTAAGGATTACTCGAAAAGTTTTGCAGATATTTTGTTAAGATATAAAAAGCATAATATTTTTGGTGACGTAGATGAAGATAACATCCAGAAAATAATCTATGGCTGCTATCCTTTACATCCAGTATCTACATTTGTTTTGCCAAGACTGTCTGAGCGTATTGCACAAAATGAAAGGACTTTATTTACTTTTATTTCTGCACCAGGAGTATCGACATTACCAGCATTCTTAGAGGCTTATGAAGATGACCATTTTGAGGTCATTACACCGGATCTTATTTATGATTATTTTGAACCATTACTTAAAAAAGAAGTATATGGCGGCAGTATACATCAAATGTATGTGTTGACAGAGATGATATTAGAGAAGCTTGATGATACCTCTCTGGAGAGCAAGGTTATAAAGACCTTGGCATTAATTTATATACTGGAACAATTTGAAAAGCTGCAGCCGTCAAAAGATGAGTTGGTTAGTATTTACTCGATTAGTTATAAACCGGAAGAAATTAACAGGGCGATAGATAACTTGATTGAAAAAGAATATGTGGTCTATCTTAAGAGAAGTAATAACTTTCTTCGGCTGAAACAGGCTTCTGGAGTTGACATTCGTCAAAAAATTAGTGACATGGTAGAGATTCTGAGTAAGAGAACTACTGTTAAAGAGACACTGAATAATTCTAATTTTGATAATTATGTATATCCGTCACGATATAACAATGAACGTGATATAATCAGATACTTTACTTTTGAGTTTATTGATGAATATGAAGTGACAGAGGATGTAGACTGGACGCTAAAAAGTGCACCCATAGATGCCGATGGTGTTATTTATGGGATTATTCCACATAACGAAGAGGCAATTCCGAAGTTGAAAAAAACTATATTGGATACAAGCACAGAGAAAGAGAGCATCATTTTTGTAATACCAAGGCATTTTTCTGAGATAGAAGATATAGTTAAAGAATTTAATGCGGTGTCAATGCTTAGAGATATCGCGAATGATGACAAGGTGCTGTTTGAGGAGTATGAAGTTATATATGAAGACCTCAGAGACGTAATTGGATCTTTTGTGCGCGGATATACCAGACCAGAAGAGTATAAGTCACGTTATATCTATAATGGTCGGGAAATTGCAATTAGTAGAAAAGCAACGTTGACAGAGTTAATGTCCAAAATTTGCGATGAGGTTTATTCACTTACGCCTGTAATTAATAATGAGGCGATGAACAGAAATGAAATAACTGCAACGGCAAATAATAGCAGGAATAAAATTGTTGCTGCTTTATTGCGCAATGAGTTAGAACCTAATCTTGGTCTTATGGGATCAGGTCAGGAAGTCTCAATTATGCGGAGTACTCTTATACGTACTGGTATATGGGATGAAAATGACGGACTTCCCAAATTGAATCTCAGACCATCTGTAGTTGAACATATGGATGAGTTGTTGGCTGTGATAGAGGACTTCATAGTAGAAACAAGACAAAGCGGAGCTGTGTCCTTTGCGGTATTGTTTCATAGATTGGTTTCTGCGGAATATCATATTGGCTTGAGAAGAGGCTTGATTCCTATTTATCTAGCGACGGTTATTCATGAATATAAAAGAGAAGTGATTATCTCAGATAAGTTTGGCCAGATCCCCTTATCAGCAGAAACATTATTACAAATTAATTCTAGACCAGATATGTTTACATTATCGTACTTGGATTGGAATCCGGAAAAAGAGGGATTTGTACAAAGACTTTCAGAGTGTTTCGCGGAATATATTGTAGAGGTTGAAAGAGGAGCAAATTCTTATGACTACATTGTGTTTGCAATGCGTCGTTGGTATATGGCACTTCCGAAGCTCGCTAAGGAAAGCAAAAAGGCTGCTGATGGAAAGAAAATAATTAAAGAATATCAAGGGGTATTAAATCTGCTGAAACAGAATATCAGCGGAAATGAGTTGCTTTTTAATAGAATTCCTAAACTTTATGCAATGAATGAGTTTAGGGAGTCGTTAGCGGATAATATAAAGGCTGTTAAGAAATTTTATGATGATTACCTTTCGAATGTAAAAAAGAATCTCATAAAAGAGACAAAAAATATTTTTGCTCTTTCAAAAGGAAAAAATCGAGTGACAAAAATGTCTTTATCATCTGTTATAAAGGACTGGTGTGAGACACTGGATCAGACAGTGTTTGAACAGTTGTTTACAGATGGAACGGAGAAGTGCCTTGAGTTATTTAAAAACATAACGAATGATGATGACCTTACAATAACAAGACTAGCAAAATTAGCAACAGATTTGAGAATTGAAGAT
Source organism: Lachnospiraceae bacterium (assembly GCA_910575775.1). GTDB lineage: Bacteria > Bacillota > Clostridia > Lachnospirales > Lachnospiraceae > UBA3282. The sequence continues at coordinate 59,022 of CAJTEY010000015.1, read as the reverse complement.
TGGGATGAAAAAGTTGTGGAACTTTATTATACCAATGTTAAGAAGTATAGGGAAACGGCTGAAACTTATCATTCTGAAACAGGGGAAACAACGGATACCCAAAACACCAGCACTTATCAGATCACTTTTTTAGACGATAATGGGGTTGCTGTCACAAAAAGATTTAATAGCGTTGAGGGAACTGGTAAAGGAAAATTGTTACATAATCAAGTGTCTGCAGCCCTGGAATCTATGGGGAGAGCTATTTCTGATCAGGAGAAACGACAGATTTTGATGGAAATCTTAAAAGAGTTATGTTAAGGGGGGCTATGAATGGCATATTTTGATAATGCGGCAACTACATATCCTAAGCCAGAATGTGTATATGCTTTCATGAATGAGTTCTATCGAAAAAGTGGTGGTAATGCAGGACGGGGAAAGCATTTAATGTCTGTAACTGCTGGTGGATTGATTGCAGACACAAGAGTAAAAGTGCAAGAACTTTTGCATTGTCCAGCGAAACAAGTAGTATTTACACCTACGGCGACAATTGCTCTGAATATTATTATTCAAGGGATTATAGCTGATGGAGTAAGGAATATTTATATTAGTCCATTTGAACATAATGCCGTAACCAGAACGTTACATCATTTTGAAAAAAATGGTGTAATTATGGTTACAGAATTGGCGGTAAACAATGATTTGCGATATGATCTTGAGAAAATTCGATATCAGTTTGATGCAGTAAAGCCTGACTTTGTGATTGTAAGTCATGCAAGTAATACGATTGGTCTTGTTGCACCAGTAGAAGAAATATTTTCGTTATCTAAAAAATATGATGCAATTACATTGATTGATATGGCTCAGACGGCAGGATTAGTTGATTGCAATATTGGTTTAAATATATTTGATTTTGCAGTTTTTGCGGGACATAAGACATTATATGGTCCGACAGGGATCTCGGGTTTTGTGATGAAGTCGTCGATAAAGCTTCCGTCTGTTATATTTGGAGGAACTGGCTATGAGTCTGCGAATCAGGATATGCCAAAGAGTCTTCCGGAAAAATATGAGATGGGAACAATGAATATTTTAGGTATTGCAGGGCTGAATGCTGCATTGAAGTGGATAGGAGAGACAACGATTGCAGAAATGATAAAAAAGGATAAGGAGAATAGAAAAAGGCTGTTAGATATTTTGAATAAATATGATTTTATTCGGGTGATTGGAAACCATGAAGGGCGTAGGTATGTAGGAATAGTATCATGTCGTATAGATGGGATGAGTAGCGATAGTGCAGGTAATATCTTTTCCAGGCAAGGAATTTCTGTGAGAACAGGCTTACATTGTGCACCATTAGCACATCAATTTATCAGAACATATCCGGCAGGAACTATTAGGTTTAGCGTGAATTATTTTACGGATGATAGGGATTTTAAGGAACTTGAAAATGCACTTGATTATATAGGAGAGAACATATAGTACAAAGAGAGGAAATGGGTAATGAGTTTTCAAAATTTGGATATACAAATTAGGTATCGCTCCGAAATACATAATTTCCCTAGAGATTTTTTGATTCCGGTATTGTCACAAACAGAGCTATATAAGAGAGGAACGGGATATTTTAGCTCAACGTCATTAATTCAATTGTCAGTAGGTCTTTTTGAAATGGCTAAAAATGGCGGTAAAATTCAGATAGTATGTTCTCCCAATCTTGATAAGCAAGATATTGAAGCCATTGATTATGGCTATAAAAATAGGGATGAAGTTATAACAAGCGCATTATTAAGGAGTGTGCAAGAACCTGTTACATATTTTGAAGAAGAAAGATTGAATTTAATTGCTACATTGATTGCTAATGGGAATTTGGATATAAAAATTGCTTTTTTAGAAGATGATGATGGCTTTAGACTTTATCATGAAAAGATAGCTGTATTTATTGATCATGAAGGTAATAAAATCAGTTATGCAGGATCTGTAAATGAATCAGGAAATGGTTTGGATGGAAATTTTGAATCATTGTATACGTTCTGTAGTTGGAAGGATTCAAGTCAGATAGAAGCTGTGCATGTTGCGGAAAATGATTTTGATCAGATGTGGGATGATGACACATTGAAGTTACATGTTATTGATTTTCCGGATATAGTAACACAGAAACTAATGAAATATAAAAAGTCTTCTGGTATAAATTGGAATACAGATGAAGAAGAATTTGGATATAGAGCATATTTAAAGCGTCAGCGGAAATTTAGGGTTCCGGATGGAATTGTATTGCATGAATATCAAGAAGAGGCTGTACAGCAATGGCAGATTAAAGGATATAGTGGTATATTTGATATGTGTACTGGTGCAGGAAAGACATATACAGCACTGTATGGCATGACCCAATTGGCAAAAGCTTGTGAAGAACATATTGCAGTTTTTATTGTTTGTCCATATATTCATCTTGTGAGTCAGTGGGAGGAAGATGTAGCGATATGGTGTTCTGTGCCTATTATCATAGCACATTCGAAATCTCCTAATGGAGATTGGAAAAAAGATATGATGAAAGCATACAAAAGATTTCGTAAAGACGGAAGTCCGTTTGTGTGTATTACAACGAATGATACTTTTGCGGGGGATGATATTCAGAAATATACAGTACGATTTAATGAGACACAGAATGTATTACTAATAGTTGATGAAGCACACAATTTTGGATCCCCGCAGATGATTAAGGTTATGCCATGGAATATTACTAATCGAATTGCATTATCAGCAACAATAAAAAGGTACATGGATAAAAGTGGTACGAATACAATTAATAAATTCTTTGGAGAAAAATGTATTGAATATTCGCTAGAAAGAGCAATTGAAGAAGGTAATCTCGTTCATTATGAATATATTCCTATTTCAGTAGCATTATCAGATTATGAACTTTCTAAATATAGACAATTTTCTAAGAAATTAAAAAAATATATTATTGTCAAAAATGGTAAAATGCGTGTGTCTGAGGCTGGAAAGTCGATAGTATACCAAAGGACAAGACTGTTAGCTAGCGCTGAAAATAAAGTTACTTTGTTAATGGAACTTTTAGAAAATTATAGAAATGATAATAATATTCTTGTTTATTGTGGAGCGGCGAATGTAGAGGACGAGGATACGGGTGAAATTCTTAGACAAATAGATTTAGTTACAAAAAAACTTCAGACTGAATATCATATGTCGGTTAAGCGATTTACTGCGGAGGAAAATTTGAAAGAAAGACAAAATATCAAAAAATATTTTGCACAAGGGATGTATCAAGTTGTAACTGCAATTAAATGCTTAGATGAAGGTGTTAATATTCCAGGAATAAAGACTGCTTTTATAATGAGTAGTTCAAGAAATCCGAAAGAATTTGTTCAAAGAAGAGGTCGTCTTCTTAGAAAAAGCGATAATAAGAAGAAGGCGGTTATTTATGATTTTATTACACTTCCAAGGGAGTTGGACAACGTAATCCCTAAAGATATAGAAGAAGACAAAACTATCATTGTAGGTGAAGTGGCAAGAATGGTTGAATTTGGGAGACTTGCTGATAATCCCGAAGTCGCAGATAATCTTATCAATCAAATAATGACGTCATATGACTATTTCTTTGATGCGGAAGAAGAGATGGAGAAAATGGAGGAATACTATGGAGAGTAAGAAGGATTTAGATTCACAGCTTTTAAAATCAATGTTCAACGCAATTAGAAGTGCGGAAATCAAAAACATAAAAACACAAAAAAGAGATGATAAAGGTATGGTTCGTGATATTGAAGAATTTGTAAATAAAAAAGTAGGGGAGGAGATGAAACAGAATGAAGATTAAAAGCATTAAGCTTCATAATTTTATGAGGTACAAAGGCGTTAATGAACTTGTTTTTTCCACTGATGATAGAAAAAATGTTACAGTGGTACTTGGTGATAATACTTTTGGTAAGACTACATTAGCGCAAGCGTTTCGATGGGTGTTATATGAGCGATTGAATGATACAAGTTATTCAAAGGGAAAAGATGTTGTATTGTTAAATAATGAAATTGCTGCAGAGATGAGTGGGACTCAAGCTAGAGATGTTTATGTCGAAATTGTTATTGAAAGTGATGATGAGGAAGTGAAGTTTGTTAGAAAAGCTTCTTTTAATAGAAAAAACGAAAATCCTAATGATATATCTGTCAAACAAATTGGATTAACACAGTTGACGATGCAGATAAATCAAAATGGTATTTGGGGAGACGTTATTAATGATTTGGGAAGTAATGTTAACTCAAAATATAAGGTGGGTTGTGTACAAGAGGCAATTGATAATATGTTTCCGCCGAATTTGTCCAATTATTTTTTCTTCGATGGTGAACGGTGGAATGATTTAAAGAGTAGAACAGGTGACATAAAGAGTTCTGTAGATACTATTTTAGGCGTGAGCGGCTTGGTTGAGATGATGAATCATCTCAAAGATAATCGTATAAGCGTGACTAAGAAATTCAGAGAGAGATTAAAAGGTACAAGTGGTGAGTGTGAGAGATTAAAACAAGAGATTCATGGCTTAGAAGTGTCGATTGAGGATAATGAGGATCATATTAAAGAAATACAGGAAGCAATTGAAACAACTGAACGGACTATTGCATCTACCCAAAAAACTTTGAATGATAACAGGAAAGTGGAAGACGATCAAAAAGAACTTAGAAGATTAGAGTCAGATATTGAAAAGTATGAGAGGTTCAAAGAAGATTACTACGCAGATATCGTTAAAGAATTGTCTAATTCAGCAAAATTTTTCACATCATCATTTCTAACTGAATTTGAAGAATTATTAGAGCGAATAGATTTAGAAGGAAAAGATATTCCTGGCGTTACGGTTGATACATTAGAGTATTTACTTGAAATGGGTGAATGTTTGTGCGGAACACCGTTAACGCTGGACTCAGGGGCGTATGAAGCGATTGTGAAGCTTAAAAAGCAGGTGCCACCGGAAATGCTTGGAGGTGCTATGGGAAAACTTAAAGCGACTTTAGAAGCTTGGCTAAGTGAAACGAGTGAATTGAGAGATACGGTATCCAAAAAAGCGGAGGGTTTTGATGAGGCCCAAGATATTATAGACGAAAAAACAAGAGAAAAAGAAAGATTAGAAAAAACGATAGATAGAAAAACTAATCTTGCGTCAGTAAGGCATCGGAATAAGCAAGCAAGAGAGAGATTGACATCATTAATGTCGGAAAAAGCAACTTATGAATCACGATTAAAGCAAGCAAAAGAGAATAAGGATGATAAGGAAAGCCAGTTAGATGCAGTGGTAATTCATGACAAACAGAATGCGCAAATCTATAGATGTCTTGCATATGTTGAGGCAATGTATGATAGAGCGGCTTCTCTGGCAAATCAAAGAAAGGATACCATACTTATAGATTTGAATGAGATTATCGGTAAAAATTTTCAGCGTATGTTTAATGATCATGAAAAATATGCGAAGCTTGGAAGTGACTATAAGATACATGTTTACTATCATCAGGTGGGGGACATGACAAATTATGAGGAAGAAAATCTTTCTAACGGAGAAACCATTGCTATAAATTTTGTGTTCATCGTAAGCATTTTGGAATTGGCCAGGAGATATCGTGAATTTGAGAGAGACGATGAAGAATATGGTATGGAGAATGCTATTCTCGGTTTGCCATTAGTATTAGACGGACCGTTTTCAGCACTCAGTAATGAGAATACATCATTGTTGGCTAATCGATTACCGCAATTTGCTGAACAAGTTATTATTTTTATGCTGGATAAGGACTGGGAAGCTTCTGGCCTCGATAAATATACATTACCGAAGTTCTGTTATAGAGTGAACAAAGAGCCAAGTTCAAATAGCTCTTCATTGGATCAAAATTAGGAGGTGGGATAATGGTGGGAAAAGGATTGGAGAAAACCTCATATGAATATTTCAAGATAGATGAGATGTTTTTTGTAGGTAAACATCGAGATTATGTCGATCAGTTATGGAGACAGGGAAAGATTCAAGAGTCTTTTTTTAAACGATTAGTTGATTTGTATGCGATTGCAGCTATTGTTGGTTTGAAAGCAAGGAGACGAAGCGCGGAAGAAAGGGATGAATCTGGTATAAAAAGAACCGTTCAAATGAAACAGTTAAATGAAAACTATCGAACGTTATTACCTATAATGAGGTTGATTCTTATTATGGATGATAGTAGGAACATGACATTTGAAGAAAAACTGGAAAGTGCTTTTGTTATACCTGAGGATGAGGCTACATATAAGGAAAACATGGAATTGTTTAATTCTTATGCCAGAGGTGGTATAGAGTATTTATATGAAAAGCTAGTCGTAAGAGTTCCTGACGTAGATGAAGACTATACGGATTTTAGAATAGCGAATATTGTAGCGTTTGTGAATAATCCGATAGAAAGTAACGCTATAGAATGAGATAACGGAGGTTCTTTAATAAAGTTTTGTATTTTTGATGTAGTGTGTTTTGAGAAAGTAGTCATATAGGCTATACATATAACATTTTAATGGCATGTATTTTTGGCTTAAAGTAGTAATTGTTAAGCTCAGGGAGGAAATCTTTATGAAATGGAAATCAGCACATTATCCGATTTCAGATATTAGAGATTGGAGGAACGACGAGAAATTGGAGATTAGACCAGATTTTCAACGGAAAGAAGTGTGGTCTACGGCAGCAAAGATTATGTTAATTGACACAATATTTAGCAATATTCCAATGCCCAAAATATATGTTGAATCAATAATTCGTGATGGAAAAACTTATAGAATCGTTATTGATGGACAACAAAGGTTGACCGCTATATTTGATTTTTTAGATGATAAATTAATTCTTAAAAAGCCATATGAAGGAATTTTGATTGGAAAGAAATATTCTGATTTGTCACAAGAAGATCAAGATAAAATTTTAGGTTATGAAATTGATTTTAATGCAATAGAGAATCCAACAGAAGAAGAGGTGAGAAATTTATATTCAAGAGTCAATAAATATACAGTTCAATTAAATAGACAGGAGCTAAGAAAAGCTGATTATTCAGGTGATTTTATTAAATTAGCAGAAGAACTTGTAGAGCTCCCATTTTTTGATGACGGACGAGTGTTTTCTGCTAAAATGACCAGACGTATGCTGGATGTAGAATATGTGGAAGAACTGTTATGTGTTTTGCTGGATGGTATTCAAGATAAGAAAAAATGTATAGATGAATTTTGCGAAAAATATGCAGTTTTTGAGGAGGGGGTTGATAACGTAAGACAAAAATTTATGGATGTTTTGAAAGACATAGAAATGATTTTTAGCGAAGAATCAGGAATGGATTTTGCAAAAACCAGATTTAGACAACGGTCTGATTTATATAGTCTGTTTTGTGTGATAGTAGATTTGCAAAAAAGTAAACAAGTAATTGCTCATGAAAAATTGGCTGCTTTGAGAGAAGAATTGAAAGAACTAGATAAGAAAATCGAACCAATGTCTGAGAATGAGCAATACAGAGAATATGCTATCCGATGCACATCCGATGCGAATTCGCAATCTAGTAGAAAATGGAGATATGATTTTTTGCATTCAATTATACAGAAAGCATATGAGTAGGGGAAAAGATGTATATTACAAGAGACGATAGACAGTATTTTGAGATTAAAGACGTTGTGATTTCATCGAATAACAAGCAATATGAAATTATTGACAGACTAGGAGCGGGAGGAAATGCAGTCGTTTATAGTTGTCTTAATAGTGATGGAGATGAGTTGGCGATAAAATTCTTGCTTAATGTATATGATAAGAGCTTGAGAAGATTTAGACAAGAGGTTAATACATTAAGGGGTATTCAGCATCCGAATTTGATACAATATGTTGATGAGGGGACTACGGTGGCGAAGGTACCTAAAAATGAAAAAGGAAAACAAGAAATTTTATTTGTTGTCATGGAAAAGGCAGATTGTAATTTAAGGGAGTATTTAAAAAATAGAGGGAAAATAAAATATTCTGAATATGCTCCCCAGTTTATTGGATTAAGCGAAGCATTAAAGGCCTTACATGAAAAGGTCATTCATCGAGACCTAAAATTAGAAAATATTTTAGTCATTGGAGAAAGATGGGTGATAAGTGATTTGGGATTGTGTTGTTATATCAATGACGAAGAACATGAAGAAATTACTACTTTGCATGAGAAGATAGGACCTAAATATTGGATGTCGCCAGAAGCGATAAATAAAATATACAATGAGGTGGATCAGATAGTTCCGGCTTCTGATGTTTTTCAACTAGTAGCTATATTTTGGTTTGCAGTTACTAATAGATATCCACTTGGAAATGTGAGTATTGAAGATTGGGGAGAGAGCAATAAGGGAATGTGTAAGGTGTTGTTGAAGGGACTCCAACATGATAATCTGAAAAGGCAGCAAAATGGATGTGAGTTGCATCGGGAGATCCTTGAAATTATAAGAGAGCATGGAGGAATTTGAAGGACATGTTTTATATAAGCTCATTAGGGTATAGATTATCAGAAAATAAAATGGTAAAACAATAACTCCTTGCTATGCCACCTGTTAAAGCGGTAGCAGAATTCATCAAGGTGGCGTTGCAGAGAAATTCTGTCTAAGCCATGGCAGACTCCTTAGATATTTGCCTTAATATTCGAGATCATCACACGAAGCCATTTTAACTGCCTGCGTCCGCTTTTAGGATCATATTTATGGATATCGCAGCAGTAGCCTTCGGAAGAGCATTGTAGAAACTGAATGCATTGCTGTAGATCGTGCGCCCACGCTGATAGTGTTCTTTGTAAAGTCAGCAAAGTGCTGGCTTTCGCATTAGGAACGATCTGCATCTTTAGGAACTGGGAATGGCTGACACTGTTCACATGGAGGGTGGCTCCTGTATTGCTTTCACTGTCCTACCTGCCACATTTGTCTGCCATCTCTTATATTGGTACAATGACAGGAGCCGCATTTGGATCACCTAAAATCATAGGGCTATTTCAACTGAAACAATGTCCGCTCGCAGGATTCCTTGGTGCCATATTTTGAGAGGAAATTAATTGGGCTGTATGTGTTAGCTTTAAGGCCAGCATATCTGCTTATGGTAGAATCTCAGAAATTATTTGCAGAGAATAGTTTTTGGTTTTAATCGCAAAGTCTGCTTTAAACTGTTCTTTAATATGCAAGTGGGAAGGAGATACGCGGAGAAACCATGAGGCCGGTCCGCCTGCGGTGGCAGTAAAGCCGATATTTCCACGATTGACTGGATACTCTGTAAGGAGGAGGCTTGAAAAACCTTCCAAAACAGTGTAAAATCTAACAAGCATGTATTGCGTATGACAATGCAAATAAACGGGAAACAACTCTGACACGGAGGTAACTATGGCATTAAGTAAAAAACCGATGACAGGCATGAAGGACATTCTTCCGGAAGAAATGGAGATTCGTGACTATGTGATCGGCATCATCAAAGAAACCTACGGCAATTTCGGCTTTACTTCGATCGAGACGCCCTGCGTGGAAAACCTTGCCAACTTAAACTGCAAGGCGGGGGGCGAGAACGAGAAGCTGATCTTTAAAATATTGAAGCGCGGAGAGAAGCTGCGCATTGACGAGGCGAAGAGCGAGGAGGATCTGACGGACGGAGGTCTGCGCTATGATCTGACGGTGCCTCTTGTGCGGTATTATGCTGGCCACGCAAACGAGCTGCCTGCGCCGTTTAAGGCTCTGCAGATGGGCAACGTATGGCGGGCGGACAGGCCCCAGCGGGGACGCTACCGTCAGTTTATGCAGTGTGATATCGACATTCTCGGGGAGGCCACGAATCTGGCGGAGATCGAGCTGATTCTTGCTACCACCACGACCCTTGGCAGGATCGGATTCAAAGATTTTAACATCCGCATCAATGACAGGCAGATTTTGAAGGCGATGGCGGCTTACAGCGGCTTTGCCGAGGAGACTTACGACCAGGTTTTCATCATTTTAGACAAAATGGACAAGATCGGCAGGGAAGGCGTTTCAGGGGAACTTTTGGAGGCCGGATTCCCGAAGGAGAGTGTGGACAGGTATCTGGCGCTCTTTGAGGGGATGGAACAGGCAGATGACGCTATCGCCTATATCACGGAAAAACTGGAAGGCGTGCTTCCGGCAGGGGTAAAAGAGAGTTTTCAGGAGATCATAGACAGTGTGGAGGCCACCAAGGGTGATTTCTTTAAGCTGGTGTTTGATCCGACGCTGGTGCGAGGCATGTCCTACTACACGGGCACGATCTTTGAGATCGACATGCCCCAGTTTGGCGGAAGCTGCGGCGGAGGCGGAAGATATGATAAGATGGTTGGAAAATTCGCAGGCAACGATGTGCCGGCCTGCGGTTTTTCCATCGGTTTCGAGCGGATCATCCTGTTACTTTTGGAGAGCGGTTTCAAGGTGCCGAAGGCGGGAAAGAAAATTGCGTATCTGATGGAAAAGGGGCTGCCCTCGGAAAAACTGTGCGAAGTGATGACAAAGGCCCAGGCGGAGCGGGAGAGAGGAAATCAGATTCTGGTGGCCAGGATGAACAAGAACAAGAAGTTCCAGAAGGAACAGCTCACCGCACAGGGATATGAAGCTTTCGAGGAATTTTACAAAGAGGAACTGAAAAGATAACAAAGACAACATAACAGAAAAGAGGGAATCACAGTTATGGCAGAATCAATGAAGGGCTGGAAAAGATCGAATCGCTGTGCGGAGCTTTCCTTAAATAATGTGGGGGAAGAAGTGACCGTAATGGGATGGGTGCAGAAGCAGAGGAACAAGGGCGGAATTATTTTTGTGGATCTGCGCGACCGTTCCGGCATTTTGCAGGTAATATTTGAGGAGTGTGACTGCGGGGCGGAAGCGTTTGCCAAGGCGGAGAAGATGAGAAGTGAGTTCGTTATCGCCGTGGCAGGCAAGGTGGAGAAGCGTTCCGGGGCCGTCAACGAGAACTTGAAGACGGGAGAGATCGAGATTCGTGCGGCGCAGGTGCGTGTCCTGTCCGAATCCGAGACGCCGCCCTTCCCGGTGGAGGCGGAGTCCAAGACAAAGGAGGAAATCCGCTTAAAGTACCGTTATCTGGATCTGAGAAGGCCGGATCTGCAGGAAAAACTGATTCTGAGAAGTAAGATCGTCTCGGAAATGCGCGCCTTTATGGCGAAGGAAGGATTTTTGGAGATCGAGACGCCGATTTTGTGCAAATCCACGCCTGAGGGGGCAAGGGACTATCTGGTGCCAAGCCGCGTGCATCCCGGCAGTTTCTATGCGCTGCCCCAGTCTCCGCAGCTCTACAAGCAGCTTCTGATGTGTTCCGGGTACGACAGGTATTTCCAGATTGCCAAGTGTTTCCGGGACGAGGATCTGCGGGCGGACAGGCAGCCGGAGTTTACACAGGCGGACATGGAGCTGTCCTTTGTGGATGTGGACGATGTGCTGGATGTGAATGAGCGGCTGATCAAGCATATATGTAAGGAGGCCATTGGGCTGGATGTGCAGCTCCCCCTGCCGCGCATGACATGGCAGGAGGCAATGGACCGCTTCGGTTCCGATAAGCCGGACACCCGCTTTGCGATGGAACTGACAGATGTGTCAGATGTGGTGGCAGGCTGTGGTTTCGGTGTGTTCACCTCTGCGCTGGAAAGCGGCGGTTCCGTGCGCGGCTTAAATGTGAAAGGACAGGCAGCGATGCCCCGCAAAAAGATCGACGCGCTTGTAGATTTTGCGAAGGGCTACGGCGCGAAGGGGCTGGCTTACTTAAGTGTGCAGGAGGACGGCACTTACAAGTCTTCCTTTGCGAAGTTTATGACGGAGGAGGCTCTTTCGAAGCTGGTACAGGCAATGCAGGGCGAAAAGGGGGATCTGCTTCTGTTTGCTGCGGATAAGAAAAACATCGTTTACAGCGTGCTCGGCGCGCTGCGCGTGGAGCTTGGGAAGCAGCTTGGGCTGATTGACGAGTCGCAGTTTCACTTCCTCTGGATCGTGGAATTTCCGCTTCTTGAGTGGAGCGAGGAGGAGAACCGCTTTATGGCAATGCACCATCCGTTCACGATGCCTATGGAGGAGGACTGGCAGTACATTGACTCCGATCCCGGCAGGGTGCGTGCGAAAGCTTATGACATCGTGTTAAACGGGGTGGAGCTTGGAGGAGGCTCTGTCAGAATCCACCAGGATGATATCCAGGAGAAAATGTTTGAGGTGCTGGGCTTTTCGAAGGAGCAGGCATGGGAGCAGTTCGGTTTCCTCTTAAGCGCCTTCAAGTACGGTGTACCGCCTCATGCGGGACTTGCCTACGGCCTTGACCGTATTGTGATGCTTTTAACCCATGCGGACAGCATCCGTGAGGTGATTGCATTCCCGAAGATCAAGGACGCATCCTGTCTGATGACGGAAGCGCCTGGCACGGTGGATGAGAAGCAGCTCGCGGAGCTGCAGATTGCGATTACACCTGCGCCGGAAAAAGAGTAAAGCGGCGGAAGAACTTGCAAAGAGTAGTGCGGAAAAGAGGGAAATATGGCGGAACAGAAAATAGATAACAAGGCGCTGGAGGAGGCGATCGCGGCTTTTCGCTCTGACAAGGAGAGGGACAGCTATGTGAAAGTGATGGAGCTTTTGGAGAAGTCCATTGTAGTGGTTCCCACAATGCCGCCCCCGGACATTGCCCCGGAGCTTATGGAACAGTTGAAGGCGGGAAAGCCGGTGCAGTTTCCAAAGGAGACGAAGATTGTCCCCTGTCTGCTGCGCAAGGAGACGGGAGAGCAGGCGCTTCCCATCTTTACTTCGCCGGAGCAGATTCCAGAGGATAAGAAGAGCCCTATGGTGATGGCCATGCCCTTTATGGGTGTGATTGCTATGGCGGCGGCCAATCAGGATAAGGTGGCGGAGGTGGTGGTCAATCCCTTCACCGAAATGATGGTTTTGAATAGGTCGGTTCTGGAGATTGCGGAAAAACGCAGAAAGGCGGCCGGACAGATCAAGACCGTCCAGCTGACGAAAGAGCAGTTTCAGGATCTGGCCCACAACCGGGTAACACATGCCATTCTGCCGAAGTATCTGTTTGAAAACGGGGAGGAAGGGCTTAAGACGCTGCAGCGTGAGGAAGGCGCATTTCTTCTGAAACTTTACGAGCAGATTTATCCCAAAGGGCAGAAGTGTGGCAGCAGGGCGGAGGATTTCTCCCTTATGACGCTGAATCTGACAGACACGATACAGCTTACACGCCTGGACATGCCGGATGAAACCAACAAAAAGGGGCTGTGCTACCGGGTTTATGCAGTCTTTAAGCGGGACACCGAAGAGGTGCTGTACTATACGCTGGAAAACACGAAGGACGGGAATTTTATAGCCAGAGTCACACAGGACGGAAAACATGAGATTCTGGAGCCGGCGCCGGACAATGGGGCGGAGATTGAGGCGGTTCTGAACCTGGCAGAGCCGAGTTGAGACAGGAAGGAAAGAAAGCGGCATGACAGATACAGTTATCTTTGATTTGGACGGAACTCTCCTCGATACACTGGAGGATCTGACAGACAGCGTCAATCACGCGATGGAAAAGTTTGGATTTCCCGTGCATACGATTGAGGAGATCCGAACCTTTGTGGGAAACGGCGCGCCCAAGCTCCTGGAGCGCAGCATACCAGACGGTGTGGCAAATCCTGACTATGAGGCAGCCTTGACAGCTTTCAAAGCGCACTATGCCGAGCACTGTGAGGACAAGACAGGTCCTTATGAGGGCGTGCCGGAAATGCTTGCCGGATTAAAGGAGCAGGGATATCATCTGGCCGTTGTCTCCAATAAATTTGACGGTGCGGTAAAGAAACTCTGCAAAAAATATTTTGGGGAATTTATTTCGGTATCCATCGGGGAAAGTGAGGAAGTGAAGAGAAAGCCTGCGCCCGATACGGTGTACCGGGCGCTTCGCGAACTTGGATGTGACGCCTCCCATGCAGTCTATGTGGGAGATTCTGAGGTGGATATCCAGACGGCGAAAAATGCTTCGCTGCCCTGTATCAGCGTTACCTGGGGGTTTCGCACCGAAGAAAAGCTTCGGGACGAGGGAGCGCCGGAACATATGATGATCAGGACTCCTCGGGAGCTTGTTCCCCTTCTTGCTCGTCTTCGGGAGGAAGGGTAATCAGCACTTTTACGATATGGTTATTTTTAATGCCGCATGCCTGCAGGGTGATGCCGTTCTCTAAGGAGATGGTTTCCTGATCCTGGGGCAGGCGGTCAAGTTTTTCGATCATAAGTCCGCCTACGGAATCGTAGTCTTCGGAATCCAGTGCGATATTCAGGGCATCGCTCAGGTCGTTTAACTTCATGCCGCCCTCCACCAGATATTGGCCTTCTTCCGTTTCCTGAATCAGCTCTTCTTCATCCGCATCATATTCGTCGCGGATTTCACCGACCAGCTCCTCAATGATATCTTCCATTGTAATCATGCCCACAGTAGCGCCGTACTCGCTTAAGACGAAGGCGATACTGCTGGATTTTTCGCGGATTTCCATTAACAGATCAGATACGTTCTTATACTCATAAGTATAGTAGGCCTCCCGGAGAATCTTCTTGAGGCTGAATTTTTCTTTGTCTTTTACCAGAATAAAATCTTTGATATTGACGATGCCGATAATATGGTCGGGATCCCCGTCGTAGACGGGCAGGCGCGTAAACATGCAGGACTGAAACGTGGAGAGCAGCTCCTGGTATGTAGCGCTTAAGGGAACCGTGGTCATCTGGATACGGGGAATCATAATGTCTTTTGCAACCGTATCGCCGAAATCAAACACGTTGTAGATCAGCGTCCGCTCCTCCGACTCGATCACGCCGCCTTCGTGGCTTACATCCACATAGGTTTTCAGCTCTTTCTCAGTGATGCTGAAATTGTTTCCCTCGGAGCTGATATGCAGCAGCTTGAGAATCCAGTTGGAGAGCATATCCACCAGAAAGATAACAGGCGTAAGCACCGTCATCAGCAGGCGGATAAGGGGACTGAACATGAGGGAAATAAATTCGGCCCGCTGCATGGCCCAGGTTTTGGGGATGATTTCGCCGAACATGAGAACCACGAAGGTCAAAACTCCGGTGGCAATTCCCACTGCCTTATTGCCCCAGAGACTGATGGCGAAAGTGGTAGCCACAGAGGAGGCGGACAGATTGACAATATTGTTGCCGATCAGGATGGCGCTCAGCATTTTGCCGTACTGGTCCAAAATGGCGAGCACGCGGATGGCTCCTTTGTGGCCTTCCTCGGCTAAAGTGCGCAGCCGCACCCGGTTAACGGTTGAAAAGGCGGTCTCGGCTGAGGAGAAAAAGGCTGATAAAAATACGAGCACTCCCAGCGAGACGAGTTGTATGACACCTGTGGTATCCAATGATTTTCACTCCTTTACCATATCTATAATCAAAAATATTAGTATAAGAATAAGAAAGTGTCAAGTTTTAATGTGCCGGAGAATACATATTTAAAAGAGAGTGGTAAAAGGACAAGGGGGATATCATGGGTAAAAAGGATTTTTATATGGAAAAGGCCGTCTTTATGATTAAGTGCATGCTCGGGGCTTATATTCTGACGGCGGGTCTGCTGCTTTTGCTTGCGTTTATGCTGTACCGCTTCGGCCTGTCCGAGAAGGTGGTTTCCGTCTGCATCATCGCAGTGTATATTATTGTCACCTTCCTGGCAGGTCTGCTTGCGGGAAAGAAGGAGAAACACAGGAAGTTTTTGTGGGGGCTAGTCATGGGCGCGCTGTATTTTGGCATTCTGGTGGCTGTATCCCTGGTGGTCAACAAAGGGGTGGAGGATATCGCGGGAAATATGATGACGGTATTCTTCCTCTGCGCCGGCAGCGGCATGCTCGGCGGGATGGTGAGCTGACCCACCAGTTCAGCCAGACCTTCGTCTGACCGGTAAATCATGCCGGCATGAATTTGACGGGCGAAAAGTTTTGTGCTATACTGTCTAAAGTTATGAGCAAGTCTATACATAAGGAGGGCATACCGATGAAACATATTAAGACGTTATCTACCAGAGATCTGAAGGAGTCCATGAAGAAGGGCGGCTGCGGCGAGTGCCAGACCTCCTGCCAGTCTGCATGTAAGACTTCCTGCACGGTAGGAAACCAGAGCTGCGAGAAGGCGAGATAATCACAGGACGCATTCGCGCAAACGTTTTGAGTCAGAAGAAAAGATCAGAAAAAGACAGGCCCGGCATGCGGCGCATGACGGGTCTGCTTGTACGTTAATCAACTGTTTGGCCCAAGCGGATGGCTGTATGACAGGCGCGACAGGACAAGCAGGGATAGAAGGCAGGAGAAAAATTGTGATACATCAGTATATAAGCAACGGTTACCATATTGTGATGGACGTAAACAGCGGCAGTGTCCATGTGATGGACAAGACAGCCTACGATTCCGTCCCGATTGTGGAACGGCTTCTCCGGCAGGGAACGGAGGCGCGGGAGAAAATTGCCCGCACGGTGGCAGAGGAGTTGGCTGTGGAGATGTCCGAGGCGGAGGAGACGGTGGAGGAGATCCTGTATCTGAAAGAACAGGGACAGCTTTTTGCCGAGGATATTTACGAGAATTACATAGACACTTTTAAGAACAGAGAAACCGTTGTCAAGGCGCTCTGCCTGCATATCGCCCACGACTGTAATCTGGCCTGCAGATACTGCTTTGCAGGAGAGGGAGAATACCACGGAAGGCGCGCGCTGATGAGTCTGGAAGTGGGCAAGAAGGCGCTGGACTTTCTCGTGGCCAATTCCGGCAGCCGGGTGAATCTGGAAGTTGATTTCTTCGGCGGGGAGCCGCTTATGAACTGGCAGGTGGTGAAAGATCTGGTGGCTTACGGCAGATCTCTTGAGGAGCCATACCACAAAAAATTCCGCTTTACCCTGACCACCAACGGCGTGCTGTTAGACAGAGAAATTCTGGAATTTGCCAACAGAGAAATGTCAAATCTTGTTTTAAGTATAGATGGCAGAAAGGAAATCCATGATCTGATGCGGCCTCACCGCGGAGGACAGGGCAGCTACGACGAGATCCTCCCCAAATACAAGAAGGCGGCCGAGAGCAGAAACCAGATGAACTACTATGTGCGGGGCACCTACACCCACAACAACACGGACTTTTCCAAGGATGTGCTGCATCTGGCGGACGAGGGCTTTGAACAGATCTCCGTGGAGCCTGTGGTAGCGGATAAAACGGAGGATTACGCGCTGCGCATGGAGGATGTGCCGAAGCTCCTTGCAGAGTACGACAGGCTGGCGCAGGAATATATTAGAAGAAAAAAGGAAGGAAAGGGTTTTCAATTCTTTCATTTTATGATAGATTTAGAAGGTGGCCCTTGCGTGGCAAAGAGATTGTCGGGCTGTGGGTCGGGTACGGAGTATCTTGCGGTGACCCCCTGGGGAGATTTTTATCCCTGTCATCAGTTTGTGGGGCAGGAAGAATTTCTCATGGGAAATGTGGAAGAAGGGATTGTCCGGGAGGATCTGCGGGATCAGTTTAAAGCGTGCAATGTCTACGCGAAGAAGGAGTGCAGGGATTGCTTCGCGAAATTTTATTGCAGCGGCGGCTGCGCGGCTAACGCCTACCATGAGAGCGGCGACGTGAACGGTTCTTACGAGCTGGGGTGCGAACTCCAGAGGAAGCGTGTCGAGTGTGCGATTATGATAAAAGCGGCGCTTGCCGATAAGGAATCATTGCTCGGCAGCGATGATTGAGTATGCCTGCGGCAAACTCTGAGAATGCTTCGCATTCTCCTTAAATGATTAACACAGTTGCGTTTTTCGAATTATGGACAAAGGAGAGTTAGAAATGAAAAAGAGCAGAGCGGTTGTCAGTCTGATCGTCTATGTGCTGATTTTGGGACTGTTGGGATACACGGCAGTTTTCGGCGTCGGCTCGGACAAGTCGGGCGCGGCGGAGAGCATTAAGCTGGGACTGGATCTGGCGGGCGGCGTCAGTATCACCTATCAGGTGGTAGGGGACGAAGACCCCAGCGCGGAGGACATGAGCGATACCATCTACAAGCTGCAGCAGCGTGTGGACGGTTACAGCACAGAGGCACAGGTGTACCAGGAGGGAACCGACCGAATCAATATCGAGATTCCCGGTGTCACTGACGCCAATGCGATTCTGGAGGAGCTTGGCAAGCCCGGCAGTCTCTACTTTATTGCCCAGACGGACAGCGAGGGCAACAACAACTATGACATGGGATACGGTGTGGACGCAGAAGGTAATATGGTTCCACAGTACCAGTTGAACAAAACTTTGGAAGAACTGGAGGCGGACGGTTCCATCGTGCTTACCGGCACGGAGGTGGACGGCGCCCAGGCGAGAGCTCAGCAGGACTCTATGGGGAATCTGGAAAACGTGGTTTCCCTTTCCTTTAATGAGGCGGGCAGACAGGCATTTGCGGATGCAACGACCAAGGCCTTTGAGAACGGTGAGACCATTGCGATTTACTATGACGGCGAGTTTGTGAGCGTGCCCAATGTACAGGCGGCCATCACGGACGGCAATGCAGTCATCACGGGACAGAGCACGGCGGCGGAGGCAGAACAGCTTGCTTCCACCATCCGTATCGGCGGACTGAAGCTGGAGCTGGAGGAGCTTCGTTCCAACGTGGTGGGCGCACAGCTCGGTTCGGCGGCGATCCAGACCAGTCTGACAGCGGCGGCAGTCGGTTTCGCGCTCGTGGTAATCTTTATGATTGCGGTATACTATGTGGCCGGTTTTGCGGCGTCTCTGGCGCTGTGCCTGTATACGGAGCTTCTGGTCATTCTGATGTTTGCCTTTGAGGTGACTTTGACCCTGCCCGGCATTGCGGGTATTATCCTGACTGTCGGTATGGCGGTGGATGCGAACGTGATTATCTTTGCCCGTATCCGCGAGGAGATTGCGGCAGGCAAGAGTGTGCAGAATGCGATTAAAATTGGTTTCCAGAAGGCCTTATCCGCGATTCTGGACGGCAATATCACCACATTGATTGCGGGTCTGGTGCTCTACTTTATGGGAAGCGGCACGATCAAGGGATTCTCCATCACTTTGATGTTAGGTATCGTCCTTTCCATGTTCACGGCGCTTGTGGTGACCAAGTTCTTAGTGAATATTTTCTATGCGCTGGGCATCCAGAGCGAGAAAGCTTACGGTGTGGCGAAGGAGAGAAAGACCATCAACTTCCTCTCCAGAAGATATGTGTTCTTCGGTATTTCCATCGCCGTGATTCTGGCAGGATTTGTCGCTATGGGCATCAATAAGTCGAGCATTGGCATGACGATGAATTACAGTCTGGATTTCGTGGGCGGCACGTCCACAACCATGACACTTAACGAGGATATGAGCATTGAGGAGATCGACGCGCAGATCGTTCCTCATATTGAGAAGATCACCGGGGACGGCAACGTGATGAGCACGAAGGTGGCCGGTTCCAACGATATTATTATCAAGACAAGAACGTTGAACGTGCAGGAGAGAGAAGCTTTCAATGAGGTAATGGTGAGCAACTTCGGCGTGGACGAGAACAGCATCACGGCGGAGACCATCAGCGCGACGATCAGCTCCGAAATGCAGTCCGGCGCAATCAAGGCGATTCTGGTGTCCACGGTGCTGATGCTTCTGTATATCTGGTTCCGCTTTAAGGACATCCGCTTCGGTGCAAGTTCTGTGATCGCACTGCTGCATGACGTGCTTGTGGTGCTGGCGTTCTACGCGATCGTGAGGGTGTCGGTGGGCAATACCTTTATCGCGTGTATGCTGACGATTGTCGGTTACTCCATCAATGCCACCATCGTTATTTTTGACCGTGTGCGTGAGAATCTGCGTGAAATGCGGAGCAAAGAAGGGCTGGACGAGATGGTCAACAGAAGTATTACCCAGACGCTCACGAGAAGTATCTTTACTTCCCTGACCACCTTCTTTATGGTGGCTGCGCTGGAAGTGTTCGGTGTTTCTTCCATCCGTGAGTTCGCGCTGCCTCTGATGGCTGGTATTATATGCGGTACCTATTCTTCCATCTGTCTGACAGGTGCGCTCTGGTATGTGTTCCGCACGAAGCTGGTGAAGAAGGCTGCAAAGTAGGAGAGCAGTTTTGCACGCCCATCATCTGCAGGGCCGAGCGGTTGAACAAAGTACTATAAATTACCCTCTGGAAATGTTACAATAGGTTGTGACTTTTTCGGAGGGTATTTCTTATTCTATAGAAAGGTGCGGCAGCGTAGATGATCCAGGAGGAATGCGCAGTATTTTCCGGATCAGCGCAGTCTGACAGTGATTTTGTATGGCGAAATGGATGGTGTCCGCAAAGAAGGCGGATTTTGATGGGATAGGGAAAAGGTTTGGGATTGATCCGGTGATTGCCAGAATCATACGCAACAGGGATGTGGAGGGTGAGGAAGCTATTGAGAAGTTTCTTCACGGCACAATGGCGGATCTGTATGACCCTTACCTCTTAAAAGATGCCGGGAAGGCGGCGGATATTCTCTGCGAAAAGACGAGGGAGAAGAAGGAGATCCGGGTGATCGGGGATTATGATATCGACGGTGTCTGCGCTTCCTATATCTTAACGGCCTGTCTGGAACGGTGCGGCGCGGCGGTATCTGTGGTGATTCCCCACAGGATTCAGGACGGCTATGGGCTGAATGACCGGCTGATCGAGGAGGCCGCCGGGGAGGGCGTGGATACGATTCTTACCTGTGACAACGGCATTGCGGCATTGTCACAGATCGCCCTGGCGAAGAAGCTTGGCATGACGGTGATCGTGACCGACCACCATGAGGTGCCCTACGAGGTGCAGGCGGACGAGGGCCGCGTGGAGACGATGCCCCCGGCGGATGCGGTGACAGATCCGAAGCAGAGCGGCTGTCTTTATCCCTATAAGGGCATCTGCGGCGCGGTGGTGGCATATAAACTAATGGAGATCTACCTTGAGAAAATGGCGGAGGCGGGAGCTTTGGCAGATGGGGAAGCCCGGGCTCTTCTACAGGAACTTCTGGCTTTTGCCGGGTTTGCCACAGTGGGGGATGTGATGGAACTGACCGATGAGAACCGCATTCTGGTCAGATACGGACTGCGGCAGATTGAGCGGTCGGAGAATCCGGGGATGCGCGCCCTGCTCACGGTGAATGAGCTGACGGAGAAGAGGCTGACAGGGTATCACATCGGATTTGTACTGGGGCCATGCCTGAATGCAACGGGAAGGCTGGACACGGCGGAACGGGCCCTTTCCATGTTTCGGACGAAGGATCAGGCGCAGGCCGTCACCATTGCAGGGGAGCTGAAGGCATTAAATGACAGCCGGAAGGAGATGACACTGCTCGGGACGGCGCAGGCGATGGAACAGATTGAAAACACATCGATCCGGGATGACAAAGTGCTGGTGGTCTTTCTGCCGGACTGTCACGAGAGCCTTGCGGGGATTATTGCCGGGCGGGTCAGGGAGCGCTATCACAGGCCGGTCTTTGTCCTGACACGCAGCGAGGAGGGCGTGAAGGGTTCTGGACGCTCCATTGAAGCTTACCACATGTACGACAGGATGAGTGAGTGCAGGGAGCTGTATACGAAGTACGGCGGTCACAAGATGGCGGCGGGGGTATCTATGCCGGAGGAGAATGTGGAAACGTTCCGGGCCTTTCTGAATGCCCACAGCGGCTTGAATGAAGAGGATCTTGTGGAAGTCATACATATCGATGTGCCTATGCCTATGTCCTATGTGACCCCGGAACTTGTCAGGCAGCTCTCCCTTTTAGAGCCTTTTGGCAACGGTAACCCCAAGCCGGTCTTCGCCCAGAAGAATGTTAGGGTATGCCGGGGGCGGATTCTGGGGAAAAATAGAAATGTAGGAAAATACCGGGTGGCCGATGAGGCCGGACGGGAATACGATATGATGTACTTTGGGGATCTGGAGCGGTGGCATGCCTTTTTGTCCGCCCATTTCGGGCAGGAGGAGGCTGACAGGCTTTACAACGGCGGCAGCAGCGCCATCGTCATCCATGTGATCTATTATCCTGACATCAATGTATACCGGGGCCGCGAGGAACTTCAGATGGTGATGCAGGATTATAGTGCGTAAGCAAAAGAAAAACAAGCGACGGCGAAGCCGGCATTTGTTTTTCTTGCGGCACTAACGAGCAAATGTCCGATGAAATCGGACGTGGAGCGCTGAAAGCGCGGATGTGCGAGTCTCATGCGTAAGCAAAAGAAAAACAACCCGCAGGACACGAAAAAGCCCGGGCAATCCGGGCTCTTTCGCAGTTTTCTTATGAGGGGGAGATAGTGAATTCATCAACTATCTTGATACTTATCATAAAGGGTAATTGTGTCCAAAATGTGTTTAGAGTATGAAGGAAAAATAAAAAAACATTAAGAAACTTTAAAACGAGAGAAAAATTGCAAAAACGCCTTTTTCGTGCTATCGTACTATATAAATAAATATGAAAAATAAGGGAAAAAGAAAATGGGGTGAAGTATGGCGGCTATAGGTGAACTGTTAAAAGAAATATCATACGAGTGCGTGAGAGGCACGGTGGAACAAGAAATAACAGATGTTATATATGATTCCAGAAAGGTGGCGGAGGGCTGTCTGTTCGTCTGCATTCCCGGTGCGAAGGCAGACGGACATCAGTATGCGGCGGCGGCGGTGGAAGCCGGAGCGGCCGCCCTGCTGGTGGAGCACGAGGTGGAACTTCCCGATGGCTGTGACGTCACGGTGATCCGGGTGGAAGATACCTGCTATGCTATGGCGTTTGTCTCGGCGGCATATTTTGGGCATCCGGCAGAGCAGATGAAGATCATCGGCATCACGGGAACGAAGGGGAAAACCACCACCACTTATCTGGTGAAATCTATTCTGGAGCAGGCAGGCAGAAAGGTGGGGCTGATCGGCACCATTGAAATCATCATCGGGGATACCCATATCCACGCGGAGAACACAACACCGCAGTCTTATCTGATACAAAAATATTTTCGGATGATGGCGGACGCAGGCTGTGATACGGTGGTGATGGAAGTTTCTTCCCAGGGGCTGATGCTGCACAGAACCCAGGGATTTGTCTTTGACTTTGGAATTTTTACGAATTTGGAGCCGGATCATATCGGGGAGAATGAGCATAAGGATTTCGATGATTACCTGCACTGTAAGAGTCTGCTGTTCAGGCAGTGCAGAGTAGGGATCGTGAACCGGGATGATTCCCACTGGGAGGCGGTCACGAAAGACTGCACCTGCCGGCTGGAAACTTACGGTATTGATACGGCGGCGGATCTGCGGGCGGAGAACATCACGTTCTTGAACGAAGGCGGGAGTCTGGGCATGTGTTTTACGGCCAGCGGGCTGACTGAGCTTTCGGTGAAGACGGCTTCCCCCGGAAAATTCAACGTTTACAATGCGCTGACGGCCATCGCCATCTGCCGGCATTTCGGTGTGGATGGGGCGCAGATACAGAGAGCCCTTGCGGTGGCCAAGGTGAAAGGCCGGACGGAGACGGTGCGCGTGTCGGATGAGTTTACCCTGATGATCGATTACGCACACAATGCAATGGCGCTCAAAAGCCTGCTTGAGACACTCAGAGCCTACAATCCCCACCGGCTTGTCTGTCTTTTTGGCTGCGGCGGCAACCGGGCCAAATCCAGACGGTATGAGATGGGGGAGGTCAGCGGCCGGATGGCGGATCTGACCATCATTACTTCCGACAATCCGCGAACTGAGGAACCTCAGGCGATCATTGACGATATTAAGAAAGGGATTGCGAAAACTGACGGCAGATATGTGGAAATCTGTGACAGAAAAGAGGCCATTGCCTACGCCATTGCACACGGAGAGCCGGGGGATATCATTGTGCTGGCAGGAAAGGGACATGAGGATTATCAGGAGATAAACGGTGTAAAATACCCTATGGATGAGCGGGTGCTGATCCGGGAAATTTTAGAGGAGCAGGCATGACGGAGCGGTATGCGGATGTCATCATAGATATTGCCCATGAGAAGGTAGACCGGGTTTTCCAGTATCTGATACCAGAGGAACTGTCGGAGGCGGTGAGACCGGGCGTACAGGTGCGCGTGCCTTTTGGCAGGGGTAATCAGGAAAAGACAGGATATGTTGTGGATATTTCGGAGGAAACGGATTATCCCCCCGAAAAGATGAAGGCGGTCAGTTCGGTGGATGAGAAGGGCATGTCCGTGGAGGGCAGGCAGATCCAGATCGCTTACTGGCTGAAGAGCAATTACGGCTCCACCACGATTGCGGCCTTAAAGACGGTGCTTCCCGTGAAACAGAAGCAGAAGCCGCTGGAGAAAAAGAGAGTGGTTCGCTGTCTGTCCGGCGGGGAGACGGCCCGGGCGGCCGGTGAGTGCGAAAGGAAGCATCAGCGGGCGAAAGCCAGGGTGCTGGCAGCCCTGCAGACGGAGGAGGAGCTGCCCTACGAGTTGATCCGGCAGAAGCTTCATGTGTCGGCTTCCACTTTGCAGGCGCTGGAGCGACAGGGATATCTCTGTATAGAGAAGGAAGCATGCTATCGGAACCCGGTCAGGATTTCGGACAGGAGTGAGAACCGTCCCAGGCTGAACCAGAATCAGGAGCGCATCATCGGGGAGGTGCTTGCGGATTACCGGACCGGCAGGCCGGGGGTACATCTCGTGCACGGCGTCACAGGCAGCGGAAAGACGGAGGTATACCTTGGCATCATCGAGGAGATGATCGCGATGGGGAAGCAGGCCATTATGCTGATCCCGGAGATTGCCCTGACCTACCAGACTCTTCTGCGGTTTTATAAGAGATTTGGAGACCGGGTATCTGTGATCAATTCCACGCTGTCCGCAGGAGAAAAGTATGACCAGATCGAGCGGGCAAAGGCGGGGGAGATTGATGTGATGATCGGGCCACGCTCGGCGCTGTTTACGCCCTTTGCGAATCTTGGGGTTATTGTGGTGGATGAGGAGCATGAAAACAGTTACAAGAGCGAGACTTCGCCCCGGTATCATGCCAGAGAGACGGCTGTGAAGATTGCGTCTCTGTGCGGTGCAAGCGTGGTGCTTGGATCGGCAACACCCTCCCTGGAGGCGTATTACCGGGCTGCCAGTGGAGAATATAAACTGTATGAGATGAAAGAACGCCCCGGAAACAGTGTGCTGCCGGCGGTGCATACCGTGGATCTTCGGGAGGAGCTGAAACAGGGAAACCGTTCCATATTCAGCAGGAAACTGAAAGAGCGGATGCAGGACCGGCTTTCCAGGGGAGAGCAGACCATCCTCTTTTTAAACAGAAGAGGCTATGCCGGGTTTATCTCCTGCCGCTCCTGTGGTCATGTGATGAAATGCCCTCACTGCGATGTGTCCCTGTCGGAGCACAGAAACGGGATGCTTACCTGCCATTACTGTGGGTATCAGGAGTGGAAGCCGGCGAAGTGTCCTTCCTGTGGATCCCCATATCTGATGGGGTTCAAAGCCGGGACCGAGCAGGTGGAGGAGGCCATTCACAGGGAATTTCCGGGTGCCAGGGTGCTGCGCATGGACGCGGACACCACCCGCAGGAAGGACAGCTACGAGCGAATTCTTTCCGCCTTTGCGGATGAGGAGGCGGATATTCTTGTGGGAACCCAGATGATCGTGAAGGGACACGACTTTCCGGGCGTGACACTGGTGGGAGTGCTGGCGGCGGATCTTTCTCTGAACCGAAATGATTACCGGGCGGGGGAGCGCACGTTTCAGCTTCTGACACAGGCAGCGGGCCGGGCGGGCCGCAGGGAACAGCCCGGCGAGGTGGTAATTCAGACCTACCAGCCGGAGCATTACAGTGTGGTCTATGCGACCAGGCAGGATTACCGGGGATTTTACGGGGAGGAGATCGCCTACAGGGGTCTTGTAGGGTATCCGCCCGTGGAACATATGCTGGCGGTTCTCATTGTCTCCCGCGTGCAGGAGGATGGAGAGAAGCTGGGGGAAGAAATGACTGATTTGGTCAAGAGAGAGATGGCCGATGCGGCGGGACTACGGGTGATCGGACCGGCGGAGGCGGCGATCGGGAAGATATCCGATCTTTACCGCCACACTTTTTATATCAGGCACGGGGTGTATCAGACATTGGTGGAGGCGAAAGACAGACTGGAGAATTTTTGCAGGGAGAGAGAGCTTAAGGGACAGACGGTACAGTTTGACTTTGACCCGATGAATACATTTTAGAGAGATAGAAAACAGGAAAGACAGGAGGAAGAAGCAGTATGGCAACCAGAAAAGTCAGGGAGATGGGGGATCCGGTTTTGACTAAGCAGTGTAAGGAGGTGACGGAAGTTACTCCCAGATTACAGGAGCTGATCGATGATATGTTTGAGACGCTGTACGAGGAGAATGGCGTGGGACTGGCGGCGCCTCAGGTAGGCATCTTAAAGCGTGTCGTGGTGATCGACACTACGGGGGAGGATCCGCTTCTGCTGATCAACCCGAAGATACTGGAGACGAGCGGGGAACAGGACGGCTATGAAGGATGCCTGAGCGTTCCAGGCAAGAGCGGTAAGGTGATCAGACCAAATTATGTGAAAGCTCTCGCCTATGACGAGAATATGCAGCCCTTCGAGATTGAGGGAACCGAGCTGCTTGCCAGAGCGATCTGTCACGAGGTAGATCATCTGAACGGGTGCCTGTATGTGGAAAAGGTGCACGGGCCCCTTGTCAATACAGAGGATCTGCGGGACGACGAGGAATGATACCGGCAGGTGATACAGGGCGGGAAACAGCGGATATATCGCGAGGCCCGGAAAGGAGAGCGATAGACAGATGAAAGTGGTGTTTATGGGAACGCCTGATTTTGCGGTGGGTGCGCTGGAAGCGATCATAGAGGCCGGACATCAGGTGACGGCGGTGGTGACCCAGCCGGATAAGCCGAAGGGCAGAGGGAAAGAAATGCAGAAGACACCCGTAAAGGTGTGCGCGCAAAAGTACGGTATTCCGGTTTTTCAGCCGGTGAAAGTAAAGGAGCCGGAGGCGGTGGAAACGCTTCGCAGTTATGAGGCGGATATCTTTGTGGTGGCGGCTTTCGGGCAGATTCTCTCGGAAGAGATTCTTGCCATGCCAAAGTACGGCTGTGTGAATATCCACGCATCGCTTCTGCCCAAATACCGGGGAGCGGGGCCGATCCAGTGGGCCATCATCAACGGAGAAAAAATAACGGGCGTTACGATTATGCAGATGGACAAGGGGCTGGACACCGGGGATATGCTGTTTCAGAGCGAGGTGGAGATCGCATCCGACGAGACGGCTGACACCCTTCATGACAAGCTGGCGGAGGCAGGCGCACGTCTGATTGTGGAAGCTCTCGAAAAGATAGAGGCAGGCAGTGTGAAGCCTGTGAAGCAAAACGACGAGGAGTCCTGTTATGCGAAGATGCTGCAGAAATCTATGGGAAAAATTGACTGGCAGATGGAGGCGGGAAAGCTGGACTGCCTGATACGAGGGCTGATTTCATGGCCGGGCGCTTCTACCGTTTACCGGGGAAAGAACCTGAAGATCTGGCGGGAAGAAGTGGCTTTGGAGCAGGAGCTGGCAGCTTTGGAGGCGCAGGCCGGGCAGAGCGATGGCGGCTGTGCCGGAAGCGGCAGGCCTGGCACGGTGATCCGGGTGGATAAGGATGCTGTCTATGTGCAGACCGGGGACGGGCTTCTCAGAATACTGGAAGTGCAGCCGGAGGGTAAAAAGCGTATGGCGGTAAAGGACTTTCTGCTGGGGTACCCGGTGAAGGCCGGCGATGTGTTTGAGATGAGCAGCCGATAGGAAACGGCACAGGACGTTTGCAGACCGGCTCAGTGTTTCGAAGGGGAGAATGGCGGAAGGTGTTTTCCCCAGACTGGAGGAATGAATATGGGATATTACGGATACGGATTCAGATATTATTTTGACCCGACTTATATGCTGGTGATCATCGGGGCTGTGCTGTGTCTCTGGGCTCAGGCAAGGGTCAGCTCCACCTACAGCAAGTTTTCCAGGGTGCAGAGCCGGACAGGCATGACGGGCGCCCAGGCGGCGCAGAGGATACTGCAGATGTCCGGGATTTATGATGTGCGGATCGAGCATGTAGGCGGGAGCCTTACGGATCATTATGACCCGGGTCACAAAGTGCTGCGTCTCTCGGATTCTGTGTACGGTTCCACTTCTGTGGCGGCCATCGGGGTGGCGGCGCACGAGTGCGGCCATGCCGTGCAGCATGACAAGGGGTACGGGCCGCTCAAATTCCGCTCAGCCTTGGTGCCTGTAGCCAATATCGGCTCCAAAGCGGGGATTCCGCTCATATTTCTTGGTGTGATTCTGGGGATGAATCAGGTACTGATCCAGATCGGCATCTGGGTGTTTGCGCTGGCGGTGCTCTTCCAGGTGGTGACTCTGCCTGTGGAGTTCAATGCTTCCGGCAGAGCGCTTGCCATGCTGGGGGATTACGGGATGCTGGAGCGGGACGAGGCGGCGGGATGCCGGAAGGTGCTGAAGGCGGCGGCTTTGACCTATGTGGCGGCTGCAGCATCGGCGCTCTTACAGCTTCTGAGGCTTGTGCTTCTGTTCGGAGGAAGCCGGAGCCGGGATGACTAGTGTGAGAGGGAGTTGCTTTGCAACTCCCTCTCACACAGGAGAATGCCGAAAAACGGGCATTCTCCGTACAGATTTAGTGGAATGATAGGAGAGTATGACGTGGCACAGATCAATATACGGGAGATCGTCCTGGACATTCTGCTGGAGCTGTCCGGGCAAACAGAATACAGCAATGTCCTGATCGGGGCGGCGTTAGATAAGTACGATTATCTGGAGGGCAGGGAGAAGGCGTTTATCAAGCATGTCAGCGAGGGAACCATCGAGAGGCGGATTCAGCTCGACTATGTGCTGGATCAATATTCAAAAACGCCCGTTACCAAAATGAAACCGCTGATCAGGGAACTGCTGCGCATGAGTGTATATCAGCTTTTATTCATGGAGCATATTCCGGCGGCGGCAGTCTGCAACGAGGCGGTGAAACTCGCGAAAAAGCGAAGATTCCAGAGCCTGCAGGGCTTTGTGAACGGTGTGCTCAGGAATATTGCCAGAGGATGCGGGGGGATTGCCTGGCCGGACAGGCGTCAGGATCCCCAGGGCTTTTTGTCCGTCTGTTATTCCATGCCTCCCTGGCTTGTCTCGCATTTTGCCGGGAGCTACGGGGAGGAGAACTGCGAGAAGATTCTGGCGGCTTATCTGGAGAGAGGCCCGGTGAGTGTCCGTCTGGACGAGCGGCTTTCGGTAACGGAGCGGGAGAGTCTTCTTGCCGTCTGGGAGAAGGAGGGGGTGAAGGTGCACAGACACCCGTATCTTCCCTATGCGGCCGGACTGGAGGGTGTGTCCGGCGTGCGCGGCCTCGCCGGATATCGGGAGGGGCGGTTCTCGGTGCAGGACGTCAGCTCCATGCTGGTGGTGGAGGCGGCGGGGATTTGCCCCGGGGATACGGTGATTGATGTCTGTGCTGCGCCCGGCGGCAAGGCGCTCCACGCGGCTGCGAAGCTGAATGGCACGGGTGAAGTCATTGCCTGCGATGTGAGCCACCATAAGACGGCAAAAATCGAGGAAAACTGTGCACGTCTCGGCATGAAACAGGTGTCTGTCCGCGTGCAGGATGCGCGGGAGCGGGACGATTCTCTCGTGGAACAGGCGGATGTGCTGCTGGCGGACGTACCTTGTTCCGGGCTGGGCGTCATCGGACATAAGCAGGATATCAAGTATCGTGTGACGAGGGAATCCCTGTCGGAAATTCAGAAATTGCAGCAGGATATAATAACGAATGTTATTGATTATATAAAGCCGGGCGGCATTCTCATGTACAGCACCTGTACCATGAATCCGGGGGAGAACGAGGAGATGGCGGCATGGATTTGCGGATCCTTCGGTCTGGAGCCGGTGAGCATGGCAGACAGGCTGCCCGGGGCGCTTGCCGGAGAGGCAAAACAGGGGATGCTACAGCTTCTGCCGGGGATTCACGGGACGGACGGCTTCTTTCTGGCGAAACTTCGGAAGAAGGGAAATCCGGCATAAGAGAAAAAACGGGGAAAGCGTAAATTATGGAGAAGAAGGATATCAAGTCCCTCACACTGGAGGAGCTGAAGGCGGAGATGGCGGCGGCTGGGGAGAAGTCTTTCCGCGCGGCACAGCTTTATGAATGGATGCACAGGAAGCTCTCACGCAGTTTTAAAGAAATGACGAACATTCCTTTGGCTATGAAAGAGAAATGTGGGGAAAGCTATCATTATACGGCGCTGCAGACGGCGGCAGTACAGGAGTCCGCCATAGACGGCACAAAAAAATATCTGTTTGCGCTCTCTGACGGCAATATGGTGGAGAGTGTATGGATGCGCTATAAACATGGTAATTCGGTCTGCATTTCCTCTCAGGCAGGCTGCCGCATGGGGTGCCGTTTCTGCGCGTCCACGCTGGGCGGGCTGGTGCGGAACCTTACGCCGTCGGAGATGCTTGACCAGATCTATGCCATCACGCTGGAGACGGGGGAGCGGGTTTCCAATGTGGTGCTGATGGGAAGTGGGGAGCCGCTTGACAATTACGAAAATCTTCTGCGGTTTATCACGCTGCTGACGGATGAAAACGGCCTGCACATAAGCCAGAGAAATGTGACGGTTTCCACCTGCGGGATTGTCCCTGCGATGCGAAGCCTTGCACAGGAGAAATTGCAGATTACGCTGGCCCTGTCCCTTCACGCGGCCACCGATGAAAAGCGGCGGGAGCTGATGCCGATTGCCAACCAGTATTCGCTGGCGGAGTTGATGGATTGCTGTGCTTACTATTTTGAGCAGACCGGACGGCGGATTACTTTTGAGTACAGCCTGGTGCGGAACGTAAACGATACAAGAAAGGATGCGGAGACGCTGGCGGCTCTGATTCGCGGGCTGAACTGTCATGTGAACCTGATCCCGGTGAACCCTGTCAGGGAAAGGGATTATGTGCAGTCGGAGAGGCAGGCGGTGGAGGCGTTTGCGGCCATTCTTGAGAAAAAAGGGATTAACGCCACCGTCCGCAGGGAGATGGGCAGGGATATCGACGGCGCCTGCGGCCAGCTCAGGCGGCGGTTTTTGGATAACAGTCCAGCCGGAACGAAGATGAATGGTAAATCGGGCTGAACGGCTGCTGCGGGGGAATGCGGTTTAAATAGCTTGCTCTTTAACAGGGAATATGCTAACATGGGTAATTGGTAAAATATGCAAATTATTACAAAACGGAGGAAAACGCCGTGTTAAAGTCTTATGCGCTGACAGATATCGGGCGAAGAAGACAATTAAATCAGGATTTTATTTATTGCAATGAGTCGCCTGTCGGGAATCTGCCGAATCTTTTTATTGTGGCGGATGGAATGGGCGGCCATAAGGCGGGGGACTATGCTTCCGGCCTTGCGGTGGAAACCGTTGTCGGGGAAGCGGCAG
This sequence comes from Lachnospiraceae bacterium, assembly GCA_910575775.1. GTDB lineage: Bacteria > Bacillota > Clostridia > Lachnospirales > Lachnospiraceae > UBA3282. Next base: position 27,628 of record CAJTEY010000015.1, on the reverse strand, counting down.
CGTCTTTCGAGAAGAACCCGGAGAAGATACTGGATCACGCCATCTCTAAGGCAAACGAGATTCTGCGCAAGAAGGCCAGCGAGGATTACTCCTTAAACGGTATGGGAACAACGTTTGTCGCTGCTACATGTATTGGCCGCTTTCTGGAAGTGGCGAATGTGGGGGACAGCAGGCTTTATGTAATAGGCGGCGAGATGCGGCAGATTACGGTGGATCATTCCCTGGTGGAGGAAATGGTCCGAATGGGTGGGATTAACCGCGAGGAAGCCAGAAACCATCCCGATAAAAATATCATTACTCGTGCGGTGGGTGCAAAGGATGACGTGGAGGTTGATTTTTTCAATCTGGAATTACAGACAGGAGATATGGTTTTACTTTGTTCAGATGGTTTGACTAACATGGTGGACGACGAGACGATATGCCGGATTTTAAAAAACGGCAGCAGCCTCAGGGACAGGGTAGAAGAACTGGTAGAGACGGCCAACTTAAACGGAGGCAGAGACAATATATCGGTGATCGTTATCGAACCGTTAGCAGACGAGGTAGAACATGATTAAGATTGGAATGATGATCGCTGACCGGTATGAGATTCTGGAAAAGATCGGCACCGGCGGCATGTCAGATGTATATAAGGCAAAAGACCATAAACTGAATCGTTTCGTGGCAGTGAAGGTTTTAAAGCAGGAATTTAGTGAAAACGCCAATTTTGTGTCAAAGTTCCGAATCGAAGCCCAGGCGGCGGCGGGACTTATGCACCCCAATATCGTCAATGTTTATGATGTGGGCGAGGAAGGCGAGAATCACTACATTGTCATGGAACTTGTGGAGGGAATTACCCTCAAAAAATATATAGAGAAGAAGGCCAGACTTTCCGTCAAGGAGGCGGTGAGCATTGCCATTCAGGTTTCCATGGGAATAGAGGCGGCACATAACAATCACATTATCCACAGGGATATCAAGCCGCAGAATATCATTATTTCCAAGGAAGGCAAGGTAAAGGTGACGGATTTTGGTATTGCCAAGGCCGCCACCAGTAATACGATCACGTCCAATGTCATGGGAAGTGTGCACTATACTTCGCCGGAGCAGGCCAGAGGCGGCTACAGCGACGAGAAGAGCGATATCTATTCGCTGGGTGTTACCATGTTCGAGATGCTTACGGGCAGGGTGCCTTTTAACGGGGAGACTACGGTAGCCATAGCGATCAAGCACATTCAGGAAGAGTTTCCTTCACCAAGGGATTATGTGCCGGAGATACCGGTCTGTGTGGAACAGATCGTCTTTAAGTGCTGCCAGAAGAGTCCGGACAGAAGATACCAGTCCATGTCTGAGCTGATTGTGGATTTAAAGCAGTCACTGATCAGCCCCGATGAGGATTTTGTCAAGGTGACAGACCCGGACGAGGAGGCGTCTACCCGCATGATAACGGACAGGGATATGGTGCAGATCAAGCGCCAGTCGGATAGCCGGGATTCTATGGATGAAGCCATGCGTTTGAAGAAAGACGTCAGGGACAGGGATCATGTGCGCTCCTATGAGGATGAGGAGGATGAAGACTGGGACGACGATGAGGAAGATTACGATCCAAAGATGGAGAAGATCACTACTATATTGGCGGTGGTGGCGGCTCTGCTGATCGGATGTATTTTAATCTTCCTGGTTGGCAGGACGATGGGCGTTTTTACTTTCGGTGGGGAAAAATCGCCAAAGGAGCAGGAACAGGAGACAGAACAGGTAGAGATGATCCGCGTGGTCGGTATGCATGTGGACGAAGCGAAACGTATGCTCCTGGATTTGGAGCTTTCGCCGGAAATTAAATACGAGGAAAACAGCTCGTACGATGCAGGCACGGTGCTTCGCGCCAGCGTACAGGATGGGCTGATGATAGATAAAGGGACAACGATTGTGCTCACAGTGGCGGAGGCTGCGGAGGGTGCAGAGGTTCCCGATGCGACAGGAAAATCTCAGACGGAAGGCACAGCGCTTCTGGAGAAGGAAGGATTTGTGGTAAATGTAGTGGAGAGCTATGACCCGCAGGCGGAGAAGGGCATGATTATCTCCCAGTCGCCGGAGGCGGGGACGACAGCGTCCGCAGGTTCCAGCATCACCATACGTGTCAGCCAGGGTGCGGAGGACAATAAGGTCAGAGTGCCGGATGTGGTTGGTATGACGGAGATGGATGCTACGGTCACCTTGACGGAGAGCGGCCTTCCTGTCGGAAACGTCACTGAGACACCCCACGAGGATCCGGCGCTTGCGGGCATGGTCTGCTACCAGAGTTACTCGGTCGGTTCCTATGTGGACAAAGACACACCCGTGGATTTAAGGATCAGCACCGGGCCGTCCCAAAAGACTTACAAGTATTCCGAGGGAATTACTGCACCCACAGAGGATGCGTCTTACCAGAGCGGTATGCAGGTAACAGTGACGCTCACTGCTGACGACGGTACACAGCTTTTAAATACACAGACCACCGCTTTTCCTGTAGGGGTAAACTATACGGGAATTAAGTCGGCTGCGGGTACCATCCGATTTACCTTTACGGTGCAGACGGAACCCATCACGATTACGGATCCCGAGACCGGGGAGACAACGACTGAGGGCGGTGGAACGGAGACAAAGACGGTGGAGAGAAAGGTTAACTTCACGGAAGAGTAGCGCGAAAAGTGCTTCTAAAGACGTTCCGCCATTGGACGGAACATAGTCAGCAGAAATGATTTGGAAGCGCTGTGTTTCGCGCGGGAGAATGCCTGGAGTGCAGCATTCCCCGCATGGATTGGAATATATGACTGGCAAAATAATGAAAGGGATCGCCGGGTTCTACTATGTTCATGTGGAGGGGCGCGGCATCTACGAATGCAAGGCAAAAGGAATATTCAGAAAAGAGGGAATCAAGCCCCTGGTCGGGGATGACGTTGAGCTGGACGTGCTGGATGAGGCGAAAATGTGCGGTAACATACGCAGCATCCTGCAGCGAAAGAGCGCGCTGGTAAGACCGGCGGTGGCCAATGTGGATCAGGCGCTGGTTCTCTTTGCGATTGTGAAACCGAATCCGAACTTTAATCTTCTGGATCGTTTTCTGATCCGTATGGAGCAGCAGAAACTTCCGACAATTATCTGCTTTAACAAAGAAGACATTGCGTCCCCTGAGGAAAAGGAGGCGCTTCGCAGGGCTTATGAGACTTGTGGATATCAAGTGTTATTTATAAGCGTTCTGGAAAATAAGGGGCTGGATCAGGTGCGTGAGCTGCTGGCGGGAAAGACCACCACGCTGGCAGGACCGAGCGGCGTCGGCAAGTCCTCCCTGATCAATCAGTTATCTCCCGGAACACAGATGGAGACGGGGGAGATCAGCGAGAAGATCAAGCGGGGCAGGCATACGACCAGGCATTCGGAGATCATTGCGCTGAGGGACAGCACCTATATCATGGATACGCCGGGATTTACCTCTCTGGAACTGCCGCAGATCACAAAGGAGGAGCTTGGCTGGTATTATCCGGAGTTCCGGGAACATGAGCCTTTCTGTAAATTCCGGGGATGTGCGCATATCAGTGAGCCGGACTGTAAGGTCAAGGCGGCAGTGGAGGAGGGAAAGATCAGCCGGATGCGGTATGAGAATTATATGGCGCTGTACCGGGAGCTGAAGGAGAATAGGCGTTATTTATAAAGAAAACAGATGGCTGTTTGACTTATATAAGAATAATAGGAAGAAACAAGGGAGAGAACGGTTGAGAAAGCTGACAGGAGATAAAAAGTATGTATATGTCTGTGTTGTTCTGTTTGTAATAAGTGCTGTTTTTTATGGGATATTGAGTGACTTTCTCAAAGTAATCAGCGGTTATCCGGATGAACTGCGGTATGTGGGAATAGGACGCAGTCTGGCAGGAGGACGGGGGATAAGGCTTCATGGAATGGAAAGTGATTTCCAGAAGATTTTGTACAGCATATGCATTATGCCTGCTTTTTGGATGAAATCAACGGCAGGGCAGATTAGGGCTGTCGGATATATTAACAGCCTGGTTATGGCAAGCGCTGTCTTTCCAATTTATGGGTTGTGCGGGAGAATTTAAAAAAAGATAGGGAGATAAATTATACGCTGGCTCTGGGAATCACATTTCCAGCGTTTGTTTATACAACATACTTTATGAGTGAAGTGATCTATCTGCCTCTTTCGCTCTGGGTGATATATATTGTATGGTGTATTTTTTGTACAGAAAATTTCCGTGTCAGACTGGCATTAAATTTGCTGCTTGGAGTCATGTGTTATCTGACTTATCTGAATAAAGAAATAGCTCTGTATTTCGTGATTGCGTATGTACTGGTCTGGCTGATGTATTGCATTGCTCATCTGACGACTGAAAAAGTGTGGGGGGGGGGTAATCTGCCTGGTGGTTTTTGCCGGGATATTTGTGGGCTGTTTTTTATTGATGAAAGGAACCCTGTTTAGTGGGATGCCCAATTCCTATAGCAGTTCTAATTTGCAGGTGCTGCATTTAGCATGGTCATGGGAAAAAATACGGTATCTGCTGTATGGGCTTATTTATGATATAGTATTTGGTGTACTTGCGTTTGGCATATTTCCTGTTTTGGTGCCGGCCGCTTTTTTTCAGAAGAAAGAGAAGGAATCCTGGTTCTATCTCTTTTTGCTGTGTTCGTTTCTGATTGGGTGTATAACGATTGCGTATATGATAACGCTTCCAGAAGACTTTGGCAGCAGGGCACCGAGGCTTCATATGAGATATCTGGAGCCGTTAGTCATTCCATTTTATATTTTGATGGTAGACAGGATCAGGAAAGCGGATTATGCGGAGAGAGAAGAAACAGGAGTGCTTCAATATCGTCAGCGGATATTGGGGATAGGTATTGTCATTTTTGCGATGCTGCTGATCGGGGGATCGGGTGGAGGAAGTTTTCTGGCGGATAATTCAACATTATTGTATTATGAACTGTTTGCACGGTTTATAAGTAAATCGGAAATTATTTTGCTTTTGCTGCGTCTGTTGGTTGCGATAGCAGTAATTGCCGGCTTTATCGTAGTGTGTAAACGAAAACCTGTGTTTCTTAAATTGTTTGGCATTTTGTTTATCACATTAAATGTTGTGAACAGCGCGGCGGGAATCTTTGCAGGGCATTACAGGTATGGCATTCAGGAGGAGAAGCGGCAGCAGGCAGTATACGCCAATGAATATCTGAAAGATTTACAGGGGAATATACTGCTTCTTTCGGAGGGGAAAGATACTTCCCCGGAAGATAAGCGGTTATTTGACACGTATATGGATGTTGAATTTTTTGTGTGTGATATGGATGGTTTGGAGATGCAGGCCCTTCTTGAGGACAATGTGATTGACCTTGCTTATGAGAGGCTCAGGTGTGATGTATCGGGTGATTATTATCCGAATTTAAGCCATGTTGATTATATAATTGTGAAAAATGATTATGACGTCCGGCTTATGGAGGATTCTGCCGAAAAGTTGGAAGACTTTCCTCTGCAAGGGTACAGCATATATAAAAATCTGGATTCGGGAAAAATGTATGTTACTGGAGAGACTTGAATAGAATCAGCGAATGCAGTGGGGAAGATTGTTTCTCTTTTGCATGTTTTAACAGAATAAATTGGGATGTATGCAGGCAGTTAAGCGAAGGCGAAGAAAGGGACAATACGGATTTTCATAAATGTCTATGAATCTTAGTGTTTTCAATACCTTGCAGTGTCAACACAAAGAGTCAATAACTTTTAAGTTATTGACTCTTTAATAACTTTAAGGTATAATTTATCTACAGCAGGAGGAAAATAAACTTGTACGAGATTCACTTTTATAAAGATAAGAATGGAAAAGAGCCGGTAAAAGAATATATTGCAGAGCTGGCTGCAAAGAAGGATAAAGACAGCCGTATCAAGCTGAATAAAATTAGAAACGGACACAAAAAACGCCACAGAAGGAAATAGAACGGGCAAAACGAAATTTAGCTGATTATCAAGGGAGGAAAAATTATGAGGATAAATAAAGAATATTCACAGGCAGTGACACAGGCGAAAGAGAATCTGGACGATCTGAATGAGCGTGGAACAGACGCTGTCGGCGGGAAGGTTCTGGAATTTATGGAAAGTATTCTTACGCCGGATGAGATAGCGGAGAGTGAGCTGAGGGTGTCTATTATCGGGGAACTGATAAAGGCGAGGCAGGAAAAGGGGATAAGTCAAAAAAAGCTGGAAGAATTAAGCGGGGTAAAACAGCCTGTTATAGCAAGAATGGAAAAAGGCAGTACCAGCCCGCAGCTGGATACGATTTTGAAGGTATTGGCGCCTTTAGGGAAGACACTGGCAGTTGTTCCGTTGGAGACAGGAAGCAGATAGATTTATGGGAGAAAATACATTTTTCCAGACCTTACAGCTCACCTTGAATGAGTAAATGATAGAGATAATAACGATTATGTTTCCATAGCTGGATCGAGTGTGCGGTGTGATTGTGAAATATGACAGATAAGGTTGGTGTAAATATTAACCAACCTGAACGTTTGGGAAACCCAATGTCCAATGCTGTGAGTATGTTTTTAAGGCAGGTGGTATTGCAGAGAGGTATTCCGTATGAAATGAAGCTGCCGAAGACAGAACTGCTGAATTACGGCTCTCTTACCAGAGAACAGTTTGATGCGGAAATGGAAAAGGGCATGGCTGATGTTAAAGCAGGCAGGGTAATGATGTGTTGCCATTTTTGTGGGTAAAGCAAACAAGCCCCGGGAAAGGTGGCAAAGAGCCAGAAAAATTTTACTTTTAAACCTTACTATGCTATACTATCATAGTTATTAAAAGCTTTTTAGCTGAAGCTTAATTTTAGAAACGATTTTCAATATAAATAATAACAACTGGAAAGAATAAAATTGAGGAGACATGGAGGAATAGAATAACATGAAACTAGGAATCGTCGGGCTCCCAAACGTGGGAAAAAGCACCCTTTTTAATTCACTGACAAAGGCAGGCGCGGAATCCGCCAACTACCCCTTCTGCACCATCGACCCGAACATCGGCATTGTGACGGTGCCGGACGAGCGGTTGAAGCTTCTGGGGGATATGTACCATTCCAAGAAGGTGACGCCCGCAACCATAGAGTTCGTGGACATTGCCGGGCTTGTAAAGGGAGCCTCCAAGGGAGAGGGGCTTGGCAACCAGTTCTTAAGCAACATCCGCGAGGTGGACGCCATCGTCCATGTGGTGCGGTGTTTTGAGGATTCCAATATCGTCCATGTGGACGGTTCCATCGACCCGCTCCGGGACATTGAGACGATCAATCTGGAGCTGATTTTTTCCGATATAGAGATTCTGGAGCGCAGGATTGCCAAAACGGCAAAGATTGCCAAGATGGACAAGACTGCGGCGAAGGAGTATGCATTGCTGGAGCGGATCAAGGCACATCTGGAAGAAGGAAAGCTCGCGAAGGTGTTTGAGACGGAGGATGAGGACGAGCTTGCGTTACTTGCTTCATACAATCTGCTCACCAGTAAGCCTGTGATTTATGCGGCCAATGTGGCGGAGGATGATCTTTCGGATGACGGCGCGGGCAATGCCGGTGTACAGAAAGTACAGGCGTTTGCAGCCGAAACCGACAGCGAGGTGTTCGTCATCTGTGCCCAGATCGAGCAGGAGATTGCGGAGCTGGATGAGGAGGAAACGGCGATGTTCCTTGAAGACCTGGGACTTTCGGAGTCCGGGCTTCAGAAGCTGATCCGGGCAAGCTATTCGCTGCTTGGGCTTATGAGTTTCCTGACGGCCGGAGAGGATGAGACCAGAGCATGGACGATCAAGGTTGGCACGAAAGCGCCCCAGGCGGCGGGAAAGATACATACCGATTTCGAGCGCGGCTTTATTAAGGCCGAGGTCGTCAATTACAAGGATCTCTTAGAACAGGGTTCCCTTGCGGCGGCCAGGGAAAAAGGGCTTGTCGGTATGGAAGGTAAAGATTATGTGGTACAGGACGGCGACGTGATTCTGTTTCGGTTTAACGTGTGACAGCAATGAGCAGCTGCGTCGGCAGACAAGTCAAGAGCGTGACTGCTTGCAGGCAAAGCGCTTGGCTTGTCTGCCGGCATAGGGCGAATGCCCGACATGAAATAGAATGCGGCAGCATTCTATGAATGGCAGCTGTGGCCAGGCGGAAAGGGCGAATGCCCGACATGAAATAGAATGCGGCAGCATTCTATGAATGGCAGCTGCGGCCAGGCGGAAAGGGCGAATGCCCGACATGAAATAGAATGCGGCAGCATTCTATGAATGGCAGCTGCGAATAAACGGATAGATAGGAGGTCCGACATGCAGGATATCATGGGAAACATGGATATCGCATTTCCCAATCTGGGCATTTATCTGAAGAATGTGCCGAAGACGTTCACGGTCTTCGGCTTTCCGATTGCCCTTTACGGTGTGATTATAGCCATTGGGGTGCTGGCGGGAGTGCTTCTTGCGGCAAAGGTGGCGAAGCTTGAGAAGCTGGATCCGGATCTGATCTGGGATTTTGCGATTTATGCCATTATTTTTTCCATTATCGGGGCAAGAATCTATTATGTGCTTTTTTCCTGGGACAGATATAAAAACGACCTGATGGGTATTTTTAATCTGAGAAATGGCGGATTGGCGATTTACGGCGCGGTGATTGCCGCATTTTTGACTTTATGGATATACTGCCGGAGGAAAAGGCAGAGTTTTTTACAGCTTGCGGATATCTGTGTGCCGGGTCTGGTGCTCGGACAGGTGATCGGCAGATGGGGGAATTTCACGAACAGGGAAGTTTTTGGGGAGTATACGGACAGCTTTCTGGCCATGAGACTGCCGGAGCAGATGGTCAGAGTGGGAGATATTTCCGAAAAGATAGCCGCCCATATGACGGAGGGGACGAACTACATTCAGGTGCATCCCACATTCCTCTATGAGAGCCTGTGGAATCTTGCGCTGCTCATTGTCATGCTGCTTTACCGTAAACATAAGAAGTTCGAGGGAGAGCAGTGGCTTCTGTATCTGGGCGGCTACGGCCTGGGCAGGGCCTGGATCGAGGGCATCCGCACCGACACCCTCTTCATTCCCCACACAACCATAGCGGTGTCGCAGGTGCTGGCGGCCATTCTGTTTGTGACAGCTTTGGCGGCGGACATCCTCATCCGAATTTATAAAAAGAAAAATAAAACACCCACATTCAGGGCAGAAAAAGGGAACACAGAGTGAAATATCTGTGTTCCCTTTTTCCTTTCTTCCACAGCAAAGCCTGTGTCAGCTTACCTTGTACCAGCACCCGGTTTCTGTCGTTTTCCCACCAGTAATAAAGTACCAGTTTTACACATTACCCTTGCTTTTTCCCATTAATTGATATAGAATTGGTGTAAAAGTGGTGAAAAGTGGAGTGAAGTGGTATGAAGTGGTATCAACATTCCTTTTCGTGGCAGACCACATAGGGTACGGTGTTACAGGCGGGCAGGGTGATTGCATATGTTCATGGGAGAGTACAATCACACAATTGATGCAAAAGGCAGGCTGATCATCCCCTCGAAATTCAGGGAGATCCTGGGAGACGCTTTTGTGGTCACCAAGGGGTTGGACGGCTGCCTGTTTGTCTATGATAACGAGGAGTGGAAACGCTTTGAAGAAAAACTCAGATCCCTGCCCATCACCAATAAAGAGGCCAGACAGTTTGTCCGTTTTTTTCTGGCCGGAGCGACAGAAGCGGAAGTAGATAAACAGGGACGGATACTGATTCCCAATGTTTTGCGGGAATTTGCGGAAATCACGAAAGATGTGGTGCTGGTCGGTGTCGGCAGCCGGATTGAAATCTGGAGCAGGGAACGCTTCGAAGAGACCGCGTCCTTTGAAGACATGGATGAGATTGCGGAACATATGGCGGAGCTTGGACTTGGTATATAACAGGCCGGGGCATAAAGCCGTGGCTGCCGGTAGCGGCAAATTGTGAGGCAATGGAGCAATTCGGATATATAGTAAAGGGAAGGATAAGATGGAATTTAAGCATACCTCTGTGCTCCTTGCGGAAACCATAGAAAATCTGCAGATCAACCCCCAGGGTATTTATCTGGACGGCACACTCGGCGGAGGCGGACATGCCTTTGAGGCAGCCGGAAGGCTTGCGGAAAACGGGAGACTGATCGGAATTGACCAGGACGAGGATGCCATCGCGGCGGCTGGGAAACGGCTGGAACCGTACAGAGAGCGGGTCACCTTGATCCGTGACAATTACGCCAATGCAGCGCAGGCACTTGCCGGAATCGGCGTATACGGGGTGGACGGCATTGTGCTGGATCTGGGCGTCTCCTCCTATCAGCTTGATAATGAGGAACGAGGTTTTTCCTACAGATACGACGCGCCGCTTGACATGAGGATGGATCGGAGACAGACTTTGAGTGCGAAGGAGATCGTCAACGAATATTCGGAGACGGATCTTACAAGGATTCTGCGGGATTACGGAGAAGAGAAATTTGCGAAAAATATAGCAAAACATATTGTGGCGGCAAGAAAGGACAAGCCGCTTGAAACGACAGGAGAGCTGAATGATATCATAAAGGCGGCGATTCCGGCGAAAATGCGTGCCACGGGAGGACATCCCTCCAAGCGGACGTTTCAGGCAGTCAGGATCGAGTGCAACAGGGAACTGGAGGTGCTTAAAAGTTCCCTGGACGGGTTGATTGCCCTTCTGAATCCGGGCGGAAGGCTCTGTGTGATTACCTTCCACTCCCTGGAAGACCGAATTGTGAAATCTAGCTTCCGAAAAAATGAGAACCCATGTACCTGCCCGCCGGATTTTCCGATCTGCGTGTGTGGACAGGCATCAAAGGGAACTGTGATTACGAAAAAACCGATTCTGCCGTCCGAACAGGAGATGGAGGTGAACAGCCGGGCAAAAAGCGCAAAGCTGCGGGTGTTTGAGAAAAGGTAAACGGCATCGTTTATCTGATAGGGCAGATAGAAAAGGGGAATAGTCAGTAAGAACGATATCAAGAGGGGAAACAGGAAATTATGGCAGCAGCACGGCAAAGCGCATACTATGTGCGTGGCAATACGGTCAGAAACATACCGCCGGATAGAAGGACCGGCGAGAGACCAAAGAAAAAAGTAAACAACAGTGTGAGAAGGAACAGAGAGAGGGCGAAGCATATGAGCGCCGGCTACGTTTTGTTCCTGGGCGCGGCTCTGGTTGCCACCGGCATCATTCTGGTGTATTATATCGGGCTGCAGTCGGATATCACAAACAGTGTGAAGCACATCGCAACGCTGGAGAGAGAGCTTAACGCTTTAAAGGTTGCCAATGAGGAGGATTACAGCAGAATTACAAGTGCCGTGGATCTGGAGGAGATCAGAAGGATCGCGATCCAGGAGCTGGGCATGCAGTATGCGCGGGAAGGTCAGATCATTTCCTTTGCCAGCGAAAACAGTGACTATGTGAAGCAGATGGCGGAAATCCCGCAACACGAATAAGCAGGTGGTTTTTTGGGTAGTAGAAGACGTTCCGTAATGAAATTTACAATAAAAATGCAGAAAAAACTGCTTGTGTTGTTTTTGTTTATTCTGGCAGCTTTTGCAGGACTCAGTGTCCGGCTGTTTCTGATCAACAGGGATAACGGGGAGGAGTACAAAAAACAGGTATTGTCGCATCAGGAGTATGACTCTGCGGTAATACCTTTTAAGCGTGGGGAGATTGTGGACGCAAACGGCACGGTGCTGGCGGTGAGCAACAAGGTTTACAACGTCATTCTGGACACTAAGCTGCTGCTGCGCAAAGAGGAGTATCTGGAGCCGACCTTGAACGCGCTGAAGCGTTTCTTCGATATCGACGTGGATGCGGTGCGTGCCTACATCGCCGGGCATCCCGAGTCCTCTTACTATGTGATGGCGAAGCGGGTGGAGTATGAGAAGAAAACAGCCTTTGAGGAATTTTGCGACGACGAGGAGCAGGGCGCCAATATCAAGGGCGTGTGGTTCGAGGACGAGTATAAGCGAGAGTATCCCAACGGCTCTCTGGCATGTGACCTGATCGGTTTTACGACAGGCGACAACGCGGGCACCTATGGGCTGGAGGAGTATTATAATAATATTTTAAGCGGCACAAACGGCAGGGAATACGGATATCTCAATGACGATTCCACACTGGAGCGCACGACCATTGCGGCGAAGGACGGCAACAACATCCAGCTCAGTCTGGACGCGAACATTCAGGCCATTGTAGAAAAATATCTCAAGGAGTTTAATGAGGAGTATAAAGACAACGCCAGACCCGGCAACGGCGCGGAGAATATCGGCTGTGTCATTATGGATCCGAACAGCGCCAGCGTGCTGGCTATGGCGAGCTACCCGGTCTTTGACTTAAACGACGTCAGAAATACGGAGAATCTGATTGGGATGCCGCTTCTTGACAAGGACGGGAAACGGGTTAAGACGGACGGCGTAGCGGAATATGTGACGCAGGAATCGATCGCGGGGATGAACGACGAGGTCATGTACCAGCACTTGAATGCGCTGTGGAAAAATTTCTGCATTGTGGATGCCTACGAGCCGGGCTCCGTGTTCAAGCCCTTTACGGTGGCGGCGGCGTTGGAGAGCGGCTCCATCACCGGCAACGAGACTTACAACTGCGAAGGGTTTCTTCATATGGGTGACTATAAAATCAAGTGCCATCAGACTTTCGGCGACGGCCCGCTCACGGTGCAGCAGGGCGTGGAACGCTCCTGTAACGTGGTGCTGATGAATGTGGCGTTTGCGCTTGGCAAGACGGAATTTGTGAATTATCAGCACAGCTTTAACTTTGGATTAAAGACAAATATTGATCTGGCGGGTGAGCCGCGCACGGCGAGCATGATCTACCATGAGGACAATATCGGCATGACGGACCTTGCGACCAACTCCTTCGGACAGAGCTTTAACGCCACCATGATACAGGTGATTACAGGTTTCTGCTCGCTGATCAACGGCGGCAACTACTATGCGCCCCATGTGGCGAGCCGGATTACGACGGCGGACGGCGCTACCATAGAGAATATTGAGCCAAGACTTTTGAAGCAGACCATTTCCCAGTCTACCAGCGATACGATTATCGAATACTGCAACACGGTGGTGAGCGGGGAAAACGGCACAGGACATACGGCAAGGCCTGCGGGTTATATGATAGGCGGAAAGACGGGGACGGCGGAGACGCTGCCGCGTGGCAATGACGAGTATGTGGTGTCCTTTATGGGATATGCGCCCGCAGATGATCCTCAGGTAGTCATTTATGTGGTGGTGGACAGGCCAAATGTAGTTTTTCAGGACGACGCGAAATACGCCACCAGAATTGTTAAAAAAGTCTTAACGGAAGTGCTCCCCTATATGAATATCTTTATGACGGAGGAGCTGAGCGATAAGGAGCGGGAGGAGTTAGAGCAGCTCCAGATTCAGATCAGGACACCCCAGACTGCGGAGCCGGAGGAAGAACTGGACGAGGAGGGCAATCCGATTCCGAAGGAGGGAGAGGAAGGCAGCGCCGGAAACGGGGAAGGCGACGTGCCCGCAGGAGAAGAAGGAGGAACAGAAGGAGAGGGATCAGAGGATGGACCGGCAGGACCCAATGAGGCGTGGCGGGATTTCCCCCTGGATCCTGAGACAGGGTATCTGGTAGACCCGGCTACAGGAGATTTTTATGACCCACAGATCGGCACCAGGATAGGGAGAGGAAATTCTTCAGATGAGGAGTCCGGGGAAGGGACTGGTGACGAGTGGGCACCCGCTCCGCCGCCGGGAACAGGTGATGAGCCAGAGGAAACTTAAATAGCGGGAAGTGAGAATAACCTCAGAAAAAGGATAATAGATTATATTAATACCTTTTTGTGAGGTTTCTCTTTGATAGAAGGCAAGATGAATCATAAAACTTACCACAGAAGCAAGACGGTGACGGTGTTTTTTCTGTGCGTGCTGGTACTCTTTGGACTGGCAGGAAGACTGGTCTATCTGATGGTGTTCCAGTCTGAGTATTATACGATGAAAGCCAGGGAGCTGCACGAGAGGGAGAGAAGCATCAAGGCGGCCAGAGGACGTATCATAGACGCGAACGGGAAAATCCTGGCGGACAATAAAACCGTCTGCACGGTCTCCGTGATCCACAGCCAGATTACGGATGCGGAGGAGGTAATCGACGCCCTTTCAAAAGAGCTGGGTCTGTCGGAGGAATATGTCAGAAAACGGGTGGAGAAATATTCTTCCATTGAAAAAATAAAGAGCAATGTGGAAAAATCGGTAGGGGATGCCATCAGGGCCAGAGGACTTGACGGGGTCAAGGTGGATGAGGATTATAAACGCTATTATCCGTATGATACGCTGGCGTCCAAGGCACTCGGCTTTACTGGCGGGGATAATCAGGGCATTATTGGCCTTGAAGTGATTTATGAGGAATATCTGAAGGGAGAAGCGGGAACGATCTTAACGGTGACCGACGCCAAAGGTGTGGAGCAGGACGAGGAGGGGGAGGAGCGGGTGGAGCCGGTGAGCGGCCGTGATCTCTATGTCAGTCTGGATATCAATATCCAGAGCTACGCCACCCAGCTTGCGAAACAGACCATGGAGACGAAGGAAGCGGACCGGGTATCCATCCTGGTGATGAATCCTCAGAACGGCGAGATTCTTGCCATGGTGGATGTACCGGAGTTTGACTTAAACAACCCGTACACGCTGCCGGACGGTATGGATGCGCTTGCTTTTTCCGAGAAGAAACGGCAGGAGCTGCTAAACGCCATGTGGAGAAACGGCTGCATCAACGACACGTACGAGCCGGGTTCCACCTTCAAGATCGTCACGGCGGCTGCGGGGCTGGAATCCGGGGCGGTGAAGCCTGCGGATACTTTCAACTGTCCCGGTTTTATCATGGTGGAAGACCGAAAAATTCGCTGTCATAAGGTGGGAGGCCACGGGGCGGAGGATTTCGTGCAGGGAACGATGAATTCCTGCAATCCCGTCTTTATCACGGTGGGGCTCCGCATAGGCGTGGAGCGGTATTACTCCTACTTCCGGCAGTTCGGGCTTCTGGATAAGACGGGAATCGACCTGCCGGGTGAAGCGGGGACGATCATGCACAAGATGGAAAACATCGGGCCGGTGGAGCTTGCCACCATCTCCTTCGGACAGTCCTTCCAGATTACGCCGATCCAGCTTGCCACCACAGCGGCGTCCATCGTTAACGGCGGCAGGCGGATTACGCCTCATTTTGCAGTGCGCGCAGTGCGGGCGGACGGAAGTGACAGCCAGTCTTTCACCTACCCGGTGAGAGAGCATGTGGTGTCCGACGAGACGTCCGAGACCATGCGGTATATCTTAGAGCAGGTGGTGGCGGAAGGAAGCGGCAAAAACGGCGCAGTGGAAGGGTACAAGGTGGGGGGAAAGACGGCTACCAGCCAGACGCTGCCCCGTGGGAGCGGCAAGTACATTGCTTCTTTTCTGGGCTTTGCCCCGGCGGATAACCCGCAGGTTCTGGCACTGGCAATCATTCATAATCCGAAGGGAACCTATTACGGCGGACAGATTGCTGCGCCTGTGGTGAGACAGCTTTTTGAGAATGTCCTTCCATATTTGGATGAAAAGTAATATAATAATAGCCGCAGATGAAAAACATAGCACAGTCGCGGCAAAAAAGCTGCGACTGAAGCAGTATTTGTTTTTCATGCGGTACTAACGGGCAAACGTCCGATGAAATCGGACAGAGAGTACGGGTTTGCGAGTTTGGATGATATCATTTTGGAGGAAGCATGAACAGCGTCATTTTAATTTCGGTTTTGGTATCCTTTGCAATCAGTGTATTTCTGGGGCCGGTGGTGATCCCCTTTCTGCGAAGGTTGAAAGTGGGGCAGACGGAGCGGACGGAAGGGCCGGAGAGTCATCTGAAGAAAAACGGAACACCCACAATGGGGGGTATTCTGATACTGATGAGCGTGGTGGTTACCTCCCTTCTTTTTGTGAGGGATTATCCGGGCATTATTCCGGTGCTGTTTCTCACGCTTGGCTTTGGGCTGGTGGGATTTCTGGACGATTATATCAAGGTAGTTCTCAAGCGGTCTATGGGACTTCGGGCATGGCAGAAGTTTGCCCTGCAGTTTTTGGTGACGGGTGTTTTTGTATTTTACCTGCAAAGGTATACGGACGTCTCGCTGGCGATGAAAGTGCCTTTTTTAGACGGCGTCTATCTGGACTTCGGATGGGCGAATATTCCGATTCTCTTTTTTGTGGTGATTGGGACGGTGAACGGCACAAACTTTACGGATGGCCTGGATGGCCTGGCCAGCTCAGTGACAGTGCTTGTTGCGACCTTCTTTACGGTGGTGGCGATCGGGACGGACAGTGGGATTGAGCCGATTACCTGTGCGGTGGTAGGTGCGCTTTTGGGTTTCCTTCTCTTCAATGTGCATCCGGCAAGCGTTTTTATGGGAGATACCGGCTCACTTGCCCTCGGCGGGTTCGTTGCGGCCACGGCTATTATGATGCAGATGCCGCTCTTTATCGTGATTGTGGGCTTTATCTACATGATTGAGGTACTGTCGGTTATCATACAGGTGACTTATTTTAAAATGACAGGCGGCAGGCGGATCTTTAAGATGGCGCCGATTCACCACCATTTTGAGCTGTGCGGATGGTCGGAAACACGGGTGGTGGCCGTATTTTCGATTGTGACGGCGCTGCTGTGCCTTGTGGCGTTGATGGGGGTAGCGTGAGAAGAACTTCTAATCACTCGCAGCAAGGGCTGCTTCGCGAAGAAGTTCTAAGTCTCACGCAGGAGAATGCCTGAAAAGCGGCATTCTCCGCACTGATTTGCGATTCCGTATAATGGAATTATGGAGGATGTTATGGATTTACAGGGGAAACATGTGCTGGTGGTCGGTTCCGGCTTAAGCGGAACCGGGGCTGTGAAAGCTTTATGCCATGCAGGGGCGAAGCCCTTACTTTTTGATGAAAACGAGAAGCTGACACCGGAGGAAGTGCGGGGGAAACTGACACCCGGCACGGAGGCGGAAATTGTGATCGGCACATTGTCCAAGGAGCAGAAAGCCTCAGTGGAGCTTGTCGTTTTAAGTCCAGGCGTTCCTACGGATACGGATTTTGTGGAGGATTTCCGAAAAAGGAATGTGAAGATCTGGGGCGAGATCGAGCTTGCCTATGAGATGGGGAAGGGGACGGTGATCGCCATTACAGGGACAAACGGAAAGACCACCACCACTTCTCTGGTGGGGGCGATCATGGCGGCCCACTGCAAGGATGTGGACGTGGTGGGAAATATCGGAAACCCGTATACCCTGACGGCGCTTGACTCAACGGAAGAGACCGTGACGGTTGCGGAGATCAGCAGCTTCCAGCTGGAGACGATTGATCGGTTTCAGCCGAAGGTTTCCGCGATCTTAAACATCACGCCGGATCATTTAAACCGCCATCACACGATGGAAAATTACGCGGCGGCGAAGGAAGCCGTCTGTAAAAACCAGACGAAGGCGGAGACCTGTGTCCTGAATTATGAAAACAGTTACACGAGGACTTTCGGGGAGCGGTGTCCGGCACGGGTAGTGTGGTTTTCTTCGGAGAGAAAGCTGGAGAACGGGTTTTATCTGGAAGGGGAGGAAATCTTTTGGGCACAAGACGGGGTGAGCGAAAGACTCATGGATATACATGACATGAAGCTGGTGGGTGTCTGCAATGTGGAGAACGTGATGGCGGCAATGGCGGTTACGACGGCCTGTGGCGTGCCGATGGAGGAAGTTCTGCCGGTAATCAGGGAGTTTGCGCCGGTGGAGCACAGGATTGAGTTTGTGGCCGAAAAGAGGGGAGTAGACTATTACAATGACTCCAAGGGAACGAATCCCGACGCGGCCATTCAGGGAATCCGGGCGATGAACCGGCCCACAGTGCTGATCGGCGGTGGTTACGATAAGCAGAGCGATTATGACGAGTGGCTGGAAGCTTTTGACGGCAAGGTGAAATGTCTGGTGCTGATTGGGCAGACAAGGGAGAAGATAGCGGCCTGCGCGCGAGAGCACGGGCTTCAGGATATCGTGCTGGCGGATACCTTTGAGGAGGCCTTTGAAGTATGTGTGGAGAAGGCGGAACCGGGGGATGCAGTTTTACTGTCTCCTGCCTGCGCGAGCTGGGGGATGTTCCCGAACTACGAAGTGAGGGGACAGCGGTTTAAGGAACTGGTAAATCGGATGGAGGAGAGTTGTTAGTGGCGCAGAGAAACGCATCCCGTAGAAGACAACAAAAGGGTGAGAGCTTTATGGATTACAGCCTGCTGTTTATCGTGCTCTTTCTTGTGGGCTTCGGCATGGTTATGGTGTTTTCCTCAAGCTCCTACGAGGCGAACTTAAAGCTGGGGGACTCGACCAAATATTTGCGGCAGCAGCTTTTTGCATCCATTCTGGGACTGATTGCCATGATGGTGGTGGCGAACATTCCTTACCATTTCTGGGAACGGTTCGCGGTGCCGGCCTATATCGGCTCCGCCGTGCTGATTTTACTGATTATTCCTTTCGGTTACAGCTCCGGCGGCGCAACGCGCTGGCTTTACATAGGTCCGATCTCCCTGCAGGTGGCGGAGGTGGCGAAACTGGGCATGATCCTGTTTTTATCCAGCCTGATCTGCAAAATGGGAAAGCAGATACGAAGCAATAAAGGCTTTATTCTTGTATTGGCTATCCCGATGCCGATAGCGCTGATGATCTGGCAGATTACCAATAACTTAAGCTCTGCAATTATTGTTATGGCGATTGCTGTTCTGATGTTGTTTGTGTCCTGCCCGGATTATAAGCGGTTCTTTCTTCTGGGACTGATTACGCTTGCGGGAGCAGCGGCGGCGGTTTTCTATGTGGTACAGACGGCTCAGGCCCATGTGGATGATCTGGATTTCCGCGGTGCCCGTGTGCTCGCATGGCTTGACCCGGAGGCGTACTCCAGCGATACCGGTTTCCAGACACTGCAGGCGCTCTATGCCATCGGAAGCGGCGGCGTGCTCGGCAAGGGACTGGGGCAGAGCATGCAGAAGAGAGGGTTTCTGCCGGAGGCGCAGAACGATATGATCTTCTCCATTATCTGCGAGGAACTGGGACTGTTCGGCGGGATTGCCGTTATCATCATGTTTCTGATGCTGATCTGGCGTCTGATGATCATTGCCAACAATGCGGCGGATCTCTACGGTGCGCTGCTGGTGGTGGGAGTGTTGGGCCACATTGCCGTTCAGGTCATTCTGAATATTGCCGTGGTTACGAACTCAATTCCCAATACGGGCATTTCCCTTCCCTTCATCAGTTACGGCGGTTCTTCCGTCATGTTCCTGCTGATTGAAATAGGGATTACTTTGAGCGTGGCCAAGGGGATCCACCTGAAAGATTTATGAGGACAAGATAATTTTTGATCGGAAATCCATATAGATAGAATAGGTCATAAATAAAAACAGAGGTAAGTTTATGGACGCTGTTCGTATCTATGGTGGAAACTGTCTTTCGGGACAGACGAAGATACAAGGGTCAAAAAATGCCTCGCTGCCGATTCTGGCGGCGACACTTTTGATAGACGGTACCTGTGAGATTGTAAACTGCCCGGATATATCGGATGTATACCATATGCTTCGGCTGCTGGAAAGTCTGGGATGCCGGGTCTGCAGAAAAGCGGATGTGATCCGTATCGACACATGCGGGGTGGCCGAGTGCGACATGCCGGCCGACTCTGTAGGCGTGATGCGCTCTTCGATCATGCTTCTTGGCGCACTGCTTGCCCGCATGGGCGAGGTGGCCATGGAGTATCCGGGAGGCTGCGTGATCGGGAAGCGGCCCATTGACCAGCATCTGTGCGCGCTGAGGCGCATGGGTGTGGAGATTATGGAGGGGCCGGAGGGGTTTTGTGCCAGGGCCGGGAGACTTCGAGGCACAGTGCATGAGCTGCCTTTTGTCAGCGTGGGTGTGACGGAAAATCTGATTTTGGCGGCAGTTTTGGCGGAGGGAGAGACCGTGATCCACCCGGCGGCCAGAGAGCCGGAGATACAGGCGTTGTGTGATTTTCTGATCAGCGCCGGAGGTAAGATAAGCGGTGCAGGGACAGACCGCCTGGTGATTGAGGGCGTGAAAAAGCTCTGCCCGGTGCGCTTTTGTGTGCCGGCTGATCGGATTGTGGCGGGCACATATCTGGCGGCATGCATGTGTGCGGGCGGCCGTGTCTTTCTGGAGGATGCGCCCTGTGAACAGATGGAGAGCGTGCTTGCCTGCGCCCGGCAGATGGGCGTGCGCCTTATGCCGTCCCGGAATGGCCTGCTGGTGGAAGGCCGGGCCTGCCGAAGGCTTGAGGAGAGTCTGGTGACAGCGGTTTATCCGGGATTTCCCACGGATTTGCAGTCTCTTTTTATGGCGGCTATGGCTATATCCGGACAGGGCGGGCAGATTGAGGAGACGGTTTTTGAGAACCGATTCCGAATTGTGCCCGAGCTTGTGAAAATGGGGGCCGATATCCGGGTACGGGGAAAATGTGCCTGCATCCGGGGCGGCAGGAGGCTTTGCAACACCATTGTGGAGGCGCAGGAGCTGCGCGGCGGTGCGGCGCTGGTCGTTGCGGCGCTGGCGGCGGAGGGCACAGGCATCGTGACAAACCGCCATTATATTGACCGGGGATATGAAGACATTACACGCAGCCTGCGGGAGCTGGGCGCGGATATAGAGCTTGCATAACAACGCGAGAAGAACTTCTAGCCGCTCATGCCAGAGGGCATTTCGCGGAGAAGTTCTAAGTCTCGCGTGAGAGAATGCCAAAAAGCGGCATTCTCTGTGTGGAGAGGTGTTGAAAAGCGGCATTCCCCGCACTATGGAAAAATGAGGTCTGCAGATGAGCGATAAGAAAACCGTAAAAAAGAAAAAAAAGACGAATCCGAATCTGCGGCTGATTAAGAATGGGGATAAGGAAGAGGCAAAAAAGAAGAAACGTAAGCTGAGGAAACGGGAGGAAAGGCTGGAAAAGCTCCGCTTTGGAAAAGCGAGGCGGATGGGGATTCTGCTGACGGTCTTTCTTTCCCTTTTTCTGATTCTTGCAGGGGGCTATCTTTATATTATCAATAATTATAAGGTGACAACGGTTTATGTGGATGGCAGCATCCACTATACGAATGAAGAGATTATGGAGATGGTGATGGGGGGCAGATTTGGGAACAATTCCCTGTTTCTCTCCCTGAAATACCGTGATAAAGGAATCGAGGGCGTCCCTTTCGTTGAGACTATGGATGTGGATATCGAGGCGAAAGATACAATCCGCATCACGGTGTATGAGAAGGCGCTGGCAGGTTATGTCAGGTATCTTGGGCGCTATGTGTATTTTGACAAGGACGGCATTGTGGTGGAGACTTCCATGGAGGAAACTGCCGGAATCCCGCAGGTGACGGGGCTTTCCTTCGATCATGTGATTTTGCATGAGCCTCTGCCGGTGGACAAGCCGGAGTTGTTTGACGAGATTCTGAATATTACCCAGCAGCTTGCGAAGTATTCCCTCACGGCGGACAGGATTTATTTTAACAGTGCCTATGAGGTGACATTGTATTTCGGAGAGGCGAAGATCGCACTTGGGGAAAACAAAGATATCGACGAGAAGATTATGAAACTGCAGTATATTCTGCCGGATCTGTTGGGAAAAAGTGGTACTTTAGATATGCGTGATTACAGTGAAGATACGAAAACATACAGCTTTGAGCAGGATTGAGGGAAAAGTAATTCGGAAAAATCGGTGCAAAAAGGGACAAAAAGAAAAAAATGGCTTGCGAAGTTTGGAAATTAATTATATGATAAAGTATATGATTTTGCATGGAGTTTGCGGAAGTAGAAGGAGGAATCACCTTGCTGGAGATTAAGTCAAATGAAGCGGAGTCTGCTGCGAAGATTATTGTCGTCGGTGTCGGCGGCGCGGGCAACAACGCTGTTAATAGAATGATAGATGAAGAGATAGACGGTGTAGAGTTTATTGGTATCAATACGGATAAGCAGGCGTTGCAGCTCTGCAGGGCAACCAGACTGCTGCAGATCGGAGAAAAGCTGACCAAGGGGCTTGGCGCGGGTGCGAAGCCGGAGATCGGTGAGAAGGCTGCGGAGGAGAGCTCCGAAGAGGTTGCGCAGGCATTGAAGGGAGCGGACATGGTGTTTGTCACCTGCGGCATGGGCGGCGGCACCGGAACGGGTGCGGCTCCTGTGGTGGCCAAGCTTGCGAAGGATATGGGCATTCTGACTGTCGGTGTGGTGACGAAACCCTTCCGCTTTGAGGCGAAGGCGCGCATGACCAATGCTCTGTCCGGGATTGAGAAAATTAAGGACAATGTAGATACCTTGATCGTGATTCCAAACGACAAGCTTCTTGAGATTGTGGACAGGCGTACAACCATGCCGGAGGCTCTTAAGAAGGCGGATGAAGTGCTTCAGCAGGCGGTACAGGGCATTACGGATCTGATTAATATGCCTGCCATCATCAATCTGGATTTCGCGGATGTGCAGACGGTTATGAAGGATAAGGGTATCGCGCATATCGGTATCGGCACAGGCAAGGGCGATGACAAGGCAGCGGAGGCCGCTAAGATGGCGGTGGAGAGTCCGCTTCTTGAGACGACCATTACAGGGGCGACTCATGTGATTATCAATGTATCGGGTGATATCTCCCTGGCGGATGCATCCGACGCTTCCGATTATGTGAGAGCGCTTACGGGCGATGAGGTGAATATCATCTTCGGTGCAATGTATGATTCCAGCATGACAGACACCTGTAATGTCACCATTATCGCTACAGGCATTGAGGAGAAGGCGGGCAGACAGGGCGCAGGCCTCGGCTTTAAGAGCGGATACATAACCCCCACCTCCCTGCAGGGAAAGAGCACGGTAGGAGCGGGCGCAGGCCTTAGCGCGTTTGCCGCAGCAAATCTGGGACTGAAACAGCCGGCTACCGGACAGGGCGGACAGGCTAAGACGCAGGCAGGGCTTAAGCCGATCGGTATCCAGAAGACCAACGACATCAAGAGCTCCGTGGAGGAAAAATCGCTGGATATCCCGAGCTTCCTTAGAAAATAGAATTTTATGATAATATGGAAAGATGTGAAATACCACAGGAGAATATCCTGTGGTTTTTTGCGCAGCCCCACGCAGAGGAAGTATGCCGCAGAAGCGGCGCATGGGGCGCGCGGCGAGCGGGAATAAAAGCTTTCCCGCTCGAACTTTGTTTTTCTTTGTTGTTATGTGTCTGGAAAAATAGGGGAAATGCTCCTTGATTGTGACAGAATATGCAGACCGTATTTTCTATAATGAAGAGGAAATACGGAGGTGGAATGTGTATTACAAATTATATATTGACAGTGTTTTCATCCTGCAGATGACGACTGATCTGTATCTGCTGTCCCTGGCCGGACAAATTATGCGGCGTACTGCCACGCGCCGGAAGAGATGGCTGGGAGCGGCGGTGGGAGCCGGGATGAGCTGCCTGTTTTTGATGCTGCCTGTTTTCTCGGTGGGAGGCAGGCTTTTACTCGGTTCGGTGCCTGTCAGTATGTGTATGATGTGCCTCACCTATCAGATACACGGTGTACGCAGTCTTTTCAAAGCGTCCCTGTCGATGGCTGCCGCCGGCTTTTTTTTAGGCGGCGGTATGATATGGATTCTGAATCGCTTAAGAACCGTTATGAAGGGGAGCGGAGGTCTTTTCTTAACCCTGGCGGCGGGCGCTTTGTCCTATCTGTTTCTGCGTGTCATTTTGCGATGGCTTCTGAGACGCCGTGATGACAGTATGCGGAAGGTGCGCATCTATGTGCCGTCTCTGGGACAGGAGATCCGCATAAATGCGCTGGTGGATACGGGCAATCACCTGTCAGATCCTATAAGCGGTGCACCGGTGAGTGTGATCAGCAGGAAGACGGCACGCTGTATGGCATCCTGTCTGTCTGAGGAAAAGTTTCATGTGGTTCCGTACAGAAGCGTGGGGAAACAGAGTGGGATTCTTTCAGCCTACGAGCTTCCGGAGATATTGATTGAAGAGACGGATGGGACGCTCAAAAGAGAACATGTCATAGTTGCGGTTTGTGATACGGGAATATCGGAGGACAGTGAGTACCAGATGATATTACACCCCGGGCTATTAGAAAACTAGGAGGAAAAAAGATGGTTTTTAAAGTGGCAATTCCCGGTAAGATTCAGTTTAAGATGGTGCACAGGGACCAGAAGTTCCTGATGACCAGACAGGGAGACATTCATTACATAGGAGGGGCAGAGGTACTGCCGCCGCCTCTCGAAAGCGAGAAGGAAAATGAGATTATCAGCGACCTGGGAACGGAATATGAGGATGAGGCAAAATCGATTCTGATAGAACATAACTTGAGACTGGTGGTGTATATCGCGAAAAAGTTTGACAATACGGGAGTGGGGGTGGAGGATCTGATTTCCATCGGAACCATCGGACTGATCAAGTCCATCAACACCTTTAATCCGGGAAAGAATATCAAGCTGGCGACTTACGCATCGCGCTGTATTGAGAATGAAATTCTGATGTACCTGAGAAGAAATAACAAGCATCGGATGGAAGTTTCCATCGATGAGCCGCTGAACGTGGACTGGGACGGCAATGAGCTTCTCCTTTCGGATATTCTGGGGACGGACGAGGATGTCATTTATAAGGATCTGGAGGATGAAGTGGAGAGAAAACTGCTGATCCGGGCAATTGCCAAGCTGTCCGAGCGGGAGCAGACGATCATCCGCCTGCGTTTTGGAATCGGGAATGCGGACGGGAAGGAACTGACGCAGAAGGAGGTGGCGGAGCTGCTTGGGATTTCGCAGTCCTATATCTCCAGACTGGAAAAGAAAATTATGCGGCGTCTGAAAAAGGAGATGAGCAAGGATAACTGATGCCAAAATACAAGGGATCAATCGGAGATATGTTTGCTTTTTGTCTCTGGTGCGCGTATAATAAATAAAAAAGAAGGCGTGTGTTACATAGTTAATATGGGGGACAAATGAAAAAAATAATCTTGATTGTCGATGATGACAGACTGACGCTGTCTACGGCGCAAAAACTCCTTGAAGGAGAGTACAAGGCAGTTGCCGTAAATTCGGGAAAACAGGCATTTAAGTATCTGGAGCGTCACATGCCGGATCTGATTCTTCTGGACATCAATATGCCGGAGATCGGTGGTTTTGAGGTGATGGCGACATTGCAGAAGGATGCCCGCTGGTGTAAGATTCCTGTGATCTTTCTGACGGCTGACCGCAGCGCAGAGACGGAGATTGAGTGTTTCCGTGTGGGGGCATGTGATTACATTTCCAAACCCTTTGAACCGAATATCATGCTCAGCAGGATCAGAAGCACCATTGAACTGGACGGTTATCGGAAAGATTTGCAGCGCAGGCTGGATGAAAAGACAAAGGAGATGGAACGCATCACGATCCAGGCGATTATGACGGTTGCCAATACAGTGGATGCGAAGGATGACTATACAAAAGGACACTCCATGCGGGTGGCAGCGTATACAGAGCTTCTGGCGCAGCGTCTGGGCTGGTCCGATGAGGAGATCCAGAATATTTATTATGTGGCGATGCTGCATGATGTGGGAAAGATCGGCGTGCCCGACGCTGTGCTCAATAAGCCCTTTAAGCTGACAGATGTGGAGTTTCGCCTGATCAAGGGGCACACCCTTGTAGGCGCTGAGATATTAAATGACTTCAAGATGTTTCCTAATGTCAATGTGGGTGCGAAATACCACCATGAGCGTTACGATGGGAAGGGGTATCCGGAAGGGTTAAAGGGAGAATCAATTCCTCTGGTTGCAAGGGTGATCGGTCTGGTGGATTCCTATGATGCCATGACCAGCAACCGGGTTTACCGCAGGAGACTGAATGACGATGTGGTCATGCAGGAACTTGAGAAAGGAAAGGGAAGCCAGTGGGATCCTGAGCTGGTGGATATTTTTGTAGGTCTTATTAAAGAGGGCGCTTTAGAGAAAATGTGGATGCCGGAGGAAGATCTGGCGACGCCGATTTTTGACAGCGGCAAGATCATGGGCATTGCCATGGGAACCGAGAATGTATTGGAGTCACCTGTCGATTATCTGACAGGGCTTCTGAGCAGATACAAGGGAGAACACGATATTACCTTAAGCCTGCGTGCAGAGGGCGGCACCTTAATGCTGATAGACCTGGATCATTTCAGACAGATTAATGATGTGCACGGTCACCTGATGGGGGACTATGCGTTGAAAACAGTGGCGGATGTGCTGAAGGAAGTCTGCGAGAACGAGATTGTGTGCCGTACCGGCGGGGATGAGTTCCTGTATTATCTGCCGGGGGTGACAGACGAGGAAGCTGTTACGCACAAGGTGGAAGAGCTTTTGGAAGCTTTCCACAAAAAGCAGGAAGAGACAGAGGTACTTAAGGATGCCGAGCTTTCTGTGGGTATCAGTATCTCCGGGACGGACGGAAGAGAGTTTGAGGAGCTGTTCAGAAGAGCGGACAAGGC
Source organism: Lachnospiraceae bacterium (assembly GCA_910575775.1). Classification (GTDB taxonomy): domain Bacteria; phylum Bacillota; class Clostridia; order Lachnospirales; family Lachnospiraceae; genus UBA3282. Next base: position 1,131 of record CAJTEY010000015.1, on the reverse strand, counting down.
ACTCTATCTGGTAAAACAGAACAGAGGCAGGCATTACGATTTCTTCCAGAAAGCCGGTATCCTGCGGACTCCGGAACAATCCCAGAGTGATCTGGATAAGATTATGGATGCCATTAAGAACCAGGAGACCTATAAGGGCGCGTTCCAGGTAGATTACGATGAGTTCAAACATGTGTACGATTTTGTGAAGCATATGTCGATACGGAGCAAGAAAGAGACACAGCTTCTGCTCTTTACCCTGTTTTCTTCAGACGGCAGCGAGGTGAAGCTGGAGCGTATGGAGACAGCCATGCAGTGTATGGAGCAGGCAATCTGCAAATCCCTGCGCGGCGTGGATGTGGGTGCAAGGTACAGCAGTTCCCAGTTCCTGGTGATCCTTTTAGGAACGGGACGGGAAAATGTGCGTGTGGTGACGGACCGTATCGTGCAGAACTATTTCAAGCTTTACGGGGAGAAGGATATCACGCTCACTTATGATATTGCGAAGTTTGGGTGAGGAACGGTATCGGGTATAAAATTATAATGCCATCAAAAAAGGGAAAGTGTACACTGCTGATGTGGTGTACACTTTCCTTTTTTAGACAATACAGCCGCCTCTATTTTAGTTTGCCTCCCATTTAACACAGAATGTACATTCAGACAAAGTATTTGCCGCATATCTAAAGATTAGATATGCATAAGTGTGGCTGCTCTCAACCAATGACGGATGGTCTGCGTCTGTTGGTGTCCATGTCAATCGGTACAATCCACTATCGGGCCTGTCAGCTGTCGCATTCGTTATAAAATGACTCATGATCAATGCAGTTGATTTCGTTATATCGGTAGAAATAGTTGGTTTGATACCGAAAACTTTACTATATGTATCTCTAATAACTTTTCCAGTAGAATTAACGGTTATCCCTAAATGAATATTATGGAAACAAGTTTTTATAACGGCTATTCGATATTGTCCTACAGAATGCGTAAATTTAAACGGCTCTTTTGGTGGTATATCAAACACATTAATTATTTTGTTAATATTATTTGCCATTGTGGCAAACGCCGCATCAGCCGCCGTGGCAATGCCCTTTGCAGTGATGGAAGCGGCGACTGCTGATTTACCATCACTGACAGATTTTTTTAGGGCATCAA